>NC_020453.1:0-1200000 GCF_000344805.1 Bradyrhizobium oligotrophicum S58 | reverse complement strand
AATCGAACTTGAGTAGAATTAGCTTCGAAGGGGAAGAACTGGTGAAGACGCTTCGTTAGCAGGTCCTAAAGCATGATCGGAAAATCGCGTGTCGGGTTACCGAAATGGTCATGCTCTTAGGAAAAGCTGGTCTGTGCATGGTGACGGTCTTATGTCTTCTCCGTCGCAGACAAGGCGTCATTTCACCAGGCGGAAGACCTGGATTGGGGTCCATAGTGGGATAGTGGCAATGAACTTTCGTTCTAGCGTGTTCTTGGTTGCGGCATTGCTCGCAACGCCCGCCAGCGCGGCGGGCACCAATGCGGATGTGGTGCGTAATCTTGCGAGCCGGGTTGGGCCGATCGTGGGAGCAGCATCCGCCTGTCAGGCGATCGACCAGGGCCGCGTTCAGGCCATTGTCGACAAGTTTCGAGAGGTGATCCGGGAGGCCTCCACGGGCGGCTCGGATCGCGATGAGCTCACCCGCGTCTTCAACGGCTACGTTGCCGACGGACGCAACCGGGTGGGTGCGGCCCAGACCGACTGTAACGCTGCTGGCCGCCAATTGGCGGAGCTGGAGCGGTCGCTCGGACAGAGCGCGCCGAGCCAGACGGCCACGAGCCTCGCTGGGGTGATCGCCCCATCCGCGGCCGTTGCTGCCACGGCACCGACGGCAACGTTGCCGCCTCCGGCCACCAGCAACGTCCAGGGCGTCACCGCCAACGAGATCCGCTTCGGCATCGCCGCTCCGTTCTCGGGGGCGTCGAAGGAACTCGGCCGGCAGATGAAGATGGGCATCGAGGCCGCCTTCAATCGCGCCAACGACGGCGGCGGCATCGGCGGGCGTTCTCTGCGCCTGTTTTCGGCCGATGACGGCTACGAGCCGGCGCGCACGCTGGATGCGATGAAGCAGCTCTACGAAAAGGACAAGGTGTTCGGCTTCATCGGCAATGTCGGCACCCCGACCTCCGCCGTTGCCATGCCGTTCGCCCTGCAGCGCCGCACGCTGTTCTACGGCGCATTCACCGGCGCCAACATCCTGCGCAACGATCCGCCGGATCGCTACGTATTCAACTATCGCGCCAGCTACGCCGAAGAGACCGACACCGTCGTGCGCTACCTCGTGAAGCTGCGTCGTCTGCAGCCGCGCGACATCGCGGTGTTCGCCCAGCAGGACGCCTACGGTGATGCCGGCTTCTCCGGCGTGGCCAAGGCGTTCCGCTCGCTCGGCCTCGCCGACACCTCCATCGTCCGCTTCAACTACAAGCGCAACACGGTCGACGTCGACGAGGCGGTCAACCAGCTGCGGGCGATGAAGAACCCGCCCAAGGCGATCGTCATGGTCGCGACCTACCGGGCGGCGGCGAAGTTCATCGAGAAGACGCGCGATCTCTATCCGAGCATGCTCTACACCAACGTGTCGTTCGTCGGCTCGACCGAGCTCTCGGACGAGCTGATGCTGCTCGGTCCGCGCTATGCCAGCGGCGTGATCGTCACCCAGGTGGTGCCGGCGGTCGGCGGCTATTCGAGCGCAGTGCTCGAATACAAGGGCGCGATGGAGAAGTATTTCCCGGGTGAAGCGCCGTCCTACGTGTCGTTCGAGGGCTATATCGCAGCCAACGTCCTGGTCCAGGCGCTGCGCCGGGTCGGCAACCAGGTCGACACCGAGGCAGTCATCGACACGCTCGAGAACATGCGCGACATCGACCTCGGCCTCGGCGCCAAGCTCGGCTTCGGCCGCGCCGAGCACCAGGCCTCGCACAAGATCTGGGGCACCGCGCTCGACGAGCGCGGCAAGTACCAGGCGATCGAGCTGGAATAGCTCGGCCGCTCGTTGCGGCCTCGACAAAAAAAGCGCGGCAGCCCTGGCTGCCGCGCTTTTCTTTGTGGCCATTTCGGAGCCGGCTCACAGCGGCGGATCGATCGCCTCGTCATATTCCTTCTTGAAGCGCGCGATCAGCTCGGCCGCCGGGACGACGTCCTTGATGGCGCCGATGCCCTGCCCGGAGCCCCAGATCTCCTTCCAGGCCTTCGGCTTGGCGCGCTCGCCCGAGGCGTCGGTGCCAAAGCTCATCTTCGACGGATCGGAGGTCGGCAGGTTGTCGGGATCGAGCCCGGCGGCGACCACCGAGTGTTTCAGGTAGTTGCCATGCACGCCGGTAAACAGGTTCGAATAGATGATGTCGTCGGCGCCCGACTTGGTGATCATGTCCTTGTAGCCCTCGACCGCATTCGCCTCCTTGGTGGCGATGAAGGCCGAGCCGATATAGGCGAAGTCGGCACCGAGCACGCGCGCGGCGCGGATGGCGCGGCCATTCGCGATCGCACCCGACAGCGCGATTGGTCCGTCGAACCAGCTCCGCGTCTCCGCGACGAAGGCAAACGGCGAGATCGTGCCGGCATGGCCGCCGGCGCCGGCTGCGACCAGGATCAGGCCATCGGCGCCCTTCTCGATCGCCTTGTGAGCGAATTTCTGATTGATGACGTCGTGGAAGACGATGCCGCCCCAGCGGTGCGCCGCCTGGTTCAGCTCCTCGCGCGCGCCGAGCGAGGTGATCATCATCGGCACCTTGTACTTCTCGCACAGCGCCAGGTCCTGCTCGAGCCGGTTGTTGGAGCGGTGCACGATCTGGTTGACCGCGAACGGCGCCGACAGCCGCTCCGGATGCGCACGATCATGGGCCGCGAGCTCCTCGGTGATGCGCGCCAGCCATTCGTCGAGCAGCGCGGCCGGCCGCGCGTTGAGCGCGGGAAACGAGCCCACGATGCCGGCCTTGCATTGCGCGATCACCAGATCGGGCACGGAAATGATGAACAGAGGCGAACCGATCACGGGGATCGACAGGCGCCCCTTGAACAAGGCAGGCATGGACATGGATGAGAATTCCTCGTTGTGAAATGCGAAAGACACTCGTGATCGCGAGCATGCCCGACATCATGCCGTGATGGCAATTCGCCCGCAGAGGGACCGGAAAAGCCCGTGGAGGGTCTTGCGTTGAGGCGCTGACCCAAGGCACAGCCGGGCTTCAGGCCTATTGGCACAGCGCCGAGGTGACGAACGTGTCGGTGCGGCAGTCGCCCGGCTTGCGCTGCCGGCCCGGGATCAACACCCTGGCCGAGCAGGTCTCAGCGGAATCGGTGTTGAGGCTCTTGCCTTCCTTGTGGCCCTTGCCCTGGCACAGCCGGTCGGCACCGAGCTTGCAATCCGGCGTGCCGTTGGCGGCGATCGGACAGAGGGAGCGGCCGGTGATCATGCTGGACGGCGTGGCGAGCCGCGAGAGCGTGTCGCCGGTCTCCTTCAAGACACTGGTCGCGTTGTCGCCGCTCGGAGCAACCGGCGCGCCTGGCTGCGCCGGCGGCGGCGCAGCCTGAACACCGGGAGCGCCGGCCGGAGCGTTGCCGGCGGCTGGCGGCTCGATGCGCGCTTCGCCGGACGGCTTCAGCGGAATGATCGACATCTTCTCGAACAGCTTGCCGAGCTCTTCCACCAGACCTGGATTGGAGGGCGGCGGCGCCGGCGCGGCGGGCGCGGCCTGCGGCTGTGGCGCCGCCTCGCGCAGCCCCAGCGATGGCGCCGACTGGGCCCAGGCTGCGGCAGCCGAGAGAACGACGACGAGAAGCGCCGAGCCTGCGACCAGCCATGGGCGCCGCGGCATCATCAGATCAGCTTCACGGCGATGACGAAGCCCGCGACCAGCACGGCCGCGCCGAGCGCCACCCACAGGCCGAGACGCTTTTCGATCTGCACCCTGATCCATTCGCCATAGCGATTGAGCAGGATCGCGGCGATGAAGAACCGGCCGCCGCGCGCGATGATCGAGCAGACGATGAACAGGAACAGGTTATAGCCGGCGAAGCCCGAGGTGATCGTGACGAGCTTGTAGGGGATCGGCGTCAGCCCCTTGAGCAGGATGATGACCGCGCCCCACTCGGCATAGGATGCACGGAACGCCTCGACCTTGTCGCCGAGACCATAGAGCTGGATCAGCCAATGGCCGAGCGAGTCGTAGAGCAGCGCGCCGATCGCGTAGCCGACGAGGCCGCCGGCCACCGAAGCTGCCGTGCAGACGCCGGCGAACAGCCAAGCGCGCTGCGGCTTCGCCAGCGACATCGGAATCAGCATCACATCCGGCGGGACCGGAAAGAACGAGCTTTCAGCGAAGGCAACCGCGGCCATGATCCACATGGCATGCGGCTTATGTGCGGCGTCGATACACCAGTCGTAGATCCGTCTGAGCATGGTCCGGGATGAAGCAAACCGGGCAGGTTTTGTCCATGGCTCATCTGCCGGTCCGAGACCGGACCGCCGCGCTAATGTCGCTTGCGGATCGTCCGGTTGTCGGCCGCGACGATCGGTCGCCCCTGCACGCCTCCGGGACCGGCTTTGGCGACCTTGACCGGCGATTTCGGGAGCTTCTCGGCGATGCCGAGCAGCAGCTCGCGGCGCTCCATCTCGCGCCAGACGTCCTCGGGCCGGATGTCGAGTTCTGCCCACAGCACCGCCAGATTGTAGATCAGGTCGGCGCTTTCCCGCACCACCGCCTGCGCGTCGCCGCTGACGGCATCGATCGCGACCTCGATCGCCTCCTCCGCGAGCTTCTTGGCCATCTTGCCAGAGCCCTGTTGCATCAGCTTGGCCGTGCGCGAGCGCGCGGGATCCAGATCCCTGGCCGCCAGAACAGCGCGATACAGCCGCTCGATCGAATCGGTCATCGCGCCACACTAGTTAAAATCAATGGCACGGGTGTTAAACGTTTGCGGAAGACATGAAAAAATCCGCCGGCGCGAGGCCGGCGGATCGCATCAGATGATCGGATATCACCAGCGGGGACCATGGTGGTAGCCGCCGTAATAGGGGCCGCCGCCATAAGACTGATAGCCCGGCTCGTAACCGTAATAGGCCGGCCGGCCGTAATAGTAGTTGTCCTCGTAGTAGGAACGGCGGTTCTGGGCGGCAGCGATGGCGAGGCCGGTGCCGACAATGCCGGCGAACGCCGCTGCGGCGGCCGCGCCGCCATTGCCGCGATAGTAGCGGCGGCGCGCGCTGACGTCGGTCAGGCCGCCCTCCTTGGCGGTGCTGGCCACGACGCCCTTCTCAGCCGGTGCAGAACCGGCGAAGGCGAGCGTGGGCTGCACTGCAGTCAAACTCACCGCAGCCACCGTCGCCAGGACGGTAGCACGGCCAAAGCGTGAAAAACTTCCGCGCTGTGCGATCATGTGGATTCTCCATGCGATCAAATCTGGTGCACCAACTCACGAACCAGGCCCACAGTTCCCCCCGCGAAACCCTGAGTCGAAGCCGCAAATCGCCGCAGGCCTTGCTCATGGACCGTTCAGATTCGTTGGGACATGATGAGGCGACGCCGGCTCCGAGCGGCCTGTCACGGAATTGACACATCGATCGCGCGGGAGCCGGTGAACTGATTAGAATACCGGCGTAAGAATACCGGTATGCTTCGCGAATACCGGCGTGCCCTGATGCGTATGCGACCACCCGTCACCCTGCTTGCTCTGGCGCTTCTGGCGGCCCTCGTCGTGCCCGGATGGCTGTCGCAGCGGACTGCCGCAGCGGAGGAGCTCAAGCGCCCGGTCGCCGTGATGTTCACGCTGGATCGCCCGCTCGACGGCAGCATGGCGCCGGTGGCGCTTGCAGCCGGCCATGGGCTGTTCGGCGCCGAGGGCGTGACCGTCACCATCACCACCGCCAAGGGCTCGCCCGACGCGATCGCGCGCGTGGCCTCGGGCGAGAGCGACATCGCGCTCGCCGACATCAACGAGCTGATCCGATACCGTGACAGCGGGGGCAGCCAGCCGGTCAAGGCCGTGTTCGTGCTGTTCAACAAGGCGCCCTACGCCATCATCGCGCGCAAGAGCCGCGGCATCCACGGGCTTGCCGACGTCGACGGCAAGACGCTCGGCGTCGCCGAGGGCGATCTCTCGATCCGGCTGTGGCCCGCGATCGCGCGGTACAACCATCTCAAGCCCGAGACCATCAAGCTCGCGCGAGTGGGCGCGGCGGTGCGCGAGCCGATCCTGTCGGCCGGCCAGGTCGACGCGGTCAGCGGATTCTCCTACCTCTCGGCCATCAATCTGCGCGACCGCGGCGTGCCGGCCGCAGATCTCGCGGTGCTGCGCTTTGCCGATTTCGGCTGCGAGGCCTACGGCCACGCCGTAATCGTCAATCCCGGCTTTGCAGCAAAGCAGCCGGCTGCCGTAAGGGGATTCCTGCGCGCGCTCACCTCCGGGCTGCAACTGGCGATCAAGGACCCGGCCGCAGCCATCCCCGACGTCGTGAGCCGGATGGAGGATGGCTCGCGCGAGCTCGAGCTGGAGCGGCTGCAGACGGTGCTGGCCGACAACGTGCTGACATCAGACGTCCGCCGCGATGGCATCGGCGGCATCGATCCCGCGCGGTTCGAGCGGGCTCTCGACCAGATCGGCGACGACTTCAAATTCCACCACAAGCGCCCGCAGCCGGCCGACATTTTCGACGACAGCTTCCTGCCCCCGGCCGACAGCCGCCTCGTCAACTGAGCGCTCGCCGCGACCGCTGTTCCCTTGCTAACATGCGTGGCGCGCCGTCCGGCGCCGATTCCACCGTCGCCTGCACAAAGCGCTTCGCCCATGTCCCTGCTCCGCATCTATGCCCGCGTGCTCCAACTGCTCGGAAAGGAGGCCCGGCTGGGCTGGCTGCTTGCCATCGCCAACCTGGCGCTTGCGGTGGCGCAGTTCGCCGAGCCGGTGCTGTTCGGACGCATTGTCGATTCGCTGTCCGGCAACGCGTCGACCAGCACCGCATGGCCGCTGCTCGCGGCCTGGGCGGGGTTCGGACTGTTCACGATTCTCGCCAGCGCCTGGGTCGCGCTGCAGGCCGACCGTCTGGCGCATCGCCAGCGCCACGCCGTGCTGACGAGCTATTTCGAGCACATCCTGCAGCTGCCGCTGACCTTCCATTCCGGCACCCATTCCGGCCGGCTGATGAAGGTGATGATCAACGGCACCGACGCGCTGTGGAAGCTGTGGCTGTCGTTCTTCCGCGAGCATTTCGCGGCGATCATGTCCGTACTGGTGCTGCTGCCGCTGTCGCTGTACCTGAACTGGCGGCTCGCGATCCTCTTGTTCGTGCTCTGCGTCGTGTTCACGGTGCTGACGACGCTGGTCGTGCGCAAGACCTACGGCATGCAGAGCGAGGTCGAGGAGCATTACAGCGACCTCTCGGCGCGCGCCTCCGACGCGCTCGGCAATGTCGCGCTGGTGCAGAGCTTCGTGCGCATCGATGCCGAGGTGCAGGGCCTGCGCACCGTCGCCGGACAATTGCTGTCGGTGCAGATGCCGGTGCTCGGCTGGTGGGCGCTGGTGACGGTGATCACGCGCGCCTCCACCACCATCACCGTGCTCGCGATCTTCACGCTCGGCATCGCGCTGCATCAGGCGGGGCTGACATCGGTCGGCGAGATCGTGATGTTCGTGTCGTTCGCGACCATGCTGATCCAGAAGCTCGAGCAGGTCGTGTCCTTCATCAACAACGTGTTCATGGAAGCGCCGCGACTGGCGGAATTCTTCACCGTGCTCGATGCGGTGCCGGCGGTGCGCGACCGCCCCGATGCGATCGAGATCGGCCGGCTCTCCGGCCTGGTCGAATTCAACGACGTGTCGTTCTCCTATGACGGCAAGCGCCCGGCGGTGGAGGATCTCACCTTCACCGCGCTGCCCGGCCAGACCATTGCGCTGGTCGGCCCCACCGGCGCCGGCAAATCGACCGCGATCGCGCTCCTGCACCGCGCGTTCGATCCGCAGTCCGGCTTCATCAAGATCGACGGCATGGACGTGCGCGGCTTGAAGCTCGCGTCGCTCAGGCGGAACATCGGTGTCGTGTTCCAGGAAGCGCTGCTGTTCAACCGCTCGATTCGCGAGAACCTGCTGGTCGGCAAGCCCGATGCGACCGACGAGGAAGTGCGCACCGCCGCCGCCCGCGCCCAGGCGCTCGACTTCATCGACCGCGCCGAACAGGGGTTCGACACCAATGCCGGCGAGCGCGGTCGCATGCTGTCCGGCGGCGAGCGCCAGCGGCTCTCGATCGCGCGCGCGCTGTTGAAGGATCCGCCGATCCTGATTCTCGACGAGGCGACATCGGCGCTCGATGCCGTCACCGAGGCCAAGCTCAACGCCGCGCTCGACGAGGTGATGAAGGGACGCACGACCTTCGTGATCGCGCACCGGCTCTCGACCATCCGCAACGCGACGCGGATTCTCGTGTTCGAGAACGGACGCGTGATCGAAAGCGGAACGTTCGATGAACTCGTGGCGAAAGGCGGCCACTTCGCGGAACTCGCGAAGGCCCAGTTCATGGTCCAGACGAATGCACGCGCGGCCGTCGCTGCGCCGGAGAGCGACGGCACCACCGTCAAGGCCTGATAGCGGGACGCTTTCATCGTGGAATTGAATGGCTGGCCTCTGTTCGCCAGCGCCGAGCCGGTATAGGTTCGCGGCCTGCCGCAACCGAAGCGGCGCCGGACACGCTTGAAACCCGAAAGCCCGTTTGCCCATCTCGCGGATCGCGAGGCGGGTCTCAAAGGACCGGACCAGACCAGTGCAGACGCTTCGCCTGTTGTTCCGCAATACCCCGATCAAGATCCTCGTTCTCGCTGCCGCTCTCGCCCTTGCGCCCCGCTGGGCCAACGCCGAGGCGCTGCTGCTCGTCGAAGCCGACAGCGGCAAGGTGCTGGAGGCGCAGAACGCGACCTATCCCTGGTACCCGGCCTCCGTCACCAAGCTGATGACGGCCTACGTGACGCTGAAGGCGGTCAAGGACGGCAAGGTCTCGCTCGACACGCTGGTGACGGTGTCGCCCACCGCAGCGTCGCAATCGCCGTCGAAGATGGGCTACCGGCCGGGCACGCAGCTCACCATCGACAACGCGCTGAAGATGATGCTGGTGAAGTCCGCCAACGACATGGCGGTGGTGCTGGCGGAGGGCATCGGCGGCTCGATCGACGGCTTCTCGATCATGATGAACGAGACCGCGCAGAAGCTCGGCATGACGCAGACCAGCTACGTCAATCCGAACGGCCTGCCCGCCGACGGCCAGATCACCTCGGCACGCGATCTCGCGATCCTGGCGCGGGCCATCATCCGCGACCTGCCGGAATACGAATATTTCGTCCACATCCCGTCGATCCGCTACGGCCGCCGCGTCGTGCAGAATTTCAACCGGCTGATCGGACGCTATCCCGGCGCCGACGGCTTCAAGACCGGATTCATCTGCGCCTCCGGCTACAATCTGGTGGCGTCCGCGACCCGCAACGGCAAGCGCCTGATCGCGGTGGTGCTCGGCGCCTCCTCGGGCCAGATGCGCGCCGTGCGCGCGATCCAGATGCTGGACCGCGGATTCAACACGAACCAGCTGACCTGGCTGAAGGCGCCGCTCGGCAATGTCGAGCAGCTGGTGCCGATCGACGCCACTCCGCCGAATCTGCGCGACGACATGTGCAGCGGCAGGCGGCACCGGCCGGCGAGCGATGATGACGAGGAGACGATCGCCGGCGCCGAGGGCGAGACCACCGGCGGCACCCTGCTGGCCGGATTGCAGGCGCCCGCGCAGAAGCCCTCGGAGATCCTCGCTGCGGCCGCCGCGCCGTCCGAGCCCGTTGTGGTCTATACCGGCCCGACGCGCACCGGCGCCGCCCTGATCGCGGCCGTCGCTGCGGATGCCGATGCGCAGACCCCGCCCAGGCACCGCGGCAAGAAGGCGCATGTCGCGGCCCGGAAGGATGCCAAGCCGGCGACCCGGACAGCCGCCAAGAGCGACGCGGAAACCAAGCCGGGCGCCAAGGCAGCCGAATCCAAGCCGGCCGCGGCTCGGCACGCGGCCGCCAAACCCGACGCCGGCGCAAAATCGACCGAAAAAGCCAGCTCCGACGCCGCCACCAAGCCCAAACCCAAGGCGGCCGCCAAGCCGAAGACCGCCGGCAAGCCGGCGCCGAAGGACGGCTGATCTCGCGGCGCACAGGGGGCCGTCGACCCTTCTCCGCCGGCCCCGCAGCCTACATCTTCCCTCTATTGTCTCGCCCCGGCCGCTTGCCTTGCACGGCCGGAGATTCGATATTGGCCGCCGCATGCCGCCCGGAAATGACCGGCGCCGCAAGACACGTCAAGCGACCATAAAAGACGATCAGAGAGGGAAGGTTCATGGAGCGCATCTGGCTCAAGCACTATCCGGCCGGCGTTCCCGCCGACATCGATTCCGGCAAATATCCGTCGCTGGTCGAGCTGCTGGAAGAGAGCTTCAAGAAATTCTCCGACCGCAAGGCCTTCATCTGCATGGACAAGGCGATCAGCTATCGCGAGCTCGACGAGATGTCGGTCGCGATGGGCGCCTATCTGCAGGGCCTGGGGCTCGCGAAGGGCGCGCGCGTCGCGCTGATGATGCCGAACGTGCTGCAATATCCGATCGCGATCTCGGCGGTGCTGCGGGCCGGCTACGCCGTGGTCAACGTCAACCCGCTGTACACGCCGCGCGAGCTCGAGCATCAGCTGAAGGACTCCGGCGCGGAGGTGATCATCGTGCTGGAGAACTTCGCCCACACGGTGCAGCAGGTGGTCGGCCACACCCAGGTCAAGCACGTCGTCATCGCCAGCATGGGCGACCTGCTCGGCTTCAAGGGCGTGATCGTCAATCTCGTCGTTCGCCGCCTGAAGAAGATGGTGCCGGCGTTCTCGCTGCCGGGCGCCGTGCCGTTCAATGATGCGCTCGCCGCCGGCCGCGGCAAGCGCTTCCAGAAGCCCGTAATCGGTCCCGATGACGTCGCCTTCCTGCAATATACCGGCGGCACCACCGGCGTCTCCAAGGGCGCCACGCTGCTTCACCGCAACGTCGTCGCCAACGTGCTGCAGAACGATGCCTGGCTGCAGCCGGTCATGGAGCGGCCGCCGCATGTCGATCAGCTGCTGATCGTCTGCGCGCTGCCGCTCTACCATATCTTCGCACTGACCTGCTGCTTCCTGCTCGCGGTGCGCGCCGGCGGCGCCAATCTGCTGATTCCCAATCCGCGCGACATCGCCGGCTTCATCAAGGAGCTGATGAAGTATCAGGTCAACAACTTCCCCGCCGTCAACACACTCTACAACGGCCTGTTGCACCATCCTGATTTCCGCAAGCTCGACTTCTCCAAGCTGAAGGTCTCCAACGGCGGCGGCATGGCCGTGCAGCGTCCGGTGGCCGAGCAGTGGAAGCAGGTGACCGGCTGCAGCATCGCCGAGGGCTACGGCCTGTCGGAGACCGCGCCGGTCCTGACCTGCAACCTGCCGACCGCGACCGAGTTCACCGGCACCATCGGCTTGCCGCTGCCCTCGACCTGGCTGTCGATCCGGGACGACGACGGCAACGAGGTGCCGCTCGGCCAGGCCGGCGAGATCTGCGCCAAGGGCCCGCAGGTGATGGCGGGCTACTGGAACAGGCCGGACGAGACTGCCAAGGTGATGACGGCGGACGGCTTCTTCCGCACCGGCGACATCGGCGTCATGGCCGCGGACGGCGCGGTCAAGATCGTGGACCGCAAGAAGGACATGATCCTGGTCTCCGGCTTCAACGTCTATCCGAACGAGGTCGAGGAAGTGATCGCGATGCATCCAGGCGTGCTGGAGACCGCCGTGATCGGGCTGCCGGACGAGAAGACCGGCGAGGTGGTCAAGGCCTTCGTGGTGAGAAAGGATCCCAACCTCACGCCCGAGGACATCATCAAGCACTGCCACGAGCAGCTGACGAACTACAAGGTGCCGAAGCAGATCGAGTTCAGGACCGAATTGCCGAAGACCAATGTCGGCAAGATCCTGCGCCGGGAGCTGCGCGACGAGAAGAAGAAGCCGGCAGCTGCCGCCTGAGCCGGCTGGCCCGGTCGGTGCTGGCGTGCGATGACGGACACGTGAACGCGGCGGGCCGTTGCTGTTTCTGGCGCGCCGAATAGTGTAGCGCGCACCGCGCAAAACACATCCAGGGGAAGGAGTTTTCGATATGACAATCAAGATTGGCGACAAGCTGCCGCAAGCCCAATTCCGCGTCATGACCGGCGAAGGCCCGCAGGTCAAAACCACCGACGACGTCTTCAAGGGCAAGAAGGTCGCGCTGTTCGCGGTGCCCGGCGCCTACACCGGCACCTGCCACAAGATGCATCTGCCCAGCATCTTCCTCAACGCCTATGCGCTGAAGGACAAGGGCATCGACACCATCGGTATCGTCTCGGTCAACGACGCCTTCGTGATGAACGCCTGGAAGCGCGACACCGACCAGCGCGACGAGGCAGTGTTCCTGGCCGACGGCAATGCCGAATTCACCAAGGCGATCGGCATGGAGCTCGACGCCTCCGGTGCCGGCCTCGGCATCCGCTCCAAGCGCTATTCGATGCTGGTCGAGGACGGCGTGGTGACGAAGCTGAACCTCGAAGCCGCACCGGGCAAGGTCGAGGTCTCCGGCGGCGACACGCTGCTCGGGCAGCTTTGAACCCGCCGCCTGATCCGAGATCGGAGGCCCGCGCTGACCCGCGGGCCTTTCTCTTTTGGGCTTCGCTGCATTTTTAGCAGACCGAGAAAGAGTCTCTGCAACATCCTCTCGCTAAAGAGCAAGGGACGCAGCAGGCTGAGACTTCGCATGATAACGATCCTGATCGTCGGCGCCTGGTGTGCATTTTTGCTGTGGCGCATGCGCCGCGCCGCGGAAGATGCAGCGGAGCATGTGGCGAGCGGATTGGCCCGAGACCCGCTTTATTGGGTCGGCAGTACCATGGCGCTGACTGTGCTCGGTTTGGCGATGTACATGGCACACGACCACATGGGCTTCACCGGCGTCGGACGCTGGTTCTGGGTCGGTGAACTCACATTGATCGTCGCGGCCCTGCTGATTCGTCGAACGCTCAAATGGCGCTACGGCTATTGACAGCACGCAGGGTGGCCGGACCAGACGTCGCGTAGCTGGGTGATGAGAGGATACGTGCCTTTACCCAGGCCGCTCGTCGCACTGCGCCGGGAAAAGCAGCCACGGCGAGGAAGCCGGGGGGTCTCCACCCCTGGCGTTCCAGGATACCGGTATCAGCCTTGCGAACCCACGATCTTGTTGCCTGACACCACGAAGGTCTTGGCGCTGACATCATTGTCCAGCGAGCCCTTCTTCTTTGCTCGCACCAGGCTCGAATGTTCGGAGGCCTGCTCCGGCGCCGGCGCCTCATCTCGCGCGTATTTGCGCGCGACGTTCACGAACTCCTGGGCTACCCGGTCGGTCTGCTGGGAAAGCGTGGTCGAATCCAGTGTACGAGGCGGAGAATCGATCGGTTCCCAGCCCTCCAGCGCACCGCCGAAAACGTCAGATTTCTTGGCCATGGCGATCTCCCGCTCGGGGCATCAAATCAGGACTTTCGAGCATATAAGCCGTCACCATCCTAATCCAAGGCAGGTGAATTGTCTCAGAATCTTGTTTTCGATGGCGACTTCCTCGATTTTGCTCCTGCCGTGCGGCATCCCCTTGATGTAGTCGATCTTGGCCTGGAACAGCGCCTCCGCAGGCTTTCTTCCGGCGGCGATGTGCTTCCAGAATGCGGAGTGCATCGGGGCGCCGAAATAGTTCAGGTCGCCCTCGATCGGCGAGTAGTGCGCGCCGGTGCAGCCGACAAAGGCGGATGCGCCGGCGGCCAGGAACGACAGCGCGATCGACTGTTCCGGGGTGACGACCTGGACCGGATCGCCCGTGCGATAGACTGAAGCCCGGGTTCGAACCGTCAGCGCTCCCCAGCAGCATCCGGAAAACACCACCGCGCCACACTGCTCCGGGACATTCTTGACGGTCATCGCCTCGAGCATGCCGCCCTGCGTCTCGCCCCAGAAGCACGAGCCGTCGGTGTCCGATCCATGCAGCATGAGATAGATCAGCCGCGCTGAAAGCCGCTGGGCCGCGACATCGGCCGAACTGATCGCCTGTGAGGTCAGCATCGCTTCCTGCCCCGCCAGGGCCGAGTAGATGCCGTCGGCGAATGGACGAGCGAAATTCCGCAATCCGAACCGGTCAGCGGTCGGCGTCGGCGGGCTTGAGCGCAGCGCGGTCTGCACCAGGCGCGCCGTGCGGCCGTCGGGAATCCGCGAGACCGGAACGTCGGCCAAGCCGTCGCCGTCGAGGTCACCATAGCCCTGATCGCTCCAGACGATGAAATTGTCGGGATCGTTCTGTGCACTGGCTCCGATGCTCGTCCGCAGCGACGGCGGCAGCGTATCGTAGCGCTCGGAGGGAACGACGTCGTAGCCGCCGATGATCACGACGCCGGCAAATGAGGCATTGCGCGCTTCACGCCGAATGGCCTCGTAGGCGGATCGCTCGCGCGCAAGATCGACGATGACCTGCTGTCCCTTCAGCGCAGCCAGAATGTCGGCTGCCTCACTCTTTCCGATATTGAACGCCAGGCGCTCCGAATGGGTGACCATGAGGAGTGACGGAAGTTGCCTGAGCTGCGGTGCCGGCGTGTCGCGAGGCTCCACGCGCGGCGGCGCAGCCTCGACCACTGCCGGATCGACTTCGATGGTGATCGTGACCTTCGTCTTCGCGTGCGGAATTCGAGCGATCACCTCGACGATATCAGACGTCGACCGCCGGATCAGCTTCTCCACGCCGCCAGGCGGCGGCTCGCCTGCAGCACCGGCACCCGCCCCCGGAGGCAGGGGACGTTGAGGCGCCAGCTGTGGAAGCTGCGGCGGCGCCGCGGGCGCAGCACCCTCCGGATTCTCCTCCGGCACCACATCGGCACTGTTCGGAGCGGCGTCGTTGAGCTGTCCCCTGTCCGCCCCGATCGCGATGCCGGCGTCGCTGAAGGAGATCTGGATGCGTCCGTTCAGGTCGGTCCTGGCCCAGTGATATCGATCGGAGACCTGCTTCAGAAGCTTCAGGACGTCGCCATCGGGATGGTTGGGATCGCCCCTGCCGGTCGAAATTCCGAAGGCCTCGGTCGCCTTCAGCGCGTCGAGAACAATTTCGTCGAAGCCGTTGTACGACGCATGATGCGGCAGCTTGGCAAAGCGATAGGGGCCGCCGGCTTCGATCGCCTCGAGCAGCTGGTGCATCGGCACGTCGAGGCCCGCAACCTCCGGGACGGCAAGCTGCATGTCCCCGGTGAGCAGGCACCGTTCTGCCTGGGAGCCGAGCGCCAGCACGATGCTCTGGTCGTTCAGCGCGGCACCGCGGCCCGCGCGGTCCAGGAATTCTGCCAGTTCGTCCGCCGCCGCGTCGGCCCCGCGGTCTGACCCCTCCAGCAACGTCCGATAGATCGTGCCGGCATCGACCGCAGCATCCTTTCGCCGCAGACTGTCCGTCGCGCGCCGGGCCGCGCGCTTCACACCCATCAGGGCGTCCCGGCAGATCTTCAGATGCTCGGCGGTCGGACCAATGATCTTGAGACCGAAATCCTCGAACTCCTTTTCCAATTGCCTGGTCTTGGCGCCGGGCCCGCGATAGCGAACGATCTTGGTGCCGTCGTCCTCGAGCTTCGCAAGCATCTTCGCATAGGCATCGGGAAGCTTCACCGCGTCGGCGAGGAACTCGTCGAGTGCAGCGCCCTGAAGATGCGGCTGCGGCTCTTCGACGATCGCCGCGACGACCTTTGCGGTGGTCGCATCCATCGCGGCATCCTCGCCGTCGGTCGGAAAACCAAGCGACTCGTCTGCCACCAGCGCACGCTTGAAGGTGACGGTTTCATCTTCGACCAATTTCGGGAGACAACCGATGTGATCGGAATGACAATGAGTGACGACCAGCAGATCGATGTTGAAGGGCGGGCTGCCCAAGACCTTGCCGAGCTGCTCCGGGATCGACGGCGTCGCGCCGCTGCTCTTCCAATCCCCGGGATGAGCTCCATCAATCAGGATCGTGCGGTCATTCTCTACGGCCAGCAGGCAATCGCCGTAAATCTTCGAGCCCATATCGAACAGATACAATTTCATGGCTTGGTGCTCTGAATTGATGAAATCTGCCGACTAATAAGATTGTATAAAAAAGAAAATACAACTATCTCACATTGCCATCAAGCGAGACAAACAGCCGACCTGCCGCATGGCGGACGGGACCGAGATACCGCTGCGGCGATCGGTTGGTGCTGTAGTCGATGCTGAGGAAAAACGGGTCGCCGGCGTCGCCGTCTTGCACCGCCGAGAACAAGCGAGAATTGCAACACCCGAGATTCCCGGCGGGCTCCCCAAGAGCCGTGCAGCACGGCGCGTCACATCGACTTCATACAGACGGCCTGAATCCCAGCCGCGAGAGCCGGCGAGGTGTGCGCTACTGCCGCACGTTCTTCTGCATCCGCGCCATGGCGACGCCATCACGCGCGAGCTGGTCGGCACGCTCGTTCTCGGCGTGCCCCGCATGGCCCTTGACCCAGTGCCAGTTGACCTTGTGCGGCTTCAGCGCCGCGTCGAGCCGCTGCCACAGCTCGGCATTCTTGACCGGCTTCTTGTCCGCGGTCTTCCAGCCATTGCGCTTCCAGCCGTGGATCCAGCTGGTGATGCCCTGCCGCACATACTGGCTGTCGGTGTAGAGCTCGACCTGGCACGACTTCTTCAGCGCTTCCAGCGCCGAGATCGCGGCCATCAACTCCATGCGGTTGTTGGTCGTGTGCGGCTCGCCGCCCTTGAGCTCTTTTTCCTTGTCGCCGAAGCGGAGGATCGCGCCCCAGCCGCCCGGACCGGGATTCCCCGAGCAGGCGCCGTCGGTGTAGATGCTGACGACCGGATGCTCACTCACGCCCCGGCTCCGCCGATGCCATAATCGCGCACACTGGCGACGTTCTGATGGAAGCGCAGCTTGCGGACATATTCGAGCGGGTCCTTCGGCTTCACCAGCGCGCCCGCCGGCACGTTGAGCCAGTCCACCAGCCGCGTCAGCAAAAAGCGGATCGCGGCGCCGCGCGCCAGCAATGGCAGGGCCTCCAGCTCGGCGTCCGACAGCGGCCGCGCGCGGCCATAGGCGTTGAAGAAGGCGCGCGCCTTGGTGACGTTCAGCGAATGATCGACCTCGAAGCACCAGGCATTGAGGCAGATGGCGACGTCGTAGGCCAGGATGTCGTTGCAGGAAAACGGGAAGTCGATCAGTCCCGAGAGCTTGTCGCCGAGGAAGAACACGTTGTCCGGAAACAGGTCGGCATGGATGACGCCTTCCGGCAGATGCGTCGGCCAGGCGCGTTCGAGCAGATCGAGCTCCGTCGACAGCAGCGCAGACAGGCCGGCCTGCACCGTATCGGCGCGATCGGCCGCCTGGGCGAACAACGACCGCCAGCCCGCGACCGAGAGCGGATTCTTGCGCACCAGCGGGAAGTCGCGCCCGGCCAGATGCATCCGCGCCAGTGCTTCGCCGACGCCGGCGCAATGCGCGACGTTCGGCTTGCGCGGCCATAGGCCTTCCAGGAAGTTGATGATCGCCGCGGGACGGCCGGACAGGCTCGAATACACTGCACCGTCCCGGTTGCGCGCCGGCTGCGGACAGTTGACGCCGCGCTCGGCCAGGTGGGCCATCAGCCCCAGAAAATACGGCAGATCGTCCACCGCCACGCGCTTCTCGTAGAGCGTGAGGATGAACGAGCCCTTGGTGGTGTGGAGCAGGAAGTTGGAGTTCTCGACGCCCTCGGCGATGCCCTTGTAGGAGAGCAACTCGCCGATGTCGTAGGTCTTGAGGAAATCCGCAAGCTCGTCGGCGGCGACGTCAGTGTAGACCGCCATGCGCTATCCTGGTTCTCGAAGTTCGCTTGGCCCCGCCTCCCCCGACGCGAACTTCGTCGCCAGGGAGGCTCCTTGCGCCCTTCATCGCGCATGCAGGCGCATCGTTCAAGACCGATGCGCCGCCTCTGAGCCGAAAACAACGGCCGCGGCGCGGGCCGTTACTCGGCAGCGGCTTCCGGCCGCAACGACCGCGGCAGCGGGAAAAACTCGTTCTCCTCGGCCGCCGAGACCGTCTCGACGTGGAGCACATAGCGCTCGGCAAAGGCGCCCATGATCTCCTCGACGATCACCTCGGGCGCCGAGGCGCCGGCGGTGATGCCGAGGCTCGTGATGCCCTCGAAGCGCGCCCAGTCGATGTCGCTGGCACGCTGCGCCAAAACCGCAATCGGACAGCCTTCGCGCTCGGCGACCTCGCGCAGGCGCTGCGAATTCGACGAATTCGGCGCGCCGACCACGATCAGGGCGTCGACCACCGGTGCCACCTTCTTCACCGCCAGCTGGCGGTTGGTGGTGGCGTAGCAGATGTCTTCCTTGTGCGGGCCCGAGATGTTCGGGAAACGGCCCTTGAGGATCGCGACGATGTCCTTGGTGTCGTCGATCGACAGCGTGGTCTGGGTGACGAAGGCCAGGTTGTTCGGGTCCTTCGGGGTGAAGGTCGCCGCATCCTCGGCGGTCTCGATCAGGGTCACCGCGCCGGGGGGCAGCTGGCCGACGGTGCCAACCACCTCCGGGTGGTGCGAATGGCCGATCAGCAGGATCTCGCGTCCCCGCTTGAAGTGGATCGCCGCCTCGCGGTGGACCTTGGTGACCAGCGGGCAGGTCGCGTCCAGGGAGAAGAAATTGCGCGACTGGGCCTCGGCCGGGACCGATTTCGGCACACCATGGGCCGAAAATACCACCGGTGCGTTGGTACTGTCGGGGATCTCGGCCAGTTCCTCGACGAAGATCGCGCCCTTGGTCTTCAGGCTGTCGACGACGTATTTATTGTGCACGATCTCGTGGCGGACATAGACCGGGGCGCCATAGATGGCGAGCGCCCGTTCCACGGTGTCGATGGCGCGCACCACGCCGGCGCAGAAGCCGCGCGGCGAGCAAAGCACGATTTTGAGGTCTGGTTTGGCTGCCATGGGCTGATCTATTGGCCTGATCTGTGCGGCTTGTTGCGGCGACCGAAAAATCCCGGGCCGGCGTTCGGGGCGGTCGAGACGTCACGGCTTCGAGCTAGAGCTCGTTTGGGTAGGACTTGGGACTGCTTTCGAGCGCTGTCAAGGCCGTTCTCGCGAGGCCATTGCGCCCCGCCCCCGGGACGGCTTATATAGGGCCAATTCCCGTCATCGCCGATGACCACAGGTTTCGCCCCAGGGCCGGGGCGGAGCACAAAGGAGATTTGCCATGAGCAACGCCCCGCTGATGCCGAAGGCAACTGCCGTGTGGCTGGTCGACAATACCGCCCTGACCTTCGACCAGGTCGCCGATTTTACCAAGATGCACCCGCTCGAGGTGCGCGCCATTGCCGACGGCGACGCGGCCCAGGGCATCAAGGGGATGGATCCGATCTCGACCGGGCAGCTCACCCGTGAGGAGATCGAGAAGGCCGAGCGCGACCCGAATTACCGCCTGCGGCTGCAGGAGAGCAAGGTCGTGCTGCCGCCTCAGCCGAAGCGCAAGGGACCCCGCTACACCCCCGTGTCGCGCCGCCATGAGCGCCCGAGCGCCATCCTCTGGCTGGTGCGGAACCATCCCGAGCTCAAGGACGCCTCGATCATGCGCCTGGTCGGCACCACCAAGACCACGATCGCCAGCGTGCGCGACCGCACCCATTGGAACGCGCAGACGCTGACGCCGATGGACCCGGTGACGCTCGGCCTGTGTTCCCAGATCGAACTCGACTTCGAGGTGCAGCGCGCCGCCAAGGAGAAGCCGCTCGACGCCAATTACAGCGGCGCCACCCTGCTGCCGGCCTCCGAGACCACCCGCAAGGACGAGTACGAGCCGGCGGGCCGCGATTCCGACGACCTCAACGTCGACGCCGTGTTTGCCAAGCTCAAGACCATCGGCGGCAAGAAGCACGACGAGGACGAGGAGTAGGACGCGCGTCGTCCGCGGCTCTATCTTCTCTCGATCCCGGCGCCGATGCGCGGGAACAATCTCCGGTGTCGTCCCGGACAAGCCCACCGACGCGCAGCGGCGGTGGGCGCAGATCCGGGACCATAGCACCAAATTCAATGAAATCCGCGGAACGGGCCGCCTGCCCTTTTCGGACATCACGCGGTATGGGTCCCGGCTCAAGGCCGGGACGACAGCGGTGGGGAGACGCGAGGCTCCTGTCTCACTCAAATCGCAACAAACGGACGTCTTCCCAAAAAAAATGGCGCCGGGGATGCCGGCGCCATGGCAGTCTTGGGAGGAATTCCAAAAATCAGAACTTGTAGGTAACGCCGGCGCCGACCAGCCACGGATCGATGTTGGCCCGGCCGGACACCGGAATCGCGCCGTTGACGGTCGCCGAGTAGTTCGGCTGCAGCCACAGCTTCTTGACGTCGACGTTCAGGCCCCAATGCCGGTCGAGCATGTAGTCGAAGCCGAACTGGACCGCCGCGCCCCACTGGTTGGAGATATGCAGGTTGGTGACGGCGAGGCCGTTCGACACCTGATTGGCGGCGTTCTGATTGTAGAACACCGTGTAGTTCACGCCCGCGCCGACATAGGGCTTGAAGGCGCCGAAATCGGTGAAGTGATATTGCAAAGTGAGGGTCGGCGGCAGCAGCCACGACTTGCCGATGTTGAGGCCGTTCAGCGTGCCGGTGCCGCTGATCGAATGCCGGGTGACGCCGAGGATCAGCTCAGCCGCGATGTTCTTGGTGAAGAAGTAGCTGATGTCGAGCTCGGGCACGACCGAGTTGGAGATCGACAGGCCGGAATTCGGCGACGACAGCGCCGGCACCCCGGTCACGTTCACGGTGGAGCCGCCGGCATCCGGCAGCACGCCGAGCGCGCGGACGCGGATCATCCAGGGATTCCAGGCTTCGACCACCGGCGCCTTGGTATAGACCGGCGCCGCCTGCAGGTCGGCGGCTTGCGCGGAGCTCATGGCTCCGCAGACCGCTGCCAGCACCAGCAGCGACGACGAGAGTTTCAATATTGTGTTCATCGATGTCCCCATAGCCACACTTGAGCTACATTTGCGCGGGCACAGCCGCGCTCTTGCGGTCACAGGTGTGGCAGGGACGCCGTTCGCTTGGATTTGATCTCGATCAATCGGTACGGTTGCAGTGCCGAAGTCACGCGACTGTTGCACCAATGTCACGCGCCATGAGAGGCGATTGCAACCGTAATCAGGGCCGGTCGGGATGGTTCATCATGTATTCGCCGAGATCGCGCTGCCGGCGATCGGCGCGCGCCTCGGCCCGCTGCCGCTGCACGTCCCGATCCTTGCGGCAGGCCACATAGTCCGGCGAGCCCGGCGCGACCTTGCCGCCGGCCTGACAGACCGCGTCGTCGTCATCATTGCCGAGAGCGACCGCGGGACCCTGGTTGCGCGAGGCGCACGCGTTAAGCGAAAGCACGGCCATCAGCACCAGGGCCAGGCGGGCGGAGGTCTGTCGCATCGAGCGTTCCATTCGTCAATCAGGCTGTCCTCGGCCGTTGCTTGACGACAATGTGCGCCCGGGTCAACCCCGGGCGCGATCACGCCCACGCCAGCTAGACGCGGCTCTTCAGTGCCTCGCCGATCTCGTCGAGCACCTTGGGATCCTCGATCGTGGCCGGCATGCTCCATTGCTCGCCGTCGGCGATCTTCTTGATCGTGCCGCGCAGGATCTTGCCCGACCGCGTCTTTGGCAGGCGGCCGACCGTGATGGCGAGCTTGAACGCGGCGACGGGACCCAGCTTGTCGCGCACCAGCGCCACGATCTCCTTCTCGATCACGGAGGGGCTGCGCGACACGCCGGCCTTGAGCACGAGGAAGCCGCAAGGCACCTCGCCCTTGATCGCATCCTTGATGCCGAGCACCGCGCATTCGGCGACATCCGGATGCGAAGCGAGGATCTCCTCCATGCCCCCGGTCGACAGCCTGTGGCCGGCGACATTGATGATGTCGTCGGTACGGCCCATCACGAAGACGTAGCCGTCCTCGTCCTTGAAGCCGGCATCCGAGGTCTTGTAGTAGCCAGGGAATTCGCTGAGATAGGATTCCTTGAAGCGGTCCTCCTGCTGCCACAAGGTCGGCAGGCAGCCGGGCGGCATCGGCAGCTTGATCACGATCGAGCCCATGGTGTTGGCCGGCACGGGCTTCGATGCCTCGTCGACGATGTCGACCTGATAGCCAGGCATCGGGACCGTCGGCGAGCCGTGCTTGACCGGCAGCAGCCCGAGGCCAACCGGATTGCCGGCGATGCACCAGCCGGTCTCGGTCTGCCACCAATGGTCGACCACCGGCACCTTGAGCTGCTGCTCGGCCCATTCCACCGTCGGCGGATCGGCGCGCTCGCCGGCCAGGAACAGCGTGCGGAACTGCGACAGGTCGTATTGGCGCAGCAGCGTGCCTTCCGGATCCTCCTTGCGGATGGCGCGGAACGCAGTCGGCGCGGTGAACAACGCCACGGCCTTGTGCTCGGCGATCACGCGCCAGAACGCGCCGGCGTCGGGCGTGCCGACCGGCTTGCCCTCGTACATCACCGAGGTCGCGCCATGGATCAGCGGGCCGTAGATGATGTAGCTGTGGCCGACCACCCAGCCGATGTCGGAGCCGCACCACCACACCTCGCCAGGCTTGATGCCGTAGAGGTACTCCATCGACCATTTCAACGCGACCAGGTGCCCGCCATTGTCGCGCACCACGCCCTTCGGCTTGCCGGTCGTACCTGACGTATAGAGGATGTAGAGTGGATCGGTCGCCAGCACCGGCACGCACGGCGCGAGCTTGCCGTTGACGAGCGCGGATTTGCGCAAGGCGGCCCAATCGTAATCACGGCCGGGCTTCAGCTCGCAGACATGCTCGGGCCGCTGCAGGATGATGCAGGCCTGTGGCCTGTTGTCCGCGAGTTCGATCGCCTGGTCGAGCAGCGGCTTGTACTGCACGATGCGGCCGGGCTCGATGCCGCAGCTCGCCGACAGCACCAGCTTCGGCGTCGCATCGTCGATGCGGGTGGCGAGCTCCTTGGCGGCGAAGCCGCCGAACACCACCGAATGCACCGCGCCGATGCGCGCGCAGGCGAGCATCGCGACCATCGCCTCCGGCACCATCGGCATATAGAGGATGACGCGGTCGCCCTTGACGACGCCGAAATCCTGCATGATGGCGGCGAGAGTCTGCACCTCCTTCAGCATCTCGGCATAGGTCAGCCGCGTAACCGAATTGGTGAGCGGCGAATCATGAATCAGCGCCAGCTGCTCGCCGCGGCCGGCGGCGACATGGCGATCGAGCGCGTTGTAGCAGGTGTTGACGACGGCGCCGGCAAACCAGCGGCCATAGGCGCCCATCGCGGGATCGAAGATCTTTTTCGCGGGTTCGATCCAGTCGATCGCACGCGCAGCCTCGGCCCAGAACCCCTCCGGATCCTGCAGCGATCGGGCATGGACCTCGTGATAGCGGCTCGCAGCGCTCATGACGTTTCCCCAGCTGTGTTTATTCCCGACTATTGTCACGGGACAAAGCGACAGTTCAAGCCGTCATGAATTGATCCAGATCAGGCGTAACCTGGGCTCCGGTCATTTTCCCGGGCGGATCAATGCGCTGCGTCGCGCAGCGTGTCCAGACGCCGCTGCAGGGCTAGACGAAGGTCGTAGCCGGGCTTGCCGAACCGGGCATTGCGCTGGGCGAGGAAGTCGCGCTGCGTGCTGCGCAGCTCGGCCGCGGCGCGGCCACGGGAGGACTTGAGCAGGCGGGCGTAGCTTTCGGAAATGCCGAGATCCAACACCGACAGCTGGGGGTCCGCACAGATGACCTTCTCGACCTCGCGCGCGGCGGTGGCGCAATCGAACGACGGGCCGCTGCGCTCCGACGGCGCATTCAAGGGACGCTGCGGTTCGGCACCGAACGTCTTGATCTCGGCCATCATGACGCGGCGGCCACTGGCCGCGTTCTCGTTGCCGGGATCGAGCCGCAGTGCCGCCTCGTAGTCGGCCAGCGCCTTGGCCCGCTCGCCCATCTTCTTGAACAGCACGGCGCGGTTGTTGTAGGTCAGCGCAAAACCGGGATCGAGACGCAACGCCGCGTCGTAGTCGTTGAGCGCCGAGCCGAGCTCGTTCTTGAACTGATAGGCATCGCCGCGGTTGGTGAGGAAGTTCGGCTTCGGCTGCAGCCTGATCGCCTGGTCGTAATCGGCGATCGCCTTGTCGTAGTCCTTCATGGCAGCGTGGGTGAGACCGCGATTGTCGTAATATTCCGGCACTTTCGGATCGCGCCGGATCGCCTCGCTGTCGTCGGCGAGCGCCTTGTCCATCTCGCCGAGCTTCTTGTAGGCCGCGCCGCGATTGGTGAAGGTGCGCGGCCGATCGGGATCGAGGCGGATCGCCTCATCGTAGTCGCGCACCGCTTTCTCGTTGTCACCGCGCAGATAGAACGCGACGCCGCGATCGGCATAGGCCTGGGCATAATCCGGCTTCAGGCGAATCGCCTGGTCATAGTCGGCCAAGGCGCGATCGAGCCGGCGCTGGCCGGTATAAACGACGCCGCGCAGCTCATAGGCTTCGGCATCATTGGGGTCGAGCGAGATCGCCATGCTGAGATCGGCCGTCGCCTTGCCGGCATCGCCGCCGGCCTCGCGCATGAGGTCGCCGCGCAGCCGGTAGGCGCGCGCATTCTTACCGTCGAGCGCAATGGCGCGGTCGAGGTCCTTCAGGGCCTGGGTCAGGCCGCCGGAGATACGAGCATGGGCGTCGGCGCGCGCGACCAGGGCGGCGGATTGATCCCTCGGCGAACGCGATGCCTGCTCGATGGCGGCGGTGCAGGCGCTGATCAGCTCCGCCGGCGCCGCCTTGCTGCCCAGGGCACATTCGGTGTCCGCGGCAAACGCGGGCACAGTACCGAGGGCAACGACGAGGCCGGCCGCAAGCCGGAGCGCACGGTAAGATGAGCGGGGCGAAATCGAATGAACGAGAGCATGCATCGGCGTGGGCTCGGCTTGGATCTTCGATCGGGACGGGCTGAGAGATTCTGGTCTCTCCCGTTGTCGTCTCCGGCCGAAACCCGGTTCAAGCCGCCAGGCCGGTGGTCAATAGCCGTCGGCGCCGTTCAGCCGTCGCAGGCGGTCCTGCATCGCCTTCTTGAGATCGTAGCCGGCGCGGCCGAATTCGGCATTACGTTGCGCTATGAAGGCATCCTGCTCGCGCTGCAGGGCACGCGCGGCGGCCGGCCCGGCAGCCTCGCGAACGACCCGGGCCTGCGAGCCGTCGATCTCGCGATCGAGATTGGCGAGCTCGGGATCGGCACAGATCGCCTTCTCGACGGGCCGCCGCGCCGTGGCGCAATTGAAGCTCGGCCGGCCGGCGACCGCCATCTGGGCGCCGAGACGCTCGAGCTCGACGGCGAGCGTGTGATAGTTGCTGCGCGCGCTCGCGTGATCCGGATTGAGCCGCAGCGCCGCGGCGAAATCGGCCAGCGCCTTCGGACGGTCACCCTTCTTGCGATACAGTTCGCCGCGCGCGTTCAGGATGTTGGCGAGCGAAGGATCGAGCTGCAGGGCGACGTCGTAGTCGGCGATCGCGCGATCGGGCTCGCCCCTGGTGATGAAGATCGAAGCGCGCGCGATCAGCGCATTGATGCGGTCACTCTTGGCGACCTTGGTGTTGTCGATCAGCGCGCCGCATTCGGTGAGCACCTTGTCGGCGTCACGGGCTTCAGACGCGGACAGGCAGGGCCCGGCGTCCACCACCGGCTCCTTGCCCGGCTCGGACGCGCCGATGGCATGCGCCTCCGCCGCGAGCAGGACGTGCCACGCAGACAACAAGACCAGGATGACCGCTCCAAAGCGGCATGGCTGCATCGTCACGTCCCGATGAAATCGCCCCTGTAAGGGTATGACGCAGGCGGCGGCGCGATGCAATCGGCTCGGCCTAGCTGCGGCAGGTCAGCCCGCCATCGACCAACAGCGTGATCCCGGTGACGTATTTCGATTCGTCGGAGGCGAGGAACAGGGCGGCGTTGGCGACATCGAAGGCGTCGCCCATGTGCCCCATCGGCACCTGCGCATCGCGCTTCTTCCACATCTCCTCGACATCGCCCTTGGCGTAGCTCGCAGCCAATCCCGCGGAGTGCTCGACCATCGGCGTCTTCATCAGGCCGGGCAGGATCGCATTGACGCGGACATGCCTGGCCGCGAACTCGACCGCGGTCGTGCGCGTCATCTGGTTCATCGCCGCCTTGCTGGCGCCGTAGCTGACATAGGAGATGCCGACCTGGCGGATCGAGGCGACCGAGGAGATGTTGATGATCGAGCCGCCGCCCTGCCCGATCATCACGGGAATGACGTGCTTCATCGCCAGATACGCGCTCTTGAGGTTGACCGCGAACACGCGGTCCCACTCGGCTTCCTCGACGTCGACGACGCTGCCCATCTCGGCGATGCCGACATTGTTGTCGAGCACGTCGATGCGGCCATAGGCCGCAAGGCAGGCCTTCACCATGGCCTCGACCTCGGCCGCTTTCGACACATCGGCGGTGAACGCCGCGGCCTGGCCGCCCTCGCCCGCAATGATCGAGGCGGTCTCGGCCGCGGCGTCCTTGTTGCGGTCGACGCAGAACACTTTTGCGCCCTGCCGCGCGAAGGTCACGGCGGTGGCCTTGCCATTGCCCCAGCCCGGCCCGATCGATCCGGCGCCGACCACCAGCGCCACCTTGCCCTCGAGACGATGCATCGCGTTCTCCCGTCGCTGTTCGTTATTCGTTACAGGCGCTCATCGTGATCGTGGCGGCGCCGATATCATGGCCGAAGATCTCGGAGACCGTCCGGCATTGTCCCTCGGCGCAAACCCGCCATTCCCCGGCCACGCCGGAATTGGCGAGCACGATCCGCGACAGCGGGCCGCGCTGTGGCTGCCACTGGAACCAGCCGTCGACCAGCCGCGCCTCCGGTGGCGGCTCCATGCCGGCCCCGGAGCCCTTGACCCGCGCCTGCAGCAGTTCGAGCCCCTCAGGCGTGACGCGCCAGTCCTCCTGCCACGCGGTCTTCTCGACCGAATGGGTCCAGGCCAGAGTGAAGCCGACGAGCGCCAGCGCCTTGACCACACCTGATGACGCGAGACAGAGGCTCAAGCGGAGGCCACCACGGCGGACGGCGGCCGCTGTCGCCACTGCCATCCCACGATCGCGACGGCCAGCGCGAAACCCAAGAGGTCGCTGTACGGGAATTCGCCGAGCAGGCAGACCGATGCGCCAAACGCCAGCAGCCGCTCGATCACGGTCATGCGTACATACAGGAAGCCGATCGCGACCATGCCGAACAGCGCGATCGAGATCAGCGCCTTGACGCTCGCATAGGCGACCGCGCCGAGGAAACCGAGTTGCGCCTCCATCGGGTCACCGGCCTGCAGCATCAGCGCCGGCGAGTAGACGAAGATGAAGGGGATGACGTAGCCGGCCAGCGCGATCCGCATCGCCTCCCAGCCGATCTTGTCCGGGTTCTCCTTGGCGATCGGCGCTGCCGCGAGCGCTGCCAGCGCCACCGGCGGCGAGAGGTCGGCCATGATGCCGTAGTAGAACGCGAACATGTGGCTCGCGATCAAGGGCACGCCGAGCTTGGCGAGCGCGGGTGCTGCCAGCGCCGCCGTGATGATGTAGGTCGGAATGGTCGGAATGCCCGTGCCGAGCAGGATCGACAGCAGCATGGTCATGATCAGCGCCGCGAACAGGCTGGTCTTGCCGAGGCCGATCACCCAGCCGCCGAAGATCGAGCCGACGCCGGTCTGGGTCATCATGCCGATGATGACGCCGACGATGGCGCAGGCCATGCCGACGGTCAGCGCCGACTTCGCGCTCTCGGCCAGCGAGTCGCGGCAGGCGTGCAAGGTGCCCATGCCGCCGCGCACGAAGCTGGTGAGGACGACGAGCGCGACGACGACGGCCGCAACGGGCACGATCTGCAGGCCGTTGCGCGAGAGCGCGCCGACCACGAGCGCGAGCCCGATCCAGAATACGTAGCGCAGCACCTGGTTGGAGAAGCCCATCGTGATCGAGGTGCCCAGGATCAGCGCCACCGTGAGCGCGAGGCCCATCGAGCCCGCATAAAGCGGCGTGAAACCCTCGAACAGCATGTAGACCAGCGCGGCCAGCGGCAGCACGAGGTACCAGCGCTCGACCAGCGCCTTCCAGGCGCTCGGAATTTCAGACGGCTTCATCCCGGTCAGGCCGTGCTTGCCGGCCTCGAGGTGCACCATCCAGAACGCGGAGGCGAAATACAGGATGGCCGGAATCACCGCGGCCTTGACGATCACCGAGTAGTCGACACCCAAGGTCTCGGCCATGATGAAGGCGACCGCGCCCATCACCGGCGGCATGATCTGGCCGCCCATCGACGCGGTGGCCTCGACGCCGGCCGCGAAGGCGCGGCGATAGCCGAACCTGATCATCAAGGGGATGGTGAACTGGCCGACGGTGACGACGTTGGCGACGCCGGAGCCGGAGATCGTGCCCATCATGCCCGAAGCGAACACGGCGACCTTGGCCGGGCCGCCGCGGGTTCGGCCGAACAGGCCGAGCGAGACGTCGGTGAACAGCTGGATCATGCCGGCATGTTCGAGGAACGAGCCGAACAAGATGAACAGGAAGATGTAGGTCGCCGAGACGTAGATCGGCACGCCGTAGAAGCCCTCGGTGCCGAACGACAGATGGGTGACGATCTGATCGAAATCATAGCCGCGATGGTTGAGCGGCGCCGGCAGATACTGGCCGAAGAACCAGTACAGCAGGCAGGCGCCGCACATCAGCGGCAGCGCCAACCCCATCAGCCGCCGCGTGCCCTCGAAGATCAGCACGGCCAGCAAGGTTCCGACGACGAGATCGACGCGAGTCGGATCGCCATCGCGCGCGATCAGGTCGGCATAGAAGATCCACTGATAGAGCCCGCAAAGAAAGCCGATGGCGCCGATGGTCCAGCCGGCGATGCGCCCCGCATCGGTCTTGGCGGTGAAGTTGCCGATCAGGCCGAAGGTCAAGAGGAGCAGGAAGCCGACATGGACGCCGCGCACGACCTGGCTCGGCAGATAGTTGAAGGCGGCGACGTAGAGCTGGAACAGCGCGAAGGCGAGCCCGATGCCATAGGCGAGGTAGCCCCAGCGGCCCGGACCGAAGCCCTCCGGAAAGCCGTGCTCGAAATTGTCGAACTCGACCTTCACAGGCGTTTCCATGTTCACGGCTTCAATCGTCATGATCCCCCCAACGCGTCGTCAGGCATTGCCGACCACGGCCGCAACCACTTTGAATGACAAGACTGCGCGGAAGGGTCTCCCGCGCAGTCGATCGCAAACGAGACGAGCAGCCCCCTTACTTGAGGATGCCCTTTTCCTTGTAGTAGCGGATCGCTCCCGGATGCAGCGGCACCGGACTGTCCTGCGCCGCCGTCTCCAGCTTGATCTCCTTGCCGGCCGCATGCGCATTGGCGAGCTCCGGCAGCGATTCGAAGATCAGCTTGGTCATCTGATAGGCGAGATCGTCCGACACCGCCGAGCTGGTGACGAGATAGTTGATCACCGCGGCCGTGGGCACGTCCTTGTCCTGGCCGGTATAGGTGTTGGCCGGGATGATCGCCGCAACGAACGGCGCGCCGATCTTGTCGACGACCTCCTTCGGCACCGACACCACGGTGATCGGCGACGAGGTCGACAGATCCTTCAACGAGGCGACGCCGAGGCCGGCCGATTGCAGCGTGGCGCCCAGCTGTCGGTTCTTCATCAGGTCAACGGATTCGGCGAAGGGCAGATACTCCACCTTTCCGAGGTCCTTGTAGCTCATGCCAGCGGCCGCCAGGATCGCGCGCGAGTTCAGCTCCGTGCCGGACTTCGGCGCGCCGACCGACAGGCTCTTGCCCTTGAGATCAGCCAGCGTCTTGATGCCGGACTCGGCGGTCGCGACGATCTGGATGTAGTTCGGATAGATCGCGCCGATCGTGCGCAGCTTGTCGAGCTTGGTCTTGAAGCCGGCCTCCTCCTCGCCGTTCCAGGCAGCCTTCAGGGAATCGCCGAGCGCAAAAGCGATCTCGCCGCGGCCCTGCTGCAGCAGGATCAGGTTCTCGACCGAGGCCTTGGTCGCCTGCACCTGGGTCTTCACATTGGGGATCTTGTCGCCGTAGATCTTTCCGATCGCGACGCCGAGCGGATAATAGACGCCGGAGGTGCCCCCGGTCAGGACGTTGATGAAGCTCTGCGCCCGCGCCGCGGGGGCTGCCAGCACGCAGGCCGCGGCCAGAATGAGACCGGTTGCAGTGCCAAAGGATTTCGAAAAACGCATTGGTCCTCCCATTGATTTTGCCGGCAAATTGGACGGATGCAGGCGCGCGGTCAACCCATCCGAATGGCTGGCGGGCCGCCATCTGCCGAGCGCCCGCCGCATTGTCTGGAACAACGCGGCCGCGCCGATCAACCTTGCATTGACGGTGCCTCGCTCCTCGCCGCGAGGTTCGGCCAGCGCGTCCCCAGGGGCGGATGCTTCAATCGGGCTGCGCCCTCATTGGAACGTCATGTCGAGGCATTTGGAGATGTCGGAGCCGAGCCCGGACGAGATCGTGATGCAGCCGCGCACCTTCTGCTGGGTCGTGTCCGCCACCCAGATCGCGTAGCCGCCATTGCCGAAGAAGGAGTTGGTGTTCGCCGGCTCGGTCTCGGTGGCGTCGAATTCGTATTTCGAATCGGTGTCGAACACCCGCGGCTTCTTGGTGCAGCCGCCATCGGTCTGGACGTTGATGACCTCCTTGTTGTCCCGGGTCAGCGACAGCGAGACCTGGCAGCGGAAATATTCGGAGGTCTTGACGTTGAAGAGGTAGGCGTAGGATTTGCAGATGGCCGTATTGAGCTTGCCCGCAGAGAGGCCGCGGCTGCAGGCGATGCGCTGGTTGTTGGACAGCTTGAAGTCGTCGGCCCGGGCGACGGAGGCCAACGTCACCAGCGACAATGCCGCAACCCAACCGATCTTCGTGACGAGGCTCATCCGAATCATCCCCAAAGTGATTTCTTGCCCTATGTTTCTAAACCACGCTGCAGGATAATCGCGAGATGAGCGAGTGGAAATGCGGAAACGATCGCATGCGCTGCGACGGGACGACATTGACACCGCAATCATGTGACACCGCAACAATGTTCGCGATTTGTTCGAAAACGAAATCGATTGGAGGAGGACATGAAGAGCCTGGTTCTGAAAGCCCTGATCGCTCTCGGTGCGCTGTGCGCGTTGACCAGCATGAGCCGCGCCGCACCGCCGGAGCCGTGGGAGCTGCAGCCCAGCATGGGCTACGCCTACGGCAAGGACGGCAAGACGCTCGCCTACAAGATGGGCACCAAGAACGCCGACATGTTGTTGAAGGGCGCCAAGAAGGTACCGAAGGGCACGCTGTTCTTCCTCGGCCAGAACGGCCAGCTCTACATGCGGACGGCGCCCTATCTCGAAGGCGACGGCAGCTTCTCGTTCGGCGCCGATGAGTGAGCACGCCCGATCGATGGTGTCGCTCTGGCGAAGCCAGGAGCCATAACCGACGCCCCCCGGTTGTTGAGCACGCTGGAGCTACGTTCTTCGCAATCACGACGGCCGGTGGCTATGGGTCCCGGGTCGGCGCCTCGGCGTCGCGATGCGACGCCAAGGCTTGCCCGGGACGACAGCGGAATGTGGGAGCGGGATGGCCTGCGCAACGCCTCAGAACGCCGCCGCCAGCTCCTTCGCGCCGGGCAGGCTGCTGAGCGAATCCATCCTGGCGTCGGTGACCGCAAGCAGCTTCGCCACCGTGTTGTGGCGCACGGCAACCGGATTGCGCTCGTAGCCGCCGCGCTGGAAGAAGTTCGCGGTCGGGACCTGGTCGCGCATCTCGAGCGGCATCGTCACCATGTCGAAGCCGGTGCCGTCGCCGGTGAGGTTCATCATCTCGAGCTCGGCGGCCGAGAGCGGCCGCGTGTAGCCCTTGGCGCGCGCGAACAGCACCGAGGTCAAGAGCTTGTGGGTCTGCAGCATCGGCCCGACATCGATGTCGAGCACCATCGCATGCATCGCCCAGCCCTGCGGCGTGTTGCCGATCTTCTCATGCGCCGACCAGTCGTCGGGCACGGAGCGCGCGATCGCGACCATCTTCTTCAGCACCGTGAGCTTGTGCTCCATCGCGCCGCGTCCCGGGCCGGATGTCTGCGCCACGCGTTCGCCGAGCAGGCGGATGAACAGCGGGCCCTGCTCGGCCAGCAGCTCGACGCTGTTGGTCGTGAGCAGTTGATTGTAGCCGATGGCCGTCGAGATCGCGCGGTTGCCTTTGAATCCCGATTGCGAATCGTGCTTGCCGTTGCCGCCGGTCTCGAAGGCATAGACGCGCACCGCCTGCTCACGCGTCAGCCCGGCGGCGGCGGCAAAGCGGGCATAAGCGCGCTTGAAATCGGTGTCGGTGGTCGGCCGCTGCGGCGACCATTGGAAATGCTCCTGCGCAGCCTTCAGGAGATCGGCGACCACGGGAATGTATTTGCGCTCGCGCGGCTCGCCTTCGGGCTCCGGCTCGGGGTTCACCGGCCGCTTCGGCCCGGTGTAGACCGGCGGCTGCTCCAGCACGTAGTCGTCGAGCCCGATCGGCTGGCGGTCGCGGCGCTTGGCATTGCGGACACGGCGCTTATCGGAGATCGCCTTCCAATAGGCGCCCGCGTCCTGCTCGAATTCCGCGCGCGCCTGCTGGTATTCGGCGAGTCGGCGCCGGTACTCCGCGATCGCATCGGGCGAGGCCATCTGGGCCAGTGCGTCACGCGGCGCTGTGGCCAAGCCAGGTTCCGCGGCGAGCAATGGCGATGCGCCCGAGACGGCGCAGGCGAGAATCAGGGCAAGCTTGCGAATCGGCTGATGGAGCATGCCGACCTTGTAGCCGAAACGGCGGCTACTTCCAGGCAAAGACCGGCTGTTCCAGCTCGTTGACACGGGTGTCGCGGCCGGCCAGCACCTCGCGGAACTGATAGATCAATGCGGCGGTGGGCGCATGAATCAGGCCCTCGCGGGCGTGAAACCGGATCACACGGCGCCTGCTCTCGGGGATCGCGGTGAAATCGAACGCATCATTGGCCATGATGGCCTCCAGGCCGATCCGATGCACCGAGGCGACCTCGTCTGGATTCGGCCGAAGCGTGCGGCCATTGGCCGCCCAGACGATCACGGGGGTAATCAGATAGCCGGATCGCGTCGGATAGTCGTCGAGCAGGCCCAGCACGGCATCCGGCGCCAGGCTGAGCCCGAGCTCCTCTGCGAGTTCGCGCAGGGCGGCCTCGACCGGTGTCTCGCCGGCGTCGCAGCGACCGCCCGGCAGCGCCCACTGCCCACCATGGCTGCGCAGCCCTGCGGCACGCAGGGTCAGCAGCAGGGCCGTAGCGTCGGTCTCGTGATCAGGGGCCAGCGCGACCACCACCGCCGCGCGCTTGAGCGATGTCGGCGGGTCAGTCGCGTCCAGGCGCACGAAATCAGCACAACGGCTTGCGATTTTCCGCCTTGTGGCATCGTCGAACGGCAGGGGCATGCGGCTTGACTACACCAGGCAAGCGACGGATGAAACAGCATGCAATGAAACGACTTGCAAGCCGGATTGGCTGACAGGGAAGGTGTCGAGAGATGACGAAATCAGCCGCGGCCAGGATGACATCCGATGGCTGGGAGATCGTCGATACCTCCGGCTTCCTGCATCTGATCGGCCCGTTGTGGCAGCGCGTCGTCGAGGGCAGCCATGAATACGCCCTCGTGACCGAGGACAAGCACCACAACCGCCGCGGCCTGGTCCAGGGTGGCGTGATCATGACGCTGGCCGATCGCAGCTGTGGCATGACGGCCCGCTATGCCGCCGGCAAGGAGCAGATGGCGACGGTCCAGTTCGACACGCATTTCGTCGAGTCGGGCAAGATCGGCGAGACCCTGGTGTCACGGCCGCATGTAGTGCGGATCACCCGCAGCCTCGTGTTCATCACGACCGAGGTCACGGCTGGCCATCGCGTGATCGCGATGGCCTCGGGCGTGTTCAAGATCCTGAAAAGCGAGTGAGCCCTGCTCTCCCCCCGTCATTGCGAGCGCAGCGAAGCAATCCAGAATCCCGCCGTGGAAGCAGTTCTGGATTGCTTCGCTGCGCTCGCAATGACGGGCTGAGGGAGCTATCTTCTTTCGAATATCCGTGCGCGGTTGTGGCATGAATGAGGCCTCCATGAAATATCGCCAGCTCGGCCGCTCCGGCCTGAAAGTATCGCCGATCTGCCTGGGAACGATGATGTTCGGGGGCCCGACCGACGAAGCAACATCAGGACGCATCATCGCCAAGGCCCGCGACGCCGGCATCAACTTCATCGACACCGCGGATGCCTACAACAAGGGCGCGTCGGAAGAGGTGGTCGGCCGCGCCATCGCAGGCGAACGCGACCGCTGGATCGTCGCGACCAAGCTCGCCAACCCGATGGGCGATGATCCCAATCGCGCCGGCCTGTCGCGGCGGTGGGTGCTGCAGGCCGCGGACGAGAGCCTGAGGCGGCTCGGCACCGGTCACATCGACATCTACTATTTGCACAAGGAGGATCATGCGACGCCACTGGAGGAGACGGTCCGGGCAATCGGCGACCTCATGCGCGCCGGCAAGATCCGCTATTTCGGCGTGTCGAACTATCGCGCCTGGCGCCTCGCTGAGATCTGCAATCTCTGCGACGCCATCGGCATCGACCGCCCCGTGGTCAGCCAGCCCTACTACAACGCGATGAACCGGATGCCCGAGGTCGAGCACCTGCCGGCCTGCGGCTATTACGGCCTCGGCGTCGTGCCCTACAGCCCGCTGGCGCGCGGCGTGCTGACCGGCAAGTACAGCCCCGATGCGGCGCCGGACAAGGACAGCCGCGCCGGCCGCAACGACACCCGCATGATGCAGACCGAGTGGCGGCCGGAGTCCTTGAAGCTCGCGCAGGACATCAAGCACCACGCCGAAGCCAAGGGTTTTGCGCCCGGCCAGTTTGCCGTGGCGTGGGTGCTGAACTCCGCCTTCATCAGTTCGGTCATCGCGGGCCCGCGCACCGAGGCGCAATGGGACGACTACATCCGCGCGCTCGACTATCCCTTTGCCGCCGACGACGAGGCGCTGATCGATCTGATGGTCGTGACCGGCCACGCCTCGACGCCCGGCTACAACGATCCGGCCTACCCGATCGAAGGCCGCCGGCCGCGGGTGGGCTGACATGGAAGAGGATCGCTACGGCCTGCCGCTGTCGACCGCCTCCACTGATGCGGCTGCCGCCTATCGCGAGGGCATGGATCTGCTGCTTGCCTTCTGGCCCGGCGCGACGGATGCGTTCGAGCGGGCGATCATGCTCGATCCGGATTTCGCGCTGGCGCATGCGGCCCGCGCCCGCATCCATGCGATCTATCAGCAGCGCGAGCCTGCCCTGCAGACGATCGGTCGCGCGCGCAAGCTGGTCGCGACAGGCGGCACCGAGCGCGAGCGGGGCCACGTCGCGGCGCTATCGCTCGCCATCGAAGGCCGCGGCGCGGAAGCGCTGACTTCGACGCTGGCGCATCTTGCGAGCTGGCCGCGCGACGCGATGGTGATGGCGTTGCCGCTCGGCGCCTTCGGCCTGCTGGCGTTCTCCGGCCGCGCCGATCACGATGCCGCCCGCCGCGACCTCTGCGACCGCTTTGCCGCCGACTACGGCGAGGACTGGTGGTTCATGTCCAATCACGGCTGGGCGCTGACGGAGGCCGGCGAGGTTGCGAAGGGCCGGGCCATCACCGAGCGCAGCTTCGCGCTGCGCCGGCACAATGCCTATGCCGTGCATGCGCTGCTGCATGCGATGTTCGAGGACGGCGCGGTGGATGAGGCCGATGCGCTGGTGGAGGGGTGGATCGGCGACTATGACCGCACCGGGATGCTGCACGGTCACATCTGTTGGCACCAGGCGCTGGGCGCGTTGGACCGGGGCGATGTGGCCAAGGCGCTGGCGGTCTACACCGACGTGCTGGTGCCGACGATGGACTCGGCGCCACCGCTCAACACGCTGTCGGACTGCGCCTCGCTGCTGTGGCGACTGACGGCCGAACAGCAGACCGTGCCGCCCGACGCCTGGACCGACCTATCGGACTATGCGAACCACCGCTTCACGGCTTCGAGCCTGGCCTTCGTCGAGATGCATCTGGTGATGATCGCAGCAGCGACGCACGACCAGGCCGCGCTCAAGGGACGCCTCGCTGCGGTGGAGCGGCGGCTGGCCGAGGGCGAGCTCCCGGCGGGTCGCATCGTGCCGCACATGCTGCGCGCCTTGCGCGCGTTCGCCGACGGCAATTGGCGCGGCTGCGCCCGCGAGCTCGCACCTGTGATCCGCGATCTCGCCCGCATCGGCGGCAGCCATGCCCAACGCGAGGTGATCGAGGACACCTACATCCTGGCGCTGATCCGCAGCGGCGCGCTGCCCCAGGCGCGCGACCTGCTCGATGCCCGCCTGCACCGCCGCCCCTCCGCGCGCGATGCGCGGTGGCGGGCTCTCACCGACAGCTGAGCGTCTACCCCTCGGTCTCCAGCCCGGTCGGCATCGGCACGTTCTCGGGCTGCAGCTTGAGCCCGGCCGCAAGCGCCACCGTCTCCAGCAGCGCGGCAAAATCCTTCTCCAGATAGCCTGCGGGATCGGATTGCAGCGAGGCGGCGCCGACGTGGGACTGCAGCGCCTCGCGGGTCGCGGCCGTCACCGGCATCGCGACGTCGAGCTGGCGCGCTGCCGACAGGCCGAGATCGAGATCCTTGCGCAGCAACGGTGGCGTGAAGGTCGTGGTCCAGTCGAGATTGACCAGCGCGTTGCTCTTGTACTTCGTGAACGTCGAGCCCATCACGCTCGCGTTCATGAAATTGAGAAAGGCGTGGCGTGGCACGCCGGCCTTCTGCGCCAGGATCGTGATCTCGGCGAGGTTCTGGATCACGACGCCGAGGAACACGTTGTGAGCGATCTTGCAGATGCGCGCGAGCTCGCCCTCGCCGACATAGGACACGCCGGAGACGGCGATCTTGGCCAGATACGGAGCGATGACGTCAAATGCCGCCTTGGAGCCGGACACGACCGACGACAGCTTGCCGGCCTTGACGCATTTGCCGTTGCCCGACACCGGCGCGCGCACGAACTCGCAGCCGAGCTGCTTCAGCCTGGCGGCGATCGCCTCCGATTGCTCGATGCCGATCGATGAGCAGTCGACGAGGAATTTGGGACGCGGGCCCGAGCTCGAGGCGACGAGGCCGTTGTCGCCGAAATAGACCTGCTCGAGATCCTTGCCGGTCGACACCATCGTGAACACGATCTCGCACGCGGCGAGATCACTCGGATGATCGACGATCACGCCACCCTTGGCGGCGAGCGGCTCGGCCTTGGCACGGGTGCGATTGAAGATCGACACCTTGTGGCCGGCCTTGAGCAGGCGCTCCGCCATCGGATAGCCCATGCGCCCCATGCCGATCCAGCCGAGCGAATGCGTCGTGGTCATTGTCGTCTCCTCGTCCTACTCATCATGGATGCCGTCATTGCGAGGAGCCAACGGGTCCGCGCAAAGCGCGGCCCGATGACAGGCTCCGCGACGAAGCAATCCAGAGTCACGGTTGCCGCTCTGGATTGCTTCGCTTCGCTCGCAATGACGAAAACACGAAGACCACTCTACTGGTCGCACTGTCCATTCGCTCAGTAGCGGTTGGCGATCGGCAGCTCTTCCGCCGGGAATAGCGTGATCACCTGGCAGCCCTTGTCTGTAACCACGACCTCCTCCTCGATACGCGCGGCCGAGAAGCCGTCGGTCGCGGGACAGTAGGTCTCAAGGGCGAACACCATGCCGGTCTTGATCTCCATCGGATTCTCCAGCGAGACCAGCCGCGAGATGATGGGACGCTCGTGCAGCGCCAGCCCAAGCCCGTGGCCGAACTGCAGGCCGAATGCCGCCATCTCCGAGGGAAAGCCGAACTCCTCAGCAGCCGGCCAGACCTTGGCGACGGTGTCGGTCGAGACGCCCGGCTTGATCAGCGCGATGGCGCTGTCGAGCCACTCGCGGCACTGCTTGTAGGCATCGTGCTGGGCCGGCGTGGCGCGGCCGACATTGAAGGTGCGGTAGTAGCAGGTCCGGTAGCCCTGATAGGACTGCAGGATGTCGAAGAACGCCTGATCGCCCGGACGCAGGATGCGGTCGGTGAAATTATGCGGATGCGGATTGCAGCGCTCACCGGAGATGGCGTTGATCGCCTCGACGTCGTCAGAGCCCATCTCGTAGAGCATCTTGTTGGCGAGCGCGACGATGTCGTTCTCGCGAATGCCCGGCTTCAGATTCTCGTAGATCGAGTGGTAGACGCCATCGACCATGGCCGCGGCCTGATTCAAGAGCATGATCTCGTCGATGTTCTTGATCTCGCGCGCATCCAGCATGACCTGCTGGCCGTCGACCACCTTCATGCCGGCCTTCTGCAGCTCGAAGAACATCGCGGTTTCCGCAAGGTCGACGCCGACAGGCATGTCGGCGACGCCGGCGGCGCGCAGCAGGCTCATCACCTCCTCGGCGTGCGCCTTCATCAGGCCGACCGCCGGCGGCACGGTGCCGCGCATCCCGAGCATGCCGGCGCGGCAGTTGTCGGGCGCAAGCCAGTCGCAGAACAGCCGATGGTGCACGGCGGCCGAGCCGAAATCCCACACGATCGGCTCGCCGTCGCCGGCCAGCAGCGCAAACCGGCAGAGCTTGTCGCGCTCCCACTCGCCGATCTTGGTGCCGGAGACGTAGCGGATGTTGTTGACATCGAACAGCAGCAGCGCACCGCAGCCGGAGTTTTTCAGCGCCGTACGGGCCCGCGCCAGGCGGTAACGCCTGAGACGGTCGAAATCGACCCGGCGCTCGAAGTCGACGGAGACGTGGCCATGAGACGGGATCGCCCGGCCCCAGCGCCAATGCGGATCGAGATGCTCCGGGCTGACCAGATGCGGCTTCAGCGCGCTGGCTGTCATGTGGACGTTTCCTTCCCGATTATTGCAATCGATTGCAGACCGAGATTTATTGCCATTGTGGTAGTAGTGTCAAGGCAAGGCGTGCGCGAAACGTCGCTGCGCCGCGGCATGACGGAGGCGGGATGAAGCGGACGGCATTGCGATCGGCGGAGATGCGCACGGCGACGGCGCCACGGCCGACCATCAAGGACGTCGCCGCGCGCTGCGGCGTACATCCTTCCACCGTCTCGCGGGCGCTCAGCCCGGCGATGAAGCATCTCGTCGCGGCCGACGTCGCGAACCGGATTCAGGCGGCCGCCAACGCGTTGGGCTATCGGCTCAACAGGGCGGCCAAGGGCCTGCGCACCGGGCGCAGCGGCCTGATCGGCGTGCTCGCGCCCGATATCGCCGACCCCGGCTTTCCGCCGGTGCTGTCCGGCATCGCCGATCATCTCCATGCGCAGGGTTATGCGACGATCGTCGCCGATGTCGGGACGGAGGGCTCGGAGCAGGATCTCGTCGACCGGCTGATCGCCCATGGCATCGATGGCCTCGTCCTTGCGACGGTGATGCTGGATGACGCAATCGTGACCCATTGCCTGGACAGCGCGCTGCCGGTCGTGCTGGTGAACCGGCTCGACCGCGGCGCGCGGCTGCCTTCGGTGGCGGGCGATGATGAGGGCGGCATGCGGCTCGCCGTCGAGCACCTGGTTGCGCTCGGTCACAAGCGCATCGGCCACGTCGCCGGACCGCAGGAGATATCGACCGGCGCGCGGCGCCGGGCCGGCTTCGAGGCAAGTCTCGGGGACGCCGGACTCGCCAGTCGCAATATGCCGGTCGAAACGGCCCCGACCTATACGCGCGCGGCCGGACGCGAGGCTGCCCTGCGTCTGCTCGGCCGCAAGCCCAGGCCGACCGCGATCGTTGCCGCCAACGATCTGCTTGCGCTCGGCGTCTATGATGCGCTCGCCGCGCGCGGCCTCGCCTGCCCGGACGACGTGTCGGTGGTCGGCCACAACGACATGCCCTTCGTCGACATGGTGTCGCCGCCGCTCACCACGGTGCGAATCGCGCAACACGACATGGGCGAAGCGGCGGCACGCCTGCTGCTCGACCGCATCACCGATCCCGCGGGCACGCGCGAACACCTCGTGCTGCCGCCGACGCTGATCGTGCGCGGCTCGACGGCGCCGCCCCGGTCGTGATCACTGCAACGAGGCGCGCGCGATCACCTGTCCGGCACGCGCGTCCTGATGCCGGCCCTGCCACCACGTCACCGCGCCGTTGACGATGACGGCCTCGATTCCGGCGGCCGGCACGCACGGGTCATCATAGGTCGCGCTGTCGCGTACGGTCGACGCATCGAAGATCGTGATGTCGGCATGGTTGCCGACCGCGATGGTGCCGCGCCCCTTGATGCCGAAATTCTGCGCGGTCAGCCCGCTCATCTTCCACACCGCGGTCTCCAGAGGGAACAGCTCGAGCTCGCGGCAGTAATAGCCGAGCACGCGCGGGAACGTGCCCCACAGGCGTGGATGCGGACGCTCGCCGAACGGCAGCCCATCGGAGCCGATCATGGTCGGCTCGAACTTCAGGATGGTCTGCACGTCGGCTTCATCCATCGCGAAGTAGATCGCCGACGCCGGCTGCAGCCGCTTCGCAGCTTCCAGCCGGTCGACGCCCCAGTCGGCGGCGATGTCGGCGAGATCGCGGCCCGCGACTTCCGGATGCGGACCCGAGGCCGCGACGACGACCTTGACCTGCAGCTTGGCCGGATCGGTGTGCAGCATGGTCGAGGAGGCGTTGTAGGGATAGCAGTCGAGCGCGACGCACTGGCAGCTCATCGCCTTCGTGATCAGCGGCAAGGTCTCCCTGGTGCGGCCGAAATTGGCAGGTCCCACCACCTTGTGATGCGAGATCACGACCTGGACGTCGAGCGCCTTGCCGATCGCAAAGCTCTCCTCCAGCGACTGGATCACCTCGTTCGCCTCATTGCGCATATGCGTCGCATAGACGCCGCCGCTGCCGGTGAGCGGACGGCAGACCTCGATGATCTCCTCGGTCGGCGCCGCTTCCGCCGGCGGATAGAACGTCCCGGTGGAGACGCCGATGGCGCCGGCATCGAGCGCCTCCTGCACATGCGCCCGCATCTCGGCGATCTCGGCGTCGGTCGCGGCGCGGCCGAGATCGCTCATGATCGAGGCGCGCAGCGCGGTGTGGCCGACCATCGGCGCGACGTTGACCGCAGCAGGCGCCGCACGCAACGCGGCGACGTAGTCCGCGAACGCCGCATACTCGACCACCCGCCCCTCGCCGGGCGACAGCAGGCCGAGCGGCATCGGCCGCGGCGAACCCGGCTTCAGCGGCGCGATGCTGACGCCGCAATTGCCGGTCACCACCGTGGTCACGCCTTGCGAGACCTTGCAGGTCATCTGGGGATCGACCAGCACGGCGCTGTCGTCATGGGTGTGGGAATCGATGAAGCCCGGCGCGACGATCCGGCCGGTGGCGTCGATCTCGCGCCGCGCCTCTTTGCCTCCGAGTTCGCCGATGGCGACGATGCGGCCATCCTCGATGCCGACATCGGCCGCGAAGCGCGGCGCCCGCGTGCCGTCGACGACGGTGCCGCCGCGGATGATGAGGTCGAAGGGCTCGGGCGAAGGCTGGCTGTCGGTCATAGGGTCTCGCGCAAAATGGATCAAAGCTAGCGAGACTATCCGCCGGACATATTGGTGCGTCCAGCGCGATCGGCATGGCGCGCACGCTTGGCTGCACTGCCGATATGTTTGAGCCCGCACTTTGCGGCTGCGCTCCCTCTCCCCGTTCTTTCGGGGTCGCGACGAGCTTCGCTCTTCGAGCCACGGCGCCACGAGTTGGGCGAGGTGCATCGAGCGCACCGTGAGAGGCTGCAATGCTTGGCGACCGCAGCACTCCCACCAAATAGAACACATGATAGTGATGCGGGTCGCCGCCGTGGATTGATACGCCTCAACCGCCCGCAACCTCTCTTGTCGCATCCTTCGCACAGCAACCTTTGCGGAGGACCATCATGAAAGCCCTGGTCTATCATGGCCCCGGCCAGAAATCCCTCGATGAGCGCCCCAAGCCGACGATCCTCGAGCCCGGCGATGCCGTGGTCAAAATCCTGAAGACCACGATCTGCGGGACCGACCTCCACATCCTCAAGGGCGACGTGCCGACCTGCACACCCGGCCGCATCCTCGGTCATGAGGGTGTCGGTGTGGTCGATGCGGTCGGCAGCGCCGTGCGCGCGTTCAAGCCGGGAGACCATGTCATCGTCTCCTGCATCTCGGCCTGCGGAACCTGCGACTATTGCCGCCGCGGCATGTATTCGCACTGCCGCCACGGCGGCTGGATCCTCGGTCACAAGATCGACGGCACCCAGGCGGAGTACGTGCGCACGCCTCACGCCGACACCAGCCTCTACCACGTGCCCGCCGGCACCGAGGAGGACGCGCTGGTGATGTTGAGCGACATCCTCCCGACCGGTTTCGAATGCGGCGTGCTCAACGGCAAGGTCGAGCCGGGTTCGACGGTGGCGATCGTCGGCGCCGGTCCGATCGGATTGGCGGCGCTCTTGACCGCACAATTCTATTCACCGGCCGAGATCATCATGATCGACCTCGACGATAACCGGCTCGAGGTCGCCACCCGCTTCGGTGCCACCAAGGTCGTCAACAACGCGGATGGCAAGGCGGTCGACAAGGTCATGGCCCTGACGAACGGCCGCGGCGTCGACACGGCGATCGAAGCAGTCGGCGTGCCCGCAACGTTCGTCACCTGCGAGGACATCATCGCCCCCGGCGGCGTCATCGCCAATGTCGGCGTGCACGGCGTCAAGGCCGACCTGCATCTGGAGAAGCTCTGGGACCGCAACATCGCGATCACGACACGGCTGGTCGACACCGTGACGACGCCGATGCTGCTCAAGACCGTGCAGTCCAAGAAGCTCGAGCCGAAGCGGCTGATCACTCACCGCTTCAAGCTGGATCAGATCCTCGATGCCTATGAGACCTTCGGCGCCGCGGCCAAGACGCATGCGCTGAAGGTTCTCATCGAGGCCTAAAAGGGAGTGGCGTGCGCGCAGGCCACGGCAACGCCGTCTCACCCTCCGCGCTGCGCGACGATCTGCCGGTACAGCTCGGCATAGCGGCCGGCGCGGTGCCGCCACGACACGTCGGTCAGCATCGCGTTGAGCTGCATGCGCGTCCAGTTCGAGGCGTTGCTGCGCGCGGCGTAGAACGCGGCCGCGGCACGGCGCAGCGTATGGTCGAGCGCCTCCGCCGTGACCGGCGCGAACTTGAAGCCGGTGGCGGCGACGCCGGCCTCGGTCTCGTCGATCACGGTGTCGGCAAGCCCGCCCACCGCGGTGACGATCGGCAGCGCGCCATAGCGTAGCGCGCACAGCTGGGTCAGGCCACACGGCTCGAAGCGAGACGGCACGACCAGCGCGTCGCAGCCGGCCTGGATGAGATGCGCGAGGCTCTCGTCATAGCCGATGACGACGCCGATCTGTCCGGGATGGTGCGCGGCCGCGACGCGGAACGCGTCGCGCAGCTCGGCCTCGCCGTCGCCGAGCAGCGCCAGCTGGATGCCGCTGCCGGTCAGAGTCGGCAGGCACGACAGCAGCAGATCAAGCCCTTTCTGCGAGGTCAGTCGGCTGACGACGCCGAGCAGGAACGTCTCCGGCGACACCTGCAGGCCCATGCGGGTCTGCAGCGCCGCCTTGTTGGGCGCCCGCGCCTCGATCCGCTCGATGCCGAAATGCGAGGCGATGGCCGGATCGCTGCCGGGATCCCATACCGCTGTATCGATGCCGTTGAGGATACCGACCAGATCGGACGCACGTTGCCGCAGCAGGCCGCCGAGGCCCATGCCGTGCTCGTCGCCCTGGATCTCGCGCGCATAGGTCGGCGACACCGTCGTGATCTTGTCGGCAAACTGCAGTCCCGCCTTGAGGAAGCTGATGTCGCCGTAATATTCGAGGCCGTAGATCGAGAACGCTTCCGGCGGCAGGCCGAGCGGCATCAGCAGGTGCCGCGGAAAGCGGCCCTGGAACGCCAGATTGTGCACGGTCATGACCGTGCCTGGATGCGGCCGGTGGCTGTAGAGCAGATAGGCCGGCACGAGGCCGGCCTGCCAGTCGTGACCGTGGACGATATCGGGCACGAAGCTCGGCACGGCGCCCAGGCCGATATAGGACGCCGCGCGCGCCAGCGCCGCGAAGCGAAACGCATTGTCCGGCCAATCCTTGCCATCGGGGCCGAGATAAGGATTGCCCTCGCGGTCATAGAGATGCGGCGCATCGAGCACGAACAAATCGAGCGCGCCATGGCTGCCGCCGAGCAGCCGGGCATTGCCGCCAAAGAAATTCGGCAACGAGCTGATCTCGCTGGCCTGCTCCAGCGCCTTCATGACGGCGGGATAGCCGGGGATCAGCGTGCGGACCTCGACGTCCTCGGCCAACAGCGCCCAGGGGAGCGCGCCGACCACATCGGCGAGGCCGCCCGTCTTGATGATGGGATAGACCTCGGAGGCAACCGACAGAACGCGCAATGGCGTCATGAATTGAGCCCATCGATCATCGGCTGGGTAATCAAGGTCACGCCGTTCTCGGTGGTCCTGAACCGCTTGGCGTCGAATTCCGGATCCTCGCCGACCACCAGCCCTTCCGGAATCTGCACGCCGCGGTCGACCACCACGTTGGTCAGCCGCGCGTGGCGGGCGACGTTGACATAGGGCAGCAGCACCGCGTTCTGCACCTTGGCATAGGAATGCAGGTGAGCCCCGGTGAACAGCAGCGAGCGCTGCACCGACGCACCTGAGACGATGCAGCCGCCTGAGACCAGCGAGCAGGTCGCCTCGCCGCGGCGGCCCTCGTCGACATGAACGAACTTCGCCGGCGGTGTGATTTCCGAATAGGTCCAGATCGGCCACGAGCGGTCGTAGAGATCGAGCTCGGGCACGACGTCCGTCAGGTCGAGATTGGCGGCCCAATAGGCGTCGACCGTCCCGACGTCGCGCCAGTAGCTGCGCGGATCGTCGCCGGCGCGGACGCAGGAACGCGTGAACTGATGCGCCACGGCGCGGCCGTTCTTGACGATATGGGGGATGATGTCGCGGCCGAAATCATGGTTCGACTTCGGGTCTGCAGCGTCGCGCTTCAGCTCCTCGAACAGGAATTTGGCATCGAACACGTAGATGCCCATGCTGGCGAGCGACATGTCGGGCTTGCCGGGGATCGGCGGCGGATCTGCGGGCTTCTCGATGAAGTCCCGGATCGTCTCGTCCTCGTTGATGTGGATGATGCCGAAACCCGAGGATTCCGCACGCGGCGTCTCCAGGCAGCCGACCGTGACGTCGGCGCGCTGGTCGACGTGCTGCTGCAGCATCAGCTCGTAGTCCATCTTGTAGATGTGGTCGCCGGCCAGCACGACGATGTACTTGGTGTTGTACGTCTCCAGGATGTCGATGTTCTGATACACGGCGTCCGCCGTCCCGACGTACCACATCGTCTCCGAGACGCGCTGGCTGGCGGGCAGGATGTCGAAGCTCTCGTTGCGCTCGGGACGGAAGAAGTTCCAGCCGTTCTGCAGATGCCGGATCAGGCTGTGCGCCTTGTATTGCGTGGCGACCGCGATACGGCGGATGCCGGAATTGACGGCGTTCGACAGCGCGAAATCGATGATGCGCGATTTGCCGCCGAAATAGACGGCCGGCTTGGCGCGCCGGTCGGTGAGTTCGAGCAGGCGGCTGCCGCGGCCGCCTGCCAACACGAAGGCCAGCGCATGACGGGACAGCGGCTCGGTCCTGGCGGCGGGTGCCATAGTTCTCCTCCCTGCAACTCGTTGTCGCGTCATGAGTTCGTCGGGTCCGGGCGCGCCGGCCTCGAAGGCCCGGATGCGCTACCGGTACGTTCATATGACGGGGAAACAGCCAACCAGTTCCCAATGCGGAGTGCAATGGGGTGCTTCAGCCCAGGTCATTCCATGTCGCGGTCATCTCGGTCCAACCCGGCGGGTCGGCACCCTGCCGGGTGCACGTCACGGCTGCGCAGGACACGGCGAAAGCGAGTGCACGGCGCAGTTCGGCGTGGTCGAGTGCGCTCAGCGCGTCCTTGCCGAGCCTGCCGAGCTTGCGTAGCGCGAACAGCAGCGCAGCCTGGAAGCTGTCGCCGGCACCGATCGTGTCGACGATTTCAATGGCCGGCGCCGCGACCTCGACCGCGCCGCCCGCGGCATGCCACCCCAGCGCCCCCTTCGGCCCGCGGGTGACGACCACGACCTTGGTGCCGCGCGCCAACAGCGCCGCCGCCCGCGCGGCGTAGTCCTGATGGCCATGCAGATAGTCGAAATCCACATCCGACATCTTGATGAGGTCGGCCGCACCGGCGAAGCGGTCCATCTGCGCGCAATAGGCGGCCTTGTCCTGCACCAGGTTCGGCCGGCAGTTCGGGTCGAAGGAGATCGTCACCGCGCCTTGCGTGGCGGCGATCAAGGCGCGGGTCTCTGCCGCACCGAGCTCATGGATGAGGGTGGTCGAGCCGATATGAATCGCCTCGATCGTCCCGAACGGGATGCTGCCGGGCCGGAAGGTCCATTTCCGGGCCGCGGTCTCGGCATCGTAGAAGGCATACTGCGCTTCGCCTCCGACATGGCGCACGAACGCCAGCGTGGTCTGGTCCGGGCTGCGCGTGGCATAGCCGAGATCGACGTCCGAGCCTTGCGCGTGTGACGCGATCATGCTGCCGAACAGGTCGGTCGAGATGCCGCCGACGAATCCCGTGGGCGCGCCGAGCCGGGCGACGCCGACGGCGACGTTCAGGCATGAGCCGCCGACCACCGGTCTCAAGGCGTCACGTCCGTCGGCCAGTCGGGCGGGCACGAAATCGATCAACGCGTCGCCGCAGCTCAGGATCATCAGCGTGCCTCCCCATCAGCACCATGCATCACGGAACGGCTGTCGCGATCAAGCGCCCGCAGCATGCCATGGATGCACCGCTTGCGGCGATGGAAGGCGGCGACGCCTGGGTCGGTCGGATCGCTGAGGCGGCCGAGCGTGGACATCGAGGCCATCGTGTCGCCGATCGAGCGGAAGGCGCCGCTGGCGACCGCGCCCAGCATGGCCGCGCCGAGCAGCACCGGCTCCTGCGTGCCGGGCAAGGCCACCGTGAGCCCGGTCGTGTCAGCCATGATCTGCCGCACCAGCGGGCTGCGCGACGCGCCCCCCGCCATGACCAGGGTTCGGCTGGCGACGCCGTTGGCGGCAAAGGCATCGATCACGTCGGCGAGGCCATAGGCGAGCCCGCACAGCCCCGCCACGAACAGCCGCTCCATTGCCGAGATATCGGCATCGAGATCGAGGCCGGCGATGACGGCGCGCGAATCCGGATCGGCATAGGGCGAGCGGTTGCCGAGAAATTCCGGGAGAATGTGGATATCACATGCCAGCAGCGCCGCGCTGCCGGCATTCGGCACCCGCGCCATGATCCGCTTTTCGAGCAGGCTGATCAGGTCGAGCCCTTCCGTGCGCGCCGCAGCGCTCGCCTCGGCAGAGGCCGGGTGCGAGCGCAGCAGATGATCGATCGCCGCCCCCGCGGCGGACTGGCCGCCCTCGTTGAGCCAGAATCCAGGCACCATGCCCTGATAGTACGGTCCCCATACGCCGGGCACGAAGGACGGCGCCCGCGTCGTCGCCATGATGCAGGCCGAGGTCCCCATGATATAGGCGAGGCGGTCGCAGACATCGACCTCGCCGCCATCGGCCGCGCGGCCGCCGATCGCGCCGATGCCGCCGGCATGGGCGTCGATCAGCGCCGCGCCGACCGGCGTGCCCGCGGCCAGCCCAAGCTCGTCGGCTGCGGCGCGCGACAGCCCGCGGCCGAGCGGCGTGCCGGGGGCGACGATCTCGGTGCCGATCCGCGCGTAGTCTTCTGCGACGAAATCCTCCAGCCCGATGCGCCGGAAATAGGCCGCGCTCCATCGCGTCTCATGCGCGAGATAATTCCATTTGCAGGTGACGGTGCACATCGAGCGCGCCAGCGAGCCTGACGCACGCCAGGTCAGGAAGTCGGCGAGGTCGAAGAAATGCCCGGCCCGATCGAAACTCGTGCGCAGGTGCCGCTTCAGCCACAGCAGCTTGGGCATCTCCATTTCCGGCGAGATCGAGCCGCCGACATAGCGCAGCACCTCATCCGCGGTCGCATTGATGTCGCGCGCCTCCGTCAGCGCGCGATGATCCATCCAGACGACGACGTTGCGGCTGGCGTCGCCGGAGCCGCTGACGGTCAGCGGCGCGCCCTGGCGATCGAGCACCACCAGCGAGCAGGTGGCATCGAAGCCGATGCCCTTGATCAGCTCCGGCGCGATCGCCGCTTCCGTTAGCGCGGCTTTGACGGAGGCGCAGCAGGCGCGCCAGATGTCGTCGGAGGACTGCTCGACGACGTCACCGGCCTCATGCCAGCTCTGGATCGGATGCCGCGCCGCGCCGAGCAGGCGGCCGTTATGGTCGAAAATCCCGGCGCGCGTGCTGGTTGTGCCGACATCGACACCGATAAAGGCCTGCATGTTCCGCTCCCGTCAATTTTGACGAGAGCTTACCAGCAAGTGTAGCCGCCATCGACAACGACGACGCTGCCGGTCATCAAACTTGCCGCCTCGGAGGCCAGGAACAGCACCACCGAGGCGATCTCCTCGACCTGCCCCATGCGCCCCATCGGGGTTCCGCCGATCCAGGCGTCGTACATGCGCGGATTGCTCTTCACGAAGGCATTGAGCGGCGTCTCGATATAGGTCGGCGCGACCGCGTTGACGCGGATGCCGCGCGCGCCCCACTCGGCCGCCAGCGACTTGGTCAGATGATGCACCGCGGCCTTGGAGGCGTTGTAGAAGCACTGCTCCTGCGGCTTGTTGACGATGAAGCCGGACATCGAGCCGATGTTGACGATGGCGCCGCTCTTGGCCGCCAGCATGTGCTTGCCGAAGGCGCGGCAGCACCAGAAGGTGCCGTTGAGATTGACGTCGAGCACGTTGAGCCAGTGCTCATCGGTGACGGTCTCGGCCGGCGTCTCGCTGCGCGCGATGCCCGCATTGTTGACCAGGATGTCGACCTTGCCGTAGCGCGCGACCAGATCGTCGGCAATCTCGGTGACCTCGGCCGAATTGGTGACGTCCATCAGCGCGGTCTCGGTGTCGAATCCCCTTGCCTTCATCGCCGCCTGCCCGGCCGCCGCCGCCTTGGCATCGCGATCGGCGATCACGACGCGGGCGCCCGCCTCCGCCAGCGCCTCGACACAGGCGAGGCCGATGCCCTGCCCGCCGCCGGTGATCAGGGCGGTCTTGCCGTTCAGCTTGAATTTTTCCAGGTACATCGTCGTGGTCCGTTGTTGTCGTTGACGTCCGGAGGGGACGTCACCTCTCATGCGAAGATCGATTGGCCGTTGCTGTCGAAGCGGTAGATGCGGTTCGGCTCGGGGCGCAGCGTGACGGCATCGCCGGCGCTCAGGTGCTTTTCGCCGACACAACGCACCGTCAGCGTGCCAAGCGTCCCCGCATCGACATAGAGGAACGTGTCGCTGCCGAGATGCTCGGCGATCACGACCTTGCCCGGCCAGCCCTGTCCGTCATCGACGACGGCGACGTGCTCGGGCCGCACGCCGATCGTGGCCGCGCCACGCTGCGTCGCCTCGTCGCCGGTGATCAAGTTCATCTTCGGCGAGCCGATGAAGCCCGCAACGAACAGATTGGCGGGCTTCTGATAGAGCTCGATCGGCGAGCCATATTGCTCGATCCGGCCGGCGTTCAGCACCACGATCTTGTCGGCCATGGTCATGGCCTCGACCTGGTCGTGGGTCACGTAGATCGCCGTCGTTCCGAGCTGCTTCTGCAGCCGCGTCACCTCGAGCCGCATCTGCACGCGCAGCGCGGCGTCGAGATTGGACAAGGGCTCGTCGAACAGAAACGCCTTGGGCTCGCGCACGATGGCGCGGCCGATCGCGACGCGCTGGCGCTGGCCGCCGGAGAGCTCGCGCGGCTTGCGGTCGAGATAGGGCGTGAGGTTCAAGGTCGCCGCGGCCGCCTCGACCTTCTGGTTGATCTCGGCCTTCGGCAGCCCGGCCATCTTCAGGCCGAAGGCGATGTTGCCGCGCACGCTCATATGCGGATAGAGCGCGTAGGACTGGAACACCATCGACAGGCCGCGCTTGGCCGGCGGCACGTCGACGACGTTGTTGCCGTCGATCAGGATGCGCCCGCCGGAGACGTCCTCCAGCCCCGCAATCAGCCGCAGCAGCGTGGTCTTGCCGCAGCCCGAGGGGCCGACGAACACCACGAACGCGCCGTCGGGAATATCGAGATCGGCGCCCTTGATGATGTGGACCGGCCCGAATGATTTCTGCACACCTTCAAGCGTGATCCGTCCCATGATCCCAGCCTTTCGTTATTTCACTGCGCCGAAGGTCAGCCCGCGCACGAGCTGCTTCTGGCTGAACCAGCCGATGACCAGGATCGGCGCGATCGCGAGCGTGGAGGCCGCCGACAGCCGCGCCCAGAACAGGCCTTCCGGACTCGAATAGGAGGCGATGAAGGTCGTGAGCGGCGCCGCATTCAGGGTCGACAGGTTCAAGGTCCAGAACGCCTCGTTCCAGGCCAGGATCAAATTGAGCAGCAGGGTCGAGGCGAGGCCTGGGATCGCCATCGGCGTCAGCACATAGATCAGCTCGCGCCCGATCGTGGCGCCGTCCATCCGCGCCGCTTCGAGGATGTCCTTCGGGATCTCCTTGAAGTAGGTGAACAGCATCCAGATCACGATCGGCAGATTGCCGAGGCAGAGGATGAAGACCAGTCCGGTGCGCGTGTCGAGCAACCCCATGTTCTTGTAGATCAGATAGATCGGCACGAGCACGCCGACCGGCGGCATCATCTTGGTCGACAACATCCAGAGCAGGATGTCCTTGGTGCGCTTGGTCGGCGAGAACGCCATCGACCAGGCCGCGGGTATAGCGATCAGCATCGCGATCAAGGTCGAGCCGCCGGCGACGATGAGCGAGTTCAGCGCGTGGTGCAGATAATCGCTGCGCTCCTGCACGATGGCGTAGTTCTCGGTGGTCCAGTGGAAGAACAGGAACGAGGGCGGCGTCGCGAACGCCTCCAGCTCGGTCTTGAAGCTCGCCAGCACCATCCACAGGATGGGGAAGAAGATCACGAAGCCTGCCAGCCAGGCGGCGACCGTGGAGATTGCGACATGACGTCCGGTGACCTTGCGCGCCATGCTGTTACGCCTCGAGGTTACGGCCGACGATGCGGACCAGGAAGAAGGCGACGATATTGGCGATGACGACCGCGACCAGGCCGCCGGCCGAGGCGGTACCGACGTCGAACTGGATCAGCGCCTGCGAATAAACCAGGAAGGCGATGTTGGTGGTCTGCAGTCCCGGCCCGCCGCCGGTGGTGACGAAGATCTCGGCGAACACGGTGAGCAGGAAGATCGTCTCGATCAGGATCACCACGGTGATCGGGCGCGCCAGATGCGGCACGGTCAGGTAGATGAAGCGCGACAGCGCGCTGGCGCCGTCCATCTCGGCCGCCTCTTTCTGCTCCTCGTCGAGCGACTGCAGCGCGGTCAGCAGGATCAAGGTCGCGAACGGCAGCCACTGCCAGGCGACGATGAAGATCACCGCGAGCAGCGGCGCATCGGTGAACCAGTCGATCGGGGTCAGACCCAGCGAGGTCGCGATCCAGGCGAACAGGCCGGACACCGGATGCATCAGCAGGTTCTTCCACACCAGCGCGCTGACCGTCGGCATGACGAAGAACGGCGCGATCACCATCAGGCGGATGATGTTGCGGCCGATCACCGGCTGGTCGAGCAGGATCGCCAGGGGGATGCCAAGACCGATCGTCAGCAGCAGCACCGAGCCGACCAGGACCAGCGTGTTCTGCAGCGAGGCCAGGAAGGCGGGATCGGTGAGGAAGTATTCGAAATTCTCCAGACCGACGAAGCTCTCCGAGCCCGGATCGAGCAGGCTGTAATGCAAGGTGGAGAAGTAGACCGTCAGCGCCAGCGGCACGATCATCCAGATGAACAGCAGGATCACCGCCGGCGACAGCAGCGCACGGGCGAGCAGTTGCGTCTGTCTGGTGGCCATGTCGCTATCCGTTTTGCTCGATGAACACTGCTTGGTCGGTGAACACCGCCGTCATTGCGAGCGAAGCGAAGCAATCCAGCGTCGTGAGCGGGGCTCTGGATTGCTTCGTCGCTTCGCTCCTCGCAATGACGAACTGATGGCTTGCGTAGGGTGGGCAAAGGCGCGCAGCGCCGTGCCCACCAGCTTCACGTTCGCGCGGGACGGTGGGCACGCTGCGCTTTGCCCACCCTACGGGTCCCGTAGGCGTCGACAGCGGAGAGAAAATGCGGCCATCCCTGTAGGGAGGGATGGCCGCCAGTGATCAGCTCGGGAGGAGTTTCATGTCGAGCTGATAGACTTGGCGCGCCTATTTTTGGCGCGACTATTTGATGTAGCCGGCGCGCTTCATCTCGCGTTCGGTGGCCGATTGCGCCGCGCTGAGTGCCGCATCCACCGTCATCGAGCCGGCGAGTGCGGCCGAGAACTGCTGCCCCACCGCGGTGCCGATGCCCTGGAATTCAGGAATCGCGGCGTATTGTACGCCGACGTAAGGCACCGGCTTGACCGTCGGCTTGTTCGGATCGGCGGCATCGATCGAGGCCAGGGTCAGCTTGGCGAACGGCGCGACCTTCAGATACTCCTCGTTCTTGTACAGCGAGGTGCGGGTGCCCGGCGGCACGTTGGCCCAGCCGTCCTTCGAGGCGACGAGCTTGAGGTAGTCCTTGCTGGTCGCCCAGGCGATGAACTTCTCGGCCGCCTCGACCTTCTGCGAGCCGGCGGGGACCGCGAGGCTCCACGCCCACAGCCAGTTGGCGTTCTTGCCGAGCCCGGTGTTGGGCGCCAGCGCGAAGCCGACCTTGTCGGCGACTTTCGACTCCTTCGGATTGGTCACGAACGACGCCGCCACCGTCGCATCGATCCACATCGCGCATTTGCCGGAATTGAACAGCGCGAGATTCTCGTTGAAGCCGTTCGAGCTGGCGCCGGGAGGTCCCGCCTCCTTCATCAGATCGACGTAGGTCGTCAGCGTCTTCTTCCATTCCGGCGTGTTGAACTGCGGCTGCCACTTCTCGTCGAACCAGCGCGCGCCGAACGAATTCGACATCGCGGTCAGGAACGCCATGTTCTCGCCCCAGCCGGCCTTGCCGCGCAGGCAGATGCCGAACGTGCCGGCCTGCTTGTCGGTGAGCTTCTTGGCGGCGTCGATGACGAAGTCCCAGGTCGGGCTCTCCGGCATCTTCAGCCCGGCCTTGTCGAACAAATCGGTGCGGTACATCACCATCGAGCTCTCGCCGTAGAACGGCGCGGCGTAGAGCTTGCCGTCGACCGACACCGCATCCTTGATCTTCGGCAGGATATCGCCTGCGTCATAGTCGGCGCCGAGCTTGTCGAGCGGCACCAGCCAGCCCTTCTTGGCCCAGATCGGCACCTCGTAGGTGCCGATGGTGAGGACGTCGAACTGGCCACCCTTGGTGGCGATGTCGGTGGTGACGCGCTGGCGCAGCACGTTCTCTTCCAGGGTCACCCACTTCACGGAGATGTCGGGATTGGCTTTGGTGAATTCGCTGGTGAGGCCCTGCATCCGGATCATGTCACCGTTGTTGACGGTGGCGATGGTCAGGCTCGTCTCCGCCATCGCGGGCGCGTTGGTCAGCAGCGCGGCGGCACCCATCAGGGCGGCAAGCATGCTCGTCCGAGTGAAGATGATCTTCACGGTCTCCTCCCATTCCCGCGGTTCTTGAATATATGCTCACGGGCTGGGCTTATGTTCACAACACTGATCGGGCTTTGTCAAGCATGCGCCGGCGCCCACAGGTTGTGCGGCGCGACAGGAATCAGTCCTGTGATTGAATAGTGAGGAGCAGCGCCGCAGGCGTTTACGCCAGGATGGCGCGCGCCGTGGCCTCGTCCGTGATCAGGCCGTTGATCAGCCGGCCGGTCAGCGCCGCACGGATAGCCGGGATCTTCGCCGGCCCCAGCGCCGCGGCAATGGTCATGGCGCGGGCCGGCACGTCGGGCGGAATGCTGGTGAGCCTGCGATTGGTGCCGCCTTCGATCACCTTGCCGCTGGCGTCATAGGCCCAGCCGGTGATCTCGCCGATGGCCCCTAACCGCATCATCTCGGTGAGCTCGTCGCGGGTGACGAAGCCGTCGACATGCATCTGCGCCTTCTGGTCCATCTGGCCGATGCCGATCAGCTTGAGATCGGCCTTGTCGGCAACGCCCTTGACCTTGGCGATGGCATCGAGCCGCACCATGCGGTCGCGCTCGTCTTCGCTGCCCATCAGGAACGGCAGCGGCATCGGATAATGCCGCGCGCCGGTGCGGTCGGCGAGCCGGCCCACAGTGTCGAAGAAGCTGGCGGAGCCGTCCGCGAGGATGTTTCCGACCAGCGAGACGATCTGGTGCTCGGGACGGTCGACAGGCGACACGCGCTCGACCGCGGCCCGCACCGCCCGCCCCGTTCCGAGCGCGATGATGACGGGGGTCTCGGCCCGCAACGTCGTCTCCAGCAGGTTGGCGCAGCGCTCGGCGATCCCGGCAGACCCCGTGGGCGCGGCCGGATCGGTCGGCACCACCTCGCAATGCACCAGCGCGAAGCGCTCTTTCAGCTGCGCGGCGAGCGCCATGCAGGAGGCGATCGGGTGCTCGAGCCGGAACGTGATCAGCCGCTCGGCGAGGCACAGCGAGACCAGCCGCTGCGCCGAGGCGCGCGACACCTGCAGCATCCGGGCGATCTCGTCCTGGGTGTGGCCGGCGATGAAATACAGCCAGCCGGCACGGGCGGCGTCGTCGAGCCGTGATTTGTCGCTGTCGCCCGCCATGACGCCGGATTGATCTCCTTCGAACACCCTCGTCCTCACCCGAGCACGGGCTCGGCGCGGACCGGTCCGCACTATGCCATGGCCGCCACGGCGCCGGGAACCGACCCGCGCAGCCATCCCCAAGGGGCGGACGAGACGGCTCGCGCGAACCAGATCATATGCTCCACCCATGGGCAATAGCCCAACGGCGCCGGGTCGCGGCGCGGCGACGGGCGCAACAGCCCCCGGAACCCCGCCGATCGCACGGCGGCTGCGCGTCCATGAGGGATGCGGCGCCTCGGGCGGGCGCTTAGCTCGATCCCATGGCTCTCCCCTCGATCGTCCGCCCCCGCCGCGCTGCCCCAGTGCTCGTCTGCCGCAAATGCCTCAAGCGCAGCGATGACCCCAAAGCCTTCAGGAAGGCGATCAAGCACGCGCTGAGACCCGAGGACGACCGGGGCAGCGGCCCGCGCGAGAAGCCCGCACGCATCGTCATGACGAGCTGCTTCGGCCTCTGCCCGAAGCGGGCGGTCGTCGTCACCGGCGGCGTCCGCGCCCAGCGCGGCGAGTACGTGCTCGTCTCCGACACCCAGGACATCCCGGGCGCCTTGGCGCTGCTGCGCGATGATCAGAACAAATCGTCCTGAAAATCGCCGTCGTCCTCCCGGGCCAGGCATGCGACCGTCCGCTCGGCGATGTTGCGCATCAACCCGATCTGATTGAGATCATGGCCGTCGAGCACCGCGCGCGCGACGACCGCGAGATCGGCCCAGGCGGACCATTCGTCGCGCGGACCTTCGCGCATCCACAGCGCCGTCAGCACGAACAGCTCGGCCCAGCGCGCACGCTGCGCGCCGATCGCGCCGTCGTTCTGCAGCAGCTTGGCGGGGAGCTTTTCGCGGGCGCGGCGGCCGGCGCTCTTCACCTTCTCCTCCAGCGCGGCATCGTCCTCGAACCAGGAATCCTCGACACCGTCGAGTTCGGGGATGTCGCCGCTGTCGGCCAGGGCCATCGTGACCTCTTCGGGAACGCGCAGATCGTCCGGCAGATCGGCGATCAGCTCGTTCAGGAGCTCGCGATGGGCGATCGGAGCCGGCTGCCAGTCGGCGCCGCCGATGGTCTCAGCGACCTGCAACAGCCCCGCCGGCGGCACCTCACCGCGTCTGACAGTGAGCCCGAGATGATGACCGATCATGCGGTCGATAAACGCACGGCTGACGTCCAGCAGCCGCCCCTGCGCGGCCAGACCGGCCAGGATCTCCTTGACCGCCTGGAGCGGCTGCGGCTGGCTGGCCATCGCCTCGGAGATTCCATCGCGAGTGAAGATCGTCGCGATCCGCTGCGTCTTGCGGTCGACCGGCGACACCGCCACCAACAGCTGCGTGCCGGAGCCGTCGGTCGCACTGGATCTGAGCTTGTCGACCGTCCCCTTCGCCCAGGGCGCGCAGGCTACGCCGGCCGCCCGGGCCTTCTGGATGATCGCGTCGACCCCGGCGCGCTCGCGTTCCGGCCGCCAGTTGCGTATCGCGATCACCCGCCGGAGGTCGACGGGCGACAGCCGCGCAGCCTGCTCCACCAGCGCCGCTGCCGTGGCGTTGCGCACCGCCGCGCTGCCGTTCTGCAGGAACAGCACCGCGGCTGCACGCGCATCCGGCTGCTCGTTCTGCGCCAGATGGATGGCCAGCGCGATCTTGGCATCGTCGGGCATCAGATGCGCGCCCTCGGCGAAGGCGGACACCATCTGGAACGGATCGCCGTCGCAGGCCTCGAGAATGTCTTCGAGCACCGAGACGATGTCATCCGGCAGCACGTCGTCTTCATCCTCGTTGCCGAGCTCGACCGAAGCGGCGGTGAGCTCGGGAGACGCGGCGATCCCGGCCTGCTGCAGTGCGCCACCGAGATAAGCGAGCAAGGTGCCGTCGATTTCCCCGGCCTCGGCCTGCGCCGCCAGGTCGGACTGGAAGCGCGCGATCAGCTCGGCGGCATCCTTGGCGCCGCGCTTCTCCCGCTCGTTCAGGCTCGCGAGCAGCATCTGCAGCAGAAACAGATAGCCGATGCCGAGCGCTTCGTCGTCCCCGGCCGGCGGCATGTTGCGGCGGACACCCTCGGCCGCCGCGAAGATCTCGGTGGGATGGGTCAGCAGAAAGCGCTCGAGCTCCGGCGTCGGCTGAGGCAGCCGTCCCTTGGCAAGCCTCACCGCCAGCTTTTTGGCATGGTCGTCGAGACCGGCGGGCTTCGCGCCTGATTTGGCCATCGGAAATCTCCTTGCTCGGCCCATTTACCGCGAAAGGCCGCCGTTCATAAGCAGCGCCCTACGCAATCCACCGTGAAGATGCGGCGGCCGGTCGGCTGCACGGAGCGGGCCGCTCAGATGTGACCGGAGCCGGCCGATGGTGAACGAATCCTTGCCCGTGTCGTTCGAATGCCGTCAGCGGTCTTGACGCTTGCTTCGCAGACCCCGGGCTTAGCTGACGTGTCACGTCACCAGCAAGCGCCCCATGAGCCCCACCGCCACCATCGCAGTCTCCGGCATGAATGCGGCATCGCGCCGGCTCGAGGTCTCCGCCTCGAACGTTGCCAATGCCAGGAGCACGGGCGCGCTGCCCAATGCCGACGGCACGCTGCCGGCAGGTGCCCCGAAGGCCTATCAGCCGCTCGACCTGGTGCAGACCGACGCCGCAGGCGGCGGCACCCAGACGACCATCACCCGCTCAAGCTCCGGAACATCGGCGAGCTACGATCCCACCGCGCCGTTCGCCAACAAGGACGGCCTCGTCGCGTCGCCCAATGTCGATCTCGCGCAGGAGATGATCAGCCAGCTCGTCGCCAAATACAGCTTCGCCGCCAACGCGCGCGTGCTGAAGGTGAGCGACGAGATGAGCCGCACCGTGATCGACATGAAGGTGTAGACGTCGTCCCCGCCGGGCGAGTGGGCCACGGCAGAACGTCACATCATCCGTCAACCCGGCTCCGGCGCATCCTCGCGGCTGGCGGCATGCAGTTCGGCGGGCGCGAGAAAGCTCGCAAAGACGTAGCCGTCGAGCAGACCGTCGCCTTCCAGATCCACCCGGACCCATGACGGATCCTGGCTGTCGCTCTCGACCACGGTCAATTCGGTGCCGGCAGCAAGCGTCTTTTCGGATGCGAAATTCGTTCCCGGCCCGCCCCGCAGCTTGAGGCCGCCGCGCGCCACCACCACGTAGCGTCCGGCCGCAACCGCCCTGCCGACCTCGACGCTGCGCGACAATTCCACGAAATCGAAAATCCGCTCGCCATAGAACTTTTCGCCGTCGAAAAATCCCTGCTTCAATCCCTTGGCGGCGTTGTAGCCGCCGGTGTTGTAGGCGATCGCGACCCTCGCGAACTCGATGTCGGTGAGACTGGTCCGGGACTCGAAGCCGAGCTTCTTCAGCCCGCGCCGCAACTCACCGAGGCATTGCGCGAGGGTGTTGGAGAAAGTCTCGTAGCGCCGCTGGAGAAAGTAGTCGGGGTCGTCCTTGAAGAACTGCAGGTCGCGCTGGAACACCCCAAAACCGTGGCAGAACTTCTTCGGGTTGGCGACCGCGTCCCGGTAGCCGGGAATGAAGGCCGCCATGTCCTCCAGCGCCTTGCGGGCGATGTCGAACATCGCCTGCCCGTTCGGCTCGGCGACCAGGGCGTCCTTGTTGCGCGGGAAGGCCTGCCGGCCTTTGCCCGGCCCCTTGAAGTCGATCGTGTCGCCGACGCACAGCGCCAGGACGCGATCGAGCGGAAGCTCCTTCTTGCGGAGCACGGCCCAGATGTAGCCCGTCTCCTGACAGGCGATGGCGACGATCATGTCGAGATCGAACGGCGTTCCCGGAAGGGCCGCCTCGACCTGGGTGCGAAACTGCCGCTTGAACCATCCGATATCGTCGGCTGTCACCATGAAAACGCTCCGTCGCAACGTACGATGAAAAATGGCCTTGCTAGTCCGCTCAACTCATGCCGCCCGGCTCTGCCGCATCTTCACTGTTCGGCCCTGAGGCCACCGGCGCCAGGAAGGCCGCGAACACGTAGCCGTCGAGCAGGCCATCGCCCTGCACGTCGACGCGGACCCATGCGGGGTCCACGCTGGACCTCTCGACGACCTCGAGTTCGGTCCCGGCATGCAGCGTGATCTCGGAGCCGAAATTCGTGCCCGGGCCGCCGCGCAGCTTCAAGCCGTTGCGCGCGATCACGGCGTAACGGCCTCGCGCAGCGGCGGCGCCAGCGGCAGCAGGCGCGATCGTCGGCGGCGCTGGCGTCGCCCAACCCGCGGCCGCGGCGTCCCGCAGCCATTGCGGCGCGGTCGCGGACCGGCCGCCCGCGCCCCATGTCAGCTCCGCATGGTCGCTCACGGAGGTGCCGAATCCGACGTGGATGGTCCGGTTTCCCATGTAGCCGACGCCGGCGCCGATTCCGTTCGCGCCCGCCGCGGCAGCCGCGGTCACGAAACGGAGGATGCCGGGCGGGGCCGATTGATCCGTGAAGGTCAGCGTCGTGCCGCCGACGACGCATTGCAGGTCCGCCGCGCGCCCGCGATCATGACGCGTCGACCCGGTACGGCGCGTGCCTTCGCCGAGCGCATCCTGCCCGCCCGATGTGATCCGGATCGTATCGATCGCTGCCGCCTCGGCCGCGGCTTCGAGCACGCGCTTCAACTCGTCCGAGATCGGCTTGTTACGAACAGCGTCCGCTGGCGGCCCGGTAAAAGTGGTCATGCACTGACCTCACCATGGTCACACGTCGAGTCCTGCCTGAAACAGCCAGGCCGAATTCGCCGTCACCATTTTCAAATGGATCGTGTAGTTAGCGATTGGAAGCGCGTGAACCCGACAAACGTCTCACAACTCAAACGCGATGTCCACTTGGCGTTGTGCTGCAACGCAAGGGCGCGCGCCCGTCCGCCGCGATGGTCGCGGGGCGCGCCTCAGCGCCCGAGCACGGCAACCAGCCAATGCAGCAAGCTGACGCCGCCGATCGGCGCGACCACGAGCAGGATCATGTTGAAGCCGAGCAGCACCAGCAGCAGCTTCTCGCCTCGCGGCGACAGCCGCCGCTTCGGCGGCTCCGGCTTGGGATCATCAGGCCAATGGGCGGGTGCATCGATGAACATCCGCGGTCTCCTTGTCTGCTCATGGCACCAGGCTAGCTGCGCCGGATGGTCCGCTCCACCGCGCGAGCCTGGACCGTGCGCGCGACGATGGAGAGGGTCGTGGGCGCATGATCCAGCAGAGCCGCTGGAGATCAAGAGCGGTGCGACCGCGCAATCGCGCCATGCCGTGATACGGCCCGATCCGCCCCCGTGAGGAGATGTCGCCTATGCGCTCTTCGCGACCGCGCTTTGCCCCGTCCGCTCGCCGGTCACCACGCCGGCCGGCTCCGGGCTCAGCCAGCGATAGACGAAGCCGCCGGCCGCGCCGCCGAGCAGCGGCGCCACCCAGAACAGCCAGAGCTGCGCCAGCGCCCAGCCGCCGACGAACAGCGCCGGCCCGGTGCTGCGCGCCGGGTTCACCGAGGTGTTGGTGACGTGGATGCTGATGAGATGAATGAGCGTCAGCGCCAGCCCGATCGCGAGCGGAGCAAAGCCGGCCGGCGCCCTGCCATGGGTCGATCCCATGATGACGAACAGGAACATCATCGTCAGCACGAACTCGCTGAGCAGGCAGGCCCCGAGCCCATACTTGCCGGGCGAATGCTCCGCATAGCCATTGGCGGCAAAGCCGCCGGCCATGCTGAAGTCCGGCGCGCCGCTGGCGATCGCATACAGCACGGCCGCGCCGACGATGGCGCCGACCACCTGCGCGATGATGTAGGGCACGATCAGGCTGGTCGGAAACCGCCCGCCGCACGCCAGCCCCACCGTGACAGCCGGATTGAGATGACAGCCCGAGATGTGCCCGATCGCATAGGCCATCGTCACCACGGTAAGCCCGAACGCCAGCGCCACGCCGAGCATCCCGATCCCGACATCCGGCACCCCGGCCGCGATCACCGCACTGCCGCAACCGCCGAACGTCAGCCAGAACGTCCCGATCGCCTCCGCCACGAGCTTGTTGTTGTTGCCGTTCATCATCGCCTCCCTGGATGCGTGTGATTGGCTGGAGCCTGCCTCTCCCGTCAATGGAGAAGATGATCACTTCGGCAACTTGGAGTCAAAGGTGGATTCGTGACTAGCGTGGGATGCCTGCAACTTCGAGTCCGCAATCGTCAGCGTAGTTCGTAGGGCGGATGAGCGCAGCGCAATCCGCCAGCTTACGCTGCTTGCCAACAACCGTCGGCGCTCATTCCTGGAGGAAGCTCGTTCCTGCCGTGAACCAGCTTGATCCGCTAGTGGTTGCCCATCGAGCTTGCGGTCGACGGTCCAAAGCCGACATCGAATGATCCCGCATGGCGGATTACGCTCCGCTAACTAATCCGCCCTACGTGCTGTCGCGCTCAATTGACTGTAGTGGCGTCCCATGCTCACCCTCGATATATGTACGGGGTGCTGCACTTCAAACTAGAATCCGCCGTCTAACCCCAACACGCTGCTCTGTTCGAGAACTAGTCGTCCCAATCGCCCCCGGGCCGTCTCCGCTTTCGGCCTACCTGTGCGACCACCTATCGGAGCAGAACGCAGCTTGATGTTCGCGATGGTGGATTTTGTCGCTTGCCAGGGTCGTGAAACCGATACAAACTAATCAAAAAACGTCAAGATTTTTAAAGAGCGTTCTCATGGATGGAGCCGCCGATGCGATGGCTTACATATGCTTTGGCAATCGTGTTCTCCTCACTATCTACGTTCGCATGTGCGCAAAATAGTACGTTAATCCAAGAACAAGGTCCGCAGTGGGAACTGGGCAAGGGCATAATAACAGCGACAGGGGAAGAAGGTGCACCCTGTCTAAACTTAGCTGGCGCCACTATGCCGCCAGAGGTGCGCGGAGCGCGTCAAGACACGCTGATTACTTACTCGGCTTCAGTTAATCAAGTTCGGAAACTTCAAGAAATTAGTGGATATGCCGCTTACTTTGGATTCGGAAGTAAGCTCTCGATATCTGCATCCGAATTTTTGGACAATTCGCTGAATACCGACATTTCGCAGTTGTTCATGGACGTTCGAGTTACAGGAATAAAGCGCAAGATCGATTTAACGAAAGTATCCCTTACGTCTGCGGCTGAAAAACTTATCGAGATTGACCCAACTGGAAGTCTATTTACTAAAGCTTGTGGTGACGCATTTATACATGAAATTGAGGATGGAGCGGGGCTTCAAGCTGTAGTGAAGCATAAAGCGATATCCAACGAAGTCGCAGAAAACGTGCGGCTGGAAGCGAGTGCCGCCTATCAAGGAGCGGAGGCGGATGCAAAAAAATTGCGCGAAATGTTGGATAAGAAACTCTTTAGTGAGCTCGACATAACCACGCAACAAATAGGGCTCGCGACAGTTCCCTTGCCGCCGTTCCAAGACCCTCTTGCGCTGATAGATCATGCTCGAAGGTTCTCGAGGATGCTGCTTTGCGGGGGACTAGGAACGCTGCCGGAACCGGCCACTAGTGTACCTGGTGGACCCTGCACCGATAAAGACAAGCCAAGCGACATTCAAGCTCGTCCATTTAGGGCATATTGGCTATCGTTCTCGCAATTGCCACAAGCAATAATCTTATTCCAGAAATATAAGCGCGACAAGTTGCTTAATTTTGATCCGGGATTAGATAATTTAGAGCTTATTGTCAGTACGTATGAGAAAGCGCGCAGCAATTTTGACGTTATTACGTCGGCGATCTCAAATCCTGAGCTTTTTGAAGGCGCAGACATCAATAAGCCAGCTGTTTTAAAAGCATACAATGATCGCATCGCAGGTCGCGTATCAGTACTGCAGTCATTGGCGAAGAATTGCGTGAAATCCATTAAAGCCGCCACTGGATGTCCTCTTCTGGCAGACGCCACGATAGAAAAACTTCCGGCGATACGGATGCTTCAGAAATGTGCAATTTCTGCCGACGAAGCGACCAACGACGGTTGTAAGGCTCGTGCGAGAATAAATGGGCAATGCGTTTGCACAAAGTGCGAATTCGTGACCCGCAGAATAACGGTTCCTGGCGATCTGTTCACTCGGCAATGTTCGGGGATGCCTCGCAACGCTAACGTTCTCACCATATATTCTGGAACTGTCGGAGTTCGGGTAGGTGGGAACGGTTGGTTCACTGTTAAGCCTGGACAAAACGGCCCCGTTCAAGGCGGAGCCGCGCAAGGACCGACTCCATTTGATTATCAGGAGGCAGGTGCTGTGCCCAGCACTGGCCCTGACGCTGGGGTCATAAGGCCGCAAATCGACCTCAAATTTTGCCAGGTCGGCGGCCCCGGCGACGGAGACGATGGATGCTTTTTAGAACCAAAAGAACCGCCGAAACCGATGATCTCAGTATTTATGCCGCAGCAATTGGATGCCCTAGAGACAAAAGCGTTGGTTCGTTCGCTAGTAGCTCCACAGTGAGTTAGCGGTGCACGATCAAAACCAACCTGTCGTCGCAAGGCCTCATTGCCTGCGCTTTAACTTAGCGAAAAAAGGTCGGTAGCGATGTGGATCTACTCTCAGGCTCTCGGCACGATCTACAGGCAGTCCGTTGTCGGAGATAAGCCGACCGCGATGGAGGCTGGATATGCGGGAGGCGGAGCCGGACTCAACAATCCTGATATGCAGTGTCTAGAAGACACCGGACCAATTCCGCGTGGCGACTACGTAATCGGCGCACCTGTAGTTGGACCTACTGATTATGCACTTCCGCTCATTCCAAAGCCAGGTACCGATGTGTGCAATCCGCCAAGGAAAAATTTCTATATTCATGGCGATTATAAGCGCACTGAGCCTCCGAGGCGGACCGGTGCCGCGTCTCACGGCTGCATCGTCATGTCGCGTGCTACCCGCCAAAACATCTGGGAAAGTGGCGACACCGATTTAAGGGTTGTGGATTACTCCGTCTAATGCTTGTCCTGCACCTTTGACCTGTTTGGCGATCCTAAGGACCGCCTTCGGTCGACAGTTCGCGTTGGCATCCAGGCGGAAACCGGACGCTCGGCCGCAGGGGGACTGCACACGCATCCCCGCATCCCGACACCGCCGATAATGAACTTGGCGGAGCACCGCCGAGCCCGGCGGCAAGGCGATCCCGAACCTCAAAGATGTCGAGCACTACGGTGACAGTGCATTAAACCTCTGGGACCTGCCCGCTGTCGCTATCAAGTCCACTCGCGCCATGCCCCCGCGGAGTTCTGTGCACTGTTACCGTCCCCCCTGGTAATACCCCCGTGTCATTAGGCGGATGCTCCCGCTACGGGTTTGGGTTTGCTCAAAACTTGGCTGAACCACAGCACTGCCGCCTCGCCTTCCTTGCGGGTGATCTCATCCACGCTGCGGCTGTGGCGCAGTGAGTTGCGAAGCTCCGCGAGCTGATTGAATTTGCCCGTCACCACGTCCTTGTTGGCAAAGCGCGCTTCAAAGCGGGGCCAGAGCGCCTTCCCCGTCATCACTTCCTGCACGTCGCGCAGGTCGAAATATTCAAGCCTTCGCTCAAGCGGCCTGAACTGCTCCGGATCGAGCGCCGCGTTCTTCTTGAGCGCCTGCCCGATCCTCTCATCCACTTTCTGCGCAAGGCCGGGCGGCAGCAGCCTAGCATCGCCCGCAAGCGCTGCGACCACTTCGGCCCGCAGGCCCAGCTCGATCTGCTCGATCTGCTCATCCGTCTCGCGTAGCTGAACCGGCAGGTCAATGCGTCCCTTGATCAGGAGGTTCTCGATCGCTTCCTGAATCGTCTTCTGCCGCTCGGCGATGAAGGCTTCGAAGTCCTCCGGACCGAACGGATCGCGCAGCAGGGTGGCGAAGGCCTTTGCTGAAATGAAATGCGTCTCCAGAATCGCCCGCACCGTCGGCTCGCCGTTCTCCCGGATCAGCACCGGCAGGTATTTGTTCGGCAAATCCTCGTTGATGACGCGCCGGTTCGTATCGGCGGTGAGCGGCGTGCGGTTGAGGATCGAATGAATGAGCCCGCCCTTGATGTTTTTCGCGCCCCAGGACGCCGGCACAATGTGATGGTCGTCGAGATCGCCGTATTGCGGCACGCTGCCCTTCATCCAGTCGCGCGCCCCCTGCAGCACCAACAGGTTGAAGATGCCGTTATAGACCGACGTACCGCGCTTGGTTTCACCGCGCAGGTCAAGCGTGCGGAAGCGGGACGCAAAATCCGCGATCAGCGCCGGTTCTGCCGCGTCGTCCTCGATCCACGCCTTCATATCCAGGAAATCGCGCGCGCTCGTGGATTCGACCGAGCCCGAATAGCGGTTGATGAAGACCGAGGCCCAGTACCAGTGCCGAATCTTCCGCTGCGCTGTCAGCTGCCGGTGCGCAGGCACCGCATCGACATGCGCCTGAAGCGCCGCGAACACGGGAAGGATGGAGACATAGGGCAGATAGTTGGACGAGATCGCCCCGAACTCCTGCGGATGCCGCAGGACGGTGATGGCCTTTTCAAGTGCGGCGACGGAAGCGGTCCACCGCGTCCGGAACTCGTCAATGTTCGCAACCAGGATTTCCTTGCGCCGCGTGCCATCCGGATCGCGCACCGGCTTCTCCTGTCCGGGCAGCAGGAAATACAGGTATTTTGGCGAGCAGTAGCTCTGCCGCAGGATGGACATCACCTGTAGGATGTAGACGTTCATCTTCTCGGTATCCACGAACTCAAGCCGCGGCGCCGCCTCGCGCCACAGATGCTTGAGCGGCAGCCCCTTGGGCTTGAGGAGCGCGTTGATCAGGTCGAAAACATCGAGCCGGACGCCCTTGCTGTTGATTTGCGTGAAGATGTCACAGACCTTGTCCACCTCAAGGTCGCGGTCAAGCTCGATATAGGAAATCTGGTACTGCTCGGTGATCCCCTTCAGGTGCTCGCCGAATTCCCGTGCGTTCACCCCGTGTGCTTTCGCGGCCTGCGCGTCGTCCGCCTTGCCGGCGGCTCTCGCCTGCTCGGCCTTGTCCTTCCAGTACTGCTCGTAGCCCTGCATCCAGTTCGGCAGGTCCCAGCTACCTGCGCCCATCACCGAAAGCGGGAAGATATGATCGGCGAACTGCGCCTCACGGTTCTTGAGCAGTTTCGACCAACGCTTGGAGAGCGAGTCATAGCCGAAGGCTTCGTCGAACATCTCCTCCGCGAACTTGTCTATGTGGATGAAGTAGACGAAGCGGTTGGCGCGGTTGGGCAGCGGCCTGTCCGGGGACAAAAAGGCATAGTGCATCGCGGTCAGCCGCTGCTGACCGTCAAGGACGATGTACTCCGGGCTACCGCTGCCGCTGTAGCCGTAGATCTTCTCGCAGGAGAGCGCGTCGAAATTCTTCTTCGTCCCTTTCCACAGCAGCAGGCTGCCGATGTAGTAATCAAGGAAGATCGAGCGCATCAGATCCCGGATATCCCAGGGGCGCCATTCGAACTCACGCTGAAAATCCGGGATCACGTAACGGCCTTCCCGGAGCCGACCTATCAGCGTGTTAAGGCTGATGTGATCAGGCTTTTGCGCGTCCTTCATGATCAAGTCTCCAATTTCATGCTCAGCAATGGCCTCGCCCGGCCGGCGGTTTAACGATATATCCGTCAAAGAACGCGAAATCCCCGATGTGCCCAGGGAAGACCTCCACTTTAGCGGGAACAATTCGCCCGGCTAAAGTGGATTTTTGTCTTCGTTCGGTCGCAGCCCCCTGCGAAGCAGCTTATTCTGAATACCAGAAAATTTATTGACACGGTCCCCAAATCAGTGGTTTTATTCCCGCCATCCCGCCTGCACTAAGAGGGGCGTATCGCGATCGTCACGGGACGTTGCGGCGGGGAGCGGTGGCCGCGGGGCGACGCAGCATTTCTTTTGGGGTGCGGACGAACGTCGTGCCGCGGACGGTCAAGCCGTGTGGTCCCGACACCCCGATGCCGGTGTCTTGGTTGGCGACGATGCCGATGACGGGGGCAAACAAGCCCGGTCCCCAGGGAGAGCACGGAGCAGCCGTTCAAACCATTGCGCAGGGAAGGCCGGGTTGTTTCCGGCTGAGCCTGTGGTTCCTGCCCCGTGCACTTCTTTCGCACGGGGGCCATGGGTGCCAGTCGGCACTCGGCCTTCCCTGCGCCCTCTCAATTGAAGAGGACGCCAACTGCAGCAGAGCTCGGGCCGGTCCGGCCGCGAGGTTGCGGCGGCATGGGCGCGAGCTACGGCTGCCACGCGCGGCGGGCTGTTTGACAGGGTTGATTGGGATCAGAGAGCGCGGCTCAAGCGAGACTTGCCAAATAAGACTTGGGGGGCTCAAACGCCCGGCTTCGCCAAGAGGCTTCGCCGGGCACGCTTCGCCCTACGGGCTACGGCGCGGCTGCGCCACGCGTAGCCCGTAGGGCGAAGCGTGGTGCCCAGGGGCGGAATCACTTGCTCTCTCATATGATTGAAATAATTAGAATTTTCGTCGCATACCTATGCCAGCGTACCCGCCAGTGTACCCAGCGCCCCGCTCGCCCTGCGCCGGAAAGATCGGGATCTCGGCCTGCATGATTGGGCTTCTTACAAGAGCTCGTCTTGCGGTCCTGACGGTTGCGTGAGAGACTCCCTCCGGATCCGCGGCGGGCGGATGTCAGAAGCTCAATTCGGCATATCGGAGGGCTTTGAGTTCACCCCAACAATGTCAGGCCCAACACCTGTAATCAGCACCAGACCCGGCTGGGCTTGGCGCAAGTCTGCGACCAACGTTGGGGAAACCATGCTCCGCCAGACGTAAATGCGCCGCAGCATGGGAAGGGCCGCGAGCTTCCTCACTCCCAAGTCGCCCACTCGCGTGTTCACGACGTTTAGACTAACCAGTGCCCGCAATGATGTCAGATGCGCAGCACCGTCATCGCCGATAGCATTAGATTCGAGCCTCAGCTGCGTAAGGTTCCCGAAATCTCCGAGCCTGCTCAAGTTCTCGTCGGTCACGCCAGCACTACGAAGATTCAGGCTGCGGGTCTGTATCGCGATTTTGGCCAATGCAGACCAAGCTGCCTCGGATAGCGGTCCGCGACCGGTGAAGTCGACCGCGAGCAATTCGCTAGTCAACGATACTCTTCTGACAACGAAGCCCTGCTCAAAAAGCTGCGTAACCGCCTCAGGATCCGCCTTGGCAACGACCGGAAGCGGTTCGGATGCAGGACCCGGCTGGTCTGGAGCGCCACTTTCGCCCAATAAGCGTACGAGCATGCCGCTTTGCTCCTCCGACAAATGCAAAGCTGCGACAGGCTCGGGCATCAACGCACCCGCCTCGATCCAAAGTCGAATCGCCGATATCTGTGAAGAGCTAAGGGGGCGGCGCCCACTCCTCGGCATGAACTTCGGATCCTCTGGAGCCAGCGAAATGCGACGAAGGAGTTCGCTTGCGAGCGGCTGCCCCGCAACTACGGACGGCCCACCCCGTCCGCCCTGCATCAGTGCCTCGAGATTCGTGACAGATAGCCCCCCACGCCGATTGTCCTCGTTATGACAGGAACCACACCGCTGCTCGAGGGCGGGCTTGATCACATCCAGAAAGAGATCTGCTTCCCGCAGACCGGCCGGCTTGGGCCGAAGAGCAGGACCTGGCAGCTCCGCCGAATAAACAAGTGCCCCAAGAAGAGCGACACAGAATGGGCTCGCCAGAAGAAAATACCCGACGGCCACGGATGGAACGCCCGGAAGCATTCGACCGACCGTTCCGTCTCTTGCCACTAGATGATGCTTAAGAGCGCCGGCGACGTGTATTGCAACGAGTCCAATCATGAGCCACGTCATCAACGCGTGAGCATCACTAAGGCCTACAGAAAGATTGTCTCGCCTCTCATCAGACAACAGCGAAATAAGCGGAAACTGAGGCAAGGACATGAAGCCTAGAAGCTGAACCGAGCCCATGGATCGCATCGAAGCGATGGCCCAGCCAGAAAGGGGCAGCACCAAAAGCAGGACATAGAAGCAAGCGTGCACCGACCCAGCCAGCACCTGCTCGATTGGTTTGAGAGGATTGTCTCGAGCTGGCGGTCTTTTCCACACTCTCCAAAGCACACGCGCGAGTGTGAGCGCCAGTATCAGGATTCCGATCGTTTTGTGGACTTTCAGAAAGCCAGAACTGACAAAGCGCTCCTCGCCCTCCAAACGCCAACCCAGGAAGATCTGGACCGACAATATGGCGGCAATCCCCCAGTGCAGTAAGACGGCGACCGTGGAATATCTATCGCGCGGGCCCGACGATACGCGTGCCGACGGAGCATTGCAGACCGGGACGCTGGATTCTCGCACCATAAACAGCCGCTTTTTCTCGACCACTCGACGTCTCAGCTCCTTGAGACGAATCCGCCAGTCACTGGGCTAGGCAATCACTTCCTTGACTACCTGCCCGGACACATCCGTTAGTCGAAAATCCCGCCCCTGATATGTATGAACGAGCTTCTTGTGATCTATACCCATCAAATACAGCATCGTCGCGTGTAAATCATGAACGCTAACCGGATCTTTGACTACATTGTAGCTAAATTCATCTGTCTGCCCATGGTGATAGCCAGCCTTAACACCACCCCCGGCAAGCCAGAACGTGAAGCACGCACCATGGTGATCTCGACCCGTCTTGTCGTTGATGCCATCACCTTGGCCATATGCGGTCCGCCCGAACTCACCACCGAAAATGACGAGCGTGTCTTCCAGCAAGCCACGTTGTTTCAGGTCGCTTACCAGTGCGGCAACCGGTTGGTCGACTGCTTGGCAATCGATCGGATGATTCTGGAATATGCCACGATGATGGTCCCACCCCACATGAATCAGTTCGACGAACTTTACGCCGCGCTCGAGCAGGCGCCGTGTTAGCAGCGCATTCCGCGCGAACGTGGGCTTGTGCACGCGGGGGCCGTACATCGAAAGCACATATTCCGGCTCGCCCGAGATATCCGCCACCTCCGGCACCGATTGCTGCATCCGATACGACATTTCGTACTGACTGATCTTCGCCATGATCTCCGGATCGCCGGTCTGATCGTATTGTTCGCGAGCAAGCTCGTTGATCACATCGACCTGTTCTCGCCGCCGCTCTCTGCTCACCCCTCGAGGACTATCAACATATAAAACGGGTTGCGCCGCGGGACGAAATTCCACACCTTGGTAGTCCGATGGCAGAAAGCCCGCCCCCCACATTGCCGGATTCACCGTCGTGGTGTTCGTCCCCTGGCTCTTCAGAACTACATAGGCAGGCAGATTCGCATTGTCCGTTCCCAGTGCGTAGTGCACCCAAGCCCCCGCCGACGGTCGGCCGGCCAGTTGAAACCCGGTTTGCAGGAACAACGCCGCCGGATCGTGATTGACGTGCGGAGTGTACATCGAGTGAATGAAGGTGAGATCATCCGAGATTGCCGCCATGTTTCGCACGATATCGGACGCCCACGTTCCGCTTTGGCCGTATCTCTTGTAGGGCCAGAGCGGCTTTAGGAGAGGAAAGAACGTCTGACCATTGCTCATCGCCGATATCCGCTGCCCGTTGTCCTTGACAGATGGCGGGATCTGTTCTCCATGACGCTTGATCAGCTCGGGCTTGAAGTCGAACGTATCCACTTGGCTCATGGCCCCAACCATGTGGATAAATACGACCCGCTTTGCTCTTGGTGAGAACTGACCTGTTCCCAAAGTGCCGAGATCTGCCATATGAGGATTACCGCCAACTTGCGTTGACGGCCCTGAAGCGCTCAATGCGCCTCCCCACAGGCAGTCGGCAAGCGCAACAGCGCCGAGCCCCACGCCCGAACGCAAGATTGCCCTCCGGGTTGCATTTGCACCAAGGCGCATCGCCTCGCTATTCAGCTTGCTCACGCGTCTATCTCCGAATTAGCGTAAAGAATAGGCGTCGGGTGTATTCATGATCGCCGCGGTGACCAGCGTCATTGCGGCAAGCGTAGCGGGATTGGCGCCGAGATCTGAAGCCGGGTTGCCCACACTCAGGATCGCCGCAGCGTCTTGCGGTGACGCACTCAACCCTTCAACTTGCGAAGCTCTGTATTTGCGAAGCGTCTCGAGTTCCTGGTTCGACGGATGCCGACGGGTGACGAGACGGAACACAGTGACAATTTGCTGGTCGCCGTCCGATGAGCTTCGGATCCCACGCTCCGCCAACTTCCGGTACGCCTCCACAAATTGTGGGTCGTTCAGCAGCACCAGAGCCTGTAAGGGCGTATTTGACAGAGACCGCGATACTGAGGATACGTTTCTGTCCGCGAGGTCGAACACCGACATGGCAGGTGGTGGAGAATTTCGCTTGATGAAAGTGTACATCGACCGTCGATGCAGCTCATCCGCCGGAATCAGTGACCGGTCTGGGTAGACTTGGTTCGCTGCTCCCGTCATAAACCAGAGACCGCCTGGTTGGTAAGGGAACACGCTGTCGCCGCCGACTCGGTCAACCAGGAGGCCCGAGGCTGCTAGCGCATTGTCGCGAATGGCTTCAGCTGATAGGCGATATCGCGGTCCACGTGCCAGGTAGACATTCCGCGGATCCTTTTTGCTAGTTTCCGCCGTCATCACCGAAGACTGTCGATACGTCGCCGACATAACGATCAGCCTATGAATATGCTTGATGTCCCAACCAGAGCGCACGAGTTCAGTCGCAAGATAGTCAAGCAGCTCTGGATTGCTGGGATTCGATCCCTGAGTACCATAGTCTTCGACGGTTTCGACAATTCCGGTCCCGAAATGGTCTCGCCAAATGCGGTTGACGTACACACGGGCCGTGAGCGGATTTTGCGGATCAAATAGCCACTCCGCCAAACCTAAACGATTTCGGGGTAATTCACTCTTCCAGGGGAAGATGCGGCCAAGCGCCTGAACTGGCACCTGCTGAAGACGACGATCGAAGCTACCGCGCTCGAGCAAATAGGTTGGTCGCTCTTTCGGGCGATCCATCAGCACGTCGATCTGTGGCACCTTCGTATATTCGGTCTGCTCTGCGAGCACCGCCTCCCTGAGGTTCGCGCGAGCAATCTTGACTTTGACATCGCGCTCCGCAAGCGCATCCGACAACTGGCCTTGGACGGTTTCGTGCGGCAATCCTATTACAGACGACGGGTCGTGGAGATATGAAACTTCAACAGGCGTCAATGCCCGAGTAAAGACGCGCAACTCGTCGATAGAACCTCCATTGAATTCCGGCGCTCCGAACGTTCGTCCGAAGGACAAACCCATGAACCACCCATAAATCCCTTTCCTTGGATTCGGAAGGATCGAACGGGTTAGCCGGTCATGAAGGACCTCTGTCCGAACCTTCTCGCCATCAACATAAAGATGCACCCCAGCAGCGCTGCTACTTCCATCATACGTCGCTGTGACATGAGTCCACTGCCCCGTCGGCAGCGGAGATGTCATCGCAACTTCGATCATGTCGTACGGGGCCGTGTGCCGGAGATTGAAGCTCAGCACATTCTCGTCCAGCCTCAGCTCATAGCCACCACTTCGTATATCGGAATTGTAGAGCACGGGCACTTCCGAGTATGTCTTGTCTGCCCTCAACTTCAGCCAAACATCGAGAGTAAAGGGATCTGTTCGCTCGAACTGTCCAACCTTCTTGTTGGCGAAAGCGATGGTATCGTCGATCATGATCGCCTTCCCTTTGCCGGGCGGGCCATCGACGACGTGAGCGCCATTGATTGCCCCAGGCGCACTCGGATCGACCCCATCTGCCGAATAAGCTAGCTTCTGTTCATCCAGGCCGATCAGGAGGGCCTTCTGCATAACCTCAGGCGGCCGATTGCCGTTGGCCGCTTTGACAGCGGCAGCGTCGAGCTCTTCTGCTGCCCGGCCTCCGCCGTGATCCTGACCGGGAGCCACCCCGAAAACCGGACTGTTTGGAATCCTCGCGGGGTACTTCCCAATGGTTAGCGGCTCAAATGAGGCTTTGTAGCTATTTTCAAACGGGTAGTAGGCCTGCTGGGCTTCCGTGACGAGAGATTGGATCAGCTCTCCCGTGTCGCCCACCTCGCGCGGCGCGGTTGACTCGGCGCTGGCCTTGGCGGCAGCGAAAATTGCCTTGAACTCCTCAAAACGACGCTCGACCTCATTATGCAAGATCGCAAGTTGTGCTGACTGTTGTGGGCTCGGCCAGGCCAGAGTCGGCCCCCACCCAGCATAGTCAGCAATACCACGCTCATCTACCGAGTTGAAGAACCCCATAAGTGAGTAGTATTCGGCCTGCGATATCTCGTCATACTTGTGATCGTGACACTTTGCGCAGCCGACGGTCAAGCCTAGGACTGCCTTCCCAATTAGATCAGTTCGCTCGCTGGCATATTCGACGCGATATTCCTCATCGGTAATGCCCAGCTCGGCACTCTTCTTTCCAGCTCTGGCAAACGCGGTCGCAAGCACTTGCTCGGGTGTGGCGTTTGGCAGTTTGTCGCCCGCAATCTGCCAAGTTACAAACTTGTCATACGGCATATTCCTATCAAAGGCGCTGATCACCCAGTCGCGATAGGGGTACTGAAACCGTCCAAGCGCATCAATCGTGAAGCCGTCACTATCAGCATAGCGCGCGACATCGAGCCAGATATTCGCCTGCCGCTCCGCATAAGCTCGGGAGCCCAAAAGCCGTTCGACGACCTTCTCGTAGGCGTTGGCATCGTTATCTGCAAGAAATGAGTCAACTTCCTGCAACGTTGGCGGCAATCCTGTCAGATCCATCGCAACGCGATTGATCAGGGTCTCCTTGTCCGCTTCAGCCGATGGCACCAGATTGTGCTGTGCCAGTTTACCGTACACGTATCGATCAATCTCATTATTTGCCCGGGTGTCCCACGGCGTCCGAGGCAGAACGCTCTTGCTCGGTGGAATAAAGGCCCAATGCCGCTCGTAGCGGGCTCCTTGTTGGACCCATCGCTCCAAGAGCGCAACTTCACGCTTCGACACCGACAAGTGAGTATCCGGGGGCGGCATTCGCTCGTCGGGATCGGATGCCGCCAGGCGCCGAAGCAGCTCGCTGTTTCTGGGTTTCCCTGGAACGATCGGATATGCCCCGTGATGTTTCGGCAACTCGGCATAGGCCGATTCCGGTACATCTAGGCGCAAGCCCGCCTTGCGGGCAGCAGCATCCGGGCCATGGCAACGGAAGCAATTCTGCGAGAGGATCGGCCGAACGTCCGTGTTGTAACTGATGACGTCAGGCAACTCTTCGCCGTACACCGCCGGCCACCCGCCACCTTGAAGCCGGAAGCCAAACACAGTCGCAGAAGCGGCGACCCCGACCAGTCCGCTGCCGATCAGCGCTTTCAAGACAAACGATCCTCTACCCGAAAGGCGAAGGGATCGAGCGATATCTCCCACTACCGCCATCATGCACCTTTCCGCTCTACCGTGCTCACGTTTGACGGTCTTATTCCGGACAGCTGGCGTCCAGATTTTGCAGCTCGGTGACCGTTAGCTTCGCACTTCCAGACCTCGGACGAGCGGAGGCCGAGGGAACGACCGCGCTGTTCACCGAGATCAAGTGTCGGAGCGACCGAACAAGCGCTGGCGCTCCCGTACTCATCCACCAAGACGCTCCAGCTATCGCCAACGTGCGCTCCAACGCACAGCCGGACATGACGACGAAGACTTAGCGAGCAAGGGCCTCGGCGTTCGATCGGCGAAAGCCGGCAATCCCTCCTTGCGCGATCTGCCTCGATCGCTTGCCTTTGCAGATCGGCCCGAAATGCGTTCACAGCCGTGCCCGACAAGATCTACATCCCGCCTAACTGCCCTACGTAAGACGCTGTGGGATGGTAGACGCTCCAGTACTCGGAAAAGAGGTCTTCCGGCCGCGGCTCATTCTTCGGAATCGTTTCGGACAGCCACGTATAGTTGAGGAAGTGCCGCCAATTCACGTTGTCCGTGGTCGATCCCCCTCCCCAGGTTCCGCAAGAAAGCGTCACCGAGAATGGCAGGCCGTTGTCAAAGCTTCCGGAATTTCCCATGCCGGTCGACTGATTTACAAGAACGCGGCTCACATTAATCGTACGCGCCAGAATTTCAGCACGCTCTCTGACGTTCGTGTGAATCGCGCAGCTGTGGCCAGCTCCACTGGCTGCAACAAGGCGCTGCACGAGACCAACGGCATGATCGAATTGCGCAAACTTCCAGAGGGCAAGGATGGGAGACAATTTTTCGCCGCCCAGTGGCTCTGCATGAGTCGTTTCTGGCAGGGTCAGCAAGACGCGTGTCTTTTGCGGAACCTCGATACATGCTCGATCGGCGATCTGCTTGGCGCTCTTGCCGACAATCTCTCGCGCCAGCTCGCCATCCGGCCACGCTGTCCTGCGTAAACTGGCCATCTCTGGGCCGCTGCACATATATGCACCGTTTTCGACCAGTTTTCCGATCAGCTGATCCGAAACCGACTCATCAACGAGAATGCAGCTTTCGGACGAACACGACGTTCCATAGTCGAAGGATTTTCCAGCGATAATCATGGAAGCTGCGGCGTCGAGGTCTGCAGTATCGTCAACAACTACGACCGCGTTGCCAACACCCGCGCCCAGCGCGGGCTTTCCGCTGCGATACGCGCGCCGGACCGTGCTTGCTCCCCCTGACGCGATGGTCAGGTCCGCCGTCGCCATCAATTCCTCAGAGATTGAGCGCGTCGGCACGCCCACACACTGCACAAGGTCGACCGGCGCACCAACCTCCCGGAGCGCATCACGAACCAGTTCCACGACTCTGCCTACGGTACGGTGCGCCCGCGGATTTGGACAAAATATGATGGCATTTCTGGTTTTCAAAGAGGACAACGAGTTCACGATTGCGGCGGCCGCCGGCGCAGTCGCGGGCGTAATTCCTGCGATTACCCCAACCGGCTTCGCAAATTTTCGAACACCCCTGGCGACATCCTCGTGAACAAGACCCACAGTGACCGCATCAGCCAAGTCCCTCAATGTCCCAAGGATGCGCTTGCGCAAACGCTGATAGGAATCAACGGCGTTTCCGAGCTCCGTCTCCTCAATGGCCAGTGAACTTAGTTCTTGAGCCGTCTCGTCCCGATAACAACGCCATCCAGCAGCGGCAACAGCCAGATCGATCTCGCGTTGCTGCGCCCCCTCGAAGCACTTTTGCGCAATGCGAGCGCGCTGGACTATAAACGTCACTTCGTTGGCGCTCGCAGATAGCGTATGCATCGGAGTCTCCGGCGGACTATGTGGTTGGTCTATACTCTCTTCGGCCGGCAGCCGTGCCGGCCCTCGTGGGAGGCACACCCACCTCAATCAGCAGCGGACCAGTTCATCTGTGTAGGCAAGCACCTTATCGAGCTTTTCGATTGCTTCTGTGAGCGCCGTCCTCGATATGATCAGCGGTGGTGCAACAAATATGAAGTCCCACTTGGCAACGACGAAGACACCCATCTGCAGCATTCTGCTCGTGATCTCTCCGGCAATAGTGCATCGCGCGTTTCGATATCCAGCAATTCCGATCCGTCGTTCACGATCAGACGAAAGCTCGAGACAAGCGAACAAGCCTTTTCCTCGAACGCTACCGACACTCGGGTGCATCGCCTGCAACTCGAGCAGGCTCTTGTTGAGATATTCGCCTAAGGCGGCAGATCGTTCGATAAGCCCCTCTTGCTCATACACCTCGATATTCGCGATGCCCGCGGCGCAAGCGAGAGTGTGCCCTTCGTTTGTCAGCCCTCCGACAAACGCGGTGTCCAGGAACTTCTCGCGAATTGCTGGGGTGAATACAGTAACTCCGAGCGGCACATAGCCCGAGGTGATCCCTTTGGCAGTCACTAGGATGTCAGGCACGACATCAAAGTGCTCACACGCAAACCATCTGCCTGTGCGTCCCCACCCGGTCATCGTTTCGTCGAATATCAACAGAACGCCATGCTCGTCGCACAGCTTGCGAATGCCCTTTATGAAGTCGACCGGAGGGACATAAAGCCCACTGGTCCCCACGATCGGCTCAAGCACGATTGCCGCGATCGTCTCTGGACCGTCATGATCGATCTGGCGTTCGAGGCTCGCCAAGCACGAGAACCCGCAATCCGGTGGGGCACTTTGTCCGAATGGGCAGCGATAGCACGCCGCGTAGTGAAATTTTGCAACTCCAGGCACCACCGGCTCCGCGAACAGGCGCCGAGGATCTCCTGAAATGGCCGAAGCTCCAGCCGTTGCGCCATGATAGCTTTGCCATGCCGAGTAGATTTTCAGCCGCCCGGTAGCTGCGCGGGCAATCTTAATTGCGTTCTCGATGGCCTCCGACCCGCTGTTACTAAAGAATACATATTGAAGATCACCGGGACATCTCTTCGCTACCATCGAAGAAAGCCTCACGCGAGGCTCGGTTGCGAAGCCCGGCGCAATGTAGGTGAGGCAATCCAGCTGTCGCTTCATGGCCTGAATGATGGCTTGATGGCCATAGCCAACATTGACGTTGATCTGCCCGGAACAAAGATCGAGATATTGATTTCCGCAGCTATCCCAGAAATTTACTCCCTCCGCCCGCGTCACCAACAATGGCGCGGCCAGCCTCTGGGGCTGCCAGCCGTAAACGACGTGTTGCCGTTCAAGCGCGCGAAGTTCTAGATCAGACATCTCTTGCCCCTATCCTAAACTTGCTACTCGATCGGAGACATTCACAAGGCCACGGCCGCTGCGGGCAGCGCCGCATCGACCAAATCCGCATCCCGCATCATTAGATATCCTGATACATTCAAACGACATCGATCGCCGGCGACGGCCGGTCGGCACCGTGCAATTCCACCCTTCACGAGATCGACTCACACTAACAAGCGATGATCAACGGCAGATCAGCCGATCTGAGACGACGTCTCGCCGACGACCACGCCCTACACACGCTCGCTAGATGAAGCCCTTCGAGTCGGAGGCTACCCGTTTCCTCTGCGGCCCTGGCGGCCGCGGGCGATCGAATTGAACCACTCACGCTGCGGGCGATGATCACGCCGGAGCTGCGTCCCAAAGCGTTCGCCCATGTTGGGCGTAGATCCTACCAACATTCCCACCACCGAGTGCGCCTTAGCTTCAACGTTAAACCTAATAGCTCATTTTGCGGTACTTTGCAACCTTCGATAGATGGGTTGTATTTATGAGATTACTCAATCGCTGGGCAGATCGCCTGCTCTCGCCGACTAGCACGACCCCATCGCTCTATACACAGGCATTCGATGTGCCAGTCGTGCTCAGCAAAACTCAACAGTTGAACTGACCGTCGTTCGCCCAAACATCGACGCGGTCGGCGCCCTGGCGTCGTAGCCACGCTCTTTTTATCGGGCAGATCACATCGTTGTAATGCGTTGGTTTCTTGGATCCCCCATGACACGCGAGCCTCTTCATCTACTGTGCATGCGCGTGACGCGCATCTTGTTTGCAGCGCACATCCATTCGCGAGATAATGGAAAGCAAATAGGTCTTGAATGTTGCGCTTGATTTTCGCTGGTAGTTCGTTCAACCTAAGGTAATGTCGTAGTCACGACAAAGTCTGGCGCAGCTTTTGGTTGTTCGAGGATATGCAATGTCGAATCCGTTTGAGGATGGAACGGCCCACTACTGCGCTTTGAGGAATGATGAGGGGCAGTATTCAATTTGGCCAACTTCGATTGAAGTTCCACCCGGCTGGAAGATCGCTTTTGGACCCTCGATCAGAGCAGACTGCCTCGAATATATCGAGGCGCACTGGAAGGATATGAGGCCACAGAGCCTCGCCTCATCCCAGATAGCTGACGCGCGATAACGACGCACGCAGCCGCTACCGATATAAAGCCTTCGTCGACTTGACCGTCGCCGTCGAGGCAGTGTCGTCCCTTCGATCAAGCAATAAGAAGCTCGGCAATGACGAAGTCACGCGTGGACTTTCGGCCTCTTTCATCCATGCAATTGGGGATCTGGTTTGAGAGTACGCTCTCGGACCCGCAGCCGTGCGAAAATATTGGGGAGATGGTTGAAATATGCGGGCCGGTGAGCGTACCCGCATTCCGGGAGGCGTTGAGGCAGATAGTTGCAGAAACGGATGCTCTCAGAACGGTCTTTTCGGAGACGGATGCTGAACCGCGGCAATCTTTCCCGGCAAGTTCGCTGGTCGACCTAGCGATCGTCGACGTAAGCCTCGCGCCCGACCCATGGCGCTCGATGCTGAGCATCGTCGAGCGCGCAATGGAGGACATAATAGACCTCCGGGATCAGAAGCTCTTCTCTTTTTCGCTGATCAAACTGGCGGATGATCACTTCGTTTGGCACCATCGCTATCACCACGTTATTATTGATGGCTTCGGATACTCTTTGATCGCTCAAAGATTGAGCGATCTATATTCAGCTGCAATCTCCGGCGCGCCTCCCGGCGGTCCGAAGTTCGGATCTATAGATGACATTCTCGATGGAGACGGTGCGTACCTGGCGTCGAATGATTTTCAGATAGATAGAGCTTTCTGGCTTGAATATTTGTCTTCTATTCCCGATCCGCCGCGCTTGGGAAACGCCACTTCAGATTACACACCTCTACCCCTCCGGAATTCGAGCTCCTTACCAGGAGACATCGTTCATTCTCTTTCTGACGTTGCAAACCAGTCAGGGACGACGCTTTCGCGAACGATCGTTGCCGCGGTAGCAGCATATCTTTGTCGGTTTTCGGGTCAGTATGAGTTGACTTTCAGTTTGTCGGTCTCGGCTCGCTCGAGAACTGCGCCGGGCATGACGGCAAATGTGTTGCCAATTCGATTGGCAATCAATCCTGCCATGTCGTTGCAGGACGTCGCCGCACGGATCGATAACGAACTGAAAAAGGTTTTGCCTCACCGGCGTTATCCTATTCCGGCTCTTCTGCGCGACATGAAGAGGATCAGGGCGTTCGGGGATGATTTCGGCCCGATCATCAATGTGATGCCGTTCAAGCAGGAACTCGCATTCGCCGGCCATAGAGCCGTTCCCTATAATGTGTCGACCCGAACGGTTCGGGATATTTCATTCACGATCTATAGCGGCAACGAAGATGGCCTTCATGTTCATCTGGCAGCAAATCCCAAGATGCACAGTCTTGAAGCTGTCGAGCGTCATCAACAGTTTCTCCAACGTGTTCTGACTGCTGTCAGCGCCGATCCCTCACAGCCGATCGGGCAGATCGAGATCCTCGACGCTGGCGAGCGCCGGCAGCTCCTGCACGACTGGAACGACACCTTCCGTCCGGTGGCCGAGGCCACCCTGCCCGAGCTGTTCGAGCAGCAGGTCGCACGCTCGCCCGGTGCCACGGCGCTGATCTTCGAGGACACCGCACTCAGCTATGCCGGGCTCAACGCCCGCGCCAACCGCCTCGCTCATCATCTGATCCGCCGCGGCGTCGGACCCGAGCGCATCGTCGCTCTCGCTTTGCCGCGCTCGATCGAGATGCTGGTCGGCCTGCTCGCCATCCTCAAGGCCGGCGCCGCCTACCTGCCGCTCGACGTCGACTATCCCCGCGACCGCATCGCCTTCATGCTCGACGACGCCGGTCCCGTCTGCATGATCACGGACACCCCGACCGCGGCCCAGCTGCCCGGCACCCTGCCGCTGCTCCGCCTCGACGATCCCGATCTCGCCGCCGCGCTCGCCGGCTGTCCCGACACCAATCCGGACGACCACGACCGCCGCGCACCGCTCTCGCCCCACAACCCCGCCTACGTCATCTACACATCAGGCTCCACCGGCAGGCCGAAGGGCGTCAGCGGGCCGCATGCGGGCGTCGTCAACCGCTTGCGCTGGCTCAACCAGCTCCATCCCTGTCGGCACGACCGGCCGGTAATCGCCAAGAGCTCGATTGCCTTTTTGGACGGCTCGACGGAGGCGCTCGGAGCGCTGCTGTTCGGAGCCCCCGTCGTCATGGCCAGCGCCCAGGCGGCCAAGAGCCCGGACGCCCTGCTTGCCCTGATCGAGCAGCACAGCATCCACCGCATGACGCTGGTGCCGAGCCTGCTCGACAGCCTGGTCGAGCATCCGCAGCATCACAGCGCGAGCTCCTGCAGGCTCTGGATCGTCAGCGGTGAAGCCTTCACCCGGGAGCAGTCCGCCCGCTTCGCAGACGCCTTCCCGCAGGCCGAGCTGTTGAACTTCTACGGCTCGTCGGAAGCCGCCGGCGACAGCCTCTTTGCCAGGTGTACCGACGACGATGTTGCGATCGGCCGGCCGATCGACAACACGCAAGTCTACGTGCTCGATGATCTCTTGCGTCCTGTTCCGGTGGGCGTTGCGGGCGAGCTCTACATCGCCGGCGCGGGCCTTGCGCGCGGCTATCTCTACCGCCCCGGGCTCACGGCCGAGCGCTTCGTCGCCAATCCGTTCGGGCCCGCCGGCAGCCGCATGTACCGCACCGGCGACCTGGCGCGCTGGCGCGCCGACGGCGTCCTCGACTTCCTCGGCCGCGTCGACCAGCAGGTCAAGATCCGCGGCTTCCGCATCGAGCCCGGCGAGATCGAGGCCGCCCTCACCAGGTTGCCCGGCGTCGCCCAGGCCGCCGTCATCGCCCGCGAGGACCAGTCAGGCCACAAGCAGCTCGTCGGCTATGTCGTGACCCAGTCCGGACAGGCCGTCGCTCCCGTGGCGCTGCGACGCTCGCTCGCCGACCAGCTCCCCGACTACATGGTCCCGGCCGCCATCGTCCCGGTCGAAGCATTGCCGCTGACCCCGAGCGGCAAGCTCGACCGCAAGGCCTTGCCGGCGCCGAACTTCAGCCCGGTCAGCATCCGCCCGCCGCGCACGCCGCAGGAAGAGATCCTCGTCACTCTCTTCGCCGAGATCCTCGGCCTCGCCCAGCTCGGCATCGACGACAACTTCTTCGATCTCGGCGGACACTCTTTGCTCGCCACCAAGCTGATCAGCCGCATCCGCTCCACCCTCGGCGTCGAGCTCGCCATCCGCACCCTGTTCGAAGCTCCGACCGTCGCCCAGTTCGCAGCCCAGCTCGACAGCGCCGCCAAGGCACGTCCCACCTTGCGGCCTGCACTGCGCCAGGACCTCCACCAAGATCCCGGCCAAGGCGCCATCCCGCTGTCCTTTGCCCAGCGCCGGCTCTGGTTCCTGTACCGGATGGACGGACCCAGCCCGACCTACAACATCCCGCTCGGCCTGCGCCTGCACGGCAGGCTCGACAGCGAGGAGCTGCAGCTCGCGCTGTTCGATCTGGTGGCCCGCCATGAGAGCCTGCGCACCATCTTCCCCGATCCGCAGGACGGCGATCCCCGGCAGCTGATCCTCGAGCCGGAGACCGCAAGACCCATCCTGCAGATCGAACAGGCCACCGACGACACCCTGCCACGGCAGCTCACCGAGGCCGCCGGACACGGCTTCCACCTCGAGCGCGAGATCCCGTTCCGCGCCGCCCTGTTCCGGCTCGCCGACGACCGCCACGTGCTGCTGCTGCTGTGCCATCACATCGCAGCCGACGGCTGGTCCATCGCGCCGCTCGCCCGCGATCTGGCGGCCGCCTACGCCGCCCGTTGCCACGGCGAGGCTCCCGGCTGGGCCCCGCTGCCGGTGCAGTATGCCGACTACACGCTCTGGCAGCATCAGCTGCTCGGCGACGAGACCGATCCCGGCAGCGCCATCGCACAACAGCTCGCCTATTGGAAGCAGACCCTCGCCGACCTGCCCGAGCAGCTCGAGCTGCCGGCCGACCGTCCGCGGCCCGCGGTCGCCAGCTATCGCGGCGACAGCATCGCCTTCCAGCTCGATCCCGAGCTGCACCACAAGCTCCAGGCGCTGGCCCGCGATCACCAGGCCAGCCTGTTCATGGTGCTGCAGGCTGCCCTCGCCACCCTGCTCACACGGCTCGGCGCCGGCACCGACATCGCGCTCGGCAGCCCGATCGCCGGACGCACCGACGATGCCCTCGACGACCTCGTCGGCTTCTTCGTCAACACCCTGGTGCTGCGCACCGACACCTCCGGCAATCCCTCCTTCCGCGATCTGCTCGGCCGCGTCCGCAACACCTGCCTCGCCGCCTACGCTCATCAGGATCTGCCGTTCGAGCGCCTCGTCGAGGTGCTCAATCCCGCCCGCTCCATGGCGAGCCATCCGCTGTTCCAGGTCTCCCTGATCCTGCAGAACAACACCCGCGCCAGCTTCAGGCTCTCCAACCTGGAGGTCGCACCACATCCCGTTGGCACCAGCAGCGCCAAGCTCGATCTCACCTTCCATCTATGGGAGCGGCGTGCGGCCGACGGCAAGCCCGATGGCCTGACCGGGCACGTCGAGTTCGCAACCGACCTGTTCGACCGCGCGACTGTCGAGCAGATCGTCAGCCGTTTGAAGCAATTGCTGAGCACGGTCGCGGCCGATCCCTCACAGCCGATCGGGCAGATCGAGATCCTCGACGCTGGCGAGCGCCGGCAGCTCCTGCACGACTGGAACGACACCTTCCGTCCGGTGGCCGAGGCCACCCTGCCCGAGCTGTTCGAGCAGCAGGTCGCACGCTCGCCCGGTGCCACGGCGCTGATCTTCGAGGACACCGCACTCAGCTATGCCGGGCTCAACGCCCGCGCCAACCGCCTCGCTCATCATCTGATCCGCCGCGGCGTCGGACCCGAGCGCATCGTCGCTCTCGCTTTGCCGCGCTCGATCGAGATGCTGGTCGGCCTGCTCGCCATCCTCAAGGCCGGCGCCGCCTACCTGCCGCTCGACGTCGACTATCCCCGCGACCGCATCGCCTTCATGCTCGACGACGCCGGTCCCGTCTGCATGCTCACGGACACCCCGACCGCGGCCCAGCTGCCCGGCACCCTGCCGCTGCTCCGCCTCGACGATCCCGATCTCGCCGCCGCGCTCGCCGGCTGTCCCGACACCGATCCGGATGACCACGACCGCCGCGCACCGCTCTCGCCCCACAACCCCGCCTACGTCATCTACACATCAGGCTCCACCGGCAGGCCGAAGGGCGTCAGCGGGCCGCATGCGGGCGTCGTCAACCGCTTGCGCTGGCTCAACCAGCTCCATCCCTGTCGGCACGACCGGCCGGTAATCGCCAAGAGCTCGATTGCCTTTTTGGACGGCTCGACGGAGGCGCTCGGAGCGCTGCTGTTCGGAGCCCCCGTCGTCATGGCCAGCGCCCAGGCGGCCAAGAGCCCGGACGCCCTGCTTGCCCTGATCGAGCAGCACAGCATCCACCGCATGACGCTGGTGCCGAGCCTGCTCGACAGCCTGGTCGAGCATCCGCAGCATCACAGCGCGAGCTCCTGCAGGCTCTGGATCGTCAGCGGTGAAGCCTTCACCCGGGAGCAGTCCGCCCGCTTCGCAGACGCCTTCCCGCAGGCCGAGCTGTTGAACTTCTACGGCTCGTCGGAAGCCGCCGGCGACAGCCTCTTTGCCAGGTGTACCGACGACGATGTTGCGATCGGCCGGCCGATCGACAACACGCAAGTCTACGTGCTCGATGATCTCTTGCGTCCTGTTCCGGTGGGCGTTGCGGGCGAGCTCTACATCGCCGGCGCGGGCCTTGCGCGCGGCTATCTCTACCGCCCCGGGCTCACGGCCGAGCGCTTCGTCGCCAATCCGTTCGGGCCCGCCGGCAGCCGCATGTACCGCACCGGCGACCTGGCGCGCTGGCGCGCCGACGGCGTCCTCGACTTCCTCGGCCGCGTCGACCAGCAGGTCAAGATCCGCGGCTTCCGCATCGAGCCCGGCGAGATCGAGGCCGCCCTCACCAGGTTGCCCGGCGTCGCCCAGGCCGCCGTCATCGCCCGCGAGGACCAGTCAGGCCACAAGCAGCTCGTCGGCTATGTCGTGACCCAGTCCGGACAGGCCGTCGCTCCCGTGGCGCTGCGACGCTCGCTCGCCGACCAGCTCCCCGACTACATGGTCCCGGCCGCCATCGTCCCGGTCGAAGCATTGCCGCTGACCCCGAGCGGCAAGCTCGACCGCAAGGCCTTGCCGGCGCCGAACTTCAGCCCGGTCAGCATCCGCCCGCCGCGCACGCCGCAGGAAGAGATCCTCGTCACTCTCTTCGCCGAGATCCTCGGCCTCGCCCAGCTCGGCATCGACGACAACTTCTTTGATCTCGGCGGACACTCTTTGCTCGCCACCAAGCTGATCAGCCGCATCCGCTCCACCCTCGGCGTCGAGCTCGCCATCCGCACCCTGTTCGAAGCTCCGACCGTCGCCCAGCTCGCAGCCCAGCTCGACAGCGCCGCCAAGGCACGTCCCACCTTGCGGCCTGCACTGCGCCAGGACCTCCACCAAGATCCCGGCCAAGGCGCCATCCCGCTGTCCTTTGCCCAGCGCCGGCTCTGGTTCCTGTACCGGATGGACGGACCCAGCCCGACCTACAACATCCCGCTCGGCCTGCGCCTGCACGGCAGGCTCGACAGCGAGGAGCTGCAGCTCGCGCTGTTCGATCTGGTGGCCCGCCATGAGAGCCTGCGCACCATCTTCCCCGATCCGCAGGACGGCGATCCCCGGCAGCTGATCCTCGAGCCGGAGACCGCAAGACCCATCCTGCAGATCGAACAGGCCACCGACGACACCCTGCCACGGCAGCTCACCGAGGCCGCCGGACACGGCTTCCACCTCGAGCGCGAGATCCCGTTCCGCGCCGCCCTGTTCCAGCTCGCCGACGACCGCCACGTGCTGCTGCTGCTGTGCCATCACATCGCAGCCGACGGCTGGTCCATCGCGCCGCTCGCCCGCGATCTGGCGGCCGCCTACGCCGCCCGTTGCCACGGCGAGGCTCCCGGCTGGGCCCCGCTGCCGGTGCAGTATGCCGACTACACGCTCTGGCAGCATCAGCTGCTCGGCGACGAGACCGATCCCGGCAGCGCCATCGCACAACAGCTCGCCTATTGGAAGCAGACCCTCGCCGACCTGCCCGAGCAGCTCGAGCTGCCGGCCGACCGTCCGCGGCCCGCGGTCGCCAGCTATCGCGGCGACAGCATCGCCTTCCAGCTCGATCCCGAGCTGCACCACAAGCTCCAGGCGCTGGCCCGCGATCACCAGGCCAGCCTGTTCATGGTGCTGCAGGCTGCCCTCGCCACCCTGCTCACACGGCTCGGCGCCGGCACCGACATCGCGCTCGGCAGCCCGATCGCCGGACGCACCGACGATGCCCTCGACGACCTCGTCGGCTTCTTCGTCAACACCCTGGTGCTGCGCACCGACACCTCCGGCAATCCCTCCTTCCGCGATCTGCTCGGCCGCGTCCGCAACACCTGCCTCGCCGCCTACGCTCATCAGGATCTGCCGTTCGAGCGCCTCGTCGAGGTGCTCAATCCCGCCCGCTCCATGGCGAGCCATCCGCTGTTCCAGGTCTCCCTGATCCTGCAGAACAACACCCGCGCCAGCTTCAGGCTCTCCAACCTGGAGGTCGCACCACATCCCGTTGGCACCAGCAGCGCCAAGCTCGATCTCACCTTCCATCTATGGGAGCGGCGTGCGGCCGACGGCAAGCCCGATGGCCTGACCGGGCACGTCGAGTTCGCAACCGACCTGTTCGACCGCGCGACTGTCGAGCAGATCGTCAGCCGTTTGAAGCAATTGCTGAGCACGGTCGCGGCCGATCCCTCACAGCCGATCGGGCAGATCGAGATCCTCGACGCTGGCGAGCGCCGGCAGCTCCTGCACGACTGGAACGACACCTTCCGTCCGGTGGCCGAGGCCACCCTGCCCGAGCTGTTCGAGCAGCAGGTCGCACGCTCGCCCGGTGCCACGGCGCTGATCTTCGAGGACACCGCACTCAGCTATGCCGAACTCAACGCCCGTGCCAACCGCCTCGCTCATCATCTGATCCGCCGCGGCGTCGGACCCGAGCGCATCGTCGCTCTCGCTTTGCCGCGCTCGATCGAGATGCTGGTCGGCCTGCTCGCCATCCTCAAGGCCGGCGCCGCCTACCTGCCGCTCGACGTCGACTATCCCCGCGACCGCATCGCCTTCATGCTCGACGACGCCGGTCCCGTCTGCATGATCACGGACACCCCGACCGCGGCCCAGCTGCCCGGCACCCTGCCGCTGCTCCGCCTCGACGATCCCGATCTCGCCGCCGCGCTCGCCGGCTGTCCCGACACCAATCCGGACGACCACGACCGCCGCGCACCGCTCTCGCCCCACAACCCCGCCTACGTCATCTACACATCAGGCTCCACCGGCAGGCCGAAGGGCGTCAGCGGGCCGCATGCGGGCGTCGTCAACCGCTTGCGCTGGCTCAACCAGCTCCATCCCTGTCGGCACGACCGGCCGGTAATCGCCAAGAGCTCGATTGCCTTTTTGGACGGCTCGACGGAGGCGCTCGGAGCGCTGCTGTTCGGAGCCCCCGTCGTCATGGCCAGCGCCCAGGCGGCCAAGAGCCCGGACGCCCTGCTTGCCCTGATCGAGCAGCACAGCATCCACCGCATGACGCTGGTGCCGAGCCTGCTCGACAGCCTGGTCGAGCATCCGCAGCATCACAGCGCGAGCTCCTGCAGGCTCTGGATCGTCAGCGGTGAAGCCTTCACCCGGGAGCAGTCCGCCCGCTTCGCAGACGCCTTCCCGCAGGCCGAGCTGTTGAACTTCTACGGCTCGTCGGAAGCCGCCGGCGACAGCCTCTTTGCCAGGTGTACCGACGACGATGTTGCGATCGGCCGGCCGATCGACAACACGCAAGTCTACGTGCTCGATGATCTCTTGCGTCCTGTTCCGGTGGGCGTTGCGGGCGAGCTCTACATCGCCGGCGCGGGCCTTGCGCGCGGCTATCTCTACCGCCCCGGGCTCACGGCCGAGCGCTTCGTCGCCAATCCGTTCGGGCCCGCCGGCAGCCGCATGTACCGCACCGGCGACCTGGCGCGCTGGCGCGCCGACGGCGTCCTCGACTTCCTCGGCCGCGTCGACCAGCAGGTCAAGATCCGCGGCTTCCGCATCGAGCCCGGCGAGATCGAGGCCGCCCTCACCAGGTTGCCCGGCGTCGCCCAGGCCGCCGTCATCGCCCGCGAGGACCAGTCAGGCCACAAGCAGCTCGTCGGCTATGTCGTGACCCAGTCCGGACAGGCCGTCGCTCCCGTGGCGCTGCGACGCTCGCTCGCCGACCAGCTCCCCGACTACATGGTCCCGGCCGCCATCGTCCCGGTCGAAGCATTGCCGCTGACCCCGAGCGGCAAGCTCGACCGCAAGGCCTTGCCGGCGCCGAACTTCAGCCCGGTCAGCATCCGCCCGCCGCGCACGCCGCAGGAAGAGATCCTCGTCACTCTCTTCGCCGAGATCCTCGGCCTCGCCCAGCTCGGCATCGACGACAACTTCTTTGATCTCGGCGGACACTCTTTGCTCGCCACCAAGCTGATCAGCCGCATCCGCTCCACCCTCGGCGTCGAGCTCGCCATCCGCACCCTGTTCGAAGCTCCGACCGTCGCCCAGCTCGCAGCCCAGCTCGACAGCGCCGCCAAGGCACGTCCCACCTTGCGGCCTGCACTGCGCCAGGACCTCCACCAAGATCCCGGCCAAGGCGCCATCCCGCTGTCCTTTGCCCAGCGCCGGCTCTGGTTCCTGTACCGGATGGACGGACCCAGCCCGACCTACAACATCCCGCTCGGCCTGCGCCTGCACGGCAGGCTCGACAGCGAGGAGCTGCAGCTCGCGCTGTTCGATCTGGTGGCCCGCCATGAGAGCCTGCGCACCATCTTCCCCGATCCGCAGGACGGCGATCCCCGGCAGCTGATCCTCGAGCCGGAGACCGCAAGACCCATCCTGCAGATCGAACAGGCCACCGACGACACCCTGCCACGGCAGCTCACCGAGGCCGCCGGACACGGCTTCCACCTCGAGCGCGAGATCCCGTTCCGCGCCGCCCTGTTCCAGCTCGCCGACGACCGCCACGTGCTGCTGCTGCTGTGCCATCACATCGCAGCCGACGGCTGGTCCATCGCGCCGCTCGCCCGCGATCTGGCGGCCGCCTACGCCGCCCGTTGCCACGGCGAGGCTCCCGGCTGGGCCCCGCTGCCGGTGCAGTATGCCGACTACACGCTCTGGCAGCATCAGCTGCTCGGCGACGAGACCGATCCCGGCAGCGCCATCGCACAACAGCTCGCCTATTGGAAGCAGACCCTCGCCGACCTGCCCGAGCAGCTCGAGCTGCCGGCCGACCGTCCGCGGCCCGCGGTCGCCAGCTATCGCGGCGACAGCATCGCCTTCCAGCTCGATCCCGAGCTGCACCACAAGCTCCAGGCGCTGGCCCGCGATCACCAGGCCAGCCTGTTCATGGTGCTGCAGGCTGCCCTCGCCACCCTGCTCACACGGCTCGGCGCCGGCACCGACATCGCGCTCGGCAGCCCGATCGCCGGACGCACCGACGATGCCCTCGACGACCTCGTCGGCTTCTTCGTCAACACCCTGGTGCTGCGCACCGACACCTCCGGCAATCCCTCCTTCCGCGATCTGCTCGGCCGCGTCCGCAACACCTGCCTCGCCGCCTACGCTCATCAGGATCTGCCGTTCGAGCGCCTCGTCGAGGTGCTCAATCCCGCCCGCTCCATGGCGAGCCATCCGCTGTTCCAGGTCTCCCTGATCCTGCAGAACAACACCCGCGCCAGCTTCAGGCTCTCCAACCTGGAGGTCGCACCACATCCCGTTGGCACCAGCAGCGCCAAGCTCGATCTCACCTTCCATCTATGGGAGCGGCGTGCGGCCGACGGCAAGCCCGATGGCCTGACCGGGCACGTCGAGTTCGCAACCGACCTGTTCGACCGCGCGACTGTCGAGCAGATCGTCAGCCGTTTGAAGCAATTGCTGAGCACGGTCGCGGCCGATCCCTCACAGCCGATCGGGCAGATCGAGATCCTCGACGCTGGCGAGCGCCGGCAGCTCCTGCACGACTGGAACGACACCTTCCGTCCGGTGGCCGAGGCCACCCTGCCCGAGCTGTTCGAGCAGCAGGTCGCACGCTCGCCCGGTGCCACGGCGCTGATCTTCGAGGACACCGCACTCAGCTATGCCGAACTCAACGCCCGTGCCAACCGCCTCGCTCATCATCTGATCCGCCGCGGCGTCGGACCCGAGCGCATCGTCGCTCTCGCTTTGCCGCGCTCGATCGAGATGCTGGTCGGCCTGCTCGCCATCCTCAAGGCCGGCGCCGCCTACCTGCCGCTCGACGTCGACTATCCCCGCGACCGCATCGCCTTCATGCTCGACGACGCCGGTCCCGTCTGCATGCTCACGGACACCCCGACCGCGGCCCAGCTGCCCGGCACCCTGCCGCTGCTCCGCCTCGACGATCCCGATCTCGCCGCCGCGCTCGCCGGCTGTCCCGACACCAATCCGGACGACCACGACCGCCGCGCACCGCTCTCGCCCCACAACCCCGCCTACGTCATCTACACATCAGGCTCCACCGGCAGGCCGAAGGGCGTGATGATCGAGCATCGCGGGTTTGTGAATCTTACGCGTGCCCAGATCGACGTGTTCGAGACCCACCAGCACAGCCGAATCGTACAATTCGCTTCGCTGAGTTTCGATGCCAGCGCGTCGGAGATCGTCATGACGTTGTGCTCGGGAGCGGAATTGCATCTGCTCGGCAACGGCGAACACCGCGACGCTACGGCGCTTCTGGACTATTTCACAGATCACCACGTGACGCATGCGACGCTCCCGCCAGCGCTGCTGCAGGGGCGTACGGATCTGGCGCGCCTTGCCGAGCTTGAGGTGCTCGTGCTTGCCGGCGAACTACCGCGGGCAGAGCTGATGGAGGCACTGCCGCACCACGTCACCGTCTTAAACGCCTATGGTCCAACGGAGGCGACGGTCTGTGCCACGGCATGGCGCCGCCCTGCAGATTTTGTCGCGGGTGTCGTGCCAATCGGACGGCCGATCGCCAATACAAAGATCTATGTTCTCGATGCTTCGCTGCGCCCTGTCCCGGTCGGCGTTGCGGGCGAGCTCTACATCGCCGGCGCGGGCCTTGCGCGCGGCTATCTCTACCGCCCCGGGCTCACGGCCGAGCGCTTCGTCGCCAATCCGTTCGGGCCCGCCGGCAGCCGCATGTACCGCACCGGCGACCTGGCGCGCTGGCGCGCCGACGGCGTCCTCGACTTCCTCGGCCGCGTCGACCAGCAGGTCAAGATCCGCGGCTTCCGCATCGAGCCCGGCGAGATCGAGGCCGCCCTCACCAGGCTGCCCGGCGTCGCCCAGGCCGCCGTCATCGCCCGCGAGGACCAGTCAGGCCACAAGCAGCTCGTCGGCTATGTCGTGACCCAGTCCGGACAGGCCGTCGCTCCCGTGGCGCTGCGACGCTCGCTCGCCGACCAGCTCCCCGACTACATGGTCCCGGCCGCCATCGTCCCGGTCGAAGCATTGCCGCTGACCCCGAGCGGCAAGCTCGACCGCAAGGCCTTGCCGGCGCCGAACTTCAGCCCGGTCAGCATCCGCCCGCCGCGCACGCCGCAGGAAGAGATCCTCGTCACTCTCTTCGCCGAGATCCTCGGCCTCGCCCAGCTCGGCATCGACGACAACTTCTTCGATCTCGGCGGACACTCGTTGCTCGCCACCAGGCTGATCAGCCGCATCCGCTCCACCCTCGGCGTCGAGCTCGCCATCCGCACCCTGTTCGAAGCTCCGACCGTCGCCCAGCTCGCAGCCCAGCTCGACAGCGCCGCCAAGGCACGTCCCACCTTGCGGCCTGCACTGCGCCAGGACCTCCACCAAGATCCCGGCCAAGGCGCCATCCCGCTGTCCTTTGCCCAGCGCCGGCTCTGGTTCCTGTACCGGATGGACGGACCCAGCCCGACCTACAACATCCCGCTCGGCCTGCGCCTGCACGGCAGGCTCGACAGCGAGGAGCTGCAGCTCGCGCTGTTCGATCTGGTGGCCCGCCATGAGAGCCTGCGCACCATCTTCCCCGATCCGCAGGACGGCGATCCCCGGCAGCTGATCCTCGAGCCGGAGACCGCAAGACCCATCCTGCAGATCGAACAGGCCACCGACGACACCCTGCCACGGCAGCTCACCGAGGCCGCCGGACACGGCTTCCACCTCGAGCGCGAGATCCCGTTCCGCGCCGCCCTGTTCCAGCTCGCCGACGACCGCCACGTGCTGCTGCTGCTGTGCCATCACATCGCAGCCGACGGCTGGTCCATCGCGCCGCTCGCCCGCGATCTGGCGGCCGCCTACGCCGCCCGTTGCCACGGCGAGGCTCCCGGCTGGGCCCCGCTGCCGGTGCAGTATGCCGACTACACGCTCTGGCAGCATCAGCTGCTCGGCGACGAGACCGATCCCGGCAGCGCCATCGCACGACAGCTCGCCTATTGGAAGCAGACCCTCGCCGACCTGCCCGAGCAGCTCGAGCTGCCGGCCGACCGTCCGCGGCCCGCGGTCGCCAGCTATCGCGGCGACAGCATCGCCTTCCAGCTCGATCCCGAGCTGCACCACAAGCTCCAGGCGCTGGCCCGCGATCACCAGGCCAGCCTGTTCATGGTGCTGCAGGCTGCCCTCGCCACCCTGCTCACACGGCTCGGCGCCGGCACCGACATCGCGCTCGGCAGCCCGATCGCCGGACGCACCGACGATGCCCTCGACGACCTCGTCGGCTTCTTCGTCAACACCCTGGTGCTGCGCACCGACACCTCCGGCAATCCCTCCTTCCGCGATCTGCTCGGCCGCGTCCGCAACACCTGCCTCGCCGCCTACGCTCATCAGGATCTGCCGTTCGAGCGCCTCGTCGAGGTGCTCAATCCCGCCCGCTCCATGGCGAGCCATCCGCTGTTCCAGGTCGAACTGGCAATACAGAACAATGCCAGAGCCGGCTTCGATATGGCCGGTCTGACCACAGCGCGTCTTCCGGTCGTCACCGGCACCGCCAAGTTTGATCTCTCAATGCATCTTTGGGAGCAGATGACCGCTGACAGCAAACCTGGCGGGCTCATCGGCCACGTCGAGTTTGCAACCGATCTGTTCGACCGCGCAACCATAGAATGGGTGCTCAGACTCTTCGAGGCCTTACTCAAAGGCATTGTCACCACCCCGGAAATGCGCATCGATCAAATCCGCCTAACGGTAGATGCGAGTTCGACTGCCAGAAGCCGAAGCCACGTGGGACCGACGAACACGTTTGCAAGCTTCGACCGGGAAGAGATCGAGCAGTCCCTTGCTGCGCGCTTTGAAGCACAGGCAAAACGCCACTCGACGTCGCCAGCCGTCACCTGCGGAGACATATGCTGGAGCTATGAAGATCTAGACCGTCGGGCAAATGGCGTCGCCAAGCAACTCGGTCGTATTCTTGGCGTCAACTCTCGACGCGTTGCGCTTCTTTTCGATCATGGTGCCGACATGATCGCGGCAATGCTTGGAGTCATAAAGGCATCGAAGGCCTACGTGCCACTCGACCCCCTTCAACCGGTGGAGCGACTGAAGTTCATCATCGGCGATGCGAATGCAGATGCGATCATATGTGATCAGCATCTGATGCCACTCGCAACTGCGGCCTGCGCTGACCTGTGTATTCCCATCTTAGATCATTCCGCCATTGCGCCCTGCGACGACTTTCCAACAACCCGGCACAAAAGTGCAGACACGTATGTTCTTTACACTTCGGGCACGACGGGCCAGCCAAAGGGCGTCGTCCAGACCGATCGCAATGTTCTCCATTTTATATCTGTATATACCAACGCATTGCACCTGAACTCGGAAGATCGGCTGACGCTCTTCAGTTCCTATGGTTTTGATGCGTCCGTCATGGACATCTACGGAGCCCTCTTGAATGGAGCTTCTCTACACGTCTTCGACCTTAAACGGTCCTCACTATCAGATTTGCATGAGTGGCTGATCAAGCAATCCGTGACGATCTGGCATTCTACTCCGACGGTGTTTCGGCTCGCAGCTTCCGGTCTCGATAGATCCGGGACCGGGCCGGTCCGCATGGTCGTCCTCGGCGGCGAAGAAGCTTCGCCGGCGGATCTGGATCTCCTCCGAAAGAATTTCGATCCGGAATGTCTGCTCGTGAATGGCTATGGGCCGACGGAATCAACTATCGCGACGCAGTTTTTTGCGGATTCCAAGAGCCTTGTGAGCGGCGCGCGACTGCCGATAGGCTATCCGGTCGAGGCAACTCAGGTGGTTCTGCTCAACCCGGACGGCGAACCGACCGACTTGTTTGGAGAGGTCGCGATTTGTAGCGAGTATATTGCCCGTGATTATCTCAACCGGCCCGGGCTTACGGCCGAGCGCTTCGTCGCCAATCCGTTCGGGCCCGCCGGCAGCCGCATGTACCGCACCGGCGACCTGGCGCGCTGGCGCGCCGACGGCACGCTCGTCTTCCTCGCCCGTGCCGATCAGCAGGTCAAGATCCGCGGCTTCCGCGTCGAGCCCGGCGAGATCGAGGCCGCCCTCACCAGGCTGCCCGGCGTCGCCCAGGCCGCCGTCATCGCCCGCGAGGACCAGCCCGGCCACAAGCAGCTCGTCGGCTATGTTGTGGCACAATCTGGAGGGACCACCGATCCTTCGGCGTTGCGGCGCGCGTTGGCCAGCCATTTGCCCGACTACATGGTGCCCGCGGCGATCCTCGCACTTGATGCACTGCCGCTGACAATCAACGGCAAGCTCGACCGCAAGGCACTGCCGGTCCCGAACTTTACCCCGGTCAGCACGCGCGCGCCGCGTACACCCCAGGAGGAGGTCCTGACCGGCCTCTTCGCCGAGATCCTCGGTTTGGCCGAGCTCGGCATCGACGACAATTTCTTCGATCTCGGCGGACACTCTTTGCTCGCCACCAAGCTGATCAGCCGCATCCGCTCCACCCTCGGCGTCGAGCTCGCCATCCGCACCCTGTTCGAAGCCCCCACCGTCGCCCAGCTCGCTGGGCATCTGAGTGACAGCGTCGCGGCGCGCCCGGCCCTGCGAGCAACGCTCCGCCAAGCGGCGATCCCGCTTTCCTTTGCACAGCGGCGGCTCTGGTTCCTGTACCGGTTGGATGGACCAAGTCCGATCTATAACATCCCGCTGGCTTTGCGAATGCAAGGCGAGCTCGATCGCGAAGCACTTGATCTTGCATTGGCCGATCTAGTGGCGCGCCACGAGAGTCTGCGCACGATCTTCCCTGATCCGAAGGATGGTTTCCCCCAGCAGCTAATCCTCGAGCCGGAGACGGCCGGGCTCATCCTGCGAGTGGAAGACGTGAGCGAAGCCACGCTGGCCGAGCGGCTCGCCCGTTCAGCAACTCATTGCTTCCGATTGGAGAACGAGATCCCGTTCCGCGCCTGGCTGTTCCAGCTCGATCAAGAGCGCCACGTGCTGCTGCTGCTATGCCATCACATCGCAGCCGACGGCTGGTCAAAGGCGCCGCTGGCCCGCGACCTCTCGTTAGCCTATGCCGCCCGGTGCCAGGGCCACGCCCCCCACTGGGCTCCACTGCCGGTGCAGTATGCCGACTACACGCTTTGGCAGCGCCAAGTGCTCGGCGACGAGGCCGATCCCGACAGCGCCATCGCACAACAGCTCGCCTACTGGAAGCAGACCCTTGCCGATCTGCCCGAGCAGCTCGAGCTGCCGACCGATCGGCCGCGGCCGGCTGTCGCCAGTCATCACGGCGAGACCATCGTCTTCCAGTTCACCCCCGGCCTGCACCAAAAGCTTCAGACCTTGGCTCGCGATCATCAGGCCAGCCTGTTCATGGTGCTGCAGGCCGCTCTCGCCACCCTGCTCACACGGCTCGGCGCCGGCACCGACATCGCGCTCGGCAGCCCGATCGCCGGCCGCACCGACGATGCCCTCGACGACCTCGTCGGCTTCTTCGTCAACACCCTGGTGCTGCGCACCGACACCTCCGGCAATCCCTCCTTCCGCGACCTGCTCGGCCGCGTCCGCAACACCTGCCTCGCCGCCTACGCCCATCAGGACCTGCCGTTCGAACGCCTCGTCGAGGTGCTCAACCCCGTTCGCTCGATGGCCCATCAACCGCTGTTCCAGGTCTTGCTTGCCCTGCAGAACAATACCCGCAGCGCCGTCACGCTTGCTGGACTGGAGATGGCGCCGCAGCCGGTCGGAACACAAACGGCCAAGTTCGACCTGTCCTTCCATCTCTGGGAACAGCGCGCCACGGATGGTTCACCGCAGGGCATCGCCGGGGCGGTCGAATACGCCACTGAGCTATTCGACCGGACAACGGTGGAACGTATCATCCGGCGGCTTGAGCTGGTACTGACCGCAGTTGCGGAGGATCCGTCGCGTCGGATCGGTCAGATCGAGATCCTCGATGCTGGTGAGCGCCGGCAGATCCTGCACGACTGGAACGACACCTTCCGTCCGGTGGCCGAGGCCACCCTGCCTGAGCTGTTCGAGCAGCAGGTCGCACGCTCGCCCGATGCCACGGCGCTGATCTTCGAGGACACCGCACTCGGCTATGCCGAACTCAACGCCCGCGCCAACCGCCTCGCCCATCATCTGATCCGCCGCGGCGTCGGACCCGAGCGCATCGTCGCCCTCGCGCTGCCGCGCTCGATCGAGATGCTGGTCGGCCTGCTCGCCATCCTCAAGGCCGGCGCCGCCTATCTGCCGCTCGACGTCGACTATCCCAAGGACCGCATCGCCTTCATGCTCGACGACGCCGGCCCCGTCTGCATGATCACGGACGTCCCGACCGCGGCCCAGCTGCCCGGCACCTTGCCGCTGCTCCGCCTCGACGATCCCGATCTCGCCGCCGCGCTCGCCGGCTGTCCCGACACCAACCCGGACGACCACGACCGCCTCGCACCGCTCTCGCCCCACAACCCGGCCTACGTCATCTACACCTCGGGCTCGACCGGCACGCCCAAGGGCGTCGTCGTCGCTCATCACAACGTCAACCGCCTCTTGGTGAATACCGAACACTGGTTCAACTTCAGTTCGGACGATGTTTGGACGATGTTCCATTCGCATGCGTTCGACTTCTCGGTATGGGAGATTTGGGGCGCACTTCTCCGTGGCGGACGTCTTGTCGTCATCCCAACATTGCTCAGCCGGTCACCTTCGGAGTTTCTGGACCTGCTTGCACGCGAGAAGGTGACCATCCTCAACCAGACCCCTTCTGCCTTTTATCAACTCATTCAGGCAGACCGTGAACAGCCCGGCCCAGTCTCTAATCTATCTCTTCGATGCATCATATTTGGCGGCGAGGCATTAGAGCTAAGACGGCTGCAAGATTGGTACGACAGACATGCTGACGACGCGCCGCGTCTCGTCAACATGTACGGCATCACCGAAACGACCGTCCATGTCAGCTTCATCGCACTCACAAGCCAACTTGCCCAAACAGAAGCCAACAGCCTCATCGGCCGCGGAATACCGGATCTGAAAGTCTACGTCCTTGACGGACAGCTGCAGCCGGTTCCTGTTGGCGTTGCGGGCGAGCTCTACATTGCCGGCGCCGGACTGGCACGCGGCTATCTCAACCGGCCCGGGCTCACGGCCGAGCGCTTCGTCGCCAATCCGTTCGGGCCCGCCGGCAGCCGGATGTACCGCACCGGCGACCTGGCGCGCTGGCGCGCCGACGGTGTCCTCGACTTCCTCGGCCGCGTCGACCAGCAGGTCAAGATCCGCGGCTTCCGCATCGAGCCCGGCGAGATCGAGGCCGCCCTCACCAGGCTGCCCGGCGTCGCCCAGGCCGCCGTCATCGCCCGCGAGGATCAGCCGGGCCACAAGCAGCTCGTCGGCTACGTCGTGGCACGACGGGAATTTGAGGAGATAAACGAAAATCAACAACTTTCTGAATGGAAGACAGTTTTCGATAGCTTGTATCAGACCGCACCCCAAGCACACGAGTTTGGTGAGAACTTTTTTGGTTGGAACAGCAGCTATGATGATCTTCCCATTCCGCTAGAGCAAATGAGGGAGTGGCGAGACGAGACCGTCAAGCGCATCCTATCGCTGAAGCCATCGAACGTGTTGGAGATCGGGGTTGGCAGCGGATTACTGCTCGCAAAATTGGCGAAACACTGCACTAGTTATTATGGAACGGACTTTTCCCAGACGACCATTCAAGAACTCAAAAGGCAACTTGCCTCTCGTCCAGACCTCGCAAGGCGGATCGAGCTCCGCCATCAGGCGGCCAATGACGTGAGCAATTTGCCTCGTGGCTTCTTCGATACTATCATCATCAACTCGGTCGTTCAGTATTTCCCCAATGTCGATTATCTCGTTCAAACATTGCGAAATGCCGTCGAGCTTTTGGCGCCGAACGGATCATTATTTGTAGGAGACATCAGGAATCTGAGTCTTCTTCGACACTTCTATGCCGACGTTCAATCGAGACGGTCACATGGATCGACCGGCGCCCTAGCTTTGAAGAGCCGGATCGAGCGCGACATGATGCTCGAGCAGGAGCTTCTGGTCGATCCGAGATTCTTTGCCACACTCCAGATCTCCTGGCCTGATCTTTCAGGGATCGACATACAAATCAAACGCAGCCGATACGACAACGAACTTTCCGGCTACCGCTACGACGCCACTGTTCACAAAACGCCCAGGAGCGCATTCTCGTGCGCCCATTCTCCAATCCTTTACTGGGGCACAGAGATCCAGAGTATAGACTCGCTTTCTGAATACATCAGGGCCGAGCGGCCCACCAGCGTTCGCGTTAGCGCTGTCCCCAATCGACGGCTTGCATTGGCTATCAAGTCAGTCAGCCTGCTTGAGACAGAACCGTCCGAGCTTAACGACGCGCCAATTCAAGTAGACCCCGAGGCGTTCTATTCACTTGGCGAAGTACTTGGGTACAAGACCCTCATAACGTGGGCCGGCAAAGATAGCACTTGTCTGGACATCGTCTTTGTTGACTGGAATGTGTTGAGGGGGCTTTCATCGACAGATGTGTACATGCCGTTCGGCAACTTAACGGGTGCATCGCCCTCTCTCTATGTCAACCAACCGAGACTCAAAACTGGATTCTCTACTGCGGCCCTGCGACGTTCGCTAGCCGACCAGCTCCCCGACTACATGGTCCCGGCCGCGATTGTCGTGCTGGATGCGCTTCCTCTGACGCCAAACGGCAAGCTTGACCGCAAGGCACTGCCCGCTCCCGACTTCACGCCGCTCAGTATCAGCGCGCCTCGCACGCCGCAGGAAGAGATCCTCGTCGACCTGTTCGCCGAGATCCTCGGCCTTGCCCAGCTCGGCATCGACGACAACTTCTTCGATCTCGGCGGACACTCTTTGCTCGCCACCAAGCTGATCAGCCGCATCCGCTCCACCCTCGGCGTCGAGCTCGCCATCCGCACCCTGTTCGAAGCCCCGACCGTCGCCCAGCTCGCCGCACAGCTGGACAGCGCCGCCAAGGCACGTCCCACCTTGCGGCCTGCACTGCGCCAGGACCTCCACCAAGATCCCGGCCAAGGCGCCATCCCGCTGTCCTTTGCCCAGCGCCGGCTCTGGTTCCTGTACCGGATGGACGGACCCAGCCCGACCTACAACATCCCGCTCGGCCTGCGCCTGCACGGCAGGCTCGACAGCGAGGCGCTGCAGCTCGCGCTGTTCGATCTGGTGGCCCGCCATGAGAGCCTGCGCACCATCTTCCCCGATCCGCAGGACGGCGATCCCCGGCAGCTGATCCTCGAGCCGGAGACCGCAAGACCCATCCTGCAGATCGAACAGGCCACCGACGACACCCTGCCACGGCAGCTCACCGAGGCCGCCGGACACGGCTTCCACCTCGAGCGCGAGATCCCGTTCCGCACCGCCCTGTTCCGGCTCGCCGACGACCACCACGTGCTGCTGCTGCTGTGCCATCACATCGCAGCCGACGGCTGGTCCATCGCGCCGCTCGCCCGCGATCTGGCGGCCGCCTACGCCGCCCGTTGCCACGGCGAGGCTCCCGGCTGGGCCCCGCTGCCGGTGCAGTATGCCGACTACACGCTCTGGCAGCATCAGCTGCTCGGCGACGAGACCGATCCCGGCAGCGCCATCGCACAACAGCTCGCCTATTGGAAGCAGACCCTCGCCGACCTGCCCGAGCAGCTCGAGCTGCCGGCCGACCGTCCGCGGCCCGCGGTCGCCAGCTATCGCGGCGACAGCATCGCCTTCCAGCTCGATCCCGAGCTGCACCACAAGCTCCAGGCGCTGGCCCGCGATCACCAGGCCAGCCTGTTCATGGTGCTGCAGGCTGCCCTCGCCACCCTGCTCACACGGCTCGGCGCCGGCACCGACATCGCGCTCGGCAGCCCGATCGCCGGACGCACCGACGATGCCCTCGACGACCTCGTCGGCTTCTTCGTCAACACCCTGGTGCTGCGCACCGACACCTCCGGCAATCCCTCCTTCCGCGATCTGCTCGGCCGCGTCCGCAACACCTGCCTCGCCGCCTACGCTCATCAGGACCTGCCGTTCGAGCGCCTCGTCGAGGTGCTCAATCCCGCCCGCTCCATGGGGCGCCATCCGCTGTTCCAGGTCTCCCTGATCCTGCAGAACAACACCCGCGCCAGCTTCAGGCTGTCCGGGCTGGAGGTCGCACCACATCCTGTCAGCACCCAGTCCGCAAAGCTCGATCTCTCCCTGCACCTTTGGGAGCGGCGTACGGCCGACGGCAAGCCCGATGGCCTGACCGGCCGGGTCGAGTTCGCAACCGACCTGTTCGACCGCGCGACTGTCGAGCAGATCGTCAGCCGTTTGAAGCAATTGCTGAGCACGGTCGCGGCCGATCCCTCACAGCCGATCGGGCAGATCGAGATCCTCGACGCTGGCGAGCGCCGGCAGCTCCTGCACGACTGGAACGACACCTTCCGTCCGGTGGCCGAGGCCACCCTGCCCGAGCTGTTCGAGCAGCAGGTCGCACGCTCGCCCGGTGCCACGGCGCTGATCTTCGAGGACACCGCACTCAGCTATGCCGAACTCAACGCCCGCGCCAACCGCCTCGCTCATCATCTGATCCGCCGCGGCGTCGGACCCGAGCGCATCGTCGCTCTCGCTTTGCCGCGCTCGATCGAGATGCTGGTCGGCCTGCTCGCCATCCTCAAGGCCGGCGCCGCCTACCTGCCGCTCGACGTCGACTATCCCCGCGACCGCATCGCCTTCATGCTCGACGACGCCGGTCCCGTCTGCATGCTCACGGACACCCCGACCGCGGCCCAGCTGCCCGGCACCCTGCCGCTGCTCCGCCTCGACGATCCCGATCTCGCCGCCGCGCTCGCCGGCTGTCCCGACACCGATCCGGATGACCACGACCGCCGCGCACCGCTCTCGCCCCACAACCCCGCCTACGTCATCTACACATCAGGCTCCACCGGCAGGCCGAAGGGCGTCGTCGTCACACTTTCCAACCTGTCGAACTTCATGCTTGCGATGCGAGCAGGACTCTCTCTGACGGCAGAGGATTGCCTGCTCGCAGTCACGACCATCAGCTTCGACATCTCCATCCTTGAGCTTCTTCTCCCCCTCATCTCCGGAAGCCGCGTGGTTGTCGCACCTAAGACGACCGTCCAGACACCGTCACTGCTCGAGGCGCTTTTGTTTGCCTCGCAAGCAACCCTCATGCAGGCCACGCCTACACTCTGGGCTAATCTCGTCTCGACGGCTCACCTTCCCGAACGCCTCCGGATTCTTGTCGGCGGCGAGGCTCTCACAACGGCTCTCGGGCAGGATCTGGTTTCCAGTAAACGATCGTGCACAAACCTCTACGGACCAACTGAGACGACGATCTGGTCGGTCACCGCTGAGATCCACGATTGTGATCTTGAGGCTCCTCCGATCGGCCGGCCGATCTCGAACACGCAGGTCTACGTGCTCGATGCTTCGCTGCGCCCTGTCCCGGTCGGCGTTGCGGGCGAGCTCTACATCGCCGGCGCGGGCCTTGCGCGCGGCTATCTCAACCGCCCCGGGCTCACGGCCGAGCGCTTCGTCGCCAATCCGTTCGGGCCCGCCGGCAGCCGCATGTACCGCACCGGCGACCTGGCGCGCTGGCGCGCCGACGGCGTCCTCGACTTCCTCGGCCGCGTCGACCAGCAGGTCAAGATCCGCGGCTTCCGCATCGAGCCCGGCGAGATCGAGGCCGCCCTCACCAGGTTGCCCGGCGTCGCCCAGGCCGCCGTCATCGCCCGCGAGGACCAGCCCGGCCACAAGCAGCTCGTCGGCTATGTCGTCACCCAGTCCGGACAGGCCGTCGCTCCCGTGGCGCTGCGACGCGCGCTCGCCGACCAGCTCCCCGACTATATGGTCCCGGCCGCCATCGTCCCGGTCGAAGCGTTGCCGCTGACCCCGAGCGGCAAGCTCGACCGCAAGGCCTTGCCGGCGCCGAACTTCAGCCCGGTCAGCATCCGCCCGCCGCGCACGCCGCAGGAAGAGATCCTCGTCACTCTCTTTGCCGAGATCCTCGGCCTCGCCCAGCTCGGCATCGACGACAACTTCTTCGATCTCGGCGGACACTCTTTGCTCGCCACCAAGCTGATCAGCCGCATCCGCTCCACCCTCGGCGTCGAGCTCGCCATCCGCACCCTGTTCGAAGCTCCGACCGTCGCCCAGCTCGCCGCACAGCTGGACAGCGCCGCCAAGGCACGTCCCACCTTGCGGCCTGCACTGCGCCAGGACCTCCACCAAGATCCCGGCCAAGGCGCCATCCCGCTGTCCTTTGCGCAGCGCCGGCTCTGGTTCCTGTACCGGATGGACGGGCCCAGCCCGACCTACAACATCCCGCTCGGCCTGCGCCTGCACGGCAGGCTCGACAGCGAGGCGCTGCAGCTCGCGCTGTTCGATCTGGTGGCCCGCCATGAGAGCCTGCGCACCATCTTCCCCGATCCGCAGGACGGCGATCCCCGGCAGCTGATCCTCGAGCCGGAGACCGCAAGACCCATCCTGCAGATCGAACAGGCAACCGACGACACCCTGCCACGGCAGCTCACCGAGGCCGCAGGACACGGCTTCCACCTCGAGCGCGAGATCCCGTTCCGCGCCGCCCTGTTCCGGCTCGCCGACGACCGCCACGTGCTGCTGCTGCTGTGCCATCACATCGCAGCCGACGGCTGGTCCATCGCGCCGCTCGCCCGCGATCTGGCGGCCGCCTACGCCGCCCGTTGCCACGGCGAGGCTCCCGGCTGGGCCCCGCTGCCGGTGCAGTATGCCGACTACACGCTCTGGCAGCATCAGCTGCTCGGCGACGAGACCGATCCCGGCAGCGCCATCGCACGACAGCTCGCCTATTGGAAGCAGACCCTCGCCGACCTGCCCGAGCAGCTCGAGCTGCCGGCCGACCGTCCGCGGCCCGCGGTCGCCAGCTATCGCGGCGACAGCATCGCCTTCCAGCTCGATCCCGAGCTGCACCACAAGCTCCAGGCGCTGGCCCGCGATCACCAGGCCAGCCTGTTCATGGTGCTGCAGGCTGCCCTCGCCACCCTGCTCACACGGCTCGGCGCCGGCACCGACATCGCGCTCGGCAGCCCGATCGCCGGACGCACCGACGATGCCCTCGACGACCTCGTCGGCTTCTTCGTCAACACCCTGGTGCTGCGCACCGACACCTCCGGCAATCCCTCCTTCCGCGATCTGCTCGGCCGCGTCCGCAACACCTGCCTCGCCGCCTACGCTCATCAGGATCTGCCGTTCGAGCGCCTCGTCGAGGTGCTCAATCCCGCCCGCTCCATGGCGAGCCATCCGCTGTTCCAGGTCTCCCTGATCCTGCAGAACAACACCCGCGCCAGCTTCAGGCTGTCCGGGCTGGAGGTCGCACCACATCCTGTCAGCACCCAGTCCGCAAAGCTCGATCTCTCCCTGCACCTTTGGGAGCGGCGTACGGCCGACGGCAAGCCCGATGGCCTGACCGGCCGGGTCGAGTTCGCAACCGACCTGTTCGACCGCGCGACTGTCGAGCAGATCGTCAGCCGTTTGAAGCAATTGCTGAGCACGGTCGCGGCCGATCCCTCACAGCCGATCGGGCAGATCGAGATCCTCGACGCTGGCGAGCGCCGGCAGCTCCTGCACGACTGGAACGACACCTTCCGTCCGGTGGCCGAGGCCACCCTGCCCGAGCTGTTCGAGCAGCAGGTCGCACGCTCGCCCGGTGCCACGGCGCTGATCTTCGAGGACACCGCACTCAGCTATGCCGAACTCAACGCCCGCGCCAACCGCCTCGCTCATCATCTGATCCGCCGCGGCGTCGGACCCGAGCGCATCGTCGCTCTCGCTTTGCCGCGCTCGATCGAGATGCTGGTCGGCCTGCTCGCCATCCTCAAGGCCGGCGCCGCCTACCTGCCGCTCGACGTCGACTATCCCCGCGACCGCATCGCCTTCATGCTCGACGACGCCGGTCCCGTCTGCATGCTCACGGACACCCCGACCGCGGCCCAGCTGCCCGGCACCCTGCCGCTGCTCCGCCTCGACGATCCCGATCTCGCCGCCGCGCTCGCCGGCTGTCCCGACACCGATCCGGACGACCACGACCGCCGCGCACCGCTCTCGCCCCACAACCCCGCCTACGTCATCTACACATCAGGCTCCACCGGCAGGCCGAAGGGCGTCGTCGTCACACTTTCCAACCTGTCGAACTTCATGCTTGCGATGCGAGCAGGACTCTCTCTGACGGCAGAGGATTGCCTGCTCGCAGTCACGACCATCAGCTTCGACATCTCCATCCTTGAGCTTCTTCTCCCCCTCATCTCCGGAAGCCGCGTGGTTGTCGCACCTAAGACGACCGTCCAGACACCGTCACTGCTCGAGGCGCTTTTGTTTGCCTCGCAAGCAACCCTCATGCAGGCCACGCCTACACTCTGGGCTAATCTCGTCTCGACGGCTCACCTTCCCGAACGCCTCCGGATTCTTGTCGGCGGCGAGGCTCTCACAACGGCTCTCGGGCAGGATCTGGTTTCCAGTAAACGATCGTGCACAAACCTCTACGGACCAACTGAGACGACGATCTGGTCGGTCACCGCTGAGATCCACGATTGTGATCTTGAGGCTCCTCCGATCGGCCGGCCGATCTCGAACACGCAGATCTATGTTCTCGATGCTTCGCTGCGCCCTGTTCCGGTCGGCGTTGCGGGCGAGCTCTACATCGCCGGCGCGGGCCTTGCGCGCGGCTATCTCAACCGCCCCGGGCTCACGGCCGAGCGCTTCGTCGCCAATCCGTTCGGGCCCGCCGGCAGCCGCATGTACCGCACCGGCGACCTGGCGCGCTGGCGCGCCGACGGCGTCCTCGACTTCCTCGGCCGCGTCGACCAGCAGGTCAAGATCCGCGGCTTCCGCATCGAGCCCGGCGAGATCGAGGCCGCCCTCACCAGGTTGCCCGGCGTCGCCCAGGCCGCCGTCATCGCCCGCGAGGACCAGCCCGGCCACAGGCAGCTCGTCGGCTATGTCGTCACCCAGTCCGGACAGGCCGTCGCTCCCGTGGCGCTGCGACGCGCGCTCGCCGACCAGCTCCCCGACTATATGGTCCCGGCCGCCATCGTCCCGGTCGAAGCGTTGCCGCTGACCCCGAGCGGCAAGCTCGACCGCAAGGCCTTGCCGGCGCCGAACTTCAGCCCGGTCAGCATCCGCCCGCCGCGCACGCCGCAGGAAGAGATCCTCGTCACTCTCTTTGCCGAGATCCTCGGCCTCGCCCAGCTCGGCATCGACGACAACTTCTTCGATCTCGGCGGACACTCTTTGCTCGCCACCAAGCTGATCAGCCGCATCCGCTCCACCCTCGGCGTCGAGCTCGCCATCCGCACCCTGTTCGAAGCTCCGACCGTCGCCCAGCTCGCCGCACAGCTGGACAGCGCCGCCAAGGCACGTCCCACCTTGCGGCCTGCACTGCGCCAGGACCTCCACCAAGATCCCGGCCAAGGCGCCATCCCGCTGTCCTTTGCGCAGCGCCGGCTCTGGTTCCTGTACCGGATGGACGGGCCCAGCCCGACCTACAACATCCCGCTCGGCCTGCGCCTGCACGGCAGGCTCGACAGCGAGGCGCTGCAGCTCGCGCTGTTCGATCTGGTGGCCCGCCATGAGAGCCTGCGCACCATCTTCCCCGATCCGCAGGACGGCGATCCCCGGCAGCTGATCCTCGAGCCGGAGACCGCAAGACCCATCCTGCAGATCGAACAGGCAACCGACGACACCCTGCCACGGCAGCTCACCGAGGCCGCAGGACACGGCTTCCACCTCGAGCGCGAGATCCCGTTCCGCGCCGCCCTGTTCCGGCTCGCCGACGACCGCCACGTGCTGCTGCTGCTGTGCCATCACATCGCAGCCGACGGCTGGTCCATCGCGCCGCTCGCCCGCGATCTGGCGGCCGCCTACGCCGCCCGTTGCCACGGCGAGGCTCCCGGCTGGGCCCCGCTGCCGGTGCAGTATGCCGACTACACGCTCTGGCAGCATCAGCTGCTCGGCGACGAGACCGATCCCGGCAGCGCCATCGCACGACAGCTCGCCTATTGGAAGCAGACCCTCGCCGACCTGCCCGAGCAGCTCGAGCTGCCGGCCGACCGTCCGCGGCCCGCGGTCGCCAGCTATCGCGGCGACAGCATCGCCTTCCAGCTCGATCCCGAGCTGCACCACAAGCTCCAGGCCCTGGCCCGCGATCACCAGGCCAGCCTGTTCATGGTGCTGCAGGCTGCCCTCGCCACCCTGCTCACACGGCTCGGCGCCGGCACCGACATCGCGCTCGGCAGCCCGATCGCCGGACGCACCGACGATGCCCTCGACGACCTCGTCGGCTTCTTCGTCAACACCCTGGTGCTGCGCACCGACACCTCCGGCAATCCCTCCTTCCGCGATCTGCTCGGCCGCGTCCGCAACGCCTGCCTCGCCGCCTACGCTCATCAGGACCTGCCGTTCGAGCGCCTCGTCGAGGTGCTCAATCCCGCCCGCTCCATGGGGCGCCATCCGCTGTTCCAGGTCGAACTCGCAGTCCAGAATATTGCCAGAGCCAGCTTCAGGCTGTCCGGGCTGGAGGTCGCATCGCAGCCTGTCGGCACCCAGTCCGCAAAGCTCGATCTCTCCCTGCACCTTTGGGAGCGGCGTACGGCCGACGGCAAGCCCGATGGCCTGACCGGGCACGTCGAGTTCGCAACCGACCTGTTCGACCGCGCGACTGTCGAGCAGATCGTCAGCCGTTTGAAGCAATTGCTGAGCACGGTCGCGGCCGATCCCTCACAGCCGATCGGGCAGATCGAGATCCTCGATGCTGGTGAGCGCCAACAGCTCCTGCACGACTGGAACGACACCTTCCGTCCGGTGGCCGAGGCCACCCTGCCCGAGCTGTTCGAGCAGCAGGTCGCACGCTCGCCCGGTGCCACGGCGCTGATCTTCGAGGACACCGCACTCAGCTATGCCGAACTCAACGCCCGCGCCAACCGCCTCGCTCATCATCTGATCCGCCGCGGCGTCGGACCCGAGCGCATCGTCGCTCTCGCTTTGCCGCGCTCGATCGAGATGCTGGTCGGCCTGCTCGCCATCCTCAAGGCCGGCGCCGCCTACCTGCCGCTCGACGTCGACTATCCCCGCGACCGCATCGCCTTCATGCTCGACGACGCCGGTCCCGTCTGCATGCTCACGGACACCCCGACCGCGGCCCGGCTGCCCGGCACCCTGCCGCTGCTCTGCCTCGACGATCCCGATCTCGCCGCCGCGCTCGCCGGCTGTCCCGACACCGATCCGGATGACCACGACCGCCGCGCGCCGCTCTCGCCCCACAACCCCGCCTACGTCATCTACACATCAGGCTCCACCGGCAGGCCGAAGGGCGTCAGCGGGCCGCATGCGGGCGTCGTCAACCGCTTGCGCTGGCTCAACCAGCTCCATCCCTGTCGGCACGACCGGCCGGTAATCGCCAAGAGCTCGATTGCCTTTTTGGACGGCTCGACGGAGGCGCTCGGAGCGCTGCTGTTCGGAGCCCCCGTCGTCATGGCCAGCGCCCAGGCGGCCAAGAGCCCGGACGCCCTGCTTGCCCTGATCGAGCAGCACAGCATCCACCGCATGACGCTGGTGCCGAGCCTGCTCGACAGCCTGGTCGAGCATCCGCAGCATCACAGCGCGAGCTCCTGCAGGCTCTGGATCGTCAGCGGTGAAGCCTTCACCCGGGAGCAGTCCGCCCGCTTCGCAGACGCCTTCCCGCAGGCCGAGCTGTTGAACTTCTACGGCTCGTCGGAAGCCGCCGGCGACAGCCTCTTTGCCAGGTGTACCGACGACGATGTTGCGATCGGCCGGCCGATCGACAACACGCAAGTCTACGTGCTCGATGATCTCTTGCGTCCTGTTCCGGTGGGCGTTGCGGGCGAGCTCTACATCGCCGGCGCGGGCCTTGCGCGCGGCTATCTCTACCGCCCCGGGCTCACGGCCGAGCGCTTCGTCGCCAATCCGTTCGGGCCCGCCGGCAGCCGCATGTACCGCACCGGCGACCTGGCGCGCTGGCGCGCCGACGGCGTCCTCGACTTCCTCGGCCGCGTCGACCAGCAGGTCAAGATCCGCGGCTTCCGCATCGAGCCCGGCGAGATCGAGGCCGCCCTCACCAGGCTGCCCGGCGTCGCCCAGGCCGCCGTCATCGCCCGCGAGGACCAGCCCGGCCACAGGCAGCTCGTCGGCTATGTCGTGACCCAGTCCGGACAAGCCGTCGCTCCCGTGGCGCTGCGTCGCGCGTTGACCGAGCAACTGCCCGACTACATGGTGCCGGCAGCATTAGTTCTGCTGGACGCCTTGCCACTCACGCCAAATGGCAAGCTCGACCGTAAGGCACTGCCGGCGCCGAACTTCAGCCCGGTCAGCATCCGCTCGCCGCGTACGCCTCAAGAGGAGGTCCTAACCGGTCTCTTTGCCGAGATCCTCGGCCTCGCCCAGCTCGGCATCGACGACAACTTCTTCGATCTCGGTGGACACTCTTTGCTCGCCACCAGGCTGATCAGCCGCATCCGTTCCACCCTCGGCGTCGAGCTCGCCATCCGCACCCTGTTCGAGGCCCCCACCGTGGCTGAACTCGCCAAGAGGCTCAACGGTGCTCAAACCATCCGCCTCGCCTTGCACCCGGCGGCGCGGCCCGAGCGGCTCCCGCTGTCCTTTGCCCAGCGCCGGCTCTGGTTCCTGTACCGGATGGACGGACCCAGCCCGACCTACAACATCCCGCTCGGCCTGCGCCTGCACGGCAGGCTCGACAGCGAGGCGCTGCAGCTCGCGCTGTTCGATCTGGTGGCCCGCCATGAGAGCCTGCGCACCATCTTCCCCGATCCGCAGGACGGCGATCCCCGGCAGCTGATCCTCGAGCCGGAGACCGCAAGACCCATCCTGCAGATCGAACAGGCCACCGACGACACCCTGCCACGGCAGCTCACCGACGCCGCCGGACACGGCTTCCACCTCGAGCGCGAGATCCCGTTCCGCGCCGCCCTGTTCCAGCTCGCCGACGACCGCCACGTGCTGCTGCTGCTGTGCCATCACATCGCAGCCGACGGCTGGTCCATCGCGCCGCTCGCCCGCGATCTGGCGGCCGCCTACGCCGCCCGTTGCCACGGCGAGGCTCCCGGCTGGGCCCCGCTGCCGGTGCAGTATGCCGACTACACGCTCTGGCAGCATCAGCTGCTCGGCGACGAGACCGATCCCGGCAGCGCCATCGCACGACAGCTCGCCTATTGGAAGCAGACCCTCGCCGACCTGCCCGAGCAGCTCGAGCTGCCGGCCGACCGTCCGCGGCCCGCGGTCGCCAGCTATCGCGGCGACAGCATCGCCTTCCAGCTCGATCCCGAGCTGCACCACAAGCTCCAGGCGCTGGCCCGCGATCACCAGGCCAGCCTGTTCATGGTGCTGCAGGCTGCCCTCGCCACCCTGCTCACACGGCTCGGCGCCGGCACCGACATCGCGCTCGGCAGCCCGATCGCCGGACGCACCGACGATGCCCTCGACGACCTCGTCGGCTTCTTCGTCAACACCCTGGTGCTGCGCACCGACACCTCCGGCAATCCCTCCTTCCGCGATCTGCTCGGCCGCGTCCGCAACACCTGCCTCGCCGCCTACGCCCATCAGGACCTGCCGTTCGAGCGCCTCGTCGAGGTGCTCAATCCCGCCCGCTCCATGGGGCGCCATCCGCTGTTCCAGGTCGAACTCGCAGTCCAGAATATTGCCAGAGCCAGCTTCAGGCTGTCCGGGCTGGAGGTCGCATCTCAGCCCGTCGGCACCCAGTCCTCGAAGTTCGACCTGTCCTTCAATTGCTTGGAACTGCGCGGCAGCGATGGCTCCGCGGAAGGCATTGTCGGCCGGGTCGAGTTCGCGGCCGACCTGTTCGACAAAACCACGGTCGAGCAGATCGTCAGCCGTTTGAAGCAATTGCTGAGCACGGTCGCGGCCGATCCCTCACAGCCGATCGGGCAGATCGAGATCCTCGACGCTGGCGAGCGCCGGCAGCTCCTGCACGACTGGAACGACACCTTCCGTCCGGTGGCCGAGGCCACCCTGCCCGAGCTGTTCGAGCAGCAGGTCGCACGCTCGCCCGGTGCCACGGCGCTGATCTTCGAGGACACCGCACTCAGCTATGCCGAACTCAACGCCCGTGCCAACCGCCTCGCTCATCATCTGATCCGCCGCGGCGTCGGACCCGAGCGCATCGTCGCTCTCGCTTTGCCGCGCTCGATCGAGATGCTGGTCGGCCTGCTCGCCATCCTCAAGGCCGGCGCCGCCTACCTGCCGCTCGACGTCGACTATCCCCGCGACCGCATCGCCTTCATGCTCGACGACGCCGGTCCCGTCTGCATGCTCACGGACACCCCGACCGCGGCCCAGCTGCCCGGCACCCTGCCGCTGCTCCGCCTCGACGATCCCGATCTCGCCGCCGCGCTCGCCGGCTGTCCCGACACCGATCCGGATGACCACGACCGCCGCGCACCGCTCTCGCCCCACAACCCCGCCTACGTCATCTACACATCAGGCTCCACCGGCAGGCCGAAGGGCGTCGTCGTCACACTTTCCAACCTGTCGAACTTCATGCTTGCGATGCGAGCAGGACTCTCTCTGACGGCAGAGGATTGCCTGCTCGCAGTCACGACCATCAGCTTCGACATCTCCATCCTTGAGCTTCTTCTCCCCCTCATCTCCGGAAGCCGCGTGGTTGTCGCACCTAAGACGACCGTCCAGACACCGTCACTGCTCGAGGCGCTTTTGTTTGCCTCGCAAGCAACCCTCATGCAGGCCACGCCTACACTCTGGGCTAATCTCGTCTCGACGGCTCACCTTCCCGAACGCCTCCGGATTCTTGTCGGCGGCGAGGCTCTCACAACGGCTCTCGGGCAGGATCTGGTTTCCAGTAAACGATCGTGCACAAACCTCTACGGACCAACTGAGACGACGATCTGGTCGGTCACCGCTGAGATCCACGATTGTGATCTTGAGGCTCCTCCGATCGGCCGGCCGATCTCGAACACGCAGATCTATGTTCTCGATGCTTCGCTGCGCCCTGTTCCGGTCGGCGTTGCGGGCGAGCTCTACATCGCCGGCGCGGGCCTTGCGCGCGGCTATCTCAACCGCCCCGGGCTCACGGCCGAGCGCTTCGTCGCCAATCCGTTCGGGCCCGCCGGCAGCCGCATGTACCGCACCGGCGACCTGGCGCGCTGGCGCGCCGACGGCGTCCTCGACTTCCTCGGCCGCGTCGACCAGCAGGTCAAGATCCGCGGCTTCCGCATCGAGCCCGGCGAGATCGAGGCCGCCCTCACCAGGTTGCCCGGCGTCGCCCAGGCCGCCGTCATCGCCCGCGAGGACCAGCCCGGCCACAGGCAGCTCGTCGGCTATGTCGTCACCCAGTCCGGACAGGCCGTCGCTCCCGTGGCGCTGCGACGCGCGCTCGCCGACCAGCTCCCCGACTATATGGTCCCGGCCGCCATCGTCCCGGTCGAAGCGTTGCCGCTGACCCCGAGCGGCAAGCTCGACCGCAAGGCCTTGCCGGCGCCGAACTTCAGCCCGGTCAGCATCCGCCCGCCGCGCACGCCGCAGGAAGAGATCCTCGTCACTCTCTTTGCCGAGATCCTCGGCCTCGCCCAGCTCGGCATCGACGACAACTTCTTCGATCTCGGCGGACACTCTTTGCTCGCCACCAAGCTGATCAGCCGCATCCGCTCCACCCTCGGCGTCGAGCTCGCCATCCGCACCCTGTTCGAAGCTCCGACCGTCGCCCAGCTCGCCGCACAGCTGGACAGCGCCGCCAAGGCACGTCCCACCTTGCGGCCTGCACTGCGCCAGGACCTCCACCAAGATCCCGGCCAAGGCGCCATCCCGCTGTCCTTTGCGCAGCGCCGGCTCTGGTTCCTGTACCGGATGGACGGGCCCAGCCCGACCTACAACATCCCGCTCGGCCTGCGCCTGCACGGCAGGCTCGACAGCGAGGCGCTGCAGCTCGCGCTGTTCGATCTGGTGGCCCGCCATGAGAGCCTGCGCACCATCTTCCCCGATCCGCAGGACGGCGATCCCCGGCAGCTGATCCTCGAGCCGGAGACCGCAAGACCCATCCTGCAGATCGAACAGGCAACCGACGACACCCTGCCACGGCAGCTCACCGAGGCCGCAGGACACGGCTTCCACCTCGAGCGCGAGATCCCGTTCCGCGCCGCCCTGTTCCGGCTCGCCGACGACCGCCACGTGCTGCTGCTGCTGTGCCATCACATCGCAGCCGACGGCTGGTCCATCGCGCCGCTCGCCCGCGATCTGGCGGCCGCCTACGCCGCCCGTTGCCACGGCGAGGCTCCCGGCTGGGCCCCGCTGCCGGTGCAGTATGCCGACTACACGCTCTGGCAGCATCAGCTGCTCGGCGACGAGACCGATCCCGGCAGCGCCATCGCACGACAGCTCGCCTATTGGAAGCAGACCCTCGCCGACCTGCCCGAGCAGCTCGAGCTGCCGGCCGACCGTCCGCGGCCCGCGGTCGCCAGCTATCGCGGCGACAGCATCGCCTTCCAGCTCGATCCCGAGCTGCACCACAAGCTCCAGGCCCTGGCCCGCGATCACCAGGCCAGCCTGTTCATGGTGCTGCAGGCTGCCCTCGCCACCCTGCTCACACGGCTCGGCGCCGGCACCGACATCGCGCTCGGCAGCCCGATCGCCGGACGCACCGACGATGCCCTCGACGACCTCGTCGGCTTCTTCGTCAACACCCTGGTGCTGCGCACCGACACCTCCGGCAATCCCTCCTTCCGCGATCTGCTCGGCCGCGTCCGCAACGCCTGCCTCGCCGCCTACGCTCATCAGGACCTGCCGTTCGAGCGCCTCGTCGAGGTGCTCAATCCCGCCCGCTCCATGGGGCGCCATCCGCTGTTCCAGGTCGAACTCGCAGTCCAGAATATTGCCAGAGCCAGCTTCAGGCTGTCCGGGCTGGAGGTCGCATCGCAGCCTGTCGGCACCCAGTCCGCAAAGCTCGATCTCTCCCTGCACCTTTGGGAGCGGCGTACGGCCGACGGCAAGCCCGATGGCCTGACCGGGCACGTCGAGTTCGCAACCGACCTGTTCGACCGCGCGACTGTCGAGCAGATCGTCAGCCGTTTGAAGCAATTGCTGAGCACGGTCGCGGCCGATCCCTCACAGCCGATCGGGCAGATCGAGATCCTCGATGCTGGTGAGCGCCAACAGCTCCTGCACGACTGGAACGACACCTTCCGTCCGGTGGCCGAGGCCACCCTGCCCGAGCTGTTCGAGCAGCAGGTCGCACGCTCGCCCGGTGCCACGGCGCTGATCTTCGAGGACACCGCACTCAGCTATGCCGAACTCAACGCCCGCGCCAACCGCCTCGCTCATCATCTGATCCGCCGCGGCGTCGGACCCGAGCGCATCGTCGCTCTCGCTTTGCCGCGCTCGATCGAGATGCTGGTCGGCCTGCTCGCCATCCTCAAGGCCGGCGCCGCCTACCTGCCGCTCGACGTCGACTATCCCCGCGACCGCATCGCCTTCATGCTCGACGACGCCGGTCCCGTCTGCATGCTCACGGACACCCCGACCGCGGCCCAGCTGCCCGGCACCCTGCCGCTGCTCTGCCTCGACGATCCCGATCTCGCCGCCGCGCTCGCCGGCTGTCCCGACACCGATCCGGATGACCACGACCGCCGCGCGCCGCTCTCGCCCCACAACCCCGCCTACGTCATCTACACATCAGGCTCCACCGGCAGGCCGAAGGGCGTGATGATCGCTCAAAATGCCATAGTCAATCGACTGGAGTGGATGCAGTCGGCCTACAACTCGACGAGCGAAGATCGCGTTCTACAAAAAACACCATCGAGTTTTGACGTCTCGGTTTGGGAGTTCTTTTGGCCGCTGATCGTTGGCTCAGCTCTGGTCGTTGCGCGACCGGAGGGACACAAGGATCCTGAATATCTCATCGCCACCATTCGGGAACAGCGTGTAACGATCGCTCATTTTGTTCCTTCGATGTTGCAGGCCTTTCTTCATCAAATGCCCGACGGCCAGAGCACACCGCTCAGGGACGTTATCTGCAGCGGCGAAGCCTTGCAGATTGAAACCGTCAGGCAATTCTTTGGCAAGCTCCCTGCGGGGCTCAACAATCTGTACGGCCCCACCGAAGCGGCAATCGATGTAACAGCCTGGTCCTGCTCCGCTCAGGAGGTAGGGACAGCGGTTCCGATCGGCCGTCCGATTTGGAACACCCAAACCTATGTTCTTGACCGCTCACTGCGCCCTGTTCCGGTCGGCGTTGCCGGCGAGCTCTACCTCGCCGGCACTGGCCTTGCGCGTGGCTATCTCAACCGGCCCGGCCTCACGGCCGAGCGCTTCGTCGCCAATCCGTTCGGGCCCGCCGGCAGCCGCATGTACCGCACCGGCGACCTGGCGCGCTGGCGCGCCGACGGCGTCCTCGACTTCCTCGGCCGCGTCGACCAGCAGGTCAAGATCCGCGGCTTCCGCATCGAGCCCGGCGAGATCGAGGCCGCCCTCACCAGGCTGCCCGGCGTCGCCCAGGCCGCCGTCATCGCCCGCGAGGACCAGGCAGGCCACAGGCAGCTCGTCGGCTATGTCGTGACCCAGTCCGGACAAGCCGTCGCTCCCGTGGCGCTGCGACGCGCGCTGGCCGAGCAACTGCCCGAACATATGATACCGGCAGCAATCGTTCTGCTGGACACCTTGCCACTCACACCTAATGGCAAGCTCAACCGCAAAGCGCTTCCCCCGCCAGAATTCGCACCACAACACACTCGCGCTCCGCGGACGCCACGCGAAGCAATCCTCGTCGAGCTCTTTGCCGAGATCCTCGGCCTCGCTAAAATCGGCATCGACGACAACTTCTTCGATCTCGGCGGACACTCGTTGCTCGCCACCAGGCTGATAAGCCGCATCCGCTCCACCCTCGGCGTCGAGCTCGCCATCCGCACCCTGTTCGAGGCCCCGACCGTGGCCGAACTCGCGGACCGGTTGGATCTCGGCTTGCAAGCCGACTCCTTCGAAACCCTGATCCCTATTCGTCCGACCGGAACATCAGCGCCATTGTTTTGTATTCACCCGGGAGGTGGACTAAGCTGGGGTTATTCCGCTCTGATCAGGCACATCGACAAGCGCCACCCGATATACGGCCTTCAGGCGCGCGGCTTTTCCGATCTGACACGCATGCCGCGTTCCATTGAGGAGATGGCGTCCGACTACTTCGAGCAAATCCGCAGGGTCTGCCCGACCGGCCCCTACCATCTCCTCGGATGGTCATTTGGAGGCTATGTCGCCTATGAAATTGCGCAACTTGTCGCCGCTCAAAGCGGCAGTGTCGCCACACTCTCTTTGCTGGATACCTATCCGGCGAGTGCGGCCATCTCCCAACAAGCCTTGCATCGGCAAGAACGCGCCGCGTACTCCGATCAACCAACCGACCGCCCGCAGCCGTCTCCAAGCCGTGAAACCGCCCTATCCACACTCACCGCCCCAGACGTCACTCGTCTGCTGGAGGTCACGAGATACAATGTCGCACTGCAGAAGAAATACGTTCCCTCCAAACTCGACGGGAGCCTCATGCTGTTTGTTGCCGCTGAGACACCGTCGCTTCCATCCCCGGATGTTTGGCGACCATACGTCAGCGGCGAGATCGAAACGCACGAAATCGCCTGTGTTCATGGCCGAATGACAGATCCAGCACCAATGGCCCAGATCGGAAAGATACTCGCGACGAAGCTTCGGGCCGAATAGTCGTTGGCTACTCCAAAGACATTGATCCGGGTCGACGCTCCTGTACCAGCTGTCACTTTGACGAGCTTCACTGCAGAAACTTGTGCTCCACAGCCAATGTTGATGCCATACGACCTCAATTCGCCAAAGCAAGAACGCTATAGCAGATGCGCCATGCGAAAGAGCTAAAACTGACCTGGAGATCATTGCGCAAACTTGAATCAGCTCAGCTACGCAATGGATTGCTACAGGGCGCGACCTGGATCATTCTCGCCTCGGTTGTTCCTGCAATCAGCCCGCTTGCCATTAGAGAAGCGGTGAATGAGCTCGTAACAAAGGACTTTACGACTGCTGCATGGGCGATCGGGCTATACGTATGCGCGGTGGAGCTGAGCCGCGGTGCGACCGCCGCGCAGACTCTGAATTTCGGTCAGCTTTGGCGCGCCTTGCGACGGAGCATCGCGAACGAGACATATGACCACCTGCTGAACCTGCCGTCTCGGTTCTATCTTTCGCATAAGACCGGAGAAACGATACAAACTGTTTCGGAAGGACTGAACGGCTTGCGCTCAGTTCTGGGGGCCCTCACGTTCGGAATCGCTCCTGCCGTCCTCCAAGGACTCTCCATCCTGGTCGTCCTTATTGTCTTGGAGCGGCTCGACCTGCTCCTACTTCTGCTTGTTTTCGGAATTAGCTATGGCCTGCTTTTCCGTCGAGGGCTAGAGAGCCGGGTCGCCATTCAACGTAAGGCCGTGGAGGCTGACGCAGAAGCTGTCGGCATTGTGACAGACGCCCTCATAGGCCAGGAGATTTCGCGACTGTTTGGGACCAGCGACCTGATCGGCAAAAAAGTCGATGATGTCCTTGCAAAAGGCGAAAAGAGCTGGCTGGCCTTCTTTCGCTCTCAGCACACCAATCATCAGCAACTGGTGTTTCTTTTCGCTGCAACAACGGGCCTTTACCTTTTGTTGGTCGCCTATCGAGTGTCTACCGGCGCACTTACGACCGGCGACTTCGTTCTGGCACATGCATACATCTTGCAAATCGTCAGCCCGATTGAACGCCTGAGCTTCGCTTCCCGTGATTTAATCCAGGGGATAGGCAATCTCACGAGGTTGGCAGAACTGCTGGATCACGAAAAAGAGGCACTTTCGATCGATAATCGGGACCTTTCACTCAAGGACAACCACTTCACGGTTCAACTCGAAAAGGTTTCATTCGGCTACGAACCCCGGCGCCAGGTCGTCCACGACTTGAGTTTCGAGATTAGGCCCGGAGAGACGATTGCAATCGTCGGCCTCAGCGGCTCGGGAAAATCGACGATCTGGCGCCTCATCTGTCGCTTGTTTGATCCACATGCGGGCCGAATATTGATCGGCGGCATTCCCTCGGATCAAATGGATCTGACCGCTCTCAGGAGTGCCGTTGCGGTAGTGCCGCAGGACTGCTTCCTCTACAACGATACTATTGCAAACAATATACTCGTGGCCTCTCCTCTGTCTTCGACCATTGAAGTTGCGGAGGCGGGCACGCTCGCCGGACTTGAGCCGCTTATCGCACGGCTACCAAACGGCTGGGACACCAAAGTGGGAGAGCGAGGCATCCGACTTTCGGGTGGCGAGAGACAGCGCGTAGCCATAGCGCGAGCGGTCTTGCGGCGGCCGAGACTTTTTGTCTTCGACGAGGCGACGTCGTCGCTTGACTCCGAGACCGAAAAGGCGGTCGAGAAGAGTTTGTCGGACGTTTCTGCGGGAGCAAGCACCTTGATCATCGCACACCGACTTTCGAGCGTGTGTCATGCCGATGAAATTCTCGTACTCGATCACGGGCGAATTATCGAAAGAGGAACGCACACCTCTTTGCTCGCGCTAGGTGGCCGCTATTGCGCGATGTGGTCAGCACAGTCATCTAGAAGGCATGAATGAGAGAACCCAACCAGGAGTGAGAGGGGCCCAGTCAGAGCCTGCTTGAACGCCGAATACCCAAGCGCATACGTCGAACTCTGAATCACTTCGACCGCAAATAGGGACCGCCTGAGCTCGCTACCATCCTTACGGACCGCGCATCGCAATTGAAACCGGTGGGAGCTGCCGCGTCGCCGAACCAGAGATCAATGCCCCGCCGACGCTCTGTCCAGTCTTGGACAACCGAGATCGACGTTCGGCTGGCAATATCGCTTCCAAGTACCAGCCGTCGCGCCTTACACGCTGCGGCCCCATCCAGTCGTGTTGCACAGACCAATCGGCATCCTTCGCACCCGTCAGGCGGGTTCAAATGATCGTTCATTGACGTAGGATCGCAGGCTTGCAAGGCATGCCGATCAGGCCGGAGACCCCGAACTCCTCCTGCGACCTGCAGACACCCGATGATCCGCTACTTTCGGGATACGGCTCACAAGACGAACCATCAATTCCTGAAGGTCTGCGCAGCGAAACTCGCCGAAGAAGCGCTCTGATATTCGAGTTCGATGATCCTTCTTGCTTACCGGCAAATTGGCGGTGGGAAGAAGAAAATAATCCACTACCGCCGTATTGCGGGCATCCATACGCGCCACGATCGTAAAATTAGACCTCGTGAAGTGCATCTTACGCAGCTCCCACCGACGTGCCGCCCGTGCGCCGTTACTGCCGTCCTTCACGGCGCGCGCAACCGCCAGACTGACAGTGACATCACCATTCAGCGTCAATAGACATAATTCTGGCATGAAGGCGACCCGCCGCCCCCGCCCCTCAAGATCCGCACTGATCTGCTCGGCCAGCGTGTGAATGATATTCTGGATATGTGCCTGTACCTCCTTGAACCTATACCGGACATGGGGTCGATAGCCGATCCGTCGGTAGGCCTCGTCCAGGGAGCCGAAACGCCGAGCGTAGACCGAGCAATTCGGCACCCCCTTCGCCATTATGATACACTTCATGGTGAGGCGGCCTTCGCGCCGCAGGAGATCCTTCAGAATATCAAGCAACTCCTTGTCGGTACGCGTCCGGCCGCACTCGAGCTCTCGGAGCTTCTTCTTCGCTCGCTCGAACAGGTGTGGCCTGATAATCGGTGCTAGGGCATCCTTGTGCCTGATCCACATCTCGGGAGGGTTGTGGACCGCTCGTTCACCGAGCTTGGCGGACCGGCGGTTGAATACGATATGGCCGAGATAGGCCTCGTTGTTAAGGACGTTGTTGATCGTCAGCATGCTCCAACGCCTACCCCGGGCATTGCGAACACCCTTCGCATTCAGATCGGCTGCAATCTCCGTTCGACTTCTGTTGCCGTTGACAAATAACTCGAAGACGCGCTCGACTATCCTAATCTCCCGCTTAGGACCCGGCACTAGCAGCGTCCGGTCGGTTTTGAGACTCTTGCGATCACCGCTCTGGAGGATACCCTTGGAGCGGCCCCGCTCGTCAACCAACTGTCGTCGCAATCCGTAGGGGGCGGGGCCTCCGCGCCAATAGCCCTGACTGGCGATCCGGCTGTGTCCGAGAAAGACCTTTTTTGACAGTTGGCGGCTGTAGTCAGCCGCTGCAAGCCGCTTGATGTTCTTGAGAACGGCGGACGCCATGCTTCCATCATTTTCGAATTCATCGGCGCAGTATTGGATTTTGATCCCAGCACGCTTGCAGATGAACTCGTAGTAGGCACTCTCGTCGACATCCTGAAATCGCCCCCAGCGACTGACATCGTAGACGAGAATGCATTGATAATCCGAACGGCCCAGCTCTACCTCGGCGATGAGCCGCTTCAGTGCATCCCGACCTGCTACGCTAACACCGCTGCGGCCGCGGTCGGCATAGGTTTCGACAATTTCAATGCCTCGGCGCGCGGCATAGGCTGCGATCGCCGCCGCTTGGTTCTCGATCGAGTACTTCTGCGATTCAGTTGAGACGCGAAGATATTGCGCGGCTGCTCGACAGTCTGCCGGGGCGACGGCGTGCTTTCCCGATGCCATTCGCCTGCTCCATCCACCGTTTGCACGGACGTTAGCAGAACCCGCGATCCCGGAGGCAGTAGACTGACGTAAGGGTTTGCGCTTTCCTGAACGACAGGCCTAAATTTAATCGTTCGGGGTTTCATCCTTGCGGCGGTGCGCCAAAATGCAAGAATGCCGCCGGTTAAACCGGCGAACTGAACGGGGACAAACGGACGTCGGCTTTCCTCGACAGGTCGACGTAGTGCCAGTTTCGAGCGGTGCGGCCATTGGCGCGTGTCTGCGCCGTTCCTCGTTCGGCTATGACGTCCAAACTTCGTACGCCGAAAAACTCTTGACGATACTGACGAGATGGGTTGCGGGTGCGAAATCGAAGGCGAAGCCCACGAAGACCAGATCGCCAAGCTGGAGACCGACCGTACTAATTGTTCGACGCGAGCGTCGCGCCCCCGTCGGCAACCGTGGGAGCGGCTCAGGCCTCGGACTTTCTGGCAAACTCAATGCGCACAGTGGTTACGCCCTATTTCATGCTGCCCAGCATCAGCCCATCGACGAACCAACGCTGGGCGACAAGAAAGGCGATAATGAGCGGTGCGATGATGATTGCCGCGCCGGCCATGAGAGGCCCATAGTCAGACCCCGCCTCCTCGTTGCGGAAGGTGATCACGCCGAGAGCTGGCGGCATCAGCTCTTCCGTGCGAACCGCGATCAAGGGCCAGAACAGATCGTTCCAATGGCTACTGATAGACAGAATGCTGAAGGCTATCACCGCCGGCCGGGCTAGCGGAAGCATGATGTGGAAGACAATGCCGAGCTCCGAATAGCCGTCCAGCCGCGCCGCATGAATCAGATCATCAGATATCGATTTGAAGAACTGCCGGAAGAGAAAAATACCGAACGGTGATACGACGAAGGGCAAGATCAGCGCGACGTAACTATCCAGGATACCGACCTTCCAGCACAGGATGAACAGCGGCAAAGCCAGGACCTGATGCGGCAACAAGAGGCCTGCGAGAACGAGCCAAAAGGTCGCATCTCGTCCCCAGAAGCGCAGCTTCGCCAATGTATAGGCGATCGGCGCACAGACCACGATCTGGCATAGCAATATTGTCAAGCACACGACAATCCCGTTGACCAGGAAGCGCGGCAATGGTGCCGTCGTGAGCGCCCTCGTATAGTTCTCAATGGCATACCAATGCTCGGGCAACAGAGTGAACGAGGCACGAAAAATCTCGCCCGGGGGCTTTAGGGAGAGCGATACCATCCACACCACGGGCGCGAGCAACAGCGCAGCGGTGCTGATGAGCAGCACATGCCGGGCGACGACCGCCGGCCATGGTGGACGCCCCGCTCTCATTGATAGTGAACCCGCTTGTCGAGCACGAACACCTGGAGCATCGTCAGACACATGACGATCGACAGGAACACGACGGACACCGCCGCCCCATAGCCAGTGCGAAGGTACTCGAAGCTCTCCACATACAGAGTGTAGAGCAGCATCTCCGACGTCTTACCCGGGCCGCCTTGGGTGAGAACCTTGATGATATCAAAGACTTCGAACGCTCTCAATGCAACCACGACAAGTGCAAACATTGCGGTTGGACCGAGCAAAGGCAGGGTGACGGTCGAAAGACGTGACCAAGGGCCGTCGGCGCCATCGACGTCGGCCGCGTCATAGAGGTCAGAAGGAATCGTTTTCAACCCCGCAAGGAACAGCAGCATCGCGTAGCCGATGTTCTTCCACACGAAAATCGCGCCCAGGACCGGAAGCACTGTGCTCTCATCACGCAACCAGTTAGCACCGTGAATCCCGAACGATCTCAGGACCTGGTTCAGGAGGCCTATCGTGGGGTGAAGCAGAGACTCCCATGCGAGTGCGGCTGCAGCCATCGTCGCCATGAAAGGAAGAAAATGCACTGCACGATAGAGAGCCCGAAGACTCGTGCCAGCCTCGATCAGCAACGCCACCGCAAGCCCGAGGCCGACCGTCATGGGAACGCAGATTGATACGAAGGTGAGCGTATTGAGCAGCGAATGCCAGAAATCGACATCATTCCAAAGAACTCGAAAATTCCTTGGGCCGACAAAATTGAAGCTTTGCGCCCCGAGCTGCCAATCGGTTGCTGCCATGGCAAACACGGCGATCGCAGGCAGAATGAATAGGATCAAGAGGAGCAGAAAGCCCGGTGCCGCCAGCAATGCGGCCGTCCGCCACTCCTGGACTCGCCTCTGTCTGATCGCAGCGGCATCGTGAGCTGGAGAGCGTCCGGGCAGCGCGATCGTCATGCACCGCTCCTCGCGCTTACCAGTTCGACCACATCGGGCGGTCGCCTACGTAACCTTCGCCCGGCGCCATCGAAGACAAGCAGATCCTTGAGCTCTGCCTGCAGTGCGACGCTCGCGCCCGGCGCCAGATTGGGCCCGTCTTTGGGGTGCGCCCGGATGATAAGAGGACGTTGGGCGCTGGCGATGTCGACGTGGACGTACAGATCAGCGCCGAGATGCTCGACAAACCTCACGCGGCCCGCGATCGCACCGGGGGTCCATTCGGCGCGGGCGGAAAGAGCCTCGGGACGGAGTCCGACGGTAATGCCATCAAGACTTCCACCATCGACGTGACACCGGACCACGGCTTCGATGCGCTCGCCCAATGCATCGGCGGGGACAAGATTGATTGACGGCGAGCCGACGAATGCCGCAACGCCGACATTGTTGGGGTCGTCGTAAAGGACCTGGGGTGGAGCAATCTGGATCAGTTCGCCACCCATCATCAAGGCGACCCTGTCCGACATGGTCATGGCTTCCGCCTGATCATGCGTGACATAGACGAAGGTGACGCCGAGCCGGGCGTGCAATTCCTTGATCTCGGCTCGCATGGTGACGCGCAGCTTCGCGTCCAGGTTCGACAGTGGTTCATCCATCAAGAACACCGAAGGCTGCCGGACCATGGCGCGGCCGAGGGCGACACGCTGGCGCTGTCCTCCCGAAAGCTGGCCGGGCTTGCGCGCGAGCAGCTGTTCGATCCCGAGAGCGGCAGCAACATTGCGCACCTCTGCGGCAATGCCGGCGCGCTTAGTCTTGGTTCCTGGAACGAAATGTCCGAGCAGAGGCAGCCGCTGTGTGGCGCTCAACCTGCTCATGACGAGCGGTACGGCCATGTTACGCTCGACTGTCATATGTGGGTATAGCGCATAGGACTGGAACACCATGGCGATGTTCCGCGCCTTTGGCGGCAGAGCATCGACGGCGCGCGCTCCGATACGCACCGTCCCTTCGTCCTGCAGCTCAAGGCCGGCGATAATGCGCAGCAGCGTCGATTTTCCACAGCCTGAGGGGCCGACGAGTGTCAGGAACTCCCCGTCGCGGATCTCGAGCGAGATGTGCTTGAGGATATCGGTTGCACCGAAGGACTTGCTGATATTGTCGAGAGCGAGTGAGGCCATTGCGTCGCCCTTTAGTTCGGCTCAAGGTTAGATGCCGTAGAGGCAGGCCATTCGGTTGCAGCCCCCATGCTCACGCCAGCTGCCCCGAAGAGACCCCGCGCCAGGGCTCGTCCGCATAGCGCGCATGAAAGCCGCGGGGATCCGTGTACCAATTTCCGAGATCGATGATGAGAAATGCGGTTGGCTCGACGAACTCGACGACGTGCTCGACCTCCCTGAACGTATGCCTCAAAAATCCGGGCCGTTTGATACCCGGCTCTCGATTGGGCCGGTCGTTACGAGCGAAGCGATTGGCGGCGTCCATGACGAAGGCGGTCGACGGCGCCCACACCTGGCGCAGATCGCGCCATTGCAGCTCTTTCAATTCGTGCAAATGGCCGGAGAGGTAGGTCACCCCGCGCACCGCATGGAACCGTTCGGCCCAGCTATGCCGATGCTCGGGAAACATCGCGCTCTGCGTCCGATCGGTCTCTTCGGGCGCGGCCAGATAGAGCGGCTTGTGTGCCGCGACGATCAATCGACGCTGTCCAAGTGTATCGATCGCGTGCGCCAGCAGAGCCTCTTGTTCCGCTTCCTCGTGCAGCCTGCTCCCCGGCAGCATGGAATTGAGCCCCAGCAGCCTGATAGCGCCGATGTCCTTCATCCAATAATCGGAACCGAACTGGGCGCGAAATGCGGAGGCGCGTTCGGCCGAGATCGTGATCTCGCCGCCGCGCACATCCGGCAGGCTGTTTCCGATGTCATGATTGCCGGGCACAAACAGGATCTCTCGACCGATGCGTTCGAGCTGCCGCCGTGCAAACGATAGCTCGTCCGGATGCTGGGCCCCGTCGAGTGACATGTCCCCGGTGCACAGAATACAGTCGGCGGCACTCGCCGCGAGGACACCGCAGAGGGCTTCGAAGTTGTGCTGGAAGAAGGGACGACTCTTGCTCAGATGCAGGTCCGAAATCTGAATGAGCGTGAAGGCTCGCTCGCCCTTGTCGTTGCCCGCGGCGGCATCCATCATGCAGCCCCGATCAGACGGTTCACGTCGGCTGCCATCTGCTTCAGCGTCTGGCTGGCGCCCTGGCGTCCCGTCACGACGGATTCGAGGTGATTGCGGATGGTGTCGATGATGCGCACGGCGTTGGCGCCTGGGAATGCATACCAGTTGGTCATGACCGGAAGCTGGTCGACGCTGACCTTCTGATTGCGCGCCTCCTGGTAGTAGGCGCCAAGCAGAGATGGGTCCGTGATCGACTTGCTGTTGCTCGGCATGTAACCGGTGAGACGGGCCATGAACGCCTGGCTTTCCGGACTGGTGCAGAACTGGAGATACTTCCAGGCAGCGTCCGCTCGGCGCGGATCCTGCGCATGAATCACGCCGAGCGCGCCGCCGGCAGGGACCTTGCCGTTCGGGCTCGCGAGCGGAAACGTCGCGACACGCAAAGGAAATCTGCCGGCGATCTGCTGCTCGGCATAGGCGATGTTCGAACTTGAATCGGCCAAGATGCCGATGGTTCCCGCAGCAAGTGCCGGCCGGGCCTGTGCGGATTTGAGGTTCGGCATGCCGCTCCGGGCGAAGGCCTCGAGCTGCTCCAGTGCCCAGAGCCCTTCAGGACTGTCGAAGGCAGCCGTCTTCTCGTCATCGGACAGGATGCGACCGCCACGGCTGAAGAGCAGGGCCTGCCACATCCAGTTTCCCGTGACATCCCATTGAAAGTAGAAGCCGGTGCGAGTGGCGCTGGTCGCATTGATCTTCTGGCCGAGCGCGACGAGGCCCGGCCAGTCAACCGGCAGCAGCGAGGGGTCCCCACCCACATCGTGCACCAGAGTCTCGTTGACGTAGAGAACGGGAGTCGAGATGAAAAACGGAATGCCGTAGATGTCGCCGCGCTGGCGAACGATGTCGAGCACCGCAGGGGCATAACCCAGCAAGTCGGCGCCGCCAGCTGCCGAGATTCGTCCCGCCAGGGGTTGAGCGAGGTCTCGCTCGACCAGCAGGCGCAGCAAATTCAATCCGTGAAAGCTCAGATCTGGCAGCTGACCGATCAATGCCGCCCGCAGGATCTGCTGGGACATCTCTTCGTAGTTCTGCGCGGGGTTGCGGAACTTGATCTTCATATCCGGATTGGCGCGCATGAAGCGCTCTGCCAGCCCGGAATGGATTTCCCGGTTGTTGCCCACTGGAAACGGGAACATCACATCAAGGGTGAGATCCTCGCGAGCACGAACAGCCGGAGCCGGAAGCGTTGCAGCCAGCGATCCGAGGAGCGCAGTTCGACGGCTGATCACTCGCATGTTGTTCGCCTTGCGTGCTAGCCACACTCATGCAACCTGTCTAGACAGATTCAGTGACCGAGCGATGACATGCTTCGCTTGGCTGGTTGTTGCGAAGCTGGCAGAGGCAGCAGATGAATGCTCAGCAGGGGCGAAAACCGATGCGGGATGCCGCCGGGCCACGCTGGCAGCAGGTCGAGCAGGCATTGCTCGACCAGATCGTGCGCGGCGCGTTCCGCGGGCGCGACAGATTGCCTTCCGAGCATGAACTGGCAGCGATTTTCGACGTGAATCGCCACACGGTGCGCCAAGCCCTGGCCGCGCTCGTGGATCGTGGGGTGGTCATCAAACGCAAGGGCGGCGGGACATATCTCGTCTCCGGACTCATAGACTACGCGATCGGAGCCCGCACGCGGTTCAGCGCCAATCTCTTGCTGCAGCACCGCCAACCTGGCCACAAGCTCGTCGACCCCGAGGTCGTGGCGGCCGAGCAGCATGTTGCTCTTGCTCTCGGACTGGCGCCTGGCGATCCCGTCAGCTCGATGACCACCATCGGTGAGGCCGACGGCATCCCTATTTGCGTTGGCCAGCACTACATCCCCTTCGAGCGCTTTCCTGGTTTCCTGGAGGTCTACCGTGAAGAGCTTTCGATGACGAAGGCCTTTGGACGTTTCAAAGTGAACGATTACCGGCGCGCCCTGACAAGGGTGATGGCCGTGCTACCCACGGATCTTGACTCACGGATGCTGCAACAAGGGCGGCACTCGCCGGTCCTTGCTATCGAGAGCATCGATAGCGATTTGCGTGGCCGGCCGATAACGTTCCATGTGAACCGCTTCTCGGGTGAGCGTGTCCAATTCACTCTCGGCGACTTCTGACCAGGCGGCCACGACGTCACCGGCAACGCGCCAGAACCAGATCGCACATCATGGGGACGTCGAAGGTCGGCGTAGCTACGTGCCGGTCGATGACCGCGACAATCCGTCTCATGACCATCGCCTTCCCGAGCCGGGCTACGATCGGAGTGGAAGACGAGCGCGACAGGAAATACCGAGCCAAGCTTTCGGAGGTTGCCGGTAGCGCCCAGGGGAAGCCGAAGCGCTGGATCTCGCCGAAACTGCCGGAAGCTTCGATCTCAGCGGCGATATCAAGATCCCGGTAGTGTCGCGAATAGTCCGGGTTCTCGGCCTCGATAAAGTCCTCGACTGCCAAGAGCGCCTCGAACTCCTCTGTCCGCCGGTTGTTGTTGATGACGGCGAGCACCCCGTGCTGCGACAAGACGCGGCGTGCTTCACGGAGAAAGCGCGGCCTGTCGAACCAGTGAAATGCCTGCGCCACCGTGACCAGGCCTCGGGAGTCTGGCTCGATCGGCAGAGCCTCAGCGGGCGCGATTATGACTTCGAGTCCCGCTGCACCCGCACGTGCAGCCATGTCGAGGTTGGGCTCGACGGCCTGCACGGTCCAGTCCGGAAGAGCATCTATGAGTGCTCGCGTCGAAATTCCGGTACCTGCGCCGACATCGAGACAGCGCGCCGGAGCATCGCCTGCTGCGACAGCTTGGGCGACGGCCGTGAGAACGTCAGGCGGATAAGTCGGCCGGCTGGCGTCGTATAGGTCGGCGAGACCGTCAAACTTTCGCGTATGGTCCTGCATTGCGGGCAACGCTCCTCAAATTTCCCTGTGAAGAGATCCATACACGGCGATTTCAACGGCGTTGTTTCAGGACGGCTCCACGCCTCCTCCGTTTGCGGTCCGCGAACACGAGCCTGCAATTCAATCGTGGGTTGATCGTCGAGCGGTGGCCGCAGGGCTCGTGGTCGTGAATGCACCGCGGAGACCCGACCGGGATCTTCCAGAAATGCCCCTTCGATTGTCGCAGCGCCCGCGTTGTCTGCTGACACTCCCTCCGTGCTTCGCTCCGCGCAACTGCGCATCTGCGCGGATTGCATATTTGACACGTGTGCTTTGCAAGTCGCGAGCGTTGCCAGCTCATTCTCAGCGCGTCGAACTGATTCAGAATAATCCCGCGGCCGACCCCGCCCGCAACAATTGATGCTCATCAACTACTCCGACTATTTTTAGTCGCAGTTTAAAATGATTATTGCCTTGCGTGCACTCGACTTGTGCAACCTCGACGAGCTTTTGCCTTGCTCGTGCGGATGATCGTTCGTATGATTCCAATGTGATCGGATCGTGAGAAAAGTTCACTACCGGCACACCTCCCTTAGCAACGCTCGCGAGAACCGGCCAGTGTTACAGCGACGTAGTTTTCTCGGGCTTCCGCTATTGGCGTTGTGTGGCTCGGCAAACTTGGCCTGGGCCGGCAACTCCGTCGAGACGTCCAGAGTCAGAGTGACGATCGGCGGCAAGGCTTTCCTACAATACGCACCGGTGACCCTTGCCGAGCGCCTTGGCTTTTTCAAGGACGCGGGCCTCGACCCGGAGCTTCTTGACGTGAGCGGCGGATCCAAGGCGCTCCAGGCTCTCGTGGCGGGAAGCGCTGAACTCACCGCCGGCGCTTTCGACCACACGATTCAGATGCATGCAAAAGGACAAAAGATCGTTGGGGTTGTGCTGTTTGGCAGGCATCCGACATTCGCATTGGCTCTGCGAAAGGAGAGGGCTGCGGAATATCGCGACCCAAGCAGCCTGAGAGGCATGAAGATTGGGGTCACGGCGTTGGGATCCCAAACACAGTTCATGGTGGAGTACATGGCTTTGCGAGCCGGCGTCTCCCCAACCGACATTTCCTTCGTCAGTGTTGGAGGTGGAACAGGCGCCGTGGCAGCGATCCGCAACGGCGCCGTTGATGCCGTCGTGACGGGAGAGCCGGCGCTGACGACACTGACAGCCACAGGTGACGTCAAACTGGTCGCCGACACTCGCACCAACGAAGGCACAATCGGCATTTTCGGTGGCCTCTATCCGTCAGGGACGATTTACGCACGGTCGGACTTCATCGAACGCAATCCCGATACACTCCAGGCTTTTGCTCTCGCGATGGTGCGCACCCTTCAGTGGATTGATCGCGCATCCGTCGATGAGATTGCTGATGCGCTCCCGGAGGAATGGGCCAAGCCCGATCGAAACATATTTCTTGCCTCCATCCGGGGCACACGAGACATGTTTTCCCCCGATGGCCGGTTCAGCGCCGAGGGCGCGGGCATTGCATTTCAGGTGTTGTCGACCGTCGACCCACAATTGCGTGGCGTGAAGGTCGATCTCGCCGAGACATTTACGAACAGATTCGTCGAAAAGGCTCTCCAGACGCTAGCATCGAAATAGCACCGCGGAGAGCTCAAGTCGATGAACACGCCCGCGGCACTGAGGGATCGAGGCTAGGTGGTGGCGCCCCGAGTTCCGCAGCATTCGGACGCTTCTGCTTCTGTCGTCAAGAAGACGGCGCGGAAAACGCGTCCGACAGATGAGCCCAAGCGCCCTAAAAGACGGCCCGCGATCCTTGCAAGACGTCGGCGCGACATCCCGCTTCATCATCAGGTGTTCTTGGTTCTGCAGGATGAAATTGCAGAACGCCGCTATGCACCAGGAGAAGTATTGCCGGCGGAGGCGGTTCTGGCTGGGCTCTTCGGCGTCTCGCGCGTGACGATCCGGGCAGCTTTGGACACTCTCGATGAGCTCGGACTGATTGAACGCCGCCAGGGCATCGGCACGTTCGTGCGGGAGCTCTCGAAGCCAGAGCCTCTCACCGTGCCGATGATGGACCTCGCTGCCCGAAACAGGGAGATTGTGCGCACGACGCGAGCTCACGTGGTCGAGTTCGAGTTCAAGGTGGCCCCTCGTCACGTTCGCGAGCACTTCCAAGCCCAGCCAGACGACCTTTTCCAGCGAACAGTTCGCATCCGTTACATGAATGACTGGCCAATCATGCAGGTTACGACCTACATTCCGGAAGCGATCGGACGGCAATTTGGTCCTGAAGACCTCGAAGGGGGATCGCTCTATGCGATTCTGCAGCGCTTCGGCATCACATTCGCCTCTGGCGAGCAGGTTGTGACGGCGGCTGCAGCCGACCCCATTGTCGCAGCACGCCTCAATGTCGCGATAGGCGCACCGCTCTTGAAGGTGGTGCGCATCCATTTCGACAGCGGCGGCCGTCCGATTCAGCACTTCGAGCTGCTGGCTCCACCTGCAACCTACGAGCTTCGTATGCCATTGAAAGACTTCTAGCCTGCCTGCAAGCGCGCCAACTCCCAAGCACATCCCGTCCAAACCGACATTTCGGTGCGCGAAGGAGAAACGCTCTCGATCTCATGGGGCCCCCGCCGTGGGCGGACCGGCCCGCACCGGGACACGTCACAAGAACCAGCCTCTGCACGGCGGCCGAACGACACAGATGACGTCCGAACAAGTTTCTCCTTCATTCCCTCGCTTTCAATCGACGGTCCCTCACTACGTGGCGGGGCGACCGAATTACGCACCCGCGCTCATCCAAGCCGTGGCGGAACACCTTCGTCTGACCAAGGACCACCGATTGATGGATCTTGGCTGTGGACCAGGGTGGCTCGGCATCGCATTTGCGCCGCTCGTCGGTGAGGTCATCGGAATAGATCCGGAGCCTGCCATGCTAGAGGCTGCTCAGGCGATCGCCAACGCGGCGGCCGTTGAGATCGAACTGATCCAAGGCAGCTCGTTCGACCTCGGTCCGCAGCTCGGCCGCTTCCGCGCCGTGGCGATTGGACGCGCCTTTCATTGGATGGATCGTGCCGATACGCTGCGAAAGCTCGACCCATTGATCGAGGAGGACGGCGCAGTCATGCTGTTCAATGACGGACGTCCCGATGTCCCGCAGAACGCCTGGTACAAGCGTTACGCGGAGGTCGTCGATCGCTTCACCAACAGGAGTGTCGGCTTTGCACCGGAGCGCCTACGTCACGAAACGATCCTGCTGGCGTCGCGCTTCAGTCAGCTCACCAGAATTGGTATCATTGAGCAGCGTCACGTACCTGTCGTTCGACTGATCGATCGGGCACTATCGATGTCGACCTCCTCGCCTGAACAGCTGGGGGCACTCTCGGATCAGCTCGCGCAGGAATTGACGATGGAGATGTCGCCATTCGCAACCGCCGGTGGCGTCGTAGAGGTCATTGAATCGCAAGTCCTCATTGCGCAACGCCGCTGACACTCACAAGCTTCGCTGCCAAATCGATCTACTTGGCTGCCCAACAGGGGGTGAGAGCGCCGGCACACGCCAGCCGCCAAAGGTCATCGCACCGCTCCATGACGAACACGGCCCGCAGCAAACACTCTAGCTCAACTCCACACCAGCAACTGAACAAGCGGATTCGATGAGATGCCGTACTGTCCGGGCATCCCAGTCGAGCCTCTCGGGAACGTCCGTCCAGTAATTTGAGAGCACATGTGCAGCATGTCGCGCCTTTACGCCCAGACCGACGACCGTTCTGGCTGGAATGGCCATGATGGCGCGCTCGATCGGGTCAAGCGAGCTCAAGACCGCTTCGAGGCGCTCTACGCATGGCGCCACCACGGCGGCCACCTGCGATTTTGCATCGCAGGCGGCGGCAGCTGATTGCGCATCCTGCTGCTGGAGAGTTGCGAGTTCTGCGGAAAGCGCTTCAAAGCTGCGGCCGAGGGCAACCAGCACGGCGTCGGGATTGTTTTCGATCACTTGCTCATCGAGGGTCAGACCACCTGGCTCGACGGTCGCCAAAATCCGCAAGGTTTCATCAAGAGACATCACCGAACTCCAGGCCGAAAACGGTCGGTGGAAGGTCGCCGACAGCCGGTCGGTTGCAGGCAATCGACGTGCACCCAGCAGGCCCGTCGCCTCTCCTTCTCGATGTGAGACGATATCGCCCAGTCGTATCAACATCAATACAATATCTGTTTCAGGCCGTAATCAATAGGTCCCATACTGACAGAGTCTCGTCACGTCTCAACGCGGAGAGCTCACATGGCGACGCAGGAAACGGCGTCGTCTTTGACGCCGACTCATTTCACGCGATGTGCCGAGACGAAAGACGTTTTGCTCGGCCAGCTTGACCATGCCACGCAAGCTTGAGCTTGGCGAGCTACCGAAGTTGGTGGTCCTACACTGGCGGCGGAGTCACTGGCTAGAAAGCTCGTCCGGCGTCCGCAGCGCGGTCTATTGCCGCATGGCATCGTCATCACTACCCGTCTTACGCGAGTAGCGCCGCCTGTTCGCCTCGCTTTGGCACAGCACTCGACGCCTCCGTCTTGACCCGAACGCACGCCTGGAAGCCGATACAGGGATTCAATCGGTCCGCCCTCCGGAGTGAACCTCGATCCCACCCAATCACCAGATCATGGGTCGAGATGTCTCGCGAGCCCACCCAACGTCAGTCTCGACGCCCGCGCGTCAGAATGCACGCTGCGGCGCGAACGGCCAATCTTTCATTCGTGCCGGTGTCAGATTGGTCATTCGGGGGCGCTGTGCGCCGTCCGTCCCGTCTCATCAGCGCCATATCATGGCACGGCGCAATCAAAGGCTCCGGCTGAGCCGGCGGCTGCAACATGTCGCGCCTGAATTGCGCAATGGTGGTAGCAAGGAGGCCGTGCCGCGTTGCCGCGGACCAAAGCAACGAATTGCCAGTTGCGAGGCAATTGACGCATTGCAAGCCGGCTCCCCCCCCGGACAGCTCGCAAGATGGCACTCAACCAATCGCCTTGAGGGTTCTATCAACCATCCTTGCGCTGCATCGCGCAGCTATCAGGGGGTCGATGCAACGTTATCGACGAGCGACGCACCGACAAGCCGGGCTGGCTTGGATCCGATCGAACCGCAGGGAAGGATGAGGCGCCTATAGTGCACCCGCAACCTGTCATTTCGATGCGGGCGCCGGATGACTGCATCAACGTCGTCGAAGAGCGGCTGGCCTGTACGAAGCACATGGTCGTAAACGCCACGGACCCATTGGCCGTAATGATAGTCCGGCTGCTCCTCGAGCGGCAATCCCGGCGCCTGCTGTTGCCAGGTTCTGCCGAAGCTTTCAAACCCTGAACCGATGTCTGCGAAGATAAGCCGGCCGTCGACAGGCTCGATGATGACGAAGCGCTGCAGCGAGTGTAGATCGAGGAGGCCCTTCAGTTCGGTATTGTCGCGGCCTTGATCACATTCCAGCCATCGCGTGAATAGGACCGCAAGAGGCTCTGCCTCTTTGGCAATCGCAGTGATGGGCAACTCACGGCTTCTGAACACCGGCGACAGTTGCAGGCGGGCCCGCGCGACCTCATCCCCGATATAGGCCATCGCCTGGCTGACCCTCGAGAACATCCGCTCGACAACTTCATCTCCTGCTTTCACGACGATGATCCGCTCCACGGCCCTATCGGCGATGAAGTATAGCGCCGAAGCGATGCTGATCCCGCAGGCGGTCCTCGGCCTGAGCCGGATCCGGGCCGACCGGCTGTCGATCATGGTGACAGCGACAAATCCCAGGTTGTCGACCACGTAGGACGGGAAATCAAAATCTGACGCCGGGCATTGCAGGAATCTCCGCAAAACAGGCGAATGAGCATCCCAAGCCCGCCCATGATCGTCCAGAAGGATGGTTGTCATTCGGATCCACGCCATCTCGAATACGAACGCGGCAGTGCGCCAGCGTCCCTAGCGCCCATTGATGTATCGATCATCGGATCAGATCCGCCAAGCGGCTGACCCGGATGCCGAACGAAGCAAGCAGTTGAACGCATGTCGATCGGCGCCGCTACTACAAGCTTTGGTAGCCGTCTGCCATCATCCTCCCTCCAGGGCACACCACTTCATCCGGCGCCGCAAGCGGCGGCAGGGCCGCGGTCCCTTGCCTGCACGAACCAGGCCTGCTCGCCCGCAGTGCTCGCCCGCGGCGGGATCGCCTCCCCTCGCCTCACCCGCAAGACCCTATGCGCTGGTGTGACTACCAGAGTTAGTAATTGATCCCGGTATCGCAAAACTGTCAACTGCTAGTTGATAACAGGCCCGCACTGGGAAGGGAGAACTTGCATGCTCACGCGACCGCAATCGATCCGTCATGCAGCAGATCATCGTCCGGAACTCGCCACTCGCGCCGCAGCGCTCCGCGAGCAGATCTGCAGCAATCGAGATCTGAGCTTTCTGATGGAGGCCCATGATGGGCTCTCAAGCGCCGTCGCTGAGCGCGCCGGCTTCAAGGGCCTATGGGCATCCGGTCTATCGATCGCGTGCTCTCTCGGCTATCGCGATGCAAGCGAGGCCTCCTGGACCCAGCTCATCGACGTGGTCGAACGCATGGTCGATTCGACTGATCTGCCGGTTCTCGTCGACGGCGACAGCGGCTTCGGCAATTTCAACAACGCGCGCATTCTGGCCCATAAGCTACGTCAGAGGGGCGCCGCCGGTGTGGCCTTGGAAGACAAGCAGTTTCCGAAGATGAATTCGTTCGTCGGCGATCGTCATCCGCTGGCCGATGCCAATGAATTCTCCGGTCGTCTGCGTGCCGTAAAGGATGCCGTCGGAGACGAACTCGTCCTCGTCGCCCGCATCGAGGCCCTGATCGCCGGCCATGGCCTCGACGAGGCTCTTCACCGCGCTCACGCCTATGCGGATGCCGGCGCTGACGCCATTCTCATTCATTCCCGGAAGAGCACGGCGGACGAGATCTTCGCCTTCACCAATGGCTGGCAGAACCGCCTGCCTGTCGTGATCGTTCCGACCAAATACTACCGGACGCCGGCGTCCGCCTTTCGTGCTGCCGGCATCTCGACCGTGATCTGGGCCAATCATTCGATGCGCGCCGCGACAAGCGCGATGCGCAATGTCTGCGAGCGCATCATCACCGAGCAGGGCATCGCCGGAATCGAGGCTGAGGTCGCGACTCTCGAGGATGTTTTCTCGCTGTTTCACTACGACGAGCTGGCGCTTGCCGAGGCAAGATACCTGCCCGCGAATGCCGCGCCAGGCCAGGCAGAGTAACCGAACAACTCACGCCGTTCTCTGAAAGGATCAGACCCATGACCCCGACTGCACTCGCATCTCGCATCGACACGCTGACCGATGCCTCATACGTCGACCGCCCCGACATTGCCCAGATCATCAAGTGGCGGGACAGCTCATACGCCGCCGACCTCTACATTGCAGCGGTGTCCTGGCTCGACCTGTTCACCTATCTGGACGATCATCCCGTCTCGGAAGACGAATTGCGAGAGCATTTCTCGCTTCGTGACCGGCCGACACGTACAATGATCAGGCTCTTCGAATCCTGGGGCCTGATTGCCCGCAAGGGCGGAAAACTTCACGCCACCATCGAAGCGGTCCGATATCTCAGCAGCCGATCCGACGAGAACGTCGCCTCCTACATCGCCACGATGAAGTACAAGTCGTCCGTTCGCGAGCTGTACGACGTGCTGCGGAACGACGGCTCCGACACCTGGCATGTCGCGCGCGGCGACACGACCAGCTGGGACGATCTGATGCAGACCGATGAGTTCGCGGACCTCAACACACGCGGCATGGAGGAGCGCGGCCGGATCTTTGCCCCGCATCTCGCTACCCTGCTCGATTGCAGCGGTGACACGACCGTGCTCGACATCGGCGGCGGCTCCGGCGTCTATTCCGCGCATCTGCTGATGCGCTATCCTGGGCTGTCCGCAATCATCTTTGAGCGCCCCCCTGTCGACGAGCTTGCGCGATCCTGTCTGCTCACGCGCGGTCTCTATCCCGACCGCGTCCGTATCGTCGCTGGCGACATGTTTGTTGACCCGCTGCCACGCGATGCAAGCCTTCATCTGTATTCCCACGTACTTCACAATTGGGGACCTGACAAGGTCCGCCTGCTGATGCGCAAGTCCCACGGCAGCCTTCAGCCGGGCGGCCGCATCGCTGTCTACAGCTGCCATCCCGACGATCGGGGCGGGGTCCCGGCTCCAGCCGCCGAAGCAGAATATTCGGTGCTCCTGACCACGGGCTACGAAGGCTGCTGCTACAGCTTCGAAGACATGCGAGAAATGCTCGAACAGGCCGGCTTTGGTGATGTCGAGTACCACAAATCACTCTGCAATCGCAGCCTCATCGTGGCGAAGAAGCCCAGCTGAGGTCACGTGACGTCGATCCCATCGGGAACGGATTCAGCCGTTCCCGATGTCTTGTGCAGGGAGCAGAGCCATGTCCGTGCCGACGAGCGTTCTCCTATCCAGATTGAGTGCAGCAGGCTACACCTTCTTTTCAGGCGTTCCCTGCTCGCACTTCGCTGACCTCTTTGAGAGGGCGGCCGAAAGCGCGTTGATCGACGTGCCCGCGGCCAACGAGGGCAGCGCGGTGGCGCTCGCCGCCGGCGCCGCGCTGTCTGGCCAGCGAGCCGTTGTCGCGCTGCAAAACTCCGGTCTTGGTCACGTCGTCAATCCACTCACATCGTTGTTGATGGTCAACAGGATCCCGGTTTTCTTGCTGATCTCGGTGCGAGGGCATCCCGACGAGAGCGCAGATGAGCCGCAGCACATCTTCATGGGCGCCGCGACCAAGGCGATCCTCGATCAGCTCGCCATCGACTGGTACGAGTTCGATGGAACGACGGGCGGACTGGATCAGCTTCTCATCCGCGCGGCTGAAGCGCATCGGCAGGAGGCACCTTTTGCTGTGCTGTTGCGAAAGGGCCAGTTGACGCAGAGTCCCGCAGGGCCTGCCCCTGACGCACCGCTCGATTACCCGCTCAGCGCGGGAGAGGCGATCGAACTGATCTGCCAGCGGCTCGATCCGGCCACGCCGATCGTCTCGACGACAGGATTCATCACGAGAGAGCTGTTCCGGGTCAACGATCGTGCCGAGAATTTCTACATGCAGGGCTCGCTCGGCCACTGCAGCGCATTGGCGGCAGGTCTCGCCATCGCCAGGCCTGAGCGACCAGTCCTCGCACTGGATGGCGATGGCGGCGCGCTGATGCACATGGGCGTCATGTCCACCATTGGCCACGCCAAGCCGCAGAACCTCATCCATGTCGTGCTCGACAACGAAAGTTATGCGTCCACCGGTGGACAGGCGTCGACGTCACGAAGCTCATCCCTGGACCTTGTGGCATCCGCCTGCGGCTATCGCTCGTCGGTGCGCTGCGTCGAAGCCGAGCACATCATGACAGCCATGAAGCACTGTGCCAGCACCCCGGGCCCGCATTTCCTGCTGTGCAAGATCAATCGCTTCCATCCCGCAACGCTTCCGCGCGTGACCACCCGCCATACGCCGGTCGGGAACAAGCGTCGATTCCAGGACGCCATGGAGCGCAATGTTCTTGAACCCTCAGCTGTCGGCTAAAAGGGGAATGATGTGATAGTCCGCAAGACGTCGACCTCGGCAGCCCTCTGCCTGACCTTCGTGATCCTGATCTGGGGTATGAACTGGCTCGTCATAAAGGATGCGCTGCGCGTCGCACCGCCGCTGTTCTTTACAGGACTGCGGCTTCTTGGCGGGGCGGTGGCGATCGCCGTGGCGCGCCTTGCCTTGGGGCATCAGCTCCGCCTCGGCGATCGCGGACGGCTGAACCTGTTTGCCGTCGGCTTGCTGCAGATGGCCTGCGGGCTGGGCCTGAGCCTGATTGGGCTGCAATATCTCGACATCGGTCGAAGTGCGCTCATTTTCTATACAATGCCGCTCTGGCTTGCGATCATTGAATGGGTCTTTGACGGCAGGCGCCAGACCGGCTTCGAACTTGCGGCGATCGGTAGCGGGCTTGGCGGCATCATGTTGCTGAGCGCCGATGGTCTCGGGCCGACGGCTGCGCCGATGACTTTCAACAACGCCGAAGGGGTTGCGCTGCTGCTGATTGCTGCCATCTGCTGGGCCTTGGGAACCTGGCTCGCCGACCGAACTCGCAGCGATATCGACGTCTGGAGCCGGACTACATTCCAGCTCGCCACGTCGGGGACGGCAGTCATGATGGCCTCAGCCGTCCTCGAGCCGCACTTCGACGTCAAGCATCTTTCAGCTCTCGCCTTCCCGATCGCGTTTAACTGTATCGTCGCGACCGGCCTCGCATTCGTTGCCTGGTACTATGCGCTGGCCTCAATTCCAGCGCGGATCGCATCTCAGAGCCTCGTTCTCATTCCGGTCGTGGCACTGATGTCAGCTCTCATCCTGCAAGGTGAGGAGCTCGCGCTGCAGACGGTGCTTGCCTGCCTGCTGATCATCATGGGCGTCACGATCGTGATCTGGCAACGCGAAGAGCAACCTTTGCGCAACAGAGCGGTCAGTGCGTCATTCAGCCAAATCGACGAGGCTCACGAGCCTCGAGCCAAGCGTCAACCGAAGCGGGCTTTGAGTTGAGGCCGACACATGCGCGCACTTGAGCCAATCTACCAGCCGATGCTTCTGGCTGGAGCACCAGCCGACGCAGATCGCGTCATCGAAGTCAGGAATCCGTTCTCCGGCGCGCTCGTCGGGACGGTACCCCAGGCAGAGCCACGTCAAATACGGGCGGCATTCAAAGCAGCCGCACGCTTCCGCCCGAAGCTGAGCCGCCGCGAAAGGTCGGATATCCTGCTCGGGACTGCGCGTGCGATCGCAAGCGATCAAGACCGGCTCGCACAGCTCATAACTGCCGAGACCGGTCTCTGCCTGAGGGACTCCCTGCATGAAACCCGGCGCGCCTGTGACGTCTGGTCGTTTGCCGCCCATGCGCTGATTCAGAATGATGGCGAGATTTACCCTGGAGACATCGGCGGAAACCCTCATCAGCGGCGCATTTTTTCAATGCGCACGCCGCTCGCCGGGGTCATCGCGGCCATCACCCCCTTCAATCATCCGCTGAATCTGGTCAGCCACAAGCTGGCGCCGGCAATTGCGACCAACAACCGCGTGGTGCTCAAGCCATCGGAGCAGACGCCCCTGACGGCACTTGCTCTGGGCCGGATCCTCCGCGAACAAGGCTTGCCAGAGGGCATGCTCTCGATCGTGACCGGAACGCCGCACGATCTTGGAGATTGCGTATTCACCGATGAGGACGCCGAGCTCGTGACATTCACGGGGTCGGTTCGCGTCGGGCACCAGATCGCGGAACGGGCGGGTTACCGGCGGCTCGTCCTCGAACTCGGTGGGAACGATCCCTTCATCGTCCTCGCGGATGCCGACGTCGATCGGGCCGCGCACTTGGCCGTGCAGGGTGCGGTCAGACATTCCGGTCAACGCTGTACGGCCGTGAAGCGGGCGCTGGTCGTGGAGGAGCTTGCGGATCATTTCGCCGAGCGGGCCCTGCACCACATGCGGCAGCTCTCAACGGGCGACCCCAGCGACCCTTCCGTTGATCTCGGCACCGTCATCAGCGAAGACGCAGCCCAGCTGATTGCCAGACGCGTTGCCGGCGCGGTCGCGGCAGGTGCCAGGCTTCTGCTCGGCGGTGAGCCTCGCGGCGCGTTTTGTCCTCCAACCCTGCTCGATCATGTCTCGCCCGCTTGTGAGCTCGTTGCCGAGGAGACGTTCGGCCCTGTTCTGCCGATCATCCGGTGCAACAACGATGTCGACGAGATCGTCATGATGGCGAACGCGACCAAGTTTGGACTTTCCGCCGCCATCTGCTCCAACCGCCTGGATCACGTCACGAGACTGATCGAGGGGCTCGCGGTCGGCTCCGTCAACGTCTGGGAAGTTCCCGGTTATCGCACCGAGCTCACTCCATTCGGCGGCATCAAGCAATCCGGGCTGGGTCACAAGGAGGGGATACTGGAGGCGATGCGCAGCTTCACGCAGGTGAAGACCTACTCTCTGCCGTGGCCGGTCTAGGGCCCGCGACCTGCATCGCCGGTTGGCCACGGAGCGCCAAATCACCAGCGATCGAGCCGCCGCGCCACGAGCGGCGGCTGCGCTGGTAATACGCACCTAGTCGATCAGCAGCTTCTCCGCCGCAGCTTCGTCAGTCACCAGAACATGACATAGCCCGGCCAGCAGCGCGGCGCGAATGATCGCGACCTTCTGCAGTCCCCCGGCTGCCAGAACCCGGTGCTTGATCCGATGAATGTGGTCCCAAGGCGGGTTGATGGTCCGCCGCGACAGCGGATGATCCACCCGCTTGCCGTTGCGATCGAGGTAGTGGCCGCAAATGTCTCCGACCGCGCCCGCCGTTCGCAGCGACGTCCAGGTCTTGCGTGAGATGACGTTGTATTCGAGCACCTTTGACTGCTCGGAAAGGTCGATCGCGCTCAAGAGCGCCATGTCCAGACTTGGCACCATGGCCAACACGGAGCGAACCGGCTCGCTGTCCACGATGAGGTCTCGAAAGGCCGCGTCGTCGACGAACATGGGCGCGGTGAGATAATAACAGCGGGCTCCGAGTGCGCGTGCGATCATCGCAGCGTTGTCGTAAGGATTGATCGGCGCGCTTTCCGCCAATCCGCCGCAGAGCAGGACAACCTTGGTGTTCTGCCCCTGACGCGGCCTCAGGTTCTGGGCGGCTGCGTTGATCGTCCCTCCCCAGGTGATCCCAATCGAGCCGTCCGCGGGAAGCTGTTCAGCGACGTAGTTGGCAGCTGCCGCTCCGAGGAAGGACCTTACGTCCGGATCACTCATGGGGGTCGGGACCACGATAGCTTGCATCAGGCCGTATCGGGCAGCGAGCTCCGCCTCGAGTTTCGTTCGCTGACCGGCGGGATCGGTGATCGTGATCTGAACGAAGCCGCTTTCCCGCGCGAGCCCGAGGATTCGGTTGACGCGCTTCCGCGTCATGTTCAGCCGCTGCGATATCGCTTCCTGCGTCTGCCCTTCCTTGAAGTAGTACCAGCATATTCTGGCAACCAGGACTCGATCTTCCAGGATCGTATCGGCGTTGTCGGCCTCGCCGTCGCGCAGTTTCAGGTTTGAGGTGGTCACGTCACAGCCTGAGTCGGTTTGAGTGAGGACCCATCTGTGCCCCGTGGCGGTCGCCACGACAACTACCATCCCGGATGGCTCAATTGTACCCAATCCGTCACAAATGTGTCAGCGAAGCCGGCTAAGCCCCCCCTGCCAATAATGATAGGGGGCTGACCATGCGAAGCATTCTGCTGTCGGTTGCATTTCTATCCGTCTCGATGAACGCCGCACTGGCGGAATTCTCGGACGGCAAGGTCGTGATCGGTGTCATGGGGGATCAGAGCGGCGTGGTCGCCGACGTTGGTGGTCCTGGCTCGATCCTCGCGGCCCGGATGGCCGTTGCCGATTTCGGGGGAACCGTCGATGGCACGCCGATCGAGATCGTCACGGCAGATCATCAGAACAAGCCGGACATCGCCTCCAGCATCGCGCGCGAATGGTTTGACCGGCGCGGCGTCGACGCGATCGTCGATCTGCCGCATTCGGGTGTGGTTTTCGGATTGATCCCGCTCGCGACCGACAAAAAGCGCTCGCTCCTGATATCCGGCGCAGCTTCCACCGACATCACAGGCCGCTATTGCTCGCCCTATGTCACGCACTGGACCGACGATACCTATGCGCTGGCGCGCGGCACGGCGGCGTCGCTGCTCGACCAGGGCCTGAAGTCCTGGTTCTTCCTCACCGCGGATTATTCCTTCGGCCACGATCTGGAGGGAGTTGCCCAACAGGTCGTGGACGAGCGCGGCGGCAGGGTCATCGGCAGCGCTCGCCATCCGCTCGGCACCGCCGACTTCTCCACACTCCTGGTGAGGGCACGCAGCTCCTCCGCCGAGGTGATCGCGCTTGCCAGCGCCGGGGCCGACACGGTCAACGCCATCAAGCAAGCCGGCCAGTTCGGGATCGCGCGGGGCGGGCAGAAGCTGGCCGCGCTGCATGCCTTCGTGACGGATATCAACAGTATCGGCCCGGAGACGGCGCAGAACCTGATCATCAGCACCGGCTTCTACTGGAACGACAATGATGCGACGCGCACATTCGCCCGGCGGTTCTTTGCCACCCACGGACGGATGCCAACACGTGAACAGGCCGGCGTCTATGTCAGCGTGCTGCACTATTTGAAGGCCGCGCGGGCCGCGCACAGCGACGATGCCGCTTCTGTCAACGACCAGATGCGGCAGCTGCCGGTCGACCGCTTCGGCAGCGAAGCGCACATTCAGGCGAATGGACGGGTAACCTATGAGATCGGCGTCTATCGTGTGAAAGCGCCTGCCGAGAGCAAAGAACCCTGGGACTTCTACGTCCGCACAGCCACGGTTCCTCCGAGCGCGGCGTTCCGTCCCGCATCGGCCTCCGGCTGCAGCTCGCAGGCGGCCAAGGCGCAATAGACATGGTAGCCCGCGCCTCGCTCCAGGCTTTCGAACATCCGAGGGCTGTCTCTGCCCCGCTGCTGACCGATCCCGTGCTGAAGGTTCGTGCTCTGACGGTTCAGTTCAAGGATTTCGTCGCCTTGAACGAGGTGTCGCTCGACCTTCGGGATGGCTGCATTCACGCGGTGATCGGCCCCAATGGAGCAGGCAAGTCGACCCTGTTCAACGCGATCAGCGGCTTCGTCAAGCCGACGCGCGGCCAGATCGAATTGTTTGGACGCGACGTCACTGCCTGGCCTGCCAATCGGCTGGCCAGGCTCGGGCTGGCACGATCGTTCCAGATCTGCGCCATATTTCCCGAATTGTCGGTCGAGGAGAACATGCTGGTGGCGCAGGCCCATGCCAGCCCGCCACTCCGGCTGCTGCGCCGTCGCCTCAGCGGCGATCTCGCCCCCCATAACGAGACTCTACTGGCACGAGTTGGCCTGACCTCCGACCGACGCAGGCAGGCGCGTGAACTCTCCTATGGGCGGCGGCGCCTGCTCGAAATTGCTACCACCCTCGCCCTCAAACCTCGCCTCCTGCTTCTCGACGAGCCGACGTCGGGGCTCGGCCGGGAAGACATCGGTCCAGTCGTCGAGATGATTGCGGACGCAGCGCAGGATTGCTGCGTCCTGCTGGTGGAACACAACCTCAAGGTCGTCGAACGGCTCGCGGACCACGTCACCGTCCTGGCGAACGGAGCCGTTCTGAGCGACGGATCCTATCAAGACGTCGCGCGCGACCACCGCGTCCGCGCCGCCTATCTCGGTGCAGCCGCTGATGCTTGATCCGGAACGAAGACAAGCAAGCCTCCCCCTTGCGATATCCAACCTCAAGGCCTGGTATGGCGAGGTCCAGGCGCTGTTCGGGATCGACTTCACCGTGTCGGAAGGCGAGGTCGTCGTGTTGCTGGGCCGCAACGGCGCGGGCAAGAGCACCATCCTGCGCGTCATCATGGGCCTGTTGCAGCGGCAGTCGGGGCAAGTGCTGCTACAGGGGAGAGAGGTGCGTTCGCTGCGTCCATCTGAGCGCGCGCATCTTGGCCTCGGTTACTGTCCGGAGGAGCGAGGGATCTTCGCCAGCCTCACCGTGGCCGAGAACATGGCGCTGTCGCCCAGGTTGGGCGGCTCCGGCATGAGCGATGATGAGATCTTCGAACTGTTTCCGAACCTGCGGTCGCGGACCCGCCATCTCGGCGGGCAGCTGAGCGGCGGCGAGCAACAGATGCTGGCGATCGGGCGGATTCTGCGATCCGGTGCCCGAACTCTGCTGCTGGACGAGCCGACGGAGGGGCTCGCACCCATCATCATCCGCCAGATCGAACAGGCGATCACGGCGCTCAAGCAGCGCGGCTACACCATCCTGCTCGTCGAACAGAACCTTGCTTTCGTGCTGGGCGTCGCTGACCGGGTTGTTGCAATCGAGAACGGATTGGTTGTCGACAATTGCCCGACCAGCGAGGCCGAGCGCATCGAAGCGCGCCTCTCCAAATACATTGCCGTGTGAATCCGTATGTCAAACCTCGTTCTCTCCTATCTCACGATCGGTCTGGTCAATGGATCGTTCTATGCCCTGCTCTGCCTCGGCCTCGCATTGATCTTCGGGCTCCTGAACATCCTCAACATGGCTCACGGCGCGCTCTACATGATGGGCGCATTTGCCGCCTGGGCGGCCGTTGCACGCCTTGGTCTTCCCTACCTCGCGGGCCTGTGTGCGGCTGCCGTTCTGGTTGGATCGGCCGGGATGGTGCTGGAGCGGCTCTTGCTGCGGCGGACCTACAATCTCGATCCGCTCTATGGGTTCATGCTGAGCTTCGGGCTCGCAACCGCGATCCAGGGCGGATTTCAGGTCATCTTCGGCTCCACGGGACTGCCTTTTTCGACGCCCGCCTGGCTGTCGGACGTGGTCGATCTCGGCTATGCGGTGTTCCCCGTCTACCGGCTGTGGGTCGTCATGGTTGCCCTTGCCGTTTGCCTCGGGGTGTGGATCGCGATCGCACGAACCAAGGCTGGAGCGACGCTACGGGCGGCTTCCGAGAATGCCATGATGGCCGAAGCGCTGGGCGTTCCGATTCCTGCGGTGATGACGGCCACCTTCGGGCTGGGCGCGGCTCTTGCGGGCCTCGCCGGCGCTCTTGCGGCGCCGATCTATCAGGTCAGCCCGCTGATGGGGGCGGACGTCCTGCTTGTTGTCTTCGCCATCATCGTGATCGGTGGGATGGGCTCCCTCGGAGGAACAATCCTGGCGGCCTACTGCCTGGCATTGCTCGAGAGCGCGACACTGGCGGTGTTCCCGCAAGCGGCCAATGTCATGATCTTCGCTTTCATGTGCATCGTCCTGTCGGTCCGGCCGCAGGGGCTGTTCGGCATCGAGGTGTTGCGACAGCATTCCTTTGCGGGAATCCCGCCGCCGGTCACCGCCACACGCGATTCACTGCCAAGCCAGAATTTCGAACGCATCCTGATCATGGCGATGGCCGCCGCCGTGCTCGCTCTGCTGCCGGCCCTGCTCTATCCGATATTCCTGGTCAAGATCTTCTGCTTTGCGATCCTTGCCGCGTCATTCAACTTCCTGCTCGGTTTTGCCGGCGTCATGTCGTTCGGCCAGGCGGCTCTCTACGGGACAGCCGCCTATGTGACGGCGCATGCCATGAAGGAATGGGCGATGTCCCCAGAGCTCGCGATGCTGGCCGGAATCACTGCCGCTATCCTGCTCGGCGTCGTCATGGGAGCGCTGGCGATCCGGCGGCGTGGCATCTATCAAGCCATGATCACGCTCGCCGTTGCCCAGATGGTCTATTTCGTGTTCGTCCAGTCGAGCTTCACGCATGGCGAAGACGGGCTCCAGGCGGTGCCGCGCGGTGTCCTGTTCGGTCTGATCGATCTGCGCAACGACCTCGCCGTCTATGCGCTTGCGGTCATCGCCTTCTGCTCCGTCCATTTCGGCATCAAGCGGCTGCTGTCGTCTCAGCTTGGGATGATGCTTGTCGCAGTCCGCGACGACGAGCGGCGCGCCCTGTCCCTTGGTCAGAACGCCTGGGGCCTGAAGCTGTTCGCCTTTGCGATCGCCGCCGGCTGCGCCGGCCTCGCGGGGTCACTGAGTGCAGTTGCCTTTCAGCTCGCGACCTTGTCCGGCGCACACTGGCACCTCTCCGGAGAGGCTGTTCTGATGTGCCTCATAGGCGGCCTCGGCACATTGGGCGGACCCTTGGCCGGCGCTGCGGTCCTGGTCACGATGCAGCACTTTCTCGCTCCCTATGGTGCCTGGGTGCAGGTGATCCAGGGCGTCGTCTTCGCAACATGCGTCCTGACCTTTCGTGACGGGATGATGCCTCGACACGCGTTCGCCTGGCCTTCACGGCTGCGCGGGGCCAGCGCCACCTCATTCGCACCTGCCGAGACCTTCGAGGAGACGGGCCGATCATGACCAGCGCGATCCCACACAGTCGGCATCAGCTTTGCCAGATGGATGGCGATCCTTCGCAGCTGACAGCCACGGCTGCAGCTTCGGCCATACGCGAACTGCGCCTGTCCGCGACCGCACTGCTCGAGGCCTGCCTCGCTCGCATCGCGGCACGCGACGGCGAGGTCCACGCCTTCAGTCATCTCGCGGTGGACACGGGGCGGGAGCAGGCGTTCCTCGCCGACAAGGCGCAATCGGAAGGCCGGCTCGCCGGACCGCTCCACGGCCTGCCCATCGGCGTCAAGGACGTCTTCGACACGATCGACATGCCATCGGAATATGGCAGCAGCCTGCTGCGCGACCGTCGCCCGGCAGCGGACGCCGCGGCGGTCGCGATCCTCAGGCGGGCCGGCGCCATCATCATCGGCAAGACGACGACGTCGGAGTTCGGCATGTATCACCCGAGCGCTGCCCGCAATCCCAATGATCTTGGGCGATCACCTGGTGTGTCTTCGGCCGGTTCAGCCGCAGCCGTGGTCGACCGAATGGTGCCTCTTGCACTCGGGACTCAGCACACCGCCTCGACGGTGCTGCCGGCATCATTCTGCGGAGCGTATGCCTTCAAGCCGTCGTTCGGGTTTGCAAGCATGGAAGGCTCCAACATCCTGGTGCCGCGGCTTGCGCAGATCGGCTATCTCGCGAGATCCGTCCAGGATCTCTGCTTGTTTGCCGGCGCATTTGATCCTGTTGTCGACGGCGCCGCCGATCGGATCGGCCGCCCCCCGAGGCTCGCCGTGGTGCGCGGACCGGGATTCGAGCAGGTCGCTCCGGAGGTGGACGAGGCTTTGACGGCCTGCATCGGTGCGTTGCCGGTAGCAGCCGACGAACTGGATCTTCCGAGCGAGTTCGGCCATGCGATCGAGGTGGCTCTTGGCCTCTTGAACGCGCATCTGGCGGCTCGCTTCGGCGATCTGCCCCGGCATCTGTCTGCCAAGCTGTGTCCACCGCTGCAGGATGGAATTGCCGCCGGCATTGCGCTCAGCGCGAAACGTTACATCGAGTTGAACGCGTTGGCCGATCGCTTGATCAGACTGACGTCGCAGCTGTTCGCGCGGCACGATGTGCTTGTGACCCTTTCGGCGCCGGGCGAGGCGACAAGGCTCGATGAAGGTCCCGGCTCGGGGAGTCTCGCCATGCCCTGGAGCCTGTGCGGTCTGCCTGTCGTCTCACTGCCGCTGCTCTGCGGCGCCCACGGCTTGCCGATCGGTCTCCAGCTCATTGGACGCCATGGCTCTGACCGTGAGCTGCTTCAGAACGCCGCCTGGGTTGCTCACACCTGCCGCCTGCCAACACGGGTTGACCATTGATGCAATATTCCTCCGTCACCCAGCCGACAACGGGTTCCGACGCGCAGATCGAAGTCAACGGACGGGTCTACAATTGGCCGCGCGTTCCCACTGTCATCATCTGCTTCGACGGCTGCGACCCCGACTATATCGCAGCGGCGAGCAGCGCGGGCATCGTCCCTGCCCTCGATCGCATGAGACGCGACGGCTTTGCGACCACGGCGCTCGCGGCGATGCCGACCTTCACCAATCCAAACAACGTTTCGATCGTCACCGGGGTCGCACCCGCGCACCACGGTGTGTCGGGCAACTTCTACATCGACCGGACGAGCGGACAGGAGGTGATGATGGTGGACGCATCGCCGGTGCGAGCACCGACGATCCTTTCCGCCTTCTCCCGTGCGGGAGCCAAGGTGGCAGCCGTGACGGCCAAGGACAAGCTCCGCAAGGCGCTTGGCAAGGACCTCAAGGGAATCGTGTTCTCTGCCGAGAAGGCGGATTGCTGCAGCGAAGCCGAGAATGGCATTGCAGACGTGCCCGCGCGGATCGGCCGCTCCGTTCCTCATCAGTATTCGGCGGACCTGTCACTGTTCGTCCTGGACGCCGGTCTCAAGCTGTTGGCGGATTATCGTCCTGATCTGATCTATTTGTCGCTGTCCGACTATGTCCAGCACGCCTACGCGCCGCACGAGCCGGAAGCCCTGGCGTTCATGGCCGAGGTGGATCAGAGGCTCGGCGCACTGCTTGCCGAGGGCACGCTTGTCGGGATCGTCGCCGATCACGGTATGAGTGATATGGCGCACGCCGATGGTTCGCCCAATGTCTTGTATCTCGGCGATCAGCTCGACGCGGTCTTCGGCCTCGGGCGAACGCGGGTGATCTGCCCCATCACCGATCCGTTCGTCCGCCATCACGGCGCGCTCGGCGGCTTCGTCCGGGTTCACCTCCTGGATCCAGTGTTGCTGGCGTCAGACGTCGTTTCGTTTCTCGCCGGGCTTCCCGGCGTCGGTCTCGCCTTGACCGGAGATGACGCGGCCGCCCGCTTCGAGCTGCCGCCCGACCGCGAGGGCGACGTCTGCGTGATCGCAGCAAAGGGAATCGCCCTGGGCGCCCGAGCGTGCGACCACGAGCTCTCCAACCTGGCGGGCGCAAGGCTGCGCTCGCATGGCGGCCTCGCCGAGCAGCGCGTCCCCTTTATCCTGTCTCATCGGCTTCGCGCGAGCCAGGGCGCGCCCGACGAGCGCACTTTACGCAATTTCGATATTTTCAGTGTCGCGCTCAATGAGGTGGACCTTTGACCATGAAGCGTGTTGTCATCATGATCCTCGACGGACTTCGACGGGACCTGGTTTCGCCTGCGACTACGCCCCATCTCGCAGATTTCGCCGCGCGCGCGGAATGGTTCGAGGACTACCGGACGGTCTTTCCTTCGTGCACACGCGTCGTGTCGGCGAGTGTTGCAACCGGATGCATTCCAGCAAGGCATGGACTGCAAGGCAACTCCGTTGCCCTGATCGAATCCGGCAGGTTGGTGCTGCGCGACGCCGGAGATCCGCAGTTTCTGCAACACAAGCGCCGGGTCACTGGATCATCACTGCAAGTGCCGACCCTGGCGGAACGCGTCAAGACGGTGGGTGGCCAGATCGTCTTCAGCAATGTGTCCCCGGGGGCTGCCTATGCCCATGATCCCGACGGGCACGGATTTGTCTATCACCGGGCCGGCTCGTTCGGACCTGGCCGCATCGAAGTCGCGGCCGGCGAGCGATTGGACGTCACGCTGGACAGCCGTGGGGACGCCAGAATGACGGCGCGCTTCATCGACGACGTTCTGGTCCAACGTCGCCCCGCGGTGGGCGTTTTGTGGCTGGGCGAACCGGACCATATACAACACAACGCGCCGCTCGGTTCTCCGGACCATCTTGCCGTTCTGGCGGAGGCGGATCGTCGGGCGGCGGAGGTGATTGCAGCCGTGGCAAGACAGCGCGACCGGGGCGATGACATCCTCCTTCTGATCGGATCGGATCACGGCCATCAAACGGTCGAGGACATCGTTGACATCGATGCGGCGCTGATCACCGCCGGTCTCAAAGCCGATCATTTGTCCGACGAGATTCTGGCCATCTCGAACGGGACCTCGGCCTTGATCTATGTCGACTCCCAGCGCGGCCCCCCGCTGCAAAGCGTGCGATCGTTTCTGGAACGCAGTGATTGGGCCGGGCAGGTCTTCGGGCCGGACGAGCTCGACCGCGTTGGACAAGCTCACACCGGCGGCCTCGCTTTTGCTGTTTCCATGCGGTCCAGCGACGTCCCCAACCGCTTCGGAATCCGCGGTTCGAGCCTCGCGGCCAAGCCTGCCCTTGGCAAGCCCGACCGACTCGGATGCGGACAGCATGGAGGGCTCGGGACCTACGAGCAGGCTCCGTTCCTGATGGCATGCGGCCAAGGCTTCAGTCCGGGTCGGATCCGCAAGTCGCCCGCGCGCGTCATCGACATCGCGCCGACGGTGCTGTCCCATCTCGGGCTGGCCTGCACAGGAATGGACGGCGAGGCCTTGCAGGCGGCAGCCTGGCGTTCTGAGCCGCGCGCCATGACGGCCTGACGCCCGCGCTGCGCATTGGCCCAAACCATTTTGGGCCAACACCATCAAGCACCGGCAATGATCGTCGCATCTGCTCCGGCCGATGCCTGCTACCTGCCGGCTGCGCCGCAGCACCCTGTCGACGCCCCCTTGGGAGAGCTGTCTGTTCACCGGTGCCGAGAGAACGTGGCCGCTGCGCTGATCAGAGCGCCGGGCTGTCGAAGAATGTCCGCCGCAGGCCGATGCGACCACTGCTGAGATGATAGACATCGGCAAATCTGACCTTCAAGGGACGTCCATTCTTGTCCTGGCCCGTAAAGCTGCCCCAGCAGGCGATCTGTTCGCCATTGCTCAGCACCTGCTCAAGCAGGTGCTCTCCCGAGGCCACGATGCGCTCGTGGCGATAGAACTGCATGATGGCCAATTTGCCGATAAAGGGCTCATATCCTGGACGCTCATAGACGGCACCGTCGTCCAGCAGGCTGGACAAGCCAGCCCAGTCGTGAGCGTCGATACACGCGAACAGGTGTCGGACATATGCTTCGGCATCCCGATCATCCAACGGTCCCTGCATGCTCCCCCCCACCATTGAGAGCCGGCTCCGCTTACACTGCCGCTGCGCGCGGATCCGATTCCTCGCTCCAGCTCACGCCCATGGCGACCTCCAGATCGGCCAGCATCTCCTGCACCGGCATCCAGACAAGACCACAGCGCATCGATCCGAGCGGAGATACGACCAGTTCGACGCTCGACCGCTCGATCCGGGTGTAGCCGGTGCGGTCCGCCATTCCGCCGGCAATCACCGCGTCGGCCATCATGCTGATCGTGAAATCCGTATTCCAGCGCGCATGAGCATAGGCACGCGAAATCCGGGGCAGGATTCGCGCCAACCCTCTGCCGCGGAAATCGCGCCGGTACCAGCCGGCGCCGGAAAACACGACCCTGCCCGAAATCGTCGACCCCACCGGGGTCGCAATCGTGCAACCGTCTCCGCGCGCCAACGCGGCTGCCGGATCTGCGTAGAACATTCGAAGCGAGATGGCTTCCTCGCGCAGCGTCGTGTCTGTCCAGTCGTAGTACCGACCCGCCTGTGTCGCGACGACCTCTCCGTCCTTGTCCTTCCCGACCATGACGAAGGTGTTCTCAGCCGTCGCGCCACCGAGATCGGGCTGGAAAATCGGAACCAACGGCCGCCAGCTGTCGGAATTTGCGCTGTTGATGTCGAGCAAATCCTGTAGGCTCCCGAAATATATGCTTATGCCGCGCCCTTGGGCGGCTGTGTCAGCGGCGAGGAAGAAGCGTCCCAGGAGGCTGACCGGACCATGATCGATCCTCAGATTGGAAGGCACGCGGCCAGATTGAGGACAGCAATCCTGGATCGACATTCCTTGTCCTTTGCTACGTCGCGGACATCAAACCGTGGCTGGCGACGATCGCATTTTATCTATCCTCTGGAGTTGTAGCGCGAATGACATAATTCTGGTTGATTGTTTCAAGCTTAGATTGATGCTTCATGGGCAAACATCTTCGACAGGGCATGAGGTAATCGGAGTGGCTATTTCCAAACAGCTCCCTGACGGCCGCCCCGCTGCGTCCCGAAACCCAGGCAAGCGGCTCAGGAGGTCATCCAAGAAGCCCAATCATGTCGATCAACATGTGGGAATGCGGTTGCGCCTGCGACGGAACCTGCTCGATCTCAGCCAGGATGACCTGGCAAGACGGCTCGGCCTCACAGCTCAACTCATTCAGAAGTATGAAGCTGGCGAGACCCGGATCAGCGCATCAAGGCTCTACGAAATCGCAAACCAGCTGGCTGTTCCGATCACGTGGTTCTTTGACGAGATTGACGCCAAGCCGCGCGCCGCTGCGCCAAAGGCGTCCCATGAGCAGACGGCGGAGTTCAGTGAGCTTGTGACCAAACGCGAATCCCGCCAACTGCTCGAGCTCTATTTCGGTATATCCGACGAGCGGCTTCGCCGAAAGGTACTGCAGATGGCCGAGCTTCTCAGCTCGCGCGACGACGAGTAGTGCGCTCAAGGACATCAGCCAAGCCGGATGACTGAGTTTTAGCGCCCGGCGTGCTCAGCCGGTCCTTGCGCCGATGGTCGGCTTCCGCGGCGGCTGCGAGGCGGGCCGGCGGGCCGATCATGCTGATCGCCGTTGGCTACGCAGCAGATTTCGATAGCCGCCTCGGATCAGCGTCTGACCTGTTTGAACCAGCCGGATGGTCCGGCTGCGCAGGTCGTGCGTTTTCCATCCCCGATCTTCAACTCGCTCGGACCCGAACAGAACCGTGGCGATCGCCCGATAGTTCTGGCCCTCGACACGGCCATCCAAGGCGCGCAGCGCCAGAACGAGGCGCCGGCGCTGCTGAACAGGCCCGGGGTGAGCCGAAAGCGTGATCAGACCTCGTCTCAGCGCCGTCCAAAGCCGATAGGCCGCGCGGGTCTGCAAATCGAAATCTCGGTCGAGCGGCAGTTCGACGGCCACGGCCATCCTCTTCGCCGGAAGCCGGGAGAGCATCAGCCGGTGCGTGGCGCCGCCCAGCTGCAGCACCGCGTACCAGCCATCGGACGCCCGTCTCAGCTCGGCGTCGGGCGATCCGCGAAGGTCGAGATGAGAGAATGGCGCAAGCGAGCCTTGCGAGGTCGGAACAACCCGAAGCACAGTCGGCAGCACTTCCGGTGCCCAGAATATGGCCTGAGCATCAAACCGCCGCATTGGGTCAGCCGCGAAAAGAAAGCCCCCATCGCCGCCTAAATTCAGGATCGGTCGGGCCGTCTTTGTCTTGCGCAAGCAGATCGCTGTAGTCTCGCCGATAGTCTGGATTGCGACGTAGACATTCCCAGGCAAAGTCGGCCGCATCGGCTGTCTCTAGCTTCTTGTAAGACTCGGACGACCGCCAGTTGAACTCACTCATTCCACACTCGTCCCTGCCATTGCAGCTCGCTCACCAACGGTTGCGGAGGCTAGCAACGAGGGATCCGGCACGGGGGCTATCAATCTACGCAGTTGACACCGATCGAGCGCAACACAGTGGATTTTGAGTATTTCAGGGACGTTCGGTTTCATTCAAATCGCTCGATTCTCGGTAGCTACGATGCGGCCGCGCTGCTGCCAGTCGCGCGACCATGTCACGGTTGCTTCCGCTCAATGCTCGCGCGAACTCTCTCGAATGGTGCTCACGCACGTTTGACAAACGCATCTCGTGGCGTCCGTAGCGTTCCAGCCGAGCGGAAGAATTTCCCGTGATCGTGACAGACATGCGACTGGGTCCAAAACCGCTACCTTTCCGGATAGCTGAGCCTCATCGTGATCTTCATATTAGGATGACCATCGGCTCCGCATGGCAACGAAAGCTGATCGGCCCCCCGCTGTTCCGAGTGACATGCCAGTCGGCTGAGCAGAGGTCCTATGGCGGCGGAGCCCGTCCGTCTGCTGGTCGGCTGACGCCAGATTGTAGCTCGCAACACCCCGCACTTGTCACAGCCCCGCACGTCACGCGCTTCGGCACGCCGCTTGAGGTGCGGAACCAGGAGATTGCGGATGCAAGATCATCTCGGACGAACGGACCTCTGGAGGCTGAACCTTCGTACCACATCCGCAGTCGTATCAGTTGTCGCCACGGTCGCGATCCGCGCCAACGGCGCTCAACTCGCCACGACGGGCCTGATCGTTTGGCAGCATGGTTCGCTAACCGTTACCTTTTCTTCGCTGCGCGATTGCGGCTGCGTGCCTTGCACCGCTTCTCGGGCGACCGCAATGTCCGCCGGCCCGGATTGTGCGGCCACTCTCGCTCTTGGTAGTGTGGCCGCAGGCTTTGCCCGTGGCGTCTGACAATTGCCATGCAAAACACCGCCGCCTCGCCGGGAGCGCTTGTGATCTGCACCAGCCCTCTGCTGACCCTGACATTCGCCGCCTTGCTCGGACAGGAAAAATGCTCCTCACGCCGGCTCGCGGGCTGTTGCTGCGGGCCTATTGGAGTTGCCGTCGGATTGCCCGGGCAGCTCGTTGCGGGCACGCCAGTGACCATCCATCGTGGTGATCCGGTCGCAACCGTGTTGTTGGCACTGTTCAACGTCTGTGACGCTTCGGCGGCCAGGATTGCGATTTTCATCAGAACGGCACCGATCTCGGCGGCCGCCGCCGGCGCGATCCGTTGGCTGAGACCGTGTCGCCTCAACTCCCCACTGGAACCGGCCTCATCCTTGCCGGGGATCTACTTCGTCTACCGGGCCGAACCGTCCGCCGAGAGCCGGGCGTGACGCATGGCGGCCATGGCTTCAGCTTCGAGGGACCGCGCCCACACTCAAGCGGCTTCTCTCAATCCCGGAGATTGGTGCTGACTCGCCGCCGAATTCGATTCGGGGGATCGCGTCGAGAAGCGCCTTGGTATATGCGTGCTGCGGTCTGCTGAACAGGTCTGCGACCGTGGCCTGCTCGACAATGCGCCCGCCCCTCATGACCATGACGCGATCGCACATCAGCCTGACGATGTTGAGATCATGACTGACGAACAAATAGGACAGGCCGAGCGCTCGCTTCAGCTTGTCCAGCTGGTTGAGCACGACGGCCTGCACGGAGACGTCCAAGGCCGAGGTAGGCTCATCGAGCACGACCAACGCCGGGTTGACCGAAATCGCCCGGCCAATGCCGACGCGGGCCTTTTGACCGCCCGAGAGTTGATGTGGGTACCTGCTGAGCAGCGCCTTCGGAAACTCGACAAGATCGCAGATGCTGTGGATGCGCCGTTCGAGGTCATCCGATCTTTTCAGCCGTTCGAGGCGAAGCAGCGGATCGGCAACCGCCTCGAATGCAGTCCGCCGCGGATCCAGGCTGGAGGCGGGATCCTGAAACACGATCTGAATCAGCCGCCGCTTGGCCGACCTTGCAAAGGACCGCGGGTCGGCATCGGCGATCTCTTCACCATGAAGCCTGATCGATCCCGCCGAGGGCTTGACCAGCTTGGCAATCAGCCGCGACGTCGTCGTCTTGCCCGACCCCGACTCGCCGACGAGTCCGACACATTCGCCCTGGTACACCTCGAAGCTGAGATCATCGACCGCCCGAAATGACGATGGCGCGGCCTCGGGGCGGCTGCGCCAAGGCGCCTTGAACTTCGAGAAGATGCGCGGTGAATTCTGCAGCACGTAGTCGTGCGTCAGGCCTTGGACGCTGAGAACGGGCTCCTTCGCAATATCTGGCGTATGAGCCGCCTCCGAGAGCTGCCGGATCGGCCCGAAGACCTGCGGCTCGGAGGCAGGTATCAGGTCCGTCAGCTTGTCATGACCCTGCGGTGTCGCGCTCATCAGCTTCCGCGTGTAGATGTGTTGCGGACGACTGAAGATCTGCGCGGTCGGACCGTGCTCGACGACCCGTCCCCGCTCCATGATGATGACGCGGTTACAATATTGCGCCGCCAGACCGAGATCATGGGTGATGAACATGGTGGACATGCCGCGAGAGCGATTCAACTCCACCAGCAGTTCCATAATGGCCTTCTGGGTGGTGACGTCCAAGCCGGTGGTCGGCTCGTCAGCCAGCAGCAGCCGTGGCGTACACGCAAGCGCCATGGCAATCACGCTGCGCTGACACATTCCGCCCGACATCTCGAACGGATAGGCGTGGACACGACGCTCCGGGGCTTGAATGTGAACCGCATGGAGGGCTTCGATAGCCCTCTTGTCAGCGTCACTGCCCCTCAGCGAGCTGTGCGCCCTCAGCACGTCGCTGATCTGTGCTCCGACCGGCCGGATCGGATTGAGAGCCGTTTGCGGGCTCTGAAACACCATCGATATCTCACTTCCGCGAATGGCCTTCAGCTCCGACTCCCGCAGGCCGAGCAATGACCGGCCGAGATAGGAGATCGAACCCGACTGAACCCGAGCCTGGCGCGGAAGCAGCCCCAGGATCGAGTAGGCCGTGACAGATTTCCCGGACCCGCTTTCTCCGACGATGCCAACGATCTCGCCCGCTTCGATGTCGAACGACACGTGATCGAGCGCCCGCACGCGTCCATGCGGGGTATCGAACTCGACAGCCAAGCCATCAATGCTCAGCAGCGGGGGATCGGATCTCTTCAACATGACCTGCTCACCAGGACTTCTATCGGCTACGAACGTCGAGGATGTCCCTCAAGGCATCACCCAGCAGATTGAAGGCGAACACTGCCAAGGCGAGCGCTGCGCCTGGAAAGACGACAAGCCACCAATTGCCAGCCATCGCCTGAGCGGCGCCATCAGCGACCATGATCCCCCATTCCGCCGTCGGCGGCCGAATGCCGAGGCCGATGAAGGACAGGCTTGCGGCATTGAGGATCGCCCAGCCGAGATTTACGGACAACTGAATCATAAGGTTGGGCATCACATTCGGGAGCAGAACGCGCGCTATGATCCGCCCGTCGCCATTGCCGGCGACGCGCGCTGCCTCGACAAACAGCTGGCTGCTCAACACGCCAATCTCCACGCGCGCCAGCCGCACATAGAACGGGAGATTCACGATCGCGGTCGCAAGGATCACGTTACGCAGATCGTTGCCAAGAGCGGCAACCAGCGCCATGGCCAGGACGAACAGCGGAAAGACCTGGAGCATCTCGGCGATGCGGCTGGTCCAGAGATCGAAGGCACCGCCCAGATAGCCAGATAGTCCGCCGATGCTGACGCCTATGGTGAAGGACGCCGTCACCGCGCAGACCGCGATGAATAGATCAAGGCGTGCCGACACAATCACTCTGCTCAAAACGTCCCGCCCAAGCTGGTCGGTGCCGAACCAATGCGTCGGGCCTGGCGGCAGAAGCACATGGCCGAGATCGGTCGCATAGGGATCGAACGGTGCCAGCATCGGTCCGAACAAAGCCAAGAGCAGCATGATTGTGACGGTCGCGACGGCCGCAACCGACAACCAGTTCAGCGTGACGATCCGCGCCGCATGTGAGACGATCGAAGATGAAGACTGCATCATACCCCCCTGCGTGCGCGCGGATCAGCAAGGCCATAGGCGAGATCGATTGCCAGATTGACGGTAACGAGAAGCAATCCCATCAACAGAACGAACCCCTGCACGGGCGCATAGTCGGATGCGAGCAGCGCATTGAGCGCGAAGCTGCCGATGCCGGGCCAGCCGAAGACCCGTTCGACCAGAACATTAGAACCAAGCATCGTCGAGAAAACGATCCCCATCGTCGTCAACACTGGCAGCAGCGCGTTGCGCAGCGCGTAGCGGATGTAGACGGTGACGTCGCTGAGCCCCATCGCGCGCGCCGTACGCACGAAATCGGAACTCAGCACCCCCAGCATGGCGGATCGCGTCATGCGCGTCAGCGGCGACAGCACGAAGATCGCCATTGTGATGCTCGGCAGCACAAGCCTGCCAGCAGCTGACTGCAGCGCATCCCAGCGCCCGCTGACGCTGCTGTCGATCAGGAGAAAGCCTGTCAGACGCGGCGGCGCGGCGATAAACATGTCGATTCGATCGACGGGTTCCGGCGCGATGCCAAGCCAGAGAAAGAACACGTAGGTCAGGAGCAGGCCCGTGACGAAGGTCGGCATCGACACGCCGATACTGCTGATGACGCGCGCTACGTGATCCACCGGCGAGCCGCGCCATATCGCTGCCATGACGCCTAGAGGAATGGATATGGCAAGCGCCAGCAGCAGCGCCACGACCGCCAGCTCAAGTGAGGCTGGCAGGCGCTCGCGCAGTTCCGTCAGGACCGGACGCCCGGTTGTGAATGACATGCCGAGATCAGCTCGGCCGATATCCTTCACATAGATCAGGAGCTGCTCGGGGACGGACCGATCGAGGCCGAGCTTTTGTCGGACATAGGCCATCTCATCCGCGGTCGGTACGGGACCCGAGGCGAAGAAAGCCGCCGGATCGCCGGGGAGAACGCGCATGATGAGGAACGTCGCCACGACCAGGGTGCAGATCGCGGGCACCGCCGCAAGCAGGCGGCGCACGAAGAAGGTCAGCATCGCGGGACTCCAAGCTCTTCAACAACGCTCTTCGGCGAGAACAATCAAAGGCGACCGCGGGACCCGCAGACGGCGTAGGATGGCGAAGCATCCGGTCCTCGTCGAGGGTGACGAGGAGCCGCTTGGCGGGTGTCAGTTCCTGATCATCGACCGCACATCTGGAAGCGTATGAAACCAGTACGCGTAATTGCCAATGTCCTTGCCTATGACGACCTCCAGAGCCGCCTGACGAAACATCAGGAGCGGAACATCGCGGTTCACGATCGCGATCATCTCACGCATCGCCGCATCATAATCGGCGTCGCTGCCGGCGTCGTCCGCCTTTGCCAGCAGCCCATCAAGCGCGGGATTGTTGTAGCCAGAGAAATTCGAACGTGTATTTCCGCGATAGAAGATCCGGATCCAGTAGTCGGGAAGATTGAGCCACGCCACCTGGTTTTCCAGATAGACCGGCATTTGCTTTGCTGTCTGCAGCTCGCCGAAACGCGCCCCCGGCAGCTTCTCGATCGTCACACGGATGCCAGCCCGGGCGAGATGATCCTTGAGTGCCACCGCGAGATTTTCGAAGTATTCGGCCTTGCAGGTGCATAGCGACAAGGTGGTATCAAAGCCGTTCGGGTATCCTGCCTCCGCCAACAGCTTGCGCGCCAACTCCGGATCATAGGCGAACGACTGTGGTTGTGGAAAGCTGGCACCTTGCGCCTGCTCAGGCGGGCCGAACAGTCGTTTGCCCCGATCGAGGAACACACTCCGGAAGATATCCTCTTGCGGGATGGCGTGGGCGATCGCCTGACGGACTCGTACATCGTCGAATGGCTTGGTCTGCGTGTTCATGACCAGAAACTCGAACTGGTTCGGCATGGGAATCAGTAACAGCCTGGCCTGTGCGCGCCGTTCGACGCCTTCGATGGCATTCGGCGTCAGACCGACGGCGACATCGGCCGCACGCCGCTCGACCAGCGCCACGCGTGTCGTATCTTCGGGCACGGTTTGGAACACGGCCCACCGCATGGCCGGTTGCGGCGTGCCATACCATTTGTCGTTACGCTGCAGGACGACCTGATCGGGCCGGAAGGTCATAACCTGATAGGCGCCGCTCCCCGCCTCGTTGGCCTTCAGCCACTCGGTGCCCCAGGGATCGTTGGGGGTGACATGAGCCTTGACCTGGTTCGCATTGATAATGGGTGCGAACGGAGTGCTGAGCGAAAGCAGCAGATAGCGATTTGGCTTGGCGAGCGCAATCTCCACGGTCTTTGCGTCGATCGCCTTGATCTGGTCTTCGCTGGCAAGACCTCCCAGATTGAGGACGAAACGCGTGGTCGGCAGGCTGATCGCACGTCGCAGCGACCATTTGACGTCCTCGGCGGTCACTTGCGATCCGTCATGGAAGACTGCGGAGCTGCGAAGATGAAATCTGTAGACCTTGCCGTCCTCGGAGATGTCCCAGCGTTCAGCGATGTCGCCGCGCGGTTCATCCAGCCTGTATTGCTGGACATTGTCACGCGGTTGATCCAGCGCGAACGTGACCAGCCGATCGTAGACGTGCCAGGACACGCCCCAGGTCGATCGCTGCACGCCGGCGCCCGCAGGATCCAGCGAAGAGGTCTCGAACGGCCAGACCACTCGCGCGGTTTCGTTACGGCTCTGGCCCCAGACCGGTGAAAAACCTAATGCGACCTGAACGGCGACGGCCGCCACGAGGATCGCTCGTCGTTTGCAGGCGTAGGCTCTTGCCGTGAAAGCTCCCATTGGGCGATCTCCTCAAGGGTGGTCGTGGTGAAACGTCTCTTGCTCCGCTCGCGATGCGTCGCCTCATAGTCGACATTCGACATGTCCGATGACAGCACGACCTGATAGATGGTCCGGGCGGCATCCATGCTGACGAGCTCGTCGATGACATCGCGGCGCACCGCTTCCGGATTCCGCTCGCCCGGATCGCCCCATCCGCCACCGCCCGCCGACTCGATCGAAATGTCCATGGGCCCACAGCGCAACGTGCCGTAGGCCGGTGTTTGAACGAGGGTGCCGTCTGCGGCGCAGCAGCGGATCGAAGCAACGGCTCCGGCCTGTCCGCCCATCACCCCGGACCCGGAGGGCCGCCTGCTCGCCTCGTCACGAAACGTGGTCTCGGTGGGCACCAGCTGCCGGGCCTCGTAGTGAATTCCGGTCCCGCCACGCATCCGGCCAGGACCTCCTCCATCGGTTCGGAACTCCTGGCGGCGGATCTCGACCGGGTAGGCCAGCTCGAGGTCCTCGACATTCGGCAACACGAGCCCACCGAGGGTGTTGACCGTGCCGAGCACGTTGAAGCCATCGCGTTCTGCGACCGCACCGGCGGCGGGATAGCCCAGCCAATGATAGAGAACGAAGATATTGCCCTGTCGCGTCGAACCGGCCGATACGGGGTGTAGCGACTTGCCCCACCCTGCGCAGCTGCGATCGGGCGCGGCGCCCGACAAGGCCTGCCAGCAGGCGGTAATGATCTCGTGCGCCGGATGCGTGGTCGTAAACCCGACGGGCGCCGGCGACCTTGCGTTCACGATGGTGCCTTCAGGAGCGATGATCTGGATCGCCCGGTAGGCGCCCTCGTTCCGGGGCAGTGACTGGTCCAGAAAGGTCGCTACCGCGAGATAGACGGCCGATGAGGTGTTGGCCAAGGGACTGTTCTTGAAGCCCGCAATCTGCGGCGAACAACCGGAAAAGTCGAACACCAGCCGTTCGCGCTCGACAGTCAGGGAGACCTCGATCCGGATGTTGGCCGCCGCAAAGCAATCATGATCGCTGACGTCGACGCCGCTGTATCGACCAGGCCGCAACTGCTCGATCTCAAACTGCATCCGACGCTCTGCATAGTCGAGCAGGTTTGGAAACAGCCTTTGCGCTTGTTTGCTGCCGAGATCGCGGGCCAGCGACGCGAGCCTTTCGGCACCGATCCGAGTCGATCCAAGCATGGCGTGCAGATCGCCGACGAGCAGGTCGGGACAGCGCGTGTTGGCGAGCAGCAGCCGCAGAATATCCTCGCGGACGACTTCCTTTTGGGCGATCCGCAATGGCGGGATGCGAACGCCTTCATGGAAGATCTCTCGCGCGGCCGCGTTGTAGGTACCCGCGACACCTCCCCCGATGTCAGACTGATGTGCGCGATTGCACGAAAAACCAAACAACATACCTTCGACGAAGACGGGCCGCATCATCGTCCAGTCCGCCAGATGATTGTTGCCCGCCAAATAAGGATCATTGGACAGGAAGACATCGCCGTCGGCGATATCTCCGCCAAAGGCCTGCTTCAGAGCGCGTAGCGCGAAGCCGCCGCTCCCGGTATGAATGGGGATGCCGTCAGCCTGCGCCACCACGGCCCCATCCGCGTCCCCTATGAAGCAGGAAAAGTCGTGAGACTGCGAGAAGATGGGACTGCGCGCGGTCTTCATCATCACCCATCCCATCTGCCGGGTGATATGATCGAGCTGTTTCTGCGTCAGGGCGAGCAAGACGGGATCCATGGTGTTCCCCTATTGGAGCTCGATGATGTAGTTACCGCCGGAGGTCACACGGAGCCGATCACGCGCGCCTACGAGAATTGTGGTGGTGCTTTCCTCGACAATGGCAGGGCCATCGACCAGCCTGTGGGGCGCTAGCGCACTCCCTTTTAAGACCGGGACCTCTTGCCATTCATGCTCGGCATCGACCCAGATTTTGCGTCGCTCATCAGGACCCGCCACACGCCTTCCAGCGAACTTTAATCCTGAGTTCTGCGGCCGCGACAGAAGGCCGAAGCCGCTGACCTTGACGGAGACGACCTGATGGCGACCATCCGGCTGAGTATGACCGAACATGCGCAGGTGTTCGGTTTCAAACCGCTCGATGATCGCGGCAATCGGCTCGTTGTCCTGAAGGGTGATTGGGATCGTTGACTGCTGACCGAAATAACGCAGGTACCACTGCGTAAGGAATCGCCGGCGCTCCGGTGGGAAGCCTTCCGCCTCCAGGAGAGCTATTGCCTGCCCGATCAGAGTCGCCGTCAGCCGGTCGATGATGCCACGATATTGCTGCTCAAGGGCGATCGGAATACTCCGCTGCAGATCGCAGCGCAGGTCGGTGTTGCACATTCCGAACGCACACAATATTCCCGCCAGACGAGGCACAAAGACGTTGTGGCAGCGCGCCAGACGCGCAATGCTGCTCGCATGCAGCGCGCCTGCTCCGCCTCCAGCAACAAGAGTAAAGCGGCGCGGATCCAGACCCTTCTCGATGCTGACGTTCTCGACGGCATGCAGCATCGTCTGCTCGGCCAGCCGAATGATGCCAACGGCCGCCTCAAAGGGCTGAAGACCGAGCGGCTCGGCAATCTGCGTCCGGATCGCCTCCTCCGCAAGCCACCGATTGAGAATGATCGCGCCGCCGCCCTGCGGTCCAGGCCGTAACCTGCCGAGCAGCAACTGAGCATCGGTCAGGGTCGGATGCATGCCGCCACGCTCGTAGCAGGCCGGCCCCGGATTGGATCCCGCTCCGCGCGGGCCGACGCAGAGCAGCCCTCCTTCGTCCACGCTGGCGATCGAGCCACCGCCGGCACTCACGGTCGTAATTTCGACCGACGGCACCGCGACGCGCAAACGTTCGATATCGAGAAGATCGGTCATGCCAATCTCGCCTGCATTGACCATCATCACGTCGCAGCTCGTCCCCCCGACTTCGAGCGAGATCAGATGATCGGTGCCGGCCTCGGTCTGAAATTGCGTGAGGGCGCCGGCGGCTGCAGCGGGACCTGACAGCAGCATGGCCACCGGATGCCTGGCAATCTGAGCCACCGAGACAACGCCGCCATTACTTTGAACGACCAACAGTGCGCGCAGGCCCATCGCTCGGAGATCACGTTCGAGGCCGTTGAGATAAGGCACGACGCGCGGCGCCACATAGGCATTGATGACAGACGTTGATGCCCGCTCGTACTCACCGACAACCGGCGCCAGCTCGCTGGACAGCGTCACCCACAGCTCGGGGGCATGCTCGGCAATGATGTCACGGCAACGCTGCTCATGGTCGGAATTGCGATAGCTGTGGAGCAGGCAGACGGCGACAGACTCGACACCGAACGAGAGCATGCGGTCGAGCGCGCGGCGGACGGACGCCGGATCCAGAGGAATGACCGTCCCCCCTTCCGCGTCCATCCGCCCGACCACGGACAATCTCCGGTGCCGCGGCACAATGGGATCTGGCCAGGGAGAACGATGGTCCCAGGGATTGTCTCGCCAGCCCCTCCTGATCTCGATCGTGTCGCGAAACCCCTCGGTGCCGAGGAGACCGACGATCGCTCCCGTTCTCTCGAGCAAGGTATTGGTCGCGATTGTCGAACCGTGAACGAATAGGTTGGTCCGGGACAATAACAGCTGAAGCGTCATGCCAAGCTCGGAGGCCGCACGCTCGAGCGCTGCAACTACACTTTTGGCCGGATCAGACGGCATGGTCGGCGACTTGATTGCATGCACATGACCGGCTTGTTCGACGATGCTCACGTCGGTAAAAGTTCCGCCGATATCGACTCCGATGCGGAACGTGCCCTGCAGATCCTGGTCCATTTTCCACCTCCTTTTGATGTATCAGACATCAAATATCGTTTGTCAATATCCTGCTACCTGGCGTCGCAGGCGTGAAACTGGGGAGAATTCCCGTTCACTTCAAAAATGATGCACCAAACGGCTGCAGATGCTTGAAATCTGTCGCTTCGGAACTCAGAGTGCGCCCATGTTGTCAGAGCCCACCGAACCCGCCCTCAAATCGCTGGCCGAGATGCCGCTGGCCCCGATCGATCGCCAGACGAGCCTTGGCGAGCTTGCTTACACCTCGTTGAAAGAGGCGATCGTGCGGGGTGAATTTTCGGCCGGACAGAAGCTGACAGTGCGCGCGGTCGCCCAGGCGCTTGAGGTCAGCACGACGCCGGCGCGCGATGCCATCATGCGCCTCATCGGCGAAGGTGCGCTGGTGAATGCTGGTCCCAAGACAGTCATCGTTCCACCCCTCACCAAGGCAGCTCTCGACGAAGTCACTTCGATCCGGCTGGTTCTGGAGGGATTGGCTGCCCGGATCGCGGCAGAAAAGGCGCCAAGGCAACTGGTGGAACAACTCAAGGCGCTGCAGATGCAGATCAACGCGGAGCTGGATAACCGCAACTATTCAGCGGTCCTAAAGGCAAACAAGGCGTTCCATTTCGCGATCTATGATACCGCGCAGATGCCCCGGCTCACCGCCATGATCGAGTCGCTGTGGGTACGCATTGGCCCCTCGCTCAATGACCTCTATCCCGAGTTTGCTACCTCTCGAGTCGGCGTCAGCAATCACATGGAGGCCATTGCGGGGCTGGAATCGGCCGATCAGGCGCGGGTTCAGGCCGCAATCGAGAAGGATATCAGGGACGGGTACCGACGGCTTGTCACGCGGGCAGACTAGAAAAAGGGGGATCGCTGTATTCTGAAGTTCACAACCCCTGCTCCGGTCAGCTCCTCCTACTGGATTGCAGCAGTTGCACTCCCCCCATCAGCAGCAAGGTGAAAACCACAAGGACGGTCGATACTGCCGCGATAATGGGTGTGAGGTTGAAGTCGATATCCTCGAACATCTTGCGCGTGATCGTTGTCCCATGAATGCCGGAAATGAAGAAGGCAACCGTTGCTTCGTCGAACGAAGCGAGAAAAGCGAACACGGCACCAGCCGCGACACCGGGCATGATATTGGGCAATACGATGTGCCAGAAAGCCTGGGAGCGGCTGGCCCCGCAGTTCAATGCGGCAAGCTCGAGCGTCACGTCAAAGCGCTGAAGTACCGCGCTCACGGTGATGATGATGTAGGGCACTGATAACATGGTATGCGCGATCAGAAAGCCTGTGAAGTTTCCTGTCAGGCCAATTGGCGCGAACACAAGATAGATCGCTACGGCAATGACGATGTGCGGCACAACCATAGGGCTCAGGGTCAGAGCTTGAATGAGTGCTTTGCCTGGCAACTTGCCGCGCACAAGGGCAATCGAGGCCAGAGTGCCAATAACCGTCGACGTGATGGTGGTGGCGAAAGCAATCTTCAGGCTGAACCAAGTCGCGGCCCTCCAATCAGGGTCCGCGAAATAATCGGCATACCATTTGAGCGTCAGACCACGCGGAGGAAATTCGATGTAAGACGCCGTGCCGACCGACATTGGAACAACGATGAGAGTTGGCAGTACGAGGAAGAACAGGACCAGTCCGACCACGCCGGCAAACAGCAGCGGCCCGAGTGTCGATTCAACGGAGAACGATCTCGAGCGTCGACGGGAGAGCAAGGCTGCCAAGGGAAGACTAGCCAAACTGGCCCCCTTTGTTGAGCGCGAGAGCTTTCCGGAAGACGGCGACCAGCAGCAATGTCGCCGCGAGAAGGACTCCCGACAGAGCGGCGGCAAACGGCCAATTCAAAAGATCCGTTGTTTGCTGGCCGATCAGCGTCGCCATCATCAATGTCTGCGGCCCACCAACCAGCGCCGGGGTAATGTAGAACCCTAGCGCCAAGATGAAAGTCATGAGCGATCCGGCATAGATGCCGGGAAGGCTAAGGGGCAGCGTAATCCGTAAGAAGGCCTGAACGGGACCTGCGCCGAGATTTCGTGCCGCCTTGGCCAGTTCCGGCGGAATGGTGTCGAGCGCAGAATAAATCGGCAAGATCATGAATGGCAGCAGGCCATGCGTCATCGCAACCATCACCGAGCCTTCGGTGTAGATCATGCGAAGAGGATCAGTGACGACGCCGATCTCACGCAGAAGATTGTTGACGATGCCGTTTCGCTGCAGCAACACGATCCACGAGTAGGACCGCACCAGCACAGAAGTCCATAGCGGGATCAGGACGCAAATCGTCATCACTGCGACCCAGCGCTTTTTGACGAGCGTCATCGCGTAGGCAACGGGAAACGCCAATAGGAATGCCGTGACCGTTACAACGAAGGCAAGCTGGATCGTTCGCCCTAGAATAGTGAGATAGAGCGGTTGATACCAGATTCGCAGATAGTGCTCGGCTGTGACACCGTTAGGTGTCGCCACGCTCGTCCATAGCAGGCGACCAACCGGATAGACGAAGCTGAAGACTAACAGCAAGATCAGCGGCGCGATCAACGCCAGAGAGAAACTTGGAGAATATTGTCGGACCGATGTCGTCGCGAAAAGTCGCATATGCCCTTTTGGCTTGATCATTGCGCTCATCCAGCGATCCGCGCAGGGAACAGATGAATTGCCTCGGGCTCACAACTAAGCTCGACACTTTCGCCTTCAGCCAGATGCTGCGACGCCTGGCCCGCGGGCAATTGGACCTGGACGACGCCTTCGTCCGCTAGACGCACGAGGAATACACGATAGGATCCGACGAAGATGGCGTTCTGAATTACGCCGTCGAGTACGTACTCGCCCCCCTGCCCCTGCTTTGAGATCCTCCATTGTTCGGGACGGATCGCCATGCGAACTGGCTGGCGCGCAGCCAGCACCGCATCGGAACCGCGGGGATTGCCGTGCGCCGCAAGCGAACCGCAATTTTTGACCCGAACGATGCCGGCGGCACCGCCCAATCCGACCCACTCGCCGTCGATGAAGTTCATCTTGCCGATGAAATCGGCAACGAGGGCGCTGCCGGGGCGCTCATAGAGTTCTACCGGCGTGCCGATTTGTTCGAGTCGACCATGGCACATCACCGCGACTCGATCCGACATCGTCAGCGCCTCTTCCTGATCGTGCGTCACGTAGATCACCGTGATGCCGAGACGCTGCTGCAACTGCTTGATCTCGATCTGCAATTGCTCGCGCAGCTTCTTATCAAGCGCGCCGAGCGGCTCATCCATCAACAGGACTGGCGGCTCGAAGACGATGGCCCTCGCAACGGCGATCCGCTGCTGCTGGCCGCCGGACAATTGGCTTGGCATGCGCTCGCCGTAATCCTCGAGCCGCACCAATGCCAGCGTCTCCTGAACCTTTCGCCTGATGTCGTCGGCTGGAAACTTTCGCATCTTCAACGGAAAGGCAATGTTTTGGGCCACCGTCATGTGAGGGAAGAGAGCATATTTCTGAAACACCATGCCGATCCCGCGCTCGTTGGGCGCGACATAGGTCAGATCGCGCGTTCCAACGCTGATCGTGCCTTGGTCCGCCGTCTCGAACCCCGCGATCATCATCAGCAAGCTCGTCTTGCCGGACCCGGAAGGACCCAAGAGTGATAGAAACTCGCCGGGAGCGACTTTGAGCGACACAGCGTCCACTGCTCGCATATCGCCGTAGAATTTCGACACTCCACGGATTTCGACTTCCTGACCGAAGCTGGGTGGCCCGCGCCGGCCAGGCGCAACTCTCATCGTATGATCCGCCGGTTGCAGTGCGATGGCTTTTCTCACGACCGGTATGCACCCTCAAACTTTACGCCGCTTCCCGATTTGATACTTGATGCAACAAAAACTTTCAACTACTTTTGTGACGCCCTCCCATCGACCACCTGTCGGCGAGGCAGTCAGCCGGTCAGAAGGAAAGTTTATATGTCACGGCAACACTTGAACGAGACAGGCGCAAAAACTGGATACTCGGCAATGAAGCGGCTTCTCCTCGTCGCAACGTTCTGCGGCCTCACCGCAGGTGCAGCCTTCGCGGAACAGAAGGAGGTGGTGGTCGCGACCACCGGTGGCGTCTTCAACCAAGCCATCTCCGAAATCTGGTTCGAGCCGTTCACCAAACAGACTGGCATCAAGGTCAAGACCGTTGTCGCAACGGACGCGCAAATGCGCAGCAAAGCTCAGGCGATGTTCGAAGCGAAGGATGTCGCGTGGGATATGATCAACAATGTGGATATTCTGGCCGCGTCCGCCCAGAACCGCGCTTTCACCGAGGATCTGACGGAGTTCTGCAAGCAGTTCGCTGAACGCAGGGACCTGGCGAACGACACCTGCAACGCCAGCGGCGTGAAGATCACCTATAACGCGACGCTGCTGGCCTTCAACGCCGACAAGTTCAAAGGCCTCCCCCCGCAGACCTGGGCTGACTTCTGGAACGTCAAAGACTTTCCTGGACCACGAGCGCTGCCGAACTTCGGCGATCCCTGGCGCGTGCTGGCTGCCGCGCTCCTCGCCGACGGCGTTGCCACGGACCAGCTGTTTCCGCTTGATCTCGACCGGGCCTTCAAGAAACTTGACCAGATCAAGCCGCAGGTGTCGCTCTGGTGGAAGACCGGCGATCAAAGCCAGCAGGGATTTCGTGGCGGTGACTATGTCATGGGAATGATCTGGGGCACCCGCGTCAGCGCATTGAAAGCAGAAGGCCAGCCGGTACAGCAGTCATATGACCAAGCCTTCATGCTTGCGGACACGATGCAGATCCTCAAGAACTCGCCAAATGGGGAGGGCGCACAAGCGCTGTTGAAGTTCTATCTGGAGACGCCGGCGGTGCAGGCTAAATTCGCGGAGAAGTTCGGCGTGACCCCGGTCAGCCAAGACGCAATCAAGCTGATGAGCGACGAAGGACGGGCAAAGATTCCAACCTCATCCGAAGCGTTCAAGAAGATCATCAAACACGATCCTGCTTGGATCAACGACAATCAAGCCAGAATACTCGAGGCCTGGAATGCCTGGATGCTGAAGTGAGAATGGGCACACCGCACTGACTGTGGAGACCACACCGGCCAGCGTCGCAATATTCATGGTAGGATCAGCTTTCCAGATTCAGCCGGACGCGCAGACTTCGACACGAGCCAGCTGACACGCCGATTTACAGCGCGCCGCTCGTCGTCAGCCGACGACGACCACGGCTGCTGCTGGTCTTAAGAAGGCGCGCGGTTCCGACGCGCGCATCTGCCATCGCAAATATACATATGCTGAGAACTATCAGCAGAACGGCAAGCCCTGCATCGGTGCAACGCGGTTCGGAAGCCAATAAGCGCGCCCGGTTCAACCAGGCCCAGGATTCCGCAAACCCTGAAGTTCTGAAACGACGATCTCGCTTTTCTGCGTCCTTCGTGGCCGGCTGTTTGGAACGATCCTCTCGACTCAATCTTGCTGGCCGCGCCGCGATGATCGGATGCTCCAACGATTGCCTGGCCTACGGTTCGATGCCCTTCGAGAGGTGTCATGAGTATCAACCCTGATATTTGTTGCATCAAATATCAAACTGGCTTAATGCTCTCGCTAATCGGACGGTTAAATGAGATTCCAGAATGACGGGTCAATCAGCTCTGCCTTGCTCAGCGATCGAGAAAACCAGTGGGGCCCGGGTGGGGCCGCGCTCCAGCGAGGCGTTCCGCCGTGCGAGAGATGTGTTCCCCGACGGCACAACCCGGGTCACGATCGAGCGAGATCCAACCCCCCGTTATGTCAGCCACGGCGCCGGTGCGTATGTTTTCGATGCCGACGGCCGCCGGTTTCTAGATCTGAACGCCAACTTCACCACGCTGATCCATGGGCATGCTTTCGCGCCTGTTGTAAGCGCGCTGGAACAACAACTGCGTGATGGCACCTGCTTTGCGAATCCCACCGAGAAGGAGATCGACCTGGCGGCTCTGATCTGTGAGAGGGTCCCTGCCATCGAGCGAATCCGCTTCTGCAACACCGGCACGGAAGCGGTGATGTTCGCCATCAAGGCGGCGCGCGCGTGGACCGGACGGCCGGGCATCGCCAAGATCGAGGGCGCCTATCACGGCGCATATGACTGGGTGGAAGTCAGCCAGTCTAGCACCCCCGCGAACTGGGGATCGCGCGACGACCCCAACGCGGTGACCTTCTATAGGGGCATGCCCGACTCGGTCTTGTTTGACGTGGTGCCGTTGCGCTTCAACGACCCGCAACGGGCGACCGAGCTGATCGGGCGGTCTGCGGATCTTCTTGCCGCCATCGTGATCGATCCCATGCCGAGCAGAGCCGGATTGATCGCTCCGGATCCGGAGTTCGTCAGCGCGATCCAGGCGGCGGCTCGCCGTCACGGCATTCTCATCATCAGCGACGAGGTGTTGAATTTTCGCCAGGGGTATGCCGGAGCGGCTGCACGGTTCGGCCTGGAGCCCGACCTCTACACACTCGGAAAGATCATCGGCGGAGGGCTGCCTATCGGCGCGATCGGCGGCCGAGCATCCGTGATGGCCGCATTCGACGCCGGTCAGACCAGGCCTGCGGTCCCGCAAGGGGGCACGTTTTCGGCCAATCCAATGTCCATGACGGCGGGGCTGGTGGCCATGCAGCACTTGGACGAAGCGGCCTTCGCCCGGCTGGAGCAGATCGGAGATCTGCTCAGGAGCCGGCTCATGCATGCGATCGAACGCCGTCAGGTCGCCTTCTCCGTCACCGGTGCGGCATCACTGTTTCGCATTCATCCAAAGCGGCTCCCGCCGCGGGACTTCCGCGAGGCCTTCTGGTCGAAGAGCGAAGCCGCTGTCATGACAGAACTCACCCGCTTCTTCACAGCAGAAGGCATCGTTCTTCCGAATGGCGCGGCCGCTTGTCTTTCGACGCCGATGGGAGAGACTGAAATCGATCTCATCGTGCAGGTCTTCGAGCATTTTCTGTCGGATCGCGCACAGCGCATGGAATGGGGTCAACCGTGAAGCAGGATGAGAACATAACGGTCGCCGAACGAATTGCGCTGGCACTGAAACGGCACGGCACGGAGCTCATCTTTGCGCAAAGCCTGCCATCCGCCGTCATTCTTGCCGCGGAAGCGATCGGCATCAGGCAGGTCACCTACCGCCAGGAAAACATGGGAGGCGCCATGGCGGATGGACATGCCCGTGTGTCCGGCCGCATCGCCGTCGTGGCGGCGCAAAATGGCCCCGCGGCGACGCTACTCGTGCCACCGCTGGCCGAAGCTTACAAGGCCAGTATTCCGCTGGTGGCCCTGGTTCAGGAGGTGGAACGTCCGCAGATCGATCGCAACGCCTTTCAGGAGCTCGACCATATGGCGTTGTTCTCCGCCTGCGCCAAATCGGTGCGTCGCATGCTTACCGCAGATCGCGTCGACGATTATGTCGATGCAGCCTTTGTTGCCGCAGGAAGCGGACGTCCGGGACCGGCCGTTCTGCTCCTTCCCGCCGATCTCCTGCGCGAACGCGCCATCACACCGCGACTGCAGCGGAGTGCCAGCTACGGCCATTGGCCGATCGACCGCACCTGCCCGTCGAGAGACCTCATTGAAGCAGCAGCCGACCTGATCGCCTCAGCGCGTGCGCCTGCGGTCATCGCAGGTGGCGGCGCCACATCCAAAGGTGCAGCCGGAGCCTTGGCCCGGCTGCAGGACCTCGCTCATCTGCCTATCTTCACGACCAACATGGGCAAAGGTAGCGTCGACGAGCACCACCCGTTGTCGTGCGGAGTTCTGGGTGCCTTGAACGGGCCAGGCTCGCTGGGACGGCATACGCGCCGGCTGCTCGGCGAGGCCGACACCGTGCTCCTGGTGGGCTCCCGCACTAACCAGAACGGAACCGACAGCTGGCGACTGATCCCCCCGAGCGCCATGCTCATTCATATCGACATCGATCCGCAGGAGATCGGGCGCAACTACCAGGCGCTTCGTCTGGTAGGCGATGCCGAAACAACGCTAGACCTGCTGTGCTCGGCGGTACAAGTCCGCGATCTCCGCATGCGGCGGCGACAACGGGGCGAACTCGAGAGCCGCATCGCGGCAGCATGGCATCAGTTCGAAATCGACCGTTGCTCGGTCAGGGAAGCGAACATGTCGCCCATCCGTCCCGAGCGGATCATGAAGGAGCTCCAGAGCCATCTGACGTCCGAGACCGTCGTCGTCGCAGACGCAAGCTATGCCTCCATGTGGATCCTCGGCCAATTGCGTGGCTTACGGGCGGGGATGCGCTTCATCACGCCGCGTGGTCTTGCCGGACTGGGCTGGGGGCTGCCTCTGGCGATCGGCGCCAAACTTGCCAAGCCTCACCATCCTGTCGTCGCAGTGGTAGGCGACGGCGGATTTGCGCATAGCTGGGCCGAACTCGAGACAATGGTTCGTAGCGACATCGCAGTGGTCGTCATCGTCCTGAACAACAGCGTCCTTGGCTATCAAAAGGATGCCGAGACCGCGAAGTTCGGCCGGTTCACCACCGCTTGCCGCCTTGGCCCAGTCTCGCATGCTGAGATCGCGCAGGCCTGCGGGTGCGCCGCAATTCAGGTCACCGCCCCCGGCGAGCTCGCAGCTGCGCTCGGCACCGCACTCACAGCGCGGCGACCCTGGTTGATCGACGTGATCTGCGCAGCTGATGCGCACCCGCCACTGTCCCTCTACGATGGCACTCTCGACCGGCCGGAGCTGGTCGAGCCCGCGACGTGATCGTCACGTCAAGCGGCAAATTCACCCTCGGTGAAATCGAGTGTTGCACCGGTCAGGAATGCCGCGGCCGGTGAGTTGACGAGGCCCTTTGCAAACGGCCCGGTGAGATCTCATGGTCGCAGCACGGTTGAACACTTCAGAACGGACCCGCTTGAGCCCGATCGCCGGTTTTCGCCGTGCTCATCGGATGGGACAATACAGTCTACGCAGTGGTACGTTGGCAGAACGCATTTTTCGCCGCCGTCTCTTGCCTCTCGCGGCCTATGAGGCGACCTCAAACCGCTCGATTGACGGCGCGTCATTTGGGCTCGCGAACAGCCTTTCTTCCAGCACTCCGCCACAGACAGCCCGCGAAACCGGGTGCGGCCACGATACTGCGCGCACGACAGGCTATTCGCAACAGTCATCGCTCTGGATGCCGTGAGCTGCTCGGCCATGCGGCGCGTCAAACCATGGCGGCGGGCGAGGTCGTCACCACGGTCCGGCAATGTGGCTGCTCAACCCGGAAAGGGTGGAGGCGAATGTCAGCGCGGCAACGGTTAGGTGGCGTCGGTTTCAGTCGGTGGTGTGTCGATCCACGCCGACATGGATCGGCCGGCTAGTCCAGGAATCTCGATCAGACCAAGCCTTATCGCCCTCACGACCGCGACCGTCCGGCTGTTCGTGCCAAGCTTTCTCATCGCCTTCTTGATGTGGAAGTTGATCGTGTTTTCACTGATCTTGAGGATTATTCCGATGTCCCAGGAGGATTTGCCCTCCGCGGTCCACTTCAGACATTCGCGTTCGCGCTGCGAAAGCTCGATCGCCTTCTTGCCCGCCGCTGGCCGGGCAAGCTCGCCAAAAGCGACATGGAACTGACACGCCATAGCGTGAAGATGCTTGAGATGCCGGACCGGGTCCGCATCCTCGAAGCGGGATGCAAAGGATAGAACGGAGATACGTCCCGACGGGCCAAACAGCGGCACGCTCACCCCGTGCTTGAGACCGGCTTCGCGGCCCTCATGAAGGACCAATCGCTCGCCGTCCTGCAGCTGCCGCCGCTCGAGCAGCTGATCCCACAGGAATGGCCTGCTGTGAAACGCCGTTCTCCTGACGACCGGATCGATCTCGTGATACTTGCGCTCGAAATAGTGCTTCCGCCAATCGAGCGGAAAGTTGAGAGCGATGGCCGGCATCGGATGATCTGGCAGCCGTACCGTCTCTTCGTAGTTCAACGCGCCATAGGCTACCTGACCGAAACCCTCATCGGCTGCAGAACCGACGAGAAGATCGAAGAGGTCGGACAACGACTGCGTGCGGTTTGCACAATCTATGAAGCTGAAGAGGTCCATTGCCACCTCACGGCAGACAAAGCTGCGCAGACTTCCGCCCAGATGTGATCGTGAAAGCGAATCCGTCTCAGCGCCCCGACCGCCAACGGTTCGTTCTTGCCCCCTCGTGCGCCTCGACTAAGGCGAGAAGCGGGCACTTGCCTGTCAAAACTTCAACCCAACCTCAGGTAGACTGTACCATGATACGCCACGTCGTGCAATTGACGATCACATTCGCTTAATCATTCGGAAGCCTCGATGGCATCACCATTGCCCGCCTCCGGAGTCGGCAGCCGAGACGATCTTGCCAACTCGGTCGACGACATCGCGCAGCAAAGTGCCTGCTGGATAGGCTCTCTTCGGCACTTCTGTCAGCATGCACTATCTTGCTGGTATAAGCTTTCGAGCGGATCATGGGCGCGAGAGGCATTCATCCCGGCACGCCGCACCCGCAAGTCAGGCCTCATGGCTCTCCCACGCTGAACCCGTTCGCACCTGCCACAACAGCCTTGCAAAAGCCAAGAACCCCACCACAACACAACTCAGAATTGCGTCTAATTATAGGTGATATTGGGGCGAGGCCTGACTGCTGCCGTCCTCTGAGCAGCCAATGAGACGGCGGCCGCTCGACAGGCCCGCGAGCTACTCGACTGGGTAGCTCCCTCGCTGACGCTGCGCCGATTAGTCTGCACCTTCCTTCACGCGGCACATTGGAAGATGCTCATGCGTACCCTTTCAATCAGGTGGGAAACCGTCCATCGATATGGCGAGGCGTGGATCTCGCATCATCGGTTGCGGTACCGGATGTTCGTCGAGCGCCAGGGGTGGTCCGTGCCTCATTATCAGGGCCTGGAATATGATGAGTTCGACACGCCGGCAGCTACCTACATTCTGGTCGTCGACGAGCACGATCGGGCCCCGGGAACTGCACGGCTGATTCCGACCACACGCCCCTACATGGTCAAGTCCTTGTGGCCTGACCTGGTTGAAGGCTTGCTGCCGCATTCGGATGCAGTCTGGGAAGCATCGCGCTTCGGCTGCGATCGCGCACTGAGCGCCGGCGGACGGCGCCGAGTGATCGGGCAGCTCATCCAGGCCTGTCAGGAATTCGGTCTCGCATCAGCGATCCTGAAATCGGTTCGCCGGCATACAGGCACCGAAGGCGCTGCATGAGAGCACCCCGCTCGCTCCTGTTGAGCCTGTCCCATGCCGCAATCACGTGCACATGGTTCAACCGCCAACTGCGGAGGCCTTTTTCCCGGACTTTATCGCGCCCGACACAGCTCCGGGCTGAACCTTGCCGTTCCTCAACGGCCAAAAGGCTAATTCCGAGGTTGAGCGCCGGGCTGTCCCAGTTTGTATGCTTTGCGGAGCAAGCCAACGCGAGGCGCGGCTCCGGGTCTATTTGGCCTTGAGGGCTGGTGTCCGCTTCGACTTGGCAAACGCCCGATCAGTCGCCATGAAACGTGCCACCATTGCCGAAGCCAGGCGACCGAGATCATTGGCCGGCCGGTCAGAATGGCGGCCAACAGCTTCGGCATAGGTCTGCAGATCGCGAAACACGTTCGCTGGCAGTTCGACCGTGATCTTGACGGGCTTCTCGTCGGGAAGTTCCGAGATCTTCAGCTTCGCCATGACTGCTACCCCTGATACGGCTCGAGCACGAGATCGCGATTGACGATCACGCGGACCGGAAAGCCCGGCCTCACTGTCAGAGTCGGCTGGATGTTCATCTGTTGGCCGACGAGCTGCTGACCTGTGCGGCTCATGGCGTTGCCGAAGCCCTGGCGGAGCGCCTGGATGATCGCGGCGTTGTTCGTATTCTGGTTCGTGCCCGCGTTGACCTCGCTCCCCATCGAGAGCAGCGTCGAGAGCAAAGCTGCGCCAACCAGTTGCCTGAAATGGTTGTCGACCTCGTCTGACAGACCCGAATAGCCGGCAGCGTCGGCGCCCGGCTGCCGTTCCAGAACGATCGAACGGCCATTGGGCATGATCAGCCTGGTCCAGACCAGGAGCACGCGCGATTGCCCCGCCGTCACCTGGCTATCGTATGTGCCGATCAACCGTGCCCCCTGCGGCACAAGCAGGAAACGGCCTGACGGGGAATCGAACACGTTCTCCGTAACTTGTGCGGTGATCTGCCCCGGCAGGTCGGAGCGAATGCCCGTGATCAGGGCTCCCGCAATGACGGTCCCGGCCTGAACCACATAGGGGGACGCCGGCTGGCTGACACGGTCGGGACTCGTGGTCCGGCGATCGACCGAAGCATTGACGAAGGCGAGCTTGCGGTCCTGGCCATTCTGGGCGAACGCGTCATCGGGACTGGACATCGCGCCCGGGCGGTCGCTGGTCTGAGCCGCACTCGCCGCTGCCTCGGTGCCACGAACATTGACCGTCGCAAAAAGGCGGCTCGAGCGAGCGGCGTCCCGCTCCTGCTCATGGCGGAGCTGCTCCTGATCGGGCGTTGCCGCAAGTGCCTGGCCTTGCGCGGCGACAATCGCCTTGCCGAGATCCCCGGGCAGCGGCGGTCCGATCGCTGGGACGTCTGCCGGGAGATTCTTGGGAAGATTGGCGTAGTCACGCGGCAGGGCCGAAAGCCCATCGGCGAGGTCGTGATGATCAGTGCTGTAGAGCTCGGCCGCGGCCGATTTGCCGGGCTTGTTGCTCTGCAATGTCCAGACGACGGCGCCTCCCATCACCAGCAGCGCCACGGCACTGCCGCCGGCCAGGACATTGCGCGACAGCCGTGTAACCGGTGGAAGATCTCCGTTCAGGCGCAAGATCCTGGTGCGTCGTTCGGCCTTGTCGGCTGCAAATGCCGCCTGCGACAGTGAGGGTTCGACCTCCTCGCTTGTCACAGCGAGGCTCCGTCGGTTCTGACGATCCTGACCGTGCGCTGCTGATCGCCACCAAGGCGCAACTCGGCTGCGGCAAACAGCCGATCGACGATCATTGTGTTGCGGAAGGCACGGTAATTGACGATCTCGGGTGCACCATCGCTCCCGATAATGAACAAGGGCGGCAATTCACCCTGCACAATGCCGGGGGCGAACTCGATATAGACCTTGCGGCCATCGTCATAGGCATAGACCGGCCTCCATGGCGGATCATCACCCTCGATGCGATAGCGGAAGCGCCGCAGCGCCGGATTGGGCAGCTCCGGCCTCAAGACGAGCTGGCGCGCTCTCGTCTCGGCATTCTGCGGATAGTACCAGGCCACGGCGGGCATATACGGCTTGTCGCGAGCGCGAAGCTCGAGCAGATAGGTCCGCCGGTCGGTGTTCACGACGAGATTGGTTTCGATCGCGGCACGCGTGGGCTTGACCAGGATGTGGACGCGGCGGCGTTCGCCCGCCCCGCTCTCGGTATCGCCGATGACCCAGCGCACGGTGTCGCCGGCCGACACGGGCCCCGACGCTGCCAGCTGTTCACCTTCCTCGAGCATGATGTCGGTGATCTGCCCGGGCGCCGCATAGACCTGATAGAGCGCGCCGGGACTATAGGCATAGATCTGCGTCGCGTTGAAGTAGCCCTTCTTGCGCGGTTCGACCCGCGCCGCGCTATTGGCCGTCTCGACGCGGTCGAGCGGCTCCGCTTCTTCCTGGGCTCCCGCCTTGCCGCCAAGGGACACTTTCCAGGGCGGCGGAAGACGAAGCGGCTGAGCCTTCCCATCAAGGACGGCAGGCGGTGCCGGCAATGATGGCGCTTCGCTATCATAGCTGATCTTCGGCGGACTGGTCGTCGTGCAGCTGCAGAGCAGAACCAGAACGGCGGCCCCCGTCATCATTGTCCCTCCAGATATCCGGACCATTGACTTGCTCATTGCGACAGCTCCTTCGACCAATTGATGGCTTGGACGTAGACGCCGAGCGGGTTCTTGCGCAGGCGGTCAGCATCGTCTGGCATGGCAAGCACGATGGTGAGTATCGCGCTCCAGCGCTCGGTCGCAACCGACGCGCCGTTCTCGTAGCGACGCTCGACCCAGGCGATCCGGAAGCTGTCCGGCGAGGCGCGGATCACACTGGAGACCTCGATCGAGACCTGGATCCTCCCGAGCTTGGTAAAGGGGTCATTGGAGCGGGCATAATCATTCAGGGCAGCCGCGCCGCGATCGGTCGTGAACTCGTAGGCGCGCAGCCAGTTCTGGCGCAGCACGATGCCGTCGGCCGGCAGACCTCTCACATCCTCGATGAAGCGGGCGAGATGGAAGGCGACCTGCGGATCGGTCGGCATGTAGTCAGCCACCGCGGGCGCCACTCGCTGGACCTCGCCGAGATGGCCAATCTCGACCACCCAGGGCGTCACCGTGCCGCGGGTCGACTGCCAGATCAGGGCGGACGCGAAGCCTGCGGCGAGGCTGAGGCAGCCGAACGCCATCAGCCGCCAGTTCTTGGCCTGCACGCGCGCAGAGCCGATGCGCTCGTCCCAGATCTGGGCTGCCTTCTGATAGGGCGTCACCGGCTCGGGCGTATGGCCGTAATGAACGAATGATCGCTTGAACATGTCAGGATTTCCCCTCGGAGAGATCGACCGCGCTTCCCTGACCGCCGTGCTCGGCATGGCGAACGGCCTGCGCCGTGGTAGATGCGCCCTGATGCACGGCGCGCACTGCCTTCATGCGCTGCGCCCACATCGGCGAGCCCGAGCCGTCGGCCTGACCCGGCTGATGCGAGCCGCCGGCCTCGACATTCGCCATCTGGCGCAGAGGACTCGCGTTCGCTCCTGCCGCCTCGGCGGCAACGCCGCTGACGCGCCCTCCGCCGGACGCCGCCGCACCAAGCGGCGCGACAGCACGGCTTGCACCAGAGATCGCGCCGCCTGCGAGCCCCGCTGCACCAGCGGCCATGCCGGCGCCGGCTACGACGAGACCTCCCGCTGCAAGCGACGCCCCGACCGCGCTCCCTGCTCCGAGCTGCGGTCCGCCACCGACAAGACCATTGGCGATCCCGGGCCCGAACAATCCAAGGCTGAGCAGCGACAGGGACGCCAGGACCAGGGCCATGGCACTCTCCACCGTTGGAGGATCGCTGCCCGTCACCAGGGTCAACTGACCGAACAGGGTCGAGCCGGTCCCTGAGATCAGGGCAAGCAGCAGAACCTTCACACCGGAGGAGATGACATTGCCGAGCACACGTTCGGCTGCGAACGCGGTCTTGCCGAACAGACCAAACGGAATGAGAACAAATCCGGCAAGCGTCGTGAGCTTGAACTCGATCAGGGTGACGAAGAGCTGGATAGCCAGAATGAAGAAGGCGAGCAGCACGACCAGCCACGCAAACAACAGGACCGCAATCTGCAGAAAGTTTTCGAAGAAGCTCACATAGCCGAGGAGACCCGAGATCGCCTGAAGCAGCGGCCGCCCGGTATCGAGACCGACTTGCGCGATCCTGCCCGGGCGCAGGAAGTCCGCCGCCGACAGCGCCGAGCCGGCGGCCTTGAGGCCAAGTGCTGCGAAGCTCTCGAAGACGACGCGGGCGAGGCTGTTCCAATTGCCGATCAGATAGGCGAACACGCCGACAAACAAGGTCTTCCTCACGAGCCGGGCGATGACATCGTCCTCGCCGCCGAACGCCCAGAACAGCGCAGCCAGCGTGACATCTATGGCGACGAGCGTGGTTGCGAGATATCCGACCTCACCGCCCAAGAGACCGAAGCCGCTGTCGATGGTCCGGGTAAAGGTCTCCAGGAACTGATCGATGATCCCCGTTCCTGTCATCGGGCCATCTCAACGATGAGCTGCCGCGCAGCCGCAGCGAAGGATCCGCCGGTTTGGTCCACAACGCTCGTCATCATCAGTGAAACATTCGTACGTTGGAGGACTGGTCGCCCTGCCCCTGTGTCAGGAAGCGGCGGAGCTGTTCGCGTGCCTGGTCCTTTGCCGCCGCGCGCTCGGCCATGGTGAGGCTCTGCGCCCGTCCCTGGGCGGCCACGACCGCCGTCAGATCCGCGAGCTGTTGCGCCTGCATCGCCAGGATCTGGTTGCCCGCTTGCGTAACAGCCAAGGCGCCGGCGGCACCTTGGCTCGCGGCAACCAGCGCTGCGGACTGGCTCTTGATCGCGTCGAGATTGCCGACCACGCCTGCCTGAAGCTTGAGCGCATCCTGCAGCGCGGCCACCGACGTCTGCCAGCGTGAGCGCGCATTGTCTGCGAGGTCGGCCGCGCTGGTGCCGGCGGCTGCCGGCGCGTAGATCGTCTTGAACGCCTGCTCGATCTGCTGCACGTCGTAGGCCAGGCGCTGAGCCTGCTTGAGCAGATCCTGGGTCCGCTGGATCGATTGCTGCAGCTGCAAGAGCGACGAATACGGCAGATTGACGAGGTTGCGTGACTGATTGATCAGCATCTGGGCCTGGTTCTGCAGGGCCAGGATCTGATTGTTGATCTGCTGCAGCTCACGCGCCGCGGTCAGCACGTTCTGAGCATAGTTGTTGGGGTCGAAGACGACGAGCTGGGCCCGCACCGGTCCCGCCGAGCTCAGAACCAGCAGCGCCAACGACGCTGCCCATCGCTTGCCAGAGATCATCGCGGCGTCTCCAGATTTTCGAGGCGCGGGATGAGGTCGGCTGCCCAGCCAAGCTTGAGGTGCCGCAACCACGCCGCCGCAAAGCCGGGCCTGCCGGCGGATTTGAGAACTTCCGAGATCGCGGCCTGATCGGCCTTGGACGACACCGCGGCAAAGGCGAGCGCGACCTCGCCAAGACCGAGCTCGAACATGCGGTTGCCCCGCCGCGACTGGCAGTAATAGTCGCGCTTGGGCACCGCGCGGCTGACGAGCTCAAGCTGACGATCATTGAGGCCGAAGCGACGATAGATCCCCCTGATCTGCGGCTCGAGCGCGCGCTCATTGGGCAGCAGGATTCGGGTTGGGCAGCTCTCAATGATGGCGGGCGCGATCGGTGAGCCGTCGATGTCGGACAGCGACTGGGTCGCGAAAACGACGGAGGCGTTCTTCTTGCGCAGGGTCTTCAGCCACTCCCTGAGCTGGCCCGCGAACTCTGCGTCGTCCAGCGCCAGCCACCCTTCATCGATGATCAGAAGTGTCGGGCGGCCGTCGAGCTGCCGCGCGATCCTGTGGAACAGATACGCCAGGACAGCAGGAGCTGCGGCGGCTCCGATCAGCCCCTCGGTCTCAAACACCTGGACCGGCCGGTCGCCCACGAGCTCATGATCGGCATCCAGCAGTCGTCCGTGAGCACCATCGAGGCAATACGGCTTGAGGGCCCGCTTCAGGCTGTTCGACTGCAACAACACCGACAGGCCGGTCAGGGTCCGCTCAGAAGGTGGCGCGGAAGCCAGCGAGGTCAGCGCCGACCACAGATGCTCCTTGGCTTCCGGCGTCACCACGATCTTCTCGCGGGCCAGCAGGCCGGCGATCCACTCCGCCGCCCAGGCGCGCTCCATCACATCATCGACGCCTGCCAGCGGCTGCAGCGCGATCGAGGTCTCGCTATCGGCCGGCAGCGTCCCACCGAGATCATGCCAGTCACCTGCCATGGCGAGCGCGGCGGCCCGCAGGGAGCCGCCGAAATCGAACGCAAGGATCTGCGCATTGGGATAGCGGCGGAACTGAAGAGCCATCAGCGCCAGCAGCACCGATTTGCCGGCACCAGTCGGTCCGACCACCAGCGTGTGACCGACATCGCCGACATGAAGCGAGAACCGGAATGGCGTCGCGCCCTCGGTGCGGCCGAACAGCAGCGCAGGCGCCCTCAAATGATGGTCACGCACCTCACCTGCCCAGACCGCCGAGAGCGGAACGAGATGCGCAAGGTTCAGCGTCGACAGCGGCGGCTGGCGCACATTGGCATAGACGTGCCCCGGAAGGCTGCCGAGCCAGGCCTCGACCGCATTCACAGTCTCGGTCATGCAGGTGAAATCGCGCCCTTGGATCACCTTCTCCACCAGGCGCAGCTTCTCGTCAGCTCTCGCCGGATCAGGATCCCACACCGTCACGGTCGCGGTGACATAGGCCTGGCCGATCTCATCGGAGCCGAGATCCTGCAGCGCCGCATCGGCGTCAGCGGTCTTGTTGTGGGCGTCGCTGTCAACGAGGCTTGCCGCCTCGTTGGTCACGACCTCCTTGAGGATCGCCGCCAGAGATTTGCGCTTGGCGAACCACTGCCGGCGGATTCGTGTCACGAGCTTCACGGCATCCTGCTTGTCGAGCATGATGGCGCGGGTCGACCAGCGGTAGGCGAAGGCAAGCCCGTTCAATTCGTCCAGCAGTCCTGGCGTGGTTGCAGAGGGAAAGCCGATGATGGTGAGCACGCGGAGATTGACCGCCCCCAGCATCGGCGCGAGGCCGCAGGTCAGCGGCTGGTCGGCGAGCAGCCCATCCAGATGCATGGGAACTTCAGGGATACGGACCCGCTGGCGCTTGGTGGAGACGGTCGAGTGCAGATAGCTCAGCACGGCGTCGTCGCCGAGCCAGCCGCATTCCGGCATGAAGCCGCCCACGAGCTGCAGGATGCGGTCGGTGCGATCGACGAAGCTGCGCAGGATGTCGCGGCCGCGCGAGCCCTCCGGCTGCGGCGCGCCTTCATAGAGCACGCGTTCGGAACGGGCGACGTCTTCTCGCGGCGGCAGGTACAGAAACGTCAGATAGTAGCTCGACTCGTAGTGCGCCGCCTGCTCCTCGAACTGGGCCTTTCTCTCGGCATCGACCAGGGCGGACGCGGCATCCGGAAACACGCAAGTTGGGTAGGCTCCGGCCGAATGCCGCTGCGCCTCGACGAAGATCGCCCAGCCCGAGCCTAAGCGCCGCAAAGCATTGTTGAGACGGGAAGCGACGACGACAAGTTCGGATGCGACCGAGCTCTCCAGGTCGGGCCCGCGAAAACGCGCCGTGCGCTGCAGCGAGCCGTCCTTGTTGAGGACGACGCCCTCGTCCACCAGCGCCGCCCAGGGCAGGAAGTCCGCAAGCCGGATGTTGGTGCGGCGGTATTCGGCCAAATTGAACATGAGAGCCTCACTGGCTGAGATGATTGGGAATCCGCAGGTGGCGGCGCACGACCTCGACAAAGGATGGATCGCGCCGTGTCGCCCAGACCGCGACCATGTGGCAGACGAACCAGAGCAGCAGGCCGAAGAACCAGAGCCGCAAACCGAGGCCCAGCGCCGCCGACACGGTGCCGTTGACAATCGCGACCGATCGCGGCGCGCCCCCGAGCAGAATGGGCTCGGTCAACGAGCGATGCACTGGCGCGCTGAAGCCCTTGATCTCATCATCCATCAGAACACCACGCCGCCGCCGAAGGAGAAGAACGACAGGAAGAAGCTCGAGGCGGCAAAGGCGATGGAGAGACCGAAGACGATCTGGATGAGCCGCCGGAAGCCACCGGAGGTTTCGCCAAAACCCAGCGACAGACCTGTCGTGATGATGATGATCACGGCGATGATCTTGGCGACCGGTCCCTCGACCGAAAGCAGGATCTTGTTGAGCGGCTGCTCCCAAGGCATGTTCGAGCCCGCCGCATGCACCGGCGCCACCGCCACGAGCACTGCGGCAGCAGCAATCGCCATCGTGGCGATGGACCAGCAGGACAGTCGCGCCCTCATCGCTGATCTCCCAAAGGAACGAGGATGTAGTCTCCGCAAGGTGAGAGCCCCTCGACACGCACGAGCTCGCCGAGCCGCCGCTGCGAGCCGCGCCCGGCGAGAACGGCAATCACGTTGATCGTCTCGGCAATCAGAGCACGTGGGACGGTCACGACGGCCTCCTGAATCAGCTGCTCCAGCCGCCGGAGGGTGCCGAGCGCGGACCCGGCATGAATGGTGCCGATGCCGCCGGGATGGCCGGTGCCCCAGGCCTTGACGAGATCGAGCGCCTCGGGCCCGCGGACCTCGCCGATCGGAATGCGATCCGGGCGCAGCCGAAGCGCGGCGCGCACCAGATCCGAAAGCGACGCCACACCCTGCTTGGTTCGAAGCGTCACGAGGTTAGGCGCCGAGCATTGCAGCTCGAGCGTATCCTCGATCAGCACGATGCGATCGCCGGTCATCGCCACCTCAGCCAACAAGGCATTGACCAGCGTGGTCTTGCCGGTCGAGGTGCCGCCGGCCACCAGAATGTTGCAGCGGTTGGCAACCGCCCGCCGCAACGCGCCGGCCTGGTCTGCGGTCGCAATCCCGCAAGCCACGTAGTCGTCGAGCGCGAAGACGGCGATCGCGGGCTTGCGGATGGCGAATGTCGGAGCTGCAACGAGCGGCGGCAGCAGGCCTTCAAAACGTTCGCCCGTCGTCGGCAGCTCCGCCGACACGCGCGGAGAGCCGGCATGGACCTCGAGTCCGACGTGGTGCGCGACCAGCCGGACGACGCGCTCGCCATCACCGGCAGCGAGGCTCTCACCGGTATCGGCCAAGCCAGACGCGAGCCGATCGATCCAGAGCCGGCCATCCGGATTGAGCATGATCTCCACGACGGATTGATCGTCGAGATGACGCGCGATGGCAGGCCCCAATGCCGTCCGCAGCATGCGGGCGCTACGAGCGATGCGCTGTGTCTGGATGAAGCCGGTCACTCTCACCTCCGATCATTGCGCGATCATCTGCGTCGCCTGGGGTGATCAAAGATGCAGACCTGTTGCAGGGGCAAGACCAACAGCGTCTCGCGCGTAGCGCGGCGAAGGAAAGCGTAGACGCCACACGATTGCATCGGCTGGGGACACGAGCGAACCGATGGATGAGCACGCAGCTTTCTCCGCTCCGATCAAAGGCCGCTGAAGGCGCTCATCTCACAGCCACGGAAAGGAGGTCGTTGTTATATCGCGGCTCATGATGAGGACCCGCGCTGCAGCGTGGGCTCACCAGCTGGCACGCCTGACCGACTCGCGAGCGAGAGCCCGACGCTCGCCCGAGGCCGCGACGAGGTCAGTCATGACAATCTCGGTCCCGCTGCTCGCCTGCGCCGACCGCGGTCTCTGTTCTCGCGGAGCGGCAAACCAGATCAGTGCTGCTGCCTGCAGCGCCAGGTTCACCCCGAAGGCAACCTGATAGGCAATGACAGGATAGTGCCCATTGGATTGCGGCCATTGCGTCAGCAATACACCGATCCCGTACTGAGCAAGAAACCCCCACCCGAAATGCACCACGTTCAACGCCCCGTTGGCGCGGCCGGCCATCTCCTTCGGGAAATAGTCCGATATGATCGCAAAGCTGAGTACGGTAGCGGCGCCGACGACCGCGATGATCAGCCATGGCGCGATCGCCGGCAATGGCAACCGCCACACCAGCGCCAGCTGAGCCGCCATGAAGACCACTGCGATCAAGGCCAGCAAGCGCTCTGGGCCTACTCCCCTGCGACGCGTCCAGTTGGCGAGCGCGCCGAGCATCCACGCGCCGAGGCTGAGCATGAGGGCCGTCACGCACAGCGCCGTCACGACCTGGGCGCGGGTCATGCCCTCCACGTCGGCCAGCCACGCGGAGGCCCATAAGCCCTGGAGCGACCACGCCGATCCGATGCAGGCTCCGGATAGCGGCGCGACCCTCCAGAACCGGACGTCGCGAAGAATGCTCCGCAAGCCACCTGCTTCCGACGCGGACGACGCCTGCGTTTCGCGCTCCGGCACCAGGCAATAGATCAGGATCGCCGCTGCAGCTGTCGCGACCGCCAGGATGTCAAACAGGCCGCGCCATCCCGTCTTCACCAGGATGGCTTCCGCAGGGACCGTCGCGCTGACGGCGCCAAGCGCTCCGAGCATGACCATGTACCCATTGACCAACGCCACCCGCTCGCGCGGAAACCATAGAACGATGGCTTTCAGGCCCGCGGTCAGAGCCGCAGCGACCCCGAGCCCGATCAGGGCGCGTGAGAGGAGCAGCGAGAGCGGCCCCGACGACCTTGCGAAGGCTTCCGCGCCCAAGGCCGCGACGACAAGAAGCGCGCTCTGAACCCGCCGCGGGCCATAGCGATCGAGCATCATGCCGACCGGGATCTGGGCAGCCGCAAGGACCAGGAAGTAGGCCGCCGTGATCAGACCAAGATCGGCCGCGTTCAACCCGAGCTCTGAGGCAAGACTGGCAGAGACGAGTCCATTGATGGTGCGAAACAGATAGGACAGGAAGTAGCCCATCGCGAAGGGCAGAAACACCAGGGCGGCGAGCCGCCAGCCCGTGATCTCGCGCTGGCCTTGGTCTCCGGCTTCGATGCCCTTGCGGCCGAAGGTGTAGGCCGACAACGGAGTGCCGTGATCTGCGTGGTCGTAAGATCGCTCAACGGCTTGCTTGAGGCGGGAGGCGAAAGGGATCCTCGCCGCCCTCCCCGGCGGCGGGCACGCCCCAGGACACCTGGGCAATCGAAGGCTCGGCACGGCGAAGTTGAGCCGGAAATGGCGGGCTCACCTGACTGGCTCGCGCACCGCCATCGGGCCGCGTCTCTCGCGGCCTTTCCGACAAGTGACGCTGCAGCTGCTGGATCGCGCCAATCCGCATCGCCTGGTCGAAATCACGATCGCCGTCTCCTGCCGCGCCCGCGCTCTCCTGATCCGCCAGCGACGTCACCGCCAAATGGTAGCGTGCATGAAGGGCGACCGTCTCATTGAGGACCTCGATATCGCGCTGGATGGCCTGCAGCTGCTGCTCCAGATTCTGCAGGCGATCATGCGCAGGGATTGGTCCGTCCAGCGGCTGGGCTAGAAACCGTTCGAGCGCCTTTTCCACGACGATCGCGCGGTTCACACATCTTTCCTCGGCTGCGCCGGCGAGGCGGGCGAGAATTTCGCTGGAGAGCTGGAAAGTGACTTTGTTCTTCATCGTTCGGACCTCATCTGGTCCGTCGATTAGGTCAGCTTCCCTGGCCTGGCACGCGCAAGGTTCGATCGTTCGCAGCGCAGCGCGCGAAAAGAAACTCTGGCGTAGATTCCAAGCTCCCCCCCGGGCGCTGGACGGTCTCGATCGACGCTTCCTCTGCTTCAGGAGCCGGGCTCGCTCGACGGCGGTCTGACGAAATCCTCAGGGATTTCGCGCAGGAAGCTCTGTCCTTTCTGCAGCCGGCGACCCAGCGCCTCGACAAAGCCTTCGAACCGCTCGCGTCCCTTGATCTGCGCTGCGGCCTGCGCTTCGGACGGCAGCGGGGGCGTCACGGTCAGCCAGAAACGAACGAACAGCGCGTGCGTCTCGGCGAGGATGCCGACATCGCGCTCGAGCCGCTGCATCTGCCGCGACAGCCGGTCGAGCCGGCGTGTGAGCGCCGCCTCGCGCCGATCAGCCGCATCGGGCGACAGGAACGACTGAACCGCCGCCTCGACGATCGCCGAGCGCGAAAGCTTCCTGCGATCGGCGAGCTCTACGATCTGCCGCAGCAGTTCCGGCGGGAAGTAGACGTTCATTCGGTCCCGCATCGTTTCGTCCTCACAAGCCCATGTCATCACGCGGGTCGAGCGCGGCCTGACGCGCAATTCGCGTCGTGCTCACATCGCGCGAGCGGCCCTGCTGCGTCATCCCATCATCGTCATCGAACACGACAGAAAACTCGTCCGCCGGATCTGGGCTTTTTGCTTCGATCGCGATCGCTTCGTGCTGCGACAGCTCCGGCTCGCGCCGCAAGCCGCCATTGGCGTCCTCGTCCCTTGTCTCGGTGGGCACTGTCCGCTTTGATCCGTCGAGCACGGGCGTGAGGGGCGCAAGCGATGACCAGTCATCCGCACCCGCAGACACTCTGGTCCTGGCGACGTCCGGCGGCGGCAGGATACGCAAGACCAGTCTGTGGTCCTCGAAATAGCGCACCTTCCTGGCGCGGATCGGTGGAGCGCCGGCGACCATCACGATCTCATCGGCCGCCGGCAACTGCATCACCTCGCCCGGCGTCAGGAGCGGACGCGGCGTCTCCTGGCGCGACACCATCAGGTGACCCAACCATGGCGCCAGGCGATGCCCGGCATAATTCTTCACGGCCCGCATTTCGGTTGCGGTGCCGAGCGCGTCCGAGACGCGCTTGGCGGTTCGCTCGTCATTGGTCGCGAAGCTGACGCGGACATGGCAGTTGTCCAGAATGGCATTGTTCTGCCCATAGGCCTTCTCGATCTGATTGAGCGATTGCGCAATCAGGAAGCTCTTGATGCCGTACCCAGCCATGAAGGCGAGAGCGGATTCGAAGAAGTCGAGCCGGCCCAATGCCGGAAACTCGTCCAGCATCATCAGGACGCGATGACGGCTCTGCTTTGCCTTGAGATCCTCGGTCAAACGCCGGCCGATCTGGTTCAGAACCAGACGAATGAGCGGCTTGGTGCGTGAGATGTCGGATGGCGGCACGACGAGATACAGCGTCGCGGGCTCCTCCCCTGCAACCAGATCAGAAATGTGCCAATCACATCTCCCCGTGACAGCAGCCACCACCGGATCCCGGTAAAGACCGAGGAATGACATCGCCGTTGAAAGGACGCCCGAGCGCTCATTCTCCGATTTGTTCAGAAGCTCGCGCGCTGTCGATGCCACCACCGGGTGCGGCCCGGCTGCGCCCAGATGATGCGTCGCCATCATCGCCATCAACGTCGCCTCGATCGTGCGCCGGGGGTCGGAGAGGAACGCGGCAACACCGGCCAAGGTCTTGTCGGGCTCGGCATAGAGAACGTGCAGGATGGCACCGACCAGAAGCGAATGGCTGGTCTTTTCCCAATGATTGCGCTTGTCGAGAGATCCCTCGGGATCCACCAGCACGTCGGCAACATTCTGCACGTCACGCACCTCGGAGGGCCCTCGCCTGACCTCGAGAAGTGGATTGTAGGCTGAGGCATTCGGATTGGTCGGGTCGAACAGGAATACCTGGCCGTGCCGCGCGCGAAATCCTGCCGTCAGCTGCCAATTCTCGCCCTTGATATCGTGAACGATCGCCGATCCCGGCCACGTCAGAAGAGACGGCACCACGAGACCAACGCCCTTGCCAGACCGCGTCGGTGCAAAACAGAGCACATGCTCCGGTCCATCATGGCGCAGGTAGCGCGCTCCCAACCGTCCCAGGACCACGCCGTCTTCACCGAGCAGTCCCGCCTTGCGCACCTCGCCCGGTTCGGCCCAACGCGCCGACCCGTAGGTGGCTGCGGCTTTCGCCTCCCGTGACCGCCAGAGCGACATGCCGATCGCAACCGCAATCGACGCAAGACTGCCACTGACCGCGATAGCCGCACCTTCGGTAAAGATGGAGGGCGCATAGGCATCGTAGATGAACCACCACCAGAAGAAGGTCGGAGGGAAATAGACAGGCCAGCTGGCCAGGATGAACCACGGCGCCCCCAATCGCGGTTGGAAGGCAAGCCGCCAGGCCGTCCACTCGGTCGCCGTCCAGATCGCAAGCAGGTTGATCAGCAAGACGGTGAGCAACTGTGCCCATTGGATTCGGGTCGCAGGCATGTGGTGTCTCCCGACTGCTAAAGACTGAGATTGCGCTTGCGGCCAAGCTGCCATTCGATGCCGCCGGTCTTGGCAAGGCCTGTGACCTTCTGACCGAGCCGGTGATCGATGTCGCGGGACCACGGCACGAGGTAGAAGCCGAGACCATTGTCGATCAGGGCGAAGCGGCCGGAGGCGAGGACAAGTCGCTGGCGATAGATTCCCGAGATCTGTTCGCCAGCAGCCACCGGCAGCTGCGGCAAGCTGTTGGTCACCGACAGCCGCGCGCCTACGGATTCGAGCTCCTGCCGGCGCAGCGTCTTCAGAAGATCCCGTTGCGGGACGATCTGCTGGCCGTGTCTCTGCGCCAGTCCCCGTTCGACGAGCTGCTCTGCCCGGCTGCGCAGCGCGCCCCTCACCTCCGCGCCAAATCCACTGGAGGCGACAGAGACGGGCTCGCGCTCGACCAGCCGATGATCGAGCCAGGTCGCACCCTCGGCCTTGATCTGATCAGCCAGGGCAAGATCCGAGCGCGTCGCCAGGACCAGGGTCGGCCGCGCCTCGTCCGGCGCGCCAAAGCGCCTGATCTCGACGATGCCGCCAAGCTGAGGCGCCTGCGCAAACGCCTCGATCCCGCGGAAGCGGACGTGATGGGCGCGGCCGTCGATGCCGTCGACCACCGCATAGGCTTCGCCGGTCAGCTCGTCATGCAGTCCACGATCGACCAACCGGCCCACGATGGGGGATGAGGTATCGACGCCATTGATGACGTAGTCCGCGGCGCTCCGCTCCTCGCCGCCGCGGGCGAATGCCTGATGCATCGTCCTGATGATGTCATCGCGCGTGCCGAGCTCGCGGAGCTGCCGCTCTGCACCGAGCTCAACCATCCACTCGTTGGGCCCGGCTGCCGCGGCCAGCCCCATACGCTCCAGATATTGCAGGCGCCCTCGCATCAGGCGGAGAACCTCGGGATCTGGACGACCTGCCACGTGCTGACGGAGATCGATGGCACCCAGCTCATCGGACGCCATGCGGATTTCGCGATCGAGCCGCGTCCAGCGATCTGCCGTGATCTCTCGTTCGAGGGCGTTGCGGATATCATGCTCCGGCTTCGGACCGAGCTCGAGCGCGACCAGCTCCTCGGCCCGGGAGCGCAGGCCCCTGCCGATATAGTCGCGGGCAATCACCAGATCTGCGTCCGTCTCATCGACGCCGCGGACGAGCACATGAACGTGCGGATGATCCGTGTTCCAATGATCAACCGCGATCCACTCAAGACGCGTCGACAGATCGGCCTCCATCTGCCGCATCAGATCTCGGGTGAAGGCTCTGAGGTCCACCATGTCGGCCGCGTCCTCCGGCGAGACGATGAACCGGAAATGATGCCGGTCGTTGCTGCTCCGCTCCTCGAAGGCAGCCTCGTCGGAGTGATCACCTTGCGCGTCGAACATCCTTGCCGGATCGCCATCACGGGTGACCCCCTCCCGTTTGAGATAGGTCAGATGCATCGACAGCGGCGCTGACCGAAACGCGCGGCCCTTGTGCCTTGCGATGCGGGCCTTCACCATGACACGGCGAACCGGGACAAAGAGGCGCTCGCGACTGAAGCTGAGACGGCCGCGGCCGAAGGTCGAATGGGCGCGAACCGTCCGGCGTCCATCGATCGCCGTCAGCGGGCTGACGTGGCCTGCGGCGTTCGCGGCGCGCAGGACTCGATTGATGAAGCTCTTGGCCTTCCGCTCACGTCCATGACGGATGCGGCCCGGGCGGATGCGGAATTCGCGCTCGCCGCTGCTCATGTGCGGCGCCTCGCAGCACAGGCTGACGCTGAAGTGCCGGAAACAGCATTGATCCTGCTGACGAAGACAATGCGCGCGGCTCGCGCTCCGACCGGCCGGCACGGTTGAACGCGAGCCATGTCAATGGCTTGCTGATCAACCGGCGAGCCGCTTTTATCTTGCCCTAAAACGTCGCCCCGTAACCGTCCGGTCTCTGCACACCTTCCCCCTCGTGTGTTGTCGTTCCATTTCGGGTTCTCTGCTGCCGTGGAGTATCTCCTGTGGGATCCAGACAGTTCGAGAACAGAGCGCGCCGCGAATGGTGGCCGCTGCACATCGAAGCGTGGCGTCGGAGCGGTCTCCGAATCCGCAAATTCTGCCAGCAACAACGTCTGACCGAGAACACTCTGCGGCGTTGGCTGAGGCGGCCGGCCCACAATGAGACTGCGCTTAAGCTTAAGAAATATCAGGCGGAATTGCGCCGCGAGCGCGCCCGGGAAGAGCGGGAAAAGGCGCTTCGAAAGCAGAAGCAGCGTAGGTTCACGGTCACTTCGGATGTGCGCAATCGGCCCTCGCAGGCGTTCTGGGCGATGCATGTCGAGGCGCTGAGCTGGAGCGGAATGGAGCTCCGTGCCTACGCTGCGGCGATGCAGCTGTCGCCGCATTCGCTGCGCAAATGGCGCGACCGACTGGCCGCCGGCGAGGTCACGATCGACTGGCGCGCCCATCTTCATCCCTCAGCCCGTCCGCCCGTTAGCACTAGTGCTAGAAACTCACAGCCCGAACGCCGCTTGACAGCCGCCGAAATCGGCGATCCGGCCGCGGCCAAAACGCCGGCTCGCCGCTTCTTCAGTGACAAAGAGAGGCTCGCGATTTCCAGGCAAACCGAGCTACCAGGCGCCAAGGTCTCTGCCGTCGCGCGCAAGCACGGGATCGTCACCGGGCTGCTGTTCCGCTGGCGCGCGCAGTTCGGCATCGCGCAAGGGAAGCGCTCCAAGCCCGCCCGCATCGTGCTGCCCGACGACATGCCCGTTGCGCGCGCCCTGCGCGATCTCGGACGTCCCCCGGAGGCCATGCTGGCCGTCGAGCTCCATGATGCACGGCCTGTCTTCGCTCCCGCCGACAGCGATCCGGATGCGGTGCGAGCGCAGAGCGAGAGCGGAGATGCAGCGCAATGATGTTCGTTCCTGCAGGCGTGAAGGCGCACCTGGCGCTCGGCTACACCGACATGCGCAAGAACATGGACGGCCTTGCAATGCTGGTCCAGGAGGCGCTGAAGATGGACCCGTGCTCCGGCCACCTCTTTGCGTTCCGCCGCAAGAAGGCATCGATCCTGAAGGTCCTGTTCTGGGACGGAAACACCAAACGCATCGACCAGGGTGGCTTCGTGTGGCCAGTGATGGCGGGCTATGACGGTTCGATCGCACTCGCACCAGCTCAACTCGCGATACCGATTGCTGAACTGAGTTGCGATTCTTCTATAGATCAGCGTGTTTGACCACCACCCGACATGCAGCCCGATCCCGTCAACCGCCCCGACGAGTTGCTGCCGTGGACCTGGAAGCTGGCTGATCATGTCAAGACCTGAGGCCATGTGCAGCGGCCGGATGCCTACGTCGGCAAATTTTGATTGGATGTCGCCCCCTGCCCCAGCTCTCAGGCTGATGGCCCGCGCCGGCCCGTCGGACACCACCGCGAAGCTTCGCCGGCCGTGACGCGGTCGACGGACAGGTAACATCGAAGTTGAAGCACCACACCGTGCCGAACCGATAAGAGGCATTCCGCTGCTGAAGCATCCGCAGGTCAAAGCCTCTCGTCCCAGCTTTGATGGCGATCGTCTCCGGCCACGGCCTTTGTGCATCGAGGAGGGCAGGACATTCGCAGCCCGAGCGCGGATCGCAGGCATCATGACGGATCCCTCGTCCACACGGGAATGGCACGCCCGATGACCTCCGATGTCGCGGTCAGACCGAAATATCTTCCATCCAGCGAGCTGTCCGACTGCCGGTTCATCAGAAAGAGCTCGTCATCGCCGATGGTGCGACAGCCCTGCCAATCCGGGAGCGGACGGCCGTGTCTGTCGCTCTCTTGCGCGACGCCGGCTTCGACCCCATCGATCAGGATGACGTGCTCGCGACGACAAACGGATTGGCCGGGAAGAGCAAGAATGCGCTTCAGCATCGGCACGCCGTTGGGCAGGTAGCCGGCGTCCGCGAGCCATCCAGCCAGCACGCCTTGGGGAAGGACAACGACGATCTCGCTGGTCACCCATCGCTGGACCGGCTGAACCAGATACAAGCCGATTGGAACGCTGTCGGAGGCATTCCAGATCAGCACCGGGTGTCGCGCCGGTAGTCCAGCCTCCATCAACAGCGACGCGACGGCGAGCATCGCGACGACAATGCACGGGCCCCTCCTCATGGCATGACACTCCGGCGATGCAGCCAGGCCCGATGCCGAAGAATCGTGTAGGGGCGCGGCCGTTGGCCAGCGGCCATGCGGTTCTGAACGTGCCACCAATGATCCGGTGCGACATCCGCCGGATCGATGCCGAGCGCCTCGATCGCGTCGATCTGCTGCAGCACCCGCTCGACCTTCGGCCAACCAACCACCTGCAGCAGGATCGCTGCGCCTGGAGCGACGAAGGGCACGGTCGCACAGGCCTCGCCGGGGCCAACGGCTTGCAGAACGCTGATCCGGGACAGCACCGTGCCGTAATCGTTCGACGACCAGCGCACGAATGCGAAGACGCTGCCCGGCGCGAACGCAACCTCGCGGCGATAGTGGTCGAGACGGAGCTCCTGCACGGTTCGACCGAAACGTATGCGGTTTTCGATCTTTCCCTGCAGCCATAGCAATTGGACGTGCGTCAGCTCGCTCATTCGCAAACTCTGAGGTTGATGACATCTGGACGGCGCTGCGGGCCGGCAATGAGAACGGCCCTGGCTTCTCGAGCGGCCTCCGCCCTTGGCAACAGAAGACACCAGCGTGCATCGGCGCCCGAAAGCGCGGGCCCGTTAGACAAAATCCGAAGGATTTTGCGGTTAGGTAAGTTAGACGGCGGGAAGCACGCGCCGGACCAAAGGCTTAAGCCCGATTTTGGTCCCCGATGGCACGATGATCCGGTCCTCGATGGCACGAGTCCTCCGGTCCCCGATAGCACGAGACGATTCACAGCTTGTCCCCCGCCGCGCCCGAGGAACGATGCCTGGCGAAACGCCGTGCGACCGGGTCCGTGACCGCAGCGGCGAAGTTCAGCCGTTCGGTGCCGTTTGGATCGCGGGTCAGGACGAGCTGGTAGCCCGGCAGGCGCTGACGGCGGACGATCTCGCGAAGATCGTAGGCGAAATGCTTCAGCGGCGAGAGGCTGCCGGACTTGGCATGCAGATAGCCGAGATCGAAGCTCCAGCCGCCATCCTGACGGCCGCCATGCTTGCGCACGAGACGATAAAGCCAGCGCTCCAGCCCGCCCGTCAGCGCGAAATAGGCCCGATCAATGGTCAGCACGAGCGCGTCATCGATGACGCCCGAATAGAACCAGTCCGGCAGGATCAGCTGCAATCCGGACGGCCTGCCATTAGCATCCGCCGTCTCCTTCCACTCGTTGATCCAGGAGAACCGGTGCCGCCGCCGCTCGGCCGGCTGACGAATCGAGGTGAGCACGGTCGTCGACTGCAGCCGGTCAAGTCCTGCCTTCAGACGGTCGTAGTCACGCACGCCGGTGCCGCGGCCGACAAACGTCAGGATCTCATACGGCGTGGCGGCCATCAGGCGCGACGTCTTCAGTCCGGCGTCGCGAGCCTCGACGATCTGTGACGCCGCCCAGATCAGAACATCCGCATCCCAGATCGTCGCCATGCCATGTTCGGGGACGGCCTCGACCCGAATGGCGACAGGCCCCGCGCGGAAGTCGATCGGCACGACGCGCTTGCTCTTGGCCAGCGAGAAGAACGGATAGGCCATCAGATCCTGCGCATCGCGCGGCGCGAGATCGCCAGGCAGCGCGTGAAACAGATCGAGCTGATCGCGCTCGGATTTGCGCAAACCTCGCACGTTCAAGCCCGCCCAGCCCGCGACGCACGACGCTCCTGCCCTGCATAGGGAATGAGACCTGGATGTCGCTTCGCCGGCAGAACGGTGCCCTGGCCGGGATCAGCCGTCGACGTCTTGGTGCCGCGATCGGCCCAGGCTTTCAGATCGTCGAGCGCATACACGACGCGGCCGCCGATCTTGCGATATAAGGGGCCGGTGCCGTAGGTGCGGTGCTTTTCCAGGGTGCGGCCGGACAGACCAAGATAGCGCGCAGCTTCGGGTGTACGAAGAAAGCGCGGCGGGGGACCGGCTATCTGATCGGGCATCGAGCATCCTCCGGGACAGGTTCGCGCCCTCACGGGTCGTCCGGCGCGTCGACGGACATGATCGACGCGCAGGGCAGCGAGGGGGGATGCCGGAGATCGAGGGGCGCGGTTTCGGCACCCCCCTCGCCTCAAGGAAGCGACTCGTCTTTGCCGCGGCGGGCACAGCCTTGGTGACAGCCCCTATCGGCCACGAGCCGTCTTTTCACCAGTGACCGGTGCGGCTGAGCATAGGAGGCCGATCAGTGGCATGCTGAATGCCGCGCTCAAGGGCAGTTCCGAAAATCCTCGGATAGCGATCGCCCGCCCGCTGTCATTGGGTGAGTTCGCAGACCCACCGGCAGGATCAAGCGCGAGCGGCAGCCAGATGATGCCTCAGGCGCGACCCAGGGACGCTCCGCGTGCGGCTTCCGCCCTGATTTCTTGTCCACGCCCTCAGTCGCCTGGAGAAGGATCTGAGTGCCGGCCAAGACCGTGGATCGCGGCTCATGCCGCAAGGCGGCTTCGAAGCTGGCTGAAGCTGCGCCGCATGCGTTCGATCGCTTCTACCGCAACTTGAGTTCGGTTGCCTGCGTATGATCTCGCGAGCCCGTTCAATCCATGCTCGCGACGGACCGCGGCTTGTTTTCCAATCCAAGCGGGCCTGCCGCAGCCTCAGGAGCTCAGAGCTACGTCTGATCCGATCCGCGTAGCAACTGATGATAACCCTTCTCAGACATCCACCTCGCCCGCGCCAGATGGCTATCGAAGGCGCGGCGGGCACGCTGGGGTTCGTTGATCGGATCGATGTGCAAGACGAGCCGGGCAACCTCCTCCCAATCCGCGCCCTCGGATGCTGCATCCAGAAGGCGGAGATAGGTCACAGCATGTTCTTCATCATAGGCTGTCAGAACGGAATCAGTCGGCGCGAGGTCGGCGACAGCGGGATCGAGCGGCGGAATGGGCATTGGTCAGAACCTGTTCGGAGCGAACACAACCTGTCGATCTGAAAAAGCAGCACGGACCCCGTCGAGCTCCAGGGCACGAGACCGCCTTCCAAACGTCTTCAGCTGTCGCTCCCGCGTGTGAGAAAGATGTCCGTGTTGAAATGCCAGCAAAGCCGGAGCTGTTTTGAGAAGACAATTCGACGCGTCTTTGCCGCCACCATGAAGCGCTTGCGTCTAATCCAAGGCGTTTTGCTGCAAGCGCTCGCTCACGCTTGGCTCGTAGCCTGCGTTCGTGTAGCCGACGCACGTCCACATTTCATCTTGAGAATAATACTCACGGCCGATGTTGCCAAAGCGCGGGCGACCGCTCGGAATTCCCGCGCGGGGGGAAGGGCTAGCGATCGGTATCTGAGAACCGTCCATCCAAATGGAGTTCCGGGAGCGGCAGAGTGGCCCCGACCTCTCGCCGCTAAACAGGAGCGCACAGCGCTGTGCAATCCAGCTCTCAATCGAGCTCAAGACCAAGCGCTCCCGTTCAGGTTCCCGAACCCGCCCGGCCCAGAGATTGAGGACGGCGATGTAGTTGCACCCAAGGCGTAGCGGCTTCACTTTCAGCCGCGGGACTGGAATCAATGCGGCATGCCTACACTCACCCGTCGCCGCGATCCGCACTCGCCAAACGAGACCTGGCGCATTTACTTCGGAGACGTCGAGGCAGGAACGATTGCAGAGCGCCCCGAAGGCCCCTCCGGTTCGCCCGTCTGGCAGTGGTTCTGCGGCTTCTATCCAGGCAGTCATCCGGGCGAGCAACAGCTCGGCCGCGCCAACACCTATGAGCAGGCGCGCGACGCGTTCCAGACAGCATGGAACGTCTTCCTATCGAATCGGTCACAGCAAGATTTCGACGAATGGCGCCAGCACCACAACACGCTCAACAAGCGCTTGCGGCTGCTTGGCATTGACACCAAGACTGATCATTGCGCCCACGGATTCCGGACCACCTTCTCGACCCTGTCTCACCACGAAGAGATCAAGGAGGCCAAGGCGTGGGATGGCGATGTCGTCGAGCTGCAGCTCGCGCATCTCGATAGTTCGACCGTGGAAGGGCTCTACAAAAAGCACGGACCGCTCGCGCTGATCGGCTCGCGCGCGAAGCTGATGCAGCATTGGGCTGATCGTATCGACCACTGGCTCGATCCCAAGAAGGTGATGCCGATCAAGCGCGGGACTTAGGGCTGAGTCACGTATCTTCGTGCGCGGTTGATGCTGCGGGCATCATGTACCTGCCAGTGTACCCGACGATCATCTCTCCTCCGCCGCAGTTTCCCCCCCCCCGCTCTGGCCTGAGCTACATGGAAAATCTCCGCTGGCTGATCGATGAAGGCGCCTGCCAGTGCGCGCCGAGAGAATGTTCTCGGCGCTGGTCATGATGCGTCCTGCGAATTCGAGCTCATTGGCCCAAAAGGACGCGAGCGAGCCACGACCCAAAGAGGGGAGTCAAAATGCACTTATACGAGGGCGACTTTGGCTCTTAAGGTTCCGAAGTCGAGTGCGCGACGCGCAACTCCCCTCCTAGCGGGCCGGACTTTAGGCGATGCCGAGGCGGAGACCGCCCCCTTGCGGTACTGACACCCCAGTGGCTAAACAGCCGCGGGGTGGGCGTCAATGGCCTCGCAAACAACCGGAACACCAGTTTATGTCCCATGGACTGATGATCGCAGCGATGGACGGTGCTTATGCCGGCTTGCCGGTCGCGGCAGCGTTCGTGCAAGCCGGCCATCCGGCGATCGGATTTGACATCGAGGTCGTCCAAATGGCAAAGCTAGAAGACGGCAGGGACAGCAGCTATGAGTTCCCGTCGGCCACTCTGAATCGGCCGGACTTGCACTTCACCAGCGATCCGAGCGAGACGGCCGCGGCGTCTTCGTCACCGTTCCGATCGACAGTGCCCACCAAGCCGATCTGGGCTCGATGCTCCCGGCCACGCGTACCCTCGGGAAGGTGCTTGAGAAGGAGTTCGGCCGTCCGCCCATCATGAAGATGTTGCCGATGCAGCCGGAGACGAGACGAACTATGCTGATGTCAGCGATCTCGAGCGCGACATCGGCTTCCGGCCGGCGACCTCGATCGCCGACGACAAAGGACATTTTGCAAAATGGTACCGCGACTACCATCGGATTTGACGGGTTGATTTCATGACCGGACGCATCATTCCCCTCATCATGTGCGGCGGCACCGGGACTCGGCTCTGGCCAGCCTCGCGCGAGGTCAGGCCGAAGCAGTTCCTGCCGCTGTTCGGCGCCCGTTCCACGTTCCAGGACACGCTGCTGCGCGTCTCCGATGCCGATCTCTTCGAGCGGCCGATCATCATCACCAATCTGGCCTATCGCTTCATGGTGCAGGAGCAACTGGCCGAGATCGGCATCGAGGCTGACGTCCTGCTGGAGCCCATGCGGCGTGATTCAGGCCCGGCCATCGCCGCCGGAGCCGCCTTCGCCCAGTCGCGCGATACCGACGCCGTCGTGCTGGCGCTCGCGGCCGACCACGTCGTGCGTGAGACCGCGGCCTTTCTCGCGGCGTGCCGGGCCGGGCTCGCCGCCGCGGAGGCCGGCCGCATCGTCACCTTCGGCGTCAATCCGGAGCGTGCGGCGACAGAGTACGGCTATATCAACCCTGGCGTGCAGGTCTCCGGGGAGGTCCGGGGCGTCGCCAAATTCGTCGAGAAGCCGGATCAGCCGACCGCCGAGCGCTACATTCGCGACGGCTATCTCTGGAACAGCGGCAACTTCATGTTCCGCGCGTCGGTCCTGCTCGATGAATACCGCAAGTTCGATGCGGGCAGCGTACAGACGGTGATCGACGCTGTCTCCAAGGCCGGCCGCGACCTCGGCTTCATCATCCTGGACTCCGATGCCTTCGCCGCGGCAAAGCCGATCTCGATCGACTATGCCGTGATGGAGAAGACCGAGCGGGCGGCCGTGGCCCCAGTGTCGTGCGGCTGGTCCGACGTCGGCTCCTGGCATGCGGTCTGGGAATTGTCCGACAAGGACGGGCAGGGCAATGCCGCGCGCGGCACCGCCGTGTTCGAGGACTCCCGCAACTGCAATGTAGTCACCGACAAGGCGCTGGTCGCGCTCGAAGGCGTCGAGGATCTCGTCGTGGTGGCGGCGCAGGATGCCGTGCTGGTCTCGCGTCAGCGCGATGCCAACGGCTTGAAGCGGCTGGTCGCCAAGCTCAAGATCGTCGCGCCCGAAGTGACCGAGGCGCACATCAAGGTGCATCGGCCCTGGGGCAGCTATCAGTCGGTCGACAACGGCGAGCGTCACCAGGTCAAGCGCATCATCGTCAAGCCCGGCCAGCGGCTGTCGCTGCAGAAGCACTATCACCGCTCCGAGCACTGGATCGTGGTGCGCGGCGCGGCGCGCGTCACGGTGAACGAGACGGTCCAGACCGTGCACGAGAACGAATCGATCTACATTCCGATGGGTGCGGTGCACCGGCTGGAGAACCCGGGCAAGATCCTCTTGGAACTGATCGAGGTCCAGACCGGGTCCTATCTCGGCGAGGACGACATCATCCGCATCGAAGACGATTACCGCCGCGAGTAGGGCGGGGTCTCGCCGCGAATCACGCGAGCCGAGGTAGGGGCGATGTTCGGCAAGCCGCTGGCCTGCCTCCCGACTCTGGCGGAGAACACGACCAAAACATCGGCCAGAAGCGAAGTCGTGACTTCCCGCATTGACACTTGAAATGAGGTAATAGCTTGAGTGTTTACTCAGGGTTATAGAGCACTCGAACGCGGAGATTTTGTTGGCAATATCAATCGCTTGTCTCATGCGCGGGGCGAGACGGCGCTTTTCGAAATCAAATGTGCACTGTGGGGATTCGGATTCGACCGCATCCAGCACTATCCCCGCGCGCAGCTCATCAGTACGCGATGACTAGACTTGGGGTAGCTACGGCTTGTCTGCTCTTGCCACCAGGCCTTTTTGATTTTTGCTGGCTTGGATCGATTTCAGGCGCAGAACAATACTCAACGCGCTGATTGCTATGATCGCCCTGATTGGGGCGCTACGGGCAGCTGCCCTGGGCGGATTGCCTGCCGTCGTCGAAACACTTCTCCAGGCAGTGATCGTCGCTACTGCCGTCTGGCTCCTACGCGGGCTCTATTTCGTCATCCGAAGGCAGCAGGGCCTGGGACCAGGCGATGTGAAGCTACTGACAGCGTCGACTTTTTGGATTGGTATGGACGGAATCCCGCTCCAGTTGTGCCCGCCTCACTATCGGGGCTTGCGGTAGTCGCCACCCTACATGCGGCTGGCTACTCCGTCACACGGGGAGCGCGCTCCCGTTTGGACCATTTCTAGCTTTTGGGCTGCTCGTCAGCCTTGCTGCGCAGGAAAGTGGATGGCTCGTTTGAGTTGTATACATCCGGGCAGCCCGCGGCAGAATTCTGCCATCCAGGGCGTTTGGACGATCAAGCTTAGATCGTCGTCAGTTTCGGGAATAGAGCTGAAGGTCGATCGTGCGCCCGCCACTGGAGCAGTGGAGTGCTTGCTGCATGGCGCTTTGGTCGCAGGCAGATCCGCTTGGGCTCGTCGCCGGGCCGAGCCTCTATGTTTACGCAGGCGGAAATCCGGTCGGATACACAAACCCGACAGGCGAGTGCCCGTGGTGCATCGGCGCGGCGATCGGCTTTAGCTTCGATTTGGCAATGCAGCTCTCAACCAATGGGTTCAACCTCCGTTGCATCGACAAGACACAACTATTGGCTTCTACAGCTCTTGGCGCACTCGGTGGCGGACTCGGGGGCCGCGGCCTGACTTCTTACCTCCGGAGTCTGTCGAACAGTACAAAGCGTGATATAGGGGAGACGTTATCAGTTATCGAGAACCGGCTTCGTGGAAGCAGACTCGTGGATACCCAGTCTAGAATCGCCGGGCGCCAAAATCTTACAACGGTTGTCGATAGCACGTGGGACTCGTTTTTCGGCAGACGCTACTATGTCGAATCGAAATTTGGAACCTCTGGTCTCACCGGACCGCAGCGCGGGCGCTTGGAGATGCTTACCGGGTCGAACGGTGGGACTATGGATTTTTTGAACGGATGGGAGCCTATCCTGGCGGCTTAGCCGGCAGCGCTGCTGGGATGCAGGCCAACGGAGGAACCTGCTCATGCCGATGATGTTGATACTGCTTAGCGGCTAGATCGATAGCTCATGACGGAGAATGCTAGACGTGCGCTGAGACGGGTCATTCAATTGAGACTAGTCTCAGCGTTTGAGCAGCGAGGATTCCGGACGATCCCGCTTACGGGCAGTGATGCGCGGAGCCGGGAGATTCGTTCCGCATTCCCATTTGGGAGACTCCGGCGCGAAGGCATGCGAGGATTTCAGATCGTCGAAATTCAGCTCGACAAGCGCGGCCGCCCCGCGTTTCGCCTCAACCTTGGCGTCGTCCCTCAAGAGGGGATTGTCCATGCGTCAGGACGCATTCCTGCGGAGGACGTATGGGTCCAGTATCTCGAACAATACTTCCAGGTGTATCGCCGCCCATTCTTCCGGCACTGGTTCGATGCGCGGAGGTGGTTGGGTTCGGCGCCAACGGAGGCGGATATCGAAGCGACTGTCGATGAGGCAGTGACCTTGATGCCCGAAATCGAGGAGGTGTTCGTCAGTGGAACTTGTGGTCCGCACGTAAGATGCGTGGGAGGCTAGCCGCGACCATGGTCCAATGCCTGCATCAACGCGCCGTCCAGCGAGCCGAGCACCTTTGGCGATGCCGCAGGATCTAATCAGGACGGATCAGTGTGAGACCGCCTAGAGATCTACACAAAGTACGCGGCAGAGCGAACGCCGTCAAAGCATCGGGCGGCAAGGTTGTGCAATCCGAGACGAAGGCTGGCGAACCAACAGTGGGTTACCCGATACCGGCAAAGTTGAACTAGACGCACGCGTAAAGGTCGAGACGGCCGTCGGCAACACGACGAGACTCGTCGCCAGCTCCCCCGTTGCGTCTTTGGTCTTGAGCATCGCAGCGAAAAGGCCGAGCAAATCCGTAGAGCGTCAAGGATGGTCGGTGTTGAGCGACGTCCGTAGGCGCTTCGCCTCGTACGTGTCGAGCAGCGCCATCGATCTAATGTCCCTGACAACGCCCGGGAGCTTCCAGCCGAGATTTACGGCGATCGCAGATCATGGGATTTAGCCGACCCCATCCATCGGCGCAAACGCGGCGCTGACCCGCCGCTTCCATGAGGCCAAGCTCGCGGATGCGCCGGAGGTCGTGGTCTGGGGCACCGGCACGCCGCGGCGCGAGTTCCTCTATGCCGACGACATGGCGGATGCCTGCGTGCACCTAATGAAGACCTATTCGGACACCGCGCTGGTCAACATCGGCACTGGCGAGGATATCACCATTGCCGACTTCGCCCGCGTGGTTGCCACCGTAGTAGGCTTCAAGGGTAGCATCAGCTTTGAGCGGTCACGGCCGGATGGCACACCACGCAAGCTTCTCGAAGTCTCCCGCCTGACGGAGCTTGGCTGGCGCGCGACGACTTCCCTGGAAGTAGGAGTCGGGCTCGCCTATCAGGCATTCTGCGCGAAGCGACGACGCAGTCGTTAGTCACTATTGGCAAGGCGAGACCACCAAAGGCCATTCGGCGCTGGATCTCGTTGAAGCTGCCGTAAGCCTCGATCTCAGCAACGATGTCAAGACCCCAATAGTGCCGCGAATAATCCGGATTCTCGGCCTCGATGAAGTGCTCGGCTGCCATGAGAGCCTCACACTCCTCCGTCCGACGGTTGTTTTTGATAACGGCGAGCACCCCGTTCTGCGACAAGACGCGGCGCACTTCACGAGAAAGCGTGGCCTATCCGTGAAGTGCCTGCGCCACCGTGGCTAGCTAGCCTCCCGGTTGCCAGCCGCATCTCTCGATAGCCGGTCCTAATCGAACATTTGCTGCGGCAACAATACGTAGCACCTTGCCACCACGCGGACTGAGCCGCCCGATGTCTCCGTGACATTTGCGGGCCTCGTCTTCGTCGCTCAAATGTAAGCGCGGCTCTGCGGCCCTACTGACTGGCGCTTGACGCCTATTTGGTCCGCGGGGTACGACGCCGCGGCGTCCCGCTTTCGCACAAGGCGTTGACAGCTGCGTCGAGCGTCTTCCGGTCGACAGTTGACGTCCTCGCCAAGCTCGCCGCCAGGAGGGTGTTCCACAGACTCTACGTCTCTGACAGAGCGCTGGTCGCGAGCTTACGTCATCTTCCAGCTGAGAAGAAAATAGGGATGTACCGGATTGTCCGTCATTCGAATAACAGCTCGATATCGAGAAACCTGGCCTGACTTTGCGACTTCGATACGGATCATGAAGGCGCGACCGCGCAAGGATGACGTTGGCTCTTCGTTTGCGCCGATCGGGAATGGAGGCGGGCGATCCGAGGCTGTCCCCTGCTTACTGATCATCTCGGGCATCGCCGCCAGAGCTTCAGGTGCGGCACGTCGTGGGTCAACGAACTGGCTTCCGGAATACACGGTCACGGCTGGTTCGATCCGCTGGAAGAGAGCAGGCGTCATGTCCATTACGAGAAGAAGCTCGTCGACGCTCTGAAACGGACCGTTGCGCGGCAGGTGGGGACTATTCGCCGCGCGATAGTTGAACTCCTTGGCGTCATTAAGATGCTTCAATTCGCTCGCGGTTCGCCAGTCCACGATCTTGTCTGCAAGCCCACTTGCCGCATCGGCGTTTAGCCCCACCGACCGCAGCAAACTGGCAAGCAAGGCAGGGTCGGCCTGGTTGATGTCGATCTTGCCGAGCTCGTCCTGGATCACGATCCGGATCTCGGCTTCGCCAAAGTGGAGCAGGTGAATCTCGCCTACACCTGGCCGCAAGAGGCGGTCAGATTTTTGATCAAACAATCCCGACACGGCGTAGTCCAGCGCCCCGTCTGCAGTCGCACTCAGAATCGCAAGTTCACAATCGTTGCGGGCGAGGCGGTACGACACCTCGCTGCCCCAGAGCAGCGACAGTGACAACGTTGTCAATAATCCTCGGATCCACAGGACCGCTATGACTGGCATTTCTGATCTCTGGGACTGCCATGGTCCGAAGATCGCTCGGCGGACGACGGTTTCGAGAAGACATGTAAGAGACCTAGCTCATATGAGAGCACCGAGAAGCCGAGCCAAGCAGGAACGAACAATTCGCGCTCCTCCTCTACGAGCGGCTGTCTGCGGATTGGCCCTTGATCTTTCGTCTGTGCGAACAAGGCTATTCTACTCCGGCTCAAGGGGCCGCAGCGCGGCCTGTATTCTTCAATTCTTGGGGTAGAGCTGCAATTCGATCGCGCGCCCCGCCTGCTCGATCCGAACACCTGACGCGTCGATCGACGTCACCCGCCAGCCCTGAAAGGTCTCGTTTTCGTTGATCCAGGAGCCTGCGCCCCCGCCAACCTTGCTGAGCAGATAGGCCTTGCTCGTGCCGCCGTTGATCATGACACCGCCGACCAGGAGGCCCGGGTCAGTGGCCACCGGGGGCGGAGCGGCCACCGGCATCGGCGGTGGCGGCGCGGGTGGGGGCGGAACGAACGGCTCGCGCGACTTCTGGAACACCGGATGGGCCAGGATCTCGGCATATGTCTGCAGCGGCTGCCGTCCAGCCACGCCCGCCATGGTCCGGGGCACCGGCGCTTCCCAAGCCGCGCGGCGGGCGCCGGGCGCTTCTCCGCCTCCGACCGACGTCGCGAGCCAGGCGCCGAGCACTAGATCAAGACCCGCCAGGAGCGCCAGAACTCCGGCAAGCGGCGTCACCCGCCATCGCACGAGGCTCCTCATTGCACCGCACCGTAGATGTCGAGCTGCGCCTGAAGCACTGGCTCCTCGGCCGTTCCCGGGCGCATCGCAGGCGCGCTCTTCAGCACCGCATTGGCAATGAACAAATATGGCCTCGCGCTTTCGACCGCGTGGACCGCACGCATGACGGCGGACAACGGCCCGGACAGATCGATCCGCGCGCCGCTGTACTTGATCTGATCGACGGTCCGGCCCGGCAGCGATTGAATCGCGCGGGACTGGGCGCCGGCATTGCCCATGATCGTCTTCAGCTTCGTCTGTAGGTCGGCGGCGATCACGTTCTCATTCGCACCCGTCAGAAACTCCCCGTTCTGGAGCTGCGACTCGGTTTCGGAGGCAAGGCCCTCGATGGGCGATGCCTGGGCTGCGATCGCGCTCAACCGTGCCAGCAGCGCCTGCTGTTGCTGGATCCGTGCCTCCCGCTCGGCGAACATCGCCGCGATCGGCGCCACGAAGCCCCAGAACAGCAGCGCAAGAAGCGCGAGGTTGACGACGATGAAAAGGCCGCGGCGTCCGAGCGCATCCCTGCGCTTCGTCCATTCGCTCATGGCGCCACCTCCTTGATGGCATCGGGCACACGAATCCTGGCCTGCAATGAAAAGCGTTCCCGGTTCTCGATCGTATCCATCGCGACCGGCGACGTCAGGGCAGCGTCCACGAACAGTCTCGAGCCACCGAGCGTGTTGATCAGGCTCGGCGCCGCGGCCGAGAATCCGGTCATCGTGACCGTTGCGCTCCGCGGGTTCGCTCCCTCCACGAGCCGCAATTCGGTCAGCCAGGAATGCTTCGGCAGAATGCGCGAGGCTTCATCCCAGACGTCGATCAATCCCGGCACTTCGCTGCGCTGCAGACGAAGGCGCGACAGCGCCGTCCGCCGCTCCCGCAATTGATCCACCAGGACGCGAACGCGCTCGGCGCCCTTGCGGGCCACAACGATCTCGGCATCGAGCCGAGCGAGCGTGGCCTGTTGCCGGGCGAAGGTCAGGACCGCGATGCTGGACCCAAGAAGCACGGCGAGCGCGCCGAGCACTGCGATCGCAACGGTGGAGGTCTTGCGGGCAGCCGCAGGACGCGCCAGTCGGATCGACGGCGAGGTTTGATCGTCGCCGAACACGACAAAGTCGATGTGCGCGACGGCAAGCCCGAGCTGATCTGCGGCCTGCTGCACGTGATGGCGCCGCGTGACCCATTGCCGAACCGCGATCCGACCGTCAGGCGATGTGGCGGTCAAGTGGTCGCAATAGATGTCCTCCGCCTTGAACGGCGTCCGGCGCAACAGGTTCTGCGGCACGATCGTATCGATCGCGCCCTTCGCCTCGGGTGGAAGCATGAGCTCGCGGCGAAAAACACTCTCTTCCGGCAGACGCAAGCCCAGATCCACGTCGCGCCGATCCAGACCATGACGCTGCAGGATGGATGCGATCGCCGCCGTCACCTCACCTGCATGGGTCGTTTCACCAGCCTGCACTCCCGATCGGGGATCGTTCAACTGAAGCCGGATCCCCGTGTCGTCGCGATCGACCAGAAGTCTCGGCCGGCCGGCCGGCGCCAGCGCGGCCACGAACCGTTGCGGCAGCAGATCGACCGCTTCCCTGCACCACCAGGCGGCCGCCGATTGCGCCCAGTCGCGCGGACGCGCCGCACGAACCGTGGCCAGCAACGCGCCTCTATCCTTGCTCTCATGCATCGCCCGTCCCGCCGCCCTATCCCATGCGCGTCGCGCGCAGAACTTCGTCGATCGTGGTCTCGCCGCGCCAGACCTTCCGGACTCCGGTCTCGTACATGCTCTGCATGCCCTGCTCGCGGGCGGCGCGCTCGATCGCAGTGTCCGACGCCTTGGCCAGGATCAGACTCTGACATGCCTCGTCGACGACCAGCATCTCCGCGATGGTCGAACGTCCGGAGAAGCCGGCATTGCCGCAATCGGAGCAGCCTTGCGGCTGGCGAATGTCTGGCTGCCCCAACGCACGGAGTCCGGTCACGGACCGCTCGAAGCTCTCCGCCCAATAGCTCGCCTGCGGATGACCATGGGAACAACGGGAACAGAGCCTGCGTACCAAACGCTGCGCAATCACGCCCTTCAGCGTCGAGGCCAGCAGATAGTTCTCGACGCCGATGTCGATCAGCCGCGTGATCGCAGACGCCGCATCGTTGGTGTGGAGCGTCGAGAGCACGAGGTGACCGGTCAGCGAGGCCTGGATGGCGATGCGCGCCGTCTCGAGATCGCGGATTTCACCGATCATGATGATATCCGGATCCTGCCGGAGCATCGAGCGCAGCGCGTGAGGAAACGTCAGCCCGATCTCCGACTGGACCTGCACCTGATTGATCCCCGGCATCTGATATTCGATCGGGTCCTCCACCGAGAAGATCTTGCGCTCGGTGCTGTTGAGCGTCTTCAGCGCCGTATACAGCGTCGTGGTCTTGCCGCTGCCGGTCGGTCCTGTGACCAGGATGATCCCATTGGGCTGCTGCAGCAGGGCCTGGAGCATCGCGATATGCTCACTGGAAAATCCGAGCTCGACAAAATCGAGGCTGATGCGATTGCGGTCGAGCACGCGCAGCACGACGCTTTCGCCGAAGGCCGTGGGGATCGTGGAGACGCGGAAGTCGATGTCGATGCCGCGGACCGCGATCTTGATGCGCCCGTCCTGCGGCAGGCGCCGCTCCGCAATGTCGAGCTTCGACATGATCTTCACGCGGGAGGTGATCGCGGCACGCAGGTCCGCCGCGAGCACCTGGACCGAGCGCAAGGCGCCGTCGATGCGATAGCGGACGAGCACCTGGTCCACATTGGGCTCGATATGGATGTCCGACGCCCTCGCCTCGACGGCACTGGTAATGATCTGGTTGACGAGGCGGATGATCGGCGCCTCGCTCGCAAGATCGCGCAGCCGCTGCACGTCGGCTTCGTTGGCCTCGGCGCCGCCGGTGGCGCGGGTCTCGTCGCTGCGCGACATGGCGGGATAGAGCCCCGCGCAGGCCTTGTCGAAATCCGCCGCCGTGAACAGCCGCATGTCGACCGAAAGACCCGTGAGGAATGCAAGGGCCCGGATCGGATCGTGGTTGAACGGATCGGTCACGCCGACGGCAAGCCGGCCATCGCTGCAGCCGAGCGGCAGCACATGATTGTGACGCACGAACTCCGCTTCGACCAGTTCGGGCAACACAGGGTCGATCGGAATCTGATCCGGACGCACCAGATCGAGTGCCAGGAATTTCGCCAACGCCGCGACCAGACCGGCCTCCGACACCAGACCGAGCTTGGTCAGCACGGTGTCGAGCCTGTCTCCGGTGGTTTGCGCCGCGCGTCCGGCACGGTCGAGGCTCATACGATCGACAATGCCTTCCTCGCGCAGGAAGTCGCCAAAACTCTGCAACAGCGCGGTCCTGTCCATGTCTTGCATGGACCGGTGCGGCAGCGCGCGCGGCTGCTCGATGTCTGCGACGAAGGCCTCGTCCCGCTGCATTGCAGGAATTGCGTGTCCCGTCATCGCGTCCCCCAGCTCAGCACCCAATAGGGCTGCTGCGGATTCTCCGTCAGGCGCACCGCGACCTCGCCTGCGACCACGCGTGACGCGTAGGCAAACTCGGTCCGGATCGTGAAGGCGCGGCCACGCAGCACCGTCATCGGGTTGCCTTCGGCGAGGCCAGATCTGGCGCCGTCGCGCGCGGCCACCGTCGCTTCGGCACTCTGCGCGGTCACGCCGGGCAGCGCGCGCAGCACCTCGCGCGGCGCCAGTTGCGGATCGACGAACTGCCGGCCCGAATGGACCGTGAGCGCCGGCGCGATCCGGGCAAAGATCGAAGGTGTCATGTCCATGACCAGGAGCAGCTCATCGACGCTCTGGAACGGACCGTTACGCGGATGATAGGCGGCGTTGCGCGACGTGTAGTCCCGGTCCTTGGCGCCGTTCAGGTGCTTCAGGGACGTTGCGGTTCGCCAATCCACGATCTTGTCGGTCAGGTCAGCGGCGGCCCGCGCGTCCAGCCCTGCTGATAGCAGCAGGCTGTTCAGCATTGCCTCATCGGTCTGGTTGAGGTCGACCCGTCCGAGCTCGTCCTGAATCCTGATGCCGATCCGCGTCCCGTTGAAATCGAGCGTGTAGAGACGGCCGTCGGCGCGCCAGCGGCGGTCCGCCCTGGCATCGAGCAGACCGTCGATGGCGGCGTTCACGCCGGCCTCGACGAGCGCACCGAGAGCGGCCTGATCGACGCCGTTACGGGCAAGGCCATAGGACACGCTGCTCGACCATGACAGCGACAGTGCAATCGCCGTCAGTAGCGCCACCCCCCAGAGAACCGACAGCACCGGCATGTCGCCCCCTATCGCCCGCGACAGCGCATCGTGAGCGCGTCGTAGACGCAGGCCACATCGGCCTGCACCCGCGGCGCGATTACGAGCTCCGGCCAGTGACGGGCATCGTCGGGACGCATCAGGACCCGCAGCCGGATCAGGCCGGGAGCCTCGCTCTGATCCTTCCAGCTTGTGCTCCAGGCCGCATTGGCGTCTCCCGTTGCTCTTGCCGCATAGCTGAGCTCGATCCGATCGATGTCGGACACCAGCAGCGTCCGCTCGGTGTCCTGCTTCGCCGCCAGTTCGGGTCGGGACTGCAGAACGAGATCGACCCCGTCACGCCTGCGGTCGGCGAACAGCTTGAAGCGGAAGCGGCCGGCCCCACCGGACACGGCCGGCGCGTCGCTGAGGAACTCGAGGCTCTCGGACTGGCCGTCGATATCGATGCGCCGCTGCGCCGCGCCTTCGCCCAGCATCATCGGATAGAGATTGCCGATCAGCCGCCGCAGTACGTCCTGCGCCGCGAGCTCGCGCTGGAACGACTCCGCGCGGGCGCTGCCGCTGCGCCAGGCCTGCACGCCGAATTTGAGATTGTCGAACAGCAGAACGGCGAGCAGGCTGAACAACGCCAGCGCAACGAGAACCTCGACCAGGGTGAAGCCTGCGTCGCGATCATCCATCCCGCTTGCTTTCGGCGACGTCATCGGTCTGGCTCACTGCGACTTGGAGACTCTGGGCCCGAGGCGAAGCGTCGAGAGCGCATAGGAGCGCGGGTCCTGCCCTTCCAGCCAGCCGACCTGGACCGAGATCTGATACAGCTCGACCGGGCGTGCATCGCTGTTTGGCGCCGGCCGATAGGGCTGCATCGCAAGGCGCCACCGATAGCCGTTCGCCTCGGCACCATCGCGCGTCTCGGTGCGCAGCGGAATCGAATTGCCGACCTGGGCCATGAGCGACTGCGCCAGCGCAACGGCACCAGCCACGCGTTCGGCCATGCCCGTTCGTGACAGTCCGGTCGAGAACAGGCTCATCACCAAAGCGAGGCCGACCGACAGCATGGCCAGTGCGACGAGGATCTCCACCAGCGTGAAGCCGGCGTCGTCGCCGTCCGCGTGCTTCACCTCTGCCGTGGCGGGAGTCACGGCTGCCAGCTCGTCACATTGGCCGTGGCCGAGGTCTCGTCCTCACGTCCCTCGGGCCCGAGCGAGACGATGTCGTAGGTGCCGTGCTGCCCCGGGAATCTGTAGACATAAGGCCGTCCCCACGGATCGTTCGGGACCAGGGTGCCGCTGAGATAGGGTCCGTTCCAGGTGGTCGCGGTGGCCGGCTTCTGCACCAGCGCACCGAGCCCTTCGGCTGCGGTCGGGTAGCGGCCGTTGTCAAGGTGATAGAGGTCGAGCGCCGAGGACAGGCTGCGGATCTGGATCCGCGCCGTCTTGAGCTTGGAGTCGGAGAGATAGCTCAGCACGCGCGGGCCGACGAGACCCATGATCAGGCCGATGATGGTGATGACGACCAGCATCTCGACCAAGGTGAAGCCTGCCTCGCCATCGCGGCCTCTGCGTAAACGAAGCCGGAATTGCCCGCGCCACGCGGCCACGCGCAGCTTCACGACATCAAGACATTCCATCCATCCCAGCATGATCGTCCCCTCCCCTCAACACGTCGCGGCGGTCCGCACCGTCCCTGTCAGCCATTCGACACAGAGCCTGACATGATGCCCGTTCAACTCCAGGCTCAGATCGCCGCCGGTCGACGAGCCGTCCGGAAAGAACCGGAAACCGCCCACGGCAGCGCCCACGCGCGTCGCGGCGGCATAGGTCAGCTTCGCCTGGATGTCCGGCGCGAAGGTGCGCGGCCGGACGACGTCCGAGCTGAAGGTCCGGCGGTCGACGTCGATGGTCAAGGTCATCACGCGGTTCTGTACGATCGCAGCCGAGCGCGTCGCGCGCAGCGCCGACGCAATCTCGCCTGTCGCCGCATCGAGGCTCACCGTGCCGGCGCCGCGGGATAGCAAAGGGACAGCGGCGGATACCGTCAGCGCCAGGATGACGAGCACGGCAAGCATCTCGACCAGCGTGAAGCCGGCGCTCGCCTCGTCCCGCCCCACTGCCGCCCGCGCGCTCATCGCCCCACCAGATCATTGATGCTGAGGACGGCGTTCATCACCGGCATGATCAGCGCACCGATGATCAATGCGATGCCGACTGTCATCGCCGGCGTCAACGCCGCCATGAAGCGATCGACGCTGGTCTGCAGCTGCTTCTCCAGCATCTGCGCCACGCGCAGCAGCATGCGGTCGAGCTTGCCAGCCTCCTCGCCGACCGCGATCATCTGCAGCGCCACGGCCGGCAAGGCGACCTCGTTGCGTAGCGCGCGGTGCAACGCTGTGCCCTGCTGGATCCGCTCGATCGCCTGTTCCATGCCGGCGCGGAGATGACGGTTGTCGACGACGTCGCTCGCCGATTTCGTCGCCGCGATCAACGGCACGCCGGCCATCAGCATCGTACCGAGCGTGCGGGCGAAGCGCGCGGTGTCCTGCTGCAGAAGGAAGCCGCCGAGCAGCGGCAGCCGCAGCGCGAGCCGGTCGAGACGCCGGCGGCGGCCGGGATCGGCCAGCACGAATGCGACGACCGTCCCCCCAGCCACGATGGTGGCAACGCCGCCGACCACGATCTCGAGCCAATGCGCCTTCAAGGCCAGCATCAGCTGGATGGTCAATGGCAGCGGCTTGCCGCTCTGGGTGAAGATCGGGGCCATCGACGGGATCACGCCGCCAACGATGATCGCGAGCGTTGCGAGGCTCAGCACGATCAGCATCGCGGGATAGATCAGCGCCGACTGGATGCGCGCACGGATCTCCGCCCGCCGCTCCAGGAGCTCGGCAAGCTCGGTCAGCACCTGCGCCAGCCGCCCGCCGCTCTCGCCGGCGCGCACGACAGCGACATAGTCGGCCGGGAAGATGCGCGGCTGCGCCTGCATCGCCTCCGACAACGGGCGGCCATTGAGGACATCGGCGAGCAGTGCCTCGACCAGGGCGCGCAGCCGTGCTGCCGAGGCCTGTGTCTGCACGATGCGCAAGGCGTCGTCCATTGGAATGTCGGCCGCGCAGAGCGTGGCGAACTCGCGCGTGAAGGCCAAAAGGTCCGCGCGCGCCGCGCCGTTGCCGAGCGTTATCTCGCGGTTCCACCATGCCGTGCCGGCGCTATCGGCGGCCTGCATCTGGAACGGCGACAACCCCTGCGCCCACAGAGTCGCGCTCGCCGCATCCGCGGACGCAGCCTCGATCGTCCCCTCCGCGAAGGAGCCGTCGGTGCCGTAGGCGCGGTAGCGGAAGCGCGGCATCAGTCGAGAATCCTGCGTCCGGTGTCCTCGACCCGCCGCCGCGCCGGCTGCCGGCGATGCGGACCCTCGATCGCCATGAAGTGGCGGTACTCCTCGGTCACGCTGCGCGCCTCGTCGAGGCTGCGCATCACGTGCGGCCGGATCAGGATGATCAGCTCGGTCTTGCCGATGACGTTGTCGCGACTACCGGCGAAATTGCCGATAAATGGGATGTCGCCAATGATCGGCAGCTGGCTGCGGCCGGTGGTGCGGCCCTCCTGGATCAGCCCGCCCAGCACCAGCGCATCGCTGTCGTTGACGACCACCGAGGTCCTGATCTTGCGCTGCCGGATGGTCGGCGAATCGATGTTCGAGGACGTGGTCGGCGCCACGCTCGACACCTCCTGCTCGATGTCGAGCAGCACGCGTCCGCTCTCGTTGATGCGCGGCGTGATCGACAGGATCACGCCGGTGTCCTTGTAGCTCACCGAATTGACGATCGGCGCGCCCGTGGTCAGGGTCGAGGTCGCCGACTGTGTCGTGATCGGAACCTGGTCGCCGATCTGCAGCACCGCCGCCTTGTTGTCCATGACCGCCAGCGACGGCGAGGAGACGATGTTGACGTTGGTGATCTGGTTCAGCGTGTCGATCGTGGCGGCGATATTGGCCGCGGTCAACGCATAGGAGAAGCCGGGAAAGACCGAGCTGACGGCGCCGGAGGCGGCTTCCGTCAGGGTGAATTTCGAGCTGTGCTTCTGCATGTACCATTGCACGCCGAAACGCAGATCGTCGTTCAACGTGACCTCGGCGATGGTCGCCTCGATCAGCACCTGGTTCGGCATCTGGTCGAGCCGCTCGATCACCTGCAGCACGCGCTTGTAGTCGGCGTTGGCTGCCTCGATCAGGATCGCGTTCTTGGCCTCGTCGGCGACGATCCGGAGCCGCGGCCCGTCGGCATCGCCCTCGCGGCCGGAGGGCGCGGGCGCTGCCGCCGCCGGCGTGACGCTGGGCGCGGACGTGGTCGGCGCCGGGGTCCGCATTCCCCCCATGCCGCCGCCGGAGGAGCCGAGGCCTCCGGTGAATCCCGATGACGATGACCCGGAGAACCCGCCGCCCGACGATGCCGGCTGCGACTGCACCGCCGCCTCCTGATAGTTCGGCGCCACCGTGCGCCGCCCGGATGTCGCTGTCTGGGTGTCCGTCGGGAACATCGACTGCAGCACGTCGACCAGTTCCTGGGCGCGCCGGTTCTGCACGGCGTAGGTGAAGAGCTGCTTCTCGGACCCTTGCGCCTGCGCGTCGAGCTTGCGGATCCAGCTCTCCGCGCGGCGCAGATACTGGACCTGCGGCGAGATCACCAGGATCGAGCGCAGCCGCTTGTTGGGGACGAACTGCACCATGCCGGCCATCGGCCCGTCGCGATCGGAGGCGAACACGCTTTTCAGTTCGGTTGCGATCGCGTCGGGCGCCGAGGTCTTGACCGGGATCAGCGCGAACGACATGCCCTTCATGGTGTCGACGTCGAACAGCGCGATCGCATCCATCATCGCCGCGATCTCCTGGCGATTGCCGGACAGCGTGATCAAATTGCGCGCATCATCGACCCGCACCACCCCGCCCCGCGGCGCGATCGGCTCGACGACGCGCCGGATCTCGGAGGCCGAGACATATTTCAGCTGCACCACCTGCAGCCCGTTGCCGACCATCTCGCCGCCATCAGCCACGTCGTCCGTGCGATACGCCGACGACACCGCCGTCTGGTCCGCCGCCACGATGCGATAGATGCCACGATTGTTGACGACAGCCGCATTGTTGGCCCGCAGCGCCGCCTGGAACAGATCAATCACAGCCGACCGCGCCACCGGCTTCGGCGTCTGGATTGTGATCCGCCCCTCGATCCCCGGATCAACCGTGTACTTGACCCCGAGAATATCCCCCAGCACGGTCTTCGCCGCCTGCGGCGCCGGCACGCCGACGAGATTGATGGTGACGCCGTCGGCGGCATCCTCGGATGCGCGCGACACCGCCCCGGTTGGCGGCTCGCCGACGAAGCGCCCGGTGCCTTCCACCATGGTCACCGGCCCGCCTTTGTTGTCGTCGAGCAATGGCGAGCCAGACAACTTGCCCGCACGCACGCTCCCCGCCGACGACCGCATCGCCGCCTGCGCCTGAACAGCTGATCCGGCCTCTGGACTGCTTGCGCTCCAAGCGAACGACGACGTGCCCTCCTCCATGGTCTGGCACGCCGACAACGCCAGCGCCAGCGCCACGGGAAGCGCCATCAACCAAATTCTGCGACCCCCGTCGCGCAACGCAATCACCCCGACCCCACGCAGTTGAGCTGCAGAACAACTAACAACTGCAGTTTAGGAGGTTTTGACCGCGAGAGATATTGATTGCGCAACGTCCCGACGAGTCATACACACCCTTTGATGCAACACTTGGCGACAGCGGACAATCTACAATTTTTACGTGCACCGCACCGAACTATCGGAAGGTGGGTCTCGTCATGAATTTTCTGAACCTCAACGAAGCTTCCTGTGAAGCAGCCAGCCGGATCGGGAGCGATGTCCACAACGATGCAACCGTCTTGCGCCGCGCCGCCGTAGTTTCCGGCATTTCGACTCCGCCCGTCGCTTCCGCACGACACGGGACGCTCGCGAGGTTCACCTCATGCGGGGCACCTGAGCTTGAAGCTCACTGGCTAATTATATGCACTGTCACCATAACCCCCGGTAACCCCCGGTAACCCCCGGCGACTCTATCGCGGAGCTATCTTCCATCCGCTTGCATCACGCACTATTAATACCTCCTGCAACGCGTCCGGTTTTTTTCCTCCATATTTCGTCTTAGTCTCAATCAGAAACGCATCTTCGGATATCCATCGGATGAGCCGATATGAGACGTAAATCCCATCTGAGTTCGGAGATCCTGTCCAGACCTTAGCGAACCGATCTCCATTTTTTTGCCAAACCTCAACTGCAAACCCTACTTCTGGATCATTTTCCAGAAAGACAACTAACGACCTGCCGTCGGAGGAATAGCTTGGAATTCCTCTTACTATCGTCTCCACGCCAGACACTTCATTCACTACAATCGCCTCTAGTCCCTCGTAGTACTGCTTCGCTATTATATACGAAGAGCGCGTCTTGGCATGAACAACCAAGCTATATCGAATGCATTTTGTTTCCTCCGCAGGTCTACTGCATGCAAGACGGTCTGAATATACTTTCGTTTTACCCGAGCGCAGGGTAACGATCAGCCGACCTCCTATTCGCTGCGCTTCACCTTTTGCGAGCGCTCTAGGCTCCATTACCCTCAAACTTGATGAGGATTCCTCACTAGCAACGCGAGCATCTCCCAACATTTTGTCCTCGTCGCTTGAATTTGCCTGCGCGGAACGAGCGGCGTTCACCAGCATCAGGAAGCTGCAGACGACTAGACTCCATTTTTTTGAAGGACATTTCATTCTAGCACCCGCGAATTAGGCTTTGAGAACACTTGATCCCAATCATACGACTAGTGACGCCAAAAGGTGCCACAGCCGAGGCTTGTATATGTAGATGGATTCCGGTGGAAAAGCCTAGATTTCCGATCTCACCAAGAGGCGTTCCCCATTCCACACGCTGCCCCTCTTTAACGTAGTTATTGTTCAGATGACCGTACGTGTAAAATAGTCCGTCATTAGCCTGGATCGTGACGGAATACGGGCCAAAACCGTTCGATCCGATCTGTATGACCTTTCCATCCACGATGCTTAAGGCATCGATGCCGGTCAAACCACGTGTAGAAAAATCTAAGCCTGGGTGTAGAGTTCCGTTGCCCCTTGGAGCCCCGTACGCATCCGTCATGTATAGGCACTCGTCACATGTGCTAAACGCCCAGTTGTTTTCGACATAAACAAGGTTGCCGTTTTGATCACGGGTAAACCGCCAAGCTGGCGCTCCTCCTCCTCCCGTTGCACCATCCGTTGCACCATTTTCAGGACTAAAGCTCGCGAGGTATTGGAGCGCGCCGCTGACTGCACCGTTGGCGAACTTTCCGCCGCCAGCTACGGAGGCGATACCACCTGCGGTAGCCTGCACAATCGTGCCGCCAATACGCTGAGCGATATTAGTCTTCGCGTCAGGGAACAATTCCCCGGTGATAGGCGACAACAGCGCACCCGCGGCTGCAGATGCTGCTCCAGATTGGCATGAGCCGCCGGAGATGGCCGAGGAGGCGCAGCCAACGACCGCGTTGGCAGCGACAGCTCCCACGAAGCGCATCGGGGCAGCCGCAATCTGCGCTAGCGACATCACCGGGATCTGACTGAACGCAAAGGCGCTGAAGCCGGCTATGAGCCCGGATTTTATGACATCGCCCAGACTGCCCCCGGACAGTCCCGTCACGATCGCGGCCGCCAGACCGGCCGCGATCGGACTTCCTCCCATGCCGATCGTCAGCGCGATCTGCAGGATCGACCGTGCAATTGCATTGGTCTGGAAAAAGTGCGTGACCGCTCGCCACGCGCTGCTGAACGCCTTGCCGATAGCGTTCCAGAAGCAGCCGAGGAAGCAGTGGCCGGACGGATCGGTGAACGTGAGCGGATCATTACCGACATAGGAATAGCGGTTCCAGCCCTGGGTGCTGAACGGGCTTTCCGTCATGGTGTCGGCGCTGGTGAAGCGCGCCAGCAGCGGATCGTAGACACGCCCATTCATATGGATGAGGCCGCCGACCGACAGCTGTTCGTGGTCGGTGAAGCCGCGGGTGGTCTGGCTGGTGATGCTGCCGGTGGTGTCGTCGCTGCCGTCGGCGTTGCGGCGCTTGCCCCAGGCGTCGTAGCTGAGACGCTCGACCAGAAGGCCGTTCTGGTCGGAGATCGCCGAGATCGAGCCGAGATGATCAGTGTGGAAGTAGCGCGTCGTGATGGTCGTGCTGCCACCCGATGTCTGCGCCACCCGCATGCCGACCCGGGCGTTGCCGACCAGAAGATAATCGGTCCATTTCTGCGTCACCGTGCCGGGGTTCTGCACCTCGGCGGCCACCCCGAACGCGGCGATGTAGAGCGTCGTGCCCTCCGGCGTCACCTGTTTGAAGCGCTGGTGGTCGGTGTCGTCGACGAAGGAGATCGTCCGCGTCCCCTGCGTGATGCTCGCCGGCTTGTTGTAGGAGGTGTAGACGATGCTGCGGCCGAGACCGGAGGTCTGGTTGCCGTTGGCGTCATAAATGAAGGTGGCGCTGATCGTGCCGCCCGAGACGGCCGTGACCGCATGCGGCCGCGGCTGCCCGGCGGCGGGATAGGTGTAGGTGCCGACATCCGACTTCGACAGGATATTGCCGATCGGGCTGTAGGCGAACGTCTTGACCAGCGGCGCGGTGTTGACATTGGTGGTCGACGTCGTCAGCCGGCTCAGCGCGTCATAGGCGAAGCTCTCGCTGACATTGGTATTGCCGTCGCCGCGCGAAGTCAGATTGCCAAGCCGGTCATAGCCGAAGGTCTGGTTCTGAACCGCATTGTTGACGCCGGTGACGACGCTGAGCAGCGACCCGGTCAGCGGATCGAAGCCGCGGGTCGTGACGAGGCCGTTGCCGGCAGCCTGCTGGGTGATGTGCCCTTCGGCGTCCATCGCGTAGGCCGTCCAATAGGACTGGCTGGTGGCGTCGTCCTGGAGCTGGTTGGCGAAGCCGAGGCTGTTGTAGCCGTAGCGCGCGGTGAAGCCGGAGGGATAGCTGACCTTGGTCAGCCGGCTGTTGGCGTCATAGGTCGCGCCCATCGTATAGGTTGCGCCATCGACGGTGGTCGCAACCTGCAGCGGACGGCCGAGGCTGTCATAGCTGACGCTGCGGGCAAAGCCGTTGCCGGAGCCCGAGGTGATGCCGGTCGAGGCCAGCTTGCCGATACCGTTGGCCGCGGTGTCGTAGACCCACACCGAGGTCATGTCCGGCTCGACCCGCTGCACCGTTCGGCCCAGCTTGTCGTAGCTCACGCTGACGACCTGCCCCTTGGCGTCGGTCTGCGTCGTCAGTTGCCCGAGCGTATTGTAGGTGTAGCTCCAGATACCGAGATCCGGATCGGAGCTCGATATCTTGCGGCCCCTGATGTCGTAGCTCGCAGTGACGACATTGCCGACCGGATCCGTGGTCTGCACCATGTTGCCGACCGCGTCATAGGCGGCGGTCAGCGTCTGGCCGAGCGCGTCGGTGACGGAGACCACCTGGCCCTGGCTGTTCTTGACCGTCGTGCGCGTCTGGTTGAGCGCGTTGGTCTCGGTGGTCGTGAGGCCATGATAGGCGGCCTGCGAGATGCTGCCGTCCGGTTGCGTCGTGGTGACCACGCGCCCGAGCGTGTCGTAGGTGAGGGTGGTGTAACGCGGCGTGCCGCCGTTCTGGAAGTAAGGCCGGCTGGTCTGCGTCACCCGCCCCAGCGCATCATAACTCTTGGTGGCCTGGACGATGCTACCGTCGAAGCCCTGGGTCTGCCGGCCGATCTCGCGCTCCAGCGCGTCGAAGAACACGGTCGCCGGCGGTGCGATCACCGTCGACCCATCGACCGCAAAGGACGTCTGCTGCACCAGATAGCTCGCGCCGGACATGCAACTCGCGGTGCCGCCATTGACGCCGCTGCAGAACTGGTAGGACCAGCGGGTCTGGGTGCCGTCCGGCGACACCACCTGGATCTTGCGACCGAACTCGTCATAGCTGAACGTCGTGGTCAGCCCGTTCGGCCCGGTCTGGCTGGTCGGCTGGCCAAAGCGCAAATCATATTGGAAGCTTTCGCTCTGCCCGAGCGCATTGGTGTTCGAGGTCCCGAACTGTCCGCGCGCGTCGTAGGTGCTCGTGCTGGAGCGGCTGACGATGTCGGCGCCGCCGACCGTCACCGACTGCTTGTGGCCGAAGGCGTCGTAGACATAGTCGGTCTGCAGCCGCGCCGCCGGGGTATCCGGCTCAACGACTTCCTGGGTCAGCAATCCCGAGGCAGCGTCGTAGGAGAACGACGACGTGCGCGTGATCGTGTAGATGTCGGCGACCGGCGTCGACCCCGAGCCTGAACCGGTCGCCGGCGTGTAGGTGATGACGATGATGCCCTGCGCGCCCGCCGTTCCGGCCATGCTATTGCCGGAGCCGCCCGGACCGCCGGCGCCGTAGAGACCTGCGGCCCCGTTCGCCGCGCCTGGTCCGCCACCGCCACCGGCGCCGCTGCCGCCGCCACCACCGGAGCCATGGGTCGCATCCCACTCGGAGCCCGTGCTGCCGCTACCACCTGCGTTGTTGACACCACTCCAATAACCGGCGCCACCGCCACCGCCATTGCTGCCGACGCCGCCGGGAACTCCGGCCACGCCCGCACTGCCGCCTCCCGTTCCCACGTAGTTGTTGCCGCCCACGCCCGCGCCGGCGCCGTTCGTCCCTCCGCCATGTCCGCCACCGCCTGCGCCGGAGCCGTTCTGTCCGCTGGTGCCGCCATTGCCGCCATTGCCGTTCGGTCCGGCAGCGCCACCGCCGCCGCCGCCGCCATTGCTGTTCGCACCGGAGTTGCCGCCAGCACCGCCCGAATATCTGACCGTGCCGACGCCGCTGCCTGCGGTGCCGCCGGCACCGCCACCGGCAGCGTTGAGGCCGCTGCTGCCCTGCCCGGAGCTGCCGCCCTTGGCACAGACCGACTGCCACAGACATGTGGTGCCGGTGCCATTGAAATACGTGTCACCACCGCCCGCGCCCGCATTGGCCGCGCCACCGCCACCGCCACCAAGTCCGATCCGATAGCTGACGCTCGAGCCAGGTTGCAGCGACAGGTTGACGGTCTTCGAATAGCCGCCGCCGCCACCGCCGCCGGCACCTTCCGTCGAGGAATTCGAGCCAGCGCCACCGCCGCCACCGCCGATCACCTCGACTGTGTTGCTCGAACTATTCCAGTCGCTCGGAACCGTCCAGGTCGAGCCACTAGTCAGATAGATCCGCGTTGCCGACGAGGGCGGCGGCGGGACGGGCGTGTAGTTGATGACGATGATGCCGGACGCACCGGGCATGCCGGCGGTGTTGTTGCCCGAGCCGCCGGGGCCGCCCGCGCCATAAAGCGCGGCTGCGCCGTTCGCGGCACCGGCGCCACCGCCGCCACCCGCCCCACTGCCGCCACCGCCTCCGGAGCCATGGGAGGCGTCCCACTCCGTTCCGGTGCTGCCGCTGCCGCCGGCATTGTTGACCCAGGCGCTGGCGTTCCAGTAGCCGGCGCCGCCGCCACCACCGCGATTGCCATTGCCTCCCGGAACGCCGGCGGAGCCTGCAGATCCTCCACCGACGCCGGAGTTGTTGTTGCCGCCGGCGCCGGCGCCGACACCGCTCGTGCCGCCGCCATTGCCGCCGCCGCCGCCGCCCGAGCCGTTCTGGCCGGAGGAGCCGCCATTGCCGCCATGACCCAACGGACCTGCGGCGCCGCCGCCGCCGCCGCCGCCGTTGCTGCTGGCGCCCGAGTTGCCACCCGCGCCGCCTGAATATCTGACAGAACCGATGCCGTTGGCCAACGCGCCGCCTTGTCCGCCGGCCGCGGCATTCAACCCGCTGCTGTTCAGGCCCGCGCTGCCGCCCTTGGCACAGACCGACTGCGCCTGGCAGGTCGTTCCAGACCCGTTGAAGTAGGTGTCACCACCACCGGCACCGGCACTCGCTGCGCCGCCGCCCGCACCGCCGGCCCCCACCCGGTAGGTGATCGAGGCGCCCGGCTGCAGCGGCAGATTCGATATCTTCGAATAGCCGCCACCGCCGCCGCCACCGGCACCTTCGGTCGACGCGTTCGAACCCGCACCACCCGCGCCGCCGCCAATGACCTCGATGGTGTTGTTCGCGCTGTTCCAATCACTCGGGACCGTCCAGGTCGATCCGCTGGTGAGGAAAATCTGCGCAGCGCCGGCGCCCGACGGGACGGCGGAGCCCATCAACAGAGCGAGCGCCAGCCCCCTCAAACCAGCGAAACGACTTGAACGCGACACACGAAATGACACGGCCTTGAACATGGTCAATTCCTCAGCCTGCAACGGCCTGCGTGAGCTCGATATCGATATGAATGGGATTTTGGGGTGCTATTGCGGTCTGCGACTCGTGACAGTCGCCCGCGTCAATCTGCCGAGATACCAGTTGGACGTATCATTGGCGTAGACGTTGACCGTGGTCTTGCTGTTCCCGTCGGGCGTCGCCACGACGACCTGCGTCGCATTGCCGAAATCATCGTACTGATTTGTCGTCGTAACCGTCGGCAGCACCGAGCCATCCAGATCCGTACCGCTCGACGTGTTCTGAGTCAGAAACACGCGATACGGCGCACTGGACTGGCTGATGCCGGTTCCGCCACTCGCATTCAGACAGAGGTAGCTGTTGGCCGATTGTCCGAGCGTCTGCGCACCAAGCGTACGGGTCGCCGAGGACACCATTCCGACGAACGGAAAGTCCTGGCGAAAGGTCGTCGTGTCGGCAATGCCGGTCGCGAGGTCCCTTACGGTCATCTGACGGAATCCCAGGAACCCGCGACCACTCGTATCGAGCTTGGCGCCTGCGTAGTTGTAGCTCGAGCTATACGTCCCACCGACGCCATTCGACAGGTCGAGCCTCGACGTCACGTACAATGCCATCTGCATGTCCTGGATCGGATAGCTGGCATTCGCGTCCCTGGAATAGACCGATCCGCTGGTCAACGGCGCGTAGGTGATCGTCGCAGTTACGCCGAGCCCGCTGGTCACCTGGCTGACGAGGTCGCCCGAACCGCCATTCGCCGCCACGGTGTAGATATAGCCGTTGTCCATGAGCGCGAAATCGGACCGTCCGTCGCCGTTGAAGTCACCGCCGAACACGAAGTAGTTGGCGTCGGGCGGCGCCCCGAAATTCCAATTGTTGGGCATCGGAAGCGTATTGTAGGCGAACGTTCCGTCACCCCTGCTGAGAAATTGGTAGATATACGGCCCATTGCCTCCGATCAGGACGAAATCCGACCGGCCATCGAGGTTGAAGTCGCCGGCGACGACGTCGAAAGAAGTGGTCGGCGGCGTGCCAAAATTCCATCCGGGGGTTGGACTAGGGATTGAAATCTGCACGTAGTCGAAATCGCCATTACCCCTGCTCTGGAACAGGTAGATCGTCGACCCCTTCAGCATCAGCCAGTCGGTCTTCCCGTCGCCATTGAAGTCACCCACCACAGGCATGTAGTCGGACGGAGGTATTCCGTCGTCGGGCCAGCCAAATCTCCAGCCGTTGGTGAGATCCACCTGACGATAGCTGAAGGTGCCATCACCATTGCCGAACGCCTCGTAGAGGGTTGTCCCTCCCAGCATGATGAAGTCAACCTTGCCATCACCGTTGAAGTCACCGGTGATCGGCACGTACCGGGCGTTCGGGTTGCCGAAATTCCATCCATTGTTGATCCAGATCGAGGTGCAGCTGAACGCACCGCCCCCCGCGCTCATGCACTCGTAAAGATAATCCTGGCTGACCAGGAGGAAGTCGGTCTTTCCGTCACCGTTGAAGTCGCCGGCGATCGGAGCGAATGAGCCCTGATCCAATAAAGGCCAGTTGATCGGCGTCTGAATGACGCCAACCCGGAAGGTGCCATCACCATTGCCCAAAAACGGATATATTTGCGAAGAGTTGACGAAAGCGAAGTCACTCTTGCCGTCGCCATCGAAGTCGCCAACGAACGTCACATAGAGCCCAGCCGGATAGCCGCCAAAATCATGCACGTTCTGAGTTGAGTTCACTGTCGTAAACGTGCCGTCGCCGTTGCTCAAATATGAGTAGATCGAGCTGTTCTTCGCCAGGACGAAGTCCGTCTTTCCGTCGCCATTCAGGTCCATCAGCACCGGCGTCCAGTACTGCATTCGCACGTAAGACGATGCCACGAGGTTGTTCGGATTCGTCGCGACATAGGGCGAGAACGAGTTGCCGCCACCGTTGGCCCACTGGAACGTCGTCGCCGGAAGACAGTTGCCTGACGCGCCACAGGCCGTGACTGAGGTTAGCTCGGAGTTGTTACTCGTGCTGCTCTGCTGGTAGGATAGCCGGTAGTCCGAAACGAGATTTGCACCTTCATACGTCTTCACATTGGTCAGACGAACGGACGTGTTGACCGGCGACCCAGCCTGATATTGCCGAATGGCGTCCGGTCGGGACGCATAGACGAAACCCACCGAGTTGTACGGAGCGGTCCCCGCGGTCGTATTGCCGGCATAGACGATCCAGCTCGGGACCGACTGACCCGTCGTTGCGTCGTTGACGTAAGTAACTGATAAATAATTCGTCTTGGTGTCGCTCAGCTTGTTGAGCGCCCAGGCTCTCGCGGTGGCTTTGCCGACGGCCAGGATCTGCGAATCGGCGGTATGGCCGAATTCCATGATCTGACCGGCTTTCGTGCGCACCTCGAACCACGCCGGGCCGGTGCCAGCGACGCCGTGCGAGACCACTTTAGAGAAGGAGTCGACCTCGGTCCTATACTCCGTGCCGTCGCCGCCATAGGCGCCGTTCACCGCAATCAGCCGCTGTCCGTCGAGACAGAACCGATCATTGACGTCGAAATTGACGCCCCCCATTGCACCATCCTGAGCAACCGTACGGCCACAGCGGCCGATGGAGGGCAAGCCGCCGAGAGACCAGCCGACTCCGAGAATTCCATTCCCGCCGTGACTGTTGTAGTCGAGCGACAGGGACGGAGCGACGCCCGCCGATCCCGGTGGCAGCGCGAGCGGTATCGAATAGTTTGCCGATCCACTCTGGCCGACCGAAATCTTCCCAGGTAGAGACATAGTCTCTGAACGACTTAAAGTTGAATTTGTGATACAAAAAAAACTCACCGCGCACCCGAGCGCGATGTTCAGTGTCCTCCGCGCAAGACGACGCTGAGCGCTGAACGCCAAATTTTCCGACACCCCTGCCCCCGCAGTATCTGTACAATTCCGACACACAACAGACGTCATTCGCATCTGACGATCAACGAGCATTGGAACTTATTCACAACATGCAAGCGGCGGTGGACTACAAATACAACCCATATGTTTATTCGGAACAAACTTCCATGGTCGCGAGCAGAGATTGTCCGCATACTGCACGAACAGGCCACTCAATCGCAGAGCGTCCACACCGGACAGAGGCTCACGCGGAGGCCGTGTCACGATTCTTTCACCGCGATGCCTCTGACCAGCCGCCACTGGGCGATGGTTTGTACGTCGACAGAACATCTCGCGCTGGAGAGCTCAGACAGACGACGCTTTTCTCCATATCCACCGCACACAGCGCGCCGGCCACACTACGTCGGAATTTCGCAACACTACCTCAGGTTGCTGGTTATGGCATCTACTTCTACTCCGTGGCATCCGATTTGGAGTGCTAGTGGGGACAGGAAATGCGCGCTGCGCGTGTATCGACTTGTTTATATGGAATAATCGCTACCTGCTTGGCCTTTCTTGTTCATCGACCCGACGATCCAGGAGAAGTCAGAAAACGGCCGGTCGTCCCGGACATAGATCCAGAACCGCCCCGTATCGGTCTTCCCCTTGGCCAACACCAGCACGGTCGTATCAGCGGCAAGAAGCGGCTCGGCCGCCATGACGTGCGCCTCGACCAGACGCAGCAGCGGTTCCAGCGACGCACAGACCGAACCCACGGCATCCGCCGTGGTCGAGAGCACGATCGGCATGCCCTCCAGGGCGTAACGTTCGGCCTGGCGGTTCAGCGGCTGATGCTGGCCGAACTTCTCGAACATGATCATCGCCAGCAGGCTCGGGCCGGCCCATCCGCGCGCCACGGCGTGGAACGGCGCCAGCGCCTGGCTGATCTTCTCGCAATCTCGGCAGGAGAACTTCTTCCCGCACCGTCTCGATCACCTTCCGGGCGCGGCCGGACCAAGACGGGCTACAGCCTTGGGCCGGACCTGATCCGCCCCGGGTGGTTTATGCCTATGCACCGGGCCGCGGCGCGGTTCATGGCTTGAGACTGCTCGGAGGCTATCGCGGCACCATCCACTGCGATGGTTTTGAGACCTACAAGACCATGACCCGGGAGACGCGTGCGGACGCGCTGTCCGGCACGCTCGCCTTCTGCTGGTCGCATCTGCGGCGTCAATTTGTGAAGATCGACCACGAGGATTCGCCGGCACCGGCTCCGGTTGCCCGCGAGGCCCTCGAGCGTATTGCTCAGCTGTACGCGATCGAGAAAGCCTTCCGCGGCCGATCTGATTCCGAGCGCCGTGCAGGCCGGCAGGCGCATGCCCAGCCGCTGGCCGCAGCCGTGAAGCAGTGGTTCGAGGCAAAGCTCGGTCACCTCGCGCAGAAGAGTGTGACGGCAAAGGCTTTGCGCTATGCGCTGCGCCATTGGGACAGCCTGACGCTCTACCTCGATGACGGGCGCATCGAGATGAACACCAACGCGGTCGAGCGTGCGATGCGGCCGATCAAGCTGAATGCCAAGAACGCCCTGTTCGCCGGGTGCGACGAAGGTGCCGAGAATTGGGCCTTGCTGGCTTCGCTCATCGAGACGTGCAAGCTCAACGGCGTCAGTGCCGAGTCTTGGCTTGCCGACGTCCTCGCCAAGCTCGTCAATGGCTGGCCGGCGGCGCGACTGGACGAACTGCTGCCATGGGCGTCGACCTACACGATGGGGGCCCAGGATCCGAGGCTGGCGGCATGAGCCTGAACACGACCGCCGTCCGGATCAAGGTGACCCTCAAGGCGGTCAGGCCGGAGGCAATGCGTCGTCTCGTCGTCCCTGTCGCCCTGCGCCTCGATCGGCTGCATCTGACGCTTCAAACGGCGTTTGGCTGGACGAACAGTCACCTCTTCGAGTTCCTGGCTGGCGAAGGGCGCTGGGGCATCCCTGATCCCGATGGCGATTTTGGTCCCCAGCCCATCGATGCCCGCAAGGCGCGGCTCGTCGATATCATTCGTGAGACAGGCACCAAGACGATCCACTATCTCTATGACTTCGGCGACGGCTGGGGACCATGTGATCAAGCTCGAAAAATGGTTCGACGATACATCGACCGAGGGACTTCCTCTCCTGCTCGAAGCCGCCGGTCGTTGTCCGCCGGAAGACGTCGGCGGCCCGCCAGGCTATGCCGAATACCTCGATGCCATCGGCGACTCGTCCCATCCGGAGCACGAACACATGCGCCTTTGGGGCCCCGAGCCGTTCGATCCCAACACCATCGACCGGAAGGCGCTCGAGGCAGCTGTCAACGCCTTGTCCGAAAGCTGGAAGCCGCGGCGTCGCGTCACGCGGCTCAAGTAGACGTCAAGCGTCGATCAGGAGGGCCGTAGCACTACGCTTACGATCCTGAAGCCCACGCCCAAGCTCAACAAGGCGGCCCTCGCCGGCGCGATACAAAACACGATTGTCTAGGCCCGTCCCGCCTCGCGAGAGGGGCGTGGGCGTCGTCACGGACTTTGAGGCGGGTTGCGGTGGGCGTGTCGGGCTGCTCGAAGGGAGGTCACCCCGAGCAGTTCCTGAGCGTCTGCTGCTCGAGGCATTCTATGGCATCCCCCTAACGTCAGCTCATGGAGCAGTTTGACGACAATCTGCTCTACCGCTGGTTCGCGGGGTCGGCGCCCGACGATTCGGTATGGGACCCGACGACATTCACGAAGAACCATACCCAGCTGGAGAACGGCAAGGTTCGCCAAGTTAGTAGCGAAGCTGCTGAACCAGCCCGAAGTCAAGCCGCTGCCGTCGCAAAGGTACTATCTGACATCAAGCTCGCGCAAACATGCTTCGGCGAGCCAGCCATTCGGCTGATCCTGCCCGAGAGGTGTAGCCCAGCCGGCCGCCCTGACTACCTGGATCCTAATTTCCACCGAGGCGCTCTTCATCTTCCCAAGATAGTAATAGCGCCACGGATCAGCCTTGGCGGACTCCAAGCAGTATGGAACAAGACTCTCCGCCTGCGCCTTCGCAGTCACGTCCGAGATCTGCGAGCGAGAACGCCATCCCGCAGAATAGAGCACTCCAATACTGCAAGCTGCGGCCGCAACGGCTACGAAGAGACAGTAGATCAGACTTCTAAGCATCGATCGTCCGACTGTCTTTAAGGCGGCGCCGCACGAACTCGTTGCACAAAACCAACGAATGCTGACGTATCCACATCTTCGTGCCCCTTATCGTGAATATCCAGCTCGATAAGCGAGCCAAACTTCACCCAGATCTGTTTCAGCTCGAGGTACGCTCCGATCGTCTCATCACTAATTGCGCCCCGCTTCGTGCCACTAAACCAGGACTCAGGGTGCGACGCTCCATAACCCAACCAAAGACCATCGCGCCGACCTTCTTCGATCAGTAGCGGTTTCGGCGCGAGCAATGCATAGAGAGCGGAATACGAAAAGAACGCACGAAAGTCATGGCAAAATGGATGCGTGAAGATCCGATACTCCCGCCGCGTATGCTCAAGCGAGAAGAACGCGCCATTCGCAGCCATTGCCTTGATATCCGGCCGAACGATCGCCAACATAAGGCTCGTTAGTCCGCCAGCCGCGTTTCCCAGCCCAATGTAGTCGGGATTCGAATTCAGCAAAGGCTTTATCCGCGTCAGCGCTAGATCCGCAAGCCTCGCCCAGATGATCGAATAGTCCACGCGCCTCGAAAGGTCCGCAAACGGCGCATGGATCGTGTTCGGAAAGGCAACCACCGTAAACCCGCCTCTAGCCAAATACGCGCCATGTCCATCATCGTCGAACAACGTTGTGGGCGCCTGACCGCTCCCTTCGCCCCCCACCTCGCCGTGACCATTGATTGCCACGATCGTCGGCAGATCAGGATTTGGCTTGTCCGGTCGCGCCACGGCAACGGTATATCGAAGATCAGCTCCGTCTTGAGCCACATGGGAGAACAGCAGATCGATCTGCTCGATCGCAAAACCAGCCTTCTTTATCGGATCATGAACACCGACCACCTCCGGCGCGACGTTGATTGCACCCTCGAATTGCTCCTTGATGTAATTGAGGGGCTCATTTCTCCAGGACTCGAAAGCAGCTCGATCTCCCAAGATCGCCGAGGCGCTCAGGTCAAACCTGGCGTCCTTGTAATCCCAATCAAACGCGCTTGCTTGATTGGAGCACAAACTCACAAGGTTCGAAGCCAATATCGCTCTCAGTAACCACTTCATGCCTCTATTCCGCTTTGGCCAACCGAGCAGGAGCTGAAACTGGCTTAAGGTACTCCCCCCTAAGATCGATGAATGGCCGCTCAATAAGCCAATAAGTGGCTGTAGCCACCAAGACCGCAACAGGAACGAGATAGACTCCCGATAGTAGCGCATTGACATACGGGCTTCCGGTCAACGTCAAATACCAATTGTGCTTTTGAAACATGAGAAGGATGGGCATATGGATCAGGTAAAGTGAATAGCTCACCAGTCCGATTTTCCTGAGCAAGGTCGTATAGTAATCATGAAACGATCCGTGCGCTTGAACATATATCACGATCAAAGAAGCGAACAGGAAGCCTTCATAGGTGTGCCACAGAGCCTTCCAGTTGGCGTCTCGCTCCCACCCGCCAAGCCTGTTGAACGCAAAAAGCGACAACACAATGAGGCAGGATACGCCGACGAGGAGAATTCCGGATCTCCTGGTTGCCAACACACCCTCTCGGTAAAGATGAGCAGCAATCATCCCGATGAGAAACTGATCGATGCGCCCTACAATTGTAAAGTAAGAAAGGTTGCGAGGAGAGGCACCCAGACCAACACAAAGAATGCGAAGCAGGATTGCAAGCCCCAGCAGGTGAACCAGGTACTTAACCCCGTATTTCAGTTTGAAAGAATTCAGAAAAGGGAAGACCAGATAGAATTGAAATTCGACACATATGGTCCACAACAGGATTGTGAACGCTCCCCCCGCGAGACCGGCGGGAGTATTCCCCATCAAGAACAAGCTGGACGCGAATGCGCTAAATGAGAACTGAGCTGGATATGTATAGGCTTCCAGAAACAGCAGTAGCACGTACATAGGAAAAATACGCAGGATTCTATTGCGAACAAAGCCTCGATACGAAACTTGGCGGTTATGCGCGCCGTAAGAAAACAGAAAGCCACTCAGAACAAGGAACAGCGATACGCCCGCATGCCCTTCGGCAAGCACGGCAAAGAACGGATTGGAGGGGTATAGCCATGCACCAATGCTCGGGTCGACACCTCTCGTCAAATTATGGGTGAGATGCGCGAACAGCACCATCAGGGCAGCAATCCCCCGCAGCTCGTCGAGCGCAGGGACGTGAGGAATGTTCTTGCTCTCGGGTGCTGAAATATCGCGACCACTCAACTCTCGGCCCTCTGACAGACGGTCATGCTGTTCTGTTAATGCACGCGGCTCAATTTGCCTACCCCTGGTTTGCAACTGCCAATCTCGCAGCACGGCGACGCCTGCCCAAGGTCGAGCATGGACGATTGAGCGTCTCGCTGGAGTGATTGGCTTTGCACACGACCTCCACGCCCGTGGCTCCTGGCCACAGCGCTTCAGATTTCACAGATGAGAGAGTCCCGTCCCCCTAATGGATCACATGTGGAGCATTGCCAGAGCCCCATCCGGCCGAGGCCTCAAGCTCGTCCCCATCCAGGGATCGCGCCTGGTTTTCGGCCAAGAGCTGACCATGCAACGCATCCAGGTGCTATCCCCTCACGAGTGGACGCTGTCGGGTTGGTCGTCGTCTGGCCAGCTGGCTGAGCTCGAACCCATGTCCTGGCCGATATCTCATCTGCCAGATTCCGACACGTACACGGAAGCTCCCGCCACCAACCTGAGATTGCCCCCCTCATCAACCGTCGGCAGGGGTGACGTTTGGAAGCAAACTCACCCGCCCACCAAGATTCGGTTGCGGCTTCAGAGTCCGCACGCCTCGATGACGTTCTCCTCAGTGTTGGTGAATTCTGCCGCGGTCGATGTTTATCAAGGTTACAGCCGCTAAACGCCCCTGCTGCCGCTCACATCACGACGAGCATCAGCCAGATCGCTGGCGACCATTTCCTTCACCAGATCCCGAAAGCTCGTTTGCGCCGTCCAACCGAGCTTCTGCCGTGCCTTTGTCGCATCTCCGATCAGGAGATCGACCTCGGTCGGGCGGAAATAGGCCGGGTCGATGCGCACGACGATCTTGCCCGAAGCCACATCGCGCCCCACCTCGTCGACGCCCTCGCCTTGCCACTCGACGCGACGACCAACTTCACCAAAGGCAAGCTCAACGAATTCGCGCACCGAGCGCGTCTCTCCCGTTGCAAGCACAAAATCATCCGGTTTGTCCGCCTGCAGGATTGCGTGCATTCCCCTGACGTAGTCCCGCGCGTGCCCCCAATCGCGCTTTGCTTCGAGGTTACCAAGATAGATCGCGTCCTCCAGACCGACTTCTATTCTTGCAACCCCCCGCGTAATCTTGCGAGTTACGAAAGTCTCTCCGCGTATGGGGCTTTCATGGTTGAACAAGATGCCATTGGAAGCAAACATGCCATATGCCTCACGGTAGTTTACCGTGATCCAATAGCCATATAGCTTTGCGACTGCATATGGAGACCGCGGATAGAACGGCGTCGTCTCCCGTTGCGGAACCTCCTGCACCAAACCGTACAGCTCCGAGGTCGAAGCCTGATAAAATCGCGTGTCCTTCTCCAAGCCGAGAATGCGAATAGCCTCCAACAGCCGCAAGACCCCTACTGCGTCCGCATTGGCGGTGTATTCCGGGCTCTCAAAGCTCACGGCGACATGACTTTGAGCTGCGAGGTTGTATATCTCGGTGGGCCTGATCTGCTGGACCAAACGGATAAGATTGGTCGAGTCCGTCATGTCGCCATAGTGCATCAGGAACGGGACGTCTCCGACGTGAGGATCCTGGTAGAGATGATCCACACGAGCAGTGTTGAAGGAGGACGAACGCCGTTTGATTCCATGGACCGTGTAGCCGAGTCCGAGCAGATACTCAGCCAGGTAGGCACCGTCCTGGCCAGTCACACCAGTAATGAGCGCCACACGTCGTTTACGATCTTGATCCACCATTTTCTCCACTCGACACCGCCGCAACCGTGGGCGCTCGGCAATTTTTCAACGATTAAGGGGAGTCCAGAAACCCCGCCCTGGATGACAATTGTCCTCGTGTTCTGGTCATACACGTGCACAGCCATTCCAGCTTGCGCTACGCGATACCATTTGCGATCGCTAAAGTCTAATGGCCGGCCCTATGGACGCCAACCTGACCGATCCAAACTCCGCTGACACTTAAGGGGGGACGCCAGGGTGTCCATTCGCAAGAGAACCGGCACGAGCCGCTTCGGGACGGAACTCTGACAAAATCGTCGCGCGAAATCCGGCAGCAGCTCGACCGGTAACGTTTAGCTCTTTCACACCGGCTGCCCTTCTCAGGCGAAGGGACAACTGCGCGAGGAGGACATCCTGCATGCCACGGTCACCTTGACGGTCGACCACTCAGTCGCCCCCCAGATTGAATGCAAGATCAGCGGCTTTGATGCGCTTGCTTTTCTGCATGCCCGGATCTGGACGGGAGCAAGTTCGGGGCCACGGCTTTAAAGGCGGTCAGGCGACGATCTACCTTTCCAGCTAGTAGATCATCGGTCTTGCGGCAAAATCAACTGCTGCCAGCAAACCGCAACGTCATCCACGAGCAGCGCTCGTGGACTCGGATACAGTCTTCGGCCCAAGCGGAAGGAGCATGTCGCATTCGACACCCAGAAGGGCCTCGACATCGCTCAAGGATTAGCGCGGAGGTTTCGATGCCGGAGTTCGCCGATGCCGCCACGATTGTTGGCGGCCCCAGCAATCATCTCCGTCGATCTCCGTACCGTGCAGAGAGGTGACGTTGAAAGTGCGACGCGATGCACTAGCCCGCCCGCATCCAAGATTCTGCCAATCCGGTCGGAGCATTGAACTAGACAAGATGAAAGCCGGCAAGATGGCTCAGAACTGCCTCCGTGATGGATTGATGTGTCGTAAGCACGTCCTGTGCTGAATCAGAAACAACAATGTTTCCAGGCGTATTGTCGTGACTTGCCGAGAAGATCGCCGCTTGCGTGGCAGCGCGATTGTGACTGAGCCAAACCATGTCTGCCTCCGATGCGAAGTTGGCGGCGATACTCTGCCCAAGCTCTTGGTTGAATGCGAAAACGTCATGCGGTGCCCACAATGGCGTCTGCTGTGGGCCACCAAGCAATGGCTGGGGACTGGAGATGATCATCTGTCCTTGGGCGCCTTCAGCGAAATGGAATCCGTCCTGGCTGAACAGGTCGGAGGGGTAAGTCGCTGCTTGATGTGCGGTTTTTCCCGAAGAGAGGACACCATTTGCGACGCTGAGATTGCCTTGCGGGTAGCCCGCTGAAACTTGGGCGGTTACACCGATCGTACCGTCTCCGTTGAGGTCTTGATGGAAAGTGGTTTCGAACGCCTCGAATGAGGCCGAGATTCCCGAAACACCTCCAATCGCGCTGCCTGTGTAGTTGCCGCCGCTGTCCAGGCTCCAAACTGCATAAACATCAGCTCCCGCGACCTTCCAGGCGACCTCGTAGCCGCTACCCACGGCTTCTGCGCCGATTGGCATCCAGCTGCCGAGTTGTCCGACCACAACATTGGCGCCGCCAAGCTTCACTTGCGGACCCGCGCCGCCGCCGACCGGATTCATAAAATATCCATTGCCGACCTGGGTGAGACTCGTCGATCCTAGCCCCTCGATGACTATCGTGGGAATCCCGATCGTACCGTCACCATTGAGATCTTGGTGAAAGATGGTCTCGATTGCCTCGAACGAAGCGGAGCTCCCAGAAACACCTCCGATCGCAATGCTCGTGTAGTTTCCGTTGCTGTCAAGATTCCACACTGCGTAAAGATCGGCTCCCGCCACCTTCCAGGCGATCTCATAGCCACCGCCCACGGCTTCTGCGCCAATCGGCATCCAGCTGCCGAGTTGGCCGGCCACGAGGTTGGCACCGCCAAGCTTCACTTGCGGGCCCGTGCCGCCACCAACTGGATTCAGGATATATCCGTTGCCGGCCTGAACGAGACTGGTTGATCCCAGTGCCTCGATGACCGTCGCCGGAATGCCGATCATGCCGTCACCATTGAGATCCTGGTGAAACACGCTCTCGAACGCTTCCAGCGAGACCGAGCTTCCAGAGACACCTCCGACCGCGCTGCTCGTATAGTTTCCGTTGCTGTCGAGATCCCACACCGCGTAAAGATCGGCTCCAGCCACCTTCCAGGCGATCTCATAGCCGCTACCCACGGCTTCTGCGCCAATCGGCATCCAGCTGCCGAGTTGACCGGCGACGAGGTTGGCACCGCCAAGCTTCACTTGCGGGCCCGTGCCGCCACCGACTGGATTCAAAAGATATCCATCGCCGGCCTGGACCAGACTGGTCGATCCCAGCCCCTCGATGACTATGGTCGGAATACCGATCGTACCGTCGCCGTTGAGATCCTGATGAAAAACATTCTCGAATGTTTCGAACGAGGCTGACCGTCCAGAGACACCTCCGATCGCGCTACTTGCGTAATTTCCGCTGCTGTCGAGGGTCCACACTGCGTAAAGGTCGGATCCGGCCAACTTCCAGGCAAGCTCATAACCCGCGCCCACGGCTTCTGCACCGATTGGCGTCCAGCCACCAATTTGCCCAGGCTGAACCGTGGCGCCGTTTAGCTTGAGTTGGGGGCCAAATCCCCCACCAGCTGGATTGAGGAAATAGCTTGATCCCAGCTGCACCAGGCTGGTCGTTCCCAACGCCTCTATAGTTACAGGCGTTGCGGAGACGAGATGAAAGCCGAGAGCATCCATTTGCTTGAGGTCGACGGACGTCAGCGTCTGAAGTGTGTTGAAAGTGTAGAATTCGTTAAACGGATCGTTGGCGCCCTGAACGCCACTGTTCAGGAAGTCGCTCGGATCGGAGGACTGGCCGTAGTCGGCAAGCTTCGTTTGCCCCCCATCAATTGAGAAGTAGGCTGTCGACGCCGTCGCGCCGCCCGTCATGAGACGGACGCCTGGGGTTGAGAACCGGAAGAGATCGAACACGTCAGGCTGCGGGCCGTAGGGCACGCGGCCGAATGCGTGCGTAAGCTCATGAAGGGCCACCCCGACGAGCAGGCCTGAATTGATGTCGGTCGCGAACGTCGCGCTGCCATCGTCGGTCGTGGTATCGTTGGCGCCAAGTCCTCCCCAGAGCTTCAGCTGCGAATTCCAGACGGCAACATAGGATTGCCCTTGGATGCTCGATACAGCCGGTAACGCGTTGAAGGTCGTGTCGCCGGGGCTAGCGTTCCCAACGAGGTTGGACCGAACGCTCGAGTAGGTCATCCACTGGCCACCATCAGGACCTGCAGCAGCGCCTCCGCCGGTTCCGCTGTAGTCGATCTTGATGTTGACCGTGATTCGGTCGGAGATCATGGAGGTCAGGATCGCGGCGGCCTGCTGAATCCCGGTCCGGAAGCTGGCTGGAGCGGCCATTGCGGCCGCATCGAACAGAAGGTTGATGGTGAGCCCACCGGCGCTCACGGCCGTCACCGCACCAACCCCGCCGAAATCGCCTTGCGCGAGCTGAGCTTCCACCGCCTCGTCTGGGAGCTCGACCGGGTCTGACGGAGGCGGATCGATTGCCGGGCCGGAGGCCTGGACTACGTCGGAGCCTTGCAAATTGGGCGATCCGGCCATTGGCTAAGCTCCCAGCCATTCAAATCCCAGCGCACGATTCCAAGCTCGAGCAGCCCCGAAACCGCGAATCTAGCTATCAGTCATCAGCGTTTCCTGCAGGTTAATGGCCGCCTGCCGGGAGACGAAGGTCTGAACACCCTCTGCGCGGCGCTGCCGGCCACTTGACGCTCCCGCTTGCTCTGCGACCAGCTGAAATCAATTTCTGCAGGGACTGGGCATGTCACCAAGCCGCCGCCCCCTGCCATGCCGCATTCACCCCTGGTCTGCTCCTCGCAGACTCTCGGCTGCTCGAACCAACTCGGCAGGCGAAGGATCAACTCACCATGTCGCACCGTCATGCCGCCCGGATCGGTCGGCTCCGTGCGCCGAGGTCCATGGTAGATCGCAGCAATTTGCCCGTTTACGACAATGCAACCAGTCGGAATCACCACCATGCCAGCGGTAACTGGAAGAGCGGGAGCGTTCTGCGCGGCGCTAAGGTGGTGTACGTGACTAGCGCTTCGTGGTGCCGCCGCAGCCCCCCTCAATCAAGAGCTTACTCTCCGGGAAATCAAAATCTCCAATTGCAAATGCGGGATGGACGACCTAGCGTTCTAGCCGGTATTTCGATAAGGTCGACCGTACGACCCGAAGCTGTTGCCCTCGGGCTGCGCTGCACCAGACGTCATTCATGTATCCAACGGCGGCGTCCAGCCAATCTCGCCGCAAACCGCTCGCCCGTTGGCCCATGGGGTATCTCCAGGCGCGGCGACGCCCCATAAAGGCTGGAGACGCGAAGCCCGCCTCAAAGGGCCCGATAGCGCACCGGGCTGCTGCTGCATCGACCCGGCCGTGCCTCAGGGAGTGATTGCGAATTCCACTTGCTCAAAGCGTCCTCGTGTGTGACACGGACCCAAAGGTGCGGCGCTCAGCGCCGTCGGCTGGCTATCGCGGTGGTGGGGCAATTGTCGCGATGTCGAGAAAACCTTCAAAGATCCACTGACGTGGAGGACAGCGTTTCAGAAGGCACGTCCGGCTTTACACCCGCATGCACAGGAAGCCTCGATCGATAGCGCGGGATCTCAGCGAATTCCGCCTCTCGTAAATCGACGACGAGGCAGCCAGCGAATCACAATTTGACCACACGAGAGAAGCCCGCGAGGTGGCGATGATCAAGTCTGACCGCCAGGACATAATTACAATTTATGAGGCAACACAGCGGAGCGGTGGACTAACGTCGAGCCTGCGCCAAGCCTACTTCGATCTATCGAACTCTCGCCACGTGATAACTCGCCTTTTCTGGCGCGACTTCATCGCTCAATTCCGACAGAAAATTCTCGGGTATTTCTGGGCTCTTCTCAATCCGATCCTGGGGATCGTCAGCTTCCTGTTTCTTTATTCCATTGGCGTTCTCAAGCCAGGCCAAGGAGAGATCCCATACCCTCTTTATGTTCTCGTCGGCACCACCATCTGGGCATGTCTACCGGGCGCAATGGGAGCGGTCAGCAGTGGGCTACAGTCGCAGGCTGATCTCATTCTGCGAACCAAGATTCCAAAGCTGGCACTGGCCATGAGCTCGCTGGCAGGCGTTTTCTATTCCATCGCCATCAGCATGATCACGATGATGGCGGTATTCTTGATCATGGGTCGGTGGCCCAGCCTCTGGATACTCGCCTATCCATTGCTGGTTCTGCCCATGGTACTGCTCGGGACGGCTATTGGCTTGATGCTCGCAGTGCTCGGCACAATTGCGCGCGACCTTACGCCGCTCGCCACGCAAGGGCTCTCTCTGCTGATGTACTTGACGCCTGCAGTATACTTGCACTCGAGCATCGAGAGCCCAACCATACAGTTTCTGATCAAGTGCAATCCGTTGACATACCTCATCGATGTTCCTCGTGCGCTGATCTGCCTCGACCAAGCCAACGACATTCCGGTGTTTTTGGTCGTGATCGTCGCGACCGTGATTCTGGTCATCGTTGGGCTGAAGATCTTCTACCTGCTCGAGGACCTCGTAGCGGAGCGGCTGTAGCTGAGCCGACGACAGGCAGCGACAGCAAATTGAACAGAACAAGACCTCCCGTTAGGCAATGTTGCGGCCCGAGTCCCAATTCACGTGCGAGCCCATCCACCGAGCAACTCGCTTGGCGGACGCCGGCCAGCTCGCAGGAGTATGCTCGAGATGAGATGGCTCAAAGATCGGATCAACGCCTATGTCCAGAGGACGGTCGCGAACGCATTGGCGCATGCCACCCCCAAGCCTGAGCCGAAGGCATTCGAGCCTGCTCTCGACATCCTCGTGAACAAGTACGGCTATGGACGAACGCTCGAGCTGAAACTGCCGGTCGCCGTGGATGGGAAACCTGTTCCCTGGTACACATATCCCGCACTGGAATACTTCGAGCAGCTCGACGCCAGAGGATTACGAATCTTCGAGTTTGGTTGCGGCCACTCGTCCCTGTTTTGGGCGAATAAGGGAGCCAAGGTGACCGCCGTCGAGCATGATCCGGCCTGGTTTGAGAAGATGCTGCATCGGTCAAGTCGACTGGAAAAGCTCATTCTCCGGGAGGGGGTCACGGAATATGCTGGGGCCATATCCGAAATCGGAGGAGAATTTGATGTCATCATCATCGACGGGGTCTGGCGCAATCAATGCGCGCGGGCAGCCTTGCCTCACCTGGGTGCGGGCGGCTGCATCGTGCTCGACAATTCAGACTGGTACACCGACGTAGCAGAGTTCTTTCGTGGTGAAGGTTTCCTTCAGGTGGATTTCAGCGGATTTGGCCCAATCAACATCTATTGCTGGACAACATCGCTGCTGGTGCGATCGGATAGTATTCTCAACGGCCGGCTCAATCATCCGCGACCAGTCGGAGGCATTGAAGCATGCAGGGGCAGCAACTGGTGACGGCGCTTAGCTTTCGATTGTCGAGCATCGCGCGATCGCTGATTCAGTTCGTCGGACGCCGAATAGCCCCCGAGCACCGCGCCAGATTGGCGGTCCAGCTCGCCAGGATCGGCGCTCATATGGATATCGACTCCTGCTTACAAATCCTCGAAAAAGCACTCAGCGAACAGAAGCTTGATGCGAGCCAGCTCGGGCGGCTGCTTTCGGCGGCTTTTTCTGCTGCTGATGCCGACCACTTGCCGCTCGATTTGAGGAAGCAATTATTGACGCGGGCCTGTGCGGGCCTGGACCCGGCCGACATTCCTGACGCTCTGCTCGAGCATTTCTCTGCACTCGGCGGAAGCAGCCACCACTATAGCCAGGAGGGAGAGGATATCCTGCTCAAGCGGCTGTTCGGTGATCGTCGCTCCGGCTTCTATGTCGACATCGGCGCTCATCACGCCACCAGGTTCTCCAATACGTTTGCGCTCTACCGTCGTGGATGGCGCGGCATCAATGTCGACGCAACACCCGGGAGCATGAGCTCGTTCGGCCTGCTCCGGCCCCGAGACGTCAACCTCGAACTCGCGGTGTCGGACCAAACAGACCCCCTGCGGATGCACCTCTTTCGCGAGGGCGCCCTCAACACGACCAACGCAGAGCTCGCCGACAGCTACGTCGCGGCTGGATGGGACAAGACTGGCGAAATCGAGCTTCGCCCGAAGACGCTCGCAAGTATCATGGACGAGTTCGTGCCTCCCGGAATCAACGTCGATCTCCTCAGCGTCGATGTGGAGGGCGCAGAACTGGCCGTCTTGCGTTCGGGCAATTGGGACGTTTACGCGCCCGCCGTGATCATCATCGAAGCGCTGTCGACACCGTTCGCCGAAATGCACCAGGATCCCGCTCTCAGATATCTTCTCGCTAGGAATTACGAAGTTCGGTTTCGGCTCTTCAATTCGGTCATCCTGGCTCGCGCAGGCGCAGATTTCTCCTGATCAGCGGCGGCCGGCCCAACGCTTCAAAGCCCCTCGCAGTCGCGTTGCGAGGCCGCCACGATCAACGGCTGGAGAGACACCTGCCCGCAGCCAAAGACAGACCTCGTTGAATGCTGCCATGTCCGGCTCAACCCGATCGGGCATTCGCAGCGTCGCCGGCAAGATGGCCCGACTGAATTGAGCTGGAGCCTCGAGCTGGAAGGGGAGGTTACCCGCACAATGAACGCCGGAATTATCGAATCCGCCGTTCCATATCAGGCTCGTACGCGGGTAGAGAACCTGCGCGCCCGCCTTGGCGACGGCATACCACCACAGAATGCCCCAAGAGTCATTTTTGCCGGCAATGCGATCGGACAGCATCGCTTCATAATCCGCTGCACCATTGAGGCTGAAGCGGCTGCGGAACCCGGCATCGCGGGCAAGTTCATCGAGCATACCGTCCGTCTGCCAATCAAATAGCGACCATGCCCGCGCCCATGTCGCCCACCCCCAAGTCGTCGTCAGCGGCATGAAGAAGGCATCTCCGGCTACTTGGGCCGTACCTTTGAGGTGGCAACCGGAGATCTGCGCAACACCGGAGGCATCAGCATAACGGTCCAGCCCTTCGAGCATGAAGCGGACAAAATCGGGAGCTGCAACGAGGTCGTCCTCAAGGACAATCACCCGGCCGTAAGCGCGCGTGAGCTCGTCGACCGCACCGGCTATCGAGCGAGCAAGACCGAAGTTCTCTGGGCGCACGACGATCTCGGCGCCGTTCGTCACGGCCCAGTCTGCAACTAACCGACGCGTCGCCTCGACCGCATCGGCGTGCTCAGGCCGCTTCGGGGCGTCCGAATAGATGATGATCTTGACGTCCTCTAAGCGCGCATTCCGAAGCAGCGCATCGAGCGCGCGTCGCGTGTGCAGCGGGCGGTTGTACGTGAAAAGGGCAAGCGGCACGCGGTCAGTCACGAGAGGACCTCGCGATCACGACACCACGACCTGCTGCGCGACGGGCAGACCCGGAATAGGCTGGTTGAATCATCCACGCCCGCGACTCTCCGTATCCGTTGCGGAGAGAGCTTTCTGCAAATGTTCGACAATGATCTCTTCACAATTCATGCCCTGGCATCAGCTTGCAGGCTTGCGCGCTCTGAATGTGTAAAGACGCCCTGGATCGTCAAGCTGGTTACCGTACCATGACATCAGCCAAGGACGAACAAGCACCGATGGCAATCTGAGCCGCTTGGCGACAAGTTTCCGGTGGTCACTCAAGGTCATTGGAAACAGATTGATATCCGACTGAAGTGGATTCAACGATTGCTCGAGAGCAAGGCCTGCCTCGGTAATCGCGGCGTGATAATCCGCAAGCAAATAGGCGTGCTCACCGCCATAATGCTTGTGAAGCGGATGCGACGCCAAGAATGCCGGCAGATCCTCTCGTCGTGAGATCACGTGCTCGCGCGTGGCAAGTAAAATTCCACCCGGCTTCAGAACTCGACTAATCTCGGCACAGAGCTGCCCCAGGTCACGCGCATGGTGCAGCACCTGACGGCAGAGTACGACATCGAAGCTACTGCTATCGAATGGCAGGGTCTCACCCCACTCCTGCACAACGTCGATCGGCAATCCACTCTCGCCCGCGAGCGCCCGGATCGCCCCGCCCCCCACCAGCGCGCTCGGGTCAGGCTCCAACGCCGTCACTTGCCAGCCATCAGCCGCGAGCGCGTAGCTCGCGATGCCCCTGCCCGCCCCGACATCCAAGGCGCGCCCTGGTGGGCTCGTCAGCAATGATCGCGTCGCAATCCACTCGGAGCTGGCGTGAAATCGCTGCGCAGCCGCCAACAGCGGGTCATCGAAGAAACACGCCTTCACAAGACTGGCCTGGTCAGGCTGGTTGCGCAACCAGGAGACCGCCTGCTCCCAGCTCATCGCGCCATCGGTCATTTTACTGCTTCCATATCGAGTTCGCGAATGACCTTGGCCGGATTGCCCGCCGCAATCACCATCGGCGGAACGTTCTTGGTGACGACGCTGCCCGCTCCAATGACGGCGCCCCGGCCGATTCGCACGCCTCGCAGCACCACGCAATGGCAACTGATCAACGCATCGTCCTCAATGATGACAGGTTGCTCGTCTAGGTCGATTTTGCGTGGATGACCAGCGGTAATGATATCGCGGAACTGCTGATGCCGCTCGCTCGCATCCAACGGGTGGGTCAGATTATCCATAATTGTGCACATATGCGAGATCAGAACGCGGTTGCCGATGCTGATCTCGCTCGCGGACCAGATTCTGGTCTGCTCGCCAACATAACAATACTCGCCAAGGCGAATACGTCCGCCGTGTCCGAACAACAACAACTCGCCACGGACGTGCGTGTGAGCGCCAATCCGCAGCGCCTCTGGCGGGTGCCCGTGCGTATGCAGACTGGCCGTCGGATAGAAAACGGCGGTCTGGTCGATATCTGCCAGAGCGCGATCAATCCTTCCGTCCGCCGACGGCAAATGCCGCGGCCGAACGAGCCGAGCAAGTAGTCCTTCGGCAAATGCACGAACACGGCGCGTCACGGAAGGCGCTACTTCGTCAGCTCAAGACACACGACAGCCCGGGAGGCCGCCGCGTAATCATCATCATAAGTGTTTTGCTTATGTATGTCGAAATACGTTGCGTCCTTTGCGCTCTCCCGGTCGCCAACGGTCCATCCTTCCGCCTTGTAACGATAGATGGTCTCGATGCCCGATTGCGGCGCGAATCGCTCGACGAGCCGGTCGACCATCTCGGCGTCAAAAATCTGGAACCAACCGTGGTTGGCTCGTCGGCCGAATGGCATGCTCAGAAAGAGCACCCCACCTGGCTTCAACATTCGGCGCAATTCCATCAGACAAGAGACGTAGCCATCGGTATCCGTCTCGTTCTTTGTGCCGTCGCTCGTGTAGAGCATCGTGTTGTCCAGGCCAACGTGCTCGATCGTCGAGATGCAGGCAATCCAATCGAAATACGCGTCCCGAAAACAGCTTTCGCGAAGATCTTCGTAAACGTAGGACACGCCCCACTGCCACGCCGACCACTGCTCCGGCGCCAAAGTCGAGACGGTGCAGGTCTTTTCGCGCAGCTTCGGATGACCGAGCACATGCGCGTGGTTGAGGGTAGACCCCGCGTCGAGCAACCGCCCCTTTCCGGCTGGAAGGCGCGCCATGAACCATGGATACTCGACGATACGTTCATCGAGGCGCCAACCAAAACCGTCCGGGAGTTTGTAGGGATCGTAGGCGGGATCGTTGATTGCGGCGGTTACCGACTTGATCTTATGCGTATCGTAACCCGGCTTCCAAGGTGGGTTTCCGTCCGCGAGAAATCGTTTGTAATTTGATTCCGCGAGCGGCGCCTTGAGGCGCCCTTTGATGTACTGTTTCAATGATTGCATGATGCTTGCCCTGGGTCTGCCGCGCTATCATCACCCAGCCGTATATGCGCTTGGCGTGCCCTCTTGTAGGAAACAAGGGCCCTATATTGCAACAGGCTCGGCCCTCGGCACGCGCGCAGCAGATCGTTCAGTTGCGCAGCATCTGACCGGCCTGCCCATTGCAGCGTGCCGAAGCAATACCAGTCAGGCGGCAACCGCAGGATCAATACGCCATCGCGCACAAGCCGCGACACATCCAACCCTTTGGCGGCGGCCTCATCGCTTTGGAAGGGGCGTGGAGCAAACGTCATCAGCGCAACGAGCTTCACCGCATGCGGCCAGTGCGCGAACTCGAGCGCAGCATCCGGCTCGTTAATCAAGCGTACAACGGCTCGTATGACTCTCCTGACGAGACGCGCGCCCTTATACGGCGGTAGAAAAAAAATGCCGAGTTCCGTGCGCAAAAGCAATTTTGCGGCCGCCTGCGCCACCAAAAGGCGATGCAACCGCGGGCGCAGCGGCGCGGGCGCATGTCGGGAGACGAAGCGCCAATGATCGCCGAGATTGGTCATCGACCTGCGGTCGAAGATTTCGCGCCAGGCTTGCCGCAAGGTCAACTGGGCTTGCGGTACGATACCGGTCTCCTCGATATGAGCCAGAATCATCGTGTCGTAACACACAAGCAGCTTGAAACCAGCAGACTTGATCCGGCAAAAGAAGTCGTAATCTGAAATATAATGTGGAAAGGTCCGATCGTCGATGTTGCCGACCGCTCTTATCATCTTGATCGGAATCAAGGTACCTCGGCCCGGAAGCGTGTCGACGTCTTCACAATGCCGCTCGCCTGAGGCGATCTCTGTTTTGATGGGGAAATCGTAGCGCTCCCAATCAATCATCTCGCCGGCATCGAGGACCCTCGTCGGATCGCGACTGTCAACGACCTTTGCGCCAACGGCCGCGTCATGGGTCCGCGACCAGGCAACCAGCGTTTCGATGTAGTTTTCAGGGACTCTCGTGTCATTGTTCAGCAAAAGAACGAAGTCATCCGTCGCAGCTTTGGCCAGTATCCGCTCAATGGCCAGCGCACAAGAGCCGGCCCACCAACGCTCCTTCCCATCGTAGATCACCTCCACGTCCGGATAGAGTCGAGCGAGCTTGTCTCGCGTGCCGTCGGTCGATCCGCCGTCCGATACGTTGATCGTCAAATGTCGATAGGTCTGACGGCGCAGATCTTCGACGCACTGCTGCGTGAACTGCCAACGATTAAAGACGGGAATAACGACATGAACGCACCCTTTGGTTGCATGATCGATCGAAACCGGATTGTCAGTGCCGCCGCACGCATCTTCAGATCCGATCAAGCGCTCCACTACCCCGCTCACAGGCACCTTGAAGGAACTCACCAGCTGTCCTCCTCCGCAATCGGCCTGAAGGCATGGATATCGTTGGAAACAATCCTCAGACGGTGTATACCTCCACGACCGGCATGTTTGCAAGTTGGCGCATCCACACGTGAAAGTAGAAAATGCCCTCCGCGTCCACGGGTTTCGCCGTCACACAAGCGTCCGAGCTGACCCTGCGCCCAGGGGCGCGCGCCCTCTCGTCTTAACCGTGGCGATCAATTCGATAGAGACGATCCCTTTTCGGAACCTCTAAGAGCAATTCTGACGTATGGCACTCGTTTGGATAACCGGCGCCCGTGGCTTCCTGGGCCGACATGTGGCCGCGCGTTTTGCGGCGGGGGGCTGGGATATTGCTGGCATTGGGCTTGGCGGCGCTGCCGATGTCGATATCGCGACACTCCCTCTCGCCAAAGTCTCAGGCAGGGCTGCTTGGATCGAGAAGATCATCGACAACGAAGCGATCAAGGAGCTCCTGAAGCTTGTCGGCCCCCCCGACGTCGTATTCCATGCCGCAGGCAGCGGCGCAATCGGCGCATCGCTTGCGGACCCTTACCGAGACTTCCGTCTCTCGGTAGACAGCACCGCGCTGCTGCTTGATACGTTGCGCAGGTCAGCGCCGGAAGCGGTGTTCGTGCTTCCCTCCAGCGCGGCCGTGTATGGCAGCGCCGCGCCGGGACCGATCGCCGAAGACGCTTCGCTGGCTCCTGTATCGCCCTATGGCGCACACAAGCTCTGTGCCGAATGGCTATGTCGATCGGCGTCACACTCATTCGGCTTGAAAACGGCCGTGATTCGCTATTTCTCTCTGTACGGTCCCGGCTTGCAGAAGCAGCTGCTATGGGACGTCGCAGGAAAACTCTCGCAGGCGTCCGACGAAATTACCCTCTTTGGGACGGGGGCTGAGACCAGGGACATGCTGTACGTGGAGGACGCAGCCGAACTCGGGTTCATCGCGGCCCAGCACGCAACGTCGCAGTGCCTCATCGTCAATGGCGGAACTGGCGTCGCATCCAGTGTTGAATCCATTGCCAGTGAGCTTGCCCGCGCATTGGGAGTCGATTGTCGGATCCGATTCAATGGAAATTCGCGCGTTGGCGATCCGAACCACCTGCAGGCCTCGGCCACACGGTCAAGAAGCCTGGGCTTCGAGCATCGTTGGAGCTTGAGAGATGGGCTTGCCGCCTATGCCGCATGGTGGCGGACGGGCAACAAAGGCGCGAACATCAAGTGAGGGGCTGCCGAACTGGTCGGCTCCGCAGACCGGTCGGCCGGCTGCCCTTTTTGCATTTCGCTTTTATGCCTCCCTCCGGCAGTGTACACCCGCATCCTTACCACCAAAGGTTAGCAGACAGTTGTGAGCGATAAGGACTGGACAGTTCGCGCCGAGAGCGTCTCCAAGAAGTTCGGCCTGTCGCTGCGCCGATCGATGGCACACGGCCTTCGTGACGGCCTCGGTCGGCTTGTTGGCGCCGGCAGCGATTCGAGCCTGTTGCGTGACGGGGAGTTCTGGGCCGTCAAGGACATCAGCTTCACCCTCGAACGCGGCCAGAGCCTTGGCATCATGGGGGTCAACGGCTGTGGAAAGACGACCCTTCTGCGCATCCTGACTGGCATCTACAAGCCGGATGCCGGTCGCGTCATGCTGCGCGGACGTGTTGGCGCATTGATTGCGGCCGGCGCTGGCTTCTCACCGATGCTCACCGGCCGCGAAAACATCTACATAAACGCCGCCCTCCTCGGACTCTCTCCGCGGGAGATCCGCTCCCACATGGATGAGATCGTTGCATTCTCTGAGCTCGAACAATTCATCGACATGCCCGTCAAGCATTATTCGAGCGGCATGCAGGTGCGCCTCGGTTTCGCGGTGGCTGCCGTGAGCGAGCCGGAGGTGCTGCTGGTCGATGAAGTGCTCGCTGTGGGTGACTTGAACTTCCAGAAGAAGTGCTATGATTACCTCTTTGGATTGAAGCGCAAGGGCACGTCGATCGTCCTGGTTTCGCATTCCATTGGAGCGATTTGGGCGGTTTGCGATCGCGGACTGTTCATGGACAAGGGCGAGGTGAAGGTCCTCGGCGAAATCGAGAGGGTGATCCGCGCCTATGACGATCAGAACGCTCGCAACGCCGCCCGTACTCGGGAGAGTGCGCTTCCTGGTCCGGGTGGCGCGAGCGAGCTGATCTCCGGCACCGGCGACGTTGTCTGCGACAATATCAAGATCGTCGCAAAGGACGGCAATGCGGCCAAGAAGGAGCTGCACTTCAAGGAGCCGTTCGACATCGTCATGGATGTGACGGTTCATTCAGCTATCGATGACCTCGTCATCCGCGCCGTGCTCGATGCGGCACATTATAGAAATATCTGCACTATCGACAGTCACGAGCAAGGTCTTCTGGTCGGACGCGTGATGCCAGGTCGCTATAGTCTGAGGATTTCCGTTCCAGCGCAAAATCTGCGGCCGGGAAGTTACGATTTGAACATCGCCGCGATCACGCGCCATGCAGGACTTCATCTCTTTCTCGCGCTCAAGTGTGGAAACGTCGTCGTCCTCAATCCAAGCGACAAGTTCCTCTACTCGGACCCGAATGCCGTCGTTCACTTCGATGCAGATTTTCATCTTGACCAGGTCAGCTCATGAACGAAGCGTTGGACCATTTCGCGCGGGACCACTTTTTCGCACCGACGAGCGCTGAAGCGGCGCGAGAGCTGTTTCGAAGGTCAGTACGCAACGTCGTTGTCGAGATTTCATCACATTGCAATCGGGCATGCTCCTACTGCCCCGTGTCGAAGGTCGATCGTGCCTCGACCAACAAACTGCTGCCTCACGATACCTATGAACTTATCCTGCGCGACCTCGCAGAAATCTCCTATGACGAGGGCTTGTGCTTAAACCTGTATAACGAGCCAACTTCAGACAAGTCGCTGCTGCTCAATCGCATCAGGCGCGCTCGAGAGCTGTTGCCGGCGGCCCGCATATACTTCAGTAGCAACGGAGACTATTTGGATCGCGACTATGTTCGCGAACTGATCTCAGCCGGCCTGTCCGAACTTTACATTTCCATCCATGCCCCGGCCGGCAAGCCGTACGACGACGCCTATGCAGCGACGCGCTTCAACGACCTTTCCCGACGTTTGCAGAAGGCCATAAAGATCGACATCCTCCGTCCCGGAGAGACGATGCAGGGTCATGTCAATATCGAAAAGTTGCCGATCCATGTCTTTGCTACGAACTACTACACGCTGGGATCGAACCGGGCGGAATCCGTCGGACTGAGCTCCGGCGCGTTCAGCCGGTCCGCGCCGTGCTCCCGTCCCTTCAATGACTTTACGGTTTCCTACGACGGCACGCTATTCCCTTGCTGCCAGATGTTCGTCGACTTTGCAGAGCATACCCAACGCTATGCAATTGGAAAATTGACAGATTTTCCAACGATTTTTGCGGCTTATGCCAGCCAGGCGATGGCGGAATGGCGAAAGGAACTGCTTCGCTATGGTCCCAAGCTTTCGCCGTGCGCGACTTGCACGGAGGGACAGCATGAAGGGACGCCGGAACAGATTGCGACACGTGAAAAGGTCTACTCGGAATTTCTTGGGCCAAGCCAGGTGGTTTCCTCGCCTTCCGCTGGCGGGAGCTGGCTCGGCGGGATACGACGGTGGCGCGTTGCCCGGCGATCAAAGTAATTGCCCATTACCGCACCGAGGAATTGAATGATTGGCCAAAGCAGCGGCAAGCGCCCCACCCGGGTGATCGGGCTCGACGTGATCACCGATCCCAAGTGGATGGGCGGCATTATCTATATTCGCAATCTCGTCTACTGTCTTGAAAGCCTGCCAGAAGCGGAGAGACCGGAGGTCAGGCTGCTCGGCGTACCGGACGATGCGATGCCGCTCGCCGTTGAACTGCGCTCTTTTCCGTTCGTCGACCGGAACCGGCGCCCGCGCAGGCATGGCGCGATCGCCCATTTCTGGCGCCGTGTCCATAGGAAGTTTCTGCAAACCTACATTCCTCCAGATCCGGCTTGGCAGAAGCTGGATGCCACCTATCCTACAATTGGCGGCAAGGTGCAGGGCGTTCCGGCGATCCGATGGATACCTGATTTTCAACATGTGCAGCTGCCTCATTTCTTTACTGAGGATGAGCGCGATGCGCGCGACCGTGGCATCGCTTTGATCGCCTCCGAGCCTGGCGTCCTGGTCCTGAGCAGTGAAGTGGCCAAGAGGGACTTTCTCAATCTCTGCCCGAATCCTGAGGTCGAGCCACATGTCTGGCGCTTCTGCTCTGTCATCACGGATCATGAGCGGGGCGGTCGCAATCCACACATGCAATACGGCCTGCCCCGGCGCTACGCCTACATCGCAAATCAATTCTGGGCCCACAAGAACCACCGAGTTGCATTCGAGGCGCTGCGTCGCTTGAAGGCAACGCACCCGGATCTGGTACTCGTCTGCACGGGCCGGGAAGACGACTATCGCGACAAGGAATATGTACCTGAATTACTCGAGTTCATCGCCAAATCCGAGCTTCAAGACAGGATACTGCGATTGGGACTGGTTCCTCGAGCTGACCAGATCGAGATTTTCCGCCACGCTACCCTGGTTCTTCAACCATCCCTCTTCGAGGGCTGGAGTACTGTCGTTGAAGATGCAAAGACGCTGGGACGACCAATCATCGCTTCTGATATTCCCGTGCACCGTGAGCAGCTCGAGAGCGAGCAGGGTCTGCCGGTCAGGTTCTTTCCACCTGACGACGACGCAATTCTGGCGGAAACGCTTTCGAGCGCCTGGCGCGAACTCCCGGACGGTCCCGATCCTGCTTCGGAACGACGTGCTCAGGAGCGAAACCTCCGGCAGCGGCTCTCTGCTGCACGATCCTTTGTGGACCTTGTCGAACGAGCTGTTGCGATCGAAGGGAAGGCCGGCGTGACACGCGGCAAGCCCGCGATCACTGCGTGAACTTTTTACTGGCCGCGCGGAGCGCTGGCGAGACAACCACGTCTGAAGCGAACGATCCTCGGACGGCGGAAATGGGGGACTAAACTCATGTGCGGCATCAGCGGCGTGATCTGCAGTGCTCCACTTCGGCAAAGCGAGCTCGCTCTACTAAGCGAGATCAATGGAGCCCTGTATCATCGCGGCCCGGACTCCGATGGACTGTTCGCATCGACCCACGTGGCGATGGCCATGCGACGCCTGTCGATTATTGATCTGGCAGGAGGAGGACAGCCGCTTTATAACGAGGACCGGTCGGTTGCGATGGTTTGCAACGGCGAAATCTACAATCACCACGAGTTACGCGGCGCGCTTCAGGCTCGCGGCCACGATCTGAGAACCCACTCAGACGTGGAAACGATTGTTCACGGCTACGAGGACAAAGGTGAGGACTGCATCGCAGATTTGCGGGGTATGTTTGCTTTTGCCATCTGGGATGATCGCAAGGGGCGGCTCGTGCTCGGGCGCGACCGCCTAGGCGAAAAGCCGCTCTACATGTTGCGAGACCGGCGAGACGACGGTGCCGAGCGAGTCTGGTGGTGCAGCGAGCTGAAGCCGCTGCTACGGCTCGTGCCAGCAGCGCAACGGCGCATCTCCCCAGTGGCACTGCACGAGTTTCTGACCTTTCAGTACTGCTTGGAGCCGAACTCCCTGATAGAGGGAATTCATCAGTTGCCACCAGGTCATCTGATAACCCTTTCGCCAAAGCAGCTCTCTGCGGAACCGCGCCGCTATTGGAGTATGCTCGACGTCGAGGCTATTCACTGTCCAGATCCCGTTGCGCAGGTGAGAGACCTGCTGGATGCGGCATGCCGGCGGATGGGGAGCGCCGATGTTCCGGTAGGCGTTGCACTTTCGGGTGGGATCGACTCGTCCCTGGTCGCCGCCATTTCGGCGAAACACTATCCCGGCCAGATTCATGCTTTCACGATCGGCTATAGGGGACGACCGCCCACGGACGAACGGCTGATCGCTCAGCGCTTCGCGCGCTCTCTCGGCATCGAATTCACGGAAGTGGAAATTGATGTCGACCAAATGGTCGAGCAATTCCCGCAGCTGGTGCAAGCGATGGACACCCCGATCGCCGACATAGCAGCATATGGGTACTTCGAGGTCTGCCGCGCAGCCCGAGCCGCAAAGGTGCCGGTTCTGCTTTCGGGCATGGGCGGAGACGAGTTTTTTTGGGGGTACGAGTGGGTCCGCAATGCAGCTGTGGAGCATCGTAAGAAGGGCGACAATGGAGGAATCAAAGCATGGGCACGCCGGACGTTCGGACATGGCGTCCCTCGGGAAACCTCCATTCTGGCTCCATTGAAGGAAATCGGCCGGTCAGCCGCGCTATCACGCTCACTTCTCGCCGATCCTGCTTCGGTCGAACCCAATCATTGGCTCGCACGCACTCGGCCGATTGAAGGATATCCCAGCGGTCCAGCCGTGACGGAGGCGCTTTCGAGGACCTGGCTCCTCTGCAACTGCCTCACGCTGCTCGACCGTATGAGCATGGCCCACTCCATCGAAATGCGCGTGCCGTTCCTGGACATCGACCTCATCAACGCGGTATCCGCTATGCGTCATGGCGGCCTTGAGGATTTCGAGAAGCCGCACAAATGGCTCTTGCTGTCATCCTTTGGTCATCTGCTGCCAGATGAAGTAAGCCAGCGACCCAAGCAGGGCTTCACACCTCCAGTCCAACAATGGATGATGAAGCTGATCGAACGACACGGACCGCTTTGGAGAAACGAAAGCATGCTCGTGTCGCACGGCGCCATTGATGGTGATCGTTTGCGCCGAGAGGAACGAAGCTTCCCTATCGACTTTCAATACAAGCTCACACTTGCCGAACTATGGGCACGCGGTGCTCTCGCATGACGTGGCTGGATCCGGTCAAAGCCACAGGCTGCTCTCCGAGCTCTGGTGGGCCCGGCGCTCAACACGCATCACGTGGGCCTCGGTCACGTTCTCAAGGCGACAGCTAGCCATGTTGGAGAGGTCTGATAGAGCTCGCATCATGCTGGTCTATTGGGGGCGGCGCGGATTATCCCGCTTCGTGCAGGAAGCGGCGACCGTAGCGACCTCATGTCCTTCAATCGAGGCCACGATATCCGTATCTCGCCAAAATGAGAGCTTTGCGGCTTTTTCGGAGTTTGAAGACCGGCTGGTCGCCGTGGACACCTTTTCCAATGATCTTGGCGCTATCGGCCAAGCCTGGCGCATTCCGATGCTGCGGAGCCGCATCACGCGCGAGATTGTCAATCGGAAGATTGAGGCCGTGATTGAATTCATGCCGCACGTCTGGTCGTCCGTCGTATTCTCCGTTTTGAAGCCGCATGGAGTCCTCTATTCTTCAATCATTCACGATGCGGAAATCCACCCGGGCGACTACAGGTCGGCGCTCATAGGCCTTCTACTCGATCGGACGATTGCGCAAGCTGATGCAGTCCTCACCCTGAGCGACGCAGTAGCGAAGAGGCTCCTGACGGCCCGACGGGTACCTGAGCACAAATTGTTCACGCTGTTTCATCCAGATCTCGACTATGGCGCGCGGCGGAGGACGATCAGTCTCACCGAAGGCAAGCCGATCAGGCTTGCCTTCCTAGGTCGCATCATGCCCTACAAAGGGCTAACCCTGCTTCTCGATTCCGTCGAGGCCTTACGCAGAGAAGGCTTTCAGGTCGAACTAGGCGTTTTCGGCGAGGGCGCACTTGGTGACAACAGGCGGCGTCTCGCTGCGCTCGGCGCTGAAGTGATAAACCGCTGGCTTACAGAGCAGGAAATCGCAGCGATATTGTCGCGTTATCACGCCGTTGTTCTTTCCCACATCGAAGCCAGCCAATCCGGTGTCGCCGCCACCAGCTTGGGGGCCGGGATCCCCGTCATCGCGACGCCGGTCGGCGGACTGATCGAGCAGATACAAGATGGCGTTAACGGCATACTCGCGGCGCGCGTCGACGCTGCTGCGCTGTCTGATGCTATCAAGCGTATCGTGCTCGATCCGAACCTCTTTGATGCAATCTGTCGCAGGATCGAGGCCACGAGAGCGGACCGCTCCATGGCCCGCTTCCTGCAAAAATGCGTTGAATACACCCTGGTTGCAGGGGAGCGGCAAAACGGAAGAGCAGCCGTAGCGCCGCTTGGGCGTGAGGTCTCGATATTGCCGGGAGATTAGGGACCGTGACAGGACGGATCATCATAATCGAACCAAACTTGATCAACGAACGTGGTCACCACGCGTTTGCCACGTCCAGGTTTGCAACCCTCATGGGCGACACACGCCCGCTGATAGCCGCTGGGAAGGGATGGAACGGATCGCAGCATCTCGGCGGCGGCGATATCTTGCGAGTATTCAAACATAATCGCGATACCGTATCACGATCTCGCCGTTACGGGCCCACGGTCACGACCGCGTTTTCGCTCGGCGCAGGCGCGATCATGCCCATAGCAACCTTCATCAGGGGTCGCGTACGCGCTCATGCTACTGAAACGCCTGCTTCGACCGTCGCGAGCGCAGATGCGAGCAAACTCCGCTCCATCATTGGACTTGAGCTTGGCGAGTTTCTCCGTAACTTTGAGCCCAAGCTCCAAGACACCGTATTCTTGCCGTCTGCCGACGCTGAGCTTCTTATCGCAACCGCCGAGCAATTTGAGGCGCATCGCGGTCAGGCTCGTTTTGTCGTGCGGCTGATGTATGATGATGTGGGATGCCATCCAAGCGATCCGACGTGGCGATCAGCCTTAAAGCGTCTCCAGGAGTCCCCGGGGGCCGTTGAGCACGTGGATCTACTCGCAGAGACGCCCGCCTTCGCACGCGCCATACGCGAAATCTGGCCTAAGTCTGTCGAGTTGCTCCCTCACCCCACTGACCTGCCGGCCCAGCAACCTCCCGCAGTGAATGGCAGGTTCATTCTCTACATGGCGGGTCACGCTCGCTCGGACAAGGGAGCTAGACTATTGAACGCGACGGCGCAGGCGCTCGCAGCAAAGCTCAAGGCGCACGACCCAGACGTCGTCCTGCGTGTTCAGGGCCATCCAAGCGGCAGGGCGGGAAAGGTTCGAATAGAAGCATTGCCACTCCATCTGGATCCGGACGAATACGTATTGAGCTGGAAGCAAGCCCACGCAGCACTTCTGCTGCATGATCCTGCTGTCTATGCGATACGAGGGTCGGGCATCGTTTGTGACGCGATTTCGAGCTCGAAGCCCTTCGTGTTCCTGAGTGGCAGTTCGCTTTCCGGCTGGAACGTGGGATGCAACGCGCTCGAAGCAACTCCATCCCCGCCTGCAATCGCCCAGGCAATCGTTGAATTATTGAACGGCTACGAGACCTTTGCGGAGGCGAGCGCGACCGTCGCCTCGACTGTCGCTCGACATGTTGAAGTAGGAATGGTGACGGTGATGGGGCGCGAGACGACGAGCGAGGCTGGGTGATCTGACGCCGGCAGCCACCCCCATATTGCAGGCGAGCTACCGATATGCCGCGTCACTTCAACAGCTACGGGCTAACACCTCCATCGAGGCTCCCAGACTTTCTCGACCCGTCTTGGCATCCAGATTCATTGATGCCTCGCCGTTGCAAGGAGCGACAATGAACCGTCCTGAGTCGTGGCCAAGAATAACACGCACATCCAAGAGCAGGATCTCGCCATGGGTGACTTTGACGGCTCGCGAAGTCGAGTTTTCTCCAGGAACTGCGAGCGAAACGTACCATTCAGTCGAAACGTTCGACTACGTTGTCGTTCTCGCCATATCCCCCGAGGGTCTGGTGCCGCTGGTTCGGCAATTCCGGCCGGCGGTTGAGGCCTTCACTCTGGAGCTTCCAGCGGGCCTGATCGATCCTGGAGCAAGCTGCGAGCTCAGCGGTTCGAGAACTGCTTGAGGGAAACTGGATTTCCGAGCAGGGCCGTCCATTTGCTCGGAGTGAACAAAACCGATGCAGGTCGTCTCAGCAATCGCGTACACTCCTTCTTTATTGAGACCGACGCCCGGACCCCAGGATTCGCGCCGGAGCGAGGCGTCGAGACGCTGCTGGCAAGTCCGTCAGAACTCCTGGACATGATCATCGGCGGTCATTTCGATGCTCAGATTGCCCTCGGAACGCTACTGTTGGCTGACATCCAGGGACAGTTGCGCGTGCGAGGATCGCCGTAAGACTAGGTTGCGGGAGTGCTTACCCACGTCGGAGTATCGCTTGGCGCTCGGGCCGAGCCGATCGTTGCGCCGCAGTTGTAAATATGTCATTCGATTGAACGCCGTTCCCTCGTTACTTGGCTATCACGATTCCTACGTCCATCCGTCTCGGTGCGGCTCAAGAGGAACCAATGCTAAGACGCGCGACACGATACCTGAAGCGCCTCATCGCGCCGAGACTCGTCAACGTTGCAGCACGGAGCCGCAAGCCGGTAGCTGAATCAGCGATCGTTTCGCAACAGGGTCTTCTGGACCGGCTGTCGCAAATTCCTTATTGGGAAGACAAGATCCGGACCTACAAACAGTATACTTATGAGCCGGACTCCGGAGCCTGGACCAAGGCGGGATCTCGCGCTGCCCCCCGGAAGATAATCGAGGGAAGCGATCTGAAGGTGAACTACGGTTGCGGCAGCACGATCCTCGACGACTGGATCAACATTGACCTGTTTGAGCACGACCACCCAGCCTACTATCAGGTCAACTTGCTGGACAAACACCCGTTTGCCGACAACACTGTTCGATTCGGCTATTCGGAGGATATGCTTGAGCACCTCCCCCAAGCCGCCTCGATCTTCGTAGTAGCTGAGATCTATCGGACACTAAAGCCTGGAGGCGTGATGCGCTTCAGCTTTCCTGGGCTGGAGGGAGTTCTACACCGCCACTACTCGCCAGCGACCGAGACGAGGATTCGCGAAGGTGAGTTCGAGGCCTATGCGTTTTGGGACCAAATTCACTTCTATGCAAAGGAAGAGCTCCGACTTGTCGCTGAGCACATCGGATTTAGAAAGGTAAGCTTTTTCACTTACGGTATTTCCGACCATGCCGAGCTTCAAGGCCGCGATACCCGAGCACACCAAGTCGACCTCAACACCTTTGCTGAGCTTACCAAGTAGTTTCTGGATAAAACGTCTTGACCCCGGACGATGAGGCTCGCCCTGTCACATTTGAAATTTTCGTTCTTTCGGACTTTCAACAGTCCATCATATCGGGCCGGATAGTGGCCCGATGGCCAGCGCGCAATGGCGCAAGGTCGCCGATCAGCTCAATCCCAAGGTGCCCAAGCTCGCAACCGTCATGGATGAGGCGGGGCTCGCCTGTATGAGCCGCTCGGCGCAGCACCGCGCCAAGCTGCACTCTCCCAATCCAATCGAGAGGGTCAACGGCGAGATCAAGCGCACACCGAGGTCGTGGGCATCTTCCCAAGCGAGGACGCCATCGTTCGTCTCGTCGGCGAGATCCTGCTCGAGCAGAACGACGCGTGGGCCGTCCAGCGCGTCCCTTACATGACGATGGAACCATCGCGCCTTTAAGCGATGATCCCATGGTGTGGCAGGCTGATCAGCCCGGCGCCTCGCCATGCCAGCGAAACCACTCAATGGGACGCGGATCGGGAGTGGTTCGATGCGCAGATCACGCGCGAAGGGCGAGCCGGGCATCGGGACTCCGTTTTGTGCCGGGCTGCTGCTGCGCAAGATTGCGCGCCCACGGTTGACCTGTGGTTGTATTTCTTCTGCTTGCCTCGGAATCGGTCTGGTAGACTTACGTTTAATCCTCACGCTGGGATTGATTTCGCATACGTGAACGGGTATTATTTCGCCATATTTCATCGGTTTATGGTTGGGCCGGAATGGTATGGGCGCTTGTTGCTTTGGCGGCGATAGTCGGGATTTCGATTCTGTTGTACGCCGTACGACTGCTTGATAGCGACGCTTATTATGACTCGAAAGATCTGTATGACTTGAAAGAGCAGCTCTCTCCCCCAGCGGAGCGCGCGGGAATGAGCTGTGCATCTGGCGAAGACAGGGGAGCTAACGGCTTCTGGCGCGATCAGGCCGATCGCAGTGATCATCTCGCGACAGATTTGCAAGGGGCGTCCGGCTCCTGAGCAGTCGTTTGACTCTCGCCCCCACTGATGATCGGGACGCCAGCTAGAAATCCCGAAAGGCAGGGTATGGATCCTCGTGCAGAGGTGGATGAAGAGTCCGAACGTTGATCCTTTGGTGGCGGCACGGGCCCAAATTGCTTTGACCTTTGCGCTGACGCTGGAAGCAGCAGCGTTGCTCGATCAGCGACCTGCTGCATTTCGATGCTTTTGACTGCGCGGCCACAACTCTCCGATCTGACGCAATTCCACACTGGAAGTCATCCATTCAACCACCTCGATGTCGACAGGTACGTGCTCCGGCCGCCGAACCTTGAAGGTCTCATGGCGGATATTGGTCCTGCGCCGCCTCGGCAGCGAACAGTTGGGCTCAGAATGCCCCAATGGGCGGCCTCCAGCCTGATCAACGCACGCACCGGGCCAATCCGCTTGCGCAGCAAGGCCATGCATCCCCTCGCCTCCGCACCCGCAGGACGAACTTTGTCACCTTCATGGTCGACGCGCTTGAACAAGTTCGTGAGGTCAACACCAGAGCACACAAACTGCAAACAACTTTTGCGGGCAACGCAGCGCGACGCTCGGACTTGTACCTCCAGCATTTCGAGGGAGCAGCCCTGAGCCGATGCCAGTTTCGACTCAACTGTTGATTTTTTTCACTAGTTAAGAAATGCACGAATTGCGTAATGATGAGACAAATTTAGTATGGTGTTTGTAATGGTCGGAAACTCTACGAAACCGTCGTTGGCCCTCCGCCGACTTTCTCCGAGAGACATCATCGCGAGGTCGTACCCTGGTTGGGACTACAATACGGCCGACCGGGTACTCGATTGGCTCAGTGAGTGTGGCTATAGCATCGTTGAGAGCGGTGCAAATTTATCCCCTCCGGGAAATGGCACCTCCGATCAAGTACAGCAGGACACTTAACCTGTCTCAGGCCAAATCGGCTCGCAGATTGGGGCGCTGCAACTTCTCGGTGCATGCAGCCTCCAAGCTTGGAGTCACGGCTCCGATCATCCCTGCGGTTCTCAGCTTGGGTGAGTCCTGATCGACATTGTTCTGGTTTTGGGCTTCCACAAGCTCGGCCTGAGATGGGATCCGACTTCCTACTGGTAGCTAGCCTTCTCGTCCTCGCTAAGGCGGATTCTCGCCAACGCCTGTTCGAGCCGCCGCCTCGACGAACTCGATCATCGGAATGGACTGAAGGGTCTCGATCAACGTGTATCACCCCGCAACGGTCGCGTTCTAAACCCGCCGGCCGAATGGCGGAGACAGCTTCAGCTGTTGAACCCGGCCCCGCAAGAACTGCCAACTGGCCAACCGCAACGTTGCTGGCCGTCCACACGGCCCTGCCCATGTCGGGACAAGGCGCCCGGTCGGACGGAGCGAGAGAGCTCCGTGAGCCGATATCGATTGCGTTGGAACAGTGTCTCACCCACATCATCGATGCCGGCAGCCTTGCGATAGATCTGCTACCACGATCTTGATCCGGACCATCTAGTGACGCGGATTCAGCCGTTGACGATCAAGCGATCTTCGCGCGAGAAGAGGGTTGGGATGCGGATTGTCGCAATGTCACCGGCTGCTCGAAGATTGCGTCGCGGGGGTTGTCGTGCCCCCCAAACGCCAATGGCGTCTGACGGTTCGTGACGACAGCGCCGTCGTTGCAACCCGTTGGAGCCGAGAATTCAGAGGAGCGGAGAATTCAGATCGCTGCTTGCTACCGGCATACTTCTCAACTTCGCCCATTTGGCCGATCATGCAGGCAAAAACGCTTCACAGAGTTCGTCATGCGTGCCGCAATCTCGTGCTGCATTACTGCCTCGGAGATCAGCGCTCCGTAGTTGACGGCTTCGGTTCCGTTAGCCGGGCGCCGGACGCGGCGGCGAGGCTCGTCGGGCAGCATCGTTGCGCCATGTGCTCCGAACCACCATTCGAACACAACCCGGAGTCCGGAAATCGTCAGCCGGAGTCTGGCCACGCTGTTGGACCCGTGCAGCAGAACGCCCTGCCCGAGCCTGGAGACATGGCAACGCGAAGGCAGGCTCCGCACAATGGGAATGTGTGGGCGGTCACCGTCATCGACCTGGATCGCCGGTGCTGCTATGCCATAAAATCAGACCGAAGACGATTTTGATGCTGCATGTCAGAGGGTAACTCGTGTCCTACCGCTTTCATCTTTCTGGAAAACGCGTTTTTGTCGCAGGTCACCGCGGCATGGCTGGCAGCGCATTGATACGCCGCTTGTCGTCCGAGGGCGTCGAGCTTCTGACGGTGGCGCACCGAGAACTCGATCTGCGCGATCAAGCCGCGGTGTTCGCATGGTTCGCACGCGCGAAGCCCCAAGTCGTGGTCCTGGCGGCCGCCAAGGTCGGCGGCATCGTCGCCAACAACACGCTGCGTGCGGAGTTCATCTACGACAACATCGCCATCGCCATCAATGTCATTCACGCTGCCCACGTGAACGGCGCCGAGAAGCTGATGTTTCTGGGCTCATCCTGCATCTATCCAAAGCTTGCTCCTCAGCCGCTGCGCGAGAACGCGATGCTGACAGGGCCACTGGAGCAGACCAACGAGCCTTATGCGATCGCCAAGATCGCCGGCATCAAGATGGTCGAGGCCTATCGCAGCCAATATGGCGCCGACTTCATCAACGTCATGCCGACCAATCTCTATGGTCCGGGCGATAACTATCATCCCGAATACAGCCACGTCGTCGCGGCGCTGATCCGCCGCTTCCATGAGGCCAAGCTCGCAGATGCGCCGGAGGTCGTGGTCTGGGGCACCGGCACGCCGCGGCGCGAGTTCCTCTATGTCGACGACATGGCGGATGCCTGCGTGCACCTGATGAAGACCTATTCGGACACCGCGCTGGTCAACATCGGCACTGGCGAGGATATCACCATTGCCGACTTCGCCCGGGTGGTTGCCGCCGTAGTAGGCTTCAAGGGCAGCATCAGCTTTGACCGGTCACGGCCGGATGGCACACCACGCAAGCTCCTCGACGTCTCCCGCCTGATGGAGCTTGGCTGGCGCGCGACGACTCCCCTGGAAGTGGGAGTCGGGCTCGCCTATCAGGCATTTCTGCGCGAAGCGGCGACGCAGTAGTTCGGCATCATCGGCAAGGGCGAGACCACCAAAGGCCATTCGGAGCGAACGAAGAGACTCTGGATTGTCTAGCTTGCGAGCAGGAAGGAATGCCCATCTGGAAGCATTTTTCAAGTTCTGTCACGTTCGCATTGGGAGCTCAGCGGATCGAAAAAACGTTGTTCGAGCAGATCGTCCGTGACGCATCCAACAAGCGATTGCCGTCAGAGATGAACTGGCCGCCGCCTTCGGTGTGAACCGCCATGCTGTGCGGCAGGCCTTGGCTGCGCTGCCGGATCGCGGGACCGTGATCAAGCGCAAGACGGCAGGACATGTCTCCTCTCCAGCATCGTCGCCCACCCGATCAGCATCCGCACGCGGTTCAGCGGTGGCCATCAACCCGTCAGGTCCTTCGCTCAAGGAAGCCTGATATGCCGGATTTGGCGCTCTTAGAAGCTTCCTGCTTCAGGAACGCCGAATGTACCAAATTTGCGTGCTCTCCGGACAGCGGCCTGTCGGGTGCTGCTGCGATCTCGCGGAGGTTGGCCAGCCTTGTCGTTCCAAAGATGCAGGCCGACACCTGGCTCCGGCCCAAGACATATGACATAGCAGCTTGAGCCGCTGACATTCCTTCAATGGCGGCGGTCACGTCTTGCAGCGAGACTGGCGGGACGGTTCGCAGACGAGAAGCCGGTGCAAAGCGGCAGCACGAACCAGGGATGTTCCGACCAGGCGCGCTCGCACCACGCCCTAAAGGCCGACAAGCAAGACCAGTTCAAGAGGCCGTGACGAGAAGCAATTGTTGCCGATTGCAGGTATCGTCACGCGGTTAGCGCTTCAGACGATCACGACCGCTCCGGCGCCACCGCGTGCAACGTGATTCAAGCAGGCATGCGTCTCGATGACGAGTGCAGAGAGTCGCCTGGGATATAGGCGCGGGCCGCTTTAGCAAGGCAAAGGACCTGCAGAGTTGACGGCGCTCACGCGCCGCCTTGGCCAGGAGCCCACACCGGAATGCCAAGCCTGCGCGCCTTGTCGGCGAGGTTGCCCCGGATCCCCAGAGCCGGGAGAAAACCGTGACACCGATCGGGAGTGTCTCCGGTATGGCGTCGGTGCGCTTGAAGGGATCTGATCGATTGGAGGCCGCGCGCAGTTCAGTGGATGGCGGCATACATGATCTTCTCTTCGGTCGCTTCGATCGCCGAGAATTCTTCGACGACCTTGCCTTGCCTTGATACCAAGATCCGATCGGATAGCGCTATAATTTCCGGCAGATAGGATGATATCACGACCACAGCTCTGCCTTCATCGGCGAGCCTGTTGATCAACTCGTGAATTTCGACGATGGCCCCGACGTCGACCCCGCGCGTCGGCTCGTCGAAGATGATCAGCTCCGGATCTTGAATCAGGGATTTGGCGATGACGACCTTCTGCTGATTTCCGCCGGAAAGTTCGACAACCTTGACTTCGTCGCCGATTGCGCGAACCTTGAGACGTTCGATCCAGGTCTTGCCGACCTCATTTCTTTCACGACGTGACAACCAGGCTCGCCCTTCCGGAAACTTGGCAAGCAGACCCAAATAGATGTTGCGCGCGATCGAGGCCGTCTCGAAAAAGCCCTCCACTTTGCGGTCTTCGGTGACGTAGGCGATTCCGGCTTTCACGGCCGGCGCGGGCACGCGATATCGCACAGGCTTGTCGTTGAGCAGAATTTCTCCACCGTGAAAGAAATCACGCTTCAGAATACCCGAGACGATCTTGAAAGTCTCGGTTCGGCCCGAGCCGACCAGTCCGAACACGCCCGTGATCTGGCCCGCGAACACCGACAATGAGTTGTTCCTGACCATCGGCGCCATTTTGAGATTCTGTATTGTCAACACGCGCCTGCCGGCCGGGCGCACTTTGTCCTTCCGCACACCGTAGAGCGTATTTGAGAGGTTTCGTCCGACCATGGCCTGAACGATGCGCGCTCGATCGAATCCCGAGGCGTCGTCGGTGACGACGTGCTTGCCGTCCCGCAGGACAGTAATGCGATCGGCCAACAGCAAGGCTTCTTCGAGCGCGTGCGAGATGAAGACAATCGAAACACCGCGCCTCTTCAAATCCCGCACCAAATCGAAGAAATACTTCTTCTCCTCCGGCGTAAGCGTCGCCGTGGGTTCGTCAAAGATGATGACTTTCGCCTTGTGCAGCACGGCGCGGGCGATTTCGACCATCTGCTTCTTGGCCGCGCCCAGGCCGCCGACGGTCGCCGTCGGCGCGACGTCGAAATTGAGAGATTGGAGGAACTGCTGAGCCGCGATGTAGATGCCGCGCAGCCGATTGTAAAATCTCTCCTGACCGAGAAACAGGTTTTGCGCCACGGTCATCGTCGGCACCAGACTGTTTTCCTGAAACACCATTGCGATGCCAAGATGCCGCGCCTCCAGCGGCGTTCTGGGAGACACCGCGACGCCATCAACCGTCATGGCGCCCGACGTCAAGGCCACGACGCCAGCCATGACCTTGGTCAGCGTCGACTTGCCTGCGCCGTTTTCGCCGACCAACGCGTGGATCTCGCCCCGCCGCAGCTCGAAATCGACGCCCTCGATCGCCGGCACGCCGGCATAGAGCTTGGTTGCCTTCGACAGGGACAGGATGACCTCGCTCATGGAAGGACCTCCTGGCCAAGGGTTGCAAGCGGCAGCCTGAGCACCCTGCCCGGCCCCTTTGCGATCATGACGAGGTCGCCGCCGAACTCGACGGCGGCGACGATGCCGTGATTGACGCCATCAGCGCGGCTATGAAGCGAATAACGCGGCAGTCCGTCGGCACCGAGCCGGATGACGAGTCCGTACGACCTTGGGGGAGCCCACGGCTTCATGACCCCCATGGTCTTGATGTGCGCTCCCTGCAGCGGCTCCTTGAAGGACTGGCCGGACCTGAGCCGTGGCGCCACCCAATAGTCAGGCTCAATCTCAGCAATCATGCGGCGCCGGTAGGCCGGTTCGCGAAGCACGAACTCGACCAATTGCGTGCGGGCGACAAAGGCGGTCAGCCAGAAGCCGCCGCCATGCGCCGGTGCAAGCCGGGAGGGATAGACCGGCAGGTGACCGAGCGCGACCGTGCGCGTGCCGCCGGGTGCAATCGAAATCAGACGGTGCCGCCAGCTTTCACTGACGAGCACGTCGTTGCCGTTTGCGACGGCACCGAAGGCGTAGCGAAGCCCGCCCGCAAGCTGCTGCATCGTCTGCGTCCGCGGATCGAGCCTGAAGACACGGCCGGTCTCACCGAGCTCCATCAGGTCGCGCGCCCAATCGCCGACCTCATACGATGACGAACCATCGGTTGCGATCAGGGCGCCGTCGCCTGCAGGCGCAAGCGCGTTGACGGCGCGCAACTCACCGGTAAATGTCGAGACCGGCGTCTTGGTGGTGATGGTATCATAGATATGAACCTCAGTGCCGCCAATGGCAACGGCCAGACCGCCGGACGGAAGCATCGCCAACGCAGAGATCGGCCGCGCGAACCTGCGGATCTCCGTAGGCGACGATCCAGCCCAACGCAGGAGTCGCGCGCCATCGGCGATGAGAAGGGAACGGCCGTCGGACGCAATATCCTCCGGTGCTTCACATTCGAGGAGCGTTTCGGCTGCCTCCAGCACTTGATTGGCCTTCAGCGCCCCGTCGAACGACGGAACGGTGATGGTCGCATCGCCGCGGCCGAGCAAGCGGTTTGCGAATTCACGGATGGCGGCGATCACGAATGCCTCCTCCAGCGCGTATCGTAGTGTACGAAGTCGGGATCGGCGTTCTCCAGCTTGAAGCGCCCGATCCTGTTGTTGGCGATGCCGCCGAGATAGAGATAACCGCGGTGTTCCCGCATCGAGGTAATCATCGGGTGATTGACGCCCTTGAGGTCCCAGAGGGATTCCAGGATCTGGCCCTGCTCGTTGAACTTGACGACGCATCCGGTGTTGATGTTCGGAAACAGCCATTCGTCGATCGGCACCCGCTTGGCCATGCGCCGCCGGAAGCCCGGCATCTGCCACGCCAAGTCGAGCGATGGGCTGCGCATGCCGACCAGCGCCAGCCAATAGTTGCCATCCGACGCCAGATTGATGTTGTCGGGATAGCCCGGCAGGTTGTCCATGACGGTCTCGACCGCGCCTTTCTTCGGACCAGCGAACCAGTATCGCTTGATCGAGCAGCCGAAGGTCTCCGCGAACAAGATCGACTGACCGTCGCTGGCAACAGCGACGCCGTTCGGAAACTTAAGTCCGCGCAGCACGGTGTGGGTCGTTCCGCTCTTCGTGTCGTAGCAGATGATGCGACCGTTGCCGCGGGCCTCCAGCCCGTCGACCGGCCACTCATCCATCTCGTAGCGAACGGTCGCCTCGGAGAAGAAGATCAGTCCGTCATCGGTGATGTCGAGGTCGTCGGCGAGCCGCAGACGGCTGTCGTCATTCACCGAATACAGGCTGCGGTTGGTCTCGTCGGTGGCCTTCTCCACGGTTCCATCGGGCGTGATGCGGTAGAGACCCATGCCGCCGATGCAGACATACAGATTGTCCTGGCGGTCGAACGCCATTCCGAGCGGCTGGCCGCCGATATGGGCGAACACCTCCATCCGCTCATAGTCCGGCGGAAAGAACCGGATGATGTCACCGTGACGGGAGCCGGCATAGAGCACGTCGTTGCGGTCGAGAATGACATCCTCCGGCGCCTCGATCCGTCCGAGCCCGATGAGAGACACATCGCGAAGCTTGTCGTTCTGCTCGAACGGGCCGCCCTTGCCGATCTCGGTCGGGGGTGGCGGCGGCAGCGCATGATAGGTCGGGGCAACGTAGACCTTGCTGATGATCCGGTTGCGGTTCTTCTGCCAGCGGATATCGACCATGGCGGCCGCCAGGAGGATTGTCGCGAGTGCCATGCGGTTGACGCCGCCGCGCGCGTTCATCGCGGTCAAGCCGTTGGTCATCAGGAGGACGATGAGCACACCGACCAGCGACTTGACGACCGAACCCTTGCCACCGCCGAGCGTGATCCCGCCGAGGACGGTCGCAGTCAGGACGATCACCTCGAGGCCGACGCCGATGTCGCCGCCCACGGTTCCGAGGCGGGCGGCAAAGAACAACGCACCGATGCTGGTCAGAACACCGCTCGCGACGTAGCAGAGCGCGATGGTCCGCCGCACCGGAATGCCGGAATTGTAGGCCGAGCGGCGCGATCCGCCGATCGCCGTGATGTGCCAGCCGGGCCGCAGCCGCGTCAGAAAGACATGGCCGACGATGGCGACGATGACATAGAGCAGCGCGACGCTCGGGATTCCCAGAACATCCCCGCCGCCAATGAAATCCCACGAGGGGATATCTGGAAGCGATGACGCGATGGCATTCGAATAGCGTTGAATCAGCAGATCGAACGCCGAGCGATAGATGATCAGTGTGATCAGCGTGGCGATGAAGGCGCGAAGTCTCAGATATCCGATCAAGACCCCGTTCACGGCGCCAAGCAGCCCGCCGACGACCATGGTCGCGACGACCACTGCCGGAACGGGCCAATTGAGAACGTCCAGGAGATAGAGCGCGCAGAAATCCGTCAGGGCAAACATCGACCCGACCGACAGGTCGATGCCGCCGACGATGACCACAAGCCCCATTCCGAGACCGATGAAACCGATCTCTCCGGCCTGGCGCGCAGTGTCGGCGAGACTCGCGGGGGACAGAAAGTGCTCCAGGACCCGGCTCAATGCGAAGCCGACGATCAGGAGCAGAAGCACAGGAACGGCGGTTTCGGTCCACCTCTTGGACAAGATCTCGCCGAGGAGATGGTCGGGCCAGTAGCGATATCGCAGCCGAGTCAATGTCTCGCGCATCTGCCTTCCATGGGTACTGCCTATGCAATCGTCTTGATGCGCGTCCCGGCCGAGCCGGAACGCGCGCCGCGGAGTGTCGTCACTTCTTGAGATCGGAGAGGTTCCAGCACGACGTCTGGGAGTCTGCGTTCTCCTTGGTGATCGGAATGAGCGTGCTGTATTCGAAGCCCTTGACCGAGCCCGCCTTCACCCCCGAGGACAGCAGCCACTTGATCGTTCCGGCCATCTGCGCCGCCTGCGTCGGCACGTCGTAGCTCATGTTCAGATCGAACGAGCCGTTCTTCACGAGTTCGCAGGCGCCCTTGCGCTCTCCACCGCCCGATGTTGCCAGGAAGACCTTGCCGGTGAGCCCGGCCTCCTTGATCGCAGCGGCAGTGCCGATATCCATGCCATCCCAGAAGCCCACGATGCCGCACAGGTCGGGATTCTGCTTCAGGACGGTCTGCGTGATGGCCTTGGCTTTCGCCGCATCCCAATCGGCCGCCTGGCTCGACACCACCTTGATTTCAGGATGCTTGGCGAGAACGTTCTCGACGCCCTTGAGTGTGTAGGCACTGGCGGCCGCGGACAGCGCCCCCTGAATGATCGCGATCTTGTTCGACTTGCCCTGGCAGGCCTTCACCACCCCCTCGGTCTGGCGTTCGCCGATCTCGATCCAGTTCGCGCCGACGAACGCGGAGCTGCGATAGGCTGATCCCATGTTGATCTGGATGACGTAGATCCCTTCGTTTTCGGCGCGCTGCAACAGCTTGGCATAGGTCTGGACGTCGGGATTGTGGATCACCATGACCGCCGGCTTCTCAGAGATCAGCGAGGTGACAGCCTGCGCCCCCGCGTTGGTGTTCCAGTTGGGATCGCGAATCTCGAACTTGACGCCGTAGGGTTCGAGCTCCTTCTTCAGGCCCGCGTACCAGCCCTCCGTCAGATCGAAATTCATGGCGACCGGCACGTAGGCGACCGTCTTGCCGGCAAGCGCCTCGCGAAAGGTCTTCTGAAAGGGCTCGTCAAGCCCCTGCTGCGCGAGCGCCGGCGCCGCAGCCGCCGCGAGCGTCACCGCCACCAGACTTCCAAGTGCTAAGCTATGCGTGCGCATCGTCTTTTTCTCCCGTTTGATGTTTTCATTTTTCGGACTGAGCTAGATGTCGCCTTGCTGGGCTGTTTCTTCATTTCGCGGATTCAAGATCGTATCGGTGATCACCGCGATCAGCAGGACGACACCCTTGATCAGGTTCTGTCCGGCATAGGGAATATCCAGAATCGTCATACCGTTCAGCATGGTCCCGATCAGCAGCGTGCCGATGATGACGTTCACGACGCCGCCGCGGCCGCCGGACAATCCGATGCCCCCGAGCACGACGACGAGGATCACGTCATAGATCATGGTCGAGTTGAAGATCCGGGTGGGCATCGAGTTGACGGATGCCGCCATCACGAGACCGGCAAAGCAGCCGATCACCGCCGCAAGCACATATTGCAGCACGACAATCGGGCGCGAGGGAATGCCGGTCACCCGTGCGGCGAATGGATTGTCACCAACCGCATAGATAAAGGCCCCCCACCGGGTCTGACGCAGCAGAACGAACACCGCGATTGCGGCGATCGCAAACATCACGATCGACGTCGGGATGCCAAGGATGCTGCCCTGCCCGAGCCGCTCGAATCCCGCCATGCCGTCGCTCCATTGGACGACGTCGAGCTGGAACAGCGCCGCTTGCCCAAGTCCTGCAACAAACAGCCCGGTCGCGAGCGTTGCAAACAGCGGCGGCACCTCCGCATAGGCGATCAGCCAGCCATTGACGAGACCGATGGCGACGGCCAGGAGGCCGGCGGCGAGCAAGGAGGCCGGCAACGAATGACCGTTCTGCACCATCTGCAGGACGAGCCCGCCGGGGACCGCGAGGGCTGCGATCAGGGACAGATCGATGCCGCGCCCGATGACGACAACGGCCATCGCCAGGCCGAGAATGCCGAGAACGGCGACGTTCTGCAGCAGGGTCAGCATGTTGTCGGCGGTGAGGAAACCTTTGAGGAAGATCGAGAAGGCCAGGAAGAGCGCCGCGAAGACGGCGAACACGATCTCCTGTTGACCAAGCCGAAAGTGCTTCATCGTTTGCTCTCACCAATTCCCAACTACGCCCGCCCGCGTGGCGATGTCGCTTCAACGCGATAGGTCTGCGGCAACGCCGACAGGCTCTCTGCAAGCCGACCCAGCGCGACCTCGTCGATCGTTTCGACCGAAATGCAGACGACCGTGTTGAGCTTGTCGTCCTTGTTGACCTGGATGTCTGCCGCGGTTTCAGGACCGAATATCCGATCGACTTCCGTCCTGACCTTCTCTCGAACGGCGAGATCGCGAAGCGTCGGCTTGAAGATCTTGCCCACGGCGGTGACCGGAAGCGCGTCAAGCACCACCACGCGCTTCGGGCGCGCGGGGGGCTCGTGGACATTCTGCTCGAGGTAGTCGCAGAGCCGCGCGAGCTCGATCGTCTGCTGAGGCGACGGCACAACGAAGAGAATCGGCACCTCGCCAGCGTAGGCGTCCGGCATGCCGACGGCAGAGCTCATTTGCACGCCAGGATATGCATTGGCGACATCTTCGATGGCGGCGGGATCGATGTTGTGGCCGCTGCGAACAATGAGGTCCTTCTCCCGACCTGTGAGAACCAGCCGCTCGTCTGCGGTGAGGTAGCCGATATCGCCGGTCACGATCCAATCATCGTCGGTCAGGACGCCGACATTGTGCGTGGGATCGACGTATCCGGGGAATACCTGCAGGCCCTTGGCGAGCACCAGCCCGCTCGTGAGCGGAGGACACTCCTTCCTCAGCTCCGGGTCGCCCAGTGCCACGATCTTCGTTCGCGAGAACGGCGCCCTGAATCCGACGCTGCCCTGAAGCGGCTCGCCGCGACCCGGGTTGAACGCGATCGCCGCCGCGGTCTCCGTCATCCCGTAAGTCTCGAACAACCTCACTCCCGTCCTGGCCTGGAAACGGTCACCAACCGCCTTTGGAAGCACCGCACCTCCAGTCAGCGCCATCCGGACCGAGCTGATATCGCAGGACCCGATCGGCACCTCCGCCAAAGCCGCAATGGAGGTCGGCACGCCGCTCACGATCGTCACGCGATGTCGTTCGACGGTGTACCAATAGTCGCGGATGACCTCCGGGACTCGCAGACCGTAGGGTGACGGAATGATCACGTGGCCGCCAGCGGCGAGAATCGACAGACCTGCAGTCATGGTGCCGCCGACATGAAACAGCGGAAACCCGTTCAGCGCGATGTCCAGCTCGTCGAGCCCGTGAACCTGGGCGAAACCCCATGCGGCGTGGATCTGGTTGCCATGTGTCAGGCGGACGAGCTTTGGACGTCCGGTCGTCCCTCCCGTGTGGAAGAGCGCGCACACCGACCGCCGATCATTTGACGGTTCGAAATCGAGCGCATCTCGGTGCGGCGAAGCGGCTTCGTCAAAGACGGCCATTCGGCGGTTCGCGTCGCGGCTCTCGCCTAGAACGAGGATCCTCTGCAGAGATCCGACCCGTGCGGCGACCTTGTTCGCCTTGTGCCAGAGCGCCGGATCGTCGGCCTCCGATGGGATCACAAGCAACGCTGCATTCTGCGCCTCGAGGAGATCGACGATTGCGTCCTCGTTCAGCAGATAGTTGATCGAGCTCGCGACGCCGGCGACCTGGGCGCCGAGCAAGGCCGGAAAGACCTGCGGCAGGCTCGGGCAGAGGAATGCAACGGTCGGTCCATCCGGTCTGATGCCGGACGCCCTGAACAAGTTCGCCGCGCGGGATATGTCGGCAAGCAATTGACGGTGAGTGAGGCTGATTTCGCGGGATTCGCGAGGTGTCAGAACGGTCAGTGCCTGCCGACCCGGATGCAATCGGGCGGTCGCCTCGAACAGGTGATACAGATTTCGCGCAGGTACGAGGGCGTCATATGGCAGCCGCTCCAGCGCCACGATGTCAGCAATGGAGCCGACAGGGCGCGTGAACCTCGTCGTCATCGGTGAAGGCAGGCCTCCCCCCATTGCTGCAGTCCCTGGCACGGCAAATCACGCACGCCCGCATCGGCATCCGCGACTGCTTCCTCCCGTTTTTGTTCTCTTAGCTTGCCGCCCCGAGTGACGCTTGCCTCGGAGCGCAAAGCTTTTGCATGGCCGCGCAAAGTTGGCTTGCGTAGAGCCGCTGGGCAACTAGAATTGCGGAACGGTCCTTGTGCGATGCAAAATGCAGCTTGGGCTGCTCGCGATGGATGACCGATGGAGCTCGTGTTCACAACGGAAAGCCTTGAGCCTTCCAAGCGCTACGCTGCCTGGCAAGGCGCCATTTGCGACGTCTATGTCCATGTCGACGTCGAGGCCGAGCAACGGTCCGACTATCAGGGCTTCATCCGGGAAGCACGATTTGGCGTGCTGACGATGACCGACGTATTGCTGTCGGAGCAGCGGATATCACGACGGGAGCGGCACATCGCCAGGCTCGACAAGGATTGCTACTACGTCGAATTCGTTCAACAGGGCAAGATCAACGTCCTGCAGGCAGGCCAGACGCTGAATACGAATCCCCACGTAGGTGCAATCTTCTCCGCGGCCGAAGCCTACGATCTGGAGTGCGTCGGGAAGGTTAGATCCCTCTACCTCGAGATTCCGCGCAAGGAATTCTCGTCGCGGTTCAGCGAGAACCGGATTCCGGTTGCGATGACTATTGCGACCGGACGCGGTCTTGGCCGGATCGCCGCCGAATTCTGCTCGACGTTGGCATCGGAAGCATCGTCGGTCGATGAAGCGGCGAGGTCTCGGCTCGGCGACGAGCTGATGGATGTTTTGGCTCTCGCCCTGGACATGGGCGACAAGGACCAATTTTCCGAGGACGCCACGGCTCAGAAAGCCCGCCTGCGCTCTGTCAAAGCCTGGGTCGAGGAGCATCTCACCGACCACGACCTTTCGCTCGAGAAGATCGCACGGAACAACGGGGTCTCGCTCAGACACCTGCACTATCTTTTTCGACTCACGGACATGTCGGTGTCCGAGTGGATTCTCGACCGGCGCCTGCAACGGTCCTACGATATGCTGACACGACTTGAGCAGCGCGCGTTGTCGGTGACTGAGGTCGCCTACCAGCTGGGATTCAGCAGCTCGTCACACTTCAGCACCGTGTTCCGGCGGAAGTTCGGGCATAGCCCCTCCGAGCTACGCCGACGATAGTCCGATGCTCACCGGCCGAGCGGCTCATGAGGCACTCCGCCGAGCTCCGGCACGTCCTCGCCGCCCAGACCACCATCATACATCGAGCCACTGGCTCGACAGCTCGACCTTCGAGCAGTTGTGCTGCCAAAGCTAGGCACATCGGGCCAGCGCAACGAGCAGACGCTGATCAGCCTCCAGGTAGTGGACCATCTCTACACCGGAAAGCCGTTCGAAGACATTCCGGTCGAGAGATAGCGCTGCCGACGCAACGGACTTTGCGGCGCGCGTCAGCGCGTGAGGCGTCATCGGCAGCCGACGCAGCCAGGGGCGTTGGCATGCATCGCAGTCCCGTCGAGGATCGATGGTGAGCCCGATGGTGCCCGACAGGAAATAACCCTGATGGGTGATGAGATCGACCTTCTCGTCGTGGACCGTCTCGTCGGGCAGAATGTGAGATGGCCGTCATCCGGGGGCGTCCTGACGGCTGACGCGGCTCGGATCGAGATGAGACCTGCGGAAGTTACTCTCATCCCCTGCCCCGGTGGAGCGAGCCCCGCCCGATTGATTCGGGCGGGGGATGATCAGCTCCTCACTCTGCCACCTTCCGTGGCCGCGACCAGAGGAGCGTGTAGCCCTCGCCGCCCTCGTCTTCGAACAGGTTGGCGTAGATCGGGGCGTTGAAGGAGGGATCGTCGAGCTTGAGCGAGAGATAGTCGCGCCCTTCCTCGGACCGGCGGGCCCAGGCGGCTCCGATTTCGACGCGACCAGTGTAGACCCGGTGGCTGGGAGCGTTCTCGCTGGAGCGATTGACCTCGGGGACGATGCGCACGCCTTTCGCTTTGAGGTTCAGGGTAATGATCTCGCCCTGGAAATCGTCGCCGACCTTCTTGAAGGAACCGATGGAAGCCATGTTGTCTCTCCTTGGCTGTTCGGGCCGCGACCACCGCGGCCTCGATGGCACATCTCGACGGAAGGCGAGCGACGGCGCACCCGCGAGGGCTGCAGCGATAGTGGAAGACGCCGCCGGCCGACTTTGTTGTCCCGCGAGGAATGGGCGAAGCCCAGGGGAAGAAAGTTGGCAGGCGGCGTTGCGCATAGGCGATCGAGGCGAAGCCGACCTTCGGTCAGATCAAGCCATCACGAGGCAAGGTGCGTCACCGCCTGATCAGCTCACAGGAGAGACATGGTGCACCGAGGCTGCACAAGAGATCAGGATGACCAGGCGTAGGATCAGAGGCCGCCGAGAAGAAAAGCGTGCGCCGATGTCGTACCCTCGCCCTGCCACCGTCGTCACCCCCGGCTGAATGCTGGGGCCGTCGAGATCAGAGCCGTCCGGTCCCGCCGGTTCGAGGAGGAGCGCGGCTGTCTCTCGCACAAGTTCGACGAGCCTCGTTCAACCGCCCGATCTACTCCACCACCTGTTCAATGATGAAGGCAGCGAAGGCGATATGTTGCTCGGGTCGCGGCTGCGCTGAACGGAAAGGCTGATCGTGATCACGCTTGGAGCGAGACTGGCGGGACAGTTCATGGACGAGCAGCCGGTACAAGGCGGCGTACTGACCAGCAGTTTCCGACCAGGCCGAGAAGGGATCGTTGCCGATGGCAGGCATCTCCGTGGCCGTCAGAGCGCAAAACGACTACGACGTCGTCCTGCACCACCAGATACAACCTGGTCCAAGCAGACATGCATCTGGATGACGGGTGCAGAGATTCGCCTAAAGCGGCGGCGCGGGCCGCTTCACCAGTCAAGGGTCGACGGCGCTCACGCGCCGCCTTGCCCAAAAGTCCACACAGGTATGCCAAGCCTGCGGGCCTTGTCGGCGAGGTTGCCTTGGATCCCAGAGCCGGGAAAGACCATGACGCCGATCGGGAGCGTCTCCAGCATGGCGTCGTTGCGCTTGAAGGGCGCAGCCTTGTTGTGCCTGGTCCAATCCGGCTTGAATGCGATCTGCGGCACCTTGCGGTTGGCCGCCCACTTCGAAGCGATCAACTCGGCGCCTTTCGGTGAGCCACCATGCAGGAGAACCATGTCTGGATGCTTGGCGTAAACCCGGTCGAGCCGATCCCAGATCAGTGCCACGTCGTTGAAGTCCGGTCCGCCGGTGAGTGCAATTTTCGGACCCTGCGGGAGCATCACCGCAGCCTCGGCGCGGCGCTTGGCCGCGAGGAAATCGCGGGAGTCGATCATGGCCGCCGTCAGCGTGCGATGGTTGACCTGCGATCCCGAGCGCGGCCGCCACGCTGATTTCGTATCGAGCTCGAATGCCTCGGCGGCGAGGTCGCGGAACATCTCCAGAGCGTTGCGGCGCTCGACCAGCGACAGCCCTTCCGAAATCAGGCGCTCCAACTCGACGGAGCGGACTTCCGAGCCGTTCTGCTCCCGCTGGCTGGAGCGCTGCGCCTGCTCGTTGTCGTCGAGTTCGCGCTCGATGCGCGTCGTAGCGCGGTGAAACAGGTTGACCGTCGACCAGAGCAGATCCTTCAGCTCCGGCTCGAGGCGCGTGTCTGAAAGCGTCGCCACCAGGGCATCGAAAATGTCGGCGACAGCGCCGGCGATCACCTTGCCCTCGGGCAGTGGCCGCGGATCAGGCTCGTCGTCGAAGGCGCGATAGCCGTACAGCTGGAGTTCGGTCAGGGCGTCGTCGGTCGCCGATTGGTCGCCGCGGGGCTCACGCATCTCGTCGTGCTGGTCGGACATGGGGACCTTCGTCTGTGATTACTGACCGCGCCATCGCGGCCTTCCATAGCGATCTCCCAGACGGCGGGCGGCCCGGACCAGAACCCGCGGCTTCCTTCAAGCAGCGGGCCAGAGCGACAGCGGAGGATGGCGATGCGCGGCTATTTTGCCTCGCGATGCAAAGGCCCGCGTGCGGGCCGGCGGAAAATAGCCGCGCTCCGCCATTGCCGGACCGGACCGGCTGACGTCCGATCGCCTCTCAGAAGGCCTCGGCGCGGCGCTCGAAAGCACAAGATGAGATCTTCCGGGCTGGCCCATGCGTCGCGAGTGCAGAGCCCCCTTCCAGCGGAGGTCTGACGTCTAGGCCGCGATCGCGCCGATGAAAAGCGCGACGTCTTCGGGCAGCAATTGATCGCGCAGCATGTCCCGAAGCTTGGCCCATCCGAAGGCGCGCAGGTCTTCGTTGAAGTCCTCCAGGCGAGGACACAGTACGATCGCCTCGATGCCAGCGTCCAGCGCGCGTGTGGTCAACGCTCCCGCCGCATTGACGCCGGCAGCATCAGCGTCGACAGCGACATAGAGCCGGCGCAGCGTGGCTGGCCAGAGCAGCGTCGCGAGATGGTTGGCCGAAAGCGCAGCGGCGACCGGCAAGGTCGGCAGCACAGTGCGCAGCGACAGCATGGTCTCGATACCTTCCCCGGCTGCCAGCACGTCGTCAGCAATCCCGAAACGAACGGCATTCCCGAGCAGATCGCCCATCGCCCGCCGCGGCGTGTCGATCGGCGCCTTGCCAAGCCGGCGATCGTCAAAGCCGTCAGGATCCAGCCAAGTGCGATGGACGCCAGTGATGCGAGCGTTCAGGTCCGTCACAGCCGCAATCAGAGCGGGCCATGTCTCGACAGCCGCGGCATGATCGGGCCGATAGAAGCAGTTCGGATGAAAGCGCAGAGCGTCACTGCCCACGCGCGGATCGATATCTCGATTGGCAAGATAGGATTCGCCGAGCGTACCAGACAGTGTCTGCGCCATCGCAAACAGCCGGCGAGCCGCTCTGGTGGAGTTGCGGGGATGCCGCACGGCCACAGAGGCGACCGGAAGCTCACGCACCCAATCCGGCAGGTTCAGGAAGCGCCGTGCTTCCTCGGCAATCTCGCGGAAGCTGCGCAGTCGACACGTGCGCCCGATGACGTCGAGCAAATCGCCATGCTCGCCGGTCGCAGCATCCGTCCATTTGCCGGCCGGTCCCCTCGATGACGCGTGCAACCGCACGAACAGTGAGCGGCCGGGCGTGTTGTTGACATCGCCAACCAGCCAGTAGCGTCCCTCGCGCCGGCCGCTGGAGAGATAATGACGGCAGACCGCCTCGGCCTCACGCGCGAGGCGGCGCGCCAGCTCGGATGCTTCGCCTCTCATCACGGCCGCTCCCGCCCGCGGACCTCAGCAATCGGAAACCGCTCCAGAACCTTCGCCAGGATCGCTGCGCCGCGTGCATCGGACGGCACGAACATCCGCAGCTTCCACGAGATGATCTCGCCGAACAGCCCATAGGCCCTGAGACAGTCTCTCAGTTCGTCAGAGAAGCCCGACAGCTCGATCCGACTGGCGCCCATGACGCGCACCCTCCGCAGTTGCAGACCCTCATTGAGTTCGAGCACGTCACCGTCGCGTAGCAGGGCCGTGAACGCATCCTCGGGAGCAAGCGCCGGCCCCTCCGTCGACACTGCGGTCGCCCAACTGAGCGGGACCTTCCGGCCGATGATGCGCTCGCCCGCATCGGTCTGAAGCCGGTACACCCGCGTGGACTCGCGAGGCATGCGCTTCCAGATCGGCAACAGGAGGCCTGTGACGAGGTAGACCGTGCTGGTCGCGAATTCGGGGACGGAAGCGAACTCGGCGCTCCAGGCGATCTTGAGCTGCTCCCGATCTGCTTCGATCCAATCCAGCTCGGCTAGCTTGGAGAGCGGTAGCGTTTGGCGCCCCATTGGTCCGATCAGATGGACGCGTAGCTCGACCTCGCCATCGTCGAGCAGCCAGCTCGGCGCCGGTACCTGGATCGCCGCCCGCCCCGAGTGGACATTGCGCAGGGGAACGGCGCGGCGCTGCAGGAGCCGCTCCAAGGCCTCGTCCAGCGGCATCGGCCGGTTACGGTCACGCTGGGTGATCGTGACGAGATGCGTCTCGGCGCCCGTCGCCGGATGGGTATAGATGGTGCGTCGCTCCTTGACCACGAAGCTTTCTGCACGCAGCGTCTCCAGACCGGCATCATAGGTCCCGGATGCGATTGCGCCCTCGATGCGCGCGGCGAGCAACTGCTCGAACACCGTGAACAGGATGTTCTGCAGCTCGATCGTCAGCGCGAGCAGCCGGTTGAGGAACGTCGTGATCGGCGGCAGCTCGTCGCGCAGACCATTCTCGTCGGTGAGCTTCAATGCCGTCGCCTGCTCGAACCGCTGCAGCGAGCAGCTCCCGACCTGGCCGCGAACCAGAAGCCCATAGAGCTGACGCAGGGCATCACGGGCGTGCGGGCTCTCGAGATTGTCCTCGGGACGAAACAGCCCCTGCCCGCCGGTCTGGCGCTGACCACGGGTGATCGCGCCCAACGTGTCGAGCCGGCGCGCAATGGTCGACAGGAAGCGCTTCTCGGCTTTCACGTCCGAAGCGATCGGGCGAAACAGCGGTGGCTGCGCCTGGTTCGTGCGGTTGGTCCGCCCGAGCCCCTGGATCGCAGCATCCGCCTTCCAGCCCGGCTCCAGCAGATAGTGCACGCGCAGCCGCTTGTTCTTGGCCGCGAGCTCGGCGTGGTAGCTGCGGCCGGTGCCACCGGCGTCCGAGAACACCAGGATGCGCTTCTGGTCATCCATGAAGGCCGCGACCTCAGTGAGGTTGACAGAAGCCGCCCTGGTCTCGACCGCCATCCGATCACGGATACGAACGATCCGTCTCGACCGGCCGGTGACCTCGGCGACCATGTCCGTGCCGAAGCGCTGAACGATCTGGTCGAGTGCACCCGGCACCGGCGAGAGAGCAGCGAGATGCTCGATCATCCGATCTCGGCGCGCAACCGCCTCGCGGCTTTCGACCGGCTGACCGTCGCGATAAACCGGACGGGACAGCAGATTGCCCTCGCCGTCAGTGAACGGCTCATGGAGCTGGACCGGGAAGGAATGGGTGAGATAGTCGAGGACGTATTCGCGCGGCGTGATATCGACCTGGACGTCGCCCCAATCCTCGGTCGGGATCTCGGCCAGCCGGCGCTCCATCAGGGCTTCGCCTGTGGAGACGATCTGAATGACCGCCGCATGGCCGGCGTCGAGATCGCGCTTGATCGCATCGATCAGTGTCGGTGTCTTCATCGAGGTCAACAGGTGCCCGAAGAAGCGCTGCTTGGCGGATTCGAACGCCGAGCGCGCCGCCGACTTGGCCTGGGCGTTCAACGTGCCGGTTGCGCCGGTGATGTTGGCCGCCCGCATCGCGGCCTCGAGATTATTGTGAATGACCGCGAATGCCCCGGCATAGGCGTCGTAGATCCTGACCTGCTCGTCCGTGAGCCGGTGCTCGATAGGCTCGTATTCGACGCCCTCGAAGGACAGGGACCGCGCCGCATAGAGACCGAGAGCCTTGAGATCCCTGGCCATCACCTCCATGGCCGCGACGCCGCCTTCCTCGATCGCCGCCACGAAATCCGCCCGCGTCGCAAACGGGAAGTCCGCGCTGCCCCACAGTCCGAGCCTCTGAGCATAAGCGAGATTGTGGACTGTGGTCGCTCCTGTCGCCGAGACATAGACGATGCGAGCATTGGGCAGCGCGTGCTGCAGCCTCAATCCGGCGCGGCCCTGCTGCGAGGCGGCCTGCTCGCCCCGATCGCCTTTGTTGCCAGCGGCGTTCTGCATCGCATGGCTCTCGTCGAAGATGATGATGCCGTCGAAATCCCGCCCCACCCAGTCGACGATCTGGCTCACGCGCGAAAGCTTCGCGCCCTTCTCGTCGGTCCGTAGCGTGGCATAGGTCGTAAAGAGGATGGCTTCACCGAGCCGGATCGACGTGCCCTGGCGGAAGCGCGACAACGGCGTGACCTGCAGCCGCTCCATGCCGAGTGCCGCCCAGTCGCGCTGGGCATCCTCTATCAGCTTGTCGGATTTGCTGACCCAGATCGCCCGGCGGCGACCTTTCAGCCAATTGTCGAGCAGGATCCCCGCGACCTGGCGGCCCTTGCCCGCGCCGGTGCCATCTCCCAGGAACCAGCCGCGTCGGAAGCGTACCGCCCCCTCTGCGCCCTCACTGACCGCGCGAACCTGATCAAAGGTCTCATCGACGATCCAAAAGCCAGCCAGAAATCCACCATGGGCCTCACCGGCGTAAACGATGCTCTCCAGTTGCACGTCAGACAGGGTGCCGTCGGAGACGATCCTGCTCGGGAGATGTGGTCGATAGACCGGCTTGGGCGGGACGACAGAGGCCATCGCGGCCGATTGTACGAGCTTCGTCGGATGAGGCTGCGCGCCCGGAATCCGGATCGATTGCAACTGATACGTCTCATAAAGAGCCTCAGTCGGACGAGACCCCTTCTCAGACACATCGTCAACATGCTCATAGTCCAGCTCGCGGCTCACAGGTTCGCGCGACGTCGGCAAGGGAGCGGCGCAAGCAGACGCGACTGCGCGCCGTTCTCTCGCTCGAGAATTGGCCCGCTCGGGCAGCTGAGCCACAAACCGTTCAGCAACTGCCAGCCGCGGCGGCACGTGCGCCGTGATCCACCCGAGCAAGGTCCTGACGTCAGGTGCCGTCCCGGCCGGCTGCGGAAACACACGAGGTTCCGGCGCTGGGCTTTTATCCATGACGAGCATCCGTGTCGCGGTCGTCGTCCCCTGCCGTGCGTAGACCGCGCCATCGATCGCAGCAGAGAACACGAGACGGCCTCGCTCCTGCATCTGCACGAAGGCGTCGGTCCAGATCGGATTGTCCGGCGCAAAGCCGGCGGCTGTGATTGCGACCAAGCGCCCCCCATCTGCGAGCCGTGCGAGAGCTGACGTCACATGGCGCAAGGTCGTATCGGCCAGCGGGCGATCCACATTCGCGGCCGCCGAGAAAGGTGGATTCATCAGGACCACGCTCGGGACGCAGGCCGCACCGAGATGATCGTCGATCTGCGCGGCGTCGAAGCGGGTCACGGTCAAGCCCCCGAACACCAGATCGAGCAGGGCGACGCGGCTTGCAGCGAGCTCATTGAGCAGCAGCGAGCCGCCGGCAAGCTCCGCAAAGACGGCCAGACTCCCTGTCCCTGCCGATGGCTCAAGCACAAGATCGGCCGGCGTCACCTGCGCCGCGGCAGCCGCGGCGAACGCCAAAGGCAGCGGCGTCGAGAATTGCTGAAAGCTCTGGCTCTGCAGCGACCGCCTGGTATGGCTCGGCAGAAGCGCTGCGATCTTTGCGACCATCGGCAACATGGCAGATGGCATGCCGTTGCTGGCCTTGATCATTGCTGGACCATACTTGGCGAGGAACAGGACGGTGGCGATCTCACAGGCCTCGTACGCCATCTTCCAATCCCAGCAGCCATCGGCGTCACTGGCGCCAAAGACGCCCTGCATGATCAGGCGGAGGCACCTGGCATCGACGCGCTCGCCACGGGTAAGGCTTGGCAGCAACAGCTCAGCTGCACGACGGATGGCCTTGGCGCGCGCAAGCAGCGCAAAGGAGGCCATGGAGCAGCTCGTCTCGGTGTTCATGTTGAAGAACCTTCAAGGAGAGCGGAAAGCGGAAGAGCACCGCCGACGCTCTCTCTGGTCGAGCGGCCTCACCCGCACTGCTCCGCCTCTCTCACTCTCGAGCCGCTCAAGGAGACGGTGGCCTCAATGAGAAAGAGCCCGGCCGATCTGGCCGGGCTTCCATCATCAGTCTCTTCAGGCTCGGACGATCAGCCGCGCGGGACTGCGGTTCATTCCGCGGCAACGATCTCCTCGACTTCATCGGGGCCTTCCGTCGCCTCCTCATCCTCGCTGAGGAAGGCCGGCAGGCTCTCGGCATCGATGCCCTCGGCTCCCTGCGTCACCTCGGTCTCCGCGCCACGCAGCGGCTCCGGCAACCAGCCGCTGCCTTCGAGCAGCCGCTCGGCTTCGCGCGCCATATCCGGCTTCTTCAGATGCTCGATGAGCTGAACTGAGGCTTCACCCTTCGCTTCGCGCACCGCCTGCAAGATGCGGTGCTTGGTGACGCGACCGAGATAGTTGTCGCAGGTGGGCTTCCAGCCGGCGTTGACCACATCGAGCCCGATGGCACGCGACAGACGGTCAGCCTGTTCGAGGCGGCCGCGAACGCCCTGTGCTGACAGGCGACCTTGATGCACCCGGTTGGCCGGTTCGAAGATCGCGTTCACCGCCTGCGCGGCGCAATGCGCGAACAGCTCCGCCTGCGCTGTCCCGTCCATCGCCGTCAACGTCGCCCAGAGATCCTTGTCGCTGACCGGCAGTTTCGCCTTCCAGGATGCATGACGGGCGGCGATGGCCTTTGCCGGAATGCTGTCCTGCAGGCCGGGTGGCTGCGCCGGGAAGCTCGGTGCGCGCAGCGAGATCTCCAGGCAGGTGAGCGTTGAGCCAAACGGATAGAAGGTCGCCAGAACGAAGCTGTGCAGCACCGCCTGGAAGGCGATGGACGGCTCTCGGCCGAGCGCATCGCTCAGGGCAAGCGTACGATAGGCAGAGAGCTCGCTGATCAACCGGTCGGGCAGCGGCCGCTCGACATCCTCGCCATCTTCATCGGGCCCTTCCTGCTCGCGGTAACCGATGATGATCTTCGGCGCTGGTACCCTGCCTTCCATATCCGGAATGCCGGGCCCATGATCGCCGTCGTGACCGGCTTCGATATCCTGCTCGTCGCTGGTCACCGCGACCTCATCCTCGGGGCGGACGAAGCCGCGGGCGACACGAAGCCGGCCTTCCGAGTCGATGCAAACGAAGGCGCCGGCGCGCGCCATCTCGGCTGCGTCGAAGATCATCGGCCGTTCGTCAAAGGACTGCAGCGCCGCCTCAATCTCACCGAGGCGCTGATCGATATCGTCCGGCAGTTCATCGGCTTGACTGCATTCGGCCTCGAGCCTGCCCTGCTCGGCCCGCAGCGCTTCGATAGCCGCCTGCTCGTCGGCGGTGAACTCTGCCGGCTCTCCGGGAAGCTCGCGCAAGCCATGGGTATGCCCGAACGGGAAGTCGACGGCGGCTGCGATCCACTTCCAGCCCTCGGCGCCGACCCGTTGCGCTTCGGCTTTCAGCCTCTCAGTGACGAGGCGGTCGAGCAGCGCAACATCCTGCAGCCAACCGCCGTCATCGGGCTCGAACAGATCACGCAGCACGACGCCGCCTGCTGCCTCATAGGAGGCGAGACCGACGAACCGAGCCCTGCGATCGAACGCGCGCACCGTCTGCTCGGTGAGCTGCCGGCGGATCTGGTAAGGCGCATCGCAGCCGGAGCGGCTGACCTTGTCCCAGAGCTCCTGTTGGCGTGCGTGATCCGTCACGACCGTAAACGCCATCAGCTGCTCGAGCGTCATGCCGTCGCTTGCGTAGATATCGAGCAGCGCCTCCGAGACCGTGGCAAGCCGCAGCCGCTGCTTGACGATCGCGACTGCCACGAAATGCCGTGCCGCGATCTCCTCTTCACCCATGCCGCTGTCGCGCAGGGCCTGGAAGGCCCGGAATTGATCCAGAGGATGCAGGCCAACACGCTGGTCGTTCTCGGCGAGCGAATCGTCCAGAGCAGAACCGGAATCGCGCACCACGCAAGGCACAGGTTGCGTCTTCGCCATCCGCTTCTGCTTCACCAGGAGCTCGAGCGCCCGGTAGCGCCTGCCGCCCGCCGGCACCTCGAACATTCCGGTCTCCCTGCCCTCGAGATCGAGGACTGCCCGAACGTTCAGGCTCTGCAACAGCGTGCGTTCAGCGATGCTCTCCGCCAGTTGCTCGATCGAAACGCCGCCCTTGACGCGGCGTACGTTCGACTGGCTGAGCACCAGCTTGTTGAAGGGAATGTCGCGTGACGGCGACAGCGTGATCTTCTGGCCGGACTTGGTCATGCCTTGCTTCTCCACGACGGGCGGCCCGGAGCCTCTCTCTCAGGCCTTCACCCCATCGCAGAGCACCTCTCGCCCTCTTCCTCTCCTCTGTTTGCTTGAGCACATTGTGCTGGGGCGGCGGCGCGACCCGGCGCGGTCGGCCGGGCAACACCAACAACGTCCGGCGCAAAGCCGAAGAGGTAGTCCGCCACGCGGCTTGCCTGGCTCGCCGCCCGGACGATGGCGCGACTGTCCTCGCGCAGGACATCGAGCCACAAGCCGATATAGTCTGCGTGGCGCACGGTTGGCGCGATGCGGAGCGCGGCGCAGCTGAAGGCGGATGCGACCTCTGCGATCAGCTCCTCGAATGCGTATTTGCGGCTCCCGAACCGACCTGAGAGATCGCGGTTCAGCCGCGACGGATGACCACTCGCATGGGCGAGCTCGTGCAAGGCCGTGCGGTGCCAGTTGATCGGCTCGAAGAAGGCCGCAGGAGGCGGCACCTGCACGAAGTCCTCTACCGGAGCATAGAACGCCCGGTCACCGCCGACCCTGAAGTCGACACCACTGGCCGCAATCAGAGCGTCGACGACGGGTTCAACGGCATCCCTGGCCGGCGCTGGCGCCGGTGTCGCGACGTCCTCCGGCAAGCCATCGCACTGGTCCGTGTTGAAAACGGTAAACCGCTTCAAGAACGGAATCGCCTGCGCCTCATCGTCTGTCTCGCGCGCTCGCTGCCACTCATCCGATGGCACGAAGCGATCGGCGTACACGACCGTAGTGCCGCGCTCACCCTTGCGCACATGGCCGCCAAGCGACAGCGCCTGCCGGAATGTCAACCAAGCCTGGCCGGCAAAACTCCGCTCGATCACGGCGTCCCAGAGGATGAGGACGTTGATCCCGGAATACGGCCGCCTGGTTGCTGCATTCCAAGGTAAGGCGAGCTGAGCTTTCGCCGCTTGCGTCCCCCATGGCTGAACCCAAGGCACGCGGCCGGCCTCCAGCTCTCCAATGATTCTGCTCGTGATCTCCTCATAGAGGCTCGCCCGGCCATCGCCGGCGCGCGCACCATCTCTCCGCCTCTGCATCGCGCATCTCCGCGGCGGGTGCGGCGGAACTCTCTCACCGCTTTCAACCCGTCACGGCCGAACAGGCCTGCACTCTTGCTCTCAACGAGCTTCACGCCCGTCCGGAGCGTACGGCTCATGAACTCGCTCCGAAGCTGTTCCGGAGAGGACGCCGCCGCTTGAGGTCTACCCGAATGATGAGCCGTACGCGTGTACTGCTCCGTCGCGGATAACACCGCTTCTCAAGCGGCCTCTTCCTCCGCCAGCGGGCCCTCACTTTCTCGCTTCCTGTTGATCAGATTGAGCAGCTGGCCGGCAGCCTTCGCATCGCAGAGTGCGCGATGATGGCTCTCGAGTTCGATGTTATAGATCTGGCACAGATTTCCGAGCCCATACGACTTATGGCCGGGATAGCGCCGCCGCATTCCGGCGCAGGTGCAAAGCTTCGGGTAGCGGAACTTTCGGTCGAGGCGACTGAACTCGTAACCGATGAAGCCGTAGTCGAAATTGACGTTGTGGGCGACGAAAATGCCGTCACCCATGAATTCGAGAAAGCTGTCTGCAACAGACGCGAAAACCGGCGCGTCGCGAACCATCTCGTTCGTGATGCCTGTGAGCCGCATGATATTTGCCGGAATTGGACGTTGCGGATTGAGCAGCGAGTGCCACTCGTCGACGACCTGATGATTGCGGATCTTGACCGCGCCGATCTCTGTAATGCGGTCGCGGGAAGCCCAGCTCCCGGTCGTCTCGATATCGACAACGATGTAATCCTGCCCCGGGTCGAAGCAAAACTCGACCCTGCAGATCCCGGCCTGGAGCCCGGCTGCTTGCAGTTGCCGCAGGCGTGTGAGCTGGTTGCGCCGGATGACGTCACCCTCAGCCTTGATCTCCATGAATGAGACCACACCATCGCGAAGCAGCATGAGATCAGGGAATCCGTCGCGCATCGCGCGAAAATCCTCGCACATCGCGTGCAAGATCGCGGCAATGCCCTGAAGGCTGGCGTATTCGAGAAGTGTACGGACAGCCTCGATCTGAAAGCGATCCCAGGCGAAGATGCCATTGGGCCGCCCCCAGCGCGCAGCAAGTGCACGCAAGATCAGCGGAAGGGCATCACCCGATCGGACGGCCTTGAGCTTCACGTCAACCTGGGCCTTGAACATCCGGATGAACGTGCGATCCTTGAGACATTGCGGAACCCAGTCGAAGCCGCTGTGCATTTGGCTGGATTCGAACAGCTCATCCCAGAACAGAAGGCCGAACAGGGTGTGCCACAACGTGTTCTCGGCAAAGTACACCTGAGCGCCTTGACGGCGCATGACCCCAGCGACACCGGCTTCTGGATTGCCCCGATGCGTGTCGTCGACCGCGACGACGCGCCCCGAGCGCAGGAGTTCGGTGCAAAGCCCCGTTCGTTGACCGCCAAACTTGCGCGCATAGAAGTCAACCGCAAAAAGATGCTCTTCGTCGCTTGCGGGATCATCAATGATCTGGCGCAGGAGCACTTCAGATTCACCTATCGCGCCGAGGCCGTACTGAAGGCGCACGAGGCGCTCGCGGCATTCGGGGGACGAACCGGCGCGATAAAGTTGAAGTGCGAGCGCAGTATCACCCGCTGCCTTCTCGAAGAACTGGCCGAGCTTGAAGGCCGCGCGGCTTCTCAGGTTCTGAGCGTAATCTGTCGGGCCTGGCGGTCCCCCGAGCAGGTCGACCAACCCCTGGCGATAGATCCCCTCAGCCTTGGCTTCGAGTCGGTCGAGCAGACTACTATAGTGAAAACAGGCAAGGGCTTCATCGCGATCCGCAAAGCGCGCACTGAAAGAGGTCTCATTGTTGGTGCGCATGATGCCGAGATCGCGCAGCGCAAACGTCTTAAGGTCCCGTTCGGTCTTGCCAAAATAGAGATAGAGCAGAAATTCGATGGGCCGCGTGTTGCGAAGCGCGATGAAGTTTTTCCCGCCACAATGCTGGACGGCAACCTCGAAAGGAACATTGGCGAGGAAGTATTCGACGAGCTTGGGCTTCGACCAGGATTTACGAATATCGGACCTTCCAGATGCATGCGCCGCCGTCACAAGGGTGTCTTTGGGCAAGCATGTTACGAAAGCGGCGTAATCGTCGACCTGCAGAACACGAGCATGGGCGCTCGCAAGCAGATGCTGAGCCGCGGCTTCAACATCTGCAATCTCTGGATATTTGAAGAGCGTGCGATTGAAGATCGCTCCCCGCCGATTGACCATGCGGACAAGAAGGCATTGTGCATCCCTGGGAAGACCATCAAATTGCTCGATGAAGACATGGTGCTCCGGGGTCAGGACAGCACCGTAAGTCTTCTTCACGAAGCTGAGCATCTCCGTGAAATGATCGAGATAGTAATAGACAGGAAGGACTTGCGGCTTCATCCGGGGCGCTCTTTTCATGCCTTCTGTTGCGCAGCGTAGCGAGGTGCGGCCCTTGAGCCTTCTTTCCGAAGGTGGAGCATTGGGCTCTCTTGACGTTACCGCCACCCCGTTCTATTTTTGTTCTTTTCTACCCCGATTTGTCAAGTGAGTGCCCGCTTGAGCCATTCGGCGTCATCGCCAATGAGCCTTCCTCCTGATCGCTGGACTCATTGCGGGTCTGCGTTGGAATGGTTTCAAGGCGCGCCGGATCTTCATCCCGAGGCGAGCCATACACCACCTCTATCGAAGGATCGTGAGCTTCCGCAGGGACTATAAATCTGTCCCACTCGTTCCCGATGATCTCGCCGCTCGTGATGATTCTCATCGATTCTTGCGATATCGCGGTCACCAGACATAGCGCATGGAGGCTCTACCGGAATAGGAACGTGTGGTGCTCGAAAACTCTCCATCGAGGGTGGCAGCCGCGGACCAGCCATCGCTCCAATGTCGTTCGAGACTCAGAGTGGTCAACGCAGCGTCCGGCGCCGGCTGCGCGCCGCTGACGGTAAAGCTTGCCCCTGGCAGAGATTGGAAAGTTGCAGCGATGCTGTGGTCCGAGTTGAAATCATGAGCCCACGCGATACGGCCTCGCCAGTTGAGCACGCCATCCTTGTCCCCCAAGGACAAGCCGGTCCGAAGTCCTATTTCGGCCCGATAATCTGTCACCCTCTTGGCGGAATAGCTCAGGGCGAATACCGAGGCGCCAGCGACCGACTGCTCTGCGTATTCGGGCAGATCAAGATGGGCGGCCTGGCCTGCTGCATAGGGCGTCAGACTGAAATTGCGGATCAAGGGCACCGACAGGCGATAGTCGGCTTCAACGCGTCCGGAATAGGCGTTCGCTTTGAACGACGCCTTCAACCGATCGACACCGGCTATGGTGCGATCTGTCGTTACATCCTGCCAACCGTAAGCCAAGGCTGCGCTCAGATAGGCCGGCCCTTGGACGTGTCGAACATAGGCGCCCGCCTGAAACAGATCAGATCTCCCTGTTCCGAGAGCGTTGACACTAAAACCTGTGCCGCCACCCGCGAGAGCAAATCCCGCGACCGTGGCCGGCGTCAACAAATAGTCTGCCCCGACCGCAGTGCCGTAGATGCGGCTGGTGGAGTGAGTTGAACCGGCTCCGGCGCTTCCATCCGTCGACTGCGACCCGCCAAATCCGTCAATCCAAACACTCCAGCGCGGCTCGAGCGATTCTGGCTGCCTGCTCATCGACGCAAACGCGTTCCCCGCCGGCCGGCTCGGTGTCCTGCCAGCCTCGGCATAGGCCAGCGGGGCAACTTCGCCAACGCCGTCGCGCCCGGCCTGACCGTGATCCCCGAGCAGGCTGACAAACTGCCCCATCGCATTGAACGTCGCCTGCTGCGGAGCTGACGCGAGCTCTCCCGATACTTGGGTCAGTCCCGAAGGCGAAAGTGTGCCAAACACGAGCGGAATACTGCCGGTCGTATCGAAGAACCGCGTCAGTGCGTTGGCAACATTCCGCTGGTTCGCGGACAGGCCGCCACCGTAGTTCGGCGCGCTTGCCGGAACGAAATCAAGCGATAGGTCGAGATAAGCAGCATTTGCGTCATAGCTGAGGGCGGATTTGAAACCAGCCGGGAGATTGGTATTCGCCAAGGAGGCAAACGTCCCGCTGACGCCGCCACCGGCGGTCAAGATCGTATAGCGCTTGGCGACGTAGCTGCCCGCAGCAAAGATTGCCTCGACCGCCGTCATCGTGCCGCTGATACTGGCGAAACTCGAGGCTGTCGGATTGAGCTGAATGAGATAGATCGCGCCAGATTGAAATGCGAGATTCCCCGCGATCGCCATCGAACTCCCGGCTGTACCGTTTCCGGGCGCGAGGACGGTGCCACTATTGATGCTGACCGTCAGGGGATCAATTGTCCCGGTGCCGGTTATCATCCCGGAATTCAGGTTGACTGCCGACGTCCCGGTGAGCGCGCCGTCCACCTGGAAAACGCCGCCGTTGATATTCGTTGCTCCGGTGTAGCCGGCCGTCCCTGCGAGGACGAACGTACCCGAGCCCGTTTTCGTGAGACCGCCGGCACCGCTGAGATCGAGGTTTGCAATGCCGGATTGAACAACAAAGTCTGTATTGGATGCGATCACACCATTTCTGACCGCCCCACCCGTCAGGAAGACACCTCCATTTTGCGTCTGAGTGGTTCCGCCAAGGTCGAGGATTCCGCCTGCGACCGTCGTTGATCCACTAGCCGCACCGAGCGTACCGCTGCCCGAAAGCCGCAAGGTCCCCGCGTTGACAACCGTTCCCCCGGTGTAGGCGTTGGCAGCAGCCAGCACCATCGTTCCGACGCCGTCGAACACCACCGTTCCAGCAGAACCTCCATCCGAGATCGCCCCCTGGATGGTCTGCGTCGTGCCTGCCGGCGCCGCAAAATGTCCGCTCCCTGTGAGCTGAATCGCATTGCCGATTGCAAAGTCGGCCGCGTTCGCGAAAGAGAGGCTCGTTCCGTTCGCCATATTGAGCGTGCCGCTGCCCAAGGCGTTGTTGTTGGCAATGACCAAAGAGCCGGCGTTCAGCTGGGTCCCTCCTGAATAGGTGTTGTTGCCCGACAGGATCAGCGCGCCGCTTCCAACCTTCGTCAGACTGCCACCGGCCCCCGATATGACACCCGAAACCTCGGTGTCGGTATTCGACAGTCCGGCGGTGAGGGTTTTCGAGCCGAGAACAAAGTTGCCGGCGCCAGCAATCGATCCAACACTTATCCCGCTGGATGTCAGCCCAGAGATGTCGACAGAGCCGCCGAGATTGGTCACGAGCTGAGCGGTGCCGCCACTGCTGGTGTCGGTAAAGCGCGTGACTCCAAAGGCGCCCGTGGTGATGACCGCGTCACCCGCCGTCGCCGAGTTGGCAAACTGGAGCGTACCGAGATTGCCGGTGACACCGGACACCATGAAGCTCGGGCGATTGCCGGACTGATCGTCAATTCCCGTACCACTGATCACCAGCGAAGCGGCACCGCCGGAGTTAGCGGTCACATTGAATATGTAACCCGGCGCGCCGCTCAGAAAGCTCAAGCCGGCCACCTGCGTTGACTGCGTGATGTCGATGGCGGTCGCGGTCGAGGCGCCGAACCGGGCGACTTCTGTCGCAAGGGGTACCGATCCGACAGTCCAATTCGCTGCCGTGTTCAAATCGGAGTTAGTCGGCGTGGCAAGCCATCCGGGCGCGACGGAAACCACCGTCCGAGTGGCCGTAGCGACATCATTCCAGTTGAACGATGCCGTAGGATTGGTGCTCAGCCACATCTAAACCTGTTGCTGACTGGGCGTCGACCAATTCACCCAAATCCGCTCGAAGTTGAGCTGCAACAACACGTCGTAAGTGCCAAACCCGGGAACCACGTCCGGAACGGAAAAATTCACCCGGCATTCCGCCGGCGTACAGTTCGTCCCAGACAGGCTCCCCAAGGTGTACTGGGCGGTACCTAGCACGCCTCCGGCATTGATCGTGATATTCGCCCCGACCACGTTGAACGTGGACGGCGAGCGAGCGGATACCGGAATGACGAAATTGGCCGGATTGACCAGAAATTGTCCGCCGCCGCGCGAGGACGTAAAATCGAACTGCCAAAGATCTGTCGCCAAAGCCGGAAACGCTGCACAGCAACCCAACGCGACCGCGATCGTTACGCGAGACAACACCTGACGCATGAACCACCCCCAGATACCAAATTATCTGAGGTTACCGTTCATGTCATCATGTTACCGGAGGTTTCCGACAATCCGCGCTGCTCTGCGGGCCCGTCCATAGCGAGCCCCCCTTTGATCGCGGTCCGTCATGCATACGATACGCCGCACCTCGTGGCGACGGCAGAACAAAAAAGCCCGCCAGAGAAGCCAAGCCATAGCGCAAGCGCTGGCGTCATTCTCATTCTGCCCAAGCGATGAGAGCCGAGCCATCCCACTCCCGCCCGGTCTCGAACTAAGACCACTGCCACGCAAGAGCGCCCGCACGGGGACGATTTCTCCAATCTCGCGTATCGGACATAGCTGACGACCTCCATACCAAGGCCCGTCCCTCCTGCCTGAAACGGCGCCCCTACCCCTCTGCCCGCGCCGGGTCGATTTCGAAAAAGCCGAATTTTGTCTTGCGCCGTCGGGCAAATCAGTGGTTCATAGGGTGCTGACTCAACTCAGGGAGACAGCAATGGCTGAACGCACAGGTCCGAAGTCCGACCTTGTTCATATTTCGAAACTGAACGGCGACTTCCGGCGAAACTACGGACCGCTGCTCGGGGCGTATCTTTATCTTCGTTCTATCGACGTCGCCGGTCAGCGCCCTGTTCGCTGGTGGGGGTTTCTTTCAGTGCTCGGAACAGCGCTTGCGGCGGTGTTCGCCCGGCATGGTTCCGTCTGGTGACGAGACGAGCGTCGGGCACGTTTTGCTTCAATGCCGAACATCAGAAAGTTGCCCTAGTGCCACCCGCTATTGGTCCAACAGATCCAAAAACTGTTCGATTCTTTGCAAGGCAGGCGCGCTGCTCCGCTCGGCATAGGTGACGCGATTACCATCGCGCTGCAACAACCGTGAGCACGACCTCCGGATCCGTCCCGGCAGCAGCATTGCCGCAATCGCTTCCGGCCCCACGTCGAGACGCATGATCCCGCGCTCCCTGGAACTCGTCCTGAGCTTGGCAATTGCGAAAAAGTTGCTGGCCGCCGGCGGCAGCGTACCGAAGCGGCGCTGCGTTTCGTCCTCCAGCTCCTCCAGCTCATCACCGGTCCGGCATCGAGCGGCGCGAGCGTAGATCTCAAGCCTGACTGCCTCGGACTGCACGTAATCCGAGGGAAGAAGCTCCGAGATCGGCAGGTTCAGCTCCGGAATCCAGAGAGCGGACATCCCGTCTCGATCGCCCTCGAGAGCCAGGGTCAAAAGATGGCCGTAGAGAGTCGGGCCGAACACCTGAACATGACCGGACTGACGATCCGAGAGCATGTCTCCGCCGCCGCGGAGATCGAGATCGCGGGCGCTGATCGCAAAGCCTGCGCCGGGACGGTTCAGCTCCTCCAGAACAGACAGGCGCTTTTCCGACCGGCCGGAGCTGCCGTCCGTCAAAAAATGCGCAAATGCACGAATGCCGCCACGCCCAACCCGGCCGCGGAGCTGATGCAATTGCGCGAGGCCAAATCTTTCCGGCCAGCACACGACGATGGTGTTGGCTCGCGGGATGTCGAGACCGCTTTCCACGATGTTGGTCGCGAGCAAGACGTCCGCTTCGCCTTCGACGAAGGCCATCAGCCTTTCGTCGATCTCCTCGGCGGACAGCTTGCCGTGAAGCGAAATGATCCGCAGTTCAGGCGCCTGCGTGTGAATTCGAGTGAGCATGGGATCCAGATCCTGAATCCTCGGGCAGACTACAAAGCTCTGGCCATTTCGTCGGTGCTCGCGGACCAGGGCAGCCGCAATCGCGATGTCCGACAGCGGCGCCACTTTTGTCACGACCGGAACACGATGAACCGGAGGCGTTGCAATGACGCTGAGATCCCGCAAGCCCGTCAAGCCGGCCGCAAGGGTACGCGGAATCGGCGTCGCACTCATCCAGAGCCGATGACCGTTCTTGTTGAGGCCCGACAGCATGGTTTTGTCAGCTGCCCCGAAATGCTGCTCTTCGTCGACGATGACGAGCCCCAGATCGGCAAACTTGATCTCCTTCGATGCCAGCGAAAGCGTCCCAACGACGACCTTGAGCTCCCCGCTCTTCAAGCCGTCTCGCACCTTGCGCGCCTCGGCCGTCGACGCGACCCGCGACAGATTTCCGACCTCGATGCCGAGCGCCGCAAAGCGCTTGCGGAACGTCTCGACATGCTGTCGTGCCAGCACCGTCGTCGGGACGACGATCGCGACCTGCTTTCCCGCCAGAACAGTGGCCGCGGCGGCGCGCAACGCCACCTCGGTCTTGCCGAAGCCGACGTCACCGCAGACGATGCGGTCCATCGGGTGCCCAGATGCAAGATCGTCCAGAACCTCACGGATGGCCTGCGCCTGGTCCGGGGTGGTGAAATACGGAAAGCGCGCGACGAATTGCTCGTAGCTCGCCGGCCGCGGCACGAGCTTCGGGGCCGGCCGCCGCCGGCGCTGGCTCCTCTGCTTGGCGAGCTCCTTGGCGACGACATGGATCTCGGTCTCGGCGGCGGCCCGCCGTGGCCGCCATGAGCTGCCATCGGCCTTGTCGAGCGAGGTGTCGCCGAGTTCAGCCGCGTACGGCCAGGTCAGGGCCAATTCCGCAAGAGGCACGAGGACCGCGTCATTGCCGGCGAACACCAGCCGAACCATTTCCCGCGCGGAGACACCGGCTGTGCCCATTGACCGCAATCCGCCAAGCCGGGCCAATCCACGCTGCAGATGAACGACCACCGATCCAAGCTCGGGAAGATCGACGGCATCGAAGCCCGGCGACCAGGCCCAGTTCGCCGGCTGCGGCTGATGTGCCCTGCTGCCGAGAACGTCGGACGCGGTGATGACAACAATTGGCTTCCGTCCGGGAATGACGAAGCCGGCGTCGAAGCCGGCCAGCAAGGCGGCGTCCCGCCTTCCTCTCGCGATTGCCTGCGCCCAATCGTCGGCAGGTTCGGCTTTGACACCGCTCATTGCGGCCATGAGCCGCAGATCCGACTCGACCGCTGCGGCAAACACGAGGCGCGCATCACCGCGCCGGGCTTCCTCGATGAAGGCGCGCAGCGCCTTTCGCGGCGTGGCCTCCTTGAAGAACTCCGGCGTCGACCGGTATGGCGCCGTCGGCGACAGCAGAGCGATCCGCTTCGCCGCCTGGTCCCATTCGCGACGGCTCACATACGCACGATCACGCTCGGCGCGGGGAGCCGCATCCTCGATCGTGCTCAGCCATGTGTCCGCATGCTTGGGCACGTCGGCATCTGCGATCCACTTCGCCCGCGCGCAGTACTCAAAAAGATCGGACCTGTTCCGAGCCCGTTCCTTTAACGCAAGCCGCTCGGACATAGGATCAATCTGAAGCTCCTTCACCTCGGAGATCACTTCCTGATCCTGGGGTTTGAAGCTTGCGATCCGCCGTATCCTGGCTCCGGCGTGCTCGACCCTATACGGAGCAAGCGCACCGGCCGGAAAGATCTCGAAGGTGTTGCCGTGAAACAGCGCCCCGCCCGGATAGTCTGGGCTGTCGTCCAGGTCGTAACCAAGGCTCTCAAAGCGAGCCTCAAGATGCTGTTCGGAATAGGCGTCGCCGATCCTAAGCAACATGCCAACACGCGGCCAATGAGCCGTGAGGGGCAACCGTTCCATCATCGCTTCTGCCGTGGTGATGAGCAGAATCGACTTCTTCGCAACCGCAAGGCGCCTCAACGCGGAACTCCGCCTGCCAGCAATGTCACGTGACGGCTCGAGCACATCGAATGGCAGGGTGTTCAGTCGAGGATAGACGAGCACATCGCAAGTCGGCTTGAGAGCCTGAATGATGGAGGCCAAGCGCTCGGCCCTACGCTCATTCTCGGCGAGAAACACGAGACCGCCTCGACCGGATTCTTGCCACTGCACCACGAGATGCAGCGCCAAGAGTCCTAGAGGCGATGCGGAGGACACGGCAAACCTCGCGACCGCTGCCTTCTTAGGCGCGCCCAACATCTTCTTGCGCGGAGCCAGCTTCTTTGGTGCGGCAGATTGCTTTGGTGAAGTCGCTTTCCGCTGCACCGAGCTGCGGGACGTACGAAGGGCAGAGGGCAAAGATATCGGCTCGCGTGTTATTGAGGCCGCCGGGAGGAAAGCCGGCGCATCTGACGACGACTAGCGGATTCGTTCGATCAAGGGCACCCCAAGATCTGGATTAGCATTGCGGCATCAAACTCGAGGTTGGATGTGTCACCGGGCGGCATCATCGCGTAACGTGAGGTGTTCACTCTTTAGGCCGAGCGTCTACAGCCAATGTCCTCAGGATCTGCAGTGCGTCAGGCTGGCAATTTTCCGCTGATTGGACATTCACTGACAACCTGTCCATCTTGGCTCAAAAAAAGACGATCCGTTTCACCACTTTTCTGCTGGTGAGCAGGAATGTTGAGCTAGAAGCGGACGCGTCGCTCTTCGGCTTCGTGTCAAAAGCGGCCTTTCGTCCCCGCTAATGCTTACCCCGCCATTTGACCTCGGGATCGGACACCACCCGCGCTGACCGGAAGGTCCGAGATGGGCCAACAGCGGAAGTTCGATTCGCGCGCGGGGGCGAGGCCTACCTATCAATGGGCGAGAATGTGCGCACGACCTCGTACATGCCCGGCTCAAATTTCGCGATCGTGAGCGCCTCTTCGAGAAAGGGTAGCGGTCCAGGATCCTGGCGCATGGACTCATAGTCTTCCACGCTGCGCCACTGCGCATACATGGTCACCTTCGTGCCGTCGAGGCTCCGATGAAGGGTCGAGGAAACAAAGCCAGGTGCCCGGCTAACGAATTCATCGGTCGCGCGCGCAAGCAAATCGAGGAGCCGGTTCTGGTTGGCTGGATCTACCGTGAAGACATTTATTAGGCTGATCATACGGCTCGGTCCTCTCCTTTGTTGCCTGATGCCTTGCCTATCACGAAGGGGGGAGTTCCAATAGGACCGTCACCATTTCAGCCTCGCGCCGGATCGACCGCCCGAGGTCGTTGCTGGACGCAAACGACGCGCCCCTGAGAGAACACTATCAAACCAAAGGTATGCCGCACCGGGTCAAGGCCATTGATGCCCGTTGCGGGTCAGAAGCGCCGGTTTGAAAGGCGCCCTGTCACTTCCGGTGTGCCCCGATCACTGACCATATCTGAGCCAACCCGGACTTCGCCATCGGGCCAATTGCTGACATTGCGCATTGCAACCTGCGGCCCGCTCTACCTCACCGAAGCACATTTTGATAAGCCGGGTCGAGTTCATCGCCTTTGCAGTAGGGTTTGAGAGGGTCGCTGTATTGCAATCAGCTCAAGGCCGATCCGGGCATCGTGATCAATCGCACCGGCAACGAAACCGTGTCCGACGCCAATTCGGGTACAGGTGCTGATGGACGTAACAACCTTCAACGCGTGAAGATCGAGTGTTCCCTTGACAACCCTTTCGACCCGAGCATCCATCACAGCCAACCGGCCGTATTTCTGAGAACTGATATCGGCCTCAATGCCGACGATCGTCACCTCTACGCTGACGGGCGCATCGACTTCCTCAGGAATATGGTCAAAGAGCACGCCAGTCTGTGCGCCCGCCACCGCGCAGGCCTCTGCCCGGTCGAATAAAAGACAACCAGCAATCAAGTAAAGCGCGCCGAGTCCCGTGATCTTCAATGTACGCATATTCGCACCCTGATCGGTAGTAATCGCGACACGATGCCAAGACTTCTCAAGGTCAGCAATGGGTCAAAGACTGAAAATCTCATGCCGAGCAAAGTTCTTCTGCACAACCTCGAATAACCGACATGGCACGGCCCTGACGGCTCTCTCTGCCGGGCCATGGGTTGTCCTTCCGAAACGGGTCGGCGCCACGGTCGGTGTATCCCAGATAACTGCCGACTTGCCGCAGTGCCGCAAGTCGGCAGCCATGGGCCAAAAGCGGCCACCCGATACGTCGAGGAAAGGCGCAAAGCTCTACTTGCTGCGAAGACTGGCCTGAAGCCGCAACCGTCAACGGAAAGTAGAGTCAGCCGCTTCGGCCGAGCCGATTTATGCTTGGGGGCAGCGGGACTCAACGCTCCGGCCGGGAAAGCATTAACACGAACACCAGCAGTTCAGTGAACTGTACTGTAATGAAACGCTGACAAACCAAGATTTCATTGCGGCTACGAAGCCGATTCGCGCTACAAGTAGAGTAGCTACAATGCATGAGGGAGCACGCCTTGCGGTTACTGTTGCCAGCAATCTTCTGCCTCCTCGCCACCACAGCTGCCGCTCAAGGGCCGTTCACGCCACCCGGCGTGATCCCCCCGACTACGCTATGACGATGGCGACCCATGAATCGTACCGCAAGGGCAGCAAGATCATACTCCATCACGGCGACTGGACCCGGGCTGCCGTGACCGCGGATTTATCGGCGAACTGGTCGTATGGGGCAGTGGCATATTACTTGACCAACGTTGGAACGATATTGGTCGACGCTTACGGCCGATCGTTCTTGCGTGGGCCGTATCGCTCGTCCGACACCGAATATGCGCCGCGTAACACCGGCGAACGACAGATCCATCTCGGCGAAAGCTGCACGGTCTGGGAGGTATCGCGGACCACGGGGGACATACCCGTACATTTGAGCTGCGTCAGCGACGACGGCATCGAGCTTTGGCAGAAGTCGCTGAAGTCGAGCACGCGCGAAGTTACTTCATCAGCCGAGGCGACGCAGATCGAGCGACGGCCGGTGTCGACGGAAGACGCACGTCCACCGAGATCTGTCTTTGCACTGAATTGGCCCGACGACCGCGATACGCTGCCGCTAATCGCGCCGGAAAAGTCGGACTACGAACTCGTCATGGAGCAGACCATGTCGCCGCCCGGGAGAGAGGTCATTCGCACCGTGCGCCGACATGGCCCGTGGGAGTTCACCGAGGAAACCACCGGCAAGCTGCGAACGATCCATGTCATACACGATTTCGGGCAAGTAAGGTCCACCTATGAGACTGATGACTCCGGCGCGCGACAGAGTCTGTGGATAGACATAAGGGTGCGCACCCCCGCCGAGCAGGAAAGAATTGACGCACATTTTTGGGCAGCGCTTCCTCGACCACTGATCCCGGACCGGACCGATACAGTGCTCGGCGAGAACTGTCGCTGGTTTGACTTGATGCCCGCAATGGCTGGTGGCCGTACCTCTTCATGCCTTACGAAAGATGGCATCGCGCTAAAGGAGAGGCATTTCTGCGACAACTCCCTTACCTCGGAGTGGACCGCGATCCACATTACGCGGCATCCCATCACGATCGACGAGATCAAGCCGCCGGCCGAGCTGCTGTCGCCGCAAATATGGGCCATCGAGTAGACCTACTGTGCCGAAAGCGATCCGCGACCAAGCCCACGCCTTGACGCCCAAAGAGCGGGCGGCTGGCGCTTGGTGGAGGTCCGCTCTGGGTCACGAGCTGCTTTCCCGAACGAGCTAGCGTCACGGCCGGTGTACCTGCGATAGTTGCCGACTTGATGCAGCGCCGCAAGTCGGCAGGCTCCAGGCCCATTCACGGCACGGTTGGGCGACCCCGCCACGTCCGCAATTCGCCCATAGCCGACCTTCCGGGTGGGGTGCATCGACGGCTGCTTCTTCCCCATCAGCGAAGTGGCGAGCGGTCGCGTCGAGGTCCGCTCTGGGGTGGTCAACGGGCCAGAATTGCTCAGGTCGGATTTTCGCATTTTGACCCACAGCGGCCCTAAGCCTTGCGTTTACTTTTGGTTTCGAAATAGCCTTGGGCTGTCAGAATTTCAGGGCTTTTCCGCTGCCATCAACAAGCCGCTTGTCCTTCAGTAAGCGCTTCACGAACCCGATAGCCAGAGACTTGGCCTGTTCTTGATCGATCCCGTAAATCAATTTGTCTGGCCCAAGGAGTGACGGTGCACGAACCAGGCAGGCGTATTCTGACTGATCTGTCCGCTCGGGAGCAAATACTATGATCTGCAGAGGCGCCCGTTGATTGTTGCCTTCTATGAACGCATCTATGCTCAAAATCGCTTCTGTCATTTCAGTTCCCTGCTTGACCGAGGCCTTCTCGAAGATCGTGCTGACCGGATCTGACATGTGGTTCCGAGGAGCGCGCTTATATCGGCGCAGGCGCGCGATGTCTCCTATTGGCCCGTTCCGGACATTCCGATGGGCGCCGAGATGTCCGCTTGCGGACCTCAACCGGAAGCGGTCGTTCGAGGCCCAAACGGCTGCTTTTTGACCAAGGCCGTGTGAAAAGACCATCTCGGACCTTCCGGTCGCGTGGGCGATGTCCGCTCCCGGGGATCAACCGGAAGTAACCCACGACGGGACCGAATGGCTGCTTTTGACCCTGGCTGTGTAAGAACGCGAGGAGACGAACGACGGGTAGAATCGCGTTCTTCAGTTGGCCGTCTAAGTTGAAATCGCTTGCGTGCATGAGCCGTAGATCGGCCCTGGACGGACCACTTGTTCTATTGCACCCAAGCGTCTTGGCGTTTTCACACAGCCAAGACTCCAAGCCAACATCGCAATGGTGCCTTTACAAGTTGCCGCTTTCTTCCGGGCGGGAAGGCCGGTGGAGTTGTTTATGAAGGTAACGGATTCGACGAAAACGCTGCGCCCGCATCGATTAGCGCTCGTCGCTCGATACTGCTAAGCGGAATGCCGTCGGAGCCTTGCTCCCCGCCATAGCGTCGATCAATCTCTAGTAAAACACCTTGCGTCTCCGCAGAAAGGCAATAAACCGAGTCTATTGTGCAAATTGCCCCCTCTAGTGACTTGGCTTGCCCCGAAATTCGATCGAAATCAAAATTCTCCTGGGTCGTGATCGCTCTTGCGCTCAACGTCCTATGGCTCAACGATGTCACGATACATATTCGCTTTGCTTCGTTTGGAAACGATGCATGAAACATATCTCCGACCCCTAACTTTGAAATTAGGTCCTCACGGTTCGATGTCATCGCCGTTGATCCGGATTCGCCTCAAATTATTGCTCACAAGCATCTAGCATTTTCCGGCCGGTCTGACACCTCAAGTGCCTCCTTCTGACCAAAAGCCAGCTCTTGAGCTGACTAGGCGAGGTCAGCTTGTGGCCCATTACGGACGTGGAGGGCTGCTGGTATTCACGATCGAATAGAGCTGGATCACTATGTCCGGGTTACCTCTGGTTGCGACCGTCAGCGCGGACATAGAGGGTCGGCAGCCATGGGCCAACAAGCGACGTCGCCGTAAGAGTGTTTTCCCGCAGTACGAAGAAGCGCGGCAACAGGCGTTCCGCTCGCTAATGCTTTGGGCGGCCAACTTGCTGGCGGAGACTCTTCAGCTGTTCTTCCAACAATGCTTCCGCAACAGCCCGAGCTTTCGGATCATTATCAATTAGGTTGAGATGGAACTCAGCTCTCTGAGCGACACGTTCCCATACATGGCTCACGCGATCGAAAGGTGGGTCGATCCGTCTCAGCATCATCTCAGATTGGCAATCATCCAGGTCTTGCGACTTGAATTCACCTGAACCATTCGCCCAAAGGTTCATCGTCAGCACCCAGAAGTTCACCAAATCGGTGTCGGGCAAAAGCTGGAACCGTCTTCCTCGAGCAGTATAATTTTGGACCTTTTGGAGGCGCTCATGCTTCAGCAGAGCTTCCAACTCATCCCGCCGGTCAATCACTAAGCATTCCTCAATGCATTAAGTCGGTATCAGAATGTCGATTTCTTAACGGATTACCGTACCTGCGTCAAAATGTCTACCCAGGATTGCGCCGTTTTGCCGCACTCTTGATCTTGACGTGCAAATTACGTCAGGGGGTCGTGCGGTCGGTCTAGGCGGGCGGACTGTCCGCTGCGGGTCAGAAGCGGACTCGTTCGTCGCCAGGTAAGGCCAGTCGCGACCAGCAAAGGGCGCTTAAATCTTCGTTGCTCTTGCCGCCTGTTCTAGACTGGCCCGCACAATCACACGATGAAACGGTGCTATCGCTGTAAGATAGATGCGCCCCAGCGGGTTGTGGCAATGTACCACGGTACCCGCGACCAGCTCGCGCCCATTCGCCGCGCCGGCGAGAAGTTGGATGGTGACGCGGAAGTCGAGATGCCGGTCATCCGCGCCCACGACCAACTCCGTCGCGCTCTTTGACAGTACCGGGAAGAAGCCGATGACCGGCCCACGCGCCGCTGCGGCAAGACCAACAGCGTGCGACGATTTGATGCCGACTGTTGCCATCACCACATCACGGATACGAGTGAGCGCGCGAATCCACCATGCCTGTCGCTCGAGCGCGGCGCGTGCCAGCACCTCGAGATCATCGCTGGCCGCCGGCGGCAGTTGGATTGCAAAGGCGTCCAAAAGGTCCGCGCCCGCGTAGAGCGGCGCAAGCACGCTGTTGCTGGGCATGGGGACGGCGCGCGCTTTGGTCATGCGGCAGGTACCGGATGCTGGGGAAGAGCGTGCCGCCGTTGGCGCTGCATACGAGCTTGCCGCGATAGTTTTATGTCCAAGCGCTCTGCATCGCAACAACCATGGCCGATCCTCCTCCAGTTCCGCTCCGCAAGCGGACGTCCTCAGCCCGGATCGGAAACTTCGAAATGGGCCAGAGCCGGACTTCAACCGTGCGTCCCAGCGCAATTCTGCCAGCGGCGGAAACTTGACGGCCGGTCGCGACCGTACCCCTTGCTGCCGATGGGACCCCGACGGCGAGCGATAGCTGCGGATCATGCAGGAGCCAAGCGGCCCTATGTCCGCGAGGGCAACCCCTTCCTCGACCCTTCACTTTGTCGGAATCCGACAAAGTGATGAGCTCTTGTGCGGTGTTCTTCGGGCCAAGCGTCCACAGCCAAGCTCCTGAGGATCTGCAGCAGGTCAGGATCGAGGATCGGACGCATCGCTCTAAGTATCAGCCGGAGCGGAGGTGAAGGCAGAGAAGGCACCCGTAGGAGGGTCAGCATAGCGGCCGCTGCACCAGCTGCGGGACCCGGGACCGAGTGCAGTCACGAGACCGGTTAACAAGGCCCCCGCGTTGGGGGCAGCGATAGCGATGTCGCGAAGCGGCAGCCCCTATCGCGAGGGCCTCCGGCGAGCGACGCCGTACCGCTCATTAGGCTGACCGCTTCTGCTTTTCACGCGCGCCCTAGCAACGCAATAATGAAACACCATCGTGTCCGGACGCGCCCTGCAAGTCAACTCGCCAGCTTGCTTGTAGTCGAGATGGTTGCAAAAGGCCCACCGGCCTATTTCTACGCCACTATATCCGAAACACACACCGAAGCATTGGCGCCCTTCCAACTTCGAACTGCGGCAAATTGACTATATTCGGCAAGGCTGAAGGCGCTGTGAACTCCAAGAACTCACGAATTTGCTCGCCCCTGCCTGAGCCGCGCGTGTCGGACAACTCACATTGATATCGCGCAAAGCCTTTTGATCAGTGGAGTATTTGCAACGTGGTCAACACCAATTTTCCTGTTCAAGTGCCGAACCCATTCGATCAAGACACCTCAATGGGCAAAACTGATAGCAATAACGTCAAGCAGCGCCGTCTCGTCGAGTTCAAGGACGGTTGCCGCTACGGAAAATTCGGCAAAACGAAAGCATACGAGCTGATCGCGCGGCAGCGAATCAGGGCCTACAAAATGGGAGGAAAGACGCTCATCGATCTCGATAGCATCGATGACTATCACGCCTCTCTGCCGCGGGTCGAATCCCGCGCTGCAATCTAAGCAGATTTGCGCAGCGGCTCGCCCTGTCGCTCGCGGAGACGATCGAGACGATCGGCCCAATGCTGCATAAGCCGGACTCGTTCGTTCCAATAGGCCGCCCGATTATAGATGCCGCGGATCTTGTTCTTATCTCCCTTAGCAAGCTGACGCCGCACCACCTCGTCCCGGCGCCGTCTTTTCTTCTCCTCCGTTTCGTGGGCAAGCTGGGCTTCCACCACGTCACCGTCGAACACACCTTCTTCATTGAGCAGGGTCGAGGCGCTCGAGCGAAAGCCATGCGCGCAGTGGTCGCCACCGGGGCCGGTGTCATAGCCCATGATCCGCAACGCCTTGTTGATCGTGTTGTCCGACATCGGCACATTATCGTCATGCGAGAACAGATAGCGGCCGCGGCCGGTCAAGGGCCGCAGCTCGGCGAGCACGGCGAGCGCCTGTCGGGAGAGCGGCACCTCATGATCATCCCGCATCTTCATTTTCGCAGCCGGGATGAGCCATATGCAGTTCGCCTCGTTGAACTCGCTCCATTCCGCCAGCCTTAGCTCTCCAGGCCGAACCATGGTCAAGGCGATCAGCTTGAGCGCGTAACGCACCAATCCGCCGTTCTTGGCGTCGTAGACCTCAATCCGTCGCATCAGATCGCCGACATCGTCTGGGTCGGTCAGCGCTGGGCGCGGGCTGCCTTTGGGCGCCCTCGTCAAGGCATGCTTCAAGTCGCGGGTAGGATCGCTGTCGCAATAGGCGGCACCGACGCCAAACTGAAAGACCCGTGAGGCTGTCGATCGCAACCGCCCAACGGTGTAGAACCGACCCCGCGCCTCGACGCGGCGCAATGCCGTCAGCAACTCCGGCGGGGCAATCTCACAGAGCGGCCGGTCCCCGATCTCGCGATAGAGCTGATCGAGATTCCATCGCTCGCGCTTGATCGTAGCCTCGGCCTTGTTCTCCTTCTCGAGCTTCGTGGTTACCCACTCTTCGCCGACGGCTCGGAACGTGTGCCTGAGCTTTTCGTCTTCCCGCCGCTTGGCCTCGCGCACGACGACAGGATCCTGCCCCTGGTCGAGCAGCTTTTCGGCGTCATGGCGCTTGTCGCGCGCAGCCTTTAGGCCGACGCCGGGAAAGGTCCCGAACGACAGGTTCTTGCGCTTACCTGCGAAGCGGTAGCGGTAGAGCCAGAGCTTGGTTCCGTTGGGCCGGACAACGAGGCTGAGACCCTGGCCGTCAGCAAGCGCGTATTCCTTGGCCGCGGGCGCGGCATTGCGGATCTTCGTGTCGCTCAGCTCATCCATGGGAAGGCCCTCCGCGATCGAGCGACACGCCAGTGTACCCGGCCTTCCCAGTGTACCCACAGTGTACCCGAAAACGCCGGATGCTCCCGAACGGTCGCGAACCGTTTCAAGCGGTATTATAGCACGAAAAGCCTGATTTTATGACGGTTTTCGTCGTGTCGCGAACCAGCGGGGACGAAAAAGGACGAGGCCGGAAAGGGGGATGGTGCCCAGGGGCGGGATCGAACCACCGACACTGCGATTTTCAGTCGCATGCTCTACCAACTGAGCTACCTGGGCAGGTCTCGTGAGGGGCAAAAAAGCCCGGCGAGCCGGCGGGTTATAGTGGGACCGGACGGTGCTGTCTACCGCCGAGAGGGGAAGTTTTCACATTCCTTTCGCCGTTGCACGGAAGGCCCCGGGACGGCCGGCGCCGCCGGTGCAAGGCCATGAAACCACGGCCTTATTCGACGTCGTCCTCGTCGCCTTCGACGGCCGGGATGACATAGGAGCCGCTGAGCCAGCGATGCAGGTCGACGTCGCGGCAGCGTGGCGAGCAGAACGGGCGCACCGCCTCGGTCGAGGGCCGGCGGCAGATCGGGCAGCGGCCGGCGGGCCTGGCGGATGGGGCGGTGGCGGGCTTGGGCGATTCGTCTGTCATCGGTCGCTATTTAGGAGGCCGGACGGATCGATGCACCCCCGCGAGCATGATCCGGAAAAGTGGGCACCGGTTTTCCGAAAAGATCATGCTCAAACAAGAGATGCCTCAGACACCGACCGTGTTGAGCCAGCCGAAGCGGATCGGAAAGCCCTCGCCGGCGAGCAGGGTCGTGGTCTCGTACAGCGGCAGGCCGACGACATTGGTGTAGGAGCCAACCATCTTGACCACGAACGAGCCGGCGATGCCCTGCACCGCGTAGCCGCCGGCCTTCCCCCGCCATTCGCCGGAGCCGATATAGGCCTGGATGTCGTCCTCGCTGAGCCGCTTGAAGCGGACGCGGGTCTCGACCAGGCGTTGGCGGAACGCCTCCTTCGGCGTCACCAGGGTGATCGCGGTGTAGACGCGGTGGTTGCGGCCGGAGAGCAGGCGCAGGCACTGCGAGGCCTCGTCGACCAGGTTGGCCTTCGGGAGGATGCGGCGGCCGACCGCGACCACGGTGTCGGCGGAGATGATGAAGGCGCCGCGCAGCTCGTCGTCGAGCTGGACCGATTTCAGCGCCGCGTCGGCCTTGGCGCGGGCCAGACGATTGGCGCAGGCGCGCGGCAGCTCGCCGCGCTTCGGCGTCTCGTCGACATCGGCGGGGCGCAGCGCATCGGGCTCGATGCCGGCCTGATTGAGCAGCGCCAGACGCCTCGGCGAACCGGATGCGAGAACGATTTTGGGACGGCCGAGCATGCTGATTTCGCTAGGGGATTCGAAAGCTGTGGGGCGGGCGCGCGGAACCTATCGGAAGGGCTGTCATTCCACAACCCGCCAAGGCGCTACAACGCTGCGACAAGGCTGCGACAGGCCTGCTCTACGGGCTCAGTTTGAGCGGCGGACGACGTTGGTATTTCGGTTCGATGACACCGGCTCGGGAACCGGCCTCCGGAACTCACAAGCCCGCAGGGCCCGGCTTGGCGAAGCGCTTGCGGATCCGCGTGAACAGGCCGTCGCAGACCTCGCGATACGCTGCAAGCTTCTGCTCGCGATTGCCGTCGGTGCCGGTCGGATCGGGCGTCGGCCAGTATTCGACGTCGGCGGCGACGGTGCGGGTCAGCTCGAGGGCCTTGTGATGCGCTTCCGGAGAGAGGGTGATGATGAGGTCGAAGTTCAGCCCCTCCCAGTCCTCGAGCTCCTCGAAGGTGGTCGGCTTGTGCTGCGAGATGTCCTGGCCGAGCTCGGCCATCACGGACACGGCGAACGGATCGAGCTCACCCTTCTTGACGCCGGCGGAGCGGACATACAGGCCTTTCGGAAACATCTGCCGCAGCAGGCTCTCGGCCATCGGCGAGCGGACGCTGTTCTGGCCACAGGCGAACAGCACCGCCTGCGGCTGGCGCGCGCGCGGCGGCCCCTCGGCCATGCGCCTACGCGCCCTCGGTCGAAAGCTTGGACGTGCTGTTGGCAGCCGGCGGCATCACTGGCCCTCGCCCTTCCAGTGCAGCACCGTGATCAAGGTGAACAGCCGGCGCGAGGTCTCGAAATCGACCCGCACCTTGCCCTTGAGCCGCTCCTGCAGGGTGCGCGAGCCCTCGTCATGGATGCCGCGGCGGCCCATGTCGATGGCCTCGATCTTGTCCGGCGTGGCGGTGCGGATCGCCTGGTAGTAGCTGTCGCAGATCATGAAATAGTCCTTCACGATCCGCCGGAACGGCGACAGCGACAGCAGATGCGTCACGACCGGGGTGCCGTCCTCGCGGCGGATGTCGAACATCAGCCGGTTGGCGGTGATGCCGAGATGCAAAGTGAAGGGACCGGCGCCGTCGGCGCCTTCGGGCGCGAACAGATTCTCCTCGACGAGGTCGTAGATCGCGATCGCCCGCTCATGCTCGATGTCCGGACCGGAGCGGCCGATCGACTCCTCGTCGAGCGTCACCGCCACGATGCGATTGGTCCGGTCGTCGCCTGGCGGGTGCTGGGTCATGGCAGGTTGAGGCGTATTCCCACGGAGCGCGAATGGGCCTCGAGGCCCTCGGCCCGCCCCAGAGTCATCGCCGCTGGACCCAGCGCGCGCAACTGGTCCGGACCGCATTTCAACAGCGACGTGCGCTTCATGAAGTCGAGCACGCCGAGCCCCGAGGAGAACCGCGCCGAGCGCGCGGTCGGCAGCACGTGATTGGAGCCGCCGACATAGTCGCCGATCGCCTCCGGCGTGTGCGCGCCCAGGAAGATGGCGCCCGCATTGCGCACCCGGGCCGCGAACGCGTCGGGATCGGCAGTCATGATCTCCAGATGCTCGGCCGCGATGGCGTCCGCCAGCGGCACGGCCTGGTCGAGGCGGTCGACTTCGATGATGGCGCCGAAATCGGCCCAGGAGGCGCCGGCGATCCCGGCGCGCGGCAAGGTCTTGAGCTGGCCCTCGACGGCGCGGGCGACGTCGTCCGCCAGGCGGCGGCTGTCGGTGATCAGGATCGACTGGGCGCTGGCGTCATGCTCGGCCTGGGCCAGGAGGTCGGCCGCGATCCAGTCGGCATTGCCGCTGTCGTCGGCGATGACCAGCACCTCGGAGGGGCCGGCGATCATGTCGATGCCGACCTTGCCGAACACCAGCCGCTTGGCGGCGGCGACATAGGCATTTCCGGGCCCGACGATCTTGGCGACCGGCGCGATCGTCGCGGTGCCATGCGCCAGCGCCGCTACGGCCTGGGCGCCGCCGACGCGGTAGATCTCGGAGACGCCGCCGAGATGGGCGGCGGCCAGCACCAGCGGGTTGAGCCTGCCGTCCGGCGACGGCACCACCATCACCAGACGCCCGACGCCCGCGACCTTGGCGGGGATGGCATTCATCAGCACCGACGACGGATAGGCCGCGGTGCCGCCGGGCACATAGAGGCCGGCCGACTCGATCGCGCTCCAGCGCCAACCGAGCTCGACGCCGGCTTCGTCGGTGAAGCGCTGGTCCTGCGGCAGCTGCCTGAGATGAAACGCCTCGATGCGGTCGCGGGCGAATTTCAGCGCATCGACCGTTGCGGCGTCGCAGACCTTCACGGCGGCCTCGATCTCGGCGGGCGTGACGCGCAGCGACGACGCAGTCAGCTCCAGCCGGTCGAACTTGCGCGTCGCCTCGAGCAGCGCCGCATCACCGCGTTTGGCGACATCGTCGACGATGGCGCGGGCGGCGGCTTCGACGTCGGCGGAGGTCTCGCGCTTGGCGGCGAGAAACTGCCGAAACTGGGTGTCGAAATCGGTGCTGGCGCGGGACAGGCGAATGGGCATCTCTGGCACTTTCCGAAGGGGTGGCTGCCCCCGACCTCCTGCTCAATGGCGCGGCAGCGCGGGGCCGTCAACCCTTTGAACCGGCCCTCACCCCGTCAGCGGCGGGACGTCGTCGAGGTCGCCGACGCCGAGGTCATCCTGGCCGAGATCAGTCAGCTCGCATTCCAGGCATTCGACATCCAGCCGCAATGCGCCGCCATGGGAAAACAGCAGCAGCGCGCTGCCGGCCGGCGGCTCAGCGCCAGCATGGAATTCGATGCCGATCAGCTCCAACGCGGCCTCGGGCGCGGCAAGATCGATGCGGCGCGACTTGCAGGCCAGCACCCGGTCGAAGCGCAGCGCGGCCAGCAGACGGCGCGGCTCGGCCTCGCCATGCAGCGCCTGGTCCCAGTCGAGCCGGTTCATGCCGATCACCAGCCGCTTCTCGGCCTGGCGCCAGATGATGTCGGCCGCCTGCACCCGCGCGTCCTGCACATGGGCGGAGATCACGGCGAGATCGTCGGCGTCGAGCGCGATCAGTTTGAGCCGGTCGGTCACGGCATCATCCCCTTGGCGGCGCGGCTCTCACTCGCGAATGCGCTCGATCGTGGCGCCGCAGGCCTTGAGCTTGTCCTCCAGCCGCTCGAAGCCGCGATCGAGATGGTAGACGCGATTGATCATGGTTTCGCCTTCCGCAGCAAGCCCGGCAATGACCAGCGACACCGAGGCGCGCAGATCGGTCGCCATCACCGGCGCGCCGCGCAGGTTCGACGTGCCCTCGATCCGCGCGGTCTCGCCGTCGAGACTGATACGCGCGCCGAACCGCGCCAGTTCCTGGACATGCATGAAACGGTTCTCGAAGATGGTCTCGGTGATCGCCGAAGCGCCCTGCGCGCGCACCATCAGCGCCATCAGCTGTGCCTGCAGGTCGGTCGGAAAACCGGGGAACGGCGCGGTCGTCACCTGCACCGGGCGGATGCCATGGCCGTTTCTGACGACGCGGATGCCCTCGGCATCGCTGCTGATTTCAGCGCCCGCCTCGGTCAGCACGTCGAGCGCCGATTGCAACAGCTCCGGCCGCGCGCCGGCGAGGCGGACATCGCCGCCGGTCATGGCGGTCGCGATCGCATAGGTGCCGGCCTCGATGCGATCGGGCAGCACGGTATGCCGCGCGCCATGCAGCGACGCCACGCCCTCGATCTCGATGCGGGGCGTGCCGGCGCCGGAGATGCGCGCGCCCATCTTGTTGAGACAGTCGGCGAGATCGGAGATCTCCGGCTCGCAGGCGGCATTGGTGATCACGGTCGTGCCCTTGGCGAGCGCCGCCGCCATGACCGCGACATGGGTGCCGCCGACGGTGACCTTGGGGAAATCGATCGTGCCGCCGCGCAGGCCACCCGGCGCCTTGGCGACGACATAGCCGGCGTCGATGTCGATGCTGGCGCCGAGCTTCTCCAGCGCCATGATTAGCAGATCGACCGGCCGCGTGCCGATGGCGCAGCCGCCGGGCAAGGACACCCGCGCCTCGTGCATGCGCGCGAGCAGCGGCGCGATCACCCAGAAGCTCGCCCGCATCCGCGACACCAGCTCATAGGGGGCGGTCGTGTCGATGATGTCGGCCGCGGAGATCTGCAGGGTCTGGCCCTGGTACTGGCCGTCGCCGGGACGCTTCCCGACCGACATGATGTCCACGCCATGATTGCCGAGAATGCGCTGCAGCTGCGCGACGTCGGCGAGGCGAGGGACGTTGTCCAGGATCAGCGTCTCCGGCGTCAGGAGGCCCGCGATCATCAGCGGCAGCGCGGCGTTCTTCGCGCCCGAAATCGGGATGGTGCCGTGAAGCGGGTTGCCGCCGACGATGCGAATGCGATCCATGCTGGTCCTGCTGGGCTGGCCGGGAAATGGGGCTAAGGTCGGCGCAACAGGACCGACATTACGGCGATTTGATGAGACCGCAACGGCAGGTCGCATCCTCCGGGGAATTCATCCCCCGGCGCTGCGGCCACCGCGACGAATCAGACCGGCGGCACCAGCGCATCGGCGAGAAACCCATGCAGCGCGGCGACCACCTGGGCGCCCTCGCCGATCGCGCCGCCGACGCGCTTGACCGAGCCGGAACGCACGTCGCCGACCGCGAAGACGCCGGGCACCGAGGTCTCCAGCGGCGACACCATCCGCCCGGCATTCTGCTCCGACTGCGCGCCGGTGACGACGAAGCCGGCACGGTCGAGTGTGACGCCGCAATCGCCGAGCCAGCCGGTGGCCGGATCGGCGCCGACGAACAGAAACAGATTGCGGATCTCGGCAGGCGCCTGCTCGCCCGACAGCCGGCTCTTCAAGGTGATGCGTTCGAGCCCGGTATCGGCTCCGCCGTCGAGCGCAACCACCTCGGTGTTGAACAACAGCTCGATGTTCGGCGTCGCCTCGATGCGCTCGATCAGATAGCGCGACATCGAGGCGGCGAGCCCGCCGCCGCGGATGATCATCCGCACCTTCTTGACGTGGCCGGACAAGAACACCGCGGCCTGGCCGGCGGAATTGCCGCCGCCGACGAGGGCGACCTCCTGCCCGGCGCACAGCCGCGCCTCGATCGGCGAGGCCCAGTACCAGACGCCGCGGCCCTCGAACTCCTTGAGCCGGTCGAGACCGGGACGCCGATAGCGCGCGCCGCTCGCGACCACGATCGCGCGCGCCCGCACCTCGTCGCCGCCCTCCAGCGCCAGCACGAAGGCACCGTTCTTGCGCTCGCAGTCGAGTGCATTGACCGACACCGGGATCATGATCTCGGCACCGAATTTCTGCGCCTGGTTGAAGGCACGCGCAGTCAGCGCCAGCCCGGTGATGCCGGTCGGAAAGCCAAAGTAGTTCTCGATGCGGGCGCTGGCGCCGGCCTGGCCGCCGAAGGCGCGCGAATCCAGCACGGCGACGGACAGTCCCTCGGACGCGCCATACACTGCCGTCGCAAGACCGGCCGGTCCGCAGCCGACGACGGCGACGTCGTAGATCTTCTCGCCGCGCGGCCCGCCGATCATGCCGACGGCACGCGCCAGCTCGGTCTCGCTGGGATTGCGCAGCACGCTGCCGTCGGACACGACGACCAGCGGCAGTTCGGCCGGCGTCGGCGAGTAGCGCGCAATCAGCTCGGCCGCGTCGTGATCCACGGCGGGATCGAGCAGGTGGTGCGGGAAGCCGTTGCGGGTGAGAAAACTCTGCAGCCGCGCGATCGCTGCCGATTGCGGCGGGCCGATCATGACAGGGCCACCGGCGCCGCCCTGGATCAGATTGACCCGGCGCAGGATCAGCGCCCGCATGATGCGCTCGCCAAGCTCGGCCTCGGCAATCAAGAGCGCCCGCAGCTTTTCGGGACGAATCAGGATGACCTCGACATCGCCCTCGGCGTGGCCATCGACCAGCGCGACGCGGCCCGAGAGCTGCGCGATCTCGGCCAGGAACTGGCCCGGCCCCTGATCGATGACCGGCGTGACGTGGCCGAGGCCGTCGCGCTGGGTGATCGCGACATGGCCTTTGAGAATCACGAACATGCCGGGACCGGGCTTGCCGGTCTCGAACAGCCGCTCGCCGTCGCGATAGGTCTGGATCTCGCCGAAGCCGCGCAGGCGCGCAATCTCCGGCGGCGTCAGCTCCGGAAAAGTCTGGTCGAAGCGCGGCAGCGTCTTCGCGAGCTCCGCCCGTTGTGCCGTCGCATCCGTGCCGATCCCATCATCTGCCGTCATCACCGTCCCCGCTTCCAATCTGTTCAACGCGTCACATCGTCAGGGCCGCCGCGGGCGGCCGCGTCCACGTCGCCATCCTCGGCCACCGTCGCCTGACTGCGCTCGCGGCTCTGCGCCTTGCGCCGTTTCAGGTTCTCACGCAGCGCCTGCTTCAGCCGCTCGTCGCGCGATCCCTTCTTTGGCCCTGGCCTGCCCGCTCCCTTGCCGGTCTGATCCGTCATCTCCGCCCCCGGTCACCCCTTACCATGAGCACAATTGATGCCGCGGACGCGAATGCCAAGGGGCAAGGCGACGCAGACGGTAGGTTCCGCCTCCCCGGACGTCGCCTGCCCGGATGGGGAGTTGGAGCGATCGTCGCGGTCGTTCCAGCGCTGACGGCGGCATTGTGCGACAATTGCCCGTCCAGTCGGCCGATTCCGACCCGATTCGGAGACTTTTTCTGCCATTCCTGCCGGGCGGGCCGACGTCTTTCCCCGAAAACCGGGCGAGCCGCGCTTGCGCAGGCGGGGACCTTGTGGCAAGAACCGCCCGCGCTTGGTCGCGGCCTTCGGGCCTGTAACCGCGAGTCCCGTTGCTGCCGTAGCTCAGTGGTAGAGCACTCCCTTGGTAAGGGAGAGGTCGACAGTTCAATCCTGTCCGGCAGCACCATTTCGTTTCCCCCGCTTCCTCGCCGCATCGTCTTGGCCTCATGGTTCGAGACGCGCCGCGTTTGACACCGCGAACAGCCGCCTCGACTCGGGCGCGGCGCTCCTCACCACGAGGGGCGACGGCACAAGTCGAAGAACTCACCACGAATCCGCCCTCATCTTGAGGAACCCGCCGAAGGCGGGTGTCTCGAAGGATGGGATACGAGCAGCATTGCCACCCGCGCGCACCTCATCGCGGCAGCAAATTCTCCTTCGCCAGATCGATCACCTCGTCGCCGCGACCGCTCATGACGGCGCGGACCAGCCAGACGCTGAAGCCCTTGACCTGTTCGAGACCGATGGTCGGCGGCATCGACAGCTCCTGCTTGGCCGTGACGACGTCGAGCACCGCGGGACCATCATGCGCGAGCCAGTCGGCGACCGCGCCGGGCAGCTCGCCGGGATCCTCGACACGGCGGCCGTGAATGCCCATCGCACGCGCCATGGCGCCGAAATCCGGATTCTCCAGGTCGGTGCCGTGCTCGACGAAGCCCGACGCCTTCATCTCCAGCGCGACGAAGCCGAGCGTGCCGTTGTTGTAGATCACGACCTTTACCGGCAGCTTCATCTGCTTGAGCGTGATGAGATCGCCCATCAGCATCGCGAAGCCGCCATCGCCCGACAGCGAGATCACCTGCCGCCCGGCCTGCGCAGCCTGGATGCCGATCGCCTGCGACATCGCATTGGCCATCGAGCCGTGCACCAGCGAGCCGACCAGCCGGCGGCGGCCGTTCATGGCGATGTAGCGCGCGGCCCAGATCGTCGGCGTGCCGACGTCGAAGGTGAAGACCGCATCGCCGGAGGCCTGCTCGCTGATGAGCCGCGTCAGATATTGCGGATGGATCGGGAGGCGGCCCGGCGTGCCCACCGCGAGATCATCAAGCCCTTTGCGCGCCGCGGCATAGCGCTTCAGACTGTCGTCGAGATGGCTGCGATCGGACTTCGCATCGAGCTTCGGCAGCAGCGCGCGGAGAGTCTCGCCGACGTCGCCGACCACGCCGACATCGAGCCGCGCACGGCGGCCGAGCTGGCCCGGCCGGATGTCGACCTGCGCGATTTTGACGTCGGAGGGAATGAACTGCTTGTACGGAAAATCAGTGCCGAGCATCACCAGCGTGTCGCAGCTGTGCATCGCGTGATAGCCGGAGGAGAAGCCGATGAAGCCGGTCAGCCCGACGTCGAACGGGTTGTCGTATTCGACATGCTCCTTGCCGCCGAGCGCATGCACGATCGGGCTCTGCAAGGTCGCCGCGAGCTGCATCAGCTCGGCCTGGGCGCCCGCACAGCCGCGGCCGCAGAACAGCGTCACGCGCTCCGCACCGTTGAGCAGCGCGGCCAGCGCGTCGAGCTCGGGCTCGGCCGGCCGCATCACGGGCTTCGGCGGCACCAAGCCGATCGCCGGCGGCAGCGTGCGCTTCGGCGCCGGCTTCAGCGCGACGTCGCCGGGGATGACGATCACGGCGACGCCGCGCTCGCCGAGCGCGGCGCGGATCGCATTGTCGAGCACGAACGGCATCTGCGAGGGATCGGAGATCAGCTCGCAATAGACGCTGCATTCGCGGAACAGGTTCTGTGGATGGGTCTCCTGGAAGTAGCCGCCGCCGATCTCGCTCGACGGGATGTGTGCCGCGATCGCCAGCACCGGCGTGCGGCTGCGCTGCGCGTCGTAGAGACCGTTGATGAGATGCAGATTGCCCGGACCGCACGAGCCGGCGCAGACCGCGAGCCCGCCGGTGATCTGCGCTTCGCCGGAGGCCGCGAAGGCCGCGACCTCCTCATGGCGGACATGCACCCAGTCGATCGTCTTGCGGACGCGCAGCGACTCGGTCAGCCCGTTGAGGCTGTCGCCGACGACGCCGTAGATGCGCTTGACGCCGGCAACCTCGAGCGTCTCGACGATCTGGTCTGCAATGGTGGCCATGAGCGGATGATCCTTTGACGTTAGGAGGCGCCGGGAACGTATCGGATGAGGCTTTGATACGTTGTTACCCGCGCCGGGTGGTCGCGACCGAATCAAAATCCCGCGCCGCCGAAGGTTCCCACGCGATCGCGCAGAGGCCTCGGATCAGGGTGCACGAAAGGCTGAGGTCATGAGCCGGCGGCCTCGCGGCGCGCTTTGCGTCCGAGCTTTGCGGCTCCACCGCCCTCTTCGATAGAGGGCGCAGGGAAGGCCGGGAGCCTGCCGCCCCCATGGCCCGCCTGCAGAAAGAAAATGCAGGCGGCAGGTACCACAGGTTCGGCTGGGACATCCCGGCCCTCCCTGCGCGATGGATTTACGACTTATACGCGCTCTCCCTGGGGACCGGGCTTTCTTGCCCCCATCACCCGCGATGCGCGTGAAGCACACCAGCGAGCTTGGCCTCAGCGTCGGGAGGCCAGGACCACACGATTTCGCCGTCCGCATCGAAATCGTTCGTCCGCCCGCGAATGCGCGCTGCAACTCCGATCCGGCCATCGCATCCCACACACAACGCTCGTGACGACTCGCGAAGCGCCCCTCTTCGATGAGCGCGGGACGGGCGGAAATGTGCAGGTGATTTGCCCGACGGCGCAAGCTGAATTGTTGCGGCAAACTGGCACGACGGGCAGTTTGAGCATGGCGGGCATGCGAAGGCCCATCATAAGATCGCGGCGCCGACGAATTGGACTAATTACGCCTCATCCCCCGCTATCGGCGCCCAGATTTGCTTTAATGGTAACTTGGCTTTCGTCTCGTCCGAAAGATCCTCATAGGCTCGAAAAAGCGCCTTCAGCAAGTCAGGCATCTGCCAAAGGCGGAGCTTGAAGAAATGGTGGTCGAGCTCCCTCTGTGCCGGGACGTTTACACCACCGATGCTAACCAACAGTCCAGTGCTGGCCTGGACATTCGACATAGAACCAATCAGGCGCAGCACCACATCATGATTTGCCGCCCCATCCCCCGACTTCACCTGAACGCACATTCGGTCTTGGCCAAGGCCGAATGTGCCGCCTGCTGCGAGGATGTCGACACCACCGTCGGGGCCGGGCGGAGACACTCTCGTGGTGTAACCCTCAACGCGCAGGATTTCTGCCACCAGATGGGCCAGCGCATGGCCTGCGAACTCTGACTTTATTATAGATATGATTTGCTGATTGGCGATCTCCTCGATATCGGTCGCGTAGTCTGCCGCGTCGGGTTCGTCCTCGGATATCCGCACTGGGACCATCCCCTGGCTGCCGAGCAACGCCCCCGGATCCACACCGCTCTCGAGTACAGCACGCACCCGTTCAAATGCGCCGTTGCGTTTGATTTCACAGATTGTCATGAACGCGCCGAAGGAATGACGTAAGTCTTGCTTGAACGTATCCCGCGGGACGGCAGGCTTTAGCCATTCCACCGAGCGAGAATGGCGATATGGGTTATCGGCGTCGTAGGCGTACTTGCCCGTAACTCTGCCAATAGCGACGCCGTTCGTCACCTTCCGCGGCATCACAGCGAGATCGCCAATCTGGATCGTATGCGCGAATTGATTGAGCTGTGCGGCGAAGTTCTTGAGCGTGTTCTGAGCAAAGCCGGGAAGAACCTCCTGCAGATGGACGAGGATTGCGTCGCGACCTCGCCGGTCGGCAAGGTCGCCGACTTCAAGAAACCCCGGCAGAAGTGCATTCTGTTCTATCGCTGCAAGCTCGCGCTCGCCGCGCTTCCCAGCTCGAACAATCCAGAGGCGAGGCATCAGTTCATCTCCCACTGATTTGACGCTATGAATAGGACGCCCGGTGAGTACGCGCAAGAAAGGGCCGGTCTGGACGTTCTTCGGTCCTGAAACGATCATAGCCGAAACTAACCATGTAGCCTCGGGCAAGCGTCAGCGGCAACCGAGATTGCCGACCCCGCATATCGCTTGCGATCATGCGCGCGACGCGCTGTAAGTCAAATCCATGTCCCTGATCGACCGATTCCTGCCGGACTACCAATTCTCTGAGCGTCATGCGACGCTGGTGCGCTGCCCGCCCGGCGCGCTGCTCGACCTCATCCAGGGCTGGGAGCCACCGCGCGATCGCTTCACCGAATTCGCGATGACCCTGCGCCAGACGCCGGCGCGGCTGATGCACAGGCTGTCGCCGGAACGCCATCGTGCGCCGCAGCCGTTCAGCCTGAAGAGCTTCACGCCGCTCGGCCGCGACGGCGACCGCGCCATGGTCGGCGGGCTGATCGGGCAGTTCTGGCGCAACGATTTCGGCCTCGTCCACATTGCGAGTCCGGAGGCGTTCATCGCCTTCAACGCCCCGCGCACGCCGAAGCTCGTGCTCGGCTTCATGGCCGAGTCCGAGGGCGAGCTGACGCGGCTCGTCACCGAGACGCGGGTCTATTGTCCCGACCGCATGTCCTACTTGATGTTCCTGCCCTACTGGCTGCTGATCCGTCCCGCCAGCGGGCTCATTCGCCGGCGTACGCTGCGCGCGATCAGGGCGATCGCCGAGCAGCGCAATTCCGAAGCGGACGAAAGCTCAGCGCGCTGAAGCTCGAATTGCGCTCCGAATGCAACGGCGGCGGCTCCTCTCCTCCGTCATGGCTGGGCTTGTCCCGCCTGCGCCGCTGAAGCCGCTTCGGCGCGGCGAAGACCAGGCCATCCACGTCTTTCATTCGCGCGGCTTCGTGGATGGCCGGGTCAAGCCCGGCCATGACGGAAGCGAGAGCTGGCCTCAGGGCCGGATCGCGTAGGTAACGGCCCTTCATCGGCAACAGTCCTCTCGCACGATGCCGGCTCTCTCGCTGCCGTGACGTGCAAACGAGCGCGCCAAGCCTGCTCTGCCTGCATCTTCATCAGGACGGTCGCCATGACACCGGATCGTCACCCGAACGTCACTTGCTCCGCTGCGCCACTGCAATAGCCTGGGGCGTCACAACAGGAGATCATCATGCGCCTCCCCATCGTCAGCCCGGACGCGTTGAGCGACGAGCAGAAGCCGCTCTACGCCGACATGAAGCAGGGCATTCAGGCGAGCTTCAAGGGTTTCATCAACATCCGTGATGATGGCGCGCTGCTGGGGCCGTGGAATCCGTGGCTGCGCGAGCCGAAATTCGGCAAGCCGGTGTGGGAGCTGGTGAAGGCGATGGTCGACAAGCCGTCGCTGCCGCCGACCGTGCGCGAGGTCGCGATCCTGGTCACCGGCGCGCACTTCCGCTCCGCCTATGAGCTGTATGCGCATGTGCTGGTCGCCGAGCAGCGCGGCCTGTCCGACGAGAAGCTCGCCACCATCGTCGCCGGCCAGCGGCCGGCCGATCTCACCCGGCAGGAAGCCGTCGCCTATGATTTTGCCTCGGCGCTGGTCAATGGCGGGGTGCTGCCGGAGCTGACCTACAAGGCCGCTGTCGCGCAGTTCGGCGCGCATGGCGCCGCCGAGCTGTCCTATCTGATCGGCGTCTATTGCATGGTGTCGGTTACCCTCAACACCTTCGACGTGCCTGTGCCGGATTGAAAAGGCGGCGCAGCCCGATCGGCGCGTCGCCTTCGCTGCCCATCGGCGGGGCCAGCGCTCACCGCGATGAGGATCCCGTAGCCGCGGGTGAGCGTCAGCAACACCGGGGATCGCCGGAGTTGGCCCGGCATGTCGCTTGCGCTCATGCGAGCTACCACTTCGATCGGCATCGTCGGGGCACGGCGGTGGCGTTCGCGACGCCGAAATCACGTCAGCTCCTTCGGCCCCGCTGGCGTTTCGATCAATGCACGATAGCGCAGCTTCTGCCCGTGCCGGATTTCGGGAGGACGGTCCACCCTTAACGTACGGTAGCGCGCCTGCAACGCGGCGGGGTCGGGATGTTCGAGTGTGAAGGACCTCAAGCGCGCACCGAGATCGGCAATGGCCGCCATCGCCCGTGGTCTGCCGCGCCTGTCGATGATCGAGGGGGCGGCGCCATCGAGCGGCAACGCTCCATTCGCCGGAATGGCGAAGTCGAAGGACGGATTGACCGGTGGCAGCGCCACCTTCGCGCCGAACAGGTTTGGATGCCCGGCCAAGACCGTATCGATCGCATCCGTGCGCGCGACCCAGCCGCGCAAACGCTGCCCCTCATCCCAATCGGCCCTCACGCCGTCCTCATCATCCAGGCCGAACCATCGCGGGTGATCGGGCGGCGTCGCCTTGGGATCGAGCGCGACGATCTCCAGATAGACGCTATCACCGAGCTGCAGCAGATGATTGTGGGTGCCCATATAGTCATGGCGTTGCCCGAACGGGACATCGAGACCAAGGCAGTCGCGCACATGCGCGACGCCCTCGGCAAGGTTCGGGGCGATGACCGTGAGGTGGTCGAGCTTCAGCATCCGCCTTCCGTCTGCTCTACAGATCGAAGTTCGTCGGCAGCATCACGACGTCGCGGATCGTCATGCCGCGCGGGCGGGTCAGCATGAACATGATGACGTCGGCCACTTCCGCCGGCTCCAGCAGGCTGCCGGACTCGCGCGCCTCCTTCAGCTTCTCGGCCGGCCAGTCCGCGATCAGCGCGGTGACGACCGGGCCCGGCGAGATCGCGCCGACGCGGATGCCGTGCTTGAAGACCTGGCGGCGCACCGTCTGCACGAAGCAATCGATCGCCCATTTCGACGACGCGTAGACCGGCTCCCACGGCGTCGGGTAATGCGCGGCCAGCGAGCTGGTGACGATGATGTCGCCCGCGCCGCGTTCGATCATGTGCGGCAGCACGTCGCGCACGTTCTTCATGACGACGTTGACGTTCAGGTTCAGCATGCGGTCGATCGCGTCGGTCCTGGCGTCGACGAGGTCGCCGCCGAGATAGCTGCCGGCATTGGCGTGGAGGATGTCGAGCCGGCCGGCCGCGTCCAGCACGCGCGGCAGCAGGGTGGCACAATCAGTGGGATCGAGCAGGTCGATCACCACGGGACTCACGGCGTCGCCATACTGCCCGCGCAGGCCCGCCAGCGCCGAAGCATCGCGATCGATCATCACGACCCGCGCGCCGGCGGCCAGCATTGCCGCGCTGCTGGCGAGGCCGATGCCCGACGCCGCGCCGGTGACCGCCGCCACCTTGCCTTCGAGTTCCCTGGTCATCACGCTTTCCTCCCGGGAGCGCAGCCTAGCGCAATTCGCGCAGCGCTGCTGCACCTCGTTGGACCCATCGCAATGCCGGCGCGTTGCATCCTCGTCGCACGCAATGAAGAGCCCGATGGAGACGATCGAAGCCTATCTCGCCCGCAAGCATCAGGAGTTGCAGCTGCTGAACGCCTGCCTGCGGAGGCCGCATGCGGTGCCGGCGCCGCGCTCGGTGATGGAGGTCGTCCGGCACAAGTTTCAGTTCACGGCCGCGCTGAAGGCCGAGCACGCGCTCAACGACTGGACCGCGACGGAGACGGCCTGGGCGGATGCCGACGATCATCGCGCCGGCCCGTTTGCCTTCAGCTACGACTATCAGCGCGCCGATCTCGACGTGCGCGGGCCGTCGTTCTATGCGGCCGGCGGGAGCCGTCATGACACCGTCTACACCATCTCCGGCATGGCGGCGATCGCGGCGCTGCTGCTGGCGATGCGGCCCGCTCTCGGCACCGCCGACCTGCTGATGCTGCCGGGATCCTATGGCGAAACGCAGGAGCTCATCGCGGCGCACGCCCGTCATCTGCACCCGGTGACGTTGACCCGCGATCTTGCCAATGCGCTGGCGCAGCCCTCGCCCGCGCCGCGGCTGCTGCTGATCGATTCCAGCGCGACCACGTCGCGCTTCGAAGCCGTGCTGAGTTGCGATCGCCCGGCGATCGATCTCCTGATCTTCGACACCACCTGCTTTGCCAACGGCTCCGGCCGCATCCGCCGCGTGCTGGCCTGGGCGCGGCGCTGGGACGTGCCGGTGGTGATGGTGCGCAGCCACACCAAGCTCGATTCGCTCGGCGCGGAATATGGCCGGCTCGGATCGGTGGCGTACGTCGATTGGGCGACCGCCAGCTCCACAAAGCGGCTTGCGCTCGCGGCGCTGCCGGAGGAAACGCGCAACGCCGTCCGGCTGCTCGGCGGCGCGGCGCTGCCGGCGCATTTCCCGCCTTACGTCGGAATATCAGCCTATCGCGCACTGACCGCGCGGCGTGTCGCCGCCATCCTGCGCAACAGCCGTCGCGCGCGGCGGCTGTTTGCAACGACGCTGCGCGGCCTGACGGCGGAGCTCGACTTCGCGCACGGCCTCTATGTCACGCTCGCGAGCCACGCGCCGCTGGACGAGGTCACCGCGCGGCAGGCCGCAACGGCGATGAGCGACGATCTCCGGCGCGCCGGCCTGCCGATCCGCCATGCCGGCAGCTTCGGCTTCGATTTCGCGGCGACCGAATGGTTCCACGACGCCACCACGGACCGCTACAGCGTGCGTGTCGCCGTGCCCGACCTGCCGACCGCGATCTGGGACGAGCTGACGGACGCCATCGCGGGCTGGTGGTCGGCACATCAGGGGCGATCCGCCGCGGCGTGACCCCCGCGTCATGGCACGCGCCTTGCCTCGTCAACGGCAATCGCACGATGCCGCAGGGGGGTCCCAATGAGCAGCTCGCATTTCGATGTCACGCGCCGCCGCGTCGTTCTCGGCGGTCTCGGCGCCGCCGGGCTCAGCGCGCTGGCGCCTCGTGTCGCGTGGTCGCAAGGCCGTGCCGAGACGCTGCTGGTGGTGCAGGAGCTCGGGCCGAACTCGCTGGACATGCAGGGCGTGGGCTCGAACCAGACCGTCAACGGGCTCGCCTGGAATTGCTACGACCGGTTGCTCGGCTACGCAGCGAAGACCTTGCCGGACGGGACGACCTCCTATGATCGCGCGGCGCTGGCGCCGGAGCTGGCCGAGAGCTGGGAGGTCGCCGCCGACGGGATGTCGTGCACCTTCAAGCTGCGCAAGGATGCGACCTTCCACGACGGCACGCCGGTGACGGCGAAGGACGTCAAATGGTCGTTCGACCGCGCGGTCTCCGTCGGCGGCTTTCCCACCTTCCAGATGTCGGCGGGATCGCTGGAGAAGCCGGAGCAGTTCACGGCCGTCGACGACCACACCTTCCGCATCGACTACATCCGCAAGGACAAGATGCTGCTGTTCAATGTCGCAGTGGTCGTGCCGTTCATCATCAATTCGGAGCTCGCCAGGAAGAATGCGACGGCCGAGGACCCATGGGCACTGGCCTGGCTGAAGGCCAACGAGGCTGGCGGCGGCGCCTACAAGGTCGTGAGCTGGAAGCCGGGCACCGAGACCGTGTTGAGCCGGTTCGACAACTGGACATGCGGGCCGCTGCCGAAGATCAAGCGCGTGATCGCGCGCGACATTCCCTCCGCCGGCACCCGCCGCGCCATGCTCGAGCGCGGCGATGCCGATCTCTCCAGCGGCTTCGCGCCGCGCGATTTCGATCAGTTGATCAAGGAGGACAAGGTGAAGGTCACGGGCGTGCCGATTCCAAACGCGCTGTGGTATCTCGCGCTGAATACGGCAAAGCCGCCGTTCGACAATGTGAAGCTGCGCCAGGCGATTGCCTGGGCGATGCCCTATGAGCAGATCCAGTCGAGCGCGTTCTTCGGCCGCGCGGTGCCGATGCATGGCGGCGCGAGCGAAGTGACCAAGCCGGTGTGGCCGCAGCCGTTCCCTTACGTGACTGATCTCGATAAGGCCAAGGCGCTGATGAAGGAGGCTGGCTTCGCGCAGGGCTTCGAGACGACCTTGTCGCTCGATGCCGGCACCGCGACGGTCGGCGAGCCCACCGCGATCCTGATCCAGGAGAACCTCGCCAGGATCGGCATCAAGGCCGGCATCGACAAGATCCCCGGCGCCAACTGGCGCACCACGCTGAACAAGAAGGAGCTGCCGATGGCGCTGAACCGATTCAGCGGCTGGCTCGATTATCCCGAATACTACTTCTATTGGAATTTCCACGGCCGCAACTCGATCTTCAACATCTCGTCCTACCAGAGCAGGGAGATGGACGCGCTGATCGACAAGGCCCGCTTCACCGAGGATGCGGCGGAATACGAGGCGACGGTGAAGGCGTTCATCGCGCTGTGCATGCGCGAGGTCCCGGTGGTGCCGCTCAACCAGCCGATCCATGACGTCGCAATGCAGAAGGCTGTCAGCGGCTATGAGTTCTGGTTTCACCGCGAGCCGGATTATCGGCAGTTCGCGAAGGGGTAGGTGTTCGTTGATGGAGTCGGATCCGCCGCCGCGGACTGGCTGCGCTCCGTCTCCCCGTTCTTACGGGGCCGCGACGAGCTTCGCTCGCGCTGAGAGGGTCGGGGTGAGGGCAGACGCACGGGGATTGTCGTGGAGAGACCTGTACCCTCTCACCCGGATCGCATCTGGCGATGCGATCCGACCTCTCCCCGCAGGCGGGGAGAGGTAAGGCAGACCGCGCAAGCGGAAGAGGCAAAGGGTTCACAGCCACCCACGTCGCCGGAACTGCGTATAGAGGACCGTGCAGACGGTGACGATGAAGCCCAGCACGACATAGTAGCCGTATTGCCATTTCAGCTCCGGCATGTGCTCGAAGTTCATGCCGTAGATGCCGGCGACGGCAGTGGGCACCGCGAGGATGGCGGCCCACGCTGCCAGGCGGCGGGCGATCTCGGTCTGTTGCGCCTGGCCGGCCATCATGCTGGCCTCGAACACGAAGGCCAGGATCTCGCGCAGCGAATCCGCGTCCTCCTCGGCGCGCTTGGCGTGGTCGAGCACGTCGCGGAACAACGGCGCCATCTCGGCATCGATGGCGACATTGTCGACATGTTCGAGCCGCTTGCAGACGTCGACCACCGGACCGACGGCGCGGCGCAGCCGCAGCAGGTCGCGCCTGAGGCGATACAGCCGGTCGACCTCGTGGCGCGCCAGCGGACGCTGCAGCACGACCTCCTCCAGCGTCTCGACCTCGGCCATGATGCTCTCGGTCACCGGGCGATAATTGTCGACGATGAAATCGAGGATCGCATAGAGGATGTAGTCCTCGCCCTTGGCGAGCGAGCCCGGGCAACTCTCGCAGCGCTCGCGCACCGCGCCATAGGACGTCGAGGCGCCGTGGCGCACCGAGACGACGAAGCCCGGGCCGACGAAGATATGCGTCTCGCCGAACACGATGTGTCCGTCGACGAGCTGTGCGGTGCGGGCCACGACGAACAGCGCATCGCCATAACGCTCGACCTTGGGCTGCTGATGCGCCTTCGACGCGTCCTCGATCGCGAGCTCGTGCAGGCCGAACTGATCGGCGACGCGCCGCAACAGCGCCGCATCCGGCTCGTGCAGCCCGAGCCACACCACGTGGTCCGGCCGCTTGCTCCAGGCACCGGCGTCCTCGATCGGAATGTCGGCGACGCGGCGGCCATTGGCGTAGACGCCGGCCGCGACCACGCCGGGCTCGCGCGGCTCACTGCGAGGCTGAAGGGCCGGCGCATCGGCCGCTGTCTGCATCGTCACCTGACGCATGGTGGACTCTCCGCTCTGCGGACCGACTTTCCGCGCGAGGACTCTCCTGGTCAAGCGCCGCATCAGGTGACGCCGGTCGGGCCGTCGAGCAGCTGCCGAACGCGGCGGACAAGATCGGTGCGCCGGTACGGCTTGTTGATGATCTCGAACTCGCCGATATTGGCATCGGCGCGCTCGACCGCGGCGTCGGAATAGCCGGTCGTCAGCAGCACTTTCAACTTTGGCTGGCGCTTGCGCGCCTCGCGCGCCAGCACGGTGCCGTTCATGCCGCCGGGCATCACGAGATCGGTGAACAGGAGATCGAAGCGCACGGAGGAATCCAGCAGCTCCAGCGCGGCATGCGCGTTGGCGGCGACCTCGGTGCGATAGCCGAAATCCTCCAGGATCGAGCGCGCCAGCTCGGCCACCTCCTGGCGATCCTCGACGATCAGGATGCGCTCGCTGCCGGTGCGGTCCATCACCATCTGCGGGCGCACCGACGGCGCGGCGATCGCCTGCGCGGTGGCCGGAAACAACAGCTGCACCGTCGTGCCGAGGCCGACCTCGCTGTAGAGGTAGGTGCTGCCGCCGGACTGCCGGGTGAAGCCATAGACCATTGCGAGACCAAGACCGGTGCCCTTGCCCTCGTCCTTGGTGGTGAAGAACGGCTCGGCGACCCGGGCGAGGATGTGGTGCGGAATGCCGACGCCGTCGTCGGACACTTTCAGCGCAACATAGCGCCCGCCCTTGGGCACGCCGAACTGCACGACGTCCTCGTCCGCGATCTCCTTGTTCTCGGTGCGGATGGTCAGCGTGCCGCCATGCGGCATCGCATCGCGCGCATTGACGAACAGATTGAGCAGCGCGACCTCCGCCTGGGTCTGGTCGACGCGGCTGTTCCAGAGGCCCGGCTGTGCCTTGACGACGATGCGCACGCTTTCGCCGAGCGTGTGGCGCGCCATCTGCACCATGGTCTCGATCATGTTGTTGAGGTTGATCGGCCGGCTGTCGAGCCGCTGCTTGCGCGCGAACGACAGCAGCTGCTGCGTCAAGGTCGCGGCCCGATTGGCGGCTGCGCGGATGTTGTCGACGGCGCGGCGGTGCCGCGGGGCGAGCTCGCTGACGGCGCCTTGCAGCGTCTCGGTGTAGCCGATGATCACCTGAAGAATATTGTTGAAGTCGTGGGCGATGCCACCGGTGAGCTGGCCGATCGCCTCCATCTTCTGCGACTGGATCAGCGCGCTCTCAGCGTCGCGCCGGCGCGACACGTCGAGTTGCGAGGCGAAGAAGTAGACGAGCTCGCCGTCGCGATTGTAGACCGGGCTGATGAACAGCGCATTCCAGAACGCAGCGCCATTCTTGCGATAATTGAGGATCTCGACCGCGACGTCCTGGCGATTGGCGATCGCGCTGCGGATCGCGGCGACGGTCTCGCGGTCGGTATCGGGCCCCTGCAGGAAGCGGCAATTGGTCCCGACGATCTCGGCCAGGTCATAGCCGGTCATCTCGATGAATGCGCGGTTGGCAAACAGAATCGGATTGTCGTTCTGGCGCGGATCGGTGACGATCATCGGCATCCGCGTCGTCTCGACCGCGGCAAAGAAGATGTCGTGGTGCTCCGACGACAGATCGGACGCATCGCCGCTGTCGACGACCGCGCGATCGCGCTGCGGCTTGTGTTCTGACATGCTCCCCTGCTCCGCCTTTCCATCTCCGTGACACGCACGGTCCCGCCGGCGCCCGGCGCTCGCCGGTGCAGCGCCCCTTCGATATGCCGCTCGGTGTGATCGGGTTCCCGTAGGCAGCCTTTGCGTGAGAGGGAGTCACGAACTGCTCACGACAATGCGACGGACCGGGGTGGAACGAATGTCGAGGATATTCGGGTACGCTGTGCCGGGAGAGACCGAGCTGAGTGCAAAGGTCCGCCAGCGCTCGACGCTGCGGGCGGAAACGCGCTACATCCTCGCTTCGGTCATTCGAAACTGAGCAGGAGTCGTCGTCATGACAGGACAAAAGGTCGCGCTGGTCACCGCCGGCGGCAGCGGCATGGGCGCGGCGGCGGCGCGGCGCCTCGCCGCGGACGGATTCCAGGTCGCGATCCTGTCGTCGTCGGGCAAGGGCGAAGCGCTAGCCGCTGAGCTCGGCGGCCTCGGCGTCACCGGATCGAACAAGTCCAACGACGATCTCAAGCGCCTCGTCGACGGCGCGGTCAGCCGCTGGGGCCGCATCGACGTGCTCGTCAACAGCGCCGGCCATGGCCCGCGCGCGCCGATCCTGGAACTGACCGACGAGCAGTGGCACACCGGGCTCGACACCTATCTGCTCAACGTCATCCGCCCGACACGCCTCGTCGCGCCGGTGATGCAGGCACAGAAGAGCGGCACGATCATCAACATCTCCACGGCCTGGACCTTCGAGCCGACGGCAATGTTTCCGACCTCGGCGGTGTTCCGCGCCGGGCTCGCGTCCTTTACCAAGATCTTCGCCGACACCTACGCGGCCGACAACATCCGCATGAACAACGTGCTGCCGGGCTGGATCGACAGCCTGCCGGCGACCGAGGAGCGCCGCAGCACGGTGCCGATGGGCCGCTACGGCAAGTCCGAGGAGATCGCCGCCACCATCGCCTTCCTCGCCTCCGACGGCGCAGCCTACATCACCGGCCAGAACATCCGCGTGGACGGCGGGCTGACGCGGAGCGTGTGAGGCGCGGCGCTTGTTGTAGCCCGGATGAGCGCCAGCCGACGCCTCTTCGGCGGAGGCGTTAGCGACATCCGGGTTCACCGGCGGCACCTCGTGAGAACCCGGATGTCGCTGACGCCTCCGCCCTTCGGGCTTCGGCTTCCGCTCATCCGGGCTACGATTCTGCGATAGCATCCAACTCAAAACATCTCGAAATATTCGCGCTGCTCCCAGTCGGAGACTTCCGCCTGGAAGCGTTCGATCTCGGCTGTCTTGAGGAAGGTGTAGTAGTCGATGAAGGTGGCGCCGAAGGCTTCGCGGAAGAACGCGTCCTGCTTCAGCGCATCGACCGCCTCGCTGAGCGATTTCGGCAGCAGACTCGCCTTGGTCTCATAGGGCACGTCGGCCGACGGGCCGGGATCGAGCTTGCGGTCGACGCCGTCGAGGCCGGCTGCGATCTGCGAGGCCATGTAGAGATAGGGATTGGCGGCGGGCTCGCCGATGCGGTTCTCCAAACGCGTGGCGCGATCGCCGGGACCGCCGAGCACGCGGATCATGACGCCGCGGTTGTCGCGGCCCCAGATCGCGCGGTCCGGCGCCAGCGAGTAGGCGCGGTAGCGCCGGTAGCCGTTGATGGTCGGGGTCGAGAACACCGCGGCGGCGCGCGCATGCGCGAGCAGGCCCGCCATGTAGTGGCGGCCGAGCGCTGACAGACCTTCGGCGTCGTCCGTCATGAAGGCGTTACTGCCGTCGCGCGCGACCAGCGACTGATGCAGATGCCAGCCGGACGACATCGCGTTCGGGATGCGTGGGCGGCACATGAAGGTGGCATGATAACCGTGCCGCTGCGCGATCTGCTTCACGGCGCTGCGAAACAGCACCATCGTATCGGCGGGCGCCAGCCCGAGCGCCGGCTGCAGCACGAACTCGCACTGGCTCGGCCCATATTCGAGCTCGATCGAGCGCAGCGGCAGACCCAGCGCGACGAGGTTCGCCCTGATGATCTCGAGCGCCGGCTCCATCTGATCGAAGCGCTGCTCGGTGAGATACTGATAGCCCTGGGTCAGCAGGCTGACCGTGGGCGGCACGCCGGGCTGCCCGGGCATGCCGGCGTCACCAGGCGCGAGCCTGGGATCCTCGACCTTGAAGATGTGGCATTCGACTTCGAGGCCGGCCATGAACTGATAGCCGCGCTGATCGAGCGTCGCCAATGCCGAGCGGTAGAGATTGCGCGTGGCGAATGGGACCGGCACGCCGTTGGCGAAATACAGATCGCACAGCACCCAGCCGGTGCCTGGCGCCCATGGCAGCACGCGAAACGTGGTGGGATCGGCGACCATCAGCGCATCGCTGCCGCCCTGCATCTCGGCCATGCCGAAGCCGCCACCCGCGGTGAACACCGGAAACACGGTGCGGTGCGAGGTATCCTTGGCGAGCAAGGTCGTCGTGATCGAGCAGCCGTCCTCCAGCGACGACAAGGCGGCGTCGACGGTCAGCGTCTTGCCGCGCAGGATGCCGTGCTGGTCCGGAAACGAAAAGCGGATGGTGGTGAGGCCGTGCTCCTCGGCAAGGCGGCGCATGCGGACTGCGGCCTCGGCCTGTTCGGCGGTCCACAGCTGATGCTTGTCGACGAAACTCAACGATTGCTCCCGGGTAGGATGGCTGATCGCGCGATCGAGTCCGCGGCCGTGCGGCGGGCTCGGTCCTCGCCTCTCCCCGCTCGCGGGGGCACGAGCTTCGCTCGCACTGAGAGGTCGGATTGCATCGAAGATGCGACCCGGGTGAGAGGGTACAGGTCTGACCGTTCGCACTTCCCGCGCGGCTGCCCCTCACCCCGACCCTCTCCCCGTGAAGAAGGGGGAGAGGGGGCACACGGCGCTCGGGGCAAGAGCTCGCCAACTACACCAAAGGACAAATGCGCGCTCACGCCCACCTTCACTCCGCAGCGCTCAGATGCGGCGCCAGGCGCACGATATCTGCTGGCACCGGTGCTGCCCAGGGGGCGTTGCGACGGCGGCGGACGTCGACTTCCATCCAATAGGTCTCCCAGCCGCGCGTCGGGCCGATGCCGTCCATCGTCGCCGGGCCCTGCACGCTGCGCGCCTCGGCCGGATCGAGGAACAGCATCGGCGGCTCGCCGCCTGCGACCTTCTCGATCTGCTCGCGCAGCAGCCGGCGATATTGGATGATGGCCTTGTCCGATTGCCCGAGATGTTCGCGGGTGCGGTCCTGGATCCGGCCCATCGATTCCACCGCCCACTGGTCGTGCACGTTGATGTCGTTGCCCATGCCGGTGTAGGTCGCCGTCGCCTGCTCCCGCGGATCGAAGCCGTAATCGTTGCTCTTGTTCTTGCGCGAGCGATATTCGGGCAGTTCATAGAGCTCGAGCCGCTGCTCCCGCATCTTGGCCCGGTCGACGGGCGCGCCGTAGCTGGTGAAGATCGCGTACCAGTAGCAGGTCTCGTCATCGACGGGCACGTGCCACTGCGTGATCGTCATCTCCGTGCTCATCGGGATCACGAAGGCGTGCGGGAATAGCTGATTGGTGACGCGCACATGGGTGCGCTCGGCATCGATCTCGCGTAGCGCGATGATGCGCAGGCCGTATTCGGTGCGCTCGACATTGATGATCGGGCGATCATATTCGCGCAGCACCTTGGTCATCGGAAGCTCGCTGTCGGCGGAAGCGCCGCGGAACTGCTTGCCATAGGCCGTCGACGTGTCCTCGTCCTCGAAGAAGCGATGCAGGAACGAGGCATGCGCGGGATCGATGCCGACCTCCAGCGCCTGCAGCCAGTTGCACTCGATCAGGCCCTTGAAGGCGAAGGTGTAGGTGTCGGGCGCGGTGAAGCAGTCGAGATCCGGGAACGCCGGCGCTGCGCCGTCGCCGAGCCAGGCCCAGAGGATGCCACCCTTCTCGACCACGGGATAAGAGCGCTGCCGGATGTTCTTGCAGAGCGGAGAGCCCGGCGGCTCGGCCGGTGTCTCGAGGCACTGTCCCTCGACATCGAACAGCCACCCATGAAACGAGCAGCGCAGACCTCCCTGTTCGAGGCGCCCGAAGGCGAGATCGGCGCCGCGATGCGGACAGTCGCGGTCAAGTAGTCCGTAGCGCCCCTGCTCATCCTTGAAGAGAACGAAGTGCTGGCCAAGCAGCTTGACCGCGCGAACCGGCCGTTCGCCCACGAGCTCATCGGCCAGCGCCGCCGGCTGCCAGTACATCCTCATTAGTTTACCGGCAGGTGCGGTGGGTCCGATGCGCGTGATCAGGTCATTCTGCTCCTGGCTCATCATGATGGCCGTCTCTCCTGTTCCGTCGCAAGTCGGGCGTTGAGCGTCACGTGATCATCCAATAATGTTCGCTAGCCGAACACATGTTCGACAAGATTAGATTCGCTTTAAGTGGGGAGAAGCGCAAGTGAAAAAGCTACAACCGAAGCCCAGGGGCAAACGGACAGCAGCTTCACTGCGGCCGAAAACAACAACAATGGAACGTGTCAGGCCGATGCCGAAACTAAAGCGGACTGATGAGGAGAAGAAGCAGGCTCGGGGCGACGGTCCTGAGTTCGTCGAAGCGCTCGATCGCGGCTTGAGGGTGATACAAGCCTTCAGCCGCGAGGGTCGGCCAATGACGCTGAGCAAGGCCGCCGAACTCACCGGCCTTGCCCGCGCCACCGTGCGCCGCATCCTGCTGACGCTGAAAGCGTCCGGCCTGGTCCACGGCGACGACCGGCTGTTCTCGCTGACGCCGCGCGTCCTGCTGCTCGCTTCCAGCTACCTGGCCTCGAACCAGATCAACAGCGTGATGCAGCCCCTGATGGACGCGACGGCCACCGAGGCCCGCGAGGTCTGCTCACTGGCGGTCCTGGACGGCGACGAGGTCGTCTTCATCGCGCGGGCCACGCCGACGCGGATGTTCTCCACCGGGCTCGAGATCGGCTACCGGCTGCCGGCGTTCTGCACCTCCGTCGGGCGGGCACTGCTGAGCCGGATGCCTGACGATCAGCTGGGCGAGGCCATCGCGCGCATGTCCGTGACCGCGATGACGTCGACTACGGTGACGGACAAGCAGGCACTGCTCGAAACGATCATCGCGGCGCGCAGTGACGGATATTCGCTGGTCGACGGCGAAGCCGAGCACGGCTTCCGCTCGATCTCCGTGCCGATCCGCCGCTACGATGGCGGCATCGTCGCCGCCGCCAATATCGGCGGCCATGTCGATCGCATCGGGGTCGACGAGATGAAGGAGCGCTTCCTGCCGCTGCTGCAGAAGCTGGCAGCTACGGTCCAGCCGCTTCTGGTGTGACCCCATCGACAGGCGCCGGCTCGCATGAAGCCGCGCAGCATCGAGCCGATGTGGCGCGCCCGAACTCATGCGCACGAGCATGGGACGGCGATCACATCCGAAGAAGCCATCACTGGCACTGTAACTCTTCTGCGCGCATGACGACGGACGGGATCGGCGATGCATCGGTCCCCCGTCGACGTCTGCCCCCGAGCGCGTCAGAGAGGCACCTCGTCGTGGTGCAGCGACACCTCTCATCCCTTCGCTTGCTGCGAGGCGGCACCTGCGCCGGACGTGCCGCATGCACACCATTGCAAGAGCGGGATCGCGGCCTGCACCATCGAGCGAACTGCATGTGGCGGTAAGATCATGCACAGCGGGATCACCTACGCCGCAAAGCTTGAAGTAGCTCGGCCCATCACGCGCTATCTATTAGTTGCAGAGAGACACGTGGTCGAATTCTGGCGACGGCCATCCGATGGCCACAACTAATAAACTCCGAGCTGCATCTGCCGTCTCCGGCGACGCGTGCCACGGACGTGATATTGTCGTGACGCCAGGTCCCCACCGCCATGATTGACCGTGATCGGCTGGTAACATCGCGCTGCTCGCGCCGGGAGTGCGTGCGCATCGGGAGTAGTCGGATGCGCACTCTCTCACGCGAACATCCTCGATGCCACGACAAAGCCGCGAGTGCCGCTACAGCCATCGGCAATTGCGCGGGATCGACGATCATGCTCAATCATTGAGAGCATCTGCCGGAGCGCACGACGTGGGAGCGCAGGCCGACAGGCCGCGTCCTCAGCGGAGATGGACCAGGCTGTAGCCGTAGGACTTCATGCCCTTTCGGCTCACCCATTCGCCCTGCGGCGGCGCCGCGCCTTGATCCCCGGGCAGCACGTTCCAAGGCACGCTCCAAGGCCGGCCCATGCAGGATTGCGAGAGCTCGTCCCAGGTCACCCGGCCCAATCCGGCTTCCACACGATCCAATAATCCCCGTCGGCGCGCTTGAAGCCGACGCTGCCGTCCGGACGGGTCATGCGGGCAAAGCGATAGACGAGGCCCTCGCTCTGCCGGCACAACTCGAACGCGAGGACTTCGTTGGACATCGGCGGCGTCTCGCAGGTAAATGGTGGGCGGGCGGAGAACACCGATCCTACAGCGGAAAGCCGTTCCAGGGGGAAAGCCATGACTGATGCGCTGCCGCTCGTGCTGGTGCCCGGACTGATCTCGTCGCCCCGCATCTATGCGCCCGTGATCCCCGCACTGTGGCGGCTCGGACCCGTGATGGTCGCCAACCATGTCCGCGACGACAGCATGGCAGCGATCGCACGCCGGATCCTCTCCGAGGCGCCGCCGCGCTTCGCGCTCGCGGGACATTCGATGGGCGGCTACATCGCCTTCGAGATCATGCGACAGGCGCCGGAGCGGGTGGCGCGGCTGGCGCTGATCAACACCCAGGCGCGGGCCGATACGCCAGAGGCGAGCGCGCGGCGCCGCACCATGATCACGCGCGCGAAGGACGGCGACTATCACGGCGTGGTCGACGAGCTGTTCTCGGGCTTCGTCCATCCGTCGCGCCAGGATGATCCGCGGCTGCTCCAGCTGGTCCACGACATGGCCGAGGAGGTCGGCGTCATCGGCTTCATCCGGCAGCTGACGGCGATCATGTCGCGCCCGGACTCGCGGCCGACGCTGACCGCGATCCGCTGCCCGACCCTGGTGCTGACCGGCGACACGGACAACACCATTCCGAACACCCTGTCCAAGGAGATGGCCGACGGCATCGACGGCAGCTGGCTGGTCGTGCTGGAGAATTGCGGCCACCTGCCGCAGCCCGAGCAGCCGGAGGAAACGGCGCAGGCCATGATGGAGTGGCTCAGGGGGTGAGATGGCCATCACAGTCTATTGCTGGCGTTGTGGCATCGAAGTGCCAATGCTCGACGAGCAGGAGTGGGCCGAGATCGAGCCTCTTCTTAGGAAACGAATGGACGACATCGAAGGGTATCGGCGGGCGAACGAATGCACACTCGGGCAAGCCCACCGCCGCGGTCGATAGCAAAACAGGCGCGCTGCAGCGCTACCGTGAACTGACCGGCTTTGACGAGACGAACGCCCTTGCGATCTGGCACCATCGACGAAGCGACTTCGGTCCGTCCTGCACATCGTGTGGGAAGCCGTTGAGAACACCGCGCGCGAAGCTCTGCGCTGCGTGCGGGACGCCGGTAGCCTAAGCATTACCGTACGCCCACCTTCGTCATTCCGGGGCATTCGCGCAGCGAATGAGCCCGGAATCCATACTCACAGGCCGCAATTTCGGAGCGAGAGCGCCGTGTGCAGGCACCGCGAACCCCAGCGAGTATCGTGCTTATGGATTCCGGGCTCGCGCTTCGCGCGCCCCGGAATGACGATGGAGGGAGCAGCCGGATTGACGCAGCACCCAGACGAGAGCGCCGTCGAAAGCGGGTAGCTCAGACAAGCCACTACGCAGCTCACGCCGCGCGAAACAATCTCACTCCCGCCCCTTCCCCACCCTCAACCCATCGACGAACACATCCAGCAGCCGCAGCACGCTCTGCTGCCAGCCGGTCTGGTCGTGCATGTAGCACATGCCGATCAGCGCGCGCAGGACGTCGTCGGCGCTGATGTCGTTGCGGATCTCGCCGGCCTCGACGGCGCGGGCGAGCAGCGCGCCGATGGAGCGGGTGAGATGGCCGTGCGAATACGCCGCAAGCTCGGAGTTCGCGGTCATGACGATCGCGAGCGCGGCCATCATGCCCTTCTTGGTCGCGACGAACTGCACCGTCGAGCGCAGCCAGCGCCGGAGCGCCTCGACCGGGGACGGCTCGCTCTTCAGCTCCTCGGCCAGCTCGGCGAGCTGCTCGACCTCGCGGCGATACACCGCCTCGAACAGATCCTCGCGGGTCGGGAAATGGCGATAGAGCGTGCCGATGCCGACGCCCGCCTGTCGGGCGACCGCTTCCAGGCTCGCTTCGGCGCCGCCGACGCTGAACACCGCCTTGGCCGCCTCCAGCACGCGCTCGCGGTTTCGCTGCGCATCGGCGCGCGGCTTGCGCAGCCGCTCTTGTGGTTTCGTCTCCATCTCACCAGCTCTTGATGACGGGCTCGCCACGTCCTCTTGCTAAACGGAGGAGTCCTCCGTATAAATAGACCTGCCACCCCGGGACTGCCAACTTTTCCTGTCGCATCCCGCGGTCGCTGGATCTGGACGGACCATCGCCCGTAAGGCGGTGCCCGCTGCGATCCGATTAGGCCATCGCTTCGATCGGAACAACGCATGAATTGGACTGTCAGACTCACCATCAACGGTGAGCCGCGAACGCTTGCGCTCGACGACCCCAGGGTCACCCTGCTCGACCTGCTGCGCGAGCGCCTCCACCTCACCGGCACCAAGAAAGGCTGCGATCGCGGCCAGTGCGGCGCCTGCACCGTGCTCGTCGACGGCCGCCGCATCAACTCCTGCCTGACGCTTGCCGTAAGCCTGGACGGCGCTGCGGTCACCACCATCGAAGGACTTGCCCAGGGCGACCAGCTGCACCCGGTGCAGGAGGCGTTCATCGCCCACGACGCCCTGCAATGCGGCTTCTGCACGCCGGGCCAGATCATGAGCGCGGTCGGCCTGATCAATGAAGGCCAGGCCGGCGCTGATCCCGAGCGCGTGCGCGAAGGCATGAGCGGCAATCTGTGCCGCTGCAGCGCCTATGTGGGGATCGTCGAGGCGGTGCTCGACGCGCAGGCGACGCTTACCGACAAGACGGAGCGCGCGGCATGAACCAGTTCGACTACGTGAAGCCGTCGACGGTCGCGGACGCGATCGCCGCCGCCAGCGCGCCCGGCGCCGCCTATCTGGCCTCCGGCACCAATCTGCTCGACCTGATGAAGGGCAACGTCGTCAGGCCATCGCGGCTGGTCGACATCTCGCAGCTCGCCGAACTGACGCGCATCGAGACTTCAGGCAATGGCGACGTCAGAATTGGCGCTTTGGTGCGCAACGCCGATCTCGCCCATGACACAAGCTTCGCGCGCGATTTCCCGGCGGTAGCGGAAGCGCTGCTGTCCGGCGCTTCGGCGCAGCTGCGCAATGCCGCCACCGTCGGCGGCAATCTGCTACAGCGGACGCGGTGCGCCTATTTCTACGATCCGGCCTCCGCCTGCAACAAGCGCAAGCCCGGCGCCGGCTGCAACGCCCGTGGCGGCGACAACCACCAGCACGCCGTGCTCGGCTGGAGCGAGGCCTGCATCGCCACCAACCCCTCCGACTTCTGCGTGCCGCTGGCGGCGTTCGATGCGGTGGTGGAGATCGAGGGCGCAGCGGGCCGGCGCGAGGTCGCGCTGGAGGCACTGCATCTGTTGCCCGCCAGCACGCCGGAGCGCGAGACCGTGCTCGCCCCCGGCGAAATGATCGTCGCGATCCGGCTGCCGGCAGCCGCGCGCGCCTTCGCAAGGCATGCGCGCTATTTGAAGGTCCGCGAGCGCAATTCCTACGCGTTCGCCGTCGTCTCCGCCGCAGCCGGTCTCGTCATCGACAACGGCACGATCAGCAGCGCACGCCTCGCGCTCGGCGGTGTTGCCGCCAAGCCATGGCGTGCCGTTGATGCCGAGGCGCTGCTTGCGGGCCAGAAGGCGCAGACCAGTGCATTCCAGCAGGCCGCCGACGTTGCGCTCAACACGGCAAAGCCCTCCGGCGACAACGCCTACAAGATCCCGCTCGCGCGCGGTCTGATCGTGCGCGCGCTTGCCGCCGCAGCCGAGGGCACGCCGTCGCGCATGCCGGCGCTGCCGGCCTCTCCCTTCTCCTCCGTTCCAGGAGCACTCCATGACGCCTGAGCTCAATCTCTCCCGCGATCCCGCCCATCTCCGCCACGGCTCGAACATCGGCCAGCCGCTGTCGCGCGTGGACGGTCTCGCCAAGGTCACAGGCCGCGCGCGCTATGCCGCCGACAACAATCCGCCCGGCCTGCTCTATGCCGTGCTGGCCGTGAGCAGCATCGCGCGTGGTCGCGTCGTCTCTCTCGACGTCGACGCTGCCAAGGCGCATCCGGGCGTCGTCGAGGTCATGACATCGGCGAACCGGCCGCCTCTGGCCGGTGACCCCGACGGCAAGCCCAATCCCTTCGCGTTCCGGTTCGAGGCGCTGCAGAACGACCGCGTGCGCTACGCCAACCAGCCGATCGCACTCGTCGTCGCCGAGAGCCTGGAAGCCGCGACCGAAGGCGCCGCGCTGCTGTCGCCGCGCTACGAAGCCGAGCCCGCCCGCATCGGGCTCGACGCCGGTGACGCCTACGTGCCGCCTGTGGTCGGCATGGGCTTTCCCGCCGAGAGCTACCACGGCGACGTCGAGGCCGCGCTGGCAGGCAGCGACAGGCAGATCACCGCGACCTACGAGACCCCGGCGCACTATCACAACGCGATGGAGCCGCACGCGATCGTCGCCGAATGGCACGGCGACAAGCTCGTCATCGACACGCCGACCCAGGGACTCGTGATGATGCGCGGGCGCCTGGCCGAGCTGTTCGGCATTGCGCCTGAGAACATCCTGATCCGCAGCCCCTATCTCGGCGGCGGCTTCGGCGGCAAGGGCTTGATCGCCGGGCCGCAGATCCTCGGCATCCTCGCCGCCAAGCTGGTCGGACGTCCGGTGAAGCTCGTGGTGCGCCGCGAGCAGCTCTATGGTCCGTTCGGCCATCGCTCGCCGACACGGCAGACGCTGCAGCTCGGTGCGAGTGCTGCGGGGCAATTGTCGGCGATCCATCATCACGCCCGCATCGCGACCTCGAGCTTCGAGGATTTCTACGAGGCGGCGGCGCATGTGACGCACACGCTGTATGCCGCGCCGGCGATCGCGACCACCTACGACGCGGTGCGCATGGACAGCGGCACGCCGCTGTTCGTGCGCGCGCCCGGCATCGCGCCGGGTTCGATCGCGCTGGAAAGCGCCGTCGACGAGATGGCCGAGGCCTGTGGCCTCGATCCGCTCGCCTTCCGCGTCAAGAACTACGCCGAGGTCGAGCCGGCGACCGGCAAGCCGTTCTCATCCAAGGCGCTGCGCGAGTGCTACACGCAGGGCGCCGAGCGCTTCGGCTGGTGGGAGCGGCCGCTGAAGCCGCGCACGATGCGCGACAAGGATGGCTTCCTGGTCGGCTGGGGCATGGGCACGGCGACGTTCCATGCGCTGATGTTTGCGGGGCAGGCGCGCGCGGTGATCCGGCGCGATGGCAGCGGCGTGGTGGAGAGCGGCGCCCACGACATGGGCCAGGGCGCGTGGACTGCGTTCGCGCAGATCGCGGCCGATTCGCTGGCGCTCGAGCTCGACCGGGTCACGTTCAAGGCCGGCACCTCGGACCTGCCGGATGCCGGCATCGCCGGCGGCTCGGCGCACACGGCGACCGTCGGCACCGCGATCCACAATGCGGGAGCCGCGGTCATCGCCAAGCTTGCCGAGCTTGCGACGACCGATCAGCGCTCGCCGCTGTTCGGCGCCGGCAATGCCGGCGTGATCGCCCGCAACGGACGGCTGCTGCGGCGCGACGACGAGGGCCGCGGCGAGAGCTATGCCGACATCCTCGCCCGTGCAGGTCTTACCGAGGTCGAGGGCTCAGGCGCAGGCATGCCCGATCCCGCCGCCAACGAGCAGTACGCGATGAGCTCGCATGGCGCTGTGTTTGCGGAGGTGAAGGTCGATCCAGATCTCGGCCAGGTGCGCGTGACGCGGATGATCGGCGCGTTCGCGGCCGGGCGGATCATCAATCCGAAGCTGGTGAAGAGCCAGCTCATCGGCGGCATGATCTGGGGCATCTCGCTGGCACTGCACGAGGAGGCGATCACCGATCGCCGCAGCGGCCGCATCATGAACGCCAATCTCGGCGAGTATCATGTGCCGGTGAATGCCGACGTCCCCGCGATCGAGGCGTTCACGGTCGAGGAGCACGATCCGTTCGTCAATCCGCTCGGCATCAAGGGCGTCGGCGAGATCGGCATCACCGGCTCGGCGGGCGCAGTCGCCAATGCGGTGGCGCATGCGACGGGCGTCCGCATCAGGCGGTTTCCGGTGCGGATCAGCGACCTCGTCGGCCGCTCCCAGAGCTGATCGGGCGTTTCGACAACGAGGGTCATCGGTGTATGCTGCCAACCAACATGTGTTGGCGGCCTACACCGGTGCTCGATGCGACGCGCGATCTCGTTCATCCTCTTCGGGTGCGTCCTTCTCTGGCCCGGACTGTCGACCTCGCCGGCGGCAGGCGCCGAAGTCCCTCAGGAGGGCGCAGTCTGGACCGCGATCATTCCAGACGCCTTCCCCCGAAATGTCTATGTCTGGCATCTGCTGGCGGACGGCTCCTATCGCGAGGACGGCCGCAACGCCGTGACCGGAGTGGCAGTCCAGCTCACGCTCTCGGGACAGTGGACGCGGGATGGCGCGGGCATGACCCTGCGGCAGCAGGACGAGCCGTTCGTCTTCGTCGGTTCAATTCTCGGCCACCTCTACATCGGCACGCTCTATCATCGAGGCCGTGCCATCTCGCGCTTCTGCGCCGCGGAAGGCGAAGCCGCCCCGACGCAGTGCGACGCGGAGACGACATCCTGAGCGACTTGACTTGGCGTCCGGTTTCAGACGGGCCGGAGCTAACGAGAGGATTACGCCGCCTGCCGCGCGAAGCTCCGCTTGAACCACGCCAGGAACGCCTCGCGGTTCTTGCCTGAATCGAACTCGACATGCAGGGCGTCCCTGTCCCGTGCGCGCACACGGTAGGCGACGCTGCCGTCGAAGCCGCTGAACTCCATCTTGCCGCGATCGCCGATGCCGGGCTCGGGATCGAAACGAAACCAGGCGCCGCCCTCGGAGATATCCAGCAGCTCGGCCTTCACGGCTCCCTTGCCGTCGTCGATGACCTTGATCGGCAGGTTTGATTTGAGCCGGGGCGATTGACGGCGGTCCGCCTCGATGGTCGTGGTCCTGACCACCTTCACCAGCGTCACCCGCAGCGCCGTCAGGCTGGATGCCACGCTGCCGATGGCGCTGCGCACCTCGGCGGCGCGATCGTTGACCATGCCGGCATCCTTGCCAACATTGACGATCTTGGCCGAGACGTCGCGGGCGGCACTCGCCGACGACTGCACGGAGCGGCTGATCTCCTGGGTCGCCGCGTGCTGCTCCTCCATTGCTGCGGCGATCGAGCCCGCCACCTCGTCAATTTCGGAGATCTGGCTGCCGATGCCTTCGACAACGTCGACGGTCGCCTGCGTCGTGGCCTGCACCTCGCCGATCAGGCGCGAGATCTCTTCGGTCGACTTGGCGGTCTGGTCCGACAGCGACTTGACCTCCGCTGCGACCACGGCGAAGCCGCGACCGGCATCGCCGGCGCGCGCGGCCTCGATCGTGGCATTGAGCGCCAGCAGATTGGTCTGCTCGGCGATGCCGCCGATCAGGTTGGAGACCTCGGCGATCTTGTCCACGGCCTTCGCCAGCGACAGCATGGTGCCCTTGGCCTTCTCGCGCCCGGTCACCGCCGACTTGGTGATGGTGCTGGCGCGTGCGACCTGGCTCGAGATCTCGCGGATCGCCGAGCTCAACTGCTCCGCCGCCGCCGAAACCGTCTGGGCGTTGGCGAGCGACTGCTCAGAGGCGGCCGCCACGGATTGCGCATCCGCAGACAGTTCGTGGGCCAGGTCGGACAGACTACTCGCGACGGCTTCCACCTGACGCGACGCGCTCGCCGCAGCCTCTACCGACGTGCCGGTCTCGCGCTCGATCACGTCGGCCATGTTGAGCATGGCGCGCTTCTTCGTGTGTTCGGCCTCGGTGCGATCGCGGTCCTGCCTGTCGCGCAGATTGTTGTTCTCCAACGCATTGGTCTTGAAGATGCCGAGCGCGCCCGCCATCGCTCCGATCTCGTCGCCGCGCCCGGAATATGGGATGTCGGCGGAAAGCTCACCCTGCGCGATCAGGCGCATCACGCCGGTCATGCGCGTCAGCGGACGAACCACGCCCATCACGAGCCCGAGAAGACCGGCGACGACCATGGCCAGAACGATGCCGGTGACGGTCCAGACGACTGCAGAGATGCTGCGGTCCTGGGCCGCCGCCGTGGCCTCCATGTCCGAATTCAGCTTGTTTGCCTTTTCGACGAGCGCATCGATCACCGCGCGGTGGGCGACATAGGCCTCGCTCACCCGGGCGTAGGCGGCATCGGCCTTCGCCTGTTCGCCTGCGCGCAGCGCCGGGATCAACTCAGCTTCCAGGGCCTGCCAGAATTTGCCGACCTCGCCGTCCGACCGCTCGACCAAGAGCGATTTCAGGTCGGGCTGCAGCGCCGAGCCGATCCAGAACGTCTTGCGATCCTCGTAATCTTTCTTCAGCTGCGCCAGCTTCTGGACATGCGCATCCACGTTCCTGGCATCGCGCAGCGCCAGCGTCGCCTCGAGATAGGCTTCGAGGACATATTCCGGCGGTGGCAGGATGTCGGCGACCAGGTCATTGCCGAGCTTGATCTTGTCATAGAGCGGCCCGCCAACCTTCAGTTCGCGCAGCGCGTAAGCGCTGGTCAACACGACTGCAGCGAAGCCAAGTGCGAGCAGAAGCCCAAAGGCTGCAATGAACGCGGAAATGGAGAGGCGCATCTTCATATCGGACGGCACATTCGTTGGAGGGTGGACTGCACCCGCCGTCGCTCCGCTGGAGCCATCTCCACTCGCTTGTTTGGAGGTGGTCCGTCCGGAACGCCCGGCATCGATCTGCTAATTTGATTAACGTGCACAACCTTTTCTCAAGGAAGGTAAATTTCGGCATCCGTAGAAATGCGGTCCGGAGCGGTCCTTCGGAGATCCCGACGCTCCGCGCCCTCTGACTTGGCGCAGGCCTGACTTGGCGCAAGTCTGACTTGGCGCAAGGCGGCAATAGAGCGGATCTGCGAACATCCGCGCGTCGTCACCTCAGGGGCCACAGCTCAGGAACTACCATGTCGAAACCCATTCCGGACAAGGCCGAGATCGCGCTCGAATATCCCGACAAGTTCTATGCCGGCACGTTTGCGCATTCCTCGCGCTTCGAAGCCCACCTCGAACCGTCCGGGTTGTCGTTGACCCTGGAGCGGCCCGGGCCCGAGGACGTCCGCAAGTCGATCCACATGCATCTGAACTTTGGGCTGCTCGCCGCAATCCTTCACGAGATCGCCGCCAGCATCGCCTCGATTCCGGACGACGACATCGCTCATCGCGAGCAGCTGCGCGACGCCGTCGCCGAGCTGCACCAGGCTCTTAACGCGCATTAACCAGTTGTACCGCCGCGGCACAGCGGAACCGTCGATTAACTCCTGCTTCAAGCTTCGTTAGGGCTCTGCTAACTACGCGAAAACGTTTGCCCTCGAACAGGTTGGGTTCGAGACCACTGTGCTGCCGGAGTGACAGCATTTTATTCGAAAGCGATCTATCTCCAATCCATCGACGGCGCGCGATGCGCGAGCCTTGTTAGTTAGTGTTGGAGACCCGCCATGAAGAAGATCCTGTTCGCAACCGCTGCAATCGTCGCCCTTGCCTCGGCCCAGTCCGCTCTTGCCGCCGATCTCGGCGCCCGCACCTATCCCTACGCCACCAAGGCGCCGGTCTACGCCGCCCCGATCTACAACTGGACCGGCTTCTACCTCGGTGCGCATCTCGGCGGCGCGTTCTCCAGCAACAACAACTTCTCCGGCCTCGGCACCGGCAACAATTCCAACGGCCGCTTCCTCGGCGGCTTGCAGGTCGGCGCCGACTGGCAGTTCGCCCCCACCTGGGTGATCGGCGCGGAAGGCCAGTACAGCTGGCTGAGCGGCAGCGTCGGAGCAGCATTCCCCGGCGGCTACGCCTACACCAACAGCCAGCGCGGCCTCGGCTCGATCACCGGCCGCTTCGGCTACACCTGGGGTCCGGGCCTGCTCTACGTGAAGGGCGGCTACGCCTATTCCGACAACAACGAGAAGGTGACGCTGGCCGGCACGCCGGTCGGCTTCGGCACCAATGGCGATCACCGCAACGGCTGGACCGTCGGTGCGGGCCTCGAATACATGTTTGCGCCGAGCTGGTCGGCCAAGGCCGAATATCAGTACTACAATTTCGGCAACGCCACCTTCACGGCACCTGCCGCGCTGGTGCCGACCGGCAGCTTCACCACCGACGACCATACGTTCAAGGCTGGCGTGAACTATCGCTTCAACTGGGGCGCGCCGGTCGCGGCCCGCTACTGATCCGCAGGCGTCAAATAACAACAAACGACGGAAAGGCCGGCAGCAATGCCGGCCTTTTTGTTTGCAGCGTTTCACGGTGCGGAATCGACAATCGTCACGGCTTCGTTAATTCCCGCAGCATGAAATGCGGAAATGCGCGAAAATTCGACACCGACCAGGTAATTCCCCGCATTTGTTAACCGCCTCCCGCGATACTGCCCGCAAGCTTCAGCTCTAAGTAGCGTGCGTTCGGGGGAACAAGGATGGCGATTCGGTTCAGCTTCAGCAGGGTGCTCGGAGTCCTGCGGCCCAGATGGGGCGTCCGCGGCAGTCTGTTTGCAGCCTTCGCGGTGATCGCCTGCATGGCGATCGCGATCAGCGTCGCTGCGGGCCTGATGCTGCGTCATATCGGCGGCACCATGGTCGAGCTCTCCGGCCGCGACATCCCGCGCCTGACCTCCAGCCTGCAACTGCTGGCGCAGAGCTCGAGCCTCGCCAGCCTCGGTCCGGCGCTGCTCGGCTCGCAGAGCGAGGATGGGCTCAACGATCGCCTCAAGAAAATGCAGGAGATCCAGAAGGTCACCCAGCAGCGGCTGGCCGAAATCAGCGCGCTCGGCGCCGAGAAGAGCGTGGTCGCGCCGCTCGCCGAGACCATCAAGAACATCAATGAAGCCAATCAGAGCCTGGTGTCGGCGGCGCGCGAGCGCCTGACCGTCGCGGCCACGCACAACCAGCAGTATGATGCGCTGCGCAAGGCGCAGGCGGAGTTCACCACCGCGGCAAACGAGCCGATGCTGGACGCGCAGACCCAGCTCAACGCCGTGCTCGGTGCCGCCGAAGTCTCGGCGGATGACGCCACGGCGGCGGCGCGCTTCGTCGAGCAACTCGGCAACGTGATCGCGTCGGGCAACCTGCTGGTGGCGCAGATGGCCGCAGCGCTCTCGGCCAATGACAGCGATACGCTCGATACGATCGAGCGGCAGTTCAAGGACGCGCTGGCGCAGCTGAAATCCAATCTCGAATTGCTGCCGAGCGGCCGCAGCACCAAGGGGATCCACGACGCCGCGCTGAAGCTCGCCGCGCTCGGCGAGGGCAAGGCCCGCGTGTTCAAGACCCGCGAGAAAGAGCTCGACGCCAACGATTACGGACAGACGGTGCTGGAGGAAACGCGCAAGCTCAATGTCGGCCTCGACATCAGCGTGCAGCAGCTGGTCGAGGGCGTGCGCAAGTCCACCGAAGGCGCCACCAGCACGGCCGGGCGCGACATCGAGCTGGCGACGCTCGGCATGATCGGTGCCGGCGCAGCGACCCTGCTCGGCTCGGTGCTGTTCGTCTGGCTCTATGTCGGCGGCAACATCCTGCGCCGGATCAAGCGGCTGCAGCAGGCGATGCAGACGCTGTCGAGCGGCGATCTCGACACCGAGATTGCGGCGTCGAAGCAGCGCGACGAGATCGGCGCGATGGTCGACACCTTGCAGGTGTTCCGCGACAACATGGTCCACGCCCGCACCTTGGCCGCCGAACAGGATCGCGAGAATGCCGCCAAGGCCGAGCGCGCCTCGCGCATGGAGGCCCGGATCGCCGAGTTCGAGGCGACGGTGGGCAGCGCGCTCGCCACTCTGCAGAGCTCCGCCACCGCCATGCAGACGACGGCCCAGAGCATGTCGCAAACCGCCGATCAGTCCAACTCGCTGGTCAACGCCGTTGCTGCCGCGGCCGAAGAGACCTCGGTCAACGTCCAGACCGTGTCGGCCGGCACCGAGCAGCTGTCGTCGTCGATCGCGGAGATCGGCCGCCAGGTCGTGACCTCGGCGCAGATCGCCAAGAAGGCGGTCGAGGAAGCCGGAGCCACCGACGCCACCATGCAGGGCCTCGCCGACAATGCGAGCCGCGTCAGCGTCGTCGTCGACCTGATCCAGGCAATCGCCTCGCAGACCAACCTGCTGGCCCTCAATGCCACCATCGAGGCGGCGCGCGCGGGCGAAGCCGGCCGCGGCTTCGCGGTGGTGGCTCAGGAGGTGAAGAGCCTCGCCAGCCAGACCGCCAAGGCCACCGACGAGATTCGCACCCAGATCGCCGGGATGCAGCAGGTCGCATCCACGGCCGTGTCGGCGATCCGCAATATCGGCGGGACTATCGCGGAGATCGACAACGTCACCACCGCGATCGCCGCCGCCGTCGAGCAGCAGGGCACCGCGACGCACGAGATCGCCCGCAACATCCAGCAGGCGGCCTCCGGCACCACCGAGGTCTCCAACAACATCACCGGTGTCTCCAGCGCCTCGGCCCAGGCCGGCACCTCCGCCAACGAGGTGCTGAGCGCCTCGGAGGCGCTTCGCCGCGAAGCCGAGACGCTGCGCGCCGAGGTCGATGCGTTCCTGACCAACATCAGGGCGGCGTAGTTGCCTTTTCCCGGCCTCGCCGTTCGAGACGCCCGCCCAAGGCGGGCCCTCAGGGTGAGGAGGTAAAGGTCGCCCTGCGGCCAACAGAGCTATGGATCGAAGCGCAAACTCTCGCCCTTCTCCATGAACACGCCGTCAGCGTGTTCATGGTCCCGTGTGCAGCGGTCGCTCCGTCGCCTGACCCTCATGGTGAGGAGCGCCGCCCTTGCGGCGCGTTCAGGCGATGCTCTTGCATCGCCTTGAGAACCATGAGGCCCTGCCTGCCGCACCCCGGAATGACAGGCAGCCATGCCGCGTTCGCTGTCTTTTTCGGCTGGCGCTCGCGCGCGGCGGCCGTTAATCGATGAGGCCATGACCAAGACAGACACCGCCACGTCCTCCGCCGAAGCCCTGCGATATCCCTGGGAGCAGCATCCCGGCGAGGACCAGGTCGTCGAGGTCGCGCCCGGCGTGCTGTGGCTGCGCCTGAAGCTGCCGTTCCGGCTCAACCATGTGAACATCTATCTGCTCGCCGACGGCGATGGCTGGGCCGCGATCGATTCCGGCTTCGGCAACGAGGAATCGATCGCCGCCTGGACACGACTGCTCGACGGCCCGCTCAAGCATGTGAAGATCAGCCGGCTGATCGTGACGCATTCGCATCCCGACCATGTCGGCCTCGCCGGCTGGATCGTCGAGCGCTTCGACTGCCCGCTGGTGATGTCGCAGGTCGAATACCTGCAGTCGGTGTATCACCAGAACCGCGGCACCGAGGAGCGGCGCAATGCGCAGCGGCTGTTCTTCCGCCGCCACGGCATGGACGAGACCCTGACCGACAAGCTGCTCGGCCGCGGCCAGGAATACCTGCAGCGCGTCTCGGTGCTGCCGGCGTCCTACCGCCGCATCTCTCATGGCGACGAGATCCAGATCGGCAGCCGGCGCTTCAAGGTCATCACCGGCGGCGGCCACGCGCTCGATCAGGTGATGCTGTATTGCGCTGCCGACAAGCTGTTCCTGTCCGCCGACCAGGTGCTGAGCAAGATCTCGCCCAATGTCAGCGTCTGGGCGGTCGAGCCCGACCAGAACTCGCTCGGCGAATATCTGGCCTCGCTGGCGAGCCTGACCACCACCCTGCCCTATGACGTGCTGGTGCTGCCCGGCCATGGTGTTCCTTTCTATGGCCTGAAGACCCGCATCAAGCAGCTCGCCGACCACCACGAGGAGCGCTGCCGCATGATCGCGGACGCCTGCCGCGACGAGACCAGGACGTCGGCCCAGCTTGTGCCGGTGGTGTTCCACAAGCACGTGCTCGACCCGCACCAGATGGGCTTCGCCGCCGGTGAGCTGATCGCCCACGTCAACTACATGCTGGTCGAGGGCCGCCTGACCAGCCAGGACATCGACGGCGTGCTGCATTATCGCACCACCTGAAGCTGCCGCGGGTCCGCCGCAATGCGAGCACGGATAGGTCCAGATCGGGCGATCCCTGGACAAAACGCCCAACTCCTGCCGCGGGATTCCGGCTCGACAGCCGCTCTGGAAACACTCTAAGAAGGCCTCAAGCCCCCGTTGCTTAGAGGGTCCGTTCCAGTTGCTGCACTGCGGCACGCCACGTCAGGTTTCGTGATGGACTACAGCCAGTACTTCAGTGCCGCCCTCGGTCGTCTGCATGATGAACGCCGCTATCGCGTTTTCGCCGATCTCGAACGCATCGCGGGCCGGTTCCCGCATGCGACGTGGCATTCGCCGGGCGGTCCCCGCAACGTCGTGATCTGGTGCTCGAACGACTATCTCGGCATGGGCCAGCACCCGAAGGTGGTCGGTGCCATGGTTGAGACCGCGACTCGCGTTGGGACCGGCGCCGGCGGCACCCGCAACATCGCCGGAACCCATCACCCCCTGGTGCAGCTCGAAGCCGAGCTCGCCGACCTCCACGGCAAGGAGGCGGCGCTGCTGTTCACGTCCGGCTACGTCTCCAACCAGACCGGCATCGCCACCCTCGCCAAGCTCATCCCGGACTGCCTGATCCTGTCGGACGCGCTGAACCACAATTCGATGATCGAGGGCGTGCGCCAGTCCGGCGCCGAGCGCCAGATCTGGCGCCACAACGATCTCGCCCATCTCGAGCAGCTGCTGATCGCCGCCGGCCCCTCCAGGCCCAAGCTGATCGCGTGCGAGAGCCTGTATTCGATGGATGGCGACGTCGCGCCGCTGGCCGCGATCTGCGATCTCGCCGAGCGCTACAACGCGATGACCTATGTCGACGAGGTCCACGCGGTCGGCATGTACGGCCCGCGCGGCGGCGGCATCGCCGAGCGCGACGGCGTCATGCACCGCATCGACATCCTCGAAGGCACCTTGGCCAAGGCGTTCGGCTGCCTCGGCGGCTACATCGCCGGCAAAGGCGAGATCATCGACGCCGTGCGCTCCTACGCACCGGGCTTCATCTTCACGACCGCGCTGCCGCCGCCGATCTGCTCGGCTGCGACCGCTGCGATCAAGCACCTGAAATCATCGAGCTGGGAGCGCGAGCGCCACCAGGACCGCGCGGCCCGGGTCAAGGCCATCCTCACCGCCGCCGGCCTGCCGGTGATGGAGAACGACACCCACATCGTGCCGCTGTTCGTCGGCGATCCCGAGAAGTGCAAGCAGGCCTGCGACCTCCTGCTCGAGGAGCACGGCATCTACATCCAGCCGATCAATTATCCCACGGTCGCCAAGGGCACCGAGCGCCTGCGCATCACGCCCTCGCCCTATCACGACGACGGCCTGATCGACCGCCTCGCCGAAGCCCTGCTGCAGGTCTGGGAACGGCTGGGCCTGGCGCTGCACAAGAAGCCCCTGGCGGCGGAGTAGCCGCTTTCGTAGCCCGGGTGAGCGCAGCGACACCCGGGATCGCCGCAACAGCTCGTGAGACCCCGGATATCGCTGCGCTCATCCGGGCTACGCTCCCGCAGCTGAGTTTGCGAAGCCGTCGCCCAGGGCGCGATGCGCTCCCCTCCCCCTTTTGCGGGGAGGGGTCGGGGGTGGGGGTCCACGAGTCCCGCTCTCCATGAAAGCCTGAGCTCTCCAGAGGAGCGACGAGTCCACCTGCAAAGGTCAGGTTCGGATAAGCCCGAGGCGCACTCGAGCTAAGTTCAGCGCCCGGAGACCCCCACCCCCAACCCCTCCCCGCAAGGGGGAGGGGAGCCTACTGGCCGCGCCGTGAGAGAATCCGCTCCCATCGCCGCTGCTCGTACGTCCGACACCGCCACCGTGGCCGATGAGCAAGCGGGATCGCGCTGCCCTTAACGACGCCCCATCATTCCCGCTTCCACCCCGCGACATCCCTATCGCCGCGCCTCCTGCAAAGCGCTAAGTTCGCAGCCCAATTCAAGGGGCGGAGCGATCGAGGAGCTCGCGTAAGGCCATGCTGCATGACTGGGGCGTGATCGCCGCCGCGTTTGGCTATATCGGCTTCCTGTTCCTGGTCGCGAGCCGGGGCAACCGGGCTGGTCAGCGGCGGCCGGCGGAGAGCAGCGGCCGGCTGTCGGGGCTGATCTACCCGCTGTCGCTCGCGATCTACTGCACCTCCTGGACCTTCTTCGGCTCGGTCGGCTTCGCCTCGCGCAACAGCGTCGACTTCCTTGCGATCTATCTCGGGCCGATCCTGATGGTCGGCGCCTGCACGCCGCTGCTGCGCCGGGTGATCCGGCTCGCCAAGTCGCAGAACATCACCTCCGTCGCCGACCTGATCGGCGCCCGCTACGGCAAGAGCCAGGCGGTGGCGGCGACGGTGGCGCTGATCGCGATCATCGGCTCGGTGCCCTATATCGCGCTGCAGCTCAAGGCGGTGGCGTCGTCGCTCGAAACCATCATGGTGGACGACCGCGCCTTCGCGCACATCCCGATCGTCGGCGACATGGCGCTGATGGTCACGCTGGCGATGGCGATATTCGCGGTGCTGTTCGGCACCCGCCAGACCGACGCCACCGAGCACCAGCATGGCCTGATGCTGGCGGTCGCGACGGAGTCGATCATCAAGCTGGTCGCGTTCATCGCCGCCGGCGCCTTCGTCACCTTCGTGATGTTCTCGCCGGTCGAGCTGATCGAGCGGGCGATGAAATCGCCGGAGGCCGAGCGCGCGCTGGAATATGTGCCGGGCATCGGCAGCTTCCTCACGATGACCTTGCTGTCGTTCTGCGCGGCGATGCTGCTGCCGCGCCAGTTCCATGTCAGCGTGGTCGAGAATGCCGACGACGCCGAGGTGTCGCGGGCGCGCTGGCTGTTCCCGCTGTATCTGGTCGCGATCAACCTGTTCGTGATCCCGATCGCGCTCGCCGGCCTCGTCACCTTCCCATTCGGCGCCGTCGACAGCGACATGTATGTGCTGGCGCTGCCGATCGAGGCGAACTCGCAATGGCTGTCGGTGCTCGTCTTCGTCGGTGGCCTGTCGGCTGCGACCGCGATGGTGATCGTCGAATGCGTGGCGCTGTCGATCATGGTCTGCAACGACATCGTCGTGCCGCTGGTGCTGCAGCGCCAGGAGCAGCGCGAGATCGGCCGCGACTTTGCGGGATTCCTGCTCGGCACCCGCCGGATCGCGATCTTCGCCATCATGGTGATGGCGTATTTCTACTATCGCGCACTCGGCAACACCCAGCTTGCGGCGATCGGCCTGTTGTCCTTTGCCGCGATCGCCCAGCTGGCACCGAGTTTCTTCGGCGGCCTGTTCTGGCGGCGCGCCACCGCCCGCGGCGCAATCGGCGGCATGCTGGTCGGCTTCGGCGTCTGGCTCTACACGCTGTTCATCCCCAGCTTCCTCGACACCTCCACCACGGGCATCCTGTTTCTGCAACACGGCCCGTTCGGGCTCGAGGCGCTCAGACCGCAGGCGCTGCTCGGCACCGATCTGCCGCCGCTGCTGCATGGCGTGCTGTGGAGCCTGTCGCTCAATCTGCTCACCTACGTCGTGCTGTCGCTGGCGCGGCAGCCGTCGTCGATCGAGCTGCTGCAGGCCGATCTGTTCGTCCCCGCCGAGCTGACGCCGAGCGCGCCGAGCTTCCGGCGCTGGCGCTCCACCGTGACGGTGCAGGACATCCAGAGCACGGTGGCGCAATATCTCGGGCCCGACCGCGCCCGCGCCTCGTTCGAGACCTTCGCCGCCCAGCGCAACCTCCCGCTCGATCCGGCGGCGCCGGCCGATTTCGAGCTGCTGCGCCATGCCGAGCACCTGATTGCGTCGTCGATCGGCGCGGCGTCGTCGCGCCTCGTGATGTCGCTGTTGCTGCGCAAGCGCACGGTGTCGGCCAAGGCCGCGCTGAAGCTGCTGGATGATTCACACGCCGCGCTGCATTTCAACCGCGAGATCCTGCAGACCGCGCTGAACCATGTGCGCCAGGGCATCGCGGTGTTCGACACCGATCTGCAGCTGATCTGCTCCAACGGCCAGTTCGTCGACCTGCTCGGCCTGCCGCCGCATCTGGTGCAGATCGGCAGCCCCTTGAAGGAAATTCTCGAATTCATGGGCACGATCGGCGCGCCCACCTACGAGGACAGCGAGGCACTGCTCGCGCGCCGGCTCGCCGCCTACACCAGAGAGGGCGAGCCCTATCTCGAACGCCTCGCCGACCGCCACATGGTGATCGAGGTCCGCACCAACCGCATGCCGGATGGCGGCCTCGTCATCACCTTCACCGACGTGACGCCGTCGTTCGAGGCCGCCGAGGCGCTGGAGCGCGCCAATGCCACGCTGGAAAAGCGCGTGCGCGACCGCACCGAGGAGCTGACCCGGCTGAACTCGGAGTTGGCGGTGGCCAAGAGCGCCGCCGAGGATGCCAACATCTCCAAGACGCGCTTCCTCGCGGCGGCCAGCCACGACATCCTGCAGCCCTTGAATGCGGCGCGGCTCTACGTCACCAGCCTGGTCGAGCGGCAGACGGCCGGCGAAGACTCGCGGCTGGTCGAGAACATCGACGACTCGCTCGAAGCGATCGAGGAGATCCTCGGCGCCCTGCTCGACATCTCCCGGCGCGATGACGCCACAGGTGTCGAGCTTCAAGATGGCGGACCTGATGCGCTCGCTCGAAATCGAATTCGCGCCGGCGGCGCGCGCGAAAGGTCTCGAGCTGATCTTCGTGCCGTCGTCGCTCCCGGTCGAATCCGACCGCCTGCTGCTGCGGCGGCTGCTGCAGAACTTCATCTCCAACGCGATCAAATACACACCCAACGGCCGCGTGCTGGTCGGCTGCCGCCGCCGCGGCCAGACGCTGCGGATCGGCGTCTACGACACCGGCGTCGGCATTCCCCCGGTGAAGCGCGGCGAGATCTTCAAGGAATTCCACCGCCTCGAACAGGGCGCGCGGATCGCGCGCGGCCTCGGCCTGGGGCTCTCGATCGTCGAGCGCATCGCGCGCGTGCTCAACCACGGCATCGCGCTGGACTCCCTGCCCGGCCGCGGCTCGGCCTTCTCCGTGACCGTGCCGATCGCCCAGGCGATCAACCACACTGCCGCCGTGACCAGCGCCACGCCGTTGGCGACGACGCCGATCGCAGGCGCGCTGATCGTCTGCATCGAGAACGACCCGGCCATTCTCGACGGCATGAAGACATTGCTGACCGCGTGGGACGCCGAGGTGATCGCCGTATCAGACCCGGAATCCGCAATGGAGGCCATCGCGGCGCGCGACGGCGCCGTCACCGGTCTCCTGGTCGACTATCATCTCGACCGCGGCAACGGCATCGCCGCCATCCGCGACATCCGCCGCCGCTTCAACGAGGCGCTGCCCGCGATCCTGATCACCGCCGACCGCAGCCCCCACGTCCGCGCCGCCGCCCGCGACGACAACATCGCCGTGCTCAACAAGCCGCTGAAGCCGGCGTCACTGCGGGCGTTGTTGGGACAATGGCGGATCCAGCAGATGGTGGCGGCGGAGTAGGTTCTGGCAACAGCCGGGTCACGACCCCCGCCGCGTCGTCGCCTTTGCAGGACTGTCAGCCATCCGCTCGACGAGATAGTCCACGAACACGCGCACGCGTGCCGGCATGTTCGGGCCGCCGACGAACACGGCGTGGAAGACTTCCCGGTCGCCGGGATTGAACGCTTCGAGCAGCGGCACCAGCCGCCCCTCGGCGACCGCGTTGCCGAGGCTGAAATCGCCGACGCGGGCGATGCCGACGCCATCGAGCGCGAGCTGGCTGAGCGTGTCGCCGCTGTTGGCTTCGATGGCGCCGCGCACTTTCAGCGCGTAGTCGACGCCGTCGCGGCGGAACGGCCACACCGGCTCGGCGCGACGGAAGCTGAAGTTCAGGCAATTGTGGTTGTGGAGGTCTTCCGGCGCCTCCGGCACGCCCCAGCGGGCGAGGTAGTCGGGCGAGGCGACGATGGTGCGGCCATTGTCGCCGAGGCGCCGCGCGGTGAGCGCGCTGTCCGGCAGCGGACCGCCGCGAATCGCGACGTCCGCCTGCCCCGCCGCGACGTCGACGAGCCTGTCGCTGAGATTGATGTCGACCAGGATGTTCGGATAGCGCCGCACGAACTCGCCGAGCAGCGGGACGATGCAGATGCGGCCGTGCGAGAGCGCGGCGCTGACCCGGATGCGCCCGCGCGGCGCGCCCTGGTCGGCGATCGCCTGCTCGGCCTCGTCGAGGTCGGCGAGGATGCGACGGGCGGCGGCGAGATAGGCCTGACCCTCGGCGGACAGCGTGAGCGCCCGCGTGGACCGCAACAGCAGCCGTGCACCGAGCCGCGCCTCGATGCGATCGAGCGTGCGGCTGACGGCCGACGGCGTCAGACCCAGACCGCGGCCTGCGGCCGAGAAGCTGCCGCTGTCGGCGACGGCGCAGAACACCTCGAGATCCCGGGCGCGGTCCGCGCTGGCCATCACCATCTTTGCGTCCAGCTCAAAAATCCTTGGCTTCGATACCCTCTAATACCGCGGGCGGCCCTCGTCTAGCTTTGCGTGCATCAACAAGGCCACCGAGGAGATTGTCATGACCCTGTCCCGCCTGCTGCGAAACACCGCCCTGGCCGCCACCGCGCTTACTGTCCTCACCAGCGCCGCGCTGGCCGACGCGACCGAGGCGCCCGGGAATTTCCCAAAAACCTTCCGCACCCAGGAGATCCCGACCAACGGCACCACGCTCCACGTCCGCGTCGGCGGCACTGGACCGGCCGTCGTGCTGCTGCATGGCTATGGCGACACCGGCGACATGTGGGTGCCGCTCGCCGCCAAGCTTGCCGAGAACCACACGGTGATCGTGCCCGACCTGCGCGGGCTCGGGCTCTCCGCCCGCGCCGACAAGGGTTTCGAGAAGGCGAACCAGGCGGAGGACATCACCGGCGTGATGGACGCGCTCGGCGCCCGCACCGCCGAGGTCGTGGCGCACGACATCGGCAACATGGTCGCCTATGCGCTGGCGGCGCGGCATTCCGACCGCGTCACCAAGCTGGTGCTGATGGATGCGCCGGTGCCGGGCATCGGGCCCTGGGAGGAGATCCTGAAGAACCCGCTGCTGTGGCACTTCCGGTTCGGCGGCCCCGACATGGAGCGCCTCGTCGAGGGGCGCGAGCGCATCTATCTCGACCGCTTCTGGAACGAGTTCTCGGCCGATCCAAAGCATTTCCCCGAGGCCGCGCGCGTCCACTATGCCCAGCTCTACGCCGGGCCAGGCCGGATGCACGCCGGCTTCAGCCAGTTCGCCGCCTTCGACCAGGATGCCATCGACAACCGCGCCTGGCTCGCGGCGCACGGCAAGCTGCCGATGCCGGTGCTGGCGATCGGCGGCGGCTCATCTTTCGGCGCGACCATGGCTGCGGTGACACGAGCCGGCGCGAGCAACGTGCAGGAGCGGGTCATCCCCGGCTCCGGCCACTGGCTGATGGAGGAGCAGCCGGCCGCGACGGTGGCGGCGATCGACGCCTTCCTCAATGGAAGCTCGGCCAGCACGCCGTCGTCGCGCTGACCGCCACGCACGGGGCCAACGCGGCAGAAGGGCGCCGAGCATGTCGAGCCACACACTTGATGATGCGACCGGAGAGGCCAACGCGTCGCAAAGGCCCGCGGTCGTCTTCATCCACGGCCTGTGGCTGAAGCCCAGCTCGTGGGATCGGTGGGTCGAGCTGTTCAATGCCGCCGGCTACGCCGCGCTAGCGCCCGGCTGGCCGGCGGAGATCGGCGGCGCCGCGGCGCCTGAAACCATCGGCGAGGTCGTGGCGCATTTCTCACGCATCGCCGCGGCGCTCGACCGGCGGCCGGCCCTCATCGGCCATTCCTTCGGCGGCCTGATCGCGCAGATCCTCGCCGGCCGAGGGCTCTCGGCCGCGACGGTTGCGATCGATCCGGCGCCGTTCCGCGGCGTGCTGCCGCTGCCGGTCTCCGCCCTGCGCTCCGCCTGGCCGGTGCTGCACAACCCGGCCAACGCGACCCGCAACGTCAGTCTCACGCCAGACCAGTTCCGCTACGCCTTCGCCAACGCGGTGCCTGAGACCGAGAGCGCCGACCTCTACGACGCCTATCAGGCGCCGGCCCCGGGCAGGCCGATCTTCCAGGCCGCAGCCGCCAATCTCAATCCATGGACCGAAGCCCGCGTCGACAACGAGGCCGCTGAGCGCGGCCCTTTGCTGATCATCTCGGGAGAGCACGACCACACCGTGCCGCCCTCGGTCGCCCGCGCAGCCTATGAGCGGCACAAGCGCAATCCACACGCCGTCACCGAGTTCGCCCAATTCCCGCAGCGTGGCCACTCGCTGACCATCGACAGCGGCTGGCGCGAGGTGGCCGAGACGGCGTTGAAGTTCGTGCAGCGCTTTGTCTAGCGCGGCTGGCGAGCGGCGGCGCGGTGACCGGCCTTTGTGACGATGAGCTCGTCCGCAGCGCCTCCCAAAGGAACAAAGGCAGCCGGATCTGCGTTCGAGCTTCCATGCGTCGTAAAGCGGCGTCGAGATCCAGTCCCCCGGAGAACGTCGATATGGACAAGAAGACAGCCGCACTGCTCGGAGCCGCAGCCGCGGCGATCACCGCCGGTAGCGCACAGGCCAATACATTGCCGAGTGCGAACGCGTCCCCCATCCCCCAGGCATCGTCTTACGCCGAATTGCTTGCGCCAATTCCAAATGCTCTCTCGCTGCTGCAGGCCGATGACGCCGCACGCGCCCAGACCAAAGCGGACGAGGTCAAGCTGGCGGAAACGGTGATCATCAGGAGAGGCCACCGGCACTACCACCATCATCATCATCACCATCACCATCACCGCACGGTCATCGGCATTCCCGGAGTCGGCGGCGTCAGCATCGGACGGGGCCATCACCATCATCACCACCATCATCACAGCCACTATGATCGCTGATGATGTCGACACGGCCGCCCGGCTATCGCACCTCGCGTGGCGGGCGGCCCGACGTCCGGCTGAACACACGTGAGAACGCGGCGGCGCTGTCGTAGCCGACCTGGGCGGCAACGCTCTTGACCGACTTGCCCCTGGCTAGAAGCTGGCGCGCCAGCGTCATGCGCCAGGCCGTCAGGTAGTCGATCGGCGTCCGGCCGACCCGCGTCCGGAACAAATCGGCGAAGCGCGTGCGCGACATCCCGGCGAGCTCGGCCAGATCCTCGAGTGTCCACGGCCGGCCCGGCGCGTCGTGGATCGCGGTCAGCGCCTTGGCGAGGCGCGGCTCGGCGAGCCCGGCGAGCACGCCGCTCTCGACGCCGCCGCTGGCGACGACGTGGCGGACGATCAGGATCAGCAGATAGTCGAACAGCCGGTCGAGCGCCGCCTGCCGGCCGCCGCCATCGGCAAAACCCTCGGCGACCAGCAGGTCGCAGACCGGCGCGAGCGTCGGATGTCCGGCGATCGGCATCACCACCAGCTCGGGCAGTCCCTCACCGATCGGATTGCCCTCGGCACCGCCGAGCTCGACGGTCGCGCAGACGAGGTCGGCGCCACGGGAGGGATCGACGATGAAGCGGTGCGTCCGCCCGCGGGGAAAGAACAGCAGCGTCGGCTCGTGCAGCTCCACATCATCGGCGCCCGGCTGGGCCAGGGTCAGCACGCCGGCCTTGAACAGGTGCAGATGGCCCTCCGGCCCGAACTCCACGGTGTTGCAGAGGTTGCCGGAGAAGAAGGTCCGGGCTCGGGGCGTGACATGAGCGAACAGCCCTGCAAAGGGATCCATGGGACGATCTGCAATGTTTCTGGCACCTCACGTCTCACATAGTCCTGCATAGAGGGGGAGTGCAAGCCCGCACCTCAAGCCAAGGATGTTTCCCATGCCCCGCATTGCTCTCGTCGACACCACCCGCGCCGATGCCGGCGTCGTCGCCGCGCTGTCCGCCGTCAAGGCCAAGATCGGCATGACGCCAAACCTGTTCTCGACGCTGGCGCAGTCGGGCGCCACGCTGAACGGATATCTCGCCTTCTCCGATGCGCTCGCCAAGGGCGCGCTCAGCGCCAGACAGCGCGAGATCATCGCGCTCGCGGTCGCCCAGGCCAATGGCTGCGAATACTGCCTGTCCGCGCACTCACTGATGGGTAAGGGCGCGGGCCTCAGCCCGGACGGCCTCCGCAAGGCCCGCGAGGGCACTGCCGACAACGCTACCGACGCCGCCGTCGCCCGCCTCGCGCGTCGCGTCGTCGAGACCAAGGGGCAAGTCGCCGACGCCGACCTCGCCACCGCGCGTGCCGCCGGTCTCGACGATGGCCGGCTGGTCGAGATCATCGCCAACGTCGCGATCAACGTCCTGACCAACTACATCAACAACGCGGCGCACACCGACATCGACTTCCCGAAGGTGGGGCTGGCCTTGCAGCCGGTGGGCTGACACGCGGGCTTCGTCGAACCGGCGGCCGGGCGCAAACCCGGCCGTCTCACTGCTCTGCGATTTCAGGGACGGGCTCGGAGAGAGCGAGCACTTACGGCTCGTTGCTTGCCCCCATCCACTCGACGAGATAGTCCACGAACACACGCACGCGCGCTGGGCGGAGATCGGCGGCAATCGGCCAAGTCGGGCACCGATGAAGCTTCCCTTACGCTTTACGTAACTCGTAATTCGTGCTAAGTGCTCGTCATGATCGTCGGCTACCGGGACAGGAGAACCGAGCGCTTTGCAAATGGCGAAGTCGTCAGGGAATTCTCTGGTTTCGCCCGCCAGGCGGGAATTCGGCTCGACCGACTGGAAGCCGCAACGAGCTTGAAGGATCTCGGCGCCCTGCCCGGAAATCGGCTAGAGGCGCTCAAGGGCAATCGACAAGGTCAGTACAGCATCCGCATCAACGATCAGTGGCGGATTTGTTTCGAATGGCCGCCCGGCTCGCCCGGTCCTGTCAACGTCGAGATCGTCGACTATCATTAGGAGGCACATCATGGCACGCAGTCCCATTCACCCGGGCGTTCAACTCGCCGAAGAGCTCGATGAGCTCGGGATGTCGGCGGCAGAGCTGGCGCGCCAGCTCGACGTGCCCGTCAACAGGATCACCGCGATCATCAACGGCCAGCGCAGCATCACCGCCGATACGGCGCTGCGCCTCGGTCACTGGTTTGGGACGAGCCCTGATTTCTGGCTCAACCTGCAAAAGATCTATGAGCTGCGGCTAGCTCAGCAGGAGATTGGCGACGCCGTGAAGAAACTGCCGACACGTGCAGCCCGGTTAGGCACAGCGCATCAGTGACGGTCATCAACGTCGTTGCGTCGATGAGATCGAGCGGACAAACGGCACGTCAACCTGATCCGAATGTCTTCCGCGAATAGTCCTCAAGCTGGCACGATCAAACTACCTTCGTACATTTTCCATCCTAAGGTGGTAACTTGAGCCTTTGTTGAATTGGGGCGCAATTCAACAATGGTTGTGTGGCGCCGGAGAGAAAATCCGGTCGTGGCCATCCATGACGCAATCAGCTTTGTCTTCCAACTTAAGTTGCCGGGCAGCGGCGTGATAAGTCCCTTGCGAGGGAACAGATCCTCAGAGACAAATCCCGTGCAAAGCTCTCCCAGCGGGCCCGTCGTCAAATCTGCGATTGCAGCGAGATCTTCAAGAATTAGGTCACCATCATTGGCCGTGGCCGTCGTACCGCAACGACCCGCCCTTTCCCAATGGATATTCCAGAGCCGGGGCCACCCATAGATTCACTACGAGCTCAGCGTCTCAGACACTTTTGCCGAAACGATGGGCGTCAGGGTCGGCACATTCCGAAGCGTTCAAAATTTCCATTTCTTTTTCCCCGAAATCGTGCTACCCGTTGAGTCGTCCCGTGCTCGTCATGAGGGGCGCTTCGCGGTCGTCACGAACGTGGAGTGCGGGATGCGGTGGGCGCGTCGGGTCGCAGCGGGCTTTGTCCTGCGGACGAACGATCCGGCGCGCACGGTCAAGCCGTGTGGTCCTGGCATCCCGACGCTGATGCCAAGTCCGTGACGACGATGTTGCGGATGACGGGGGCAAGAACGCCGGTCCCCGGGGAGAGCTCGGAGCAGCCGTCAAAACCATCGCGCAGGGAGGGCCGGGCGTGTTCGGCCAGACCTGTGGTACCTGCCGCCTGCATTTTTTCTGCAGGCGGGCCACGGGCGCGGCCAGCGCCCGGCCTTCCCTGCGCCCTCTGTTCTTGAAGAGGGCCGATGATGGCAAAGCTCGGACGCAATATGCGCCGCGAGACTGAGAAGGTGTGTCGCGATGGATCTACCAAATGACTTTGGGCTTCCCGCTGAACCGATCCCTGGCTCACGCGCCGAAGATGCCGCTCCTCACCCTGAGGAGCGCGCCGCTCAGGCGCGCGTCTCGAAGGGCGAGGCCCGGACCTTCGGTGGCCTCATGGTTCGAGACGCGCCGCGCCCGCGACCGTCTCGCCTTCGATCAGGCTGCGTGCGGCGCGGCGCTCCTCACCATGAGGATTTAGCGCGGAGGGCGGCACCGCAGATTGGTCATACGCAACGTGCTCCTAGAGAAGATCGGCCCGTCACTTCCCCGTCGGCGCGTCCTGCCGCCAGGCCGAGCCTGCGATCTTCGCCGCAGCGATCACCGCCTGGGTCCGGCTCTCGACGCCGAGCTTCTGCAGGATGGCCGAGACATGCGCCTTGATGGTCGCCTCGGAGACGCCGAGCTCGTAGGCGATCTGCTTGTTGAGCAGGCCCTGCGACAGCATCATCAGCACGCGGACCTGCTGCGGGGTCAGCGTCACCAGGCGGTCGCGCAGCCTGGTCATTTCCGGATCGGCGCCGGCGGCCAGGTCCGTGTCGGGCGGGACCCAGACGTCACCATCCATCACCTGCTTGATGGCGTCGCGCAGGGTGTCGACGCCGAACCGCTTCGGGATGAAGCCGGAGGCACCGAAATCGAGCGAGCGGCGGATGGTCGCGCCGTCATCGCTCGCCGACACGATCACGACCGGGATCGCAGGGTATTGCGCGCGCAGATAGATCAGGCCGGAAAAGCCGGAGATGCCGGGCATGGTGAGGTCGAGCAGCACGAGATCGACGTCGGAGTCCTTTTCCAAGAGCGCCGTGAGGTCCTCGAATGAGCCGGCCTCGTCGACGACGGCTTCTGCGAGCACGCTGGCAACCGCCTGCCGCAGCGCATTGCGGAACAGCGGATGATCATCGGCAATGACGAGATGGGTGCTGGCAGCCGCCATAAATTCTGACTTGACCTTGCGACGCCGGCAACGCGCGTCACCTGCGCGCGGCCCGGCTTTCAGGAAATACTCGCCCGGCGACTGGTTGCATGCAAGCATACAATTCCACTTGCGGGGAGAGCGGTTAATCGACGCCTTGTGCGACGCAACATCGGTAGCGCGACGGCCATTCACCGAACTTGATCCGCCGCAATGTCCCCATCTTTCGCGCGAGCGCGGACCGGCAGGGCCGAAAGTCGTATTGGGACGAGTTTCACTGCAATGTTACTTAAGGCCCCAAGGTCTCCGCGACATCAGCCGTCCAAGTCCGGCATGCGGAGGCGAAACCATCGTCACAACGATCTTGGGGAGCGAATGCCAATGTCAACAATGGTAGCCACACAAGCGAGATCGGGAGGCATGACGAAGGACGAACGCTTCGTCATTCTGGCTTCCTCGCTCGGCACCGTCTTCGAGTGGTACGACTTCTATCTCTACGGGTCCCTGGCCTCTATCATCGGCGCGCAGTTCTTCTCGGCCTATCCGCCGGCCACCCGCGACATCTTCGCGCTGCTCGCCTTCGCCGCCGGCTTCCTGGTCCGCCCGTTCGGCGCCATCGTGTTCGGCCGCATCGGCGATATCGTCGGCCGCAAATACACCTTCCTGGTCACGATCCTGATCATGGGTCTGTCGACCTTCATCGTCGGCATCCTGCCGAACGCCGAGACCATCGGCTTCGCGGCGCCGGTGATCCTGATCGGTCTGCGACTCTTGCAGGGCCTCGCGCTCGGCGGTGAGTATGGCGGCGCGGCCACCTATGTCGCCGAGCACGCCCCGATGGGCAAGCGCGGCTACTACACCTCCTTCATCCAGACGACAGCGACGATGGGCCTGTTCCTGTCGCTGCTGGTGATCCTGTTCACCCGCACCATCATCGGCGAGGCCGACTTCGCCAAATGGGGCTGGCGCGTGCCGTTCCTGGTATCCGTGCTGCTGCTCGGCGTCTCCGTCTGGATCCGTCTGCGCCTCAACGAGTCGCCGGTGTTCCAGAAGATGAAGGACGAGGGCAAGAGCTCGAAGGCGCCGCTGACGGAGGCTTTCGCGAACTGGAGCAACGGCAAGATCGTGCTGCTGGCGCTGATCGGCGCCACCATGGGCCAGGGCGTGGTCTGGTACACCGGCCAGTTCTACGCGCTGTTCTTCCTGCAATCGATCCTGAAGGTCGACGGCTACACCGCCAACCTCCTGATCGCGTGGTCGTTGCTGCTCGGCACCGGTTTCTTCATCGTGTTCGGCATCCTCTCCGACAAGATCGGCCGCAAGCCGATCATCCTGGGCGGCTGCCTGATCGCGGCGCTGACCTTCTTCCCGATCTTCAAGATGATCACCACCAACGCCAACCCGGCGCTGGAAAAGGCGATCGAGGCGACGAAGGTGGAAGTGGTGGCTGATCCCGCCGGCTGCGGCGACCTGTTCAACCCGGTCGGCACCCGCGTGTTCACCGCGCCTTGCGACACCGCACGCGCCTTCCTGGCCTCGTCCTCGGTCCGTTATTCGACCGTGCCTGGCCCGGCCGGCTCGGGCGTGAAGGTCACCTTCAACGGCAAGGAAGTGCCCTACACCGACGCCAAGACCAGCAACCCGGCGCTGACGGCGGCGATCGGCGAGGCCGGCTATCCGAAGGCGGGCGACCCGACGATCGTGAAGATGGCGCATCCGTTCGACATCTTCCGTCCGCAGGTCGCGGCGATCGTCGGACTGCTGTTCATCCTGGTGATCTTCGTGACCATGGTCTACGGCCCGATCGCAGCGATGCTGGTCGAGCTGTTCCCGACCAAGATCCGCTACACCTCGATGTCGCTGCCCTACCACATCGGCAACGGCTGGTTCGGCGGCCTGCTGCCGGCGACCGCCTTCGCGATCGTGGCCTCGACCGGCGATATCTATGCCGGCCTGTGGTACCCGATCACGTTCGCAGTCATCACCGCGATCGTCGGCTTCCTGTTCCTGCCGGAAACCAAGGACGTCGACATCCAGTCGACCTGATCACGATGCGAGCGGCGACCCCGCTCGCTTCCATCTCTCTCGACGAACGGCCGCGGATCACTCCGCGGCCGTTCCGCATTTTAGCCGAGGAGTTTTCTCTTTATGGCGTCACGCCGCGCCGACGAACTGCACCACCACCTCGCGGGCGTGCGGACGCGCGCGATGCTCGATCAGGTAGATCGCCTGCCAGGTGCCGAGCATCATGCGGCCGTCCTGCACCGGCACCTGCAGCGAGACCGCACTCAGCATGGTCTTGATGTGGGCCGGCATGTCGTCCGGCCCCTCGGGGTCGTGCACCCAGCCGGCATCCTCGGGCGCCAGCCGCGCCAGCGCCGTGGTGAGATCGCGCAGCACAGTCGGATCGGCATTCTCCTGGATCGTCAGCGACGCCGAGGTGTGGCGGATGAAGACGGTCACCGCGCCTTCTCTGGCCGAGACCCCGCGCAGGAACGCGTCGACCTCGCGGGTGAGATCGGTGAAGCCGCGGCCCGCGGTCTGCACCGTCAGGATCGACGTGACGACTGTGTTGATCGCGACGGCCGAGGGCGCTGTGCGCGAGGTCGATCGTGCCGGCATGGATACAGCCTCCTCGCGCCGATCTCAGATCTTGCCCGAGACGTCCTTCTGCACCCGCGTCGCCATGTCGATCAGCCGGCGCCAGGCCTGCTCGAGGAAGCCCATCATGCGGTCCATGTCCTGATCGCTGGGCAGCGGAATCTCGAGCTTGCGCGTGCCGTCGGAGGATCTGGATTCACCGGACTTGTCACCCGACTTGGGCTCGGCCTTCTTCAACTGATCGGATTTGGGCAGCGCCTGGTCCTTCGGCAGCGGCTCATCGATCTTGCCGGAAATGCTCTGGTCGCGCGAAGCGAGCTGGCCCTTGAGCCTTTCATTCTCCGCCTGAAGCCGGCCGATCTCAGCATCCAGCGCCGCGCGCTCATCCGGCACGGCGTAACAGGCAAAGCCCGAGCCACCGCTGTTGTTGCACATCGAGACGGCGCCGTTCCTCGTATCGAGCCGGATCACGCCGTCCGGCGTCGTCGACATCGTGTAGCGCCCCTTGTCGCTATCGGGCGCGGTGTCCTCGACCGCGAACGCCTCTCCGCCCAGGCAGCTCAACGCCAGCAGCGCGACGAGGGGCGGCCGGTATGGCTTCGTGAGACTCATGGCTGGCTCTCCAAGGCGCCTTCGCAACGGCCGTCATGCACGCTCACATTGTGTCGCGGCCATGACGTTTCCTCTGGTGCGGTCCCCTGCCACAGGGCGCACCTATGTCTCGCACGTATAGGCGGAGCGGCCCGATTTCAACGCGTCGGCCAGCAGTTCGAGACGGTCCTGGCCCCAGAAGATCTCGCCATCCAGCACATAGGCCGGCGAGCCGAACACGTCGGCCGCGATCGCGTCCTGCCGGTTTTGCTCGTAGACCGCACCAACAACGTCGGTCGCGGCCTGCGCCACGAGATCACCGCCCGGCAGTCCCGCCGCATCGGCGAGGCCGGCGATGACCGCGGCATCCGCAAGGTTCTGCTGCTGCTCCCAGATCGCCGGGAATGCGCGCTGCAGATACGGCTCCGGGTCGAGCCCCGCCTGCAACGCCGCAATGACGACGCCGTCGGCCAGCCGGGCGTTGAACGGCCAGTTCTGCGGCTGCAGGTGGAAATCGAGACCGCGCTTGTCGCGCCAGCGCTTGAGCTCGACGATCCGGTAGCGCTGCCGCGCCGGGTGGCGCTTGGCGAGCGGCAGGCCGCCGGTCTCGGCGAACAGATCGAGCAGCATCACCGGCTTGAGGTTCACGGAGATACCGTGACTCGCGGCGATGTCGTGGAACAGGCGATGCCCGATATAGGCCCATGGCGACTGCAGCGAGAAATAATAGTCGATCTGGCGCGACATGCGGGTTCCCGGGCTGGTTGGCGTTCAATGACATCGGATCAGACGGTCTGCCGGGGTGCAAGATTGCAACTGCGTCAAACGCTGTTGATGCGTCGCAGTGACACGCGCGGCCGATCTGAGGAAAAAGCCGAGAAAGCGAGCGAATTCAGGCATCTAACAGTTCAACACGCAATCTTGACTTGGGGGGATGCGGTCAGTATGGTCCGCGCGGCTTTAAAGGGCGATGGGGCGCTATTTCCTGTAACTCGCGGCAACGCGTCGGGTCTCCACACGTGGCAGATGGCACATGGCGGACGGCACGAACGACAGCGGCGGACACGGAGATCGCGACAAGTCGCCCGATGAGGTTGCGCTTTCCGCAAGGCTCGGAAGTCTCGACCAGCGGTTGTCCGAATTTCGTGACGGCCGAAAGATCGGGGCTGATCAACCTGGAAACGGCAGCGGTGACACTGCAGCCAGGGCTTCGGCCATGGCGCGTGGACTGCGACTGTCCTCCGAGTTGATCGCCGGTGTCCTCGTCGGTGCGTTGCTTGGCTGGGGCTTCGACCGCTTGCTGTCGACATCGCCCTTTGGCTTCATCGTGTTTTTCCTGCTCGGCTTCGTCGCCGGGGTGTTGAACGTGGTGAGATCCGCAGGCGTCGCTCCAGACCGGTCCGGCCGATGAGACTCGCGCGGAAAGCCATCGAGTGAATTGCAAAGCGCCGGCGTGGCCGGTCAACCATGAGACGCCACGCGGATGATCGATCCGATCCACCAATTCCACCTCAACAAGATCTTCACGATCGGCCACATCGGCAATCAGGAGATCGTCTTCACCAACTCGTCCGCGTACATGCTGCTCGCGGTCGTGCTCATCGCCGTCATGATGATGGCCGCCGGGCGCGCGCTCGTGCCGGGCCGGTTCCAGTCGGTGGTCGAGCTGTCCTACGAATTCGTCGCCAACACCATCAGAACCAGCGCCGGCTCGCACGGCATGACGTTCTTTCCGCTGGTGTTCTCGCTGTTCATGTTCATCTTCGTCTCGAACATCGTCGGCATCATTCCCTACACCTTCACCGTCTCCAGCCACATCATCGTCACCTTCGCGCTGGCGCTCCTGGTGTTCCTGACGGTCATCATCTACGGCTTCTACAAGAACGGCCTGAAGTTCTTTAAGCTGTTCGTGCCTTCCGGCATCCCCGCGGTGATCCTGCCGCTGGTGGTCGTGATCGAAATCATCTCCTTCTTCTCGCGCCCGATCTCGCACAGCGTCCGTCTCTTCGCCAACATGCTGGCCGGCCACGTCACCTTGAAGGTGTTCGCGAGCTTCGTAACCATGCTCGGCGCGCTCGGCTTCGTCGGCAAGGTCGGCGCGCTGCTGCCGCTCGGCCTCACGGTTGCCCTGACCGGCCTCGAACTGATGGTCGCGTTCCTTCAGGCCTACGTCTTCACGATCCTCACCTGCATCTACCTCAACGATGCTATCCATCCGGGCCACTGATCCGGCCCTCTCTACCAAACCTCTCAAAGGAGTCGTCTCATGGATCCGGTTGCAGCGAAGTACATTGGCGCGGGCATTGCCTGCATCGGCATGGGTGGCGCGGGTGCCGGCATCGGCATCATCTTCGGCAACTACCTGTCGGCCGCTCTGCGTAATCCGTCCGCCGCTCAGGGCCAGTTCGGCAACCTGATTTTCGGCTTCGCCGTGACCGAAGCGCTCGGCATCTTCTCGCTGCTGATCGCGCTGCTCCTGCTGTACGCCGTCTAAGACGGCCTGAGCCGGAGAGGAGAAGCCCGTGGCTGAAAGTCATGGTGGTGCCAAGGTTGGCGAAACCAAGGGCGGCGAGGCCAAGGGCACCGCAAGCGCCCATACGGAGGCCGATGGCGGGCATGGGTTTCCTCCCTTCTCGAAGGAAACCTTTCCCTCCCAGATCGTCTCGCTGGTGATCGCCTTCGTGGCGCTGTACGTGATCGTCTCGCGTGTGGCGCTGCCAAAGGTCGGAGGCGTCATCGACGCCCGCCAGAAGTCGATCGACGGCGACCTGGCTGAAGCGCAGCGGCTGAAGGATGAATCCGAAGCCGCGATGAAGGCCTATGAGAGCGAGCTGGCGACGGCCCGCTCCCGCGCCCAGGCGATCGGGGCCGAGACCCGCGAGAAGCTCGCGGCAAGTTCGGACGCCGAACGCAAGGCGCTGGAAGACAGCCTCGCGGCCAAGCTGGCCGCCGCCGAGAAGTCCATCGCCACCACGCGGGCGACCGCAATGAGCAATGTCCGCGGCATCGCTGCGGATGCGGCCAGCGCGATCGTGCAGCAGCTCACCGGCAAGGCCCCCACGGCCAAGACGGTCCAGGCTGCGGTCGATGCATCGTTGAAGGGAACAGCCTGATGCATTTGCTCGCTGATCCGGAAACCTGGGTTGCGATTGCCTTCGTGATCCTGATGGGCCTGTTCGCCTATCTCGGTGTCCACCGCATGCTCCTGAAGGCGCTCGACAATCGCAGCGAGCGCATCAGATCCGAGCTGGCGGAGGCCAAGCGGCTCAAGGAAGAGGCGGCCAAGGTGCTCGCCGATTACAAGACCCGCCGCGCCAGCGCCGAACGCGAGGCCGAGGAGATCGTCACCAGCGCGAAGGCGGAAGCCGAGCGCATCGCGGCGGAGGCCAAGGCCAAGATGGAAGACTTCGTCTCCCGTCGCACCAAGTCCGCCGAGAGCAAGATCGCCCTCGCCGAGGCCCAGGCGCTCGCCGATGTCAGGGCCGCCGCGGCAGACGCTGCCGTCCAGGCCGCCGCGACCGTGCTGTCGCAGTCGGTCAAGGGCAGCGTCGGCGAAGACCTGGTCGCCAAGGGGATTGCGGAAGTCGGCCGCAAGCTGAACTGAGGCGCAGCTCTTCGTCGATCCACCATCTTCCAAAAGGCCGGTGCCACGCGCCGGCCTTTTGCTTGTCAACGTTCGTCCGAGGCTCGCCTGACGACGCGATCAGCACCGGCAGCATCCGCGTCTTCCAAGAACCGCAGCCTCACTTCCGCTTCTTGCCGTGCGGCCGTTCCGGGGTCAGGGCCTGCGGATCGAAGCCGATATAGAACACGTAATTGTCGGCGTTGGCGCCGGGCGCCGGCACCGGGTAGACCATGTCCTCGGCGACGATCGTGAACGGCACGCTGCCCTCCTCGGTCATTTGCACCGTGGTCCGATACGCCTTGGTCGCGATCACCTTCTCGCCGATGCCACCCTGGACCACGGCGATGCGCATGGGGATATCGATCGTCGCCGGCGCGCCGGCCGGCCCAACCACCACCCGGCCTTGGATGCCGATCTTCCCCGTGATCTCGGCGCCGTTCAGCGAACATTCCCGCGCGGTCTTGGTAATCGAGGCCTGGTACCGGACGTCGTTGCCGACGGCCTGCTTGCCGGGGGCCGCCACCGCATAGGTCGAGGCGCCAGCCCGGATATTGACCGGCGGACAGCTCAGGCCGTCGGTCGGATCGACCGGCGGACCGCCATTGGCCGGCAGGTTCTGTTGCCCCTTGTCGTCGGAACCGCCGCCGAACAGGCTCTTGAACCGGTCGGTGAGCGATTGCGCCGATGCCGGCGGCGCGGCGCCCGCGGCTCCCAAAGCCAGCAGCACGGCCGCCACGGTCCCAACCCTGATCACATTCGTCTGTCGCATCGTCTGATGTCCCTGGCATGTCGGTCGCCCAGCCACGGCGTCCTATACCCCTTTCGGCAGGCCGAACCAGCCCCGAAGGGCCCGCTTACCCAAGCCGGATCACAAATCCTAGCCCCTGAAATCCTCATGCAGAAGGCCATAGAGGTAATGGTCCTGCCAGACTCCGTTGATGCAGAGATAGCGCCGCGCCAACCCCTCCCGGGTGAAGCCGCACTTCTCCAGCACGCGAATCGACGGTGTATTGGTCGGGATGCAGGCCGCCTCGACCCGGTGCAGATTGAGCTCGCCGAACAAGGTCGGCAGCAGCAGCCGCAGCGCCGCCGTCATGTAGCCGTGATGAGCGTGAGGCTGGCCCATCCAGTAGCCGATGGTGCCGGCCTGGACGATGCCGCGGCGGACATTGGCCAAGGTGATGCCGCCGAGCATGGCGCCGTCCTGCTCGCGGAAGACGATGAACGGATAGGAGCGGTCGGCCGAAATGTCCTCGGCATAGCGCCGCAGCCGCCGGCGGAATCCCGAGCGCGTCAGGTCGTCGGACGGCCAGATCGGCTCCCACGGCGTCAGGTAGTCGCGGCTGATGTCGCGCAGACTGGCCCACTGCGCATAGTCGGCCATTTGCGGCGCGCGGAGCAGCAGGCCGTTGCCGCGCGGGGCGAGCGCGGCCGGTCCGCTGGACGGCAAGCGAAACAGGGCCATCGGTGATGCTCCCCCCTGCTCTTCAGCACCCGAAACCGGGGCCGGCCCGCCCGGCGGCGGAGACCCGCACGACGCTCGGAATGTCCGGACCCGTGCTCAATGCAGCTGGGCCTTCGACTTCGGCCCGGTCAGACCTTCGGCGAAAGTCACCGCCGTGTCCAGACCCCTGCCGCTGCCGAGCGCGACCACTGCAGGCTTGCTGCGTGCCAGCAGCGCGCGCGCCGCATCGCGCGTGCTCTCGACGCTGACGGCTTCGATCTTGTCGATCATCTCCTGCAAGGTCTGCGGCCGGCCATAGGCCAGGATGTGACGCGCGAGCTGCTCGGCGCGGGCGCTGCAGCTCTCCAGCGCCATCAGAAGCCCGGCCTTCATCTGCGCCCTCGCGCGCGCCACCTCCGCCTCGCCGAGTGTTTCCACGGCGTTGCCGATGATGTCGACCACGACCTCCATCATCTCGGGCGCGTCGGCCGGATCCGTCCCGGTGTAGAGCCCGAAGAAGCCGGTGTCGCTGTAGGGTGCATGGAACGTGTAGACGGAGTAGCAGAGCCCCCGGTTCTCGCGCACCTCCTGGAACAGCCGGGACGACATGCCGCCGCCGAGGATGTTGGTGAACACCTGCAGCGAGAACAGCGACGGATCAGCCTGCGGCACGCCTTCCAGCGCCAAGGTCAGATGCGCCTGCTCGAGGTCGCGATGCACGACCCGCGAGCCGCCCTTGCCGAACGCAGCCGGCAGCGGCTTCGGCGCCGGCCCGCCATTGAAGCTCGCGAATCGCTTGGTCACGTCCTCGACCACCCGCTGGTGGTCGACGGCGCCGGCGGCGGCCACGACCATGTCGGGTCCGCGATAATGCGTCGAGAGATAGCCGTGCAGCTTGTCGCGGTCGAACGCCTCGAGCGTCTTGGCGGTGCCGAGCAGCGAGCGGCCCATCGGCTGGTCCGGAAAGCAGAGCTCGTTGAGGTGCTCGAACACGACGTCGTCGGGCGTGTCCTGCGCCGCGCCGATCTCCTGCACGATGACGTTCTTCTCGCGCTCCAGCTCCTCAGGCACGAACGAGGGATTGGCGAGGATGTCGGCGAGCACGTCGAGCGCCAGCGGGACGTCGGCCTTCAGCACGCGCGCGTAATAGGCCGTGGTTTCGGTCGAGGTGCCGGCATTGAGATCACCGCCCACGGCCTCGATCGACTCGACGATCTCGCGCGCGCTGCGCGTCGTCGTCCCCTTGAACGCCATGTGCTCAAGGAGATGCGAGATGCCGTGCTCGTCCGCCTTCTCGTCGCGGCCGCCGACCCCGGCCCAGACGCCGAGCGCCGCGGTCTCCAGATGCGGCATCGTGTCGGTGACGACCGTCAGCCCCGTCGGCAGCTTGGTGACTTCCACGCCCATCATGCAATTCCCTGCTTGGCGGCCCGGCTGACCGAACGGATGAATGTCTCCACCTCGGCCTGGTCGTTCCGCATGATCCTGACATCCTCGCGCTTGCTCATCAGCCCTTCGAGCCACACCGGCAGCTGCGGCCGCATTCCGCAGGCGGCCTCGACCGCATCGGGGAATTTGGCAGGATGCGCGGTCGACAGCACGATGTTCGGCACCGCCGTGTCGGTGCCGTCGCGATCCGCCACCGCGAGCGCGACGGCCGTATGCGGGTCGACGAGATCGCCGGCCTCGCGGAAAGCGGCGCGAATCGCCGCCGCGGTTTCGGTCTCATCGGCGCGGCCGGCATCGAAATCGGCGCGGATCGCAGCCAGCATCGCGTCGGGCAGCACGAAGCGGCCGGACTGCTTGAGGCCCTCCATCAGCCGCCGCACTACGGCCGCGTCCCGGCCGCCGGCTTCGAACAGCAGCCGCTCGAAATTCGACGACACCTGGATGTCCATCGACGGCGAGGCGGTCGCGTGCACCTCGCGCACCTCGTAGATGCCTGTGGTCAGGGTGCGGGCGAGGATGTCGTTGACGTTGGTCGCGACGCGCAGAGTGCGCACCGGCAGGCCCATGCGCTTGGCGACATAGCCGGCGAAGATGTCGCCGAAATTCCCTGTCGGCACCGTGAAGTCGACCGCGCGATGCGGCGCGCCGACTGCGACCGCCGACGTGAAGTAGTAGACGACCTGGGCGACGACGCGCGCCCAGTTGATCGAGTTGACGCCGGACAGCGCCACCGAATCGCGGAAGGCGTGATGGTTGAACAGGCCCTTCACCAGCGCCTGGCAGTCGTCGAAATGCCCCTCGATCGCCAGCGCATGCACATTGGCCGCGCCCGACGTGGTCATCATCCGCCGCTGCACCTCGGAGATGCGGCCGTGCGGGAACAGCACGATGAGATCGGCATTGTCGCGGCCGGCGAAGGCGTCCACGGCGGCGCCACCGGTGTCGCCCGACGTCGCGACCACGATCGTGGTGCGCTCGCCGCGCTTGGCCAGCACGTGGTCCATCAGCCGCGAGATCAGCTGCATCGCGACGTCCTTGAACGCCAAGGTCGGCCCGTGGAACAGCTCCAGCACGAACTGGTGCGGCGCGCTCTGGTCGAGCGGCACCACCGCGGGGTGGCGGAACGTCGCATAGGCCTCGTTGGCCATGCGGCCGAGCTCGGCGTCGGAGATTTCGCCGGCCACGAACGGCTTGATGACCTCGACGGCGACTTCCCAGTAGGGCCGGCCGAAGAAGCCGGCGATGGTCTCGGGCGTCAGCTGCGGCCAGGTCTCGGGCACGTAAAGGCCGCCGTCGCGGGCGAGCCCGGTCAGCATCACATCGCAGAAGGTGAGCGCGGGGGCTTCCCCGCGGGTCGAAACATAGCGCGTCAAACCGCTCTCCAGACCTGCGTCACCAGGCCGTAACCCGTTGATTGAATTCGAAATCGAAACTGCCTGGCGGCAACATGGTCCGGCACCATAATGGTTTTGGCCCGCCCGCGAAACCGGTTGTTGCCGCATGGATGGTCAAGGAGACGGGTTACGGCGGGGTTAGCGCGAACGGCGCTGGATGGGCAGCGCCGGTCGGTGCACCGGTCCATCCAACTGGCTCCGCTGTCATCGCCCGGTTCAACCGGGCGATCCAGTACGCCGCGGCGGCTGTGGTCAACCGCGCCGCCGCGGCGTACTGGATCGCCGCCTTCGCGGGGATGACTACGGTGGATGTCGCAACCAGCCGGGCTCCCATTCGAGACTGCTCTTCGAAAGCACCACTCGTTCCTCCGTCATTGCGAGCGCAGCGTAGCAATCCAGGGTGGTGGGCGGGACTCTGGATTGCTTCGTCGCTGCGCTCCTCGCAATGACGTGGAGAGAGCCGACGACTTCTCGGATAGCCCGTCCGCGGGACCGTCTTATCGCGCAGCTTCACCCTCTCGCGACGCGATCGGCGCCCGAGCTTTGCGGAATTTCCTCCCTCCATGAACGGAGGGCGCAGGGAAGACCGGACCTCGACTGAGGCCCGTGGCCCCCGTGCGAACAAGAATGCACGGGGCAGGAACCACAGGTTCAGCCGGATGACCCGGCCCTCCCTGCGCGATAGCTTACGACTTATACGCGCTCTCCTCGGTGCACCGGGCTTTTTGGCCACCGTATCGCGACAATGCGCTTGCGCGCATTGCGCTGGACACCAGCGTCGGGGTGTCAGGACCACGCGACTTCGCCGTCCGTGCCGGCCGCACTCGTCAGTTGCAGCCTTCACGTCCATCGCATCCCACCCCAACGTCCGTGACGACGCGTACGCCCCTCGCTAACTGAGGCAGGACCGGGACAGACAACCACGATTTCGGAAAAAATGAAAGCGAAAAATTGCCGCCGGTCGATGCTGCAGCCAGCAGCGCGTTGAGCCTGCTCACGAAATTAGTCTTTCGACGCAGCCGAATCGTTGCGATCCGACGCACGCACATCCCACAGCCGGCGGCCCGTCGGGCGACTCGGGTCAGGGTCGCGACGATCGCGGTGGCGAGACTCGGTGCGTAGCCCGCATGAGCGCAGCGACATGCGGGGACAAACGAGATCGTCGAGATGAACCCGCATATCGCACCGCTCATGCGGGCTACGACCCATCAATCATCCGAATCCTGGCCCAGATAGAAGGTGTATCCGCGCGGCGGATTGAAGCGCCGATAGAACCAGCCGACCGTTGCCCGCCCTGCTCACTTCGAACCTCGTGAGGTCTCGATCGACTAAATGGAACCACAACAGGAGCGTTCCATGATCGTCGTGACAACGGAAAACGTGACCGGGCACCGCACGGTGCGGATGCTGGGGCAGTGTTTTGGCGTGGTGGTGCGCAGCCGCGGGCTCGGCGGCAATCTGGTGGCGAGCCTGCGCTCGATTGTCGGTGGCGAGATCCACGAATACACCCAGATGCTGGAGGAAGCACGGCGCCATGCGCTCGACCGCCTCGTTCACAACGCGACGTCGATGGGCGCCAACGCGATCCTGATGATGCGCTTCGACAGCGCCGAAATCGGTCAGACCATGAGCGAGATCGTCGCCTATGGCACCGCCGCCGTCATTGAACCCGCGCCGTGATCGGCCTCGTGCTCTGGCTCGCAGTTATCACCGCCGTCGTGCTGGTGTGGTTCTTCTTCCGCCAGGGCGGCTACAAGCGCGATGCGCTCTCGGCACCTCCCGGGCCGGACTGGGTCAAGACCGAGGAGCGCTTCGTCGATCCCACCAGCGGCGAGACGCTCGACGTGTGGTTCGATCCCAAGACCGGCGAGCGGGCGTATGTGCGGGCGAGCAGGTCCGTGTAGACGGCGGTCGAACGAGGGATAAAGAAGTCAGCCGACCATCGTTGCCCGCTTGCCTCCGATGCGAATGTGGACCGAAGGACGTCGCGTCGCATTCTGCTGTCGTCCCTGCGAACGCAGGGACCCATACCGCGGAATCTCTCGGTGAGACATGACTTCTAGCCATCGTCCCAACGAAGCCGGCGGTTATGGGTCCCTGCGTTCGCAGGGACGACACCGGTGTGGGTAGCCCCATCTCACACCACATCGTCATCGAGAGGCGACAAGTGACGACAGAAACGTAGCCGCGTGTCGACTGGTCCGCTTGCGCATCTTCACTTGCGGGCGCTTGAAGCCTAGCATTACAGGACAGAGATTCAGCGTGAGCTCCCCATGATCATCCAGCACATCGCAGCCTTCACCGATGGAGCACGCGGCGGCAACCCGGCGGGTGTCGTCATCTGCGAGGCGCTGCCCGATGCCGCGACGATGCAGGCGATGGCGGCGGAGATCGGCTATTCGGAGACGGCGTTCGCGGCGCCTGTCGATGGCAAATGGCGGGTGCGCTATTTCGCGCCGGAGGCCGAGGTGGATTTCTGCGGGCATGCGACCATTGCGCTCGGCGCCGCGCTGGCCCGGCACGAACGCTCGGGCACCTTTGCGTTGCGGCTCAACAGGGCCGAGATCACGGTCGATGGAATGAGTTCGGAAGCAGAGTGGAGCGCGGCATTCCGATCGCCACCGACGCAGACCCGCGCCCTTCCGGCTGCGGCGCTCGACGAGATCCTCGCACTGTTCGGGCTGGCGCGCGGCGACCTCGATGGGCGAATCCCGCCAGTCGTCGCGCATGCCGGCATGGATCATCCGGTGATCGCGCTGCGCGAGCGCGCCCGCCTCGCCGCCATCAGTTACGACTTCGGCCAAGGCCAGGAGTTGGCGCAACGCGAACGCTTCTGCACCTTCGCGCTGGTTCACGCCGAGACGCCGCAGCTGTTTCACGCGCGCAACCCGTTTCCGTTCGGCGGCGTCTACGAGGATCCGGCGACGGGCGCCGCGGCCGCGGCGCTCGCGGGCTATCTGCGCGAGCTCGCGTGGCCGGCCGAGGAACCGATCGTGATCCGCCAGGGTGAAGACATGGGCGTGCCGTGTTGCCTGCAGGTTGATCTCCACGGGCCGGTCGGCGCGCCGGTGAAAGTGTCGGGCAGCGTGCGGTCGATCGAGGCGTAGCCTGTAGCCCGCATGAGCGACAGCGACATGCGGGCTCGGCACCGGTCCCGCATGTCGCTTGCGCTCATGCGGGCTACGAGCTCCCTCGCGGCCGCTCAGACCGATACGGCCTCACCGGCCTTCGCATCGGCTTCGGCGAACACTTCCTTGGCCGCGAACAGGCCGTTGAGCGCGGCGGGGAAGCCGGCATAGACCGCCATCTGCATGATCACCTCGGTGATCTCCGTACGGCTGAGGCCGACGTTGAGGCCCGCATGGATGTGAACCTTCAGCTGCGGGCTGGCATTGCCGAGCGCCGTCAGGGCCGCGATGGTCGCGATCTCGCGGCTGCGCAGATCGAGGCCGGGGCGTGAATAGATGTCGCCAAACGGAAACTCGATCACATAGGTCGCAAAATCCGGCGCGATGTCGGCGAGCGCCGCGATCACATTGTGGCCGGCCTCGCCGTCGATGCTATCGAGCGCGCGCCGGCCGCGCGCCAGCCGATCCTGAGCGGTGTTGGCGCCGGATGGCGCGCCGCCCGGCTTCGGGCTCGTCGTCGTCGATTGGCTGGGCGTTGATTGCGTCATCATCGTTGGTCCTCTCGCTGCTGCCGGCATAGCCGGCGATCTTGCCGTCGAGAACGAGAAGGCAATCCTGCAACGTGACGACCCGCGCCCGGACCGCCTCGCGATGCCGCTCCAGCAGTTGGCGCCGCTCCGGCTCGGTGGCCGCGCCGCGCGTCCGCAGCTTGGCATAACGCAGCATGTCCCGGATCGGCATTCCCGTGGCCTTGAGACGGCCGAGGAATTCGATCCAGGTCAGGATCGATGCGTCGTAGTCCCGCTGGCGCTGACGATCGCGGTCGGCCCGGGGCAGCAGCCCGATCCGCTCGTAGTAGCGGATGGTATGGGGCGTCAGCCCCGACTGCCTGGCCAGTTCGCCGATCTTCATGCGCGCCCTTCTCCATTCACGACGCCGGGCAGGCTACCGGTTCGAGCGCGCTCTAAGTCAAGCGCTGTTTCGCGGGCGACGGAACTATCGATTGGTGCGTCGGCCCCGCGCCCACACCGCGAAGGCGACGATCAGCGCCGCCGCCAGCGAGAACCACGTCAGCGCGTATTGCATGTGCTCGTCGCGCAGATGCGGCGACAGCGGGCCGGGCTTTGGGATGCCGTTGTCCGGCACCGGTGTTTCAAGGTCGATGTAGAATGGTGCGACCTCGCCCCAGCCCAGCGTCTTGGCCATCGCGAGATGATCGCGCGTGAACCAGAGACGCTTGTCGCGGTTCTCGGCCGCAGTGAGCAGGCCCGCGGCTTCAGGAAAGCGCAGATAGCCGGTCAGGGTGACCGGCTCGCCGGTGACGAGCTTGGCGACCTGGCGATCCTGCACGGGGCGCTCCTGCATCGTGTTGGCGACGAAGCCGGCGTCGATCACGACGATCTCCCCAGAGGGCAGGCGCGCCGGAAGAAATGCCCAGGTGCCGGGACCCGAGACGTCCTCGCGCACGGCGGAGCCGGCGCTGTAGACCATCGCGTCCGGCAGCTTCTCGTAAGCGGCGGTGAAGCTGACGCGACGGAATTCGTCGCGCTCCGGCGTCAAGCTGCGCCATTCGCCTTGCGGCGGCAGCGGAGCGGGCGCTGCCGCGACGCGATCGGTGAGCGCTGCGATCAGCGCATGCTTCGCGGCGCGGCGCTGCAACTGCCAGACGCCGAGGCCGACGAACAACGCCACCATGACGAGGGTGAAGGCCGCGAAGGCACGGGATGAAGTGGACGGGAAGGAACTGGTCATCGCTCGGCTGGGCCCATCAAATCGCGCCGTGTATTTGGTTTTGACGAGAGACAAATGGCGCGCCAGGCTCGGTGCACCTCGCCCCCGCTTGCGGGGGCGCGACGAGCTTCGCTTGCGCTGAGAGGTCGGATTGCATCGAAGATGCAATCCGGGTGAGGGGGTACAGGTCTCACCGCACACACTTCCCGTGCGGCTGCCCCTCACCCCGACCCTCTCCCCGCAAGAACCGGGCGAGGGGGGCGCACCGTGCGCACCGCTGATAGCTTGCGGTCCCACGAACACCTCTGTCCTGCTCTCAACTCTTTCAAGCGCAGGCCATTGCGTCGTCGCAGGCGAAGCTTGTCCCGAGAGCAGGCCGCCCGGCACAATTGCCACGGCTCATCTCGGCGCCTTGTCCACCAGGCGGCCGGGGGCGGCCTTGTGGTGGAACTGCAGGGCGATCAGCAGCGATTTCATGGCGCGCAGCGGCAGCAGCGTGGTGATCAGGATCAATGGGCCCCACAGCGCGGCGTGGACCCAGAATGGCGGCTGATACTTCACCTCGACGATCAAAGCGGCGCCGACGACGATGGCGCCGGCCAGCATCATGATGAAGATCGCCGGACCATCGCCGGTGTCGATGAAGGCGTAATCGAGGTCGCAGGCCTCGCAACGCTTGCGAAGGTTGAGGAAGCCGTCGAACAGCTTGCCCTGGCCGCAGCGCGGGCAGCGGCAGGCAAGCCCGCGCAGGACGGTCTGGGCCAAAGTGACGGGCGGATGGGTGGTCATGGTGTCTTGCCCCCTGGGCGGCCGGGCGACGCCTCCTGGTGATACAACCGGAGACGACGAGAGCGGATCACATTTCGATCAACCGCCGGGCGCCGCTGCCAACGAGAAAGGGCGGCCCGACGGCCGCCCCTTCTTAACACGTTCGACGGAACCGGTGCGCGCGGCGTTCAGTGCGCGCCGTGAGCCATGGACTCGGCGCCGTGGCCCCAGACGTAGATGCAGATGAACAGGAACAGCCACACCACGTCGACGAAGTGCCAGTACCAGGCGGCAAACTCGAAGCCGAGATGCTGCTTGGGCGTGAAATGGCCGGCATAGGCGCGCGCCAGGCAGACGATCAGGAAGATCGTGCCGACCAGGACGTGGAAGCCGTGGAAACCGGTCGCCATGAAGAAGGTCGAGCCGTAGACGTGGCCGGCGAACGAGAACGTCGCGTGGCTGTACTCATAGGCCTGCACGCAGGTGAAGGTGGCGCCCAGCAGAACGGTGAGGATCAGGCCGTATTTCAGGCCCTTGCGGTCGCCCTCGAGCAGTGCGTGATGGGCCCAGGTGACGGTGGTGCCCGAGGTCAGCAGGATCAGCGTGTTCAGCAACGGCAGATGCCAGGGATCGAAGGTCTCGATGCCCTTGGGCGGCCAGACGCCGCCGAACAGCGCGTCGCGCGTCGCCTGCACCTCGTAGGCCGGGAACAGCGCGGCGTTGAAATAGGCCCAGAACCAGGCGACGAAGAACATCACCTCGGAGGCGATGAACAGGATCATGCCATAGCGGTGATGCAGCTGCACCACGCGGGTGTGGTCGCCCTTGTACTGGGCTTCCTTGATGACGTCGCCCCACCAGCTCGCCATGGTGTAGAGCACGCCGATGGTGCCGATGCCGAACACGATCGGCGCGGCGCCGAACATCTTGTGCATCCAGCCGATCGCGCCGAACGCCATGATGAAGGCAGAGACCGAGCCGACGAACGGCCACGGGCTCGGATCAACCAGATGGTAGTCGTGATGCTTGGCGTGCGCCTCAGCCATGGCAAGTCTCTCCCCAGATCGATGCCGGTCGCGCCGGCACGTCGTCATTCAACAGCGATGGTCCCCGGATATCGGACGTCCGCGCGGTCATAGGCTGCCCCGCGGTTTGTCCGGCTCGCCCGCAGCGACCGGCTTCGGTGCGTCGCGGACGGGATAGAAGGTGTAGGACAGCGTGATGGTCTTCAGACTGTCGTTCTCGTGATCGGCCGTTATCGCCGGATCGACGTAGAACACGACCGGCATCTCCCGGGTCTCGCCCGGCGCCATGGTCTGCTCGGTGAAGCAGAAGCAGTTGATCTTCTGGAAGTAGGCGCCCGATGTCAGTGGCGACACGTTGTAGGCCGCCTGCGCCATGGTGGTGCGCGCCGACTGGTTGGTGACGGTGTAGTAGACCGTGACCACCTCGCCGATCGCGACCTCGATCTCGGTCTTCTCCGGCTCGAATTTCCAGGGCAGCCCGCCGGCGACGTTGGAGTCGAAGCGCACCGCGATCCGGCGCGCCAGCGGCGCCGAGGACGGCGCGGCCGTGGCAACCTGGGTGGTGCCGTTGAAGCCGGTGGCGCGACAGAACCAGTTGTAGAACGGCACGGCCGCATAGGACGCGCCGACCATCAGTACCACGACGGCGCCGCAGATGCCGCCGACCAGCGCATCGCGGCCGGAGCCGCCTCGCTTGGCGGCCGGCACGGCCTGTGCGCCCGCCGGAAGGGTCTGGTCTGGTCTGTCCATCGCGGTCTGCTTCACACCGTCCTGCATCTCGAACTACATCGGCCGCTTCAACACCGCGGGACCCTTGACCATGGTCACCGCGAAGAACAGCACCACCAGCACGCCCAGCGCGAGCGCAATCGCGATCGAACGCCGGCGGCGGCTGCGCAATTGCGCCTCGGTGAGGACGACGCCCTCGGGCTCGTTCGGATCGACCATCGCGGTTGCCATCAGCTTTCTGCCCGACGTCCCTTACCAGATCAGCGGCGCGATCATGCGCGCGACGGCTTCGAGCCCGAGCGTCGCGAACAGCGCGAACAGGTACAGGATCGAGAACGCGAACAGCTTGCGGTTGGCGCGCAGCGACGCGCTGCGCTCGCGCTTGCGGAACACCTCGATCGCGAGCCACAGCATGCCACCACCGAGGGCGAGCGACACGACGCCGTAGACGGCATCGAAATAGCCGAGCGGCCACGGCGCCAATGCGATCGCCACCAGGACGATGGTGTAGAGCAGGATCTGCAGCCGCGTCGCGTCCGGGCCTGCGACGACGGGGAGCATCGGAACGCCGGCGCGGGCATAGTCGTCGCTGCGGAACAGCGCCAGCGCCCAGAAATGCGGCGGGGTCCAGAAGAAGATGATCAGGAACAGCCAGAGCGGCTCCGGCGCGATCGATCCGGTGGCGGCGACCCAGGCCACGACCGGTGGCAGCGCACCGGCGGCGCCGCCGATGACGATGTTCTGCGCGGTCCAGCGCTTCAGCCACAGCGTGTAGATCACGACATAGAAGAAGATGGTGAAGGCGAGCAGCGCGCCGGCGAACCAGTTGACGAGGATGCCGAGCGTCAGCACCGAGAAGAACGACAGCGTGATGCCGAAGGCCAGCGCCTCCTGGCGGGTGATGCGGCCGCGCGGGATCGGACGGTTGGCGGTGCGCGACATCAGCGAATCGATGTCGCCTTCCAGCGCCATGTTCAGCGCCCCGGAAGCGCCGGCGCCGACGGCGATGCACAGCAAGGAGGTGATGGCGAGCACCGGGTGGAAATGGCCCGGGGCGATCAAGAGGCCGATCAGTGCCGTGAAGATCACGAGCGACATCACCCGCGGCTTCAGGAGCGCGAGGTAGTCGCCGACATCGGCCTCGGAAATCCGCGGGCCGACGGCAATGGCGTTCTGATCAATGACAGACACGACGAATCCAGACTTCAATTCAAACGGCCCTGAAGCATTTCGCGTCAGAACCTCGCTTCAAGGATCCAGGCGGCGCGCCGCCAGGCGCGCTGCCCGCAGATATCGACGCGGCACCGGAGCGGCGCCGCGTCGTCGAGATCAGCTCACTGCACCTTCGGCAGCACTTCGAACTGGTGGAACGGCGGCGGCGACGACAGGGTCCATTCCAAGGTCGTTGCGCCCGGTCCCCACGGATTGTTCGCCGCCTGCTGCTTGCGCATGAAGGCGTCGACCACCCCGTAGATGAAGATCAGCACGCCGAAGGCCGAGATGTAGGAGCCGATCGAGGAGACCAGGTTCCAGCCGGCATAGGCATCGGGATAGTCGATGTAGCGGCGCGGCATGCCCGACAGGCCGAGGAAGTGCTGCGGGAAGAACACCAGGTTGACGCCGACGAAGGTGACCCAGAAATGCGCCTTCGCGATCGTCTCCGAGTACATGTAGCCGAACATCTTCGGGAACCAGTAGTACCAGCCGGCGAAGATCGCGAACACGGCGCCGAGCGACAGCACATAGTGGAAGTGCGCGACGACGTAGTAGGTGTCCTGCAGCACGCGGTCGACGCCGGCATTTGCCAGCACCACACCGGTGACGCCGCCGACCGTGAACAGGAAGATGAAGCCCACGGCCCACAGCATCGGCGCGCGGAATTCGATCGAGCCGCCCCACATCGTGGCGATCCAGGAGAAGATCTTCACGCCGGTGGGCACCGCGATCACCATGGTGGCAGCGACGAAATAGGCCTGCGTCGCCGAGGACATGCCGACCGTGTACATGTGGTGCGCCCACACCACGAAGCCGATGCCGCCGATCGCGACCATGGCGTAGGCCATGCCGAGATAGCCGAACACGGGCTTGCGCGAGAAGGTCGACACGATCTGGCTGATCATGCCGAAGCCGGGCAGGATCAGGATGTACACTTCGGGGTGACCGAAGAACCAGAACAGATGCTGGAACAGCACCGGGTCACCGCCGCCGGCCGGATCGAAGAAGGTGGTGCCGAAATTGCGGTCGGTCAGCATCATGGTGATGGCGCCAGCGAGCACCGGCAGCGACAGCAGCAGCAGGAACACCGTCACCAGGATCGACCACACGAACAGCGGCATCTTGTGCAGGGTCATGCCCGGCGCGCGCATGTTGAAGATCGTGGTGATGAAGTTGATCGAGCCGAGGATCGACGACGCACCGGCAAGGTGCAGCGACAGGATCGCGAAATCCACCGCGGGCCCCGGATGGCCCGAGGTCGACAGCGGCACATACATGGTCCAGCCGGCGCCGACGCCGTTGGCGCCGGGCTCGCCCTCGACGAAGGTCGAGGTCAACAGCAGCGCGAACGAGGCGGGCAGCAGCCAGAACGAGATGTTGTTCATGCGCGGGAACGCCATGTCCGGCGCGCCGATCATCAGCGGCACCATCCAGTTGCCGAAGCCGCCGATCATCGCCGGCATGACCATGAAGAAGATCATGATCAGGCCGTGCGAGGTCACGAACACGTTGTAAGTGTGGTTCTCGTGGAAGAGCTGGACGCCCGGATACATCAGCTCGATGCGGATCGCGACCGACATGGCGGCGCCGATGATGCCGGCGCACACCGCGAAGATCAGATACATCGTGCCGATGTCTTTGTGGTTGGTCGAATAGATCCAGCGCCGCCATCCGGTCGGATGGTCGTGCGCGTGATCGTCATGGCCTGCATGGGTCGCTACGTTCGTCGCCATTGTCCAATCCTCAGTGTCCCCGTGGACCGCCGAGGCGGCCCTCAATCTTAGCGTTCGTCCCCGCGCTTACTGCGACACGCCCGCAGCGGACGCGTAGGTGCTCGTGGGCGCGCTGGCGTATTTCTTCTTGGCGTCCTCGACCCAGGCGGTGAATTCCTGATCGCTCACGACGCGCACCGCGATCGGCATGTAGGCGTGATCCTTGCCGCAGAGCTCGGAGCACTGGCCGTAATACATGCCGACCTTGGTCGCCTTGAACCAGGTCTCGTTGAGGCGGCCCGGAATGGCGTCGATCTTGACGCCGAACGACGGGATTGCCCAGGAGTGGATGACGTCGGCACCGGTGGTCTGGACGCGAATCACCTTGTTGACCGGCACGACCATCTCGTTGTCGACGGCGAGCAGGCGCGGCTGCTTGTCCTGCGCCAGCAGCGAGTCGAACTCGAACTTGCCGTTGTCCGGATAGGCGTAGCTCCAATACCACTGCTTGCCGGTGGCCTTGATGGTGATATCGGCGTTCGGCACGTCCAGCTCGAGGAACAAGAGCCGGAACGACGGCACCGCGATCATGACCAGGATCAGCACCGGGATCAGCGTCCACGCCACTTCGATCAGCGTGTTGTGCGTGGTCCGCGACGGCACCGGATTGGCGCGCGCGTTGAACTTGACCACCACGGCGACCAGCAGCGCCAGCACGAACAGCGTGATGATGGTGATGATCGTCAACAGCAGCCCGTGGAACCAGGTGATGTTCTCCATCACCGGCGTGGCGGCCTCTTGCAGCTTGTATTCCCATGGCGCCGGCTGCCCCGTTTCAGCAAACGCCTGTTCACCCGACACGAGCGTCATGCCCGCTACGGCCAACCCCAGCAAGCAGCCGCTCAATTGGCCTCTCGACATCTTCATGCCGTCGCGCTCCCTCTAGAACTTTCCCCCTCGACGCACCGCCCGATGATGCGGCGCGCCGTTCGATCCGCTCTCCTGACAAATGGCCTTCGGGCGGATGCATAGAAAAGCACCTGGGCCAGTTCACTGGAATGACGAAATCTTTCTTCTCAAACCATAATTCTTGATCTATCGCAATGCAGTCTTACGCCGGATATTCCGCGCAATGCGGCTCGTCGCAGTCAGCGTATTTTCCGGGAAATTGCCGCATGCTGCGATTTCGCGGACAACGGGCGCTTGACAGGCGTGCGGCGCGATGTAGGCAACGGGCCACGGCCGTTTGCGCGGCTGATTCGGCGAGGCGCAGTGGTCGTGCACACGAGGTGCGGCCATATTTCGTATTGTTTCGTGCCGTACGCTGGTGACGCTGTCCTCATGACGCCATCATTGCCATATCATGGCGTCAGACGCGCAGATCACCCACAGGAAATTGTCATGGCACCGACCCGGAGCAGGGTTTCAACGGACAGGACAGCTGACATGCCGACACCAGCTGCGAATGACTCGCGCCGTTTGTGCCGATTCAGCGCGGTGCGCACGCGACTCACCACCCGCTTGGCCGCCATTTCGACTGCGCTCGCGGTGACGATGGCGACGATCATCGGCGCGCCTCAGTCGGCGTTGGCGCAGGGCGCGGTGCGCTCGGTGCATGGCGATTGGCAGATCCGCTGCGACACGCCGCCCGGCGCCCAGGCTGAGCAGTGCGCCCTGATCCAGAGCGTGGTGGCGGAAGACCGCTCCAATGCGGGACTGACCGTGATCATGCTCAAGACCGCCGACCAGAAGAGCCGGCTGATGCGCGTGGTTGCGCCACTCGGCGTGCTCCTGCCGTCAGGCCTCGGCCTGAAGCTCGACAATCAGGACGTCGGCCGCGCCGGCTTCGTGCGCTGCCTGCCCAATGGCTGCGTCGCCGAAGTGGTGCTGGAGGACAAGCTGCTCGGCCAGCTCAAGACCGCGAAGACCGCGACCTTCATCATCTTCGAGACGCCCGAGGAAGGTATCGGTTTCCCGCTCAGCCTGAACGGCCTCGCCGATGGCTTCGACAAGCTGCCCTGACGTCACGAGCGATTGACGAGACTGTTCGACACATTGGCGTGAACGGGGCCGGCTTCGCCGCTCGCTCAGCGTGGCCCGTCCAGCGTCAGCGCCATCACTAGCAGGGTCTTGTCGAAGCCATCATTGCCGGCCTCGCGCGGCTGCACCGCCTTGAGCAGGAATCCCCGCTTCTGGTACAGCCTGATCGCATTGGTGTTGCCGCGATAGACGGTCAGCTCGACGCGCGAGAAGCCGGCCAGCTGCGCCGCCTCGAGGGCTGCGGCCATCAGACGCGTGCCCGTGCCCTGATGTCGGAACTGCGGCAAAAGACCCATGCCAAGCACCCCAATTCGAGCATCGATCGGCCCCGATTTGGGCGTCACATCGCACCAGCCCACCACCTCCCCGGCCGAGAGAGCGACGAATTGCGGATATCCCTCGTGGATGTTGTTCAGAATGAAGGCGCGCGTCGATTCCAGCGGCGGCGCCTGCACGAAGGACAGGTACCGCCGTTCGCGCGCGACGTAATCGAGCGTGCGGTGAAAGCTCTCGATATGAGCGGACGTGATGGGAACGATCTCAACCATGTCAGTTCGGTAATCATCCTGCCCCTCGCGCCCCGGCGTCAAAACAACTATCTTGGAATGAACGCTCCGACAACGGATTGACCCATGACTGCTCCCACCACTTCCCTGCTCGAGCGCGCCAATCTGGACCGTGATGCGGTCCGGAGCGAGGTCGGGCGGGGCCTGGCCGGCGCCGATGACGGCGAATTGTTCTTCGAATACAGCCAGACCGAGGCGCTGACCTTCGACAACGGCCGGCTCAAGCAGGCGACCTATGACACCAGCCAGGGTTTTGGCCTGCGCGCCGTCAAGGACGATGCGGTCGGCTATGCGCACTCCTCGGACGTGTCGCTGCCGGCCCTGATGCGCGCGGCGGATGCGGTCAGCGCCGTCAGGGGCGGCTATTCCGGCACCTTCGCGAGCGCACCGCCGCACACCAATGTCCGGCTCTATGGCGACGACAATCCGCTCGACGCACCGGGCTTCGAGAGCAAGGTCAAGCTGCTCGGCGAGATCGACGCCTATCTGCGCGACAAGGATCCGCGCGTGCGCCAGGTGACGGTGTCCCTCGGCGCGACCTGGCAGGTGGTGGAAATCCTGCGGCCGGATGGCGAGAGCTATCGCGACATCCGCCCGCTGGTGCGCGTCAACGTCTCCGTCGTCGCAGGTCAGGGCGACCGCCAGGAGAGCGGCAGCAAGGGCTATGGCGGCCGCGAGGCCTATGCCCGCTTCATCGAGACCAAGGCCTGGCGCGAGGCCGCCGACGGCGCGCTGCGCGAGGCGCTGGTCAATCTGGACTCGGTGCCCGCCCCCGCCGGCGAGATGGACGTCGTGCTCGGGGCCGGCTGGCCCGGCGTGATGCTGCACGAAGCCGTCGGCCACGGCCTCGAAGGCGACTTCAACCGCAAGAAGACCTCGGCCTTTGCCGGGCTGCTGGGCAAGCCGGTCGCCGCCAAGGGCGTCACCGTGGTCGATGACGGCACCATGGCCTCACGCCGCGGCTCCCTGTCGATCGACGACGAGGGCACGCCAACCAGCCGCACCGTGCTGATCGAGGACGGCATCCTGGTCGGCTACATGCAGGACCGTCAGAACGCCCGGCTGATGAACATGGCGCCGACCGGCAACGGCCGCAGGCAGGGCTATGCGCATGTGCCGATGCCACGCATGACCAACACCTACATGCTGGCCGGCGAGCGCGATCCGGCCGAGATCATCGCCTCGGTCAAGAACGGCATCTACGCGGTCAATTTCGGCGGCGGCCAGGTCGACATCACCTCGGGCAAATACGTCTTCCAATGCACCGAGGCCTACAAGATCGAGAACGGCAAGGTCGGCGCGCCGGTGAAGGGCGCGATGCTGATCGGCAACGGCCCGACGGATTTGAACCGCATCAGCATGATCGGCAACGATCTGTCGCTCGACACCGGCATCGGCACCTGCGGCAAGAACGGCCAGGGCGTGCCGGTCGGCGTCGGTCAGCCGACGCTGCGCATGGATCGCATTACGGTCGGAGGCACGGGCCGATGAGCCTCGAGAAGATGTCCACGGACAAGACCAGCACCAAGGCCCCGCGCACGGGCGCCATCCGCAAGGAAAGCACCTGGGGTGGCCAGCTCGCGCAGCTCGTCGCCGTCGTCCTGGTCGTGTTCGTCGCCAAAGGCGCGATCGCCGAGCCATTCTACGTGCCGTCGGGCTCGATGGAGCCGACCTTGCTGATCGGCGACGCGCTGCTGGCGTCGAAGTTTCCCTATGGCTACGGCACCTCGTCGCTGCCGATGCAGATCACGCTGCCGGAGACGGGACGGCTGTTCGGCGAGACGCCGAAGCGCGGCGACGTGGTCGTGTTCCGCTGGCCGGGCGACAACTCGCAGGCCTGGGTCAAGCGCGTCGTCGGCCTGCCCGGTGACCGCATCCAGATGCGCCAGGGCCAGCTCTATATCAATGGCCAGGCGGCTGCGCTGAAGCCGGACGGCGTCGGCGATGCCGAGGACGATTCCGGCCGCAACGAACCGGCCTATCGCTACGTCGAGACGCTGCCGAACGGCGTGTCGCATCTGATCTTCAAGATGCGCGACAACGGCCGGCTGGACAACACGCCGGAGGTGACGGTGCCGCCCGGCAAGCTGTTCGTGCTCGGCGACAACCGCGACAACTCCGCCGACAGCCGCGTGTCCTTGCGCGATGGCGGCGTGGGCTTGCTGCCGATCGACAATCTCGTCGGCCGCGCCGATGCGGTGGTCGGCTCGTGGGATCTCGGTTTCAAGAACCAGCCGGTCTGGGCCTGGCTGTCGGGCTTCCGGCTCGATCGCTTCTTCACCGCGGTACGCTGAACAGGCGGGCGTCGCGTGACCTTCGACGATGTCAGGGCGCTTGCGCTGGCATGGCCGGAGGTCGAGGACGGCACGTCCTACGGCACATCGGCGCTGAAGGTGCGCAAGAAGATGCTGGCGCGGCTGAAAGAGGACGGGGACAGCCTCGTTCTGCCCGGCGTGCCGCCGGACGAACGCGACATGCTGGTCCAATCCCGGCCGCGGCTGTTCTATTTCACCGATCATTATCGCGACTATCCGATCGTGCTGCTGCGCCTCTCGCAGGCGCGGCGCGCAGATGTCGAACCGCTGCTGCGCCGGCAATGGCGGGCATTGGCGTCGAAGAAGGCGCTCGCCGCCGAGGGTCTCGGCTGATCCCGGGCGCCTCGCTCCTGCCTGAGCATGGCGCGCAACATCGGCATGATCGGATCATCGTGGCATGCTATCGGTCGCCATGACCGAGGATGACTTCGTCACGTCAGCGCTCCGCAATCCCGTCAACGCCGAGCTGATGGACGTGCTGCGCGCGACAGCATTGCCTGACGCGTGGGTCGTCGCTGGCTGCCTGACGCAGACGGTCTGGAACATCCAAACCGGACGTCCGGTCGATCATGGCATCAACGACTACGACATCTTCTACTTCGATCCCGACACCTCATGGGACGCGGAGGATGCCGTCATCCGGCGTATCGCATCCTGTCTCGATGCCGTTGATGCCAAGGTTGAAGTACGCAACCAGGCGCGCGTGCATCTTTGGTATCCGACCAAGCACGGCCGCCCCTACCCTGCTGCGACACGTTCCACCGACGGCATCGATCGCTTCCTCACTGTCAACACGCAGGTCGGCCTCCGCCCGGTCGGCGATGGGCACGAGATCTATGCGCCGAAGGGCCTCGGCGACATCGCGCAGATGATCGTGAGGCCGAACTACACGGCCAATTTTTCGGCGGTAAACTACGCGGCCAAGGTGGCGCGCTGGAAAGCGCTGTGGCCGGAGATCACGGTCATCGCCCCTGAGCAGTAACACGAGAAGCACACTCTCTCCGCTCGTCATTCCGGGGCGCGCGGAGCGCGAGCCCGGAATCCATACTCCCGATCGTGGTTATGGATTCCGGGCTCGTGTCGCTACGCGGCCCGCCCCGGAATGACACCGGGTGTGGTGCGCGACCATTGCGCCACGCTCGTCAGATCGACGTCGTCAGCTCGGTCAACCATGCCGGCGAGTGCTCGACCAGCCACGCCTCCAGCTGCTTGTCCGCACCGCTGAGGATCGCGACCGCGACGAGGACGAAGGCCACTCCCATCAGCATCTTGCCGAGCTTGCCGGCGGACAGCAGCCGCTCGCGGAGCCGCATCATGGTCGTCCGCGACACCAGCCCGAGCACGACCAGAGGCAGGCCGGCTCCGAGCCCGAACGCCAGCATCGTCAAGGTCACGCGAGCGAGGTCGCGCCCCTGCGAGGCCAGCAGCGACGCCGCGCCCAATGTCGGCCCAACACAGGGCGACCAGACAGCGCCGAGCAGCAGGCCGATCATGAACTGACCTCCCGCCCCCGAGGCCGCCAAGCCTTGCGAGTGCCGGTCGGCCCAGCGCTGCACCGGGCCGCCGGCGACCGCGAGCTGCGCCTGCCAGGACGGCATCAGCAGCACGATGCCGATCGCCAGCATGATGACCGCCGCGACGAAGCGGAACGCACTCGCATCGAGGCCGAGGCTGCTGCCTGCGACCGCAATGAACAGGCCGAGGCCGGCGAACGACAGCGCCAGCCCGGCCGCGAGCGCCAGCGCGCCGCGCGGATGCGCGGCAGCCGCCGCGCCCAGCACGATCGGCACCAGCGGCAACACGCAGGGCGACAGGATCGAAAGCAGGCCGGCCACGAAGGCCAGCAGCAACGCGGCCATGGCGCGTTACAGGCTCTTGTCGAGCAGCGCCGCGATCGAGGCTTCCTTGGTGTCACCGACGGACCGGCCGGTCTCGGTCGTGCCCTTGAAGGTGATCAGGGTCGACTGCATCTGCGCGCCGAACGCTTTGACCACCGGCTTCATGTCGTCGAAGTCGACGCGGAAGATCTTCAGATCCTTGAATTTCGGTTCTGCCGCGAGCTTGTCGATGATCGGCTTCTGCGCCTTGCAGGTCGGGCACCAGCCGGCATGGATCTCGATCAGGATCGGCTGCCCCGCCGCCTGCGCGGCCTTGAAGGCAGCGTCCGAATAGGCTGCGGTCTCGATCGCCGATGCCGTTCCCAGCCCTGCGAAAGCCAACGTGGCCGCAACCCCTGCGGCGGTAAAAAATCTGCGCGAAAACGTCATGGCAAACCCCGATCTCTGCGTTCTGACCGGCAGCCGACCGCGACAGCGGCCCGGCGCCACAACTCCATACGAGCGGGCCGATGAAACGTTACGCAACCATGGAGAAAGAATTCCCGCGTCCGGAGTGCGGGCCGCGCTACCGCACGACGCCTGACGTAAAGCCGGCGCGGCGCCGCGGCGGCTTGATTTCCTTCTTCAGGAAGCAGTGCGCTTCCTTGCCGGCATAGCCGGGCCGCGCGAAGGTCCAGGCGCGGCACTTGTTGTCGCCGGTGCAGGCAGCCTTGCAGATGTCCTCGGCGTCGGCGGCCTTTTCGGCGTTCTTGTCCGCCGCCTTGTCGGCACTCTTGTCACCGGCTTTGTCGGCTGCCTTCTCGGCCTTGTCGCTGGCCTTCAGGTCGGTGGTCTTGATGTCGAAGCTGCGATAGTCGCCGCCGGGACGATCGATCGAGGTTTCCACCGCGTCGTTGCGGATCTCGACGACGCCGGCGCCGCGCACGCCGGAGACGCAGCAATTGTCGGGAACACGCGCCGGCACGCTGTTCTTCAGCCAGCACACGGCGCCGGCTTCCATGACGGTCGGATAGTTGAAGCTCCAGGCGCGGCAGCGCCGGTCGTGCTCGCACAGCAGGGCACAATCGGCCGGATCGCCCGAGGCGATCGGCGCGCTCATGTAGTCGCCACCCGGGCGGTCCGAATAGCTCTGCGCATCGGCCGGCGTCAGACGCGCAGCCGCGATCAGGCACGCCAGCGCCCACAGCCATGCCCCGATGAAGCGCCCCGCGCGCCGCCGCTGAAACATCCGACCCATTGTTAACGCTTGAGTTTTCTTCAGTGTTCTTGGGCGGTCATTTGATCGCCACGAACCTGTATGGCGGATGAACGGGCTTGGCACGTCCGGATATCCGCGGGAATGCGACGCAGCTCGAATATGAGGGAAACAAACGGAAACAAAATCAATTGAAGCCGATCCGGCGCGGTCGCCGGGATCGATGAAGCGAGATGCCGCCCGGCGCGAGCGAGGTTCGGCCCAACAGGCCTGTTCAGGCCCGCCGTTGCGGCTCAGAATGCATATTCCTCATAGGCCGGCTCGACCGAGCCCCGCCAGGGACCATTGAACTTCTCCAGCATCTCCTCGGCCGGCGAGCGGCCTGAAGCGATGATGGCATCGAGCGGCTCCAGATGCCGGCTTTCGTCGCGGCCGAAATGATCGACGCGGTTGCGCCGGCGCAGGCCGTGATGCGCCAAAGCGAGGCACTCCTTGGCGACCTCGAACACGTAGCGATTGCGGATGCGCGTCTTGAAGCCAAGACGCGGCACGTCGTCGCGCAGGTTCTGGCGCTCGAACGCGGTCCAGTCCTTGACCAGGTCCCAGGCGGCGTCGAGGCTCGCATCGTCATAGAGCAGGCCGACCCAGAACGCCGGCAGCGCCGGCAGCCGTCCCCACGGCACGCCGTCGGCGCCGCGCATCTCGAGATAGCGCTTCAGCCGCACCTCCGGGAAGATCGTCGAGAGGTGATTGGCCCAGTCCGACAGCGTCGGACGCTCGCCCGGCATCGCCGGATTTTTTCCTTCGAAGAAGTCGCGGAACGAGGTGCCGGAGACGTCGATATAGGTCTCCTCGCGCTTGACGAAGTACATGGGCACGTCGAGCGCGTAGTCGACCCAGCGCTCGAAGCCCATGCCGTCCTCGAACGCCCAGGGGATCATGCCCGAACGCTGATTGTCGGTGTCGCGCCAGATCTCTGAGCGGAAGGAGAGATAGCCGTTCGGCTTGCCTTCGGTGAACGGCGAGTTGGCGAACAGAGCGGTCGCGATCGGCTGCAGCGCCACCGAGACCCGGAGCTTCTTGACCATGTCGGCTTCCGAGGAGAAGTCGAGATTGGTCTGCACCGTGCAGGTCCGGTACATCATGTCGAGCCCGTATCGGCCGACCTTCGGCATGTAGCCGGTCATGATCTTGTAGCGGCCCTTGGGCATCACGGGAATTTCTTCGCGCGACCATGACGGCGTCATGCCGAGCCCGAGAAAGCCGATCCCGAGCGGGGTCGCGATTTCGCGCACCTGCGCCAGATGCGCCATCAGCTCCGCATGCGTCTGATGCACGGTCTCGACCGGCGCACCGGACAATTCGAACTGGCCGCCCGGCTCCAGCGAGATGGCGCCGCCGCCGGTGACGTCATAGAGCCCGATGATGTTGCCGCGCTCCATGATCGGCTCCCAGCCGAGCAGCAGCTTCATGCCTTCGAGCAGCGCGCCGATGCCGCGTGCGCCTTCGTAAGGCACAGGGCGGTGACCTTCGAGCGTGAACGGCGTCTTCTCGTGCTCGGTCCCGATGCGGAAAGCGGATGCCGGCTTCACGCCGTCCGCCAGCCACGCCACGAGCTCGTCGCGCGACTGCAGCGGGGTCATATCGATCTGGTCACGCGCCATGGGAGGTCCGGAGGAAGAGCGCTACGATGGTCGCGCAGGGTGCGAGGGATGTCCGCGGACCCGGCGGGACCGCGGCTGTGAATGAAGACGGATGGGTCATCGGGGCGAAGCGCCTTCTCCGGCAGACAATGGGGCGGCCTGACCGCAGGAACAGCCGAGACGGTCAAGCAGCGTGCACAGCTTGGCGGCGTCGGTGTCCGACAGCTTGGAGCCGACATGCTTCTCGATGGCGGCCGAATAGGCCGACCACATCCGCTTCTGCAGCTCGCGCCCCGCCTCGGTGATCTCCACGAACTGGCCGCGCTTGTCCATCTTGCATTCGCGCCTGATGACCAGACCTTCGTCGACCAGCCGGTCGATCAGCCGGGAGGTAGAATATTGTGGGATCAGCATCTGCCGCTCGAGCTCGACCGGACGCAGCTCGCCGGCGGCCGCCCGCGACAGCTCAAGCAGCGCATCATACCAGGCGAGCGGCGGGAAACCGGCCTTCTTCAGCTCCTGCTCGACCGCGTCCAGCACCCGGCTCTGGACCCGCATCAGGCGGATCCAGGCGGCGGTCGCCTCGGTCGATGGTTTGCGTTTCATGAGCCGGCTCGTATCCTTGAGATCGTCGTTCTAGCGCATTCGATGCAGCTGCATCAATCTTGACTATTCCATGCATCTGCATGTAAGGGCCGCGCGTGACGCCCCGATCGGTTCCACCAACAACCACGGTCTCACGGAGGGAATACCCGATGAAGCTTTATTATTCACCCGGCGCCTGCTCGCTCTCACCCCACATCGCCCTGCTCGAAGCCGGGCTGCCCTATGACCTGGTCAAGGTCGATCTGCGTGCCAAGACTCTGGAAAATGGCGACGATTATCTCAAGGTCAATCCGAAGGGCCAAGTGCCGGCGCTAGGGCTGCCGAGCGGCGAAATCGTGACGGAGGGCCCGGTGATCGTGCAGATGATCGCCGACCAGGCCGCGGACAAGAACCTCGCCCCGCCGCGCGACAGCGGCGAGCGCTACAAGCTCCTGGAGTGGCTGAATTTCATCACGTCGGAGCTGCACAAGAATTTCAGCCCGATGTTCCAGCCGGCCCTCACCGACGAGACCAAGGGCTTCTTCAAGGAGCGGCTGATGGGCAAGTTCAAATATATCGACGGCCAGCTGGCGGGCCGCGACTATCTGCTCGGCAAGGCATTCAGCGTCGCCGACGGCTATTTGTTCACGATGCTGTCATGGGCGGAGCGGATGAAATTCGACCTCTCGGCGCTGCCGAACCTGCTCGCCTACAAGGCCCGCGTCGCAGCCCGGCCGAAGGTGCAGGAGGCGCTGACCAAGGAAGGACTGATGAAGGCGGGGTGAGGGCTTGCTTCTTATGAAGCGATTGCAACGCCACGAAGCCGGTGAGCTCCCCTCCCCCTTGCGGGGAGGGGTCGGGGGTGGGGGTCCACACGATAACTCTAGCTGAGTCCATGGACCTGATTCCGCCAGGGATTATGATGACGTGATGTCCTTCCCATTCGACATCTCTCAGCTGACCACGAAGGAACGGCTCAACCTCATTGGCCGGTTGTGGGACAGCCTGGCACCTGAAGACGTGCGATTGACCTCGGCTCAAGAAGCCGAGTTAGCCCGTCGCTTGGCTAGCTTCGATACTGGCGCACAAGACGCCGTGCCGTGGCAGGATATGGAGCGCGACCTTATCAGTTAAGCTCGGGCTCAGACGTTGAGGCGAGCGGTTTCTTCGAGCCATTGAGACCTTTTCCCGGGACCCCCACCCCCACCCCCGACCCCTCCCCGCAAGGGGGAGGGGGGCGCACCGTCAGCGCTGCGCCATCGGGCTTTCCTCAGGAACAGCCTACGACCTTTGCTAAGCCGCCGCCTTCTTCGGCGGGAAGCGGCCGTAGAAGGTTTCGCCCTTGGCGGCCATCTCCTCCAGGAGCTTCGGCGGGGCGAAGCGCGAGCCGTACTTTGCCGTGAACTCGTGGCACAGCTCGACGAACTTTTTCGTGCCCATGAAGTCGATGTAGGACAGCGTGCCGCCGGTGAACGGCGCGAAGCCGAAGCCGAGGATGGAGCCGACATCGGCCTCGCGCACGTCGGTGATGACGTGGTCCTCGACGGTGCGCGCGGCTTCCACCGCCTGCACCACCAGGAAGCGCTGCTTCAGCTCCTCGACATCGAGCGTATCGGGATCGAGATGCTTCGGCTGCAGCGAAGCCAGCTCCGGCCACAGGCTCTTCTGACCCTTGCCCTTCTCGGGATAGTCGTAAAAACCCTTGGCATTCTTGCGGCCGAAGCGGCCCTGCTTCTCGACCAGCTCGACCATCAGCTTCTTGTGGTCCTGGTTGATCGCGTTCGGCCCGAGGTCGTGCTCGGTGGCCTTCATGATCTTGAGGCCGAGATCGAGCGCGACCTCGTCCGACAGCGACAACGGACCGACCGGCATGCCGGCCATCTTGGCCGCGTTCTCGATCATCGCCGGCGGCACGCCTTCGAGGAACATCTCGTTGCCCTCGGCGATGTAGCGCATCACGCAGCGGTTGGCGAAGAAGCCGCGGGAGTCGTTGACCACGATCGGCGTCTTGCCGATGGTGCGGACATAGTCGAGCGCGGTCGCGAGCGCGACGTCGCCGGTGTTCTTGCCCATGATGATCTCGACCAGCATCATCTTCTCGACCGGAGAGAAGAAGTGGATGCCGACGAAACGGCCCTGGTCCTTGAACTCCTCGGCCAGCGAGGTGATCGGCAGGGTCGAGGTGTTGGAGGCGAAGATCGCGCCGTCCTTCAGATAGGGTTGCGCCTTGGCGTAGGTCTCGGCCTTGACCTTGCGGTCCTCGAACACGGCTTCGATGACGAGGTCGCAATCCTTGAGCACGGCATAGTCGGCGGTCGCGGTGATGCGGCCCATGATCGCCTCGGCCTCGCCCGGCTTGGTGCGGCCCTTCTTGGCCAGGCCGTCGATCACGCTCTGCGCATGCGCGCGGCCCTTGTCGGCGCTCTCCTGGTCCCGGTCGATCAGCACGACCTCGAGCCCGCCACGCGCCGACACGTAGCCGACGCTGGCGCCCATGAAGCCGGCGCCGATCACGGCGATCTTCTTCAGCTTGGTCGCCGGCACGTTCGCGGGGCGGCGCGCGCCCTTGTTCAATTCCTGCATCGACAGGAACAGACTGCGGATCATGGCCGCGGCTTCCTTCGAGCGCAGGATGTGTGCGAAGTAGCGCGATTCGACGCGCAGCGCCGCGTCGATCGGCAGCTGCAGGCCTTCATACACGCAGCTCATGATGGCGCGCGCGGCCGGATAGTTGTCGTAGGTCTCGCGGCGGTAGATGGCGTTGCCCGCCGGGAACATCATCATGCCGTTCTTCGAGAACACCGGGCCGCCGGGCAGCTTGAAGCCCTTCTCGTCCCAGGGCGCGACCGCCTTGCCGCCGGCCTTGATCCAGTCCTTGGCGGCCTTGATCAGGTCCGCGGCCGGCACGACGGCGTCGACCAGCTTCATGGCCTTGGCCTTGTCGAGCGTGAGCGCCTCGCCCTTCAAGAGCAGGTTCATCGCGTCCTGCGGCTGCACGATGCGCGGCACGCGCTGGGTGCCGCCGGCGCCGGGGAACAGGCCGACCTTGATCTCGGGCAGGCCGAGACGCGTCTTCGGGTTCTCGGCCGCCACGCGGTGATGGCAGGCCAGGGTCAGCTCGAAACCGCCGCCGAGCGCGAGCCCGTTGATGGCGGCGACCCACGGCTTGCCCGAGGTCTCCATCGATCGATAGATCTGCGAGAAGCGCCGGCTGTTGTCGAACAGCATCTGGTTGGCGGCTTCCTCGCCCTTGCTCTTCAGGGTGTCGAGATAGATGCGGTTCATGCCCTCGAGCATGGAGAGGTCGGCACCGGCGCAGAACGCCTCCTTGGCCGAGGTGATGACGACGCCCTTGATCGCGGCGTCGGCGGTGGTCTCCTTGACGATGGTCTCGAGCTCGATCGCCGAGGTCTCGTCCAGCACGTTCATCGAACGTCCCGGAATGTCCCAGGTGATCAGCGCAATGCCGTCGGAGTCAGTTTCGAGTTTGAAGTTCTTGAAGGCCATGTGGTGCTCCCTCGATGCCAGCAGCCGGTCGGCGCGGCGTTGTCCTGCATTCCTGCTATGAGTTCGTCATTGCGAGGAGCGAAGCGACGAAGCAATCCAGACTGTTCGTGTCGCCCTGGATTGCTTCGCTTCGCTCGCAATGACCGCCGTCAAACCCGCTCGATGATGGTCGCGGTGCCCATGCCGCCGCCGATGCACAGCGTGACCAGGGCGGTTGCCTTGCCGGTGCGCTCGAGCTCGTCGAGCACGGTGCCGAGGATCATCGCGCCGGTCGCGCCGAGCGGATGGCCGAGCGCGATGGCGCCGCCATTGACGTTGATCTTGTCCTTGTCGATCTCGAATGCCTGCATGTAGCGCAGCACGACCGAGGCGAAGGCCTCGTTGAGCTCGAACAGATCGATGTCAGACTTCTTCATGCCGGAGCGCTCGAACAGCTTCTCGGTGACGTCGACCGGGCCGGTCAGCATCATCGCCGGCTCCGAGCCGATATTGGCGAAGGCGCGGATTTTCGCGCGCGCCTTCATGCCGTATTTCGCGCCGGCTTCCTTGCTGCCGAGCAGCACCGCACCGGCGCCGTCGACGATGCCCGACGAGTTGCCGGCGTGATGCACGTAGTTGACGCGCTCGATCTCGGGATGCGACTGGATCGCGACCGCGTCGAAGCCGCCCATCTGCGCCATCTGCACGAAGGACGGCTGCAGCTGCGCCAGCGACTGCATCGTCGTGCTGGGGCGCATGTGCTCGTCCTTGGCGAGGATGGTCAGGCCGTTGATGTCCTTGACCGGCACCACCGACTTGTTGAAGCGGCCCTCTTCCCAGGACTTGGCGGCGCGCTGCTGGCTCTGCACCGCGTAGGCGTCGACGTCGTCGCGCGAGAAGCCGTATTTGGTCGCGATCAGGTCGGCCGAGACGCCTTGCGGCATGAAGTAGGACGGCACCGCCATCGACGGATCCATCGGCCAGGCACCGCCGGAGGCGCCGATGCCGACGCGGCTCATCGATTCCGCGCCGCCGCCGATCACGAGCTCGTGCTGGCCGCTCATGATCTGCGCGGCCGCGAAGTTCACGGCATCGAGGCCGGAGGCGCAGAAGCGGCTGATCTGGATGCCGGGGACGGCCTCGCCGAGACCTGCATTCAGCGCGGCGAAGCGGGCGATGTCGGAGCCGGCCTCGCCGACGGGATCGACGACGCCGAGCACGACGTCATCGACCACGTCCGCAGGGATGTTGTTGCGATCCTTGAGCGCCTTCAGCGGCACGGTGGCGAGCGCGAGCGCGGTCACCTCATGCAGTGAACCGTCCGCTTTGCCGCGGCCGCGGGGAGTACGCACGTGGTCGTAGATAAAGGCCTCAGGCATCACGCCCTCCTCATCTGGTCAGATTCGTTGTTGTTGTCGGCGAAAGCCGGCGCGCTTGGCGCACCGGCTCTCTGGTCTCGTTCTCAGAAGGCTTCCGCCGGCAGCTCCATCACGGTCGCACAGCCGGCCTGCAGGCGGGCGAGATGCGCGGCCGTCTCAGGGATCACGCGCTCCATGAAGAAGCGGCCCGTCACCAGCTTGGTGGTGAGATAGGTCGAGCTGTCACCGGCCGCAATCTTGTCCTGCGCCACCTTGGCCATCTTCGCCCACATGTAGCCGAAGGTGACCAGCGCGAAGAGATGCATGTAGTCGGTTGCGGCGGCGCCAGCATTGTCCGGCTTGGCCATCGCGTTCTGCATCAGCCACGTCGTGGCCTGCTGCAGGTGGCCGAGCGCGGTCGAGAGTGGTGTCACGAACGGCTTCATCGCGTCGTTGCTGCCCTGCTCCTTGGCGAACGAGCCGACCTCGGCGAAGAACGCCATCACCGCGCGGCCGCCGTCGCGCGGCAGCTTGCGGCCAACGAGGTCCAACGCCTGGATGCCGTTGGCGCCCTCGTAGATCATGGCGATGCGCGCATCGCGCACGAACTGCTCCATGCCCCACTCGGCGATGTAGCCATGGCCGCCATACATCTGCTGCGCCTGCACCGCGTTGGCGAAGCCCATGTCGGTCATGTAGCCTTTCATGACCGGGGTCATCAGGCCCATGTGGTCGTCGGCGGCCTGACGGTCCTTGGGATCCTGCGAGCGGTGCGCGACGTCGCTCTTCAGCGAGGTCCACACCACCATCGCGCGCGCCGCCTCGTTGAAGGCGCGGATCGACAGCAGGGTGCGGCGCACGTCGGGATGCACGATGATCGGATCGGCGGCCTTGTCCGGCGCCTTAGGCCCGGTCAGCGAGCGGCCCTGGATGCGCTCGCGCGCATAGGCGACCGCGTTCTGATAGGCGACCTCGGACTGCGCGAGACCCTGCACGGCAACGCCGAGCCGGGCCTCGTTCATCATCACGAACATGCCCTGCATGCCCTTGTTCTCTTCGCCGATCAACCAGCCGGTGGCGTTGTCGTAGTTCATCACACAGGTCGAGTTGCCGTGGATGCCCATCTTGTGCTCGATCGAGCCGCAGGCGACGCCGTTGCGCGCGCCGACGGTGCCGTCCGGATTGACCATGAATTTCGGCACGACGAACAGCGACACGCCCTTGATGCCGGCGGGCGCGCCCTCGATGCGGGCGAGCACGAGATGGATGATGTTGGGGGCCAGATCATGCTCGCCTGCCGAGATGAATATCTTGGTGCCGGAGATCTTGAAGCTGCCGTCGGCCTGGCGCACCGCCTTGGTGCGCAAGAGACCTAGATCGGTGCCGCAATGCGGCTCGGTCAGGTTCATGGTGCCGGTCCACTCGCCGGCGACCATCTTCGGCACATAGGTCTTCTTCTGCTCTTCGCTGCCATGCACGATGAGCGCCGCGGTCGCGCCCATGGTGAGGCCGCCATACATCGCGAACGCCATGTTGGCCGAGCACTGGAATTCGTTGACGGTCTGGCTGAGCGTCACCGGCAGGCCCTGCCCGCCATATTCCGTCGGCGCCGACAGGCCGAGCCAGCCGCCCTCGACGATCTGCTTGTAGGCTTCCTTGAAGCCCTTCGGCGTAGTCACGCTGCTGTCGTCGTGACGCTTGCAGCCTTCGAGATCGCCGACGCGATTGAGCGGCTGCAGCACCTCTTCGGCGAGCTTGGCCGCCTCGCCAATGATCGCCTCGCGGACGTCGGCCGAGGCATCGGAGAAGCCCGGCAGATTGTCGTAGCGGTCGATCTGGAACACGTCGTTGAGCAGGAAGGTCACATCTTCCACGGGGGCTTTGTAGATCGGCATTGGCGTCTCCGGCAGGAAGGCTGAAGTTTCAGACGGGAAATTCACGGACGCGGCAGGCAATGCAGGCCGCGGACTGTAGCGGATTTCTGCGGGTTTGCGGCAGCCGTCACATTGCGGCTGGTGGTCACGTCAGGACGGCTTGCTCATCGCGGCCAGTTGTTCGCCCATGAGGCGGTGCAGCAAATTGATCGCCTTGAGCGGGCGGACCATCACCTTGAAGTGAGTAATCCGACCGGCGTCGTCGAATGTGATGATATCGACGCCGTTGAGCCTGATGCCTTCGATCTCGTTCTCGAATTCGAGCACCGCGCCCGTGGCGCTGCGCCATTCGCCGACATACTTGAATCCCGGACCGCCTAGGACTTTCTCAGCACTCGCGAGATATTTGAAGGTGATGTCGCGGCCGCGCTGCGGCGTGTGCACGACGGGACTTTCGAACACGGCGTCGGGGTGCAGCAGCTCCCACAGCGCGCCGAGATCGTGAGACCTCATATAGCCGTACCATCCATCGAGGCCGGTCATTGTCATTGGGCGTCTCCTCGGGGCGGAACAGGCCAGCACCACATCCACCCCATATGCACATTGACGCATATGCGCCAGTGTGCATAATGTCAAGCGTGGAGCGGGGCAGAACACGATCAGAAAAACGGGAGCATTTTCCGGCCATGGCCCTTGGCGACGCGATCCTCGCCTGCCTCACTGAACATCCGATGACGGGCTACGAGCTCGCCAAGACGTTCGACTCCTCGATCGGGTTCTTCTGGAAGACCGACCACCAGCAGATCTATCGCGAGCTGTCGCGGCTGCGCGACCGCGGCTACATCCAGGGCCGCGAGGTGGTACAGACCGGCAAGCCGAACAAGCTCGTCTACACCCTGACGCCGGAAGGCCGCGCCGCCTTCCGGAACTGGGCCGCGCGGCCCAGCGTGCCGGCCTCGACCAAGGACGATCTCCTGGTCCGCCTCTACGCGCTGGGTGCCACCGACATTGCGCCGCTGCGTGCCGACCTGATGGCGCGGCTCGAACATCATCGCGATCGCGCCGACCGCTACGACCGCATCCTGCAGAAGCGCTTTCCCGACGGCAGCGCCGCGCCGGCCGACCTCGGCAAGCTGCTCAACCTTCGCCTCGGGCTGCGCCACGAGCGGATGGTGGCGGAATGGTGCGAGGAAGCCATCACTGCTTTGTCGGCCATCACGAGTAGCAGCAGCAGCGTGCGGCCGCTCGATGCATCATCGCGCGAAAATGCCGGCTGATACGCGCCATGCGACAGCAAAACTTCTGACCGCGCCAGCGGTAAACTTAACGCGTTATTTACCGTAAAAGTCAAAAGTCGGGACCTGGAGCAGACGATCTGCGCGGACCCGTTCATGTTCATGTCCGGGGCGCGTGGGGAGGCTGGAGGCGCTTGGTGGAGCGCTGGAAGCGGAACCGGACGAGACATGAATTCGCGCGTACCGTGGAGTAATGAAGGCATCGACCCGTCCGTCCGCGAAAGGGCCGAGGCTGCGGCGCAACGCGCCGGCATGACGCTGAACGACTGGATCAACTCCACGCTCGGCGCAACTGCGCCGCCCGACTTCCGCGGCAGCCCCGCGCCGCGCAGCACGCCGCCGGTCAATCGCGATACCCGCGAGGTCGCCGACATCCATCAGCGACTCGATTCGATTGCCCGCCAGATCGAGCACATGTCGCGCCCCGGAGCACGCAAGGACGCTCCACGCGATGAGCAAGGCGTAGCGCGCCAGCTCAACGACGCCATCTCACGGCTCGATGCCCGGCTGTCGCAGATCTCGACGCCGATGCGCAAATCGGCTCCCGACGAGCGCTATCGTGGTCCCGATGGCGTCGAGCGCGCCGCCGCGCAGCTTTATCGTCCCGCGCAGCCGCTCAGCGCCGGTTCGTTCGATGTGGCCGTGGCCGAGATCAGCGCCCGGCAGAGCGAGCTCGACAATGCGCGCACACTGCCGCCGCATCAGGCGCCGCCGACGGCGCCTGCCATGGCGCCCGCCGCAGCGCCGCTGATGACACCGATCAGCGCGCCGCAGGTGGCCCCGCAGCCAGCACCCGGCCCGGATTTCTCGCTGCTCGAACGGCACCTGCTCAAGATCACGAGCCAGATCGAGGCCCTGCACCGGCCTGAGGACGGTATCGAGCAGTCGATCGCGGGCTTTCGCACCGAACTCGCCGAAATCCGCCTTGCGATCACCGAGGCGATGCCGCGGCGGGCGATCGAATCGATCGAGAACGAGATTCGCTCGCTGTCGCACCGCATCGACGAGAACCGCCAGAGCGGAGTCGATGGCCAGGCACTGGCCGGCATCGAACGCGCGCTGACCGACATCCGCGAGGTCGTGGGGACGCTCAAGCCCGCCGAGCAGCTGGCCGTCTATGACGAGGCGATCCGCAATCTCGGTGCCAAGCTCGACCTCATCCTGCGCACCAATGACGATCCCGGCACGGTGCAGCAGTTGGAGAGCGCGATCGCCGCGTTGCGCGCCATCGTCGCCAACGTCGCCTCCAACGATGCGCTGGAACGGCTGTCGGACGATCTTCGGCAGCTGTCGTCGAAGGTCGATCAGGTCACGCAGGCGCGCGACAATCACGACGCCTTCCACGATTCCTTCGCGGCGCTCGAGCAGCGCATCGCGGCGCTGACCTCGACCCTGGAGAGCCGCGAGCAGCCGGCTCACGCGCCCGACAACACCGCCCAGATCGAGGACGCGCTGCGCGGCCTCTCCGACCGCATCGACCGCTTGCAGGTCGGCAATGACGGCTCGTCCGCGATCACGCATCTCGAGCAGCGGATCAGCTATCTGCTGGAGCGGCTGGAAGCCGCCAATGATCCGCGCGGCGGCAACATGTCCCGGGTCGAGGACGGCCTGCAGGACATCCTGCGCTATCTCGAGCGGCAGCAGGCGACGTTCGCCGCTCTGTCCGAGAGCCGGTCGCAGCGCGACGCGTCGCACGACACCGGCCTGGTCGACATGGTCAAGCGCGAGTTGTCCGACATCCGCTTCAGCCAGACCGAGACCGACCGCAACACCCAGGATTCGTTGGAAGCGGTTCACAACACGCTCGGCCATGTCGTCGACCGCCTCGCCATGATCGAGGGCGACCTGCGCAACGTGCGCGCGACGACCACCCAGCCGGCTGTCCTGCCGCCCCTGGCCCCCCCGATCGAAGCGCCGATGCCGGCCGCCCGCGCGCCGGCGCCACAGGCCTATGTGGAGCCAGTCAAGGCCGAGCCAGCCTACCGGCCGGAACTGCCGAATCCTGCAGCCGCGCAGCCGGCCGCCCACATCGTCAATGCGGCCGCAAGCCCATCCGCCTTCGCCGCGGCGCCGCGTGACTTCCACGTCGCGACGGCACCGGCAGCCCCTGTGCCGCCGCCGATCCCGCCCAAAGCCATCGCGGACATCCTGGAGCCCCATGCGGCTCAGGCGGTCCAGGCGGCGCGCCCTGCGGCGCTGGTCCCTGAGTTGCCACCGGATCATTCGCTCGAACCTGGCACCCGCCCGCCCGGCCGGACCGCTTCTCCTGCCGAACGGATCGCAGCATCCGAGGATGCCCTGAGCGAGCTTCCGGCGGGCAAGCGCGAGCCGGTGTCCACTTCGAGCTTCATCGCCGCCGCCCGGCGCGCCGCACAGGCCGCGGCCGCCTCGCAGCCCGTCGACGCCAAGAAGACGAAGAAGGACAAGCCGAAGGAGAAGGCCAAGGAGCCGGCCAAGGACGTCGCCAGGGAAACTCCCAAGGAGGTTTTCAAGGAAGCGCCCAAGGAGCCTGCGAAGACCAAGACCAAGGACAAGCCGACGATTGCCCTCACGGCCGAGGGTGACGAGGAGGTCTCGACCATCGGATCGAAGATCCGTTCGCTTCTGGTCGGCGCCAGCGTCGTCGTGATCGTGCTGGGCACCTTCAAATTTGCCATGTCGCTGCTCGACTCCGGCAGCACGCCACCGCCTGTCTCCCCGATGGAGACCCAGGGCGAGGCGCCGCGCGCGCAGATGCCGTCGGCGACGCCCAGCCTGTCGCCGCGACCGGCGACGCCGGACCAGAGCGTGCCGTCCCTGACCTCCCCCACCCCGATCGATCGTCAGTCCTACAACAGGGCCATGCCGACGGAGGCGGAGACGATCGCAATGCTCGCGATCCCGCAGGAGGCGGAGAAACCGGCCGCCGCTGCGGCAAGCGACATCACCGGCACGATTCCGACCGCTGCCAACGGCCAGAGGCTCGGCCTCGTGCAGGTGCCGGCGTCCGAAAAACTGCCCGATGCCGTCGGCGGGATGGCGCTGCGCAATGCCGCCCTCAGGGGCGATCCGACCGCGGCCTACGAGGTCGGCGTCCGCTTTGCCGAGGGCAAGGGCATCGCCGCCAACTACGAGGAAGCCGCGAAATGGTATGACCGCGCGGCACAAGCGGGACTTATCCCGGCCGTGTTCCGTCTCGGCACGTTCTACGAGAAGGGTCTCGGCGTGAAGAAGGACGCCGACATCGCGCGCCGTTATTATGTCGTGGCCGCCGAGCGCGGCAGCGCCAAGGCGATGCACAATCTCGCTGTGCTGGACGCGGATGGCGGCGGCAAGGGCGCCAACTACAAGAGCGCCTCGCAATGGTTCCGCAAGGCGGCCGAGCGGGGCGTGGCCGACAGCCAATTCAACCTCGGCATCCTCTATGCCCGCGGCATCGGCGTCGAGCAGAACCTCGCCGAATCCTACAAATGGTTCAGCCTCGCCGCCGCCCAGGGCGATGCCGACGCCGGGCGCAAGCGCGAAGACGTGGCCAAGCGGCTCGATGCGCAGTCGCTGGCGGCTGCCAAGCTCGCGATCCAGACGTTTACGGTCGAACCGCAGCCCGACGACGCGATCAATGTCCCGGCACCGGCCGGCGGCTGGGACGGCACGCAGGCGATCGCCAAGGCCGCGGCGGCCAAGGCGGCGCTGGCGAAGCGCGCGGCTGCGACAGCACCGCGCTGATCCGCCCCTTCCGCTCAGGCCCGACAAGGGTCGACAGAAAGGGCGTCACGGTCGTGGCACCCTCTTGGCACGAGCCACAACCATCGACGCAAAATCCCGGACGACGCGCGCCCGCACGCCATAGTGTGGCACCGCTGAACGTTATAGGTATCTCGCTGGTGTCATTCGGATGCCGCGGAGGAGTGCAGTCGGGTGTCGGGCGGGAACGAGCAGCATGATGGCATGGGCTTCCGGCACTCGCCGACTGGCCCTCGGGTGGCGCCCCGGCCCCAGCCAGGCTTCACCCCTGCCCCGCCGCCTCGGCATGTGCATCGAGGAGTTGGCGCACAGCGGCCGGGATTTCGATGGGGCCGGCTGGGCTCGGTCGTCTTCTTCACAATACTGCTGCTGAGCGCCGGTATCCGCGCCTATCGCGACCTGTCGACGCCGGACGCCTGGTCGTTCTGGAAGGATCAGTACGTCTCGCCGAGCTTGTCCTCCACACTGGTGACAAATGCCGCTGTTGGCGGCGACCGGGCCGTGCTCGCAGTCAGCGGCCGCATCGGGCCCGCCGCTGCGATCTGGCTGCGCGAGCGGATCAAAGAGTCGCATCTGAAGCCGGGCGACGTGGTTCTGTTGTCCTCGCCCGGCGGCAATCTCGAGCAGGGCGTGCTGATGGGCGAGATCATCCGCGCCCAGGGCCTGTCCACCGCCGTCGGCGTGGCCGACAATGGCGGCCGGGTTCGGGCCGGCTTCTGCGCCAGCGCCTGCGTGTTCGCCTTCGCGGGCGGCCAGCCCCGCTATGGCCTCGACGGATCGGCGCTCGGCGTGCACCGGTTCACCTCGGCGGCCCAGGGCGAGGACGCCGTTGCCGACACCCAGCGCGTGACCGGCGCCATCCTCGGCTTCATGACCCGCATGGGCATCTCGTCGCAGATCATCGAGGCCATGTCGCAGACCCGCGACATCCGCTGGCTGGAGCCGCGAGAGGCCGAAGCGATGAACCTCGTCACGGCTCCGCTCAAGCCTCTTTGAGATCGCGGCATCCCGGGCCACAGCTGCTCGTTTGCCTCCTTCTTCCCATCTCCGTGACTTCGGTCCGGAATCCTTGATACCTTCGTCGGTGTTTTCGGTTATGCAGGGACCAAAGCGCCTGCTCGCATGCGCAGAATGCTCCGGTTGAACGTTCGCAGGGCCGCGCGGATGCAGATTTACCTCCCGATCGCCGACCTTCCGGTCAACATCTTCCTGCTGCTGGCAATGGGCGCCGCGGTCGGCTTCGTCTCGGGCATGTTCGGCATCGGCGGCGGCTTCCTGATGACGCCGCTGCTGATCTTCGTCGGCATCACGCCCGCGGTCGCGGTCGCCTCGGTCTCCAGCCACATCGCCGCGTCCTCGTTCTCCGGCGCGCTGTCCTATTGGCGGCGGCGCGCGATCGATCCCTCGCTCGCTTTGGTGCTGATGATCGGCGGCACGCTCGGCACCGCGCTCGGGGTGTCCACCTTCACCCTGCTGCGCTCGCTCGGACAGCTCGATTTGATGATCGCGCTGTCCTACGTCGTGCTGCTTTCGAGCGTCGGGGGCGTGATGTTCTGGGAGGGACTGCGCGCGATGATGCGGGCGCGCCAGGGCGCGGTGGCCACCGTGCGACGTCCGGGCAGCCATGTCTGGATTCACGGCCTGCCGCTGAAGATGCGCTTCAAGCGCTCGAAGATCTACGTCTCGGTGATTCCGGTGATCGGCATCGGACTCCTCATCGGGTTTCTGGGCGCCGTCATGGGCATCGGTGGCGGCTTCATCCTGGTGCCGCTGCTGATCTATCTGCTGCGCGTGCCGACCTCGACCGTGATCGGAACCTCGATGGTGCTGACGCTCGCGACCATGATGATCGCGACCATGCTGCACGCGGTGAGCAACCATCTGGTCGACGCCGTGCTGGCGCTCATCCTGATGGTCGGCGGTGTCACCGGCGCGCAGTTCGGCGCCCGCGCCGGCCAGATGATCCGCGGCGAGCAGCTGCGGCTGCTGCTCGGCCTGTTGATTCTTGCCGTCGGCATCCGCTTCGCGGTCGAGCTGGTGATCCGGCCGGCCGACCTGTTCACGATCCGCGAGACCGAGATGAGCCAATGACGCCGCTCCGCATCGCCGCCATGACGCTGATGCTGCTGCTTGCAGGGGCGGCATCGGCGCGCGCGGAGCGCCTGATCGTCTCCGTTTCCAATCACCGCGTGACGGTGACGCCGAACTATTCCGGCGAGGAGCTGGTGCTGTTCGGCTCGGTCGAAAGGGAAGCGCAGGCGCCGCCGGGCCGCGCGGCCTATGACCTGGTCGTGACCGTGCGCGGGCCGCGCGCCGACATGGTGACGCGGCGCAAGGAGCGCAGATTCGGCATCTGGATCAACACCGATTCGCGCCAGTTCCTGAAAGTTCCGGGCTATCTCGCGCTGTTCGCCAACCGCCCGTTCGATGCAATGGCCTCCTCCGAGGTGCAGCGGCGACAACAGCTCGGCCTGACCAACGTGCTGCTGACCCAGCGCGTCGGCCCCGACTATGCCGATGTGGTGCCAAACGACGCATTCCGCAGTGCCTTCGTGCGGCTGCAGTCGCAGCACGGGCTCTACCGCGAGGACACGTCCGCGGTGACGTTTTTGACGCCGACGCTGTTCCGTACCGGCATTCCCCTGCCCGCGGCGGTGCCGATCGGCACCTACGAGATCGAGATCAAGCTGCTCGCCGACGGCGCGCTCGTCACCAAGACCGAGACGGCGTTCGAGATCGTCAAGGTCGGCTTCGAGCAGTTCGTCGCGAACACGGCGCGGCAGAGCGGCTTCGTCTATGGCCTCGTCACCGCCGCGATGGCGCTGATGACGGGATGGATGGCCTCCATCGTATTCCGAAGGGATTAGCTGCGCCGCCGTCATCGCGATCAAGCTTCGATCATCGTTCGCACCCCCGGCTCCAGCAGCTTCAGCCGCGCGCCGAAGCCGAGCGCATCGAAGGTCATTCGCAGGTCCTGCGCGCCCTGGCGGAAGTGCGCCCAGCCATCGGTATGAACGGGGACGATCAGCGCGTCGGGAAACATCCGCGCGGTCTCGATCGTGTCGTTGGTGTCCATGGTCAGATGAAACGGTCCGCGGGTCTGCGCGGCGCCGGCAAACGGCAGTACGATTTTCGCAGGGAAGCGCCGCGCCACCTCGGCGACGCCGTCGTAGAACACGGTGTCGCCGCTGATATAGATCGGCGCAGCTTCTTCCGGCTGCAGCACGAAGCCGATGACGTCGCCTGCGAACGGCTCGATGCCGGCCGGGCCATGGCGCGCTGGCGTCGCCGTGATCGTCAGCGACCTGCCCTCCTTCGTCAGCTCGGTTGCGCGCCAGGGCGCGAGACCTTCGGTAGGCGCACCGAGTCGCGTTGCGCCGATTTCGGTGGTCAGCACACGCGGAGCGCGGCTCAGGAAGGCCCGTCCACCATGATCGAGATTATCGGCATGCTGGTCATGGCTGAGCAGCACCGCATCGACATCGCCGATCGCATCGGCCGTCAGGGCCGGTCGAGAGAGCTTCTCCAGGGTGACATGCGGGAGCTGATAGGTGCCGGGATCGTCGAAGGTCGGGTCGGTCAGCAGGCGGAAACCGTCGATTTCGATCAAGACGGTCGGGCCGCCGATCAGGGTGATCGCAACGCTCATGATTGTACTCCCACCGTGCGGGCCGGCGCCCGCGTCACCAGATAGATCCCGATCGCGACGGGAACGACGCCGAACAGATCCTGCAGCGCGACGTGCTCGCCGAGCACCAGGAAGGCGAAGATCATCGCCAGCGGCGGCATCACGAAGTGATAGGCGCTGGCTGCGGTGGCGCCACACACTTTCAGGAGATGAAACCAGAGCACATAGGCCAGGATCGAACCTCCGAGCACCAGGAACGCGAACGCGCCGATCAGTTGTGGATTCAGTACGATCGCGTCTGTGCTGGAGAGGCTCAGCGCGAACGGCCACAGCACGAGGCCCGCGGAGAGGTTCTGGATGCCGTTGCCGACCCACAGGCTGCCCTTCGGCGCGAGCTGCTTGAACAGGATAGTGCCGGTGACCATCGAGGCCAGCGCCGCCAGCGTGTAGAGAATGCCTTCGAGCTGGTCTGTGCCCACGGACATGCGGTGCCAGACGATCATGGCGACGCCGATCGTGCCGAGCGCGAGGCCCGCCATCTTGCGAAGCGTCAGCGGCTCGCCGAGCAGCAGCGCGGCGAACACCGCCGTGAACACCGGATTGGCCGAGACGATCAGGCCGCCCAGCCCGGCGGAGACCGTCTGCAGGCCGGTGTAGCCGAGGCCGAGATAAAGCGCATTGTTGGCGACGCCGATGATCGCAAACACCGCGCCATCGCGCCACGTCATGCGCAGCTCACCCCTGATGATCGGAACAATCAGGATGAGAATGCCCGCGAGCGAAAACCGCGCTGCCAACAGCAGCAGCGGCGGACAATAGGTCACCCCGATCTTGCCGGCGACGAAGGCGAAGCTCCAGAGCAGGCAGAACAGGCCGATTTCGACTGGCAGCAGGTTGGATTTCACGGGGGTCACGGCAACGGAGGATACGGACGACATCGCAGGTCTCCTTCGCCGTTCGATGTAAGGGCGATCCTTTCCATTTGGAAATTAAATGATAGACTGGAGGTCAGTGGATTTTCGAATGGAGGTCCCCGATGCTCGATCTGGACCTGTTGCGCAGCTTCGTCTCGGTGGTCGAGGCCGGTGGCTTCACCCGCGCCGGCGAGCGCGTCCACCGCACGCAATCGACCGTCAGCCAGCAGATCCGCCGCCTCGAGGAGGACCTCGGCCAGACGCTGCTCAACCGCGACGGCCGCGAGGTGACGCCGACCGAGGCCGGCGAGCGGCTGTTGTCCTATGCCCGCCGCCTGCTCGCGCTCGCCGAGGAGGCGCGTGACGTGGTGGCGCGGCCGGGACCCGACGGCGCGGTCAGGCTCGGCATCCCAGAGGACTTTGCCGCCTACCGCCTCGCCAAGCTGCTGGCTGCGTTCTCGCGCGCGCATCCCGCGCTGCGGCTCGACGTCCGCGCCGACCAGAGCCTCAATCTGAAGCGCGACATCGAGCGCGGCGATCTCGACCTCGCGCTGCTCAAGCGCGGCGTCGACGACACCAGGGCGGCGATCGCGGCCTGGCCGGAGCAGGTCTATTGGGTCACCAGCAAGAGCCATCCGATCAATCTCGACGGCCGCTCGCTGCCGCTGATCGGCTTTCCGCCGGGCTGCCTCTATCGCACCCGCGCCATCCATGCGCTGGAGAGCGAGGGGCGCGCCTGGCACATGGCCTACACGTCGTCGAGCCTTGCCGGCATCCAGGCCGCCGTCGCGGCCGGGATGGGCCTGAGCATCCTGTCCGACATGTCGGTCCAGGCCGAACACCGCGTCCTCACCGCGCGCGAGGGCTTTGCGCCGATCGACCGCACCGAGGTCGCGCTGGTCGCCTCGCCCGATGCCAGCCCGGCAACCTTGCGCCTGGCCGATCGGCTGGCCGAGTTCTGCGAGAAGGTGCAGGCGAAGGCGGCGTAGCTGCCGCCGCGAGGACGGTGCGTTCCCTCTCCCGCTTGCGGGGGAGGGTTAGGGAGGGGGCAGCTCCAGCAGCGGTGCGCGTGGCACCCCCTCTCCAACTCTCCGCCGCAAGCGGGGGAGAGGGCGCAGCGGAGCTCGTCGCGGGTATGATCAGTCCAACTACGAATTCATCCAACGCTGGTGACCCGCTCAACTCATAAATTTCCTTTATCAGAACTAATAACACCTCGCCGCGGCGATGCTGTGCAGCTGGCGGTCGCCGAGGACGTGGGCGATGAAGGCGCGCTTCGGGAACAGCTTGGCAAAGGCCGCGTCGCGCACGCTGAGGCCGCCGGCATAGGCGCCGAAGGCGGGCATGACAGCGCGCTCGCCGTCGGAAACGAAGCAGCGCCGCTCCAAAGTGCGCGCCCGCGTCGCCACCCGCGCCTTGGGATGCAGATGGCCGGCGATCTCGCCGCGCGCGCCAGTGGGCTCGTGGCGGAAGGTCACCGCACCCAACGTGATCTCGTCCGCAACCTCACCGCCGACGCCACGCGGCGCGGGATCGTGGTTGCCCGTGATCCAGATCCAGTCGCGCCCGACCTGCAGATTGGCGATGCAGGCGCGGTCGTCGCCCGACAGGCGCGTATGCGCGTCACGATCGTGGAAACTGTCGCCGAGCGCGACGACCGTGCGCGGGTTATAGTGCGCGACCACGGCGGCGAGCCGGCGCAAGGTCGCCATGGTATCGAATGGCGGAAGCAGGGTGCCGCGCGACGCGTAGCTCGAGCCTTTCTCCAGATGCAGGTCGGAGACGACGAGCAGGCGCTCCTCATCCCACACCAGCGCACCGGAAAGATCGACGCGCAGCGCGAGGCCGGCGATCTCCATCGTGCCCGATGATGAGAATGTCGTCCCCCGCACGTCCGCCTCGCAGCTCGAGCCTACCCCATCGCTTCCTTGACCAGCTCCTCGGCGGCCTCTGCCAGGAGCTCGTCGGCGGCCTCGCCATAGACGGATTCGCGGCCGATTTCCAGCATCACCGGCACCGCGAGCGGCGAGACGCGATCGAGTTCCCGATGGGTGATTCGTCCCTCGATGCGCTTGAGCATATCACCGAGCCGCTTCAGATCGAGCAGACCGGTGGCGGCATCGGCGCGCGCGGCGCGCAACAGCATGTGATCGGGCTGGTGCCGGCGCAGCACGTCGTAGACCAGATCGGTCGAGAACAGCACCTGGCGGCGCGTTTTCTCCTCGGTGGTCGAGCGCCGCGCGATCAGGCCGGAGATGATCGCGCACGAGCGGAACGTGCGCTTCATCAGCGCGGATTCGGCGAGCCACGCTTCGAGGTCGTCACCCAGCATGTCCGGATCGAACAGAGCGGCGAGATCGAGCCGGCCCTGCTTGACCATCAGCGACATGTCGCCGAGCCCCCACACCGCGAGCGCGTATTCGTTGGCGACGAAGCCGAGCGGCCGGACGCGCGCGCGCTCCAGCCGGCGCGTCAGCAGCATGCCGAGCGTCTGGTGCGCGAGCCGGCCCTCGAACGGATAGCAGACGAGGTAATGCTTGTTGGAGCGCGGGAAGGTTTCGACCAGCAGCTCGCGGCGCGCGGGCACGCGCGAGACATCCTTCTGCAAAGCGAGCCAGTCGCGCACCTGCTCCGGCAACACGCTCCACGCCGCGCGATCGTCGAGCAGGCCGCGCACGCGCTCGGCGAGATAGGTGGACAGCGGAAACTTGCCGCCCATGTAGGACGGCACTTTCGGATCGGCATCGTTGGCTCTGCTGACATAGACCTGATCCTCGGCGAGCGCCTCGTAGCGCACGATCTCGCCGCTGAACACGAAGGTATCGCCGAGCGTGAGCCCTTCGATGAACGCCTCCTCGATCTCGCCGAGCAGCCGGCCGCCGCGCGCGATCGCGCCGGTGGTGCCCGTCTTGCCGCCGCCGCGCGAGCGCACCAGCCGCACCTTCAGCATCGCCTCCTCGACGATGGTGCCGACATTCATCCGATAGCTCTGCCGCACCTTGGGATTGGTGACGCGCCAGCGTCCCTTCGCATCCTGCTTGATGCGGGCGAAGCGCTCATAGGTCTTCAGCGCATAGCCGCCGGTAGCGACGAAGTCGACGACGTCGTCGAAATCGGCTGGAGACAGCGACGCATAGGGCGCGGCGGTGATCACCTCGGCATAGAGCTCGTCACTGAGGAACGGCTCGGCGCAGGCGCAGCCGAGCACGTGCTGCGCCAGCACGTCGAGCGCGCCGGTGCGCAAAGGCGGCGTGTCCTGCGCATTGTCGGCGATGGCGTCGATCGCGACCGAGCATTCCAGCACCTCGAAGCGGTTGGCGGGCACCAGCACCGCGCGTGAGGCCTCGTCGAGCCGGTGATTGGCGCGGCCGATCCGCTGCATCAGCCGCGAGCAGCCTTTGGGCGCGCCGACATTGATGACGAGATCGACGTCGCCCCAGTCGACCCCGAGATCGAGCGAGGAGGTGCAGACGACGCCGCGCAGCCTGCCCGCCGACATCGCATCCTCGACCTTGCGGCGCTGCGCGACGTCGAGCGAACCGTGATGCAGGGCGATGGCGAGATTGTCGTCATTGATGCGCCAGAATTCCTGGAACAGCATCTCGGCCTGGCTGCGGGTGTTGACGAATACGAGCGTGGTCTTGTTCTGCTTGATCAGCTCGTACATCTCGGCCAGCGCATGCCGCGCGCTGTGGCCCGCCCATGGCAGCCGCTCCTGGGTATCCAGCATCTCGACGACCGGCGGCGCGGCGCCGCCGGCGACGACGACATCGGCCGCAGCGATGCCGCCGCTCGGCTGCGGCACCAGGAAGCGCGCGATCTGCTCGGGCTCTGCGACCGTCGCCGACAGGCCGATCATGCGCATTTCGGGCGCGAGCCGCCACAGCCGCGCCAACGCGAGCGACAACAGATCGCCGCGCTTGGAGGTGACGAGCGCGTGCAGCTCGTCGAGCACGACGCGCTTCAACGAGGAAAACAGGAACGGCGCGTCGTCGGACGACAGCAGCAGCGCCATCTGCTCGGGCGTCGTCAGCAGGATGTCCGGCGGATAGCGGCGCTGCCGCTGCCGGCGCGATACCGGCGTGTCGCCGGTGCGGGTCTCGACCTTGATCGGCAGGCCCATTTCCGAGATCGGCGCTTCCAGATTACGCGCGATGTCGACCGCGAGCGCCTTCAGCGGCGAGATGTAGAGCGTGTGCAGGCCGGAGGAGCGGATGACGGATCGCCCGGTGGAGATCACCTTCGCCGCAGCTGCCGGGCTCGTTCCTGTCGCACTGGAAGGCGAAGTCGTGGGGTGGGAGACAGCGAATTCGCCGCGTTCATCCGAGGCAGACCGTCGGGAGGGCGAGGACGGCACCGGCACCTCCCCCGGAGGCCCCTCTCCCCGCCCCTCCCCAACAAGGGGGGAGGGAGTGGAGAGAGCACGCTGCTTGGCTGCAGGAGATCCATGAGGTTTCGTGCTCATCGAGCCCAACTCGACCAAGGTCGGCAGGAACCCGGCAAGCGTCTTGCCGGCGCCGGTCGGGGCGATCAGCAGCGCCGAGCGGTTCGCGCGCGCCTTGTCCAACAGCGCCAGCTGATGCGCACGCGGCGCCCAGCCGCGCGCCGCGAACCATCTGACGAAACGGTCCGGCAGCGCGGCGCTGTCGTCGGGCGGGACTGGTGAGACGCGGGGCGGCACTGGGAGAAGGTAGGCAGTCATCAGCGCTTCGTCGAGGGTTGGAGTGGTTGCCATGGTGCAGTCGATCCAGGCCATTCCACTCACCTTGAGGAGCCCGCCGCTTGGCAGGCGTCTCGAAGGGTGAGGCCACGATCCGGGCCTCATGGTTCGAGACGCGCTGCCGCGCTCCTCACCATGAGGAGAACCACGCCAAGGCGCGGTTGGAGGCAGACGTGTCGTTGTATCTCACACATCACGTCCGCCACGAAATATGGGTCTCGGGTCGGCGCGACGACGGCGCTGTCGCGCCGCGCGGCTTGCCCGGGACGACAACGGATGTCCGGCGAGCATCCAGAGCGTCGAGAGCGGGTCTTGCACGACGCTACGAATATATCCTGGCGAACGAACTTCGAGAGGAACGTAGCGTCTCTCCTCGTCATTGCGAGCGCAGCGAAGCAATCCAGGATCTTTCCCAGGAGAGACTCTGGATTGCTTCGCTGCGCTCGCAATGACGTTGGGGCGACATCTCGCACTCCAAGACCTACATCTTGTAGGAGAGAACACAGGTTCGCTGTCTCGCGGCATCTCTTGCCCGAGTTGTGCTGCAGCATCTCGCCCTCCAGAATGCAGAGGGCGCAGGGAAGGCCAGGCGTCGGCTGACGCCTGCGGCCCGCCTGCTAAAAAAATGCAGGCGGCAGGTACCACAGGTGCAGCCGAGAACGCCCGGCCTTCCCTGCGCGATGGTCTTCACGCTTATACGCAGTCTCCCTGGTGCGCCGGGCTTGTTGGCCACCATTGTCCGCGCGGCGCGTCAGCGCCGTCGCGAACGTAACACCAGCATCGGGGTGTCAGGACGCTGCGACTTCACGTCCGCCAGCATTCGTTCGTCCGCATGCTCTCGCGAGCCTGCTGCGAATCCTCGCGGCCACCGCTCCCCGCCCCGCGTGTCGTGACGATCGCGCGCAACGCCCCTCGGCTTGGGGCGGGATGGGGAGATAAGATCATGATTTCCGAAAAAGCGCAAGCTTTTTATTTTTTTCGGAAGACACCCAGCTCAAGGCGACCGGCGCCCCGCCATGCTCCACTGTCGTCCCTGCGAACGCAGGGACCCATAACCACCGGCCCCAGAGGGACGATGACTGACAGTTGTGCCTCACCGATGGATTCCGCGGTATGGGTCCCTGCGTTCGCAGGGACGACAGCGGCATTGGAGCAACAGCCCGCGCCACACGGTCATTGCGAGGAGCGAGGCGACGAAGCAATCCAGGCTGTGTCTGCGAAGGGACTCTGGATTGCTTCGCTCGCAACGACGAAAGCGCTCGCCCTCCTACTCCGTCATCGGCTTGTCGGAGATGTTCCAGTCCTTGCCGTCGAAGATCGAGATGTAGAGCGTCTTCATCGGCGTGTAGTCGTCCGGCGTGTAGGAGAAGTTGACGCCGTCGAGGAAGAAGGGCGAGTGGAAGCCGGCCAGCGTGGTGGCGTGCTTGAGCACGTTCTCGCGGGTCAGCGTGTCGCCGCAACGGCGCAGGATCTCGCCCATCGAGACGGCCTGGCCGTAGCCGGCATAGGCGATGGTGTTGTCGGGATCGATGTTGGGCAGGTACTTGGCGCGCAGCGCCTCGAAACCCTTGACGTCCGGATCGTCTTTCCACTGCGGCACCCCAGCATCCTTGGAGTAGCGGATAGCAACGATGTCCTTGGCGTTCTCGAGACCCGCGGCCGAGAGGATCGAACGTCCGGTCGAGCCGGCCGACAGCAGCTGCAGCGGCTTCCAGCCGAGCTCGGCGACCTTGCGGATCGACTGCGACGTCGCCTTGCCGGTGGAGATGTTGTAGAACACGTCGGCGCCCGACTTCGACAGGTTGATCAGCTGCGAATCGACCGTCGGCTCGGTGAGATCATAGGTCTGCTCCATGATCACCTGCGCCTTGCCGCCGGCGTCGGCCAGCGTCTTCTTGAACGGTCCCAGGAAGTCGCGGCCGAAATCATCGTTCTGATAGAGGATGCCGATCTTCGCTTCCGGCTTCACGCTCAGCACGTGCTTGGCGAGGATGCGCGCTTCCGTTGGATAGAGCGGCAGCCCGGCCATGGTCCATTTGTTGTTCTTGGGATCGTTCCACTTCGAGGCGCCGGTGTTGAGCAGCAGCTGCGGCACGCCCTTGGAGTTGAGGTATTTATGCACGGCGGTCTGCGGCGCGGTGCCAAGCGAGCCGTACAACGCCAGCACCTCGTCCTGCTCGACCAGCCGGCGCGTCGCCTCGACGCATTTCGGCGCGCTGTAGGCGTCGTCCATCGTCAGGAACTTGATCTTGCGGCCGTTGATCCCGCCCTGCTCGTTCAGCATCTGGAAATAGGCTTCGCCGACGCGGCCGAGCACGCCATACAGCGAGCCGGGTCCGGAATGCGGAATGGTCTGACCGAGCTTGATCTCGGTGTCGCTGGCGCCGGCGTCGTACTTCTTGTCGGCCGCCCAGACGTGAGGCGAAGCAATGGTCGAAGCGCCGATGGTCACGAGCGCGGTGGCGCAGAAATCGCGCCGGGTCAGATTGTTTTTCATTTGTTGTCTCTCCCTGGACCCCCATCTTTCTGGGATCGGAGGAACCACGCAAGAGCCAAGTTGCGACGAACCGGCGCAGTGCATTGCGATGCCCGGGCTGTCCTAGCGTGTAGACTCAAGTTTGCCGGCCAGCACGGCCAGCCCGCGCACAGGCACCTGATCCTCGGTGCGCGGCGATGCCGGCGCGAGATGTGCCAATTGCAATCCGGCGGCCGCGATCATGCCGCGAACATATTCCGCAGCATGGGCATAGCGCAGACCCTTGCCCATGATCACGCCGTCGCCGTCATGTGTCTCGACGGTAAAGGCCAGCAGCCCGTCAGGTCTGAGCACACGCTCGATCTCGCGCAGCACCGGAGCGAGATCGCCGACATAGACGATCGCATCCGCGGCGAGGACAAGATCCGCGGACGCGTCCGGCTGCCGCTGCAAGCCCGCCGTCATGTCGTCGACCTCGAGTTCGGCATAGAGCCCGGTCGCGCGCGCCTCCGCGATCATGCCGGCGGACAGGTCGATGCCGATGAAGCTGTCGACGTTCTTGGCGAAGGCGGCCGCGCCGAGGCCCGTGCCGCAGCCGAGATCGATGGCGCGATTGAAATAGGCCGGCTTCCTTTCGCTGGCGCGCACCGCAAGCACCGCCTTGAACAGGATGGCCGGCGCCCGGTAGTTGAGCCGCTCGATCAGCTCGGCTTCGAACCGCGGCGCGTACTGATCGAACAGCGACTGCACATAGGCCTTCGGCATGTCGGCCAGCGGCGCGGCGCCGAGCTGCATCAGCCGCACGCCGGCGCCGTGGCGGTCATCCGGATCGGCGGCGCGGGCGTTCTGGAACGCGGCGATCGCCTGGTCGGTTTCGCCGAGCGCGAGGCGGATCGTGCCGAGCTCGAACCAGGCCGAGGCGAAACCGGGCGCGACCTCGATGGCCTGCTCCATCACCTCGGCAGCGGCGGCGAGATCGCCCTTGAGCTGCAGGTCGCGGGCGAACTCATAGCGGCGGTCGGCGATCAGGTCGCCGGAGGACAGGAACAGGCGGTGAGGCATGGGAACCATGGTCGTCGATACGGGCTTCTCATCAAGGAGATGGATGCGCGGGTCAAGCCCGCGCATGACGAACGGAGAGTGGGACCAGCTGAGGCGTCCAGGACGGGCCGAGAGTGGGACGAGCTGAAATTCGCCTGATGACACCTATATGATCGAGATGCGCCCGCAAGACATCCTGCTGCCCGTTCCCTCCGGCCTGTGCTGCAAGGCCGGCGGCTTCCACATCGATCCCGTGCGCCCGGTCGAGCGGGCGCTGATCACCCACGGCCATTCCGACCACGCCCGCGCCGGCCACGGCGCCGTGCTCGCGACGCAGGAGACGCTCGACATCATGCGGCTGCGCTATGGCGAGAATTTTGCGGGCTCCACACAGGCGATCGGCTATGGCGAGCAGATCAGGCTCGGCGACGTCGACGTGAGCTTTCACCCCGCGGGGCACGTGCTGGGCTCGGCGCAGATCAAGGTGTCCTGTGGCGGCACCTGCATCGTCGCGTCCGGCGACTACAAGGATGCGCGCGATCCGACCTGTGCGCCGTTCGAGCTGGTGCAATGCGATGTCTTCATCACCGAGGCGACGTTTGGCTTGCCTGTTTTCCGTCACGGCGACGCGACACTTGAAGTCAACAAGCTGCTGGCCTCGGTGGCGCTGTTTCCCGAGCGCGCGCATCTGGTCGGCGCGTATTCCCTGGGCAAGGCACAGCGCGTGATCGCGCTGATCCGCGAGGCCGGCTACGAGCAGCCGATCTACCTGCATGGTGCGATGGACAAGATCACGCGCTACTACCAGGACAAGGGCATCGCGCTCGGCGAGCTCCGGCCGGTGAAAGGCGTGAAGAAGGCCGATCTCGCCGGCACCATCACGCTCGCGCCGCCGAGCGCGACTTCCGATCTGTGGACGCGCCGTTTCCCCGATCCGGTCACCGCCTTCGCCTCGGGCTGGATGCGGGTGCGTGCCCGCGCGCGGCAGCGCGGCATCGAGCTGCCGCTGGTGATCTCGGATCACGCCGACTGGGACGGGCTGACCGCGACCATCGCGGCGACCGGCGCCGGCGAAGTGTGGGTCACGCATGGCCAGGAGGACGCGCTGGTGCATTGGTGCCGACAGCGCGGGCTCGCCGCGCGGCCGCTCGATCTCGTCGGCTATGGCGACGAGGAGGAGAGCGAGGTGGTGACGACGGAAGAGGCGGAGGCATGAACCGCTTCGCCGAGCTGCTCGACCGCCTCGCCTATGAGCCCGGCCGCAACAACAAGCTGCGGCTGCTGACGGCGTATTTCCGCGAGGTCGAAGATCCCGATCGCGGCTACGCGCTGGGTGCGCTGACCGGCGCGCTGTCGTTCAAGCACGCCAAGCCGGCCCTGATCCGCGACCTCATCGCCGCGCGCACCGATCCGGTGCTGTTCGCGCTGTCATATGATCATGTCGGCGATCTCTCCGAAACGGTCGCGCTGATGTGGCCGAAGGGCGGTGCTCATCAGCAGCAGCGCGTCGTGGGGTATCCCCCTCCCCAGCCCTCCCCCACAAGGGGGGAGGGAGCCGAGTTGCGCTCGGAGTTGGCACCTCAGTCGACATCGACCGCGAGCTCGATGAGTGTTCTCGTCCTTCCGAACACCGCTCTCTCCATTCCCTCCCCCCTTGTGGGGGAGGGTCAGGGAGGGGGGTATCCCACGGGCGGTCTCACGAGAGAGCCCGGCCACAACAATCCACCGCCACCGACGCTCACCGAGGTCGTCACGACCTTGCGCACGCTCGGCAAGACCGAGATGCCGCGACGGCTCGCGAAATGGCTGGACGAGCTCGACGAGACCGGGCGCTGGGCGTTGCTGAAGCTCGTCACCGGCGCTCTGCGCATCGGCATCTCCGCACGCCTCGCCAAGACCGCGGCCGCTGCGCTCGGCGACAAAGACCCGCATGAGGTCGAGCTGATCTGGCCCGGTTTGTCGCCGCCCTATCTCGATCTGTTCGCCTGGCTGGAGGGCCGCGGCGACAAGCCGGTGAACCGAGACCCGGCGCCGTTTCGTCCCGTCATGCTGGCGCATGCCGTGGAGGACGACGACTTCGCCAGCATGAACGCAGCCGACTACGTCGCCGAGTGGAAGTGGGACGGCATTCGCGTGCAGGCGGTGAGTGGCCGCGATCCCGAAGGCCACATCGTCACGCGGCTGTATTCGCGCAGCGGCGAGGACATCACAGGAAGCTTCCCGGACCTTTTGCCGTCACTGCATCTGCCGGGCGCGCTCGACGGCGAGCTGCTGGTCGTCCGTGAGGGGCGCGTGCAGAGCTTCAACGTGCTGCAGCAGCGGCTGAACCGCAAGACGGTGTCGCCGAAGCTGATGAAGGAGTATCCGATCCACCTGCGCGCCTACGACCTGCTCGGCGACGAGGACAATGATCTGCGCGAGCTGCCGTTCGCCGAGCGCCGCGAGCGGCTGGAAGCGTTCATCAAGCGCCTGGACGATGCCAGGGTCGACCTGTCGCCGACGATCTCCTTCTCCACCTGGGACGAGTTGAAAGCCGCACGCGCCGACCCGGCCTCGGCCGGCGCGGGAGAAGACGCCGAGGCGGTCGAAGGCGTGATGCTGAAGCGGCGCGATGCGCTGTATCTGCCGGGCCGTCCCAAGGGACAGTGGTGGAAGTGGAAGCACGATCCGCACATCATCGACGCCGTGCTGATGTATGCGCAGCGCGGCCATGGCAAGCGCTCGTCCTATTACTCGGACTACACGTTCGGTGTCTGGACTACAGGTGAGGCCGGCGACCAGCTCGTGCCCGTCGGCAAGGCCTATTTCGGCTTCACCGACGAGGAGCTCTTACAGATCGACCGCTTCGTCCGCCGCAACACCACCGAGAAGTTCGGCCCCGTGCGCCATGTCGTGCATGAGCCCGCGCAGGGGCTGGTGCTGGAGGTCGCATTCGAGGGGCTGCAAAGATCGCCGCGGCACAAATCCGGTATCGCGATGCGCTTCCCGCGCATCAGCCGGCTGCGCTGGGACAAGCCGCCGCGCGACGCCGACCGGCTGGAGACGCTGGAGCGGATGCTGAAGAGCGAGACGGCGGGGTGAGGATGTCTCTCAGTTCTCGACACAAATGGGCGTAACAATTTATGGCTCGTGATGCCCGGGCTTGACCCGCCTGCGCGGCCGAAGCCGCTTCGGCGCGGCGAAGGCCCGGGCCTCCATCGGTTCAGGAGGGATGGATGGCCGGTCGAGCCCGGCCATGACGAAAATGAAGAGCGCGTGCACCAGCAGAAAGTAGGCGCGTGCGCCGGAACATTAAATGGCAGTAACCAGCTTGCGGCCGTGATGCGGGTTCCCCACCTGCCCTGCCGTGCTCTATACTCGGAATACGAATCCGCCTGGAGACGATGACATGTCGAACGACGTCAGGGATTATCCGGCCCGCGCCCGCAGCTCGGATGGCCTGTATCGCTTTCTCGGCGGTTCGCCGCTGTCGGTGGCGTTCCGGCTGGTGCTGCTGTCGATCCTGGTCGGCGTGGTGCTGTCGGCGATCGGATTCGACCCGCTCAACATCATCCACAGCATCCGGCTGTTGTTCGTCCGGCTCTACGAGCTCGGCTTCGACGCCTTCAACTGGCTGTGGCGCTATTTCCTGCTCGGCGCCGTCATCGTGATCCCGCTCTGGTTGCTGTCGCGGCTGTTCGCCCCGCGCGGCAGATAGCGGCGCGAGCCGATGCAGCTCCGTTTCGTCGGCTGCGGTGATGCGTTCGGCTCGGGCGGCAGGTCCAACACCTGCTTCCATCTGGCCGGCGCGCACACCAACCTGCTGATCGATTGCGGCGCCTCGTCGCTGCCGGCGCTGAAGCGGCTCGGCATCGCCTGCAACGATGTCGACCTTATTCTGATCACGCATTTCCATGGCGATCATTTCGCGGGCCTGCCGTTCCTGTTGCTCGATGCGCAGTTCGCGCGGCGGACGCGGCCGCTCGTGATTGCCGGGCCGACGGGCATTGAGACGCGTCTGACGCAAGTCATGGAGGCGCTGTTCGAGCACTCCTCGACCACGCCGCGCAAATTCGAGCTGTCGGTGATCGCATTGGAGCCGGAGCGGCAGGTGCGCTTCGGCGAGCTCTGCGTGACGCCCTACACGGTCGTGCATGGCAACTCAGGCGGTCCCTTTCTCGGCTACCGCATCGAGGCCGAAGGACGCGTGGTCGCCTATACGGCCGATACGGAATGGACGGAGAGCCTGGTCCCGCTCGGACGTGACGCCGACCTGTTGATCGCCGAGGCCTATACGTTTGAAAGGCCCGTCAAGAACCATCTCAGCCTGACCACGCTCGCGGCGCATCTCGGCGAGATCAGGCCGAAGCGTCTGGTGCTGACGCATATGAGCGACGACATGCTGGCCCGGCTGGAGACCCTGCCTCATGCAGCGGCGCATGACGGTATGACGATTGATCTCTAGCCTCATACCCGGAACAAAGGCTAGACTGGGTCCTGACCCCGGCTGAGAGAGCCGCCGCACCGGCGCGGCGCATGGCGGGCCGGCAAGTCGAGCGAGCATTCCGTTGCATTCACCCGGACTCAAGAGGCCGGCCATCACCACGGCGCAGGTGTTCGACATCGCGGGTCCCGCGATGATCGCCAACCTCACCACGCCGCTGATCGGCATCGTCTCGACCACGGCGATCGGCCGGCTCGGCGAGGCGGCCATGCTCGGCGGCGTCGCCATGGCCTCGGTGATCTTCGACTGCCTGTTCTGGCTGTTCGCGTTCCTGCGCGCCAGCACGCTCGCCTTCACCGCGCAGTCGCTCGGCGCCGGCGAGACCAGTGAGATCCTGATGGTGCTGATCCGCGGCCTTGCGCTGGCGGCGCTGATCGGCATCGGGCTGATCGTGCTGCAGCTGCCGCTCGCCGCCATCATCTTCGACGTCATGGGCGGCAGCGAAGCCGTGCTCGATGCGGCCCGCAGCTATTTCATGGTGCGGATCTGGTCGGCGCCGCTGGCGCTCGCCAACTACGTACTGCTCGGCTGGCTGGTCGGGCTTGCCCGCGCGAGATTAGCCCTGGCGATCCAGGTCGCGATCAATGTGATCAACATGGCCGCGACCATTCTGCTGGTGCAGGTGCTGGAGACCGGCATCGTCGGTGCGGCGATCGCCGCCGTGATAGCGGAGACCGTCGGCGTCGCGATCGGCCTGGTGCTGGCGCGCCGGCTGGTCAAGCCGGGCGCCGGGATATCGCGTCCCGCGCTGTTCGATCGCGCCAAGCTGATGCACATGATGGCGGTGAACCGCGACATCATGATCCGCACCGCGGCGATGATCGTGGCGTTCCTGTTCTTCACCTCGCAGGGCGCGCGCGCCGGCGACACCACGCTCGCCGCCAACGCAGTACTGAACAATTTCCTGCTGGTGGCCGCGTTCTTTCTCGACGGGCTCGCCAATGCCGCCGAGCAGCTCTGCGGCTACGCGTTTGGCGCCCGCGACCGGGACGCCTTCGCCGGCGCCACGCGGCTGGTGATCGCCTGGGGTTTCGGCTTCGCGCTGGTGGTGGCCGTGATCTTCGCGCTGTTCGGGCCGATGCTGATCAATGTGATGAGCGCGAGCGCCGACGTGCGCAGCGCCGCGCGCGCCTATCTGCCGTTCGTGGTGGCCTCGCCGCTGCTGTCGGTGTTCGCCTTCGCGTTCGACGGCGTCTATATCGGCGCCACCTGGGCGCGCGACATGCGCAACCTGATGGTGGCGGCGCTGGTCGTCTTCCTCGGCATCTGGCTGGCGCTGCGCGGCTTCGGCAACACAGGACTGTGGATCGCGCTGCTCGGCTTCTACGCCGCCCGCGGCGGCTTCCAGGCGGCGCGCTATCCGGCGCTGCTCAAGGCGTCGTTCGGGACATCATGAGGGTTCGTAGGGCAGGCAAAGCGAAGCGTGCCCACCGCCTTGCTGCCGCGCAAATGGTGGGCACGCTCCGCTTTGCCCACCCTGCATTCTTTGTCGACAATGCAGCGCGGCTAAACCGGCCAGTCCTCGGCGGTGATGGTCGCGGCATCGGCGCCGACGATCTCCGACAGCGAATCGCGCCCCGTGCGCAGCAATGTCGAGGTCAGGTCGGCCTTGATGCTTTCGACCAGGCCGAGGCCCTTGTAGACCAGCGAGGAATAGAGCTGGATCAGGCTGGCGCCGGCGCGGATTTTCGTCAGCGCGGCGCCGCCGGAGTCGATGCCGCCGACGCCGATCAGCGGAAACGCGCCTTCGACACGCACGAAGGTCTCCGCCACCATGCGGGTCGACAGCCGGAACAGCGGCCGCCCGGACAGGCCGCCCTGCTCCTTGGCGCGCATCTGCTCACGCAATGTGTTCGGGCGGGCGAGGGTCGTATTGGAGACGATCATGCCGTCGACGCCGCGCGAGCGCGCGACGTGGACGGCGTCGTCGAGCTCGGCGAGGCTGAGATCGGGCGCGATCTTGAGCAGCACCGGGGTGTCGCCGGACTTGCGGCGCACGCGGTCGCGCGCCTCCAGCACCTTGGCCAGGAGATCATCGAGCTGCGCCGCCTGCTGCAGGTTGCGCAGGCCGGGCGTGTTGGGCGAGGAGATGTTGACGGTGAAATAGCTCGCGACCGGCGCGAACGTCTCGATCAGCCGGACATAGTCGGCGACGCGATCGGCGGAATCCTTGTTGGCCCCGACATTCACGCCGACGATGCCGCCGAGATGGGCGCGCCCGGCGAGCCGCCGCAGCACCTGCTCGGCGCCGTCATTGTTGAAGCCCATGCGGTTGATGACGGCTTCGTCGCGCTCCAGGCGAAACAGCCGCGGCCGCGGATTGCCGCTCTGCGGACGGGGAGTCACCGAGCCGATCTCGACGAAGCCGAAGCCGAGCCGCAGCAGCGCGTCGGGCACCTCGGCGTTCTTGTCGAAGCCCGCCGCCATGCCGACCGGATTCGGGAAATTGAGGCCGAAGGCGCGCACCGCGAGCTTGGCATCATCCGGCCGCGGCTTGATCGCCGGCAGAATCTTCAGGCCTTGGATGGCGAGCCGATGCGCGTCCTCGGCATCGAGCCAGCGCAGCAGCGGCAGCGAGAGCTGGTCAAACGCGCGGATCACGGCACGAGTCCCGGAAGGTCGTGGCCGCCATCGGCACGGCTGTGCATCTGGTGAACGGCGGTCACGGCGCCGAGATCGAGCTCGCCATAGAGGTGCGGGAACAGGTCATCGTTGCGCGAGCGCTCCCAGCGCAGCCGCTCGCCCAGCGCGTCCGCCTCGACCTCGACCAGGAACAACGCGCTCTGGCCGAAAAAGTGCTTCCGGGCGGTCTCCGGCACCTGGGGCGCGGTCGAAAAATGGATGAAGCCGTCGCGCACATCATCGGCGCTGCCGTGATAGACACCCAGCCGCTCCGCCTCGCGCCAGGCCGAAGCTGAGCAGATTTTGTAGATTTTGGGCACGTCGCGCGGTCCTGGCTTGATCTTGAGTTTGCTGGTGTTTTCGCCGAACGATCGACCGTATCGGCAGGGGACGGCGAACTCAAGCATGGATTGTCCGGGGGACGCCGACAACGACCCGCACAGATTGTCCCTCGTCGGCGCGCATCGCCCGGCTGCCACGAATCCTCAGCAAGGATTAACCGGATTGGGCTTCTCTTGAGCCCTGCGATTCGCCTCGGCCGCCGCTTCGGCGCCGGCGCGCCGCACTGATTGCATGCATCACAACTTACGTTTGGAGATTTCCATGAACCGCCGCCACGTATTGAAGGCCCTCGCGGGACTCGCTCTCTGCCCGGTCTGCGCCAATCCGGGCTTCGCCGCGGAAGGTGCGCCGCATTGGAGCTACGAGGGCGAGACCGGCCCCGCCAAATGGGGTGACCTCGATGCGGCCAACAAGGTGTGCGGCGTCGGCACTCAGCAATCGCCAGTCGACATCGAGCATCCGACCCGGGCTCAATTGCCGGACTTCAGGCTGAACTGGGCCAGGACCGCCGACACCATCGTCAACAACGGCCATACCATCCAGCTCAACTTCGCCGACGGCAGCAGCACCCTGAAGCTCGACGGCACCACCTACAAGCTGCTGCAGGTGCATTTCCATCGCCCGAGCGAGCATCAGATCGGCGGCAAGAACTATCCGATGGAGGCGCATTTCGTTCACCGCGCCGCCTCGGGCGGGCTCGCCGTGGTCGGCGTGCTCATGACCACCGGCCGTCCCAACCCCGCCTTCGCGCAGATCGTCGCGACGATGCCGGACAAGGAGGGCCCCGCGGTCAAGGCCGATGCGCGCATCAATCCCAACATGATGCTGCCGGCGCGCCGCACCTATTATCGCTACGCCGGCTCGCTGACGACGCCGCCCTGCTCGGAGGTGGTCGAATGGCTGCTGCTGAGCGAGCCGGTCTCGGTCGCGGAAGCCGACGTGGCGAAATTCGCAAAGCTCTATCCGATGAACGCCCGCCCGGTGCAGAAGCTCGACCGCCGCTTCGTGCTGCAGGGGGTGTAGGACTCGCGCCTCGGGCGGCTTCGAGCTGAGGCGGTCGCCCAGCATTCCGCTGTCGTCCCGGCCTTGAGCCGGGACCCATACCGCGGAATCTTGATTGTTTTGGAAGGTGGCGGAGATCCTCCGCCAAATGACGGCCGGTGGTTATGGGTCCCGGCTCAAGGCCGGGACGACGCCATTTGTGTGATGAGCAGCGTAGCGCTCACGCGCTGCGCGCCAATGCCCCGTCGATCATCGCCACCGCATTGTTGACGCCGTAGACCGCCACGAACGAGCCGAAGCGCGGGCCTTTCTCCTGGCCGAGCAGCACCTGGTAGAGCATGTTGAACCAGTCCAGCGACACGCCGGGGCGGCCATCCTTGCCCTTCTTGGCGTGGTCGAGGAACGGCTCGCGGCGGCCGATCTCGTAGACCACGTTCTGGACGTCTAGTCATAGGCGCTGCCCTGGAAATCGGGCAGCACATCGCTACGCCCAAATACATTTACAACTTTTCCTCCACGCTCTGAGCTTGAGTTTGGGCGAAGCTCTCAGCGAACTCCTTCCATAGACCTAGCACCAGGAGTGTGTGGATAAGAAGTCTCGCTGTATGATCGTTTATCGATGTCAAACGAAGCTGACCATGGGCCAGTTGATTTCGAAGATTTAAACCGCGTGGATCAGCATAGAGCGCGAGTAGGTAAAAGGCCACATCATCGCCGAGCTTCTTCACAATCTCGTCTGAATAAAGGATGTCGCCCATATTGATGGCAACACTGGCCCCCTTAATTTTCGGATGTGCCTTGGTTACAGGCTTGCCGAGCTGGCCTGCGATGCTTCTCACGCCGCCTTCAATTTGAGGTACCAACACGTGAACCGCCTTGACATAATCACCCTCGAACCAAGCGCGAACACCCTGAAGTAACAACCCCATGTCTTCAAAGATGCCATGCCGATTGGCCCATCCTACAAAGTGCTCAGGCAGCACGTCATGGCGCTCGGCGAGCCGCTGAAATGCGGCAAGCAGCCAGATGTGAGAAAAGCTGAAGCTGAATTTGGCTTGCTGGAAAAGCCGACCGAAGAGATCATCTTTCACCGAACCAATAATCGCAGCTACGCGATCATCGGACATGATCTTTTGGGAGATATGAGCCATTAGAGGCGCCTCCTTGGCCGTCTCCTTTACGTCAGCTTCAAGAATTTTCCGCTTTGGCAAAAACTCAATCGCCAGCTTCGCAAAAGTAGAGCCAAGATCTTCGTCGATGACGCCTGTCAGGAATTTTTCCAGGTCATCGTTCTGAATGAGAATCTCAGATGTAATTGGCTTCATGTCACTCTTTGATTCGCCAATTTGTCTCTGCATCTCGACGCGTACGCGCTTGCTATCTTCCGTCAATCCAGCCCGCTCGTAAGCGTCCATAGACGTCTGCAGAAGGGCCGCAGCAAGCATCGGAGGATGTGCATCAGCGAAGCGTTCGTACGCCTTGGCAACCGCCTCATGTAAACGCCTCACATCAGCCGACCGATGCCCGCGAGAGTAGACCTTTATCAGGCGCCGGGCGGCATTTTCGGTCACATAGGGATCGAACTTTGTCGCCGATGGGTCGCTGCTTTGATTAACAAGCGCTTCGAGATCCCTAATCAACTCTTCTTGCTCGTCCTCAGTCAGATTCGCCTTCTTCTCGTCCAGCAATCGATCAACAGCGCGCCACCACAGATTGCCACCCTGCTGCATGTCCTGTCGGTGTAGCGTCATGTAAGCCACACGAGCAGCGTCTATCCGGCCCTCATCCTTGATTTGTATTGCAAGATCGAGCGCTCGATCGACAGCGTCATACTGATGATACCGCTCGCTTCGAAAGCGCTCGCTGGCGCTTTCCAAATAATTATCTATTGCTGTTCGCGCCGCAATTAAATCACGCCGACGTCTTCCGATAGCGTAAGCAAGGTCCCAGGCGAGATCAGCATAACGGGCACGGAGCACCGGATGCTTCAAAGAAGTTGCGCGCATGGCCCAATGGTCAAGCACCTCTGCCGGAGTGCCGCCAATATCGGGATGGTAGTGACTATTGCCTTCAGCGTCGACCGAAGTCGCCATCGGCCCAAAATAGGTACTCCAAGGACTAGTGTTTGACTTGCTAGGAAATAGCGCGAAGCCGAGTGCTTCCGCCCACCCACCGAGGTTTTCGGCTTCGCTTGGGCTCTTAAGCGCGATCCTAGCTTTGTTTATCTCTTCCGAAATCATCAGTTCTGAAACAGAGCCTTCGATCGCATCGGCTCGCTGAATAATCTCCTCAATCGAAGATGGAACGGTCAATTTCCTTGAGCTGCTACGCGCCAGCGCCCCGTCGATCATCGCCACCGCATTGTTGACGCCGTAGACCGCGACGAACGAGCCGAAGCGCGGGCCTTTCTCCTGGCCGAGCAGCACCTGGTAGAGCATGTTGAACCAGTCCAGCGACACGCCGGGGCGGCCATCCTTGCCCTTCTTGGCGTGGTCGAGGAACGGCTCGCGGCGGCCGATCTCGTAGACCACGTTCTGGATATCCTCAGCGGAAGCATCGGCAGGCAGGTTCGACAGCGCGTCGCGGAGGTCCTGCAGCGCCACGCGCTCGACCTCGGTCGGCTCGCGGAAGGTCTTGGTCGGCGCGACGAAGTCGCGATAATAGTTGATGGCGTAGCCGACCATGGCGTCGAGCTTGGGATGGGTCTGCGGCGTCACGCCCGGCCGGTAGCGGCCGATGAAGCCCCATAGCGTCTCGGCATTTTCGGCGTTCGACGACGACACCAGGGTCAGCAGCAGCTGGAACGTCACCGGCATGTCGGCCTTCGGCGGCCGGCCGGAGTGGATGTGCCAGACCGGGTTGCCGAGCTGCTGCTTCGGGTCCTGCTTCGGGAAGCCCTCGAGGAATTGCTGATAGTCGTCGACGTTGCGCGGGATGACGTCGAAGTACAGCCGCTTCGCCGCCTTCGGCTCGCGGTACATGAACAGCGACAAGGATTCCGGCGAGGCGTAGCGCAGCCACTCGTCGATCGTGAGCCCGTTGCCCTTCGACTTCGAGATCTTCTGGCCCTGCTCGTCCAGGAACAGCTCGTAGTTGAAGCCCTCCGGCGGGGTGCCGCCGAGCGCCGCGCAGATCTTGCCCGACAGCTTTACCGAGTCGATCAGGTCCTTGCCGGCCATTTCGTAGTCGACGCCGAGCGCATGCCAGCGCATCGCCCAGTCCGGCTTCCATTGCAGCTTGCAATGGCCGCCGGTGACCGGGACGGTCATGCGCTCCTTGGTCTCGGGATCGTCATAGGAGATCGTGCCGGCCTTGGCGTCGTGCGCGACGATCGGCACGTACAGCACGAGACCGGTGCGCGGACAGATCGGGAGGAACGGGGAGTAGCTCGCCGCGCGCTCCTCGCGCAAGCTGGGCAGCATGATCGCCATCACCTTCTCGAGCCGCTCCAGCATGCGCAGCAGCGCGGCGTCGAACTTCCCGGCGGTGTAGTACTCGGTCGAGGAGGCGAACTCGTAGTCGAAGCCGAACCGGTCGAGGAAGGCGCGCAACCGCGCATTGTTGTGCGCGGCGAACGACGGATATTCGTTCGAGAACGGATCGGGGATGCGCGACAGCGGCTTGCCGAGATGGCTCGCCAGCATCTCCTTGTTCGGCACGTTGTCCGGCACCTTGCGCAGGCCGTCCATGTCGTCGGAGAACGCCAGGAGGCGGGTCTTGATCTTGTCCTCGGTCAGCACGCGGAAGGCGTGGCGCACCATCGTGGTGCGCGCGACCTCGCCGAAGGTGCCGATATGCGGCAGCCCGGATGGGCCGTAGCCGGTCTCGAACAGCACCTCGTCCTTCGGAGTCTTCTTCAGCCGGTTGACGATCGCCTTCGCCTGCTCGAACGGCCAGGCATTGGAGTTTTCGGCAAGCGCACGCAGGTCGCTCGGGCTGGTCGGGACGAGATCGATCGTGGACATCTGACAGTACCGGTTCAAAGCAGCAGAATTAACACAAGGCGTCATCGCGAGCGAAGCGAAGCGATCCAGAGTCTCACGCGCGGCTCTGGATTGCTTCGTCGCTCCGCTCCTCGCAATGACGGTGGATGCGCAGCGATGGTGGGTCCGGCGCGATGCGCCATGTCCACCGGCAGGTGAAACTCTAGAACGGGCTGATCGAGAAATAGCGCAGCCACAGGTCGGTGTAGCGGCCTTTTTCCCAGACCCGGAACAGCGCCCAGTTCAGCGCCTGGCGCAGCAAATCGTTGCCCTTGCGCACCCCGATCCCGACGCCCTCGCCGAAATAGCGGCTTTCGACGAAAGGTCCACCGGAAAAGGCGCAGCAATCGGCGGAATCGGTGCCGTTGACCCAGAACGCCAGCGAGATGCCGTCACCGAAGATCAGATCGACCTCGGCGCGGCGCAGCGCCTGCCGCAGCGCGTCGTCGTTCGGATAGGCCTTGATCTCGGCGTCGGTGAACATCGCCTTGAGGTAGGCCTCGTGGGCGGTCCCCGCGACGGCGCCGATCTTCTTGCCCTCGAGAAATTCGGGGCGAATCTCGGTCATGACGGCGTCGCGGCGCGAAACGAAGCGCGCCGGCGCCCGGTAGTAGGGATCGGAGAAATCGAGCCGCGCCCGCATCTGCGGCGTCACCGCCATCGACGCGATGATCGCGTCGCCCCGGTTGGAGGACAGCGCGTCCAGCAGCGTCTCGAAGCGGCGCATCTGGACCGTGCAGGTGACCTTGATCTCGTCACAGATCGCCCTGGCAAGATCGACGTTGAAGCCGGCCGGGTTGCCGTCCGGCCCGGTGAAATTGAACGGCGGGTAGTCGGTTTCGGTCAGGAAGCGAATCACGGTGATGCGCGACAGATCGGGCCGCTCGGGCCGGCGCCGCGGATCCCAGAATCCGGGGACGGCTTGCGGGGCTGCCTCGACGGCCGGCCTGACCGGAGCCTGGGCCCGCGCCTCCGGGCCGGCTGCGGCGATACCGAGACAAAGCACGATCGCCGCGACGGCGGCGCGGGCCGAACGCATGGGCTGGACATGTGATGACAAGACGGTCGGCATCTGCGGTCCCGATGGTCAGCGCGCCTTATAGACCATCCCAGCGCGAATTCGAGGCTGGATTCGGTCCGCAGTCGCCCGCTTGCCCCCGAGCGTTAACGCATTCAGAGGTATTTCTTGAGGTCCGCAGCCGCTTCCTCAGGCGTCCGTTTCAGGTTGAAAGGCGCGACGAACCGGCCGTTGCGGTCCATGAGATAGACCAGGGCCGTATGGTCCATGGTGTAGTCGCCGTCCTTCAGGGGAACCTTCTTGGCGTAGACCCGGTATTCGGTGAGCACCTTGGCCAGCACCTCGGGGTCCCCGGTCAGCCCCTTCAAATGCGGATCGAAGCTGGAGAGGTAGTCCTTCATCGCGGCCGTATTGTCGCGCTCGGGATCGACCGAGATGAAGTAGGCGTTCACGGCGTCGGCATCCTTGCCCATCGCGCGCAGCACCTCGGAAATCTCGAACAGCGAGGTCGGGCAGACGTCCGGGCAATGGGTGAAGCCGAAGAAAATCAGGGTAGGACGGCCCTGCAGGCTTTGCTCGGTGACCGCGGCGCCGGTTTGGTCAGTCAACTGGAATGGCCCGCCGATCGCGGCGGGCGCCGCGATGTTGCGCCCGCCCCCCATGATGAGGAACATCAGCGACAGCCCGACCACCAAGCTGGCGGCAAAGGCTCCGATGATCACCAGCGGGCGGGTGGCATTGGCGGGCATGCCGGGTTCCTTCACTTGGTCTCAGAACTTGGTCTCAGAAGCAGCTCGTCTCAGAAGCAGGCTTGGAAGCCCGCAGCGATGGTCTCGAAGAACACCGCGGTCCCATACTGCACCCAAAGGGTGACGGCGCCGACAACCAGCGCGACCGCCGCGCCTCCAACCGCGATCGCCGGGCCGGTCGCCAAGCGGCCGCCTGCGGAAACGGACGGTATCTCTTGCGGCGCTGAAAGAGGCTGCATGATGACGGACTCACATTGGCGGGTGACGGCCTGGCGCCAATCCCACCTCCTACCCGCTCAGATAAGCCTCCGGAACGATCCAGACAAGCGATGCGGGGCGCCCTCGTCCCCGCGCCGGTCATGCCCAGGCACGGAGACGTTTCGACGACCTCAGTGCGAGGCCGAGGCCTTGGCGGCGGCCGGCGAGATCGCCGGAGCGTTGGGCGTGACCTGCGACGACGACGGGGACGACGCCTGGGCGTCCATGTAGCAGGGCTTGTACAGCGCCTGCAGCTCCCGACCCTTCAGGAAGATCATCCGCGGCGTGAGCCCGCCACGTTGGGAGATCCAGCGGCGAATCGGCGACGGGTACATCGAGTACAGCATCTGGGTCGCCTCGGGATTGGTGACGGCCCGGCCATTGGCGCCGAAATCCCAGGCGGCGTGGAAGCCGAGATTGGCGTGCGAGGTGACGCAGATCTTGTCGTGGGGGACGGCGCCCAGCACGATGGTGCAGGCCGACGCGCAGAGCCCGTCGATGATCACATACTCACCGGACGATCGCAGGCCCTGGTATTTGTCGACATAGGTGCCGATCCGGCCGCCGCGGTCGTCGGCGATTCGGACCACGGCCTGGCTCGCCCCCACCCCGGACAGCAACAGAACAACCGCGAGCAACCCCGTCCAGAATTTCATGTCGAGCCCCAGTTCAACCCGGCGAAACCGATCTGACCGACTGTATTGCGCTTCGTGTGATGCGCTTCTTGTGATGCTTGGACTGCGGCGGACCTTGGCAATCACGAGCCCTCCCCAGAACCGGAACGCGAAAGCCAAATCCAAATCGCAGGTGCAGCGTGTTGCGAGATCGTGTTTTTGTCTAGGACGGTGCGGCGACGAGAACCAAATTCAGGGCAAGTGTTGCAAGCTCGCTGCACCACCCGGTTGCTGCCGCGAAAAAATCACCTCACTTGGTTCCGAGCATGGCGGTGACGCCACGAGCGCGGCGACAGCTCGGCATGATTCGCCTGAGCCCGTGACCGCTGCACCACGCGACGCAAAAAACCCCGTGAAATCCCGGGACTCGGTCTCGAGGTTCCGATGGAGGCCGCCGCATTCCGTCACGCTCGCGTTCGTGAATGACGACCTGGCGAGCGGAGGGATTCGCTGAGCGTGACACCGGCGTCGACCGGTTTGGACACCGTCCCCTGATCGCGGCGTCGTCCGGCGGAGGATCAGCTCCGGCTGGCGTGCCAAGCGGGAGCAAAGCCACATCGAGGAGAGTGTATCGTTTCGGGAATACGCCCCCGCGTCCATGCCGCCATCGCGGCTGCGCATTGATGTTGAACCAGGAAATTGTCGGGACTCAAGACATCGGGATTCCCGGTTCAAAGCCTGCGGCCTGGCCCCGGATGATGGTGATCGTGACGCGTTAGGACGAGAGCATGGTCCGCAAAAGTGAAAACCGGTTTCCCCCGCGACCAACGCCGAAGCGCAGAGATCCTCCTCGAACAGAAAATGAGATCATGATTCGATTCCGTGGAATCGCATCATGATCTAATCGTCCGGCAGACGAACCCGCGCGCCGAACGTGACGAGAGGCGCATCGGCGGCAACGAGCTCGATCTGCCGCTCGGGCACTTCCTGATAGCTGCCGTCTTCAGTTTTTCTTAACTCATATTGCCAGACCGTTAACGTCTCGCCGCGCATCAGCGCATCGCGGATTCGCGCAGCACCGCGTCCCGGCAGCTTGATCAGATCGTCGCGCATGACGCCGATCATCGTCGGGCTCTGGCCCCGATGCAGCTCGAAGAAGACCATCCGATTGGGCTTGTCCTGCGGCTTGAGCACGGTATCCGCCGTGAACAGCACGAGACAGATGGCAACTGCGATCAACTTCCAAGTGTCGGACAACATGCGACGCATTCCCCCGCACCGTCTCCGCGCGCTGGATAATGGTCGCGCAGGAGGCCGGCAACTTACAGTTTGGTCATGCCAAATGAGATGACGTTCGAGGTAATCGATTCGCTGCGCGCCGGGCGCGATCATCGGCTTCTCATCGTTCACAACATGGAGAGCATCGATGACCGACGTGACCCCGATTGCCGAGAGCTACATCGCGCTGTGGAATGAACGGAACGCCACGCAGCGGCGCGCCCTGCTCGCGCGTCGATGGACGACCGACGCCACTTACGTCGATCCGCTGATGCGCGGCGAAGGGCACGACGCCATCGAAGCCCTGGTCGCCGGCGTGCAGCAACGCTTTCCCGACTTTCAATTCCGCCTGCTCGGCGCCGCCAACGGCCATGGCGACTATGTCCGGTTTTCCTGGCAGCTCGGTCCGGAGAATGCGGACGGGCCGATCCAGGGCACGGATTTCGTGGAGCTCGCGGACGGCCGGATCCGGCACGTCACCGGCTTTCTCGACCGGGTCCCGGACGGCGCCTGACGGCCGGCACGCGCAGCGCTCCGGTCAGGAAGCTGTGCTGCCCGGCATGCTCCAGCCGCCCGCGATTGCCGGGCTCCCATGCCCAGGCGCATGGGCAGCCCTCCGGTGATTGCGCTACGTCAACGTCGGCTCCGAGCCGCCGCTGCAAGACGCTCTCATCGCGACGGAATTCAGGATCGCCGGAGACGGGCGTGCAGCAATCAACTCCCCTTGAAGATCACGCGGCGGCGACCGGGCGGCTCGCCGCCATCACGACCCTGCCAGAGCTATGGCGCTGGCGAATCCGGCAGAGCCCGGACAAGGAGGCCTATCGCCACTTCGATGCAGGCGAGACCAAATGGGCGAGCTTCTCCTGGCGCGAGATCGACGGCGTCGTCGATCGCTGGCGGCGCGCGCTCGCGGCCGAGGGATTTGGCCAGGGCGAACGGGTCGCCATCCTGATGCCGAACGGCATCGCGCATCTCGCCATGGACCAGGCGGCGCTGTCGCGCGGCCTGGTCCCGGTGCCGATGCATGCGGTCGATAATGCCGACAGCATCGCCTACATCCTCGCCGATTCCGGCGCGCGGCTGCTGCTCGTCGACTCCGACGAACGATGGGAGGAGATCGCCGCCGTCGGCCAGGCCCTCCCCGACCTCAAGCGGATCATCTGTGCCGACATGCGAACGGCTCGCGCGCCCGCCGGTGATGCGCGGCTGGTCGAGATGGACGCGTGGTTGAACGCTCCCGGCAACGCCGCGTCTCCCAGCAACGAGATCAGCATCGCGCCTGAAGACCTCGCGGCCATCGTCTACACCTCGGGCACCACCGGACGTCCGAAAGGCGTGATGCTGTCCCACGACAATGTCGTATCCAACCTCAAGGCGATCCATCAGCGGCTCGTGGCTGATGGCGACGACGTGTTCCTGTCGTTCCTGCCGCTGTCGCACACGTTCGAGCGGACGGCCGGCTACTACTACCCGGTCGCGATCGGCGCCAGCGTCGCCTATGCGCGCTCGGTGAAACAGCTGTCGGACGATCTCATGGAGGTGCGCCCGACCATTCTCATTTCCGTGCCGCGCATCTATGAGCGAATCTATTCGGTGGTGATGCATCACCGCGCGGTCGCCAACGCGATCGAACGCGCGCTGCTCGATCTGACGATCGCCATCGGCGGCCGTCGCTTCGATGCGCAGCATGGACGTGGCACCCGGCTCTCGCTCCTCGACCGCGCCGCATGGCCGCTGCTGAAGCGCCTCGTCGCCGACAAGGTGCTGAACCGGTTCGGCGGACGGCTGCAGGTCGCCGTCAGCGGCGGCGCGCCGATCGCCGAACCGGTGGTGCGGCTGTTCCTGGCGCTGGGCCTCGAAGTGCTGCAGGGCTACGGGATGACCGAGACCTCGCCGGTGGTCAGCGTCAACACGCCCGACGACAACGACCCGCGCACGGTCGGCCGCGCCTTGCCCGGCATCGAGGTCCGCATCGGCGCCAATGACGAACTGATGGTGCGCGGCGCGAACGTGATGCTCGCCTATTGGCACAGGCCGGAGGAGACCGCGCGCGTCAAGGAAGCCGACGGCTGGCTGCACACCGGCGACCAGGCCCGCATCGACCAGGGGCGCATCACCATCACCGGACGGATCAAGGACATTCTCGTCACCTCGACCGGCGAGAAGATCGCGCCCGCCGATCTGGAAACCGCGATCCTGACCGATCCGCTGTTCGAGCAGGCGATCGTGATCGGCGAGAACCGGCCATTCCTGGCCGCGATCGTCGTGCTCAATGCCAAGGGCTGGGCCGAGCAGCAGGCAAGGCTCGCGACGCACGACCAGCGCGGCCCCGAGGCCGAGGCGGCATCCCTGTTGCGGCACATCGCCCGCGCCGTGAAGGCCTATCCCTCCTACGCGACACCGAAGGCCGTGTATTGGACACTGGAGCCATGGACCGTGCAGGAAGGCCTGATCACGCCGACCCTGAAAAACAAGCGTCCCGCGATCGAGCGAACTTTTGCAAAGCAGATCGAGGCGATCTATGCGAAGCGGGTGGGAGTAGTCGCGTCATCAGCGACCATGACCAGAAGCTGACGAAGCAGCGGTGGCCTGCGGACCATTGGAGCGGGCGAAGGGAATCGAACCCTCGTATGCAGCTTGGGAAGCTGCCGTTCTACCATTGAACTACGCCCGCGCTGGCCAATGCTTAGCCGAGACGATGCGTTTCGCCAAGCGGCTTGTTGCCACGGGACACTCGCTGGCGCCCCGGCGCCGCGATCCCCGGTCGCCCGATCGTGATCGGCGCAGGCGACCGGCGTCGGAACGGATTGGCAGGATCGCGCTTCTGCAAGTTGAAGCCGGCGCCTGTGCTTGCTCCAGCGCGACCGGCCCAGCTCCAGGAGCCGAAATCATGCAGAGCCACAGCCCCGCATCTCTCTCGTCCACCGCGTCCAGGGCCCGCCTGGTCATGGCGCGCCCTTCGGCCCTCGATCTCTACACGCTCGCATGCGGCGCATTCCTCGTCTGCGCGCCCTCGCTGTTCGGCTTCGCCCGCACCGCCGGCAGGATCGATTCGGAGATCGTCGGTGTGGCCGTGATGGCGTTGTCGATGGCCGGCCTCGCGGCGTTCGCGGACTGGGAAGAATGGCTGAAGGTTGCGCTCGGCCTGTGGCTGATCGCAGCGCCGTGGCTGCTCGGCTTCGTTCACACCTCCGCGATGCATGTCAGCATCGCGATCGGCATCGTCGTCACGTTCCTGAGCTTGCTCGAATTGTGGCTTGCGCATGATCCGGATTTCGCCGGCGAGAACGGCGCGAAGTCTGGCCTTTCTTGAAATGAAGCTCGCGCGGCGCATTCTCGTGCCGCTTGCACGCGATTGCTGCGTCGCGTCTCACCATCGCGATACCGATCGAGGAGATCATATCAGCGCACTTGACAACCATGACCCAAATCAGGGCAAACCCGCCCCGGTCGCGCCGCGCTGTTAACACTTTGTAAACAAAGTTGATGCGGGCGATTGTGACAGTGATATGATCTGGCGTGGGGTTGGGGTGGCGTCATGGGGTATACGATCTTTGATACGGCCCTCGGCCGTTGTGGCATTGCGTGGAGCGATGCCGGGATCACCGGCGTGCAGCTGCCGGAAGTGCGGGAAATCGAGACCCGGCGGCGGTTGTATCGGCAATTTCCTGAAGCACGGGAGCAACGCCCGTGTTCGAATACTGAACTGGCGATCGAAGGCATCACCGCCATGCTGCGCGGTCAGGATGTCGACTTCTCCGACGTCGTGCTCGACCTCGGCGGCGTCCCGCCCTTCAACCAGCGACTCTACGACTGCGTCCGCGCCATTCCGCGCGGGGAGACGCGCAGCGCCGACGACATCGCGGACGAGTTGCACGTCCCCAAGGCGCTGAACTCGATCGCGCAGGCCCTGACCAGGAATGCGCTCGTCCTGATCGTCCCCTGCCATCGCGTCCGCGACATCGGCAACGGGCTCGACAAGCCGTCGCCGAACAGCGGCATCATCTCCAAGCGTCGGCTGCTGTCGCTCGAAGGTGCACGGCCGCATGCGGGCCTGACCTTGTTCGACGCGTTTCTCGCCGTCGATCGGCCGCGCGCGTCGTAAGTCGCGCGATTATCTCACACGTAGCCCCTCCTCTTTCATCGGCAATGGCTTAGATTTACTGGATGAGTGCAACCATCCTGTTCGAGAGCCGTGCCGTCACCGTATCCGAGTTCCGCTGCACGGCGGCTCCGGGTGAGCGGCCCTATGCCGAGCAATTTTCCGGCTACTCGCTGTCCTATGTGCGCAAAGGCAGCTTCGGTTGCCATCACCGCGGCCGATTCTTCGAGCTGGTCACCGGCGCGCTGCTGGTCGGACATCCCGGCGACGAGTTCATGTGCACGCATGACCACGTCTGCGGCGACGAATGCCTGTCGTTCTTCTTCGATGACGACGTCATCGATGAGATCGCCGGCAGCAGCCAGGCTCGCAGCAAGCAGGCCTGGCGGACGGGCGCGATGCCGCCGCTGCCGGAGCTGATGGTGCTCGGCGAGCTCGCACAGGGCGTTGCCGCACGCGACCATCATCTGGGTCTCGACGAGATCGGTCATCTCCTGGCCGGCCGCTTCGTCGCGACCGCGAGTGGCCAGCCGGAACGGCCAGCGAAGCCGAGCCTGCGGGATCGCCGGCGCGCGGTCGAAAGCGCGTTGTGGATCGACGACAATGCGCATGACGACATCGATCTTGCGGCTGCGGCGCAGACGGCCGGCGCCAGCCCGTTCCACTTCCTGCGGCTGTTCGCGGCCACGATCGGCGTGACGCCGCATCAATATCTGATCCGCGCGCGGTTGCGGCGCGCCGCCCGGCGACTGAGCGAGGAGGATACGCCGGTCACCGACATCGCCTATGACACCGGCTTTGCCGACCTGTCGAATTTCACCCGCACCTTCACGCGCGCCGCCGGCGTGTCGCCGCTGAAGTTTCGCAAGGCCTCGCGCGGCGAGCGCAAGATTCTCCAAGAACGACTGAGCCGGCATTGATTGGATGATCCCAGCGCGTGCGGCAGCCGCACGCGAAGCATGGGAGATCATCGATGTACGATCATATCGGCCTCAAGGTCGGCAATCTCGACGCCAGCGTCCGCTTCTATGCGGCGGCGCTGGCGCCGCTCGGCCATGTCCTCTGCTCCAAGGACGAGACCTCGGCGGGGATCGGCCCCAAGGGTGAGCCGGCGCTGTGGCTCTATCTGAACAAGGGAGCGAAGAGCGCCGCTGCGCATGTCGCGTTCCGCGCCGCCGACCATGCCGCCGTTACCAGATTCCATAGCGAGGGACTGAGGGCCGGCGGCAGCGACAATGGCGGCGCCGGTCCGCGCGCAGACTACAGCCCGACCTACTACGCCGCCTTCCTGATCGATCCGGACGGCAACAACGTCGAAGCCGTGTGTCCGTGAGATCAGCGCCATGGCATCAATTCAGAAGGACATTCCGATCGCGGCCCCGGCGGCTGCCGTGTGGGACGCAGTGCGCGATTTCGGCGCGGTTCATACCAGGGTGGCGCGCGGCTTCGTGACCGACACCAAGCTCGATGGCGACATCCGCATCGTCAGCTTCGCCAACGGCAGCGTGGTGCGCGAGCAATTGGTCGACTGCAACGATGAACGCCGGCGCCTCGTCTATGCCATCAAGAACGAGCGTATCACCCAGCACAGCGCCTCGTTCCAGATCGTCTCCGAGGGCGAGGAACGCTGCCGGGTGATCTGGACGACCGACGTGCTGCCGCACGAGATCGCGCCCTATATCGAGCAGCAGATGGAGCTCGGCGCGCGCGCGATGCAGGACACGCTGGGCAGGCCGCACGCGTAGCGGCTCAGCCAACCCGCGGCGGTGGCTGCGAACCAGAGCTGCGGCCGGCCGCCAGCACGGCCGGGCGCAGCTGCAACGCGGCCGGCTTCGTACCCCAGCGGGTGAGCATGACGCTCGCCAGCGTCAGCACGCCGAGCAGGACCATGGACGACGACGCCAGCATGAAGAAGTCGCTCTCGGTCGCGGCCTGGCGCAACAAATAGCTTCCGCCCGCGGCGATGAAGATCAGCCGCACCGTCTGCGCGAGGACAGGTCCGATCACCCTCGCTGCTCCCTGCGAAGAGAAATACATCGAGATCGCCAGGCCGATGAACGCATACATCGGCGCGGCGATCTGCAGATAGTGCCGGCCCGCGCTACGTGCGCTCTCGTCCTGCGTGAAGATGTCGACCCACAGCTGCGGGAAGATCGCGATCCCCGTCGAGAGCGCACCCACCGAGACGAATGAGACCATGCCGGCGACCCAGGCGATGCGGCGGGCGCGCGCAATCCTTTCGGCGCCGATCGCCATGCCGACCATCGGCACCGAAGCCATGCCGATCGAGAATGCGACCGTGGTCATCATGAACTCCAGCCGCGCGCCGATGCCGTAGCCGGCGAGCACGGCCGTACCGAAGCCCGCAAGCATGTGGGTGAAGATGGCAATCGACAGCACCGATTGCAGCGGCGAGAAGCAGGCGATGGCGCCGACCTTGAGAATATCGGCGAACATCGCACGGCTGATCTGCAAGCCCCGCAGCTTCGGCCGCACGCGGGCGCGGCCGGAGAACAGGTACCAGCCCATCACCGAGATACTGACGCAGAACGCCAGCAATGCGCCGGCGGCGACGCCGCGCATGCCGAACCCGAGGACCAGGCTGAGCGTACCGCCGAGCACGATCTGCAGCAGCGCCGAGCTGAGGATCATCAACGACGGCAGCTTCATGTTGCCGGTGCCGCGCAGGATGCCGGCCATCGAGTTCATCAGCCAGGGCAGGATGGCGCCGCCGAAGAAGATCTGCACATAGTCGACCGCGTGGCTCAATACTGCGCCGCGGCCGCCGAGCGTTTCGAGCAGATGCGGGCCGAACACGAGCATACCGATCATGAACGTCGCGCCGAACAGCAGCGCGATCAGCAAAGCGTGCGACGCAAGCGTCGAGGCGCGCTCGGTGTCACCGGCGCCCAGCGCCCGCGCAATGGCGGAAGCCACACCGCCGCCCATGGCGCCGCCGGACATCGTCATCGTCAGGACCACCAGCGGGAACACCAGCGCCATCGCCGCCAGCGCCTCGATGCCGAGGCGGCCGATATAGGAGGTCTCGGCGATCACGACGCAGATACCGGCCGAGTTCGCGATGATGTTGGGCCAGGCCAAGGAGAGCAGAGTGCGCAGGATCGGTCCGTCGACCAGCGCATTGCGCACCGGCCTCGCGACATCCGGCAGCGATCGCCCGTCATCGACCGGACCATCGGCCAAGCCGATCTCGGACATGCTCGCTTCCCCCGCCGGCCGCGCTCATCGTCGCGGCCTCGTTCATCGTTCGACCGTTCTTCCTAGCACATCACCACGCGGCGCCCCGTGCGGCGGGCGCATTGCGGGTGCGCTTCCAACGCGCAGCGGACTAGAGGCGAAAGTGCTTGGAGAGCTTCAGGCCCTGGGCCTGGTAGTTGGATCCGATGCGGCTGCCATACATCGCGTTCGGCCGGGCCAGCATCTTCTCATAGACGAGACGGCCGACGATCTGGCCATGCTCGAGGATGAACGGCACCTCGCGCGAGCGCACCTCGAGCACGGCGCGCGAGCCCTGCCCGCCGGCGCCGGCATAGCCGAAGCCGGGATCGAAGAAGCCGGCATAGTGTACGCGGAATTCGCCGACCAGGGGATCGAACGGCACCATCTCCGCGGCGTAGTCCGGCGGCACCTGCACGGCCTCCTTGGAGGCCAGGATGTAGAACTCGCCGGGGTCGAGAATGAGGCTGCCGTCGGGGCGCGCCTTGATGGGCTCCCAGAACTCCTCGACCGGATAGCCGGCGCGGCGATCGACATCGACCACGCCGGTGTGGCGCTTGGCGCGATAGCCGACATAGCCGTTGGCATTGGCGCCGGACAGATCCACCGACAGCGCGACACCGCCGGCGAGATCGGCGTCGTCGCGATCCACGAGCCGCTCGGCCGCGTGGAGCGCGATCAGCTCGTCCTCGGACAGGACAGCATCACGATAGCGGAAGCGGACCTGGGACAGGCGTGAGCCTTCGCGCAACAGGACCGGAAAGGTCTTCGGGCTGATCTCGGCATAGAGCGGGCCATGATAGCCGGCGCCGATCATGTCGAAGCGCCGCGTTCCGTCAGCGATCACGCGCGTAAACACGTCGAGCCGACCGGTCGAGCTCTTCGGATTGGCGGCCGCAATGATATCCTTCGGCAGCGCCAGACTCTCCAGCAGCGGCACGATGTAGACGCAGTTGGTCTCCAGCACCGCGCCGTCGGCGAGCGCGATCTCGTGCAGCTTCAATTCGTCGATACGCTCGGCGACCGTCGATCCCGGCCCCGGCAGAAAGCTCGCGCGCACGCGGTAGGCGACGTCGCCGAGCCGCAGGTCGAGACTCGCCGGCTGGATCTGGCTCTCGACGAAATCATATGCAGGAATGATCAGGCCGGCCTCCGCCATCGCCACGATCATGCGGTCGGGCAGGATGCCATGGGCGTCGGCGGGAAGCGAAAACGGCAAGACCTGATCCTTTGCAGGCGCCGGAATGCCGGCTATGCGAGCCTATATAGGGTCTTTTGACCGGTTATCCGATGGCTGGCTTGACGGAAAGGCCGGTTGCGACTATGAGCACCACTTATCCCGTGGTGATTTGAGCCGGCCGGCTTGCAGCCACGTTAAATAAGTCGCTAAACAGGCCGGGGACGAATGTGATCCCGGCTGTGAGGAGTAATCCCAGGCCGGTTTTTTTGTGCCCATCGCCAGAGGCGGTGGTCACGATGGAGGTCACATGTCGAAGTCCCCCGCGAAGGCCCCGGCGTCGTTCGCCCACTACCGTCCTGAAACCCGGCTGGTGCATTCCGGCACCTTGCGTTCCGAATTCGGCGAGACCGCCGAGGCGCTCTACCTGACGCAAGGGTTCGTCTACGCCACCGCCGAGGAATGCGAGGCCCGGTTCAAGGGCGAGGATCCCGGCTTCATCTATTCGCGCTTCTCCAACCCGACCACGGCGATGTTCGAGCGCCGCATGATCGAACTCGAAGGCGCCGAGGCCTGCCGCTCGGCGGCGACCGGCATGGCGGCCGTCACCACCGCGATCCTGGCTCCCTTGCGGGCCGGCGATCACGTCGTTGCGGCCAAGGCGCTGTTCGGCTCCTGCCGCTACGTGGTCGAGGACCTGTTGCCGCGCTACGGCATCGAGTCGACGCTGATCGACGGGCTGGATCTCGACCAGTGGCAGAAGGCCGTCAGGCCGAACACCAAGTCGTTCTTCCTCGAGAGCCCGACCAACCCGACGCTCGACGTGCTGGACATTCCCGCGATCGCCGAGATTGCCCACGCCCATGGCGCGCGGCTGATCGTCGACAACGTGTTCGCGACGCCGATCTGGCAGAGTCCGCTCGCGCTCGGCGCTGACGTCGTGGTGTATTCCGCGACCAAGCACATCGACGGCCAGGGCCGTTGCCTTGGCGGCGTGATCCTGTCGTCGGAGGCGTTCATCGCCGAGCACATCCACAACTTCATGCGCCAGACGGGCCCGTCGATCTCGCCGTTCAACGCCTGGGTCCTGCTCAAGGGCCTGGAGACGCTGGCGGTGCGGGTGCGCGCGCAGACCGAGACGGCGGGCAAGGTCGCGGACTTCCTCGCCGCGCATCCGAAGGTCTCGCGGCTGATCTATCCCGGCCGCGAGGACCATCCGCAGGCGGCGACCGTGCGCAAGCAGATGCGTGCCGGCTCGACGCTGGTCGGCTTCGAGGTCAAGGGCGGCAAGGCCGGCGCGTTCCGCACGCTCAACGGTTTGAGGCTCGCGCGCATCTCCAACAATCTCGGCGACGCCAAGACGCTGGTCACGCATCCCGCGACGACGACGCATCAGCGGCTGTCGCCGGAGGCCCGCGCCGAACTCGGCATCAGCGAAGGCTTCATCCGCTTCTCGGCGGGCCTGGAGCATCCAGATGATCTGATCGCGGATCTCGACGCCGCCCTGGCGGCGGCGTAGCGGATGGCGAATAGCGAGTAGCGAGTAGCGAGTAGGAGATCCCATCCCTATTCGCTATTCCCACCTCGCCATTCGCCCTCGTCACATCGGCCGATAGGTCAGCACGTCGGCCGGTCCGTTGATGCCGAGCTTGACCTGGCCGACCGACCGGATGATGTCGTCGCCCAGCAGCTGGGCGAAGCAGGCGTAGCCCCAATCGCTCATGTGCAGGCCGTCGGCGATGACGAACTCGTTTATCGGGATCGCCTGCCGTTCGTGCCAGTCGCGCATCACCTCGAAGCGCGGGAAGATGCCGGCGTGATGCAGCTCGGCGATGTGGCCGAGCAGCTTGTTCATGCGGCTGGCGTTCTCCGACCGCTCATTGACGCGCGGCGAATATTGCAGGTCGACCAGCACGACGTCGGAGGCCGCCGCCTGGATCTTGGCGACGCCGTCGTCGACCAGCTTGGCGGTCTCGGCGGGATCGAGATCGCGCAGCACGGCATTGGTGCCGACCTGCCAGATCACAAGATCCGGGTGACGGTCGATCACCGCGGTCTCCAGCCGCTTCATCATCTCGGGCGCGTCCTCGCCGCCGACGCCGGCATTGATGACGCTGATGTCGGCCATCGGATATTGCCGGCGCAGCTGCGCGGCGAGCCGGTTCGGGTAGGTGTAGTCCGGTCCGCTCGAGCCATAGCCCTGCGTCGATGACGAGCCGAACGCGACGATGACGACCGGCAGGCCGGAAGCGAGCTTGTTGGCGACATGCGGCAGCGAGATGAAGTTCTTCTTCGCGACGCCCTTCGGCGGCAGGCACGGCACCCGGTTGAAGATGTCGGACGCGGACTTGGCGACCTGCTTGACCTTGTCGATCGCGCGCTCGGTGATGCTCCGCGACTGCGGAGGCGCGGCGGCGATGGACTGCGCGGCCGCAGGCGGCGCATTGGTCGCGGCAGGCGTCGGCGTCGCCTGCGTCATCGCCGCCGAAGGCTGAGTGGTCGTCGGCGTCGAACGCACGGCTGCGACCTGTCCGGCCCCCTGCTGATTGCCTGCCTGGGCCACCGCGATGTGGCCGATGGTCGGCCGGAGCTCACTGATCGGCGAAGCGTCGGCATGAGGGGAGGCGACCGCCTCCATCGCGCTCTCTGCATGGACGATGTACGGGCTCACCGAGAGAGCGAGCGCCATTGCAGCAACTGCCGAGAGCCTCTCCCATGTCCCAGATACGCGACGACACTTGAACGTCATGAACACAACAAATCCTAGTTCTGCTGAGCCGGCCCGACATGCGCTGCGTCGATGATGAACTTCGACAGCGCCCGGCCGAGACAGTCATGAACCTGCTTGGCCAGCTCGATCCCATGCGTCGGATTGAACAGGTCGAAATCGCCCTGCTCGTTCCATTGCCGCATGATGGCAAAGCGATCGAACAGCGGAATGTCGCGCTGCTGCGCCACAACCCGCATGTTGTCGATATAGGGCGGCACGGAAATCAAGGTCTCCGTCCGCGGGCTGTATTGCAGGTTCATCAAGATGACGTCAGCCCCCGCGTTCTGCAGCGTGGCGACACCGTCGTTCACCGCCTGACGGAACTCATCAGGATCGATGGACCGCATGGCGTCGACCGTGCCGGTTTGCCAGATGACCAAATTAGGCCGTTTTCCTTCCACCAGTTTAACGAGATTGCCGGCGATTTCCTCTGCCGTCTTCTTCGGCTGCAGCTCGACGCTGAGGTTGACGGTGACCGCAGGCAGCTTGTCCTTCAGCGCTGCCTGCAACCGGGCGGGGTAGGCATTGGCATCGGACGCACTGACGATCGCCGAGGAGCGGCTTCCGACGACCAGAATGTCGAGCGTACGGCCGCTCTTGACGGCCTCTGCAACCCTTGGGAGCGGGCTCTCGGTGGTCAGCAGGTAGGCCGGCACCTCGCAGCTCGGCGGCGCATCTTCGGCGCGCGCGGACGCTGCCAGCGAGACCGCCAGCGCCACGATACCAAACCTTAACCACGAGACGGACTTCATCAGCCCCCTCCCGCCATATCGGCGTTGGTGCGCACCGTCTTTCGCGCTGCACCCTTGTCGGCCTCACGCTTGTACCACGAAATCAGCGAGGCAACTCCCCACATGGCGAGGATGCCGCAAAGGCTGATCATCGCGTGCATCATGGCGCCCCCGGACACTTCGGCAAGGACGAAGTGGCCCGCAAACGCCAGAAACACGCCGAGACAGAAGATCTCCAGCGAGTGTTGCCCGCAAACAATCAGCGGACGCAGCCAGCGCGACTTCAGCAGCGGCCAATCCTTGGGCAGATAGTGCACGGTGAGTGCTGCGAGTGCGAGAAAATGCGCGAAGCGCAACACGTCAAGGTCGGTCTTGTCGATCGGATACATCCATTGCTCGATTCGCCGCGGCATCAGGTGACCGAGCTGCGGAATGTACCAGGTCAGGGTCACGCAGAACGCCGCGACCAGATAGACGACGCAGATGCCGAGCGTGATCGGTGAATTGAGGATGCGCGACATGCGCCTGGCGCCGCCGAGCGCACACCAGGCGCCGAATACGAACAACAGCTGCCAGGCAAACGGATTGAACGCCCAGAAGCCGTTCGGATACGCCGTCAGATAGAGATCGAATTCCCAGGTGACCGCATAGAGCACGACGGACAGCGCGAGCGTCACGTCGGGGCGCCAGCGCATCAGCCACAGGATCAGCGGCAGGAACAGCATCAGCACGATGTAGAGCGGCAGCACGTCCATGTTGACCGGCCGAAAGCGCAGGATCAGCGCCTGGACGATGGTCACGTCCGGCTGCTTCAGGAAGTCCATGATCCCCATCTCTTCGGTGTAGAGCGGGTTCTCGAAGCTGGTCGCCACGTAGGAGATTTCGGCGAGGAAGATCGTGAACAGGAAGACGTGCGCGACGTAGATCTGCCAGACCCGGCGCAGGATGCGCGCGGTCGCGACGATGAAGCCGGCGTCCTGCATCGCCCGCCCATAGACGAACGCCGCGGTGTAGCCGGAGATGAAGATGAAGATTTCGGTCGCGTCGGAAAATCCGTAATTCCGGATCGTGAACCAGGTCAGCAGGTTCGGCGGCAAATGATCGATGAAGATCAGCCACAAAGCCAGCCCGCGGAACAGATCGAGCCGCAGCTCGCGCTCGCCGACGGCGGGAAAGGTGATCGCCGGCGCAGCCGTGGTGGCCGGCGCAGCCGTGCTCGCAGCCGCGGGAGTCTCCGCGGCCTGCGCAGGCGCGGCAGCGGCTCCGGGAACGGACGGTCCGGCAAGGCGATCGGCAATCGACGTCATCAGGCACCACGTCAAGGCTGCCAGCCCGAGGGGCCCGGCAGAGGGAATGTAGGGCTGCGCAATTTCTGCGCAAGCGATGAAGGACTTATCAGCTGGGCGGTGCCCAGTTTTTCGACGCCGGTCCCAACACGCCGCCGCCCCGGGAAGCGGTCCAAGGGCCGGTGGCAATTGCGTAACGCACAACTCTCGTCATTCACCACTTGCATGCGTCGGCGCCCGTGCGGCCCCGTCCGGCGCAGCCAAGCGGGATCATGCATGCGGAGAGCGGAGTCCGCGATTCTGGTGCCATAATCCGGAACTGTGTTGAAAGCACGATGGCGTCACGATTGGTTCGCAGACAAGTTTCCGCTACAATGCACCCATGTACCGCGCCGTGACTCGCCACATCGAAGTGACCGTCGAACCGAACTTCCTGCCCGAGAAATCGTCGGTCGCGGATGGCCGCTGGTTCTGGTCGTATACCGTCGTCATCACCAACACCGGCGAGGAGACCGTGCGGCTGCGCAGCCGGCATTGGATCATCACCGACGGCGTCGGCCGGCAGCAGGAGGTCCGCGGCGAAGGCGTGGTCGGCGAGCAGCCGGTGCTCGCCCCCGGCGAGCGCTTCGAATACACCTCCGGCGTCCCGCTCACCACCGCCTCCGGCTTCATGTCCGGCTCCTACCAGATGGAGAGCGACAGCGGCGAGCAGTTCGACATTGCGGTGCCCGCGTTCTCGCTGGACAGCCCCGAGGGCAAGCGGGTGTTGAACTAGCAGCGGCGGCGTCTCGTTCGATCAGCCAAGTGGGCCATTTCGCCAGATCCTCCGGTGTCATCGCCCGGCTTGACCGGGCGATCCAGTATTCCGAGACAGCAGTGATCGACCGAGTGGCCTCGGCGTACTGGATGCCCCGCTTGCGCGGGGCAGGACGGCGGAACGAGGCGCGACGCTACAGCCTCTCACTCGCAGTCATCCCATCGCGTTCTCGCGACGCACTCCGCGCCCGAGCTTTGTCCATTCGTCCGCCCTCTGCAAATAGAGGGCGCAGGGAAGGCCGGGCCTCGGCTGAGGCCCGTGGCCCGCCTGCGAAAAAATGCAGGCGGCAGGTACCACAGGTTCAGCCGGACAGACCCGGCCCTCCCTGCGCAACGGCTTTAACGGCTGCTTCGCGTTCTCCCTGGTGCGCCGGGCTTGTTGGCCACCATCCCCACGCGAAGCGAAGCCTCAACGTGAGTTGATATCAGCGTCGGGATATCAGGACCGCGCGACTTGACCGTACGTGCATCGCCGTTCGTCCGCGCAGACTGATCCACGCTGCAACGACGCACGCCCATCGCATCCCACTGCCAACGGTCCGTGACGGTCGCGAAACGCCCCTCATGCGGCAACAGGACGCGCGGAAATGTGCCAGTGATTTGCCCGACGGCACAAGCTGTTTGTTGCTGCGACAGAGTAGCGCGACGGGCAAAGCGGCCGGCGCGATCCAAGATGAACTCATAGCGACGAAGCACCGAACCGTAGGGCGGGCAAAGGCTCTCGTAAGATCGACGATAGAGGCACAGGTGCACGGCGCCGTGCCCACCGCCCGCGACCACTGCTCGCGATTCGTGGGCACGCGATCACCTGCGTCCGGCGGGCGCACGGCATCGCCTTGCCCACCTTACGCACTGGCGAACGACAAGTCGCGCCGCATCGTAGCGCAGAACTTTCTGCGATCCGCTCGATCGAGTCGTCCAATACGCTCGGCGACGCCATCGCGGCTACGGTGCCGCATCCAGCGCAACGCCCCTCGATCATCCTCGCATGCGTGCGATGCCTTCGGCCCAGGTCACGACCGGGGTGTAACCGAGGTCGTTTCGCGCCTTGCTGATATCGAGCGTGAAATCCTGGCCGATCAGGCGCAGTGTCTGGCGCGTGATCGGCGGCTTGGAGCGCAGACGAAACAGGCGCCAGACGGTCTCCATGACGGCCGCCATACGCCAGGCGATGCCGAACGGTGCGGACCTTTGGACCGGTGGAACGCCCCGCGTGCCGAGCAGATCGGCGATGACCTGCTGGAGCGTGCCGGCCTGCCCGTCGGACACATGGTAGGCCTGCCCGCCCCGGCCTTTTTCGGCTGCCAACAGCAGGCATGCGACGACATTATCCACGTGGCTGGTGGACATGACCTGACCGCCGCCGTCGGGCAGCGCGAAATGACCCGCCTTCGCGGTCTCGACCATGGCATCGAGCATCGGCATCCCTTCGCCCCAGATCAGCGGCGGCCGGACCACGATAGTGCGAAACGCCGCCGTGTTTGCCTGACGCACCATCTCGTCGGCTTCCGCCTTGGTCGCGATGTAGGGTGCCCAGGACGGCCCTTGCAGCGTCGCATCCTCCGTGACGTCCCTCATCGGCTTCGGACGTCCCATCACCACCGCGGCAGCTCCCGCGGCGATGAAGGTCGATGCGCGAGCCGCCTTGGCGGCGGCCAGCATCGTGCGCGTGCCGGCGACGTTGACCTCGCGAAACAACGCATGAGGATCCCACTCGCTCAAGTGCCCGGCTATGTGAAAGACCGTGTCGCATCCCTGCATGCTCTTTGTCAGCGCGGTCTCGTCCTGAAGATCGCCCCGACAGGCCGAAACGCCCAGAGCCTCGACGGCCGCCGCCTTGTCCGTACGAACCAGCGCGACCACATGTGCATTCATATCCCGCAACCGCGCAATGAGGCGCTTGCCGACGAAGCCAGAGCCGCCTGTGACAAAGACGTTTTTCATGCTACCTCTATAGCGTTGCTATATACCGCATATAGCATCGCTATAGTCTCATGCAAGCCCCTTCTGAGAATGTCGATGTCGACCGAAGATCAAATTCTGTCAGCTGCCTCCGAAATCCTGGAACAACAGGGACCCGAAGCCGTGACGACGCGGGCCGTGTGCCAAGCGGCGAGCGTCACCGCGCCAACGCTCTATCACCACTTCGGCGACAAGCGCGGATTGCTACGTGCCGTGGTCATGCGGGGGGTCGAAACGTTCATGGCACAGAAGCGGACCAACCGTCAGACCGCCGACGCCCTGGCCGATCTGAAGCGGGGCTGGAACGGCTGGATCGCCTTCGCACTCGAACGGCCAAAACTGTTCCGCATGATGATCGACTACACCCGCTCGGACCCAGGCGCGTCCAAAGAGGCTTTCGGACTCATGCGGGCGGTGGTCGAGCGGCTTGAAGCCCGAGGGCGTTTGACGACTGACGTGGATACGGCGGCACGAACCATCTGGGCAGCCTCGAACGGCATTCAGAGTCTGTTCTTGCAGGACGTACCGGCCGCCGAGATCAAGCGGTCGAGTGACATACTGCTGGATGCGCTCGTCGCGAGGTTCGTGAAAACGGGTGGGTGATGCGATTCCATCTTATCGCATCGACAGCTCGCGTCAGCGGAAGGCACCTGAGGCGCATCGGGCCTTGCGGCACCGCTTGCTGGCGCATCGCCGGCCGGCCGATCACTCCGGCCGCGCCGACACATCGTGAATCGACGGCCTAGTTCTCCGTCACGCCGGCTTCGTGTGGGGTGAACTGATAGACCGAGGAGCAGAACTCGCAGGTGACGACGACCTTGTCGTCCTTCACCATGTCGGCGCGGTCCTGGGCCGAGAAGCTCTTCAGCATGTTGGCGACCGCGTCGCGCGAGCAGGAGCAGCGTGCCTGCAGCGGTACCAGATCGAACACGCGGACGCCGCGTTCGTGGAACAGGCGGTACAGCAACCGCTCGCCTGAGAGCGCCGGATCGATCAGCTCGACGTCCTCGACGGTCGCGACCAGCGACTGCCCCTCGACCCAGGCCTCGTCCTCCTCGACCGCATGCAGCTCGGTGCCCTCGGGCGCATCGCCCGGATGCAGGTCGGCCTGACGCAGGCGCTCGGGCGCCTTCGGCAGAAACTGCGTCAGCAGACCACCGGCGCGCCAGCGGTGCTTGCCGCCGCTCCACTCCTCGCCGACGGCGAGGCGCACGCGGGTCGGGATCTGCTCCGAGCGCAGGAAGTATTCGTGCGCGGCCTCCTCCAGGCTGCCGCCGGTGAGCGCGACGAGACCCTGATAGCGGCTCATGTCCGCGCCCTGGTCGATGGTCATCGCCAGATGGCCCTTGCCGAGCAGGCCGCCGGAATCTTTGGCCTCCGCCAGCCTCGCCTCGTCGTAGCGCGCATAGGCGCGGAGACGGTCGGGCGCCTGGAAGTCGACCACCAGGAACGACACCGGGCCGTCGGTCTGGGTCTGCAGGATGAAGCGGCCGTCGAATTTCAGGGACGTGCCTAGCAAGGTCGTCAGCACGATGGCTTCGCCGAGCAGCTTGCCCACGGGAGCGGGATAGGCGTGCTTGGTGAGAATGTCGTCGAGCGCCGGCCCCATGCGGGTGAGCCGGCCGCGCAGGTCGAGCGCGGCAACCTCGAACGGCAGCACGGCGTCATCGACCGGCACGGCCGAGGGCATGCGGCTGGTGTCGAGATTGATGTTGGTGTCGGGGGAAGAACCTGTCATGGCGCCTATTTGGGGTTTATTGGCACGAATGGAAGGGCATTCTCCGGCTGTCGTCCCCGCGAACGCCGGGACCCATACCGCGGATGCTATCGAGGGACGGCGGTAGGAGTGGATCGTCTCATGGGACGGCGGTGTATAGGTCCCGGCTCAAAGCCGGGACGACGGTGGAATGTCGGCAAGCCCACTGGCTCGCCCGACCGTCGACTGACGCAAAGCCCTGACCTGCGAACGGCGAAGACGCCAACTACGCAGAGCAACGACCACCGGTGCAAATCACTACGATCAAGCGGTATGGATCCCGGATCTGCCCTCGCTGCGCTCGGTTGTCCGGGACGACACCGGTGGTGTGGCGCTATCAGACCCTACGCCCGCTCGCCGAAGCACCACGCCAGGATGCCCTTCTGGGCGTGCAGGCGGTTCTCGGCTTCGTCGAAGACCACCGATTGCGGGCCGTCGATCACCTCGTCGGTGACCTCCTCGCCACGATGGGCCGGCAGGCAGTGCATGAACAGCGCCTCGGGCTTGGCGCGCGCCATCAGCTGGGCGTTGACCTGATAGGGCTTGAGCAGATTGTGGCGATGCTCGCCGTCCTTGTCGCCCATCGACACCCAGGTGTCGGTGACGACGCAGTCGGCGCCGGTCACCGCCTCCTCCGGATCATGACCGAGCTTGATGTCGGCCCTGGTGGCGCGGATGAAATCCTTCATCGGCTTGCCGGGCGACAGCTGCGGCGGGGTGGCGACGTTGAGGCGGAACTTGAAGCGCTCGGCGGCATGCGCCCAGGAGGCCAGCACGTTGTTGTCGTCGCCGGTCCAGGCCACGGTGCGGCCCTCGATCGAGCCGCGATGCTCCTCGAACGTCATCACGTCGGCCATCACCTGGCAGGGATGCGAGCGCCGTGTCAGGCCGTTGATCACGGGCACGGTGGCGTGCGCGGCGAGCTCGAGCAGCGCCTCGTGGCTGAGGATGCGGATCATGATGGCGTCGACATAGCGCGACAGCACGCGCGCGGTGTCGGCGATGGTCTCGCCGCGGCCGAGCTGCATCTCGGTGCCGGTCAGCATGATCGCCTCGCCGCCGAGCTGGCGCATGCCGACGTCGAACGACACGCGGGTGCGCGTCGACGGCTTGTCGAAGATCATCGCCAGCACCTTGCCGTCGAGCGGCTTCTTCGCTGGCTCGCGCGCCTTCAAGTTCTTCTTCATCGCGCTGGACAGCGCCAGCACGTTGCGCAGCTCCTCGACCGGCATCTCGGTGAGATCGAGGAAATGACGCGGCGTATTGCCCATGGTCCTGCTCATGATGCGACCGCCTGCTTCCCATGGCCGCCCGACAGCGCCGTACAGGCGCGATCGAGCATCTCGACCGATTGTTCGATTTCGGATTCATTGACGATCAGCGGCGGCAGGAAGCGCACGACGTTGTCGCCGGCGCCGACCGTCAGCAGCTTCTGGTCACGCAGCGCCGCGACCAGATCGCCCGACGGCACCACGGCCTTGATGCCGACCAGCAGCCCCTCGCCGCGGATCTCGGAGATGATGTCGGGATGACGATCGACGACGGACGCGAGCTTCTGCTTGAGCAGCAGCGACATCTTGCGGACGTGATCGAAGAAGCCCGGCGCCAGCATCACGTCGAGCACGGCATTGGCCGCGGCCACCGCCAGCGGATTGCCGCCGAAGGTCGAGCCGTGCGTGCCCGGCGTCATGCCGGACGCCGCCTCGGCCGTCGCGAGCACGGCGCCGATGGGAAAGCCGCCGCCGAGCGCCTTGGCCAGCGACATCACGTCCGGCGTCACACCGAGCCAGCGATGCGCGAACAGATCGCCGGTGCGGCCCATGCCGGTCTGGACCTCGTCGATGACGAGCAAGAGTCCGTTGTCGTCGCAGAGCTGGCGCAGCGCCTTGTAGAACGGCAGCGGCGCGGTACGCACCCCGCCCTCGCCCTGCACCGGCTCGACCAGGATGCCGGCGGTGTGCGGACCGATTGCCTTCTTCACCGCTTCGATGTCGCCGAACGGAACCTGGTCGAAGCCGTCCATCGGCGGACCGAAGCCATCGAGATACTTGGCGGAACCTGTCGCGGCGAGCGTCGCCAGCGTGCGGCCGTGGAACGCGCCTTCAAAGGTAATGATACGGTAGCGTTCGGGATGGCCTTTGGCGGCGTGATATTTGCGCGTGATCTTGATCGCGCCTTCCATCGCCTCGGCGCCGGAATTGGCGAAGAAGACGTAGTCGGCGAAGCTCTGCTCGCAGAGCCGCGTTGCGAGCCGTTCGCCATCCGGGCTCTTGAACAGGTTCGACATGTGCCAGAGCTTGGTCGCCTGCTCCTGCAGCGCCTGAACCAGATGCGGATGGGCATGGCCGAGCGAATTGACGGCGACGCCGGAGGTGAAGTCGAGATAGCGATCGCCATTGGTTGCGATCAGCCACGCGCCTTCGCCGCGCTCGAAAGAAAGATCGACCCGGGCGAATACGGGGAGGAGATGCGTAGCAGCAACACTTGTCATGGCGGATCACATGAGCTGACGGGCTGGCCGAGACACGCGCCATGCGGCGTCATCGCGCATCAGGGACCCCACCCTGGAAAACAAAATGTGCCGCCTTTTCAAGGCGGCACGTGCACCTATTGTATGCGGGCAGCGCTTGGAGTCAACTACGCGCCAGCTGATCGGCGCAGGCACAGGCCCGTGAGATTGCGGGCGCATGACACGTCTCGAGACGCGCCAAATGGAACCACGGAATGTGTGGACTGTGGCCACCGACTCTTGCGCGAGAGTCACGCCATATTGTAGCGTTTTCAACGTCGAGTACGACATCTCGTGCGGCAGTACTGATCCCTCTAGGAGTTTCTTTGTTCGCGTAACGTCCGGGTGCTTCGTGCGCGCCCGGCGAGGGATAAGGGATTCTGCCGTCAGGGAATTTCTTGAGACAGATATCGCAGCGCCGTCCCAGAATTGGCCGGCGCAACGCGAAGGGAAAGGTTCGATGACGGTATTGACCTGGTCCGACGATCGCGTCGAGCAGCTGAAAAAACTCTGGGAGGCCGGACTATCGGCCAGCCAGATCGCCGCGGAACTCGGAAACGTGACCCGCAACGCCGTGATCGGCAAGGTGCACCGGCTGGGCCTGTCCGGCCGCGCCAAGAGCCCGGCCACCGCGGCACCGCGCCAGCGCAAGGCGGCCCGTCCGGCCCAACCGATGATGCGGGTGACCCGTCCGGTCGCGCGCGGCAACACCGCGCTCGCACAGGTTTTCGAGGTCGAGGCGGAGCCCGATCCGGTTGCATTCGACAACGTCGTGCCGATGAACCAGCGGCTGTCGCTGCTGGAGCTCAACGAGGCGACCTGCCATTGGCCGGTCGGCGATCCCTCGAGCCCGGATTTCTTCTTCTGCGGCGGCAAGGCACTCTCGGGCCTGCCCTATTGCGCGCAGCATTCGCGCGTCGCCTATCAGCCCGCGGCCGACCGCCGCCGTCAGCCGGCGAAGTCGAGCCCGCGCTGAGCGCCGGGCGGCGATGGGCGATGAGGACGGTCCGCATCGCCTAGCTTTCGAGCGTCAACCGGCCCGGGCTTCAACTAACAACCCGTGACGGCAATGAGCCCGGCCTCGTGCCGGGCAGCCGATGGCTCCGCCGGTTACGTCCCCCGCCCCGGTTTCGACTGCGGAAAGCACGCCGTGAACGCGGCGCCGTTGCGCGGCACGCTCTCGATCAGGAGCCGGCCGCGATGGCGGTTGAGGATGTGCTTCACCAGGGACAGGCCGAGCCCGGTGCCGCCTTGCGCGCGGCTGTCGCCGACATCGACGCGATAGAAGCGCTCGGTCAGGCGCGGCAGGTGCTCGGGCGCGATGCCCGGACCGAAATCGCGCACCTTGACCCGGATCTCCGGCGCGTTGTCGGCGGAGACGGCCTGCTCCAGCGACACGATCACGCGGCCGCCCGAGGCGCCGTATTTCAGCGCATTCTCGATCAGGTTCTCGAACACGCGCAGCAGCTCCTCGCGGTCGCCCGCGATGGTCACCGGCGCCTCCGGCAGGCTGGTTTCGATCACCACCTGGCGCTCCCTGGCCAGCGACTCTAGCCCATCTGTGACCTGGCGGATGATGGCGGTGACATCGACCATGGTGTGGGGCTGGACATGCGCCGACAGCTCGACCCGCGACAGCGACAGCAGATCGTCGATCAGCCGCGCCATGCGCGTCGCCTGGATGTGCATGATGCCGAGGAAACGCTCGCGCGCCTTGGGATCGTCCTTGGCGGGACCCTGCAGCGTATCGATGAAGCCGGAGAGCGCCGCGAGCGGCGTGCGCAGCTCGTGGCTGGCATTGGCGACGAAATCGGCGCGCATCTCCTCGACCCGGCGCAGCGGCGTCAGATCGTGGAACGTCATCAGCATGCACTTGTCGGCACCGCCAAAGGCGGTGGGAACCGGGACCGGCGTGATGATCAGCTCCATCCAGCGATCCACCGGCACGTGGTCGTGATAGGTGGCGCGCCGCGTCTCGGTGCTGGCGATCGCCTCGCGCAGCGCATTGATGATCTCGGGCGAGCGCAGGGCAAATTGCGCGAGCTCGCCCTTGCGCAGCGCCGGCGCGAGCTGCGCCGCGGCCGCATTGAGGTGGATGACGCGGCCGGCGCGATCGAGCAGCACGGCGGGATCGGGGATGCCGTCGACCACGGCACTGACCGCGGGCGCCTCGACCGGGTTGGCGTGGCGCTCCTCCTCGCGCTTGGCAACGGCGCCGTGCAGCCGCCACGGCACCAGAGCCGCCCCGGCGATGCATAAGAATACCGCCAGCGCCCGGAACGGCAGCAATTCGTCGAGCAGCACCAGCCCAGCCAGCGCCAGCCCGGCCGCCAGCAGGATGATTGCCGAGTGGCGCAGCCGGTCCGGCCAGGGGGTGAAGATCGTCGGAGGAGAGTGGGAGGGAGCGTCGAGGGCCATCGAGTCCTACTCTTCTCACATTGTCGCGTCAGGCGCCGGAATCGCTGCGTTTCCTCACATAAGCCGCTTCAGGCGGGGGGCTCGGATCGAGACTGAGCGCGGCCTGGCGCAGCCGCTTCGATCTGGCGCTGAGGATAACCTCGCGAAACGTCAGCAAGATTACAGAAATGAGGAAGGGCGCCAAATAATACAGCATCCGGAACAGCAGCATTCCGGCCAGCAGCTCCTCGCGGTCCATCTGCCAGAGCCCCACCAGCATCGCGGCATCGAACACGCCGAGCCCGCCGGGGGAATGGCTGGCGAAGCCGAGCAAGGTGGCCGAGACGAAGATGACGGCGACAACGACGAAGCCGAGATTGGGCTCGTCCGGCACCAGCACGTACATCGCGAGCGCGCAGAAGCCGAGATCGACGATGCCGATCGCGATCTGCAGCAGGGTCAGCGGGCCGCCCGGCAGCACCACGGTCCAGGGCCCGCGGCCGACCACGCGCGGCCTGGTCCAGACCCAGGCGACATAGCCCATCAGCCCGACGAGGATCGCGATCGCGGCCATGCGGTTGACCGAGGGCGGCAGCTGGTCGATCGCGGCCGCCGCCTCCGGATGATAGCTGATGCCGAGCCCGAGCACGGCGGCGTTGCCGAGCCAGAACGTCAGGCCGGCGAGAAAGCAGATCTTGGCGACGTCGATCGCGCTCAGCCCATAGGCCGAATAGATGCGGTAGCGCACCGCGCCGCCGGTGAAGACGCTGGCGCCGACATTGTGGCCGATCGAGTAGCTGGTGAAGGCCGCCAGGGCGTTGATGCGGTAGGGCACGTGGTCCTGCCCGATCGCGCGCACCGCGAACAGATCGTAGAACGTCAGCGTGAAATAACCTGCCGCGACGAACAGCGCCGCGAGCGCGATCTGGTGCGGCTCCGTGCTCTTGATGGCCTCGAGCACCTCGTAGGTGTCGATGCCGCGCAGCATGTGGTAGAGGACGTAACAGGCAATCGCGATCACCGCGATGCTGATCAGCACGCCAAGCTTGTGCAGCACTTGCTTCTCGCGCAGGAACGTGACCGCTCTGCGTATGGCTTCAAGCATCTACACCTCTCACCGTGATCCGATCACGACGGCCGGGGACTGGGCGCCCTGGAGGGCGCCCCGTCATGTGCGCATACAACGCCCTCGTAGCGCGTTTCGACGCATTGGGGAACACGGGGCGTGTGAACAAAAGCGTACGCATGGATATACTTAGCAGGCTTCGCGGAAATGCGATGCACCGTTTTGCCGCACATGGGGCAGACTGGTGGCCGATTCAGCCTGCGCCTCCCCGGGTTAAACTTCGGTGAGGAGCTGCGACCTCCGGGATTGCAGGGGGTCGACCGGGACGGGCGTGGCGCATCGCTAGACGATAATGGTCGGAAGTCGCTTTGACAGGCTCGGGCGTCGTCAAACCTTCGTGTCTCGCGGCCGCGGCAAGCGCGTCCAAGGTTCGCGCGTGCGGGCTGTGGTGGAACGCGAACACATGTTCCGGATTGCGACGAGGTCGCAGCAGCCCCGGCCGGGGTCACACCGCCGATCGCTGCCGCATGCTCCGCGTCACCACCAGCGCCCGCAGCCAGGTGCCCAGCGCGCAGCCGGCGAGGTAGGGCACGAACAGCAGCAGCAGCAGCTCCAGCCAATAGCCGGCACGGCCAGGGACCAGACAGGCGATGGCGGCCGCCACCAGGATCACCGCCAGCGCCGCCAGCAGCCAGGTCAGCAGCCGTGACACGCCCGGCGCCCGATGCACCACGGCGACCCAGCCCATGGCGAGCCCGATGGCGAACGCGCCGGCCAACCAGCCCCAGTGAAATGCGACGAGATAGGCCATGTCACCTCACCACGAATTCAATGCGCCGGTTCTGCGCCCGGCCCTCGCCGGTGTCGTTGGACGCGATCGGCTGGGTGCTGCCATAACCGATCGCGCTGAAGCGATCGGCCGGCAGTCCGGCCTTGACCAGATAGTCGACCACGGCCTGGGCGCGCTTCTGAGACAGCACCTGATTGGCCGCCGCGTCGCCCTCGGCATCGGTGTGGCCGATGATCTCGACATTGGCGGTGGGGCAGCGGAAGGCGATCTCGACCAGGCGATCGAGCAGACCGGTAGAATCCCGGTCGAGGTCGCTGCGGTCGGTCTCGAAGCGGATCTTCGCCTTGCCGAGCAGGTCCGAGAACAGCTGCTGGCACACCGTGGGATCGACCGGGGCGGCCGCCGGCTTCACGGTGATATCGACCTTCACCTGCCAGCCCTGCGGGACATCCTTGGCGAGCCCGGTCCGGATCTGGGCGGCGGCGGCGTCGTAGAGGGCATCGCCGGAAATCTTGATGTCACGGTCGGACACCACCAGCGTGCCGGTCGACAGCCGCGACAACGCGCCCAGCGCCGGCACCACCGCGTTCACGAAATTCGTCGGCGCGCCGATACTGTTCTTGAGGTTGTCGACGACCTTCTCGTTGAAGAATTTGCGCGATGAGGAGCCGACGACCACGGCATGGATGTTCTCGTCGGGGACATTGCCGGACAGGGTCACGGTGACCGCCACGGGATCCTTGTAGGCCTGGAAGATGTAGGGCGGCGCCTTGACCTCGTTGCTGGCAACCTTGAAGCCGTCGGGCAGCTTGGCGAGTGCCGCGGCGAGGGCTTCGCGGCCACCCAGCTCGCGCGCCATGCCGGTCAGCGCGACGTCGCCGTCGGAGATCGTGAACTTGCCGTCCTTGAGCTTGCCGATCTGCCCGATCAGCAGCAGCGCCGCATCCTCGAAGCGCGCCGGCGCGCCGCGCGCCAGGCCCATCTGGTCCGCCACCTCGACGCCGGGCAGCGCCGCGCGCGTCGCCTCGGCCAGCCGGCCCTTGAGCGCGGGCAGCGGCGCATTGCCGCCGAGCGTCACCCGGACGACGTCGCGCTCGGCCGACCACACGAACGGTTTGGCTTCCGGCACCAGCCGGGTCTGATCGTTGACCAGACGCACGCCGGCGACCGAGTCGACGGCGGCGACGGCGTCACGGCGTCCGGCCTCGGAAAAAGCATCGGCGCGCAGAGAGACGTCGCGGCCGTCAACGGTGACGTTGGTGCGGTCGAGGACGGCGCCCTTGAGGGCAGCCGAACTGCGGCCGGCGAGATCATTTTCGAGCGGAACGGTGCTGGTCCAGGCTGCAAAGCCCCAAAGCACGATCAACGGGATGACGCCGGGCCACCATTTGCCGCTCCACCTGAAAAGTCCGCGCATTCGTCATCCGTCGCATCGAGGAAGCAGAGAGAAAACAAACCCTTGCATGCCTGTCAAACCGGAAATGAAGCGCGTCGCACGGTACGATGCGACGTCCGGGCTAAGGTTTTCTTCAATCATTCGTCGGTAACCTTGTCCCGACAACCCACCGGGCCGCATATTTCAGATGAGGCGATTTCGCAAAACCTTTATCCGTGCCGGCCTGGAAGCGCTGTATCTGAGCGGCGCACATGTCTGGCTGCGACCAATTTTCTCGGGCGTGGGTGCGATCTATACGCTGCACCACGTGCGGCCGCACCGCGACGCCGATTTCCAGCCCAATTGCCATCTCGAAGTCACGCCCGACTTCCTGCGTGAAATGCTGTCGCATCTGCGCGGCCATGACATCGAGATCATCACCCTCGACGAGCTGCACAGCCGACTGGTGGCAAAGGACTTCTCGCGCCGCTTCGCCTGCTTCACCTTCGACGACGGCTATCGCGACAATCGCGATTTCGCCCTGCCGGTCATGCGCGAGTTCGATGCGCCGTTCACGATCTATGTGACCAGCGATTTCGCGTCCGGCGACGGGCGGCTGTGGTGGGTCGCGCTCGAGCGCCTGGTCGCCAGGGCGCAGCAGATCGATATCGAAATCGGCGGACTCGCGCTGCGGCTCGATGCCTCGACGCCGACCGCCAAATGCGTAGCGTTTCAGCGCCTGCACGACTGGCTGCGCACGCTGCCCGGCGAGCACGACATCCGGCGCGAGATCACCGCGCTGTGCGCCCGACACGGCATCGACGAGGCGTCGATCTGCCGCGAGCTGTGCATGTCGTGGGATGAGTTGCGGGAGCTGTCAGCCGAGCCGCTGGTCTCGATCGGCGCGCACTCGATCAGCCATTGCAATCTCGCCAAGCAGACCGAAGAGACGGCGCGCATCGAGATCGCCGAAAGCCGCGCGCGGATCGAGAACGAGTTGCAGCGCCCGGTGCTGCACATGGCCTACCCCTATGGCGACCGCGCCGCCGCCTCGCAGCGCGAATTCGTGCTGGCCGCCGCGAGCGGCTACAAGACCGCCGTGACGACCCGCCCGGGCATGATCTTCGCCGAAAGCGCCGATCACCTGACCGCATTGTCGCGCGTCTCGTTGAACGGCCACTATCAGGATGCCCGCGTGCTGCCGGTGCTGACTTCGGGCGCCGCCACCGCAATGTGGAATGGCTTCCGTCGCATCGATGCGGCGTGAGCCCCGGGGCTCCGCGACGTCGCTCTCCACCTCGATCACGGCCAATCCGTGCGACTGCGTCTCACTTGACAGGGCTGGCGCCCCCCGCTCACAAGCGCAATCGACAACGATAAAGGGAGGCACCATGCTCAGGAACCTGTTCTCACTCGAAGGGCGTATCGCGCTCGTTACCGGCGGCTCGCGCGGCATCGGCAAGATGATCGCATCCGGCCTGCTCGCCCACGGCGCGGCGCGGGTCTACATCACCGCGCGCAAGGCCGGACCGTGCGAGGAGACCGCCAAGGCATTGGCCGCGGAATATGGCGGCGAATGCATCGCGCTGCCGATCGACATCTCGACGATGGCGGGCATCGACATGCTGGCTACCGAGATCAAGAAGCGCGAGCCCAAGCTCGACATCCTCGTCAACAATGCCGGCGCCGCCTGGGGCGCGGATTTCGACGAATTCCCGGAAAGCGGCTGGGACAAGGTGATGAATCTGAACCTCAAGACGCCGTTCTTCCTGACCAAGGCCCTGGCGGCTCCGTTGCGCGCGGCGGCCAGTACCGATCGGCCGGCCAAGGTGATCAACATCGCCTCGATCGACGGCATCTTCGTCAACCCGCTCGAGACCTATTCCTATGCGGCGAGCAAATCCGGTCTGATCCACCTGACGCGCCGGATGGCCGCCAAGCTGATCAAGGACCACATCGTGGTGACAGCGATCGCGCCGGGTCCGTTCAAGTCCGACATGAACAAGGCCGCCCGCGACAATGCCGACGAAGTCGCCGCGCGCGTGCCGGCCGGACGCGTCGGCACCGATGAGGACATGGCGGGGACGGCGATCTTCTTGGCGTCGCGTGCGGGCGACTACGTGGTGGGCAACACCATCGCCGTGGATGGGGGCATCGTCTACGCCAACCCGGGCATTCCGGGCGCGGGATGGGATAGCTGAGGCCAAGCTGTAACGGCAAAACCGGTGTCGTCCCTGCGCACGCAGGGACCCATACCGCGGAATTTATCGGTAAGACATAGCTGCCAGTCGCCGCCTCACAGAGGCCGGTGGCTATGGGTCCCTGCGTGCGCAGGGACGACGGCGGAGTTTGACGCAACGCCGGTGCCACACGTTCTGCCGACATCACGCGGTGTAGTCCTGGCGCAAGGCCGGGGCTACACCGTTGCCTGCGCTCAAGTCTCGATCTTCACGTACTCGAAGTCACCCGGCTTGTTGTCGATGCCGACCTTGGGAGGCGCGATCCAGGAGGCGTATTCGCCGAGCTCGGTGACGGGCTTCATCAGTGAAGCGATGTAGGCGCCGTCGTCGGTCGACGGCAGCCAGTCGCCCTTGCGCTTGGCCCACGTGCCCTCGTCGATCAGGATGCCGTCGGGCGTCGCGTGGACGTCCTTGAACTCGCCGATGGCGCGGTGGAAGGCCGTGTGCGGCAGCTTGAGCTGGAAGTCATAGCCCGCCGTGGTGATGATCTTGTTCCAGCGCAGCAGGCCTTTGATGCAGTCCTGCGAGTAGTCGTCGCGGAGCCGCATGTTGAGCGCGGTCAGCGCCGGCTCGTCGACCCGCTTGATCTCGCCGTCGACCAATTTCAGCACCGGATAGGTTGAATTCTTGAGCTGGTGGTCGTCCTGGATCTGGGTCTCGTGATAGCGGCCCTTGATGCCGGAATTGAACGCGTTGGCGGCGTTGGTCGAGACCTCCGAGCCGAACAGGTCCAGCGACAGCGTGTAGTGCAGGTTCAGCTTCTTCTGGATTGTCGGCAGGTCGATGACGCCGAGCGCACGCACCTTGGCGATATCAGTGGGATCATCGATGCCGGCGGCGCGCATCGCATCGACCGTGCGCTGGATGACGCGGCCGACGCCGGTCTCGCCGACGAACATGTGATGCGCTTCCTCGGTCAGCATGAAGCGGCAGGTGCGCGACAGCGGATCGAAGCCGGACTGCGCCAGCGAGTGCAGCTGCATCTTGCCGTCGCGATCCGTGAAGTAGGTGAACATGAAGAACGACAGCCAGTCCGGCGTCTTCTCGTTGAACGCGCCGAGCATGCGTGGGCTGTCCGCATCACCCGAGCGGCGGCGCAGCAGATCGTCGGCCTCCTCGCGGCCATCGCGGCCGAAATATTTCTGCAGCAGATAGACCATCGCCCATAGGTGACGCCCTTCCTCGACGTTGACCTGGAACAGATTGCGCATGTCGTACAGCGACGGCGCGGTCTTGCCGAGATGGCGCTGCTGCTCCACCGAGGCCGGCTCGGTATCGCCCTGGATCACGATCAGGCGGCGCATCAGCGCGCGGTATTCGCCGGGGACCTCCTGCCAAGCGGGCTCGCCATAATGCTCGCCGAACGGGATCTTGCGGTCTTCTTCCTGCGGAGCCAGCAGGATGCCCCAGCGATAGTCGGGCATCTTGACGTAGTCGAATTTGGCCCAGCCGCGCGGATCGACCGAATAGGCCGTGCGCAGATACACCAGCGACTGCTGGAAGCCCTCGGGGCCCATGTCGTTCCACCAGTCGACGTAGCCGGGATGCCAGCCTTCCAGCGCCTTCAGGACCTGGCGGTCCTCGGCGAGATTCACGTTGTTCGGAATCTTGGTCGAGTAGTCGACGTTCATGATGTTCATGTTCATGGAGACCTCCCGGGTGGCTCTCTTCTGTTCGCTCAGACGCGCGTCATGTCGTATTGCGGCCGCTCGCCGGTGCCGTAGCGCCGGAGTGCGCCCTCCTCGCCGACCGCGTTGGGGCGCTGGAAGATCCAGTTCTGCCAGGCGGTGAGGCGAGCGAAGATCTTCGATTCCATCGTCTCCGGGCCGGCGAAGCGCAGATTGGCTTCGAGACCGGTGAGGCTGTCCGGCGAGAAGCTGGCGCGCTCCTCGAGAAAGACGCGGATCTCGTCTTCCCAATCGATGTCATCCAGCGCGAAGGTCACGAGGCCGAGCTCCTCGGCTTCATCTGCTTCGAGCGGCTTGCCGACCTGCTCGCGCACGCGCTCGAGATCGCGGGGATCAGTGAGGAAGCGTGATTCCAGCCGGGTCAGGCCGTGGCTCATCGGATAGGGACCGAAATTCATCGCCGACAGTTCGATCGCCGGCGCCGGACGGTTGTCGCCCTGGATGGTGCCGATCAGCATGTAGGAGCGGTCGGAGGCGAACACGAGCTCGGCCAAGGTGCCGGCAAAGCAGGAGCCGGGCTCGACCAGCGTCACCAAGGTGCGTGACGTGACGTCGATGCGCTTGAGCACGCGCTTCCAGTAGTGCCGGATCTCGTTGGCAAGCCAATGCGCCTTGTTGACTTCGAGGAAAGCGTCATGGGCGAGCACTTGCGCACGGTCGCCATGCGACTTGAACACGAGCATGGCGATGCCGAGCTCGTTGATCCGCAAATGCAGGATGGCGTCGTCGAGCTCGCGCGCGACCTGCAGCGGCCAGAACGATGCGCCCTGCGCGATCATGCCGTCGATATCGGCCGGTGGTGCGGCCTCGGGCGCCGAGATCGTGATGGTGGCGATGCGGGCGGTTCGGTCGATGTCGACATTGACGAAGCCGTAGCGCACGCTCGACGCATCGATCACGCGCTTCAGCGGTGTGAGCGCAACGCCCTTGCCGCTGCCGTTGCGCTTCGAGGCGGCTGCGAACTCCTTGGCGCGCTCGGCGACCTTGGCATCGACCTTGGAGTTCGGCGCGATCTCGTCGACGAGGCGCCATTGCACGGCGCGCTTGCCCTTGACGCCCTCTTCCGTGGTGCAGAACGCATCCGCGCGGTCGCGGCGCACCTTGCGCTTGTCGACGACGCGCGTGAGGCCGCCGGTGCCCGGCAGCACCGCGAGCAGCGGCACCTCCGGCAGCGACACCGACGACGAGCCGTCGTCGGCGAGGATGATGTGGTCCGTGGCGAGCGCAAGCTCATAGCCGCCGCCGGCAGCCGTGCCGTTCACCACGGTGATGAAGCGCTGGCCCGAGTTCTCGGAGGAATCCTCGAAGCCGTTGCGGGTCTCGTTGGTGAATTTGCAGAAGTTCACCTTGTGGGCATGGGTGGCGCCCGCGAGCATGCGGATGTTGGCGCCGGCGCAGAACACGCGCGGCTTCGCCGAGCGCAGCACCACGACCTTCACCTCGGGCTGCTCGAAGCGCAGCCGCTGCACGGCATCCGCCAGCTCGATGTCGACGCCGAGATCATAGGAATTGAGCTTGAGCTGGTAGCCCTCGAACAGGCCGCCATTCTCGTCGACGTCCATGGCGAGCGTCGCCACGTCGCCGTCGATCGAGAGCTTCCAATGCTTGTAGCGGGAGGGATCGGTCTGAAAATCGATGAACGTCTTGCCTCCCGCGAGCACGCGGTCTTCCCCGGCCATGAGTCACCCTTACGTTGGAGTGCTTATCGTTGAGATGCACAATAATTCATGTTTCGGCTGGCGTCTACGGCAAAAAACCAAAACATGCACTTTGTTTCATGCTCGTGATGCCGTGACCGGCAGGGTTGCCGCGGCGAACTCGGCAATGACCCGCAACGTGGCCTGGGGCGCCTCGCGATGCGGGGAATGGCCGGTCTGGGGGAGCATCGTCACCTCGACCGGGCAGTAGCACTCCTCCTGGATGATCTCGACCTGGCGGACAGTGCCGTACTGGTCGTCGACGCCCTGGATCACGGCCGCGGGAACGCGGATGTAGGCGAGGTCAGCCGTGATGTCCCAGCTCCGAAACGCCGGATCCAGCCAGGCGCCGTTCCAGCCATGGAACGCGTTGTCGACGTCCTTGTGCCAGCGCGACAGCTTGGTGCGAAGCTCGGTGGTCTCGTAGGCGGTCTTGATCGCGGCAATCGAGGAGACCGAGACATCCTCGACGACGACATGCGGCGCGATCAGCACGATGCCGTCGAGGCGGTGGTCGGCACAACTGCCGGCGTAGATTGCCGCGATCGAGGCGCCGTCGGAGTGGCCGACGAGCAGACCGCGCTGGAAGCCGATCGCATCGAGCAGCTTCGGCAAGACGTCGCACGCCTCGCGCTGCATGTAGTCGAGCGGCCGCGGCAGGGGCACCGGGCTGGAGGCGCCGTAGCCCGCGCGCGAATAGGTGAATACGGAGGCGCCGGTGGCGGCTTGGAGCTTGTCGGGAAAGTCGCCCCACAGTCCGACGGAGCCGAGACCTTCATGCAGCAGCACGATGCATGGAGCATCGGAGGGCTGCGGACCGATCAGGCGGTATTCGAGCTGGGCGGCGTCGATGGTGAGGAAGCCGTTCGCTTCGAGCGTCATGCGCTGTTCTCTCCTTCGTCATGCCCGGGCTTGACCCGCCTGCGCGGCCGAAGCCGCTTCGGCGGGGCGAAGGCCCGGGCATCCAGGTCTTTGTTTCTCGCAGCGTGATGGATGGCCGGGTCAAGCCCGGCGACAACTGCGAGTTGGACCGACGGCTAAAGGTTTGACCAACTAAGAGGCGGCCGATTACTGACTCGCTCCCTCGCGCAGCTTGAAGCGCTGGATCTTGCCGGTGGCGGTCTTCGGCAGGCTGTCCACGACCTCGATCCAGCGCGGATATTTCCACGGACCGATCTTCTGCTTGACATGCTCCTTGAGCGCCTCGTGAAGCGTCGAGCGGTCGACGCTCGGACGCAGCACGACGTAGGCTTTCGGCTTCAGCAATCCTTCCGGATCAGCCTCCGGCACCACGGCCGCCTCCAGCACCGAGGGATGCGTGATCAGCGCGCTCTCGACCTCGAACGGCGACACCCAGATGCCGGAGACCTTGAACATGTCGTCGGAGCGGCCGCAGAAGGTGTAGCGCCCCTCGCCGTCGCGAACGTATTTGTCGCCTGTGCGCGTCCAATAGCCTTCGAAGGTCGAGCGGCTCTTGTGGCGCTGATTCCAGTAGCCCTCGCCGGCGGAGGGCGCATGCACCAGCATCTCGCCGACCTCGCCGTCCGGCACATCCTGCCCGGCCTCGTTGACGAGCCGCACCTGATAGCCCGGCACCGGCCGGCCGGAGGAGCCGTATTTGATGTCGCCGGGCACATTCGACAGGAAAATGTGCAGCAGCTCGGTCGAGCCGACGCCATCGAGAATGTCGACGCCGAAGCGCGCCTTCCAGGCATTGCCGACCGATTCCGGAAGCGCCTCGCCGGCGGAGGTACAGATGCGCAAGGCGCTGCCGGCCTTCTCATGGCGCAGCGACTCGTCGTGCAGCATGGCCGCGAACAGGGTCGGCACGCCGTAGAAGATGGTCGGGTTGTAGCGATTGAGCAGCTTGAACATCAAAGCCGGGGTCGGCCGCTCGGAATTGAGAATCGTGGTGGCGCCGACCGACAGCGGAAACGTCAGGGCATTGCCGAGCCCGTAGGCGAAGAACAGCTTGGCAGCCGACAGACAGATGTCGTCCTCGCGAATGCCGAGCACCTGGCTGGCATAGGTCTCGGCGGTCGCGGCGAGATTGCCATGCAGGTGGCGCACGCCCTTGGGCATGCCGGTCGAGCCGGACGAATACAGCCAGAACGCCGGCTCATCCTCATGGGTCGCGACAGTTTCGAACTGATCGCTCTCGCGCGCGAGCTCGTCCGCAAGCAGCTTGTGGCCGAAGGCGTTGGCGCCGGAAACGACGACGCAGTCGAGGTCAGGCATCCGCCCGACGATATCCTTGACGACCGGATACAGCGCCTCGGAGACGAACAGCACGCGGGCGCGGCAGTCTGCCAGCACATAGGCGTACTGCTCAGACGTCAGCAGCGTATTCAGCGGCACCGGGACGATGCCGGCGCGCATGGCGCCGAGAAAGACGGCGGGAAAATCCACCGTGTCGAGCATGATCATCGCCACGCGCTCCTCGCGGCGGACGCCGAGGCGGCGCAGCATGTTGGCGACGCGGCAGGACTGCTGCTGCAGTCCGCGATAGGTCAGCTCGAAGACCGTGTCCGTGTAGGCGAGCTTGTCGCCACGTCCCGCCTCGACATTGCGGTCAAGCAACCACGACACCGCATTGTACGACTTCACGGCATTCTCCCCCGGATTTTTGAATTATAATGCATAGAAGGCCACCAACGGCGCTTGCTGTCAATCCTTCCCGGCATTATGTTTCCTGCTCAAAAGAGTACCTCAGGGATATGACGCCACACAGCGACGCCCCGCGCGACGACGGCCAATCCGCGGCCGAGACCGACTTCCTCGACCGACTGGGCCAGCGCGTGCGCCGGATGCGCGGCCTCGCCGGCATGTCGCGCAAGGTGCTGGCCGAGGTGTCCGGGATTTCCGAGCGCTACATCGCCCAGCTTGAAAGCGGCAAGGGCAACGTTTCGATCGTGCTGCTGCGTCGCATCGCCAATGCCATCAACGCGCCGCTCGACGACATCATTCCCGGCGGCGAGCCGTCGCCGGATTGGCCAGTCATCCGTGATCTGCTGAAGAAGGCGAGCGCGAGCCAGATCGCCGAGGTCAAGGAGCTGCTCGCAAGCGGCGCATCGGCGCCGCTGCGGCGCTCGTTCTCGGGCATTGCCTTGATCGGATTGCGCGGTGCCGGCAAGTCGACGCTTGGCCGCATGCTCGCCGAACGGATCGGCTGGAGCTTCGTCGAGCTCAACAAGGAGATCGAGCGGCAGAACGGGCTCTCGGTCGCCGAGATCATCGCGCTCTATGGCCAGGAAGGTTTTCGCCGCTTGGAGCAGGCCGCGCTGTTGGCGCTGCTCGCGCGGAACGAACTGATGGTGCTGGCGACCGGCGGCGGCATCGTCTCCGAGCCCGTGACCTTCGACCTGATCCTCAACGCGTTCTACACGATCTGGCTGAAGGCCGAGCCGGAGGAGCACATGGCGCGCGTGCGCGGCCAGGGCGATCTGCGCCCGATGGCCGACGACCGCTCGGCCATGGCCGAGCTGCGCAACATCCTGGCAAGCCGCGAGCCGCTCTACGCGCGCGCCAATGCGGTGGTGGACACCGCGGGATTGTCGGTGGATGCGGCAGCGGTGCGGCTGGGCGAAGCGGTGAAGCCGATTATCGCCAACGAAGCCAGGATGTTCGCGCGGGGGTGAGATCGCTCGCGCGACGATGATCGTGGCGGAAGGGCCGAAGCCGGCGCGTTAACCACTGACGTCATTTCAGTACCACCGATGGTGGCCACACCCCCTCCGATTGCTTAATAGATCGTTAAGTAGTTGGAGGACCTGCAATGGACAACCGTCGTCGCGAGGCTCGCCAACGCGTCTATTATGGCGGCGTTCTGGCCTTCAATGCCGGCTGCTCGACGCTCGCCTGCGTCGTGCGCAACTTCAACCACCGCGGCGTCAGGATCGAGCTCGACGGCAGCGTGCTGCTGCCAGATCGCGTCGACGTCACCATCGCGCGCCGCGGATGGTCACGACAGGCGCGGATGGTATGGCGTGATGGTGCGGGCGCCGGCCTCGTCTTCGACGAAGACGGCGAGGTGATTTCGCTGGAATGGGCGCGCACCCTGCGTGAACGCGAGCGCACCAACAGGCGGCTCAAAGCGCGCCTCGAACAGATGCTCTCGGAATACTGAGCATGTCGGAGGTCTCACGAGAGCACGAGGAGCTGCTGCTAGCAGTGTCCGATGCGCCGCCGGGGTCGACGCGCGCGGCCGAACGCCCCCGCTCACGCTGGATGCGCCGCGTCGCCCTCCTTCTCGCCGCTCAATATGTGGTCGTGCTGCTGATCGGCATCGCCGCCGCCTCGACCGTGCGTGCATATGTGCTGCCAGAGGTCGTCGGCCGCTTCGAGGCGCTGGCAGCGGCGCTCAAGCGAACGCCACTGCCGTAAGTTGTCGCTGGCTTACCCGATCTCCCGCAGCTCCGCGTAGCTCAATGGCGTCAGGCCCGCGCCGTCGAAATAGATGAAGCGCAGACGCCGGCGGCGGGAGGTGAAGTTCGACGGCAGCGGATCGTAGCGGAAGGTGCCGCCGCCGAGATGCGGCGTCAGGCTGCCGACATCGGTCAGCGCGTCGATCTCGACGCGCAGCAGCTTGAGACTGCTCCCGCCCTGCGCGATCTCGAACGGGATCCGCGCAAGGCGCAGGAAGCTGGTCGGATCGGCGGCGGCGAAGAAGCCCTCGACGAAAGCGGTCTCGACCTTGTCGAGATCGGGCTCGACGACAGGCGCGGGCTTGGCGCCCTCCGGCTGATGCGGCGTCTGCCATTGCACCGGGGAACGGCCATGCGGATGGTTGTGCCCCGGACCATGCGGCGGATGATCGTGATCATGATGGTGGTCGTGATCGTGCGCATGGCCATGGTCGTGGTGATCATAGCCGTGATGGTGGTGATGATGGCGCATCGCGGACCTCAATAGCTCACCGGCTTGTTGATGATGTGCTTGTGGCTGCCGAGCTTGCCATGCGCGACCATGGAGCCGAGCGCTTCGACCACGACGCGGACGCCGATCAAAGCGGTGATGTCCGAGGTGTCGTAGGGCGGCGAGACCTCGACGACTTCGAGCCCGCACAGGCCCTCGGCCGCGACGAGGCCGAGCAGCTTCAGCGCCTCGCGCGGCAGGAAGCCGCCCGGCTCGGGCCAGCCGGTGCCGGGCACGAAGCCGCAATCGATGGAATCGACGTCGAACGAGATGTAGACGGCGTCGGCATCCTTCCACGCCAGCTCCAGCGCGATCTCGGCGGTCTTCTCCAGGCCGATCTTCTCGATGTCGGCGATGGTCAGCACGTTGGTGTTGCGCTTGCGCGCGACCTCGACGCCCTCGCGCGGCACCTGCCAGCCGCCGATGCCGAGCTGCACCAGGTTGGTCGGCGACACGTTGGGCAGGTTGGTCGCCCAGTACCAGGGCGTGGTGTGCATGCGCTCGTCGAGATCCTTCTCCTGGATGTCGATGTGGCGGTCGAAATGGATGATGCCGATGCGCTTGTCGGTGCATTCAGCGATGCCGCGCACGCAGGGGAAGCCGATCGAATGGTCGCCGCCGAGCATGATCGGCAGTGCGCCGGACGAGAACACATGCGCGACGCCGCGGCTGATCTGGTCGAAGCTCTTTTCGAGGTTGGCGGGAATGGTGAAGACGTCACCGGCATCGCACAAGGTCATCTGCTCACGCAGATCGACGCCGAGTTCGTAGTTGTAGGGCGTGTAGAGTGCGGAAATGCGGCGGATGCCCTGCGGCCCGAAGCGGGTGCCGGGCCGATAGGTGGTGCCGGAATCGAAGGGGATGCCGATCACCGCCGCATCGTATCGACCGACGTCGCGGACGTTCTCGACATAGGGCGCCTTCATGAAGGTGTTGATCCCGGCGAAATGCGGCAGCTCGCCGCGCGCGAACGTCGGGATCTCGCGATCCGTCAGCGTGTCGGCGCCGGGCAGACCCATGTCGAGCGCCCATTGCTTCTCCCTGCGCCAGCCGTTGCTCGGCAGCTTGCCCTCGGCCTCGAGGGCCTGCCAGCCTTGCGTGGACATCTTGTCGAAGTCCGGATGGTGACGGCGCATGGCGTGACGCTGCAGCTGCAGGCCGGCGCGGCGCGAACGGCGCATGGATGGGAATGACATGAAGACTCTCCTTCGTTTCTTTCGACGTTTCTTGGACTGATTATTGCGCCGCCTGCAGGCTGGCGCGGATGAATCCGAGCACGGGCACGGCGCTGTCGCGGGTGAGATCGAGGTCGTAGGTGATGCGCGCGCCGAATCTTTCGGGCGCCTGCGGATCCTTGCGCGGCCGGTCGAGCGCGATCAGCCGCGTGGCGAGGCCGAACGCCTCCTTGATGTCGTGGGTGACCATCACGATGGTCATCTTGTGCTCGCGCCACAGCGGCTTGATCAGCGCATGCATCTGCGCCCTTGTGCCAGGATCGAGCGCGCCGAAGGGCTCATCGAGCAGCAGCACGCGCGGCTGCTTCGCCAGCGCCTGCGCGATCGCGAGGCGCTGCTGCATGCCGCCGGACAGCGCGCTTGGATATTTGTCGCAATGCTCGGCCAAGCCGACGGCCTCGATCAGCGCGAGGCTCTTCTCCACCGCCGCCTTGCGCGCGGTGCCGAGCAGTCGCGCGGTCAACGGGCTACTCGCAAGTTCGTAGCCGAGCAGCACGTTGCCGAGCACGGTCAGATGCGGAAAGACCGAGTAGCGCTGGAACACGATGCCGCGATCGGGACCGGGCTCGGCCGGGAACGGCCGGCCGTCGAGCAGCACGGAGCCTTGCGTCGGCCGTTCCTGGCCAAGGATCAGGCGCAGGAAGGTGCTCTTGCCGGCGCCGGAGGGACCGACGATCGACAGGAACGTGCCCGAGGCAATCTCGAGATTGATGCGCTCGAGCACGACCTGATTGCCGTATTCGACCCAGACGTTGCGAAAGGACAGCGTGCTCATCAGTGGCTCGCTCGCGCATAGGCCCAGGGAAAGGCGCGCCGACCGAACCAGACCAGCGCGTAGTCGAACACGTAGGCGAGCAAGGTGATCCACACGACGTAGGGCAGGATCACATCCATCGACAGATAACGCCGGACCAGGAAGATGCGGTAGCCGAGCCCGACGTCGGACGCGATCGCCTCCGCCGAGATCAGGAACAGAAACGCAGGCCCGATCATCAGCCGCAGGCCCTGAATCAGCCGCGGCATGATCTGCGGCAGCACCACGCGGATCGCGACCTGCCAGGTCGACGCCCCAAGCGTCTGCGCCTTGATCAGCTGCTCGCGCGGCATGTTCTGCACTTCCAGCGACAAGTCCCGCACCAGCGTCGGCGTGACGCCGATGACGATCAGCACCACCTTGGACAACTCGCCGAGCCCGAACACGATGAACAGCACCGGCAGCACCGCCATCGGCGGGATCATCGACAGCACAGCGACCAGGGTGCCGAAGCCGGCGCCGGCGACCGGCAGCAGGCCAATGGCGAGGCCGAGCGTGAGGCCGACAGCGGCAGCGATGCCCAGTCCGAACGCAAGGCGTTGCAGGCTCGCTGCCGTGTCAGCCCACAGCACGTAGTCGCCGGAGCGGCGATCCGGCTCGGTTGCGAGCCGCTTCGACGTGGCGACCATCTCCGAGACCGGCGGCAGCAGCTTGTCGTCCGGATTGTCGGCCCGCCGCTGCGCCGATCCGACGACGTAGATCAACGCGATCAGCAGGAACGGCAGCAAGGCCAGCAGCAGCCGGCTGCCCCGGTTCGGAACGACGTTCATCGCACGCGGCATCAGGAGACTCCCTCAATCCTCTCCATGAACACGCGGTTCACGGTCTGCATGCAGCGCCAGCTTCCGAGCTGGGCCAGCGTAGCCCAGATGAGCGAAGCGACATCCGGGTTCGCACGTGGCACCTGATGAGACCCCGGATGTCGCGTCCACCTTCGCCCTCCAGACTTCGGCTTCCGCTCATCCGGGCTACGATCCGCCCTCATGGTGAGGAGGCGCGCAAGCGCCGTCTCGAACCATGAGGCCCCAGTCCGGACCTCATCCTTCGAGACGCTCGCTGACGCGAGCTCCTCAGGATGAGGGGTGAGACCGGTTGCGCAGACGGCTCAGAGCTTTCCGTCGGCGGCCATCTTCATATAGGTCGGATCGAAGCGCAGCTTCACGTTGGTCGTGGAGCCCAGCGCCTTCGTCGGCGTGGAGATGCCGACCGCATCCTTCGACTTCACGTTCTCGCCGAGCAGATTGTGATCGAAGCAGAAGGTGCGGACGTGATCCATGATCTTCGGCAACTCCGCCCCGGTCATGAAGGCGAGCGCATCTTTCGGCTCGTAATACATGAACGTGGTCTTGAGCTGGGTCTCGAAGCCGGCGAGATCGGTGCCCGACAGCTTGGCCATCGCCTCGCGCGCGGCCTTGCCCTTCTCGCTCTGGTCCTTCATCAGCGCGATGGTCTCGTACCAGATGCCGACCAGCGCCTTGCCAAGCTCCGGATTGTCCTTCAGCGTCGCGCTGTTGACGACCAGGAGATCCTCGATCTCGCCCGGGATCTTGCTGGAATCGAACACCAGCGTCGCGCCCGGCTCGGCCTTCACTTCCAGCAGTTGCGGATTCCAGGTCACGACTGCGGTGGTGTCCGGCGATTTCGCGGCAGCGACGATGTCGGCGTCGGATGTGTTGACGGTCTTGATGTTCTTCTCGGACAGCTTCGCAGTTTCGAGCCCGCGCGCCAGCAGATAATGCGACACCGAGAGCTCGACGAGGTTGACCTTCTGGCCCTTGATGTCGGCCAGCGTCTTGCCCTTCTTCAGCACCACGCCGTCATTGCCGTTGGAGTAGTCGCCCATGATGATGGCCGAGGTGTCGACGCCGCCGGCAGCAGGGATGGTCAGCGCATCCATGTTGGTGACGGTGACGCCGTCGAACTTGCCGGCCGTGTATTGATTGATCGACTCGACGTAGTCGTTGATCTGGGTGACCTTGATCGAGATGCCGTATTTGTCGGCCCACTTCTTGACGATGCCGGACTCGGCCGCATAGGGCCACGGCATCCAGCCGACATAGATCGTCCAGGCGATATTGAACTCTTTCTTCTTTTCAGCCAAGGCCGGCGACAGCGATGCGGTCGCCAGCGTGGATGCAGCGAGCAGTGCAACAAACAGATTTCGCGCGTTGAACATGTCCAGTCCCTCATAGGTTGTGCGACCTGCGGACTGGCATGAAGAACCTCGTGCCTGCCAAGCGCGGCCACTGAGGTCTCCCGGGTTTTTATCCCGCCGTGCACCAGGGCTCTCCCCTGGCGGCTGCTCTCGGACCAGCATTCTCTCGACGAGAACCGGAACCCTAGCTGCCAACTCTAAGCAATTGGAGGAGCAATCCGCGTGCCAGAGAAAAGTGCTTGCGATTCAACGCAACGCACTGCAGCCTGTGCTCAAAAAAATGGCACCACGAATTGATCTTGGGCGATGAGGCTCATCGGCGGGGCGACAGCCATACCGAGGAAGCATGAACCGGTCGGCGCGCACGGACGACTCATCAGGCCAGCACATCAGCCGCCTTGGTTTGGAGTCTCGTTAATGATCAACTTGTCCCGGGTGGCAGTCGCAAGCGTGCTGGCTCTTTGTGTCAGCGCCGGAGCAGCCGTCGCGCAGAGCGCACCGGCCCAGGATACGCCAGCCCAACCCGCTCCCGCCGCAAGCCCCGCCCCCGCCGCAACAGCGACTCCTGAGCCTGCACCCGCCGCATCGACCGACAAGGCCGGCGACATCAAGCCTGCGAGCGATGCGGCCGCGCCGAAGAGGAAGCGGACCAAGGTCAGCACGCGAAAGGAAGTCGAGGAGTCGTTGCGTAGCGGCAAGGTGCCCTCGCGCTACCGCAGCCGCGTGCCGAAGGAGTACCAGAAGTATATCCCGTTCGGGAGATCGCTGCTTGCAAGCGCCTAGGTTGGCGGCGTCAGCTTGACGATGATTCCGACGATCAGCATGAAAGCGATGCACAGCACCGTCTCAAGGTCGGCGTGATCCGACCAGAAGCCGCGCAGACCGGCCACGGCTTTTTTCGGTGCTTCCATTCGGAGATGAGGCGCACGCATCTGCTCAACCTTTGATAAAAGGCAAAACAAAGTACCACCTGAGAGAATAGCCCCGTCCAAGCCGCGCCTCAATGCGAAAAATCAGCGCATGACAGCACGGCTGCTAAAATCTACGCACCCGCGCGCGACATGATCTTGATGTGAGTCAATCCGCTTCCATGTCGTCTCGGCGGGATCGCGCCGTTCTCAAATCCCGAGATACCGATGCTGCAGGTCGGGCTCGGCCATGAGCTGGTCCGAGGTGCCGCTCCAGACCGTGCGGCCGCGCTCGATGATGTAATGGCGGTCGCAGATGCGGGTCAGATGTCCGACGTTCTTGTCGATGACGAGGATCGACTGCCCGCGCGACTTCAGCAGCGACAGGCAGTTCCAGATCTCCTCGCGGATCAGCGGCGCCAGGCCTTCGGTCGCCTCGTCGAGGATCAGCAGCTTCGGATTGGTCATCAGTGCCCGGCCGATCGCCAGCATCTGCTGCTCGCCGCCGGAGAGCTGATTGCCCATGTTGCCGCCGCGCTCGGCTAGCCGCGGAAACAGCGCGTGGATCTTATCGAGCGTCCATGGATCGGACGCGCCGAGCCGGTTGGTGGAGGCCGCGACAAGGTTTTCGGTGACGGTGAGGTTCGGGAAGATCTGCCGCCCCTCCGGCACCAGGCCGATGCCAAGCTGGGCGATCCGGTAGGATGGCAGCCGCCGTGTCTCCTGGCCGCTGAAACGGATGGTGCCCGCGCGCGCCTGAGTCAGGCCCATGATCGAGCGGATGGTCGTGGTCTTGCCCATGCCGTTGCGGCCCATTAGCGAGACCATCTCGCCGGGCCGAATGGCCAGGGACAGTCCGAACAGGACCTGGCTCAGGCCGTAGCAGGTCTCGATGCCGTCGACCTCGAGCAGCATGCCGTTCGTCTTGTGATCAACCATGGCCGACCACCACGTGCTGATCGCCGAGATAGGCGCGCTTGACCTCTTCGTTCTGCCGGATCTCATCCGGCATGCCCGACGCAATGATGCGGCCATAGACCAGCACCGAAATGCGGTCGGCCAGCGCGAACACCGCCTCCATGTCGTGTTCGACCAGCACGATTGACACCTCGCGGCGCAGCTCCAACAACAGCTTCACCATGCGCTGCGACTCGGTCACCCCGAGACCGGCCATGGGCTCATCGAGCAACAGCAGTTGCGGCTTGGTTGCCAGCGCGACCGCGAGCTCCAGCTCGCGCTGCTCGCCATGGCTGAGCCGGGACACCAGCACGTCGGCGCGATGGCCGAGACCGACGCGCTCCAGCGCCGCGTGCGCGGCGGCGCGCAGCGGCTTGTCCTTGCGGGCAGCCGCGAAGAAACGGAACGAATGCTTGCCGTCATGGGCCTGCGCCGCCAGCGCGACATTGTCGGCCGCGGTGAAGTCGGTCAGCAGCGAGGTGATCTGGAACGAGCGCGCCAGCCCGAGCGCGCTGCGCTTGTAGGCAGGGAAATGCGAGATGTCGCGCCCGCCGAGGAAGATGCGTCCGCCGTGCGGCGCAAGATGGCCAGTGAGCTGGCTGATCAAGGTGGTCTTGCCGGCGCCGTTCGGACCGATGATGGCGTGGATCTCGCCCTTGGCGACGTCGAGGCAGACGTGATCGGTGGCGATGATGCCGCCGAAGCGGCGCACGAGATTGTCGACGCGAAGCAGGGGTTCAGCCACGGTTCAACCTCCCGAGCATGCCCATGATGCCGCCGCGCCCGAACAGCACGATCAGGAGCAGCAGCGGGCCCATGATCAGCGCCCAATACTCAGTGAGTTGCGACAGCACCTCTTCCAGCACCAGGAACACGACCGAGCCGACGACCGGCCCCATCAGGGTGCCCATGCCGCCCAGGATCACCATCACCATCAGGTCGCCGGAGCGGGTCCAGTACATCACGGCGGGGCTGACGAAATCGGTGTTGTTGGCAAGCAGCGCGCCTGATAGCCCGCACAGCATGCCGGCGATGACGAAGCAGGCAAGCTTGTAGCGTTTCGACGGAAAGCCGATCGCCTGCATGCGCTGCTCGTTGGAGCGCAGGCCCTGCAGCACCAGGCCGAAGCGCGAATTGACGATGCGCCAGACCAGCACGACGATGGCCAGCAGGCAGCCGAGGCACAGATAGTAGAACTGCACGCGGTTGCCGAGATTGATCAGGCCACCGAAATCGCTGCGCTTGTAGACCGTGAGCCCGTCATCGCCGCCATAGCGGGCGAGGCCCGAAGCGACGTAATAGGCCATCTGCGCGAAGGCCAGCGTGATCATGATGAAATAGACGCCGCGGGTGCGCAACGACAGCGCGCCGATCACCAGCGCATAGAGCGCCGATACCGCGATCGCCACGGCGAACTGGGCCCAGCCGGAGCCGATGCCTTCCTGCGCGAGGATGCCGACGGCGTAGCCGCCGATGCCGAGATAGGCGGCATGGCCAAAACTCATCATGCCGCCATAGCCCATGATCAGGTTCAGGCTGACCGCCGACAGCGCCAGGATCACGATACGCGTGAACAGCGTGAGGATGAAGATGTTGCCGGAGAGGTTCGAATAGACCGGCAGCAGCACGAGGCCGGCGACCACCAGCGCGGCGAACACGTTCTGGACGTTGAGTTGCGATTTCATCTGCGGTTGGCCGGAAACAGACCTTCAGGCCGCGCCACCAGCACGATCGCCATCAGGAGATAGATCAGCATCGACGACAGCGCCGGCGCCGCGGTGGAGGCCGCTGCCGAATTCAGCACCTGGCGCAGCAGGTTGGGCAGGAAGGCGCGCCCCATCGTATCGATCAGGCCGATCATGATCGCGGCGATGAACGCGCCGCGGATCGAGCCGATGCCGCCGATCACGATCACGACGAAGGCGAGGATCAGGATGTTCTCGCCCATGCCGATCTGCACCGTGAGGATCGGCGCCTGCATCAGCCCGGCGAGGCCGGCGAGCGCGGCGCCGAGGCCGAACACCAGCGTGTAGAGCAGCTTGATATTGATACCCAGCGCGCCGATCATCTCGCGGTTGGAGGCGCCGGCGCGGATCAGCATGCCGATGCGCGTGCGCATGACGCCGAGATAGAGGAGCAGCGCCACCAGCAGCGCCACCACGATGATGGCGAGGCGATAGGCCGGATATTGGATGCCGGGCAGGATCGTGACCGGGAAGGCGAGCCAGGACGGCAGCGGCAGCGCCAGTCCCGCCGGGCCCCAGATCAACCGGACGGCCTCGTTGAAGAACAGGATCAGGCCGAATGTCGCCAGCACATGATCGAGGTGGTCGCGCCCATAGAGATGGCGCAGTGCCGTAAATTCGAGCACGATGCCGAGCAGAAGCGTGGCGCCGAGCGCCAGGATGGCCCCGAGAACGAAGCTGCCGGTCCAGGCCACGAAGGTCGCCGCGAAATAGGCGCCCATCATGTAGAGCGAGCCATGGGCGAGGTTGACGAGGTCCATGATGCCGAACACCAGCGTCAGACCGGCAGCCAGCAGGAACAGCAGCAGTCCGAACTGCAGCCCGTTCAGGAATTGTTCGACGACGAGAAGCATGCCCCTCACTTCACGCTCAAAAAGACGGCGGCAGAACCGTTGCAGGCGCTGCCGCCATGTCCGCCCCGATCTTAGGCCGGAGATGTTTTAAGCTTCAAGCAAATTCCAGGCCTGTTTGGGCCAGACCCGGATTCTTTTCGCTCATTTCATCGGGCACTTGTCGTGGAAGCGGTCCTGGTCGTTCTCGACGATGGTGGCGACCGTCTTCAGCGAGAGCTGGCCGTCGGCATCCTTCACCACGTCCTGCAGGTAGAAGCTCTGGATCGGGATGTGGTTGTTGCCGTATTTGAACGCGCCGCGCAGCGACTTGAAGTTGGCCTTCTCCATCTCGGCCTTCATCGCGTCCTTCTTGGACGTGTCGCCCTTGACCGCAACCACCGCGCTGTTGATCAGTTGCGCCGCGTCATAGGCCTGGGCGCCGTAATAGGTCGGTCGCAGGCCGGTATATTTCTTGCGGTAGTCCTCGACGAACTTCTTGTTCTGCTCGTTCGGCAGGTCGTTGACCCATTCCTGCGCGCCGGGCACGCCGATCGCATTATCCTTCTGCAGCGGCAGCGACAATTCATCGACCGTGAAGGCGGTGTAGAGCGGCATCTTCTCCTTGAGGCCGGCCTGCGAATATTGATTGAGGAACTGCACGCCGGCTGCGCCCGGATAGAACACGAAGATCGACTCGGCGCCGGAGGCGCGGGCCTTGGAGAGCTCGGCCGAGAAGTCGAGCTGGCTCGGCCACACCGTATATTCCTCGCCGACGACCTGGCCCTTGAAGGTGCTCTTCAGGCCCGCCAGCATGTCCTTGCCGGCCGCATAGTTGGGTCCGATCAGGAACACCGACTTGACGCCCTTCTGGTTCATGTAGAGGCCCATCGCGGCAGGCGTCTGGTCGTTCTGCCAGGAGGTCGAGAATACGTAGGGCGAGCACAATTCGCCGGCGAGCTGCGAGGGGCCGGCATTGGCCGAGATCAGGATGGTCTGGGAATCCACAGCCGTCTTCAGCGATGCCAGCAGCACGTTCGACCAGATGTAGCCGACGATGAAATCGACCTTGTCGGACTGCACCAGCTTCTCGGTCTTCTGCTTGCCGACGTCAGGCTTCTGCTGGTCGTCCTCGTAGATCACCTCGACCGGCTTGCCGTCGATCTTGCGGCCGAGATGGTCGAGCGCGAGCTCGAACGAATTGCGCATGTCGTTGCCGATCACGGCGGTCGGACCGCTGAACGTCGAGACGAAGCCAATCTTGATGGTGTCGCCGGCAAAAGCGGCATTCGAAACGATGAGCGCCGCAGCACTCGCCAGCCAGAAGCTCGTCTTCATGGTCTTCCCTCCCCTCAAACAGATCGTTCTTATCGTTGTTTCGTCACCGGCACGCAGCAGCACGGCGAACGGCGGCGTTTCGCCGCAGCGTCCCGTTACGCGGCCTTCGCGCCGCGCGCCACCGATCCATGCACCATAATTCCCGGAAATGGGCAAAGGCAAGAACTATAGTGCTTGTTAAGGATACTGCGGCACAGCAAAAGCCGGCCGCGTCAGCATGACACGGCCGGCTGCGATGCTGTTCATCTCCCGCCTATCGACCGTCACTTCACCAGCGCGCAACCACCGTCGGCGATCGGCCGGAACGCCTGCTCGGCCGGGATCGTCGAGACCAGGCGATAGTAGTCGTAAGGATATTTCGACTCGTCCGGCTTCTTGACCTCGAACAGATACATCGGGTGCACCACGCGGCCATCGGCGCGGATGGTCACGTCGCCGAACAGCTTGTCCTTGCCCTTCACCGTCTTCATCTGCGGCACCACGTCCTTGGCATCGTCGCTGCCGGTGGCCGCGACCGCGTTGAGATAGGCGAGCGTCGAGGCATAGACGCCGGCCTGGTTGCCGCTCGGCATCTTGCCGTTCATGCCCGGACGTGCGGCGAAGCGATTGGCGAAGGCGCGGGTGTCGTCGTCCATGTCCCAATAGAACGCTTCGAGCAGCTGCAGGCCCTGCGCCGCCTTCAGGCCCATGCCGTGGACGTCGTTGATGAACAGCAGGAAGGCGACCAGCGACTGCCCGCCCTGCTGGATGCCGAACTCGGACGCCTGCTTGACGGCGTTGATGGTGTCGCCGCCGGCATTGGCAAGCCCGATCACCTTCGCCTTCGAGCCCTGCGCCTGCAGCAGGAACGAGGCAAAATCCGTGGTGCCCAGCGGATGCTTGGCCGAGCCCAGCACCTTGCCGCCATGCTTCTCGATGTAGTTGGTGGCTTCCGCCTCGATGCCCTGGCCAAGCGCGTAGTTGACCGTGATGAAGTACCAGTCCTTGCCGCCGCGCCCCATCATCGCGGCTGCCGTGGTGTTTCCCGTCGCCCAGGCGTCGTTGACCCACTGGATGGTGTTCGGCGAGCACGCCTTGCCGGTGAGATCGGAGCTTGCGGTCGACGAGGCCAGGAAGGTCATGCGGCTGTTGCGCAGCAGCTCGTTCACGGTGAGGCCGACGGCCGAGTTGGGCACGTCGACGACGGCATCGACCTTGTCGACATCGAGCCATTTGCGCGTGATCGCCGAGCCGACATCGGCCTTGTTCTGGTGGTCGGCATAGACGATCTCGACCTTGATACCTTTGCCGCCGCCGTTGAAATCCTCCGCTGCCATGCGGGCGGCCTCGACCGAGCCCATGCCGTTGGTGTCCTGGAAGATGCCGGAGATGTCGTTGAGCACGCCGACGCGCACGACATTGTCCGAGATCTCTCCAGCCCACGCCGTGGCCGCAAGGCCGACCGATGCGGCCAGCGCCAGCGCGCAAGAATTGAACTGTTTCATCAAAGTCCCTCCCCGTGTGTTGCTTGTTTTGATTGTTGTCGCTGCATCCGGACATCGCGTCCGGACGCAGAAGAGTCAGCTCTGCCGGTCCGGAATGCGGATCACGAGCCCGGCGAGCCCCGGCTGAACCTTGATCTGGCAGGACAGCCGGCTGTTCGGCCGCCGCTCAGCCGCGGTGCCGTCGAGCAGGGCGTCCTCGTCGTCGGACACCGGATCCAGCTTCGACGCCCAGGCCTCATCGACATAGACGTGACACGTCGCGCAGACGGCGTTGCCGCCGCATTCGGCGACGATGCCGTCGACGCCATGGGTCAGCGCCGCCATCATGAGGCTGTCGCCGTCCACGGCCTCCACGCGCTCGCTGCGGTTGTCGGCATGAATGAAGGTGATCGTCGTCATGGCATCGCTCAGGCTGGAGTGAAGGTGACCGGCAGGCTGGCAAGCCCGCGCAGCGTGTTGTTGTAGCGGCGCACCGGCTCAGCGCTCATCGTGATGCTTCCCACCTTGCGCGCCAGCGCGGTCAGCACCGCCTCGCCTTCGAGCCGCGCGACGAGCTGACCGACGCACATGTGGATGCCGGAGCCGAAGCCGACATGGCCGGAAACTTTGCGGGTGATGTCGTAGCTGTCCGGCTGCTCCCAGCGGCGCGGATCGCGGTTGGCGGCGCCCAGGAACATCAGCACCTTTTCGCCTTCCGGAATGACGACGCCGCCGAGCTCGACATCACGTGTCGTGGTGCGGAAGAAGGTCTGCACCGGGCTCTCGAACCGCACGGCCTCCTCGAACGCGTTGCGCGCCAGCGAGGGATCGGCGCGCAGCCGAGCCCACTGGTCGGGAAAGCGGGCGAGGCAATATACCGCGGCACCGACGCCATAGACCGTCGTGTCGAGCCCGGCCGACAGCAGCGAACGCACCAGCAGCGGCGCCTCGGCCGGCGTGATCTCGCCGGTGTCGGAGAAGGCATGAATGCAGGCGCCGAAGCCGCCGGGCGTGAGGTTGTCGCGCTGACACTGCGCCGTGACATAGGCCTGGTGCGGCGCCGAGCGCTCGATCGCCTGCTGGCGCAATTCGTTCGGCGGCCCGAACGCATTGAACACCAGGCTCGCATAGGGAATGAGATGCTCACGTCCCTCGGGCTGGAGCCCGAGCGCATCGGGAAACACCGACAGCGGATAAGCCTCGGCGAGATCGGGGATCGCATCGAACGCGCCGCGCGCCACGAGCTCATCGACCTTGGCTTCGGCCGCGGCCATGAAGCCGTCGCGCAGCCGCTTCATGACGGCCGGCGACAGCACCTTGCTCAGCACCGCACGGGTGCGCGTATGCGCCGGCGGATCGGCCTCCAGGATCAGGCTCGCCGGCCGCCACGGCTTCTCCTTGGTGAAATCGCTGAGGCCCACGCCGCGGCTGGAGCAGAAGGTCTGGGGATCGTTGAAGACCGCATAAACCTCGGCATAGCGGGCAACGCCGTAGACGTTCCATGTGTCGAGATAGACCACAGGCCCGGCCTCGCGCATCTCGTGATGTGCCGGATAGGGATCGTCGAAGAAGCCATAAGAAAACGGATCGATGGCGAGATGCGGAATCGCCGGCGCACCGGCTGGGCTGGCGGAAAGACCTGTTGGGTTCATGCTGACCTCCCGAAGTTTGGCCTTGTCATGCGGCTTTTCGTGTCCCTATGAGTGGCAATGCATGGACGCTGGGGGTCATGAGCGAGAAATCCGGAACGCCGCGCAAAGCGCAGCCGCGCCAGGCAGAGGGGCAAGGCCTCACGCTCGATCTCGATCGCTATGTGCCGGCCTTCATCACCTTCATCGCCAACAAGCTGTCGAACAGCGCCACCGCGTTCTACCAGCGCAATTTCGGCGTCAACGTCACGGAATGGCGAATCATGTCGCTGCTGGCGATCGAGCCGGGAATTCCGGCCTCGCGGATCTGCAGCGTGATCGGCTTCGACAAGGGCCCGGTCAGCCGCACCCTGGCGCTGATGAAAAGCCGTGGCCTGATCGCGATCCGCAACGACCCGCAGGACGGCCGCAGCCATTCGATCTCGCTGACGGCGAAGGGGCGCGCGACGCATGACAAGGTCATCATCGCCGCGCTGGAGCGCGAGCGGCGCCTGTTGGCCTGTCTCGACAAGAATGAGCAGGAAGTGCTGATCACGCTGCTGCGCCGCATCCACGACAATCTCGACGCCGTCACGGGCGCGAGCTGAGCCAGTCGGATATGAGCCGTTAAACGGCTGACCTGTCCGCTGGGGTGGTCCATCAGCGCGCACGCAAGCGGCCGCGCCTGCGGCGAGCAGGCTGCGCATGGCGTTTCCGTCCCCTCTTCGAGACGCAGATCATCCCGCGCCTCCATCATTCAACGAGTCGATCGTTCCACGAATTAGTTGCTTTGGCAACGATAGATTTGGATCGCTCCATTTGTCGCAGCGCGAAAAGGCTGCCGCGCTGATGTTTCCAATTTTAGGCATCGGCGAAGGCGCGCAGCAATTTCGCCCTGCTATGCCGTGTCGGCACGGCGCCCCTCTTGCGGCGCGGCCTGCGGGGAGAGGCGAATGTTGGGGTTCATTTTCGGATTCAATGCGCGCCTCGGCCGCCTGCAATATTTCCTGGCCTCGATCGGTCTCGCCGTCGTCACGGGGATTCTGGCTGTCGTCGTCGCCGTGGGTCTGGCCGCCATCGCTCCGCAAAACTCGGCGCTCGCGATCAGCGTGCCGATCATGGTGGTGATCGGCCTGTGCCTGCTGGCGAACCTGATGCTGCAGGCGATGCGCTTCCGCGACATCGGCTGGGATCCGGTCTGCGTGATCCCCGCCTGGATCGCGATCATGGTCCTGGATTACGTCATTGCCACGCGGTTTCCGGAATACGCGGCGACGGCCGCGCATTCCGGCACCTGGGTCGGCGCGCTGATCAATCTCGGCCTCTGCGTCGCGCTCTTGTTCTTTCCGAGCAGCGCCGACGACGCACCGTCGTCCGGCGGAGCGAGCCGCGCGCCGTCGGCCACGGTCCGGAGCGCCCGCAGCGCGGGCTCGGCCACCGAGGCGCGGCTTGCGCGGATCACCAGCGGTGACGCCGGCCGGCGCGGGTGGTAGGCGGCCCCTGTCTGGCGCTCAGGCTGCTGCTTAATTAGGCAAAACGCTGAGACCATGCCGGCCGCCAAGCCGCTCAACTCGTCGGCGGCTTCTCCAACCCTCTGATATATCGGATTTTTCGTCGCAATCACGGCGTCGGCGCCGTGTACACAATGGCACATGGCTTGCTACGTTCGCAGCAGGATCGGCGACGCGGAGCGCAAGGACATGGCCAATCAAAGAGCGGGTTCGGATGAGACGCGGGGCGTCGCGTGACCGAAACCATTGCCGAGATCGTCGCCGGCCACCGCGCCGGCCTGATGACGCCCAGGGAGACCGTCGCGCGGAGCTACGCGCGCATCCGCGCCCACAATGATCCCGCCATCTTCATCAGCCTGCGCGACGAGGCGGATGCCGTCGCCGAGGCCGAGGGCCTTGCGGCCAAGGATACGGCGACGCTGCCGCTCTACGGCGTGCCGGTCGCGATCAAGGACAACATCGACGTGGCGGGCCTGCCGACCACGGCCGCCTGCCCGGCCTTCGCCTATACGCCGGCGCGCGATTCCACCGCAGTGGCGCGGCTGCGAGCGGCCGGCGCCATCATCATCGGCAAGACCAATCTCGACCAGTTTGCCACCGGCCTCGTCGGCGTGCGCTCGCCCTACGGCATTCCAAAAAATCCCGTTCACGGCGATCTCGTGCCGGGCGGATCGAGCTCCGGCTCGGCGGTCGCGGTCTCAGCCGGTCTCGTGCCCCTGTCGCTCGGAACGGATACGGCCGGCTCCGGCCGCGTCCCGGCGATGCTCAACAACATCGTCGGGCTGAAGCCCAGCCTCGGCATGATCTCGACGTCGGGTCTCGTGCCGGCCTGTCGCACGCTCGACTGCATCTCGGTGTTCGCGCTCACGGTCGACGACGCCGCCACGGCGCTCTCGGTGGTCGCCGCGCCCGATCCGCTCGATCCGTTTTCGCGCGACCGGCCGCTGGCGGCCGTGACGGCCTTTCCGACGGGCGTGAAGCTCGGCATTCCTCGCCCCGGTCAGCTGATCTTCTTCGGCGACAAGGCGGCAGAGGCCGCATACGGGGCCGCAGCGGCGCGCTTCGTCAAGCTCGGCGCCGAGCTCGTCGAGTTCGACCTCGAGCCGTTCTACGAGACCGCGCGGCTGCTCTATGAAGGTCCGTGGGTCGCCGAGCGCTACCTCGTCATCCGCGATCTCCTGGCCTCCGATCCCGACGCGATTCATCCGGTGACGCGCGAGATCACCATCGGCGGCGCGCGCGGCACCGCGGCCGACACGTTCGCCGCATTGTATCGCCTGCAGGCGCTGCGCAAGGTGGCGGAACGCACCTTCGCCGCGGTCGATGCGCTGCTGCTGCCGACGGCGCCGACCGCCTACACGACCGCGGAGGTGCTCGCCGATCCGATCCTGCTCAACAGCCGGCTCGGTACCTACACCAACTTCGTCAACCTGCTCGACCTCTGCGGACTGGCCGTGCCGGCCGCGATGCGCAGCGACGGCATTCCATTCGGCATCACACTGCTGGCGCCAGCCGGGCGCGACGCGGCCCTCGCCAGCCTCGGCCGCGCGTTCCATGCCGACACGGCACTGCCGCTCGGGGCGAAGTCGATCCCCCAGCCGCCGCTCGCCGCGCCGTCCGCATCACTGCATGGCGATGAGATCGCCATCGTCGTGGTCGGAGCGCATCTGTCGGGCATGGCGCTGAACCACGAGCTGACAAGTCTCGGCGGCCGGCTGCTCGAGGCGACAGCGACCGCGCCGGACTACAAGCTGTACGCGCTGTCGACCACGCCGCCCAAGCCGGGCATGCTGCGGATCGAGCCGGGCCAAGGCACCACGATGGCCGTCGAGCTCTGGGCCCTGTCGGCGGCGAGCTTCGGCAAGTTCGTCAACCTGATTCCGCCGCCATTGTCGATCGGCACGATCCGACTCGCCGACGGCCGCAACGCCAAGGGTTTTCTCGTCGAGCCCGCCGCCCTCGACGGCGCCCGCGACATCTCGGAGTTCGGGGGCTGGCGGGCGTACATGGCGCAGAAGAGCTGATCGGTTTTGCTCGTCATCATGGCGAGCGGAGCCGTAGGGTGAGCAAAGCGGCCGCCGGGTGCGGCAGCGTGCCCACCGGCCAACAACGAACTCATCAGTTGGAATGGTGGGCACGGCGCCACGTCGATCACGAACGAGGATAGTCCGCCACGCGCCTTTGCCCACCCTACCGCTCAAACGACGATCTACACCGATACCGCGTAGATCTCGTACTCGCCGCGCACCAGCTCGATATGCGCTTTCATCGCACTCGCCGCTCCGGCCTTGTCGCCGCGGAGAATGGCGACGACGACGCGGTCGTGCTCGGCATGCGACTTGGCGAGGCGGCCGAGATTGCGGAACTGGGCGCGGCGGAACGGCTGCACGCGCACCCGCGTCGCCAAGGTGATCTCGGCGATGTAGGCGTTGTGCGCGCCGGCGTAGATCGCGTTGTGGAAGCGCTCGTTGACCTCGTGGAAGCGCTCGGGATTGCCGGCGTGGCTGAGATTGCGCAACTCCTCGTGAATGGCTTCCAGCCGCTGCCGCTCCACCGGGGTCATGCGCTGCGCGGCGAGCCCGGCGCACAACCCTTCCAGCTCGGCCATCGCCTCGAACATTCCGGTCAGCCGGTCGACCGACGGCCGCGCAACCACCGCACCGCGATGCGCGCGTGCCTCGATCAGGCCCGAGGTCGCGAGCTGCCGCAGCGCCTCGCGCACCGGCGTGCGCGACACGTTGAAACGCTTGGCGATCTCGGTCTCGTCGAGCGGCGCACCCGGCGCCAGCGCACCGCGCACGATGTCGTCGGCGAGCTGCAGCCGCAGTTCCTCGGCACGCGTGATCTTGGCCACGGCAGGGGGCGCGCGGTCGCTGCGCGGCGCATCGGATTCAAGGATGACCCGCGCGCGCGTCCGCGGCGGAAGATCGTCCAGGCTCATGCCTCAGCCGCCTTTTGCTTCGTCGATGATGCTGACATGGGCGGCGACGATTCTCCAGCCCTCGGGACAGCGGATCCAGGTCTGCATCTGACGTCCGACCTTGCCGGGCACAGTGTCGCGATAGAACAGGGTCGAGGCGACCGCAGTGTCGCGGCCATAGGTCGTGATGACGGTCCGCGCGGTACGCCGCGCCAATCCCGCTGGCGAGCGTGCAGCGCGAAACGCCGATATCTCGCCATAGCCATAGAGGTTCTCGCCGATGCCGTAGCGCAAGGTACGCGCATCCTTCCGGAACAGCTCGTCGAGCACGCCGACATCGTTGCTGACCAGCGCCTGTTCATAGCGCTGGAACTGCGCTGTGACCTCGGCGACGACGTCAGGCAGATCGACTTCCATTCTCCAGAACTCCTCTCGGGGCCGGCGCAGCGGCGACGCCAAGCTGTTGCAAGGCGTGGGCCACACGCAATGCGACATGTTCGCACCAGGGCGCCGCGATGATCTGCACGCCAATGGGCATCGGCGCTAGGGGAATCGGAACCGCAACAACGGGGAGGCCGATGAACGAGATCGGCTGCGTGTGAATGCCGATGTTGGCGCGCACCGGAAGCTCGACACCGTCGAGCACGAAGGTGGCTTGCCCCAGCTTGGGCGCAACGCACGGCGTCGCCGGTGCGATCAGCACGTCGACGGACTTGAAGAGCTCGAGCACCTGGGCGCGATACCAGCGGCGAAACTTCTGCGCACGGTCGACCATGGGCGCTGGAATCATCGCACCCGCGATCAGGCGATCGCGCACCGCGGGATCGAAATCGTTGGGACGCGTTCGCAGCCGATCAAGATGCAGCGAAGCGCCTTCGGTCGTGCTGATGACATAGGCTGCGGCGCGGGCGCGCGCGGCTTCGGGCACTTCGACCACCTCGGTCGCCCTCAGCGCCGTCGCCACACGAGTGACGGCTTCGGCAGCTTCAGGGAAGAGGTGCTTCTGGAAGTGCCCCCCGGCGACGGCGATGCGCAGTCCATCGAGCCCCTGCGACAGCAGGCCCGAGACCGGCTCCGGCGCACGCGTCGTGCATGCGCCATCGTCGGGGTCGGGTCCCTGCATTGCATCATAGGCGAGCGCGAGATCCTCGACCGAGCGCGCAAACGGTCCGAGATGGTCCAGGCTCGCGACGAACGGAAATGAGCGCGCGCGCGACAGCCGGCCATAGGTCGGCTTCAGGCCGAAGATGCCGCAGAACGACGACGGCACGCGGATCGAGCCGTTGGTGTCGGAGCCAAGCGCGAGCGGCACCAGGCCGCCGCCGACCGCGCTGCCCGAACCGCCCGACGAGCCACCGCTCATCCGCGTCGGATCATGCGGATTGCGCGACGGACCGTCATGAACGTTCTCGCCGGTGAAGTCGTAGGCGTATTCGCCCATGTTGAGCGCGCCGACGAGCACGGCGCCCGCCGTCTCCATGCGCGCGATCAGCGTCGCATCGCGCGCAGCCGGCGGGCGATCACGGTTGATCTTGGAGCCGGCACGGGTCGGCAGGCCCTCGACGTCGAACAGGTTCTTCACCGCGAACGGCACGCCGGCGAGCGGGCCGACGCTCTGGCCGGCAGCGATGGCCGCGTCGACTGCACGGGCCTTCGCGCGTGCGCGATCCGCCGTCACATCGGTGAAGGCATTGAGCACGCCATCGCGCGCGGCAATCCGCGCGAGCGCGGCGTCGGTGGCCTCCACGGCGGTGAGTTTGCGTGCAGCCACCGCGGCGGCGATGGCGCTGGCTGTCATGTCAGGCGTATCAAGCGGTGAAGACACTGGCAGGCTCGATTTCATCAGGCAGGAAGAATTCGTCGACCAGTTTCGCCATCTTCAGCGAGACCTCGAGATTGGCACGGATCGCGGGACGCCAGGCGTCCTCGATCGGCAGGCTCAACGCGCGTCCGACCGCATCGATGTAGTCGTCCCATGGCTCAGCCATCAGCCTCTCCCTCAAGCTCGCGCTTAATGCGCCGGCAGCGGCGGGTGTGGAATCGCCGTCAGCAGCTCACGCGTATAGGCATCCTGCGGATCACCTAGCACACGTTCCGACGTGCCTTCCTCGACGATTCGGCCCGACCGCATCACGATCACACGATCGCACAGCAGGCGCACCACATTCAAATCATGGGAGACGAACAGATAGCTCATGCCCAATTGCTGCTTGAGGTCCTGCAGCAGATTGAGCACGACGGCCTGCACGGAGACGTCGAGCGCCGCGGTCGGCTCGTCGAGGATGACGAGCTTGGGGTGCAGCGCAATGGCGCGCGCAATGCCGACGCGCGCCTTCTGGCCGCCCGAGAGCTGATGCGGGAAGCGGTCGAGCAGGTTGAGCGGCAGGCCGACCATGGTCGCGAGCTCCTCGCAGCGCGCACGAATGGCATTGCGTCCCTTGATGTCGCCGAGCTGCAGGATCGGATCGGCGATGGCGCGCACGGCCGTGAAGCGCGGATTGAGGCTGTCGGTCGGATCCTGGAACACCATCTGGATGCGGCTGCGCAGCGGCAGCCGCGCGAACGCCTGCGGCAGGATGTTGCCGATCTCCTCGCCGTCGAAGCTGATGCGGCCCGAGGTCTGGTCGAGCAACCGCATCACCATCATCGACGTCGTCGACTTGCCGCAGCCGGATTCGCCGACCAGGCCGACGCTCTCGCCGTGACCGACCGTGAAGCTGATGCCGTCGACGGCGCGAAACACCTCGGGCTCGATCGCCGGCTTGCGGCCGAACAGTTTTGACAGCGTCGCGGTTGCGCCCTGGCGCGGATATTCCTTGACCAGCTTGTCGACCAGGAGGAGCGGCTTGGTGCTGCTCACGCTCCGCTCGCCCTCCTCATTCCGCTCGTCACCCCCGGGCTTGACCCGGGGGTCCATCCCCTCAAGCGAGTCTTCCGAAGAGGGATGGATCGCCGGGTCAAGCCCGGCGATGGCGGGCTGTGGTTTTGGCAATGCCTCCTCCTCCGGCAGCAGATCGCGCAAGGACACGCCGAGCCGCGGCGTCGCGCGCATCAGCTTGCGTGTATACGGATGCTGCGGATTGGCGAAGATGTCGGCGGCCTTGGCGGTCTCGACCACACGGCCCTTCTCCATCACCACGACGCGATCGCAATACGCGGCAGCGAGACCCAGATCATGCGTGATCAGGATCGTCGACATGCCGCGGCTCTTGGTCAGCTCGACGACGAGGTCCATCACCGCCTTCTGCGTGGTGACATCGAGACCCGTCGTCGGCTCGTCCGCGATCAGCAGCTGCGGATTGCAGGCCAGCGCCAGCGCGATGACGACGCGCTGACACATGCCGCCCGACAGCTCGAACGGATAGGCGTGATAGCGCTCACGCGGGCGCGCGATCTTGACCTGTTCGAGGGCTGCGATCGCCTTCTCGGCGCGGTCGCTGGCCGCCGCCTGGGCATGCTGCTTCAGCACATCCTCGATCTGCTGGCCCACTTTGCGGATCGGGTTCAGCGCCGCGCGCGGGTTCTGGAAGATCATCGAGATCTCGCGCCCGCGCAGATCACGCATGGCGCTCTCGTCTGCCGCCTTGACGTCGACTCCGGAGAACATCACCGAGCCCTCGGCGATGCGCCCGGCCCGGTCGAGAATGCGCATGACCGCGTAGGACGTCACGGATTTTCCCGAGCCGGATTCGCCGACGATCGCCAAGGTCTCGCCCTTCGCGACGGAGATGTCGACATGTTGCACCGCCTTGACGATGCCGCGCCGGGTGGAGAATTCGACGGTGAGATCGCGGACGTCGAGCAGCGGCTGTGCGGTCATGGATGGCTCCGCTTATTCCGATCGTCATGCGCGGGCTTGACCCGCCTGCGGGGCCGGAGCCCCTTCGGCGCGGCGAAGGCCCGCGCATCCATCATACCAACGAAGGCTTCCTTGAAGAGATGGATTGCCGGGTCAAGTCCGGCAATGACAGCGTGGCTTTGTTGCGCCTTCATCGCCTTACGTCCTGCGCTGCGGGTCGACGATGTCGCGCAGGCCGTCGCCGAGCAGGTTGAAGCAGAACACCGCGATCATCAGCGCGAGGCCGGGAAACAGCGCGATCCACCATTCGCCCGACACCATGAAGGACGCGCCCTCGGCGACCATGATGCCCCATTCGGCCGTCGGCGGCCGGACGCCGAGGCCGATGAAGGAGAGGCCGGCGGCATTGAGGATCGCGTAGCCCATGGTCAGCGACATCTGCACGATCATGATCGGCATGATGTTGGGCAGGATGTGGCCGAGCAGGATGCGCATCTCGCTGTTGCCCGACAGCCGCGCCGCCTGCACGAAGCCGGCGTTGCGGCGGACATTGGCCTCGGCGCGCGCGACGCGGGCATAGAGCGGGAAGTTCACGATCGCGGTGGCGATGATGATGTTCTGCACGGTGTTGCCGAGTGCGGCGACGATGCCCATCGCCAGCACGAACAGCGGAAACGCCATGATGGTGTCGGCGATGCGGCCGACGACGCGATCGGTCCAACCGCCAAAGAAGCCGGCGGCGACGCCGGCGAGGCCGCCCATCAGGAACACCAGCACGACCGAGGCCACCGCGATGAACGTATCGAGCCGGGCCGCGACCACGACGCGGCTGAAGATGTCGCGGCCGAGCTGATCGGTGCCGAACCAGTGCGCGGCCGACGGCGGCTTCAGCGCTGACGCCGTATCGCTGGCGAGCGGATCGTAGGGCACGATCCATGGCCCGAACAGGGCCGCGAACAGGATCACGACCAGCAGGCCGAAGGCAAAGCCCGTGACCCTGTTCTCGGCCAGCACATAACGCGTGTGGCCAATCAGGGCTGATATTCCCGACGTCCTCGCCGGACCGGCGGCGGGGTCGAGGGTCGGCGCGACGGTGCTCATCCTTCAAGCCTCACACGGGGATCGATGACGCCATAGAGAATGTCGATGACGAGGTTGAGGACGACGTACATGACGGCCATCGTCAGCACGAAGCCCTGGACTGGCGCGAAGTCCGATGCGATCAGCGCCTCGACCGCATAGGAGCCGATGCCCGGCCAGGCGAACACCTTCTCCACCAGCACATTGGCGCCGAGCAGGAACGAGAACACCATCGACAGCGTCGTGATCACCGGCAGCATGGCGTTGCGGAACGCGTAGGTCACGGTGACCGTGGAGGGCGACAGGCCGGAGGCGCGGGCCGTTCGCACGAACTCCGATGACAGCACCGAAAGCATGGACGCGCGCGTCATGCGCGCGATCGGCGCCAGCGAGAAGATCGCCAAGGTGGCGGCCGGCAGCAGCAGCTGGCTCAGCGCCGAGCGGAATGCCTCGCCATCTCCAGCGATCAGCGTATCGATCAGGAAGAAGCCGGTCACGTTGGGCGGGGCGCTGTAGAACACGTCGAGCCGGCCGAGCGGCGCCGGCGACCAGCCGAGCTGGAAATAGAACACGTAAACCAGCACCAGCCCGGTGAAGAACACCGGCAGCGACACGCCCGCCGTGGTCACGATACGACAGGCGTGATCGATCCATGACCCCGGCCGCGTTGCCGCAAGCACGCCGAGCGGCAGCGCGATGGCGACCGAGACCAGCAGGCCGAGCAAGGTCAGCTCGGCGGAGGCCGGCAGGCGGTTACGGATCTCGCTCGCCACCGGCTGTCCTGTCGTCAGCGAGCTGCCGAGATCACCATGGGCAAGATCGGCGGTGTAGCGGAAGAACTGCTCGACCAGCGGCTTGTCGAGGCCGAGCTTCTTTCGGATCTGCTCCACCGCTTCCTTGGTGGCGGCGGGACCTGCGAAATAAGCGGCGGGATCGCCGGGCAGCGCGCGGGTGAGCAGGAAGGTGACGATCACGACGCCGATCAGCGAGGGGATCGCGAAGGCGAGACGCTTGGCGACGAGGCTCAGCATGGATACAGCCTCGTCAGAACGAGGCAGGATTTCGCAGCACGGCGCAATCGGCTCCCTCCCCCCTTGTGAGGGAGGGCTGGGGAGAGGGGTGAGCCGCGACGGCGGTGTCCGTGGCTACCCCCCTCCCCGCCCCTCCCCCACAAGGGGGGAGGGAGCGAGAGAGCTCGGCCCACATGACAAAGCCCGTGCACGCCGCTCACCCCTTCACCAGGGCGCGATAGTCCAGCCGGCGGTGGAACCAGTACTGATAGCCGGAGATGTTCTTCTGCATCGCGACGTTGACGAACGGCTGGTACAGCGGAATGCGCGGCACCTCGGCGAAGGCGAGATCGACGAAGCCCTTCACGTCCGCATCGTAGGTCGCCTTGTCACCGGTCGCGGCCGCGTCGCGCGCGCCATCGATGAGCTTGTCCATCGCAGGCGACTTGTAGCTCATCGTGTTGAACACGGAATTGTTGCCGTGATAGCACCAGTAGAAGAAGTATTCGGGATAATCGAGCCAGCCCGAGAAGATGTTGGTGAACAGCGGCATCTCCTTCTTGTTCAGCTCGGTGCGCCAATTGGCGCCGGGCACCTTGTTGATCGTGGTCTTGATGCCGAGCTGGGCGAGGCTCTCCTGCACCAGCACGCACAAGGGCTCGTTGACCTGCGCGAAATTGAGATCGAAGGAGATCGTGGTCTCGAAGCCGTTCGCATAGCCGGCCTCGGCCAGTAGCGCCTTGGCCTTGTCCATGTCGGTTGCGTATTTGGTCGGCTGCGGCCACGCCACCTCGGTCGCCTTGTCGGCCGCGGCGCCGAACATCGGATTGGCGAGCCCGAACATCACGGCGTCGATGATCTTCTGATACGGCATCGCATAGGCGAGCGCCTGCCGCACCTTGGGATTATCGAACGGCGGCTTGGTCACGTTCATGCCGATATACTGGATGCCGTTCGAGATCGGCAGCGAGATCACCGTGTGCTTGCCGTTCGACTTCATCTCCTGGAAGTCCTTGTTCGGCAGCTCATAGGAGATGTCGGCATCGCCCCGCTCCAGCAGCGCGCGGCGGTTGCCGGCCTGCGGGACCATGCGCCAGATCACGCGCTTGATCTTCGGCAGCGGCCCGCACACCCAATCGTCGTTGCGCTCCATGATCACTTCGGTGCCGGCGGTCCACTTCGTCACCTTGTAGGCGCCGGAGCCCGCGGTCTGCTGCTTGGTGAATTCGAGGCCCCAGGGGTCCTTGTCGGTGGCGTTCTTCTTCACCAGCTCGGAGTTGACGACGCACGGGACGATGACGGCGAGATCGGGGATCGTCAGCCGGTCCTTCTTGAGAAAATCGACGCGCACGGTGTGGTCGTCGACGATGACGAACTGCTCCGGCTTGGTCAGCGAGCCAGCGCTCATCTGGAAGGTCGGGAAGCCGCCGACGCTGACGGCGCGGTCGAGCGACCATTTCACGTCCTTGGCCGTCACCGGCGCGCCATCATGGAATTTGGCGTTCTTGCGCAGCTTGAAGGCGACCGACATGTCACCGATGGTCATGTCCTCGGCAAGCTCGAGCTTGAACTTGTCGCGATCGTAGTACGGCACGCCACCGGGGCCACTCTTCATCTCGTGACTGATCAGGCGGTCGTAGCAATTCCATGAGACCTCATAGCCGGGCACGTTGGTGCCGACGCCATGAATGTCGAGATTGTTGGGGCCGCCCTCGGACACGATCAGCAGCGTCTCGGAGCGGGCATCCGCCTTTGCGGAGGGGATCACCGCCGGCGCCATCGGCAGCGCCGCGCCTGCAGCCAGACCCGACACGGATTTCAGAAAATCGCGACGCTTCATCAAATGCTCCCGAGGACAACAACCGGCGGGAACATGGATCGCAAGCTTCGTGCCAATCCCGGGAGGTAGCTAAGTTATTGAATTAGCGAAACACATCCCTCAACGGCTGCGCGCCCTCCCAAGAAATTGCATACAAAGCTGCAGATCTGCTTATTCTTTGAGCTGACCAGGATACATGCGACAGATTTACCCAGCCAACAGCGAGCCGGGCAATTTACGAATCACTCCGGCCAGATCAGCGCCTGGAGCTCATCGAAGTCGCGGACCTTGGCCGGCCAATCAGGAATGCAGATATGACGGACGGGATCGCTCGCCTGGTGCAGCAGCATCAAGGCGAGCAGCCGTCGTTTCAGCTGCCAGGTCATATCGTCTCGAGCGAAGCCATATCCTTCGAAGAGAGCGCGCACGCGTCCGGGATGGCCGGCAGCCATGAACGCGCTCGGCCCGAGCAGGTCATACTCATCGAAGCCGACCATGACGTCGCCGAAGTCGAACAGCCCGCGCACGCGCCAGCCCTCTCCGTCGCGTGCGACCAGGAAGTTTTCCGGGATGTATTCGCCGGTGAGAATCACGGGCTGCGGATTCGCAGGCAGCATGCCAGCCGCGTCCTGCAGGAAGCCGCCGAGCTGAGCGAGCAGCGCCGGCGGCAAGCCCAGCCGTTGATGGCGCGCATAGCACCCGGCGAGTTGTTCTCGCAGAAAGTCGGACCAGCGCGGGCCGAGCGTGAGCAGTTCTCCGAGAGGGACCCGCTGCACGCTGGCGATCACCTGGCCGACCTGCCGGAGCAGGCGCTCCTTGTCCGGCTCGGGCAGTTGCGGCCAGACATCGGATGCAGGAATGCCGTCGAGCCGCGTCATGATCAGATAGGACCAGCCGCCGTGCTCTCCTTCATGCAGCAGTTCGGGCGTCGCGATATCAGCGAGGCGCCGGGCCAACACGCGCAGCGTCGCCCGTTCAGACTGAAACTTGCCGCGATAAAACGGCGGGAAGATTTTCAGGATCAGCCCGTCGTTCAGCGCGAGGACCAGATTGGTCCCCGCCGCGAACGGCACCAGCCGCGCGTCGCCGTAACCGTGAGCGCGCACGATATCGCGCGCGGCCGGCAGCCAGCGCGTCTCGTCGGCACGGAGTTGCCGGAGCTGCGCTCCGTTCGCGACCAGAGGCAGCGCCGTCATCAGCGGTCCGGGCTCGCGCGCTCGAATTGGCGCAGCAGCCGGTTGCCGCGTTCGACGGCCGCATCGAGCGCTGCCCGCGCTGGTTTGCGGCCGCTGAACGCCTGCTCCATCTCATCCTCGATCGCGTCACGAATCAGCACGAACGAGCCAAGCCGGAGCCCCCGTGAATTCTCGGTCGGCGGATTCAGCGTCACCTGCTCGATCGAGATGACCGCTCCCGGGTTGCGATCGTAGAAGCCCTGCGCGCGCGTCAGATCAAACGCCGCGCGCGTGATCGGCAGATAGCCCGTATTCTGGTGCCAGGCGGCCTGGATGTCCGGCCGCGACAGATAGGCGAAGAACCTGGCGACCCCCCTGTACTCGGCGGCCGGCCGGTCGCGCAGCACCCACAGCGTCGCGCCGCCGATGATCGAGTTCTGCGGCGCCCCCGCGACGTCAGGCCAATACGGCATCATGCCGTAACCCACCTCGAACTTCGAATTCGCCTTGATGTCGGCGCGCGTCGCCGACGAGCCGATGAAGATGCCGCACTCGCCCTTCTGAAAGCGCGGCTCGGCAGCCTGCCCGCGGCCGCCATAGTCGAACAGCCTGGTCTTCTGCCATTCCGCAAGCTGCGTGATGTGGCGCGTGACCTGCGGATTGTTGAAGGTCAGGACGGCGTCGAGCCCGGCAAAGCCATTGGCCCGGGTGGCGATCGGCAGATTGTGGAAGGCGGAGAAGTTCTCGATGTTGATCCAGGCAGGCCAGGAGGTCGTGAAGCCGCAGGCGACACCATTGTCGCGCAGCCGCCTGGCTGCTTGTCCAAGCTCCGGCCAGGTCTTTGGCGGCCGCTCAGGATCGAGACCCGCCGAGCGAAACTGATCCTTGTTGTAGTAGAGGATGGGCGTCGACGCATTGAACGGAAACGACAGCAGATTGCCTTCCGCATCGGCGTATGAGCCGGTCACGGCCGGCAGATAGGCCGCGGGCGAAAAGTTTTCCCGCTGGTCGTGCATCAGCTCGTAGACGGGATAGATCGCTCCCTTGGCCGCGGTCATCGTCGCCGTTGCGATCTCGTTGACCTGGACGATCGCCGGCTGGCTGCGTGAGCGGAACGCGAAGATCGCCGCGGTCACGGTCTCCGTGTAGCTGCCCTTGTAGCTCGGCACGATGCGATAGTCGGGTTGCGACGCGTTGAACTCCGCCGCGAGCCTGTCGACCTGCTTGCCGAGCTCGCCCGACATCGCATGCCACCACATGATCTCGGTCGCGGCACGGGCCGTCGCAGCGCAAAACGCCGCGCAGAGAAAGAGTCCGATTGAAAGACAACGCAAAAAGACCGTCACCGGAGGCCATCTCCAAATTCGATGAAATAAATTCGTCCAAGCTAAAATCGCAATCAGACCAATTTTGAGATCCAGCAACCAAGGATTGCAACAACTTTTAGGCAAACCATTGACGCGTATCGCTTTGGCGTCAGAATGCCCTTATAGCACCTGCCCGGGAAGGCATTGAACCTTTTCGTCTCCAGGCCGACCTCATCATCAAGGGGAAAGTGTTGCCTGTGTACCGCGCCCGTCTTTCGTCGATCTCGAGAGTGGACGTCTCGCCGGTGCTGACGCGGACTGTGGCGGGCGCCCGGGGCCGTTTGCTGTTTTTGCAGCTCCTGTCGCAGCTTCCCTGGGGCGCCGCGCGATTAGTTGCGGCGCAACATGCCGACCGGAACGCGCGCGGGCGATCCCGCGCACAGCGGTTCCCGAGGTAGCGATCGTGGGGCGATCCAGGCAATGGGGATCCGTCAGGCGGCCGCTCGGTCTGGCGGTGCTGGGCCGGGCCCGGATCGTCCGTGTGCTCCGGGCGGTGCCGATCCGCTGGCGCATCCTGTCCATCGCCGCCTTGAATTCGGCCGTCGTGATCGTTCTCGCCGCATTGATCTGGAACGGCGCGCAGGTGCTGGGCACCGCCTGGGACGACGTCCGCCAGGTCCGCGAGTCCGACAAGGTGCTGGCCCTGCTCGAAAGCGAGACCAGCCGGCTGCAGAACCTGATCCACCGCTACATCAATCAGCCGAGCCCGGAGCTGTTCGCCGAGATTCTGCTGCTGCGTGAAGCCGTGCTGGGCACGCTGACGACGCGCGCCTCGACCGACCCGATGCTGTCGGGATCGGTCGAAGAGCTGGAGCGCGTGACCGTCCGCTTCCTGGACGGCTTCGGCGAGCTGCGCGCTCTGCAGGCGACGATCTCCAAGAGCTATGAGGAGGAAGTGCTCGGTCCCGCCCGCGACATCGCAGGCCTTTATTCGGTGATCGAGGGCGCGACCGGCCATCGCGATGCGCAGATCTGGCCGTCGCTCGGCAAGTCGCGCGAAGCCTTCACGGCAATGCTGGTGGCGGCCAACTCCTATTATCTGTCGCTCGCCCCCGCTTCCGCGGATGACGCGCGCCGCAACATCGAGACGATCGAGAAGACCATTCCGGTGATGTCGGGCCTTGCCGACAATGACCTGCAGCGACTGGCGCTGCAGCGCCTGTCGGCACGGACCGCGGCCCTGCGCGCGGGATTTTCCAAGCTCACGGAGCATCTGACCAACCGTACCGAGCTGCTGCGCAACACCATCGATGCGAGTCAGGCCGAGACCATCGCCGCCATCGACGGCCTGTCGGTGAAGATGCGTCAGCACGAGCAGAAGGCGCAGGCGACCTTCGACAAGACGCTGCGCGACATTTCCCGCCGTGTCCTCTCGATCGCTGTGATCTTCCTCGGCATCATCCTCTCCGCCGGGGTGCTGATCGCCTTGTCGATCCGGCTGCCGCTGCGGCAGATCATGGCTTCGATGCGGGCGATCACGCTCGGCGACTACGACCGCAAGGTCCAGGGCACGGAAGCGCGCGACGAGGTCGGTGCGATGGCCCGTGCCGTCGAGATCTTCCGGGAGAACGCGATCGCCAAGCGCAAGACCGAGGACGAACTGCGCACCGCCAAGGAAAAGGCTGAGAGCGCGTTGCTGGAGCTCAATGCCGCCCAGCGGAACCTGATCGATGCCGAGCGGCTCGCGGCGCTCGGCGGACTCGTCGCAGGCGTCGCGCATGAGGTGAACAACCCGATCGGCATCAGCCTGACGGTGGCCTCCAGCTTCGCGCGCCGCGTCGAGATGTTCGAAGCGGCGCTGCGGTCGCCGGAAGGCGGCCTGCGCCGGTCGCAGCTGGAGGAATTCGTGCGCTCCTCGCGCGATGCGTCCGAGCAGCTGGTCGCCAACCTGCAGCGCGCCGGCGAGCTGATCCAGTCGTTCAAGCAGGTGGCCGTCGACCGCTCGCATGCCGAGCGGCGGACCTTCATCCTGAGCGAGGCGACCGATCAGATCATTACCAGCCTGAAGCCGGTGCTCAAGCGCGCTCCGATCACGCTCGCCGTCGATGTCCCGGAGGGGCTGTTCATCGACGGTTATCCCGGCTTCTACGGCCAGATCCTGACCAACCTGTTCCTCAACGCCGTCAACCATGCCTTTGCCGACGGCCGCTCCGGGACGATCTCAATCACGGCGCGGCCCCGCGGCGCGGATGACATCGAGATCATTTTCGCCGATAACGGGGCCGGCATGACGCCCGATGTCCAGCGCCAGGCGTTCGATCCGTTCTTCACGACGCGCAGGAATGAAGGTGGGACAGGTCTTGGGCTGCATATCGTCTACAATCTCGTGACGCAGCAGCTCGGCGGCCGCATGATGCTGGAATCCCGCGAGGGACAAGGCACCACCTTTCGGATAATCATGCCCCGGGTCGCCAAGGGCGGCACCGAGACAACAATGGGTGACGGAACGACGCAATGGCCGAACAGGACGATGTCCTCCACCTGATCGACGACACCGGATTCGCGGAGGACGACCAATCGGCCCGGAAATGGAAGATCGCCGTCATCGACGACGACCATGCCGTGCATGAAGGCACGCGCTTTGCGCTGTCGGACTACAGCCTCAACGGCCAGGGCCTCGAAATCCTCTCGGCCTATTCGGCAGCCGAGGGCCGCACCCTGATGCGGGAGCACACCGACATCGCGGCCGTGCTGCTCGACGTCATCATGGAGACCGACGTTGCCGGCCTCGAGCTCGTCGAATACATCCGCAACGAGATCAAGAACGAGACCGTCCGCATCATCCTGCGCACCGGGCAGCCCGGCCAGGCGCCGGAGCGGCGGGTCATCGTCCAGTACGACATCAACGACTACAAGGCCAAGACCGAGCTCACCGCCGACAAGCTGTTCACCTCGCTGACGGCGGCGCTGCGCAGCTATCAGCAGCTCGAGCGCATGGTGCAGACCCGGCGTGGCCTGGAGATCATCATCGACGCGGCCTCGACGCTGTACGATTTCAAGTCGATGCAGCGGCTGGCCGAGGGCGTGCTGACCCAGATCGCGTCCCTGCTCAACGTCGATTGCGCGGGGATCCTGGTGCTGCGCGACGACGGCAGCCAGACCGAAGACTTTTCCGTGCTGGCCGGCTCCGGCTGCTACAGCCGCTTCTCCGGCTCCGCCACCTCGCGGTCGCTCGACCCCGATCTGCGCGACATGGTCGAGGCCGCCTTCAGGCAGCGCAGCAACGAATTCGCAGACCACCGCACGGTGCTCTATGTCCGAACGGGGTCCGGCCGCGAGGTCGTGGTGCTGCTGCAGGCGGAGCGGCCGCTGTCCGAGACCGACCGCTCGCTGGTCGAGATCTTCTCCAGCCGGCTGTCGATCGCCTTCGACAATGTGATCCTCTATCAGCAGCTGCACGAGGCCAACACCCAGCTCGAGGACCGTGTCGCGCAGCGCACCCGCGCGCTGATGCAGGCGAACCGGCGACTGTCGGCGCAGTGGCTGCGGCTGCAGCGCGCCAACGGCTTCAAGAACGAGATCCTGGGCACGGTCGCCCACGACCTGAAGAATCCGCTCGGCGTCATCCTCGGCCGCACGGAGATGCTGACCGAGCTGATCGCGACCGGCGCATCCGCGGATGGCGTCACCAGCCAGGTGGGACACATCCGCGACGCCGCCAAGCGGCTGACCTCGATGGTCGACCACCTGATCTCCGACGCGATGGCCGATGCGTTCGACATCACCATCCGCCGTGAGCCGGTCGACATCGCAGCCCTCGTCCACGAGGTCGTCGAGGCCAACCAGCCACTGGCGCTCAACAAGCAGCAGGTCATTGCCGTGTCAGCACCGCCGCATCTGTCGACCATGTGCGACATCGACCGGATCCGCGAGGCGATCGACAACCTGCTGAGCAACGCGATCAAGTACAGCCCGATCGGCGGCAAGATCATCGTCAATGCCACTGATGATGGCGACAACACCATCATCGGCGTCACCGACCAGGGCGCCGGGCTGTCGCCGGAGGATCTCGGCCGGCTGTTCGGCCGGTTCCAGCGGCTGTCGGCCAAACCGACCGCCGGCGAGAGCTCGACCGGGCTCGGCCTGTCGATTGTCAAACGCATCGTCGACATGCATGGTGGGGAGGTGACGGCCAAGAGCGATGGGCCGGGCTTGGGGTCAACCTTCTCCATCACACTGCCTGCGGCCGAATTGTCATGAGTCAGAGCCAGCACATCATCATCGTCGACGACGAGGCCCCTGCCCGCGAGATGGTGGGTGATTACCTCAAGATGCACGGCTTCACGGTGACGCTGTGCGACGGCGGCAAAAGCCTGCGCAGCGCCATCGAGACCGGGCCCGCCGATCTGGTCGTGCTCGACCTCAACATGCCCGAAGAGGACGGATTGTCGATCATCCGTGACCTCAAGGGCCGGACGAACATCCCCGTCATCATGCTGACGGCGACCGCCAGCCCGATCGACCGCGTGGTGGGTCTCGAGCTCGGCGCCGACGACTACGTCGCCAAGCCGTGCGAATTGCGCGAGCTGATGGCCCGGATCCGCTCCGTATTGCGCCGCAGTGCGCCCGCCAAAGCGGCGGCGGCTGCCGTTCCGGAGCCCGAGGCAGCCAAGGCCAAGGATCCGCAACTGGTGCGGTTCGGCACCAAATGGCTCGATCTCGACGCCCAGGCGCTGCGCGACGACGAAGGCAACGAGCATCCGCTGACGGCATCCGAATTCGGCCTGCTCAAGGTGTTCGCCGCCAACCCCAAGCGGGTTCTGTCGCGCGAACGGCTGCTCGAGCTGGCCAATGCTCGGGATGCCGAGGCCTTCGACCGCGCCGTCGACCTCAGAATCATGCGCATCCGGCGCAAAATCGAGCCTGATCCGACCAAACCGGCCGTGATCCGGACGATTCGCGGTGGCGGCTATCTGTTTTCGCCGGCGGGCGAGAAAGCCTGACGGAAGCTGGCTCGCGACGGCGAAGCCGATCGCGCCACCTGCATTCCGTTCCGCATTTTGAAATAAGGCACAATTCCGCCACGACTGTTTCGCGATGTGCGGTGCGACGAAACACTTCTGCAGGCGCACGAAACCATTTTCCCATTTTCGTGCAGACGTCCCGAAACAGGCACTCCGTAACAATCCGACCCGTCGAAACGCCGCAAGGGGGCGGCGGAACGGGAGAGTGCCATGCAGAACGTCGTTGCCATCAATTCCGCAGCCAGCCAGGGCATCATCGCGGCCCAGGCGACCACGGACGACATGCTCCTGGAGAGCATTTCCGATGGCGATCGCACCGCGATGCACACGCTTTATGCGCGCCATAATGTGCGGGTCTATCGCTTCATCCTGCGCATCGTCCGCGACACCACGATCGCCGAGGACCTCGTCAGCCAGGTGTTCCTGGATGTCTGGCGGACCGCCAAGCAGTTCGAGGGCCGCTCGCAGGTCTCGACCTGGCTGCTGTCGATCGCCCGCTTCAAGGCGCTGACCGCGCTGCGCCAGCGCCGCTTCGAGGACATCGACCAGGACGAGGTGCGCGAGATCGCCGACGACTCCGACACGCCGGAAACCTCGCTCGAGCGCTCCACCACCAGCGCCATCCTGCGCGCCTGCGTCGCCAAGCTGTCGCCGGCCCATCGCGAGATCATCACCCTGATCTACTACCATGAGAAGTCGGTGGAAGAGGTCGGCCAGATCATCGGCATCCCGCAGTCCACGGTGAAGACGCGCATGTTCTATGCCCGCAAGCACCTCGCGGAACTGCTGCGCGGCGCCGGCGTTCATAGCCTGGCCGCCTGATCTCAATTCATCACCGTCGGGGCTGAGGCCCGGCGGGTTCCGACGACATCAAGAAAATCGCCGAACGAAACAATTGAAACGATCGGCGAAATCACCTGGAAAATTTCGGCCGCTAGAACGTTATCCATCGACCGAGCCTCAGTCCCCCAGCTGACCTCGGTCTTGAGCGAGCAAATTCGAGGATACCTCCACCTTCCCTGTTGCTCCGAAGACCCGGCGGATGCCCCCCCGCCGGGTCTTTGTCTTTTGCGGGATGCTCGCACCCGTGTAGGGCGATTTGACCATTTGATATCCACCGTTCGAGGTGCAATCTTCCGCCCGAAGGGGCCGCGCGCCCCGCAGTGACGACGGACGGTGCGGATGTTCGGTTTGGATGCGGTTGAGCTGGCGCGCGCGCAGTTCGCCTTCACGGTCACCTTCCACATCATCTTCCCCGCCTTCTCGATCGGGCTCGCGTCCTATCTCGCGGTGCTCGAGGCGCTGTGGCTGTGGACCGGACGCGACGTCTATCTCAACGTCTTCAATTACTGGCTCAAGATCTTCGCCATCGCCTTCGGCATGGGCGTCGTCTCCGGCATCGTGATGTCCTACCAGTTCGGCACAAACTGGTCAGTCTATTCCGACAAGGTCGGCCCGGTGATCGGACCGCTGATGGCCTATGAGGTCCTGACCGCGTTCTTCCTCGAGGCCGGCTTTCTCGGCGTCATGCTGTTCGGCCTCAAGCGCGTCGGCCCGAAGCTGCACTTCCTGGCCACCCTGATGGTCGCGATCGGCACGCTCATCTCGGCGTTCTGGATCCTGTCCGCCAATTCCTGGATGCAGACGCCGGCCGGATATGCCGTCAACGCCGAGGGCCAGTTCGTCTCGGTCGACTGGCTCAAGGTGATCTTCAATCCGTCCTTCCCCTACCGCCTCGTGCACATGGTGCTGGCGGCCTATCTCACCACCTCGCTGGTGGTCGGCGCAGTCGGCGCCTGGCACCTGCTGCGCAATCCGCATCTGCCGGGGCCGCGCGTGATGTTCTCGATGGCGATGTGGATGGCCGCGCTGGTGGCGCCGCTCCAGATCCTGGCCGGCGACCAGCACGGCCTCAACACGCTGGAGCACCAGCCGGTGAAGATCATGGCCATGGAGGGCCATTTCGAGAGCCACAAGGATGGCGCGCCGCTGTATCTGTTCGGCTGGCCAGACCAGGCCGAGGGCAAGCTGAAATGGGCGCTCGGGATTCCCAAATTCGGCTCGCTGATCCTGAAACACCAGATCGACGCGCCGATGGCCGGGCTCGACACCATCCCGCGGAAAGATTGGCCACCGGTGCCGATCACCTTCTGGTCGTTCCGCATCATGGTCGGCCTAGGCATGCTCATGCTGGCGCTCGGCCTGTTCAGCCTGTGGGAGCGCTGGCGCGGCCGGCTGTACATCAATCGCGGCCTGCACCGCTTTGCGATTGCGATGGGACCGGCCGGCTTCATCGCCGTGATGGCCGGCTGGATCACCACCGAGACCGGCCGCCAGCCCTTCACCGTATACGGGCTGCTGCGCACCGCCGATTCCGTGTCGCCGCTCGCTGCGCCCGCCGTCGGCGCGTCGCTGCTCGCCTTCATCATCGTCTATTTCATCATTTTCGCCGCGGGGGTGCTGTACATCCTGCGCCTGATGGCCGAGCCGCCGCATGCCGGCGAGCCGGGACCGAGCAGCGCGCAGCCGGTCCGCACCGCCGGCATCACGCCGGCCGCCGGCGTCGTGCAGGGAGCGGTCGGATCATGAGCGTCGCCGTCGATCTCGCCACCCTCTGGGCCTTCATCATCGCGCTCGCCGTGTTCATCTATGTCGTGATGGACGGTTTCGATCTTGGCCTCGGCATCCTCTTCCCGCTATTCCCGGGCAAGCAAGACCGCGACGTCATCACCAACACCGTCGCGCCGGTGTGGGATGGCAACGAAACCTGGCTGGTGCTCGGCGGCGGCGGGCTGATGGCCGCCTTCCCGCTGGCCTATTCCATCCTGATGCCCGCACTGTATGCGCCACTGATCGCGATGCTGGTCGGGCTGATCTTCCGCGGCGTCGCCTTCGAATTCCGCTGGCGTACCCGCGCACAACGCAATCTGTGGGACATCGCCTTCACCGGCGGCTCCTGGGTCGCAGCATTGGCTCAGGGCATCGCGCTCGGCGCCATCCTGCAGGGCGTGCATGTCGAAGGACGCCACTATGCCGGCGGCTGGTGGGACTGGCTGACGCCGTTCAGCCTCCTCACCGGCGTCTCGCTCGTCGTCGGCTATGCGCTGCTCGGCGCGACCTGGCTGATCCTGAAGACCGAAGGCGATCTGCGCGACAGGGCATACCGCATCAGCTGGGTTCTGCTGTTCGCGATGCTGCTCGCCATTGCCGCCGTCAGCCTGGCGACGCCGCTGCTGACCAATCAATACGCGCATCGCTGGTTCCGCTTGCCGACAGTGATCTTCGCAGCGCCGGTGCCGCTCGCCGTCGTCGGCGTTACGGTGCTCATGATGAAGAACCTCGCCCAGAAGCACGATGTCTGGCCGTTTGTTCTCGCGCTGGCACTGTTCTTTCTGTCCTATGCCGGACTCGGCATCAGCATTTATCCCTATGTCGTGCCGCAGAGCGTCACGATCTGGCAGGCGGCGGCGCCCGAGCGCAGCCAATTGCTCATGCTGCCGGGCGTGCTGGTGCTGGTGCCGCTGATCCTCGGCTACACCGGCTGGGCGTATTGGGTGTTTCGCGGCAAGGTCGGGCACGACGCGGGCTATCATTGATGCCCGCCCCTGCGCCCGCGCCGCTCGCCAAGCGCCTCGCCTGGTTCGCAGGCCTGTGGCTCGCCGGCGTGGCGACGGTCGGCACCACAGCCTTTCTGCTGCGCCTCTGGATGAAGCTCGGATGACATCCGGGCCGCTCCGCTCACCTTGACTTTGCGGCGAATATGCCCCTGAAATTTGGCGGGTGATTTTAATCGGGCGAGCTTCGCAGGGGTCCGTTGAGGAGAGCTTTGAATGCCGAGTTTCCGTCGCCTGCTTTGCGCCACCAGCGCCGCCATTGCGCTGGTGCTGTCCGCATCGCATAGTTTCGCCCAGTCCGAGGACCCGGGCGACCAGCCCGGCCTCGTCGCCGATGACGGCTACGAGCTCGATCCCGAATGGCGCAAGCAGGTGGTCTATTTCCGCACCACCGAGCCGCCGGGCACGATCATCGTCTCCACCTCCGAGCGCCACCTCTATCTGGTGCAGCCGGGCGGCCGCGCCATTCGCTACGGCATCGGCGTCGGCCGTGACGGCTTCCAGTGGCAGGGGCTGCTCGCGATCACCAAGAAGGCCGAGTGGCCGGACTGGACGCCGCCACCGGAGATGATCCAGCGCCAGCCTTATCTGCCGCGCTTCATGGCCGGCGGCCCCGGCAATCCGCTCGGCGCGCGCGCGATGTATCTGGGCACCACCGTGTATCGTATCCACGGCACCAACCAGCCCTGGACCATCGGCACCAAGATTTCCTCCGGCTGCTTCCGCCTCGTGAATGCCGACGTCGCCGACCTGTTCGATCGCGTGCCGGTCGGCACCAAGGTCGTCGTGAAGCAGAAGCCGGAACTGTGACGGCGGCCGCCGGATATCCAGCCATCGCTTTGTCCTGACATTTTTCGAAAGAGATTGACCATGCGCACTTTCCGAGGCGGCCTGCTGATCGGGCTCGCCGTCGCCGTCCTCGTTGCGGCGCTCGCCGTCACCTATGAGATGTACGACACCCGTACCTTGAAGCGGACCGTCCGCCGCGGCGAGGTGCTGTGCGGCGTCAATGCCGGCCTGCCCGGCTTCTCGATTCCCGACGACAAGGGCAACTGGACCGGCTTCGACGTCGATTTCTGCCGCGCGGTCGCCGCCGCCATCTTCGACGATCCGACCAAGGCGAGGTTCGTCCCGCTCGACGCCAATGAGCGCTTCAAGGAGCTGCAGAGCCGCAAGGTCGACATCCTCTCGCGCAACACCACCTGGTCGATGGCGCGCGAGCAGAACTACGACCTGTATTTCCCGGCGGTGGCTTATTACGACGGTCAGGGCTTCATGGTGCCGCGCGCGCGCAAGCTCGAGACCGCGCTGGACCTCAACGGCAGCAAGGTCTGCGTGCAGGATGCGACGACCAACGCGCTCAACGTGTCCGACTACTTCCGCACCAACAACATGAAGTACGAGGAGATCAAGCTCCCCAAGCTCGACGACGTCATCAAAGCCTATGACGGCGGCAAATGCGACACCTTCACCGCCGACGTCTCGCAGCTCTACGCGCTGCGCCTGATCCTGTCGAAGCCTGGCGATCACGACATCCTGCCGGACCTGATCTCCAAGGAGCCGCTGGCTCCGGTGGTGCGCCAGCGCGACGACGACTGGATGATGATCGTGAAATGGACGCTCTATGCGATGATCAACGCCGAGGAGCTGGGCGTCACCTCCAAGAACATCGACGAGGCGCTGAAGTCGAAGAAGCCCGACGTGATGCGGCTGGTCGGCAACGAGGGCAGCTACGGCCAGGACCTCGGCCTGTCGAAGGACTGGGCGGCGCGCGTCATCCGTCACGTCGGCAATTACGGCGAGGTCTATGAGCGCAACGTCGGCAGCGAATCCAAGCTGAAGATCCCCCGCGGCATGAACCAGCTGTGGAACGCCGGCGGGATCCAGTACGCACCGCCGATCAGGTGACGGACTACGGCATTTTCTGAGATCATGGACGTGATTCCGCATCATAAGCGGCTGGCTCGGTGTACCTCGCCCCGCTTGCGGGGGCGCGACGAGCTTCGCTCGCGCTGAGAGCTCGGATTGCATCGACAGATGCAATCCGAGTGAGGGGGTACAGGTCTCACCATTCACACTTCCCGTGCGGCTGCCCCTCACCCCAACCCTCTCCCCATAAGAACGGGGCGAGGGAGCGCGCTGCCCCCGCGGCGAAACCTCGATCTCAACATGTGCAATAGCGTCCTCGCGACGCCTCCGCGCCCGAGCTTTGCCAAGTTCTCCGCCCTCTCGAAATCGAGGGCGCAGGGAAGGCCAGGTGCCGACTGGCACCTGCGGTCCGCCTGCGAAAAAAATGCAGGCGGCAGAACCACAGGCTCAGCCGGGACAACCCGGCCTTCCCTGCGCGATGGTTTTAACGCTTATGGCGCGCTCTCCTCGGTGTCCGGCTTTTAGCCACCGTCGTCTTCCGGGATCATCCCCCGTCGACTTGACGCCAGCATCGGGGCGCCAGGACCACGCACTTTCACGTCCGCATCGCAATCGTTCGTCGGCGCAAGAAGCTCACGCTGCGATCCGATGCGGCCATCGCATCATCAGCCCGACACTCGTGACGACCGCGAAGCGTCCCTCTTGTGGGCCAAGACGCGCGGAATGTGCCGGTGATTTGCCCGACGACACAACACCCGTCGGGTTGCGACAAATTGGCCCGACGGGCAAGGCGCCTGCTGCTATCAGCCGATTAGTTCAGCGGATTCACGAGGATGCCCGCCGCCGCATCCGGCACCGAAACTCCCACTCACGAGTTCGTGAACCCGCATTCAAATCCATCCGATCACACCGAGCGTACCAAGCTCGACCAATCCGGTCAGGCGATGCGCGCCTGGAGCACGGGGCGAACAAGGCCGTACGTCCGCTTTGCGCATCGGCCAACTCATTAGTTCTTGTCACAGGGAAAAGTCGAATGACGCTGGGATTTCGTTCGTTCGTGGCTGGCGCGATCATGCTGGGCGCGCTCTCCGTCTCCGCAACCGCGGCACGCGCCGCCGACATCGTCGATACCGCCGTCGGCGCCGGCCAGTTCAAGACGCTGGTCGCAGCCGCCAAGGCCGCCGGTGTCGTGCCGGTGCTGAAGAGCAAAGGCCCCTTCACAGTGTTCGCGCCGACCGATGCAGCCTTCGCTGCGCTGCCGCCCGGCACGGTCGAAGATCTGCTCAAGCCGAAGAACAAGGCCAAGCTCGCCGCGATCCTGAAGTATCACGTGATTCCAGGCGCGGTGAAGGCCGGCGACGTCGCCGGCAAGAAGCTCAGCGTGAAGACCGCGCAGGGCCAGAAGGTCGATGTCGACGGCACCATGTTCGGCGTGCAGGTCAACGACGCGCATGTGGTGCAGGCCGACATCATGGCCTCGAACGGCGTCATCCACGTCATCGACAAGGTGCTGCTGCCGCCGGCCAAGGCGCCGATGCATCATTGATGCGACGAGAGCGCGCCGTCGGTGATGGCGGGCTCCGTGTCGCGGCTCGCAAAGCCGCGATCTACAAAGACTGTCGTACCCCGCGAAGGCGGGGTACCGCAGTACGCCGCGGCTTCTCGGTCCATCACGGCTGTCTCGGCGTACTGGATCGTCCGCCTTCGCGGATGATGACAGTTGAGGTCGGCGATGCATCGCGGCATAAACACTGACTCTACCGCTCAATACCCTCTCAGCTGCGCCAGTTGCGCCGCGTGATAGTTCGCATCCCCGAGCAGTTCCTCGCACACCCTTGCGCGCTTCATGAAGAAGCCGATGTCGAACTGGTCGGTCATGCCCATGCCGCCATGCATCTGCACGCCTTCCTGGACGGCGAGCGTCGCCGTCGTGCCGGCGCGCGCCTTGGCGACCGCGACCGCTGCAGCAGCCTTGGCGGGATCGGCATCGATCGCCTGCAGTGCTTTCAGTACCGCGGCGCGGGTGATCTCGATCTCGATGTAGAGATGCGCGGCGCGGTGCTGCAGCGCCTGGAATTCACCGATCGCCTTGCCGAACTGCTTGCGCTCCTTGAGATACGCAACCGTGCGGCCGAACACCTCTTCGCTCAGGCCCACCATTTCGGAGGCGACTGCGCCGCGGCCAAGGTCGAGCACGCTGCTCAGCACGGCGGCCCCACCGTCGACCTCGCCCAGCACGTGATCCGCCGTGACCTCGACATCGTCGAAGCGGATGCGCGCGGCGTTGTGGGCATCGACCATGATGGTGCGCTCGATCGCCACGCCCTTGGCCTTGGGATCGACCAGGAACAGCGTGAGGCCGTCGCGCTCGCCCGGCGTGCCGGCGCTGCGGGCGACGACGAGCAAGAGATCGGCGACGTGGCCGTCGACCACCATCGCCTTGGCGCCGCTGAGCCTGAAGCCGTTGCCCGAGCGCACCGCTTGGAGCGCCGTGTGCAACGGCCGGTGCTTGGCGCCTTCATCGAGCGCGAGCGCCGACAACAGCGCACCGCTTGCGATCTTCGGCAGGTACTCCGACTTCTGCCCGGCCGATCCGGCGCGCGCCAGTGCGGAGGCCGACAGCACCGCGGTGGCGAGGAACGGCGACGGCATCAAGGTGCGGCCGATCTCCTCCATGATCACACCGGCCTCCACGGCGCCGAGGCCGGAGCCGCCATGCTCCTCCGGCACCAGCAGGCCGGCAAAGCCCATCTCGGCGAAGGTAGCCCAGAGCTGCCTGGAGAAGCCGGTGTCGTCACGCGTATCGCGCAACTGGCGCAAGTGAGAAACCGATGCGTGGTCACTGATCAGACCGCGCGCGCTGTCGCGCAGCATGGATTGTTCTTCGGTGAGGAGGAGAGGCATGGGCAATCCCGTTGCAACGATGGCAATCAATTTGGGTCCCGTCATTCCGGAATGGCCCGAAGGGCCAGGCCCGGAATCCATACTCACGATCGTGGTTATGGATTCCGGGCTCGCCGCTTCGCGGCGCCCCGGAATGACGGAGTGTGTGGGGTGACTACGCCCCCGGCAGATCGAGGATGCGCTTGGCGACGATGCCGAGCATGACCTCGGAGGTGCCGCCTTCGATCGAGTTGGCCTTGGTGCGCAGCCAGGCGCGCGGGCGGGCGCCTTCGCCGGAGCGGTCGCTTTCCCATTCCAGCGCATTGATGCCGCCAGCCGACATCAGCAACTCGTGGCGGCGCTTGTTGAGCTCGGTGCCGTAGTACTTCATCGCCGACGAAAACGCCGGATGGCCCTGGCCAGCCTTGGCGAGATCGACCATGCGTTCGGCCGCCGCGGCGAGCGCCGCCTCGTCGACATCGAAGGTCGCGATGTCGGCGCGCAGCAGCGCATCATCGAGACGGCCCTGCCCGTCGCTGCCGATGGAGTCGGCGGCGACCTGGCCGAGCGGGCGGCTGCCGCCGCGCTCGCCCATGCCGGAGATCATCGCCCGCTCATGCTGCAACAGATATTTCGCGACATCCCAGCCGCGGTTGACGGTGCCCAGCACATTGGCCTTGGGCACGCGGACATTGTCGAAGAAGGTTTCGCAGAACGGCGAGCGGCCGGAGATCAGCAGGATCGGCTTGGTCGAGACGCCCTTCGAGGTCATGTCGAACAGGATGAAGCTGATGCCGTCATGCTTCTTCGCCGTGGGATCGGTGCGCACCAGGCAGAAGATCCAGTCGGCGTAGTTGGCGTAGGACGTCCAGATCTTCTGGCCGTTGATGACGTAGTCGTCGCCGTCGCTTTCCGCGCGGGTCTGCAGCGAGGCGAGGTCGGAGCCGGCATTCGGCTCGGAATAGCCCTGGCACCAGCGGATGAGGCCTGCGGTGATCTTCGGCAGATGCTCGCGCTTCTGTTCGTCAGTGCCGTATTTCAGCAGCGCGGGCCCGAGCATCGAGATGCCGAACGAGGTGATCGGGGCGCGGGCGCCAATCGCGGCCATCTCCTGGCGCACGATCTTGGCCTCCTCGCCGTCGAGGCCGCCGCCGCCATATTCCTTGGGCCAATGCGGCACGGTCCAGCCCTTGTCGCGCATGCGCTCGAACCAGATGCGCTGCGGCTCGGAGGAGAATTTTGCGTTGCGGCCGCCCCAGAACGTGTCCTCCTCGGAGGTCATCGGCCGGCGCATCTCCGGCGGACAATTGGCCTCCAGCCAGGCCCTGGTTTCGCGGCGGAATGTATCGAGATCGGCCATGCCAAGTCCTCGCGCGTTTCCATGATTGCTGTCGTTGGACAGACCTAACCTCAGCGCTTCCCGGAATTCAACATCGATGTCGCCGCATCAGGCTGTGCCCTCGCCTTGACAGGCGATCTATGGTCATGATGCCGCCGCGTGAAATGCGAGGAAACGACCATGCGCCTGAAACTTCTTTCGCCTGGCGAAATGAGCGCCGACCAGCGCCAGACCTATGACGAGTCGATCGCCAGCAAGCGCGGCTCGCCGCCGCCGCCGATGATGGCCTGGCTCAACAGCCCGGAGATGGCGCGGCACGCCACCCGGCTCGGCGCCGTCCTGCGCTACGACACGATGTTTCCGGCGGCGCTGTCCGAGATCGCGATTTTGGTCACGGCGCGGCACTGGACCGCGCATTACGAATGGTCCGCGCACAAGCGCCTCGCGCTTGCCGGCGGCCTCGATATCAAGATCATCGAGGATATACGCGACCGCCGCACGCCGGAGTTTTCGGATCCCAAGGCGAAGATGATCTACGACGTCGCCAAGTCGCTGCACGAGGGCCACGGCCTGACGGACGCGCTGTATGCTGATGCGATCACGCTGCTCGGCGAGCGCGGCATGGTCGAGATCATCGGCCTGTGCGGCTACTACACGATGGTGTCGATGACGCTGAATGCGTTCGAGTTCGATCTGCCGGAGGGCGAGGTGTCGGAGTTGAAGTGACCAGTGATCTTCAGGCACCGCTATCGCGGCAACACCGGTGCACTCCCCTCCCCCTTGCGGGGAGGGGTTGGGGGTGTGGGTCTCCGGGCGCTGAACTAAGTTAGGCGCGCTCGTGTTGGTCTAGGCAGTTATTGTATGGAGGCCGAGCATCCACGACTGGCATTTTTGAGAGACTCCGATCTTTGTCGACGGAGAGAGCACGACTCGTGGCCCCCCCCGACCCCTGCCCGCAAGGGGGAGGGGAGCGCACCGAGTTCGACGCCTCTAACCCCGCTCCGCCACATCCGCCGTCGCCACCCGCCGCTTCGACGACCACACCAGGGCCAGCACGCACAGCCCCAGCAGCACCGGCGGAAACACCACCAGGTTGACCGCCGACCAGCCGAAATGGGCGAGCAGCTGGCCGGAGGAGAACGAGCCCAGCGCCATCAGACCGAAGATCAGGAAATCGTTGAAGGCCTGCACCTTGTTGCGCTCGGCGGACGTATGCGTCTCCAGCACCAAAGCGGAGGCGCCGACGAAGCCGAAATTCCAGCCGATGCCGAGCATGACCAGGGTGGCCCAGAAGTGCATCGCGGTCAGGCCCGACAGGCCGATGACGGCCGCGACTGCTTCGAGCCCCAGACCGAGCGCGACGATGGCCGGGGCGCCGAAGCGCGCGATCAGCGAGCCCGTGAAGAAGCTCGGGCCGTACATCGCGACGATGTGCCATTGCAGGCCGAAATTGGAATCCGACACCGTGAGCCCGCACATCTGCATCGCCAGCGGCGCCGAGGTCATCACCAGGTTCATGACGGGATAGGCGATGGTGCCGCACAGCGCCGCGGCGATGAAGCGCGGCTGGCGCACGATCTCGGACAGCGGCCGGCCGCCATGCAGGTCGGCCGCCGCGGGCTTCGGCAGATCGACGCCGGCGACGATGCCCATCGCGATCAACGCGACCGCCGCCTGCACCAGATAGCTGAAGGCGAACAGATAAGGCTGCCAGACGTCCATGGTCCATTGCACGAGCTGCGGACCGAGCAGGCCGGCGAAGATGCCGCCGGCCATCACCCAGGACACCGCCTTGGGCCGGAACGCGGCGCTGGCGCCATCGGCTGCCGCGAAGCGGTAGGATTGTGCGACCGCGCCATAGAGGCCGCCGAGGAAGGTCGCGAGGCAGAACAGCGCGAACGAGCCGCGCAGAATCGCGATGCAACCGAGCACGCCGGTGATCGCGCCGCAGCCGGTGCCGATCAGGAAGGCGGCGCGGCGGCCATAGCGGCGCGAGATCGCGCCGGTCGGCAAAGTGCCGGCGGCGAGGCCGACGACGTACATCGAGATCGGCACGGTCGCGAGCCCGATGCTCGGCGCGATGGTGACACCGACGATGGCCCCGGTCGCGAAGATCACGGCCGAGTTGGCGCCGGTCAGCGCCTGCGCGGCCGCGAGCCGCGCCACGTTGCGGCGGGCGCGGGCGTCGTCAGTGGTGTCTTCGCTCACGGTCACATCGATCATCGCAATGTCCGGATGCGCAATCGCGCTCCCGCTTGTCCTTGGAGGTGGCGGCACTATTGCGGGACACGCACGCCCGAGGCAACGGCCGCGAACAGACACGAGCCATGCGCCGAAGGTGATTCGACAGCCCTCGGCGGCACCGCTAATCAAGCGGAAAGGTATTCTCGCGTCAAAGGCGGCTGCGGAGCTTGAGCCATGTCAATCGACGATCGTCCGACAGTCGCCGCGCCCGATGACGATCCCCATCTCTGGCTCGAGGAGATCGAGGACGAGCGCGCGCTCGCCTTCGTCGCGGCGCAGAACCAGCGCACGCTCGCCGCGTTCGGCGGTGCCGGCTTCGCACGCGACCGCGATACGCTCGCCGCGATCTTCGACCGGCCCGACAACATCCCATCCGTGAGCCGGCGCGGCGGGCTCTTGTACAATCTATGGAAGGACGCGGGGCATCCGCGAGGACTGTGGCGGCGCACGACACTGGACGAGTTCCGCAAGCCGGAGCCGCAATGGGAGATCCTGCTCGACATCGACCGCCTCGCCGCGGACGAAGCCGAGGACTGGGCGCTGAACTGGGTCTCGACGCTGCCGACGGCGCATGAGCGCGCGATCCTGTCGCTGTCGCGCGGCGGCAGCGACGCGGTCGTGCTGCGCGAGTTCGATCTGGTAACGAAACGCTTCGTCGACGGCGGCTTCACGCTGGCCGAGGCCAAGGGCAGCGTCGATTGGCTCGATGCCGATACGCTGCTGCTGTCGAGCGCCTATGGCGACGGCATGGCGACGCCGTCGGGCTATGCCCGCACGGTACGGCGCTGGCAGCGCGGCCAGTCGATCGCGGAAGCGCAAGTGATCTTTGCCGCCGAGAACAGCGCGTCGGTCTGGGTGCGGTCCGGTATCGATCGCAGCGTGACGCCGGCGCGGGTGTGGTTCTCGGAGGGCCTCGACTTCTTCAACCATCATGTCTGGCTCGGCGACGAGACCGGTGCGCGCACGCGGCTGGACCTGCCGATCGACAGCTGGGCGACGCCGCATGGCGACTGGCTGGCGATCAAGCTGCGCCAGCCCTGGACCGTCGGCGGGACCACGCATGCCGCCGATGTCGTGCTGGGCATCCGGCTGTCGGCGTTTCTTGCCGGGAGCCGGGATTTCGTCCGCCTGTTCGAGCCGGGCCCGCGCCGCGCGCTGCAGGGCCTGTATTGGGCGGGTGGCCGGCTGGTGCTGTCGATCCTCGACGAGCTCCGGCCACGGTTCGAGCTGTGGACGCCGTCGCTGCAGGGCTGGAGCTATCAGCAGCTGCCGGGGCTGCCCGAGATTGCGACGGTCGACGTCTGGCCGCTCGATACCGACGAGGCGGAGAGCAATGGCGACCTGCTCGCCAACGTGCAGGATCCGCTGACGCCGCCATCGCTGCAGCTGATCGAAGGCTTTGGCGCGCCGACCATTCTGAAGCAGGCGCCGCGCACCTTCAGCGCTGACCGGCACGTCGTCACGCGGCACGAGGCGATCTCGGTGGACGGCGCGCGTATTCCTTACACCCAGACCGGACCATCGGAGCTCACCGGCGAGGCGCCGGTCTACATGAGCGCGTATGGCGGCTTCGGCTACAGCATCCGGCCGGCGTACAATGCGGCGCTGGGCAAGCTGTGGCTGGAGCGCGGCGGCACCCTGGTCGAGGCCAACATCCGCGGCGGCGGCGAGTTCGGCACCGCCTGGCACGATGCCGGCCGCTACGCCGGCAAGCGGCTCGCGCATGATGATTTCGCCGCGGTGGCGGCCGACCTGGTCCGCCGCGGCGTCACGGTGCCGAAGCGCATCGCCGCCCAGGGCGGCTCGAATGGCGGCATCCTGATCACCAACATGCTGGTGCGCTATCCCGAGCGGTTCGGCGCGCTGTTCTGCACCATCCCGCTGATCGACATGCGCCGCTACACCAGGCTGCTCGCCGGCGCAAGCTGGATCGCCGAATATGGCGATCCCGACAGGGACGAGGATTGGGGCTGGCTGCAGACCTATTCGGCCTATCACACGGCCGAGCCGGGACAGCCCTATCCGCCGATCCTGATCGCGACCACGCGGCGCGACGACCGCGTGCATCCGGGCCACGCCCGCAAGATGACCGCCAAGCTGCAGGCGATGGGCTACGACACCTGGTTCTACGAGCCCGCCGCCGGCGGCCACGGCTACGGCACCGACAACCGCGAGCGCGCCAGCTTCATCACCCTCGGCACGCGGTTTCTGGCGCGGCATGTCGGGTTGGAGATGGAGTGAACAGCTGCCTCCGCCGTCATTGCGAGGAGCCGAAGGCGACGAAGCAATCCAGAGTCCCAATCCGACCCTGGATTGCCTCGCTGCGCTCGCAATGACGGAGGTCGGTGCGCCGCCGTCGCCAACTCACGCGCGGCGCGCGAACACCAGGATCATGTTGTTGGCCGGCATCTCCACGGTCTCGCGCAGAGCAAGCCCATTGCGCGCCGCGAGCGCTTCGAGATCGGCGATGTCGCGCACGCCCCACTCCGGATTGCCCTCGCGCAGCGAGGTGTCGAACACGGCGTTGCTGACCGCGCTGTGCCTGCCGTCGCGCTTGAACGGGCCATAGAGCGCGAGCAGGCCGTCCGGCGACAGCGCCTTGCCGGCGCCGGCGAACAATCCCTCCGCCACCGACCACGGCGCGATGTGGATGACGTTGGCGCAGAAGATCGCGGCGAGGCGCTTTGGACCGCCGGCGGCCTGGAACGCGGCGACCCAGCCGGGATCGGACAGGTCGATGCGCTGGGCGTCGCGGATGTTGGAGAGGCCGGCATGCCGGCGCCAGGCCGCGATGCTCGCGAGGTGGTTGTCGTTGAGGTCGCTCGGCCACCACACGAGATCAGGGCGCTGGGAGGCAAAATGCACGACATGCTGGCCGGTGCCGCTGCCGGCCTCCAGCACGTCGCCCGTCTGGCCCTCGAGCAGCCGCGCCAGCACCGCCCAGATCGGCTGGTGGTTCCGATGGAATGCGGCCGCATCCAGCCGCCCGTCCGGTTCCACCCGCCGGCCATCCCGGCCGAACTCAACGACATACTCCGCCATTGCCAGACTCCCGGCCGTCACCTGAACGGCGCTCATTAACCGCGTTGCGGCGGGCACCATACCCGCATTGTCAGCCGATGGCCTTTATGCTTTTCAGCCCCTATATTGCTGACATCACCGAGCTTCGGAACTTCACCTTGATCACAACAGTCATGCGTACCGCCCTGGCGTTGGGGCTCTCGCTCGTCGTGTCCACGGCTGCCCATGCCCAGTCCGGCGCCGCCGACGGCCAAAAGCTCGCCTTCGACCGCGGCAAGGGCAACTGCCTGACCTGCCACGAGATCAAGGGCGGCGACCTTCCCGGCTCGATCGGCCCGAAGCTGGAGAATCTCAAGGCGAGATACGACCGTGCCGGGCTGACCGCGATCCTCAACGACGAGACCGCACGCAACCCGCTGACGGTGATGCCGCCGTTCGGCCGCAACCGCATCCTGACCGAGCAGGAAATCAGCGCCATCGTCGATTTCCTGCAGACCCTCTGATTTCGTTTGGAGACCCCTGCCATGACTGCCTCGTCCGGCCCGCTGGCCCACCGCCGCCTGTTCCTGAAAGGCGCCGGCCTCGTCGCGCTGATCGGCCTCGGCAACGCCGTGCTGCACGCCACGCCCGCGTTTTCCGCGACCAACGACAACAAATATCCGGACGATGCCTTCAAGCAGAAGAACGCCGGCGACGCGATCAAGGCGCTGTATGGCCGCGACCACGAGCCGTCCGACAAGATCAAGCTCGATGCGCCGGAGATCGCCGAGAACGGCGGCGTGGTGCCGATCGCGGTGAGCACGAGCCTGCCGAACGTCACCTCGATCGCCTTCATCGTCGCCGAGAATCCAAACGCGCTGGCGGCATCCTACAAGATCCCTGAGGGCACCGTGCCCGCAGTGGCGAACCGGCTGAAGATGGCCAAGACCTCCAACGTGATCGCGCTCGTCGAATCCGGCGGCAAGCTCTACAGCGCGACCAAGGAGGTCAAGGTCACCGTCGGTGGCTGCGGCGGCTAACGAGGAGATCGATCATGGCAGCGAGCATCCGCGTCCGCGCAATCCTGAACGGCGACACAGCCGAGGTCCAGACCCTGATCCAGCATCCGATGGATACGGGTCTGGTCAAGGACGCCAAGGGCGAATTGATCCCGGCGCACTACATCCAGCAGCTCACTTTCACGCACAAGGACAAGACCGTGTTCTTCGCCGACTGGGGCACCGCGGTCTCCAAGGACCCCTACGTCAAATTCGCCTTCAAGGGTGCGGCCAAGGGCGACGAGCTGAAGGTGAGCTGGCTCGACAACAAGGGCGCCACCGACAGCCTGACGGCGACGATCCAATGAGCGCGTTGCGCCTCGCGCTGTGTCTCTCCATCGCGCTCGGTCTCGGCGCGTCCGGCGTCGCAGCGGCGGACAAGCCCGACCCGGTCACTGATGCCAAGGCGTTCCAGAAGTTCTTCGTCAACAAATTCCCGAAAGTGGCGTTCGACGATTTCGTCAACGGGCCGTATTCGATGAACGAGGACATGCGCCGGCAGTGGGAGGAGAAGGAGCAGTTCCCGCCTTATGAGTTCGCGCTCGAGGCCGGCAAGGAGATGTTTTCCAAGCCGTTCAAGAACGGCAAGACCTACGCCGACTGCTTCCCGAACGGCGGCATCGGCATCCGCCAGACCTATCCTTATTTCGACGACAAGGACGGCAAGGTCGTCACCCTCGAGCTGGCGCTGAACAGATGCCGCGAGGCGAATGGCGAGCAGCCCTACTCCTACGTCAAGGACGAGATGGCCTCGTTGACCGCCTACATGGCGTACACCTCGCGCGGCAAGCGCTTCGACATCAAGATCCCCGACGATCCGCGCGCGCTCGACGCCTATGAGAAGGGCAAGGAATATTTCTACACCCGCCGCGGCCAGCTGAACTTCTCCTGCGCGAGCTGCCACGTGCAAAGCCCGGGCGAGCGCATCCGCGCCGAGATCCTGGCACCGGCGCTCGGCATCCTCAACGCGATGCCGATCTACCGCTCCGAATGGAGCGGCATGGGCACGATCAGCCGCCGCTTCGTCACCTGCAACAGCCAGACGCGCGCCGTGCCGCTGGAACCGCAGTCGGACGAATACCGCAACCTCGAATATTATCTGTCATACGTGTCGAACGGCCTGCCGGTTTCAGGACCGGGAGCGCGGCCATGACAAACGTCACGACAACAAACGTCATGAAAAAGATCGTGTTCGCCATGATGGTATCAGCGGTCGGCGCCGGCTCCGCGCGGGCCGCGTCGGAAGCCGATTATGTCGCGGCCTTCGCGGCGGCCGAGAGCGCCAACAAGGAAGCCGGACGTCTGCGCAACCAATGGACCGTAACCCAGGCCGCACTCACTGCTGCGAAGAAGGCGGCGGATTCCGGCAATTTCGATTCTGCGCTGACATCGGCACAGGAGGCCGAGGCGCTCGCCAAGGCCTCGATCGCTCAGGCCACCAGCGAGAAGCAGCGCTGGAAGGACTTGGAGATCCGCTGAGCATGATCCGGAAAAGTGGAGGCCGGTTTTCCGAAAGATCATGCTCAAACAAAGGGAATAGATCATGATGCGATTCTGCGGAATCGCATCATGATCTAGGACGCTGGCCATGACGATGCGGCGCCGGGATTTTCTCAAAGCATCAGGTGCCGCGGCACTCGCCGCGCCGGCGTTGCTGCGCAGCGCTGCCGCCGTCGATACCGTCAGCCTCTACGACATCGAAAAATTCGGCAATGCGCGCATCCTGCACATGACGGATACGCATGCGCAGTTGCGGCCGGTGCATTTCCGCGAGCCCAGCGTCAATCTCGGCATCGGCGAGATGTGGGGACGGCCGCCGCATCTGGTCGAGCGCGCCTTCCTCGACCGCTACGGCATCCGCCCCGACAGCGCCGAGGCTTATGCCTTCACCTCGTTCGAGTTCGAGAAGTACGCCGTCCGCTTCGGCCGGATGGGCGGCTTCGCGCATCTGAAGACCTTGATCGACAAGCTGCGCACCGACGCCGGCGACCGCCGCTCGCTGCTGCTCGATGGCGGCGATCTGTGGCAAGGCAGCGGGCTTGCCAACGCGATGCGTGGCGCCGACATGGTGAGCGCGGCCAATCTGCTCGGCATCGACGCCATGACCGGGCATTGGGAGTTCACCTATGGCGAGGAGGCGCTGCGCGCCAACCTCGCGCGCTTCAAGGGCGAGTTCCTGGCGCAGAACGTGTTCCTGACCGAGGAGGCCGCGTTCAACGACGCCAAGGCGTTCGATCCGGGGTCGGGGCGCGTCTTCAAGGCCGCCACGATCAAGGAGATCGGCGGCGCGCGCATCGCCGTGATCGGCCAGGCCTTCCCTTACGTGCCCATCGCCCATCCCCGCCGGTTCACGCCGGACTGGACCTTCGGTATCCGCGAGGAGGAGTTGCAGAAGCTGGTCGACGGCCTGCGCAGCGCTGAGAAGGCCGACGCGGTGATCCTGCTGTCGCATAACGGCATGGATGTCGATCTCAAGCTGGCGAGCCGTGTCACCGGCATCGACGTCATCCTCGGCGGCCACACCCATGACGCGGTTCCGCAGCCGGTGCCGGTGAGCAACGCCAAGGGCGCGACGCTCGTCACCAATGCGGGCTCGAACGGCAAATTCCTCGCCGTGCTCGATCTCGACGTCGGCAAGGGCCGTGTCGCCGATGTGCGCTATCGGCTGCTGCCGGTCTATTCCGAGCTGCTGAAACCTGATCCCGCGATGCAGGCGCTGATCGACCAGACGCAGCAGCCGCAGGTCGCGACCTGGAGCGAGAAGCTCGCGACGTCGGACCGGCTGCTGTACCGGCGCGGCAATTTCGAAGGCGCGACGGACGACCTGATCTGCGCGGCACTGCGCCGCGAGCTCGACGCCGAGATCGCGCTGTCGCCGGGATTCCGCTGGGGTCCGACGTTGCTCGCGGGGCAGTCCGTCCTGATGGAGGACGTGCTGGCGCAGACCGCCATCACCTATCCCGAGACCTATGTGCAGCGGATGACCGGCGCAGAGATCAAGGACGTGCTCGAGGACGTCTGCGACAATCTGTTCAACGCCGATCCGTATCTGCAGCAGGGTGGCGACATGGTGCGCACGGGCGGGCTGTCCTATCGCTGCGCCCCGTCGGAGGCGATCGGCAGCCGCATCTCGGATCTCACCCTCGACGATGGACGCCCGCTCGACGCCCGCAAGCACTACAAGGTCGCCGGCTGGGCGTCGATGAACGCGCAGGACGGCAAGCCGGTGTGGGACGTGGTCGCCAGCCACTTGCGCAACGGTCAGCTGGTGCTGGTCGGAACTAACAAGGTCACACTGTCGGGCGTCGACGGCAATCCCGGGTTTGCGTCGCAGTCGTGACGGAGCATGGCGCGATGCGATGCGAAACACCGCATTGGTGACATCGGGCCGATCGTGCTAATCCCGCGACGATCCCGGATGGGAAGGAGGCGCCGATGATCTTCCGCCAATTGTTCGACAGCGTCTCCGGCACCTACAGCTACATCCTCGCCAGCCGCAGCGGCGGCGAGGCTGTCATCATCGATCCCGTGCTGGAGAAGGTCGACCGCTACTGCCAGCTGCTGCGCGAGCTCGATTTGCGCCTGGTGAAGGCCGTCGACACCCACCTGCATGCCGATCACGTCACCGGCCTGGGCGCTCTGCGCGACCGTACCCATTGCGTCACCATCATGGGCGAGCAGACCAAGGCCGACGTGGTGGCGATGCGGGTCGGCGAGGGCGACAAGATCGCCATCGAAGGCATCGGCCTGGAGGTGATGTACACGCCCGGCCATACCGACGATTCTTACAGCTTCCTGATGGGCGACCGCGTCTTCACCGGCGACACGCTGCTGATCCGGGGGACCGGCCGCACCGACTTCCAGAATGGCGACGCGCGGCAACAGTACGAGTCCATCTTCAACAGGCTGCTGCGTCTCCCGGACGACACGCTGGTCTATCCCGCGCACGACTACAAGGGCGACACCGTCTCCACCATCGGCGAGGAGCGCCGCTACAATCCGCGGCTTCAAGTCGGATCGGTCGACGACTACGTCGCGCTGATGGCCAGTCTGAAGCTGCCGAATCCGAAGATGATGGATGTCGCGGTACCGGCCAACATGCGCGTCGGGCTGCATCAGGAGGAGCTGGCGAAGCAGGGCTTGTCGCTGTCGGCACGCGAGGCGATCGAATGCCTGGGACGCCCCGACGTGCTGCTGGTCGATTTGCGCGAGACCTCCGAACGCGCCAAGCACGGCACGCTGTCCGGCGCACTTCACGCCCCCTATCCTGGGATCGGCGACAATCTCGAACCGGGCGGCATGCTGCGCGAAGTCGCCGCCGCCACCGGCCGCCGCATCGTGTTCTTCTGCGCCTACGGCGAGCGGTCGGCGATGGCGGTGCAGACGGCGCAAGCGGCGGGGCTGGCCAACACGGCGCATATCGAGGGCGGCCTGGACGCGTGGAAGAAGGCGGGCGGACCGGTGGTGCAGTAGCAGGCCGTCGTTACTCACTGACTTTCGGCAGCCCTCAGCGTCCCCCCACATTCCGCTGTCGTCCCGGGCAAGCCCGATGACGCGAAGCGTCAACGGGCGCAGACCCGGGACCCATACCGCGTGATCTGTCTTGAGGCAGGCTGTACGTTGCACGAGTCGCGCAACAAACGTCCGCTGGTGGTTATGGATCCCGGCGTTCGCCGGGACGACAGCTGTGTTGGAGACGCGCTGTGCCTTCCACTTGGAAGAAGCGACGTGCCTTCCACCCACGAAATGACGGCGGATGACCGGCCGCCCGCGCCCTCTCGCAAATGCCGGCCCACGCGCGCAGGTGCCATGCACCCGCGTTCATGGACAATGAACCGCGATCCGATAGTGTGGCGTTGTGTCGCGCGCCCTGATTTCGGGAGCCTCGGCGGTTTGCCGGCAACGCGCTCTCCAGTTTCCATCGCTGACGCCGGGAGCCAACGGATCGACCATGGCTGACGTTCTCGCCGCACCGCAACAGACCGGCACCTCGGTACGGGTCGCGTCCCCGCTGCGCACGCTGGCGCTGATCTCGCTGGCGCATTGGGTCAGCCACCTGCACATGCTGGTGCTGCCGATGCTGTTTCCCTACCTGAAGGAGAAGCTCGGCGTCGGCTATATCGAGCTTGGCTTTCCGCTCACCGTGTTCGCAGTGGTGTCGGCGCTGACCCAGGCTCCGGTCGGCTATCTGGTCGACCGCGCCGGTGCCCGCCGCATCCTGCTGCTGGGCCTCACGCTTGGCGGCCTGTCACTGGCGATGCTCGGCATCTACCTGAGCTATGCCAGCCTCGTGGTCTCAGCGGTGCTGCTCGGCCTCGCCAACGCGGTCTATCACCCTTCGGACTACGCGCTGCTGGCCGCGCACATGGACGAGAAGCGGATGGGCCGCGCCTTCGGCGTGCACACCTTTGCCGGCTATCTCGGCGGCGCGGTCGCGCCGGCCGTGATGGCGGCGCTGGTCACCACCGTCGGCGGCTCCGGCGCGCTGATCGCGGCCGGGCTGGTCGGCCCGCTCGCCGCACTGCTGCTGCTCGTCGGCAACGTGCCAGAGGTGCCGCCGCATCCGCATCACACCGCGGCCGACGGCAGCAAAGTCAAGCAGCCGAGCCTGCTGACCCCGATGCTGATGCTGCTGACCGTGTTCTTCATGCTGCTGAGCCTGTCCAACGCCGGCATCGCCAGCTTCGGCGTGGTCGCCTTCATGAACGGCTATGGCATCTCGTTCTCGACCGCCAACATCGCCCTGACCGCGTTCCTCGGCGCCAGCGCCATCGGCGTGCTCGCCGGCGGCCAGCTCGCCGACCGCATCCGCCATCACAACCTGGTCGCCGCCGTCGCCTACGCCATCAACGCCGTGCTGGTGCTGATCATCACCTTCGTCAATCTGCCGGTCGTGCTGCTCACCGCGATCATGCTGGTCGCCGGCTTCATGAGCGGCGTGATCGCGCCGTCGCGCGACATGCTGGTGCGCAATGCCGCTCCTCCGGGCGCGGCCGGCCGCGCCTTCGGCATCGTCTCGACCGGCTTCAACTTCGCCGGCGTGGTCAGCCCGCTGCTGTTCGGCTGGATCATGGACATGAACGCGCCACGCTGGGTGTTCGGCGCCTCGGTCGTGTTCATGCTGCTGACCATCGTGCTGGCGTTCTTCACCGAGCCGAAGAAGGTGAAGGCCTAGCTGTCTTCGTAGGGTGGGCAAAGCGAAGCGTGCCCACCATTCTCCGACACCACAGCTGCCAACGGTGGGCACGCGCCGCCTTGCGGCGTCGCTTTGCCCACCCTGCGGACTAACCTTTCGCATGAAGCCCGATATCTCGCGGGCATGCTCGGTGAACCTCGCCCCGCCCTAGCGAAGCGAAGCTTCGCTAGGGCGGGGCGAGGGAGCGCACCGTCGCTGCGGTTTCCATCTGCTGCGCCGGCGCAATGCTGCTGTCTTTTCCGACGTGTTGACATCATCGCCTTCCAGCCGATGATAACCGCATAACAACAACACCCGGGGAAGACACGCCATGACGCAGCCAGATCTCGTGATCCGCGGTGGAACCATTGCCGATGGCTCGGGCGGTGAGCTGTATGAGGCGGATGTCGCGATTGCTGACGGCCGCATCATCGAGGTTGGCAAGGTCAGCGCCTCCGGCCGCGAGGAGATCGACGCGCGCGGCAGGCTGGTGACGCCGGGCTTCGTCGACGTTCACACCCATTACGACGGCCAGGTCACCTGGAGCCACGACATCTCACCATCGTCGCAGAACGGCGTCACCACCGCGATCATGGGCAATTGCGGCGTCGGCTTCGCGCCATGCCGCCCCGCCGATCATCAGCGGCTGATCCAGCTGATGGAAGGCGTCGAGGACATTCCCGAGCCGGTGCTCGAAGCCGGCATTCCCTGGGAATGGGAGAGCTTTCCGGACTACATGGAGTGGCTGGGCAAGCGTGAATTCGATCTCGACATCGGCGCGCAATTGCCACATGCGGCGCTGCGCGTCTATGTGATGGGGGAGCGCGGCGCCCGGCGCGATCCTGCCACCGCCGATGACAACCGTGCCATGGCGGCACTGGCACGCGACGCCGTCAAAGCCGGCGCGCTCGGCTTCTCCACCTCGCGCACGCTCAACCATCGCACCTCGACCGGGGACTACACCCCGACCTTGAAGGCCGGCGAAGACGAGCTGACGACGATCGCCGGCGCGATGCACGGCGCTGGCCGCAGCGTGCTGCAATTCGTGCTCGACATCTCGACCATCCACGAAGACCTGCCGATGATGCTGCGCATCGCGGACCAGACGAAATGTCCGATCTCGTTCTCGGTGACGCAGAATGACCGCGCCCCACAACGCTGGCGGCAGACGATGGCCGAGATCAACGCCGCCGCCGCGCGCGGCCTGTCCGTGACGGCGCAGATCGCGGCGCGGCCGGTGGGCCTGCTGCTCGGGCTCGAATTGTCGCGCAACCCGCTGCAGACGCATCCGAGCTATCAGGCGATCGCGCACCTGCCGCTGGCCGAGCGCGTCGCCCGGATGCGCGATCCGCTGGTTCGTGCGGCGATCCTGGGCGAGCAGGCCAGCGCGACCGACGATCCGCTGTTCTTCAAGCCAAACTACGACAAGATGTACCTGCTCGGCGATCCGCCGGATTATGAGCAGCCGCCTGAGCAGTCGCTCGGCGCCCAGGCCCGTGCGCGCGGCTGTCGTCCCGAGGAGATGGCCTATGACGCGATGCTCACGGATGGCGGACGTGGCATGCTCTACGTGCCGTTCCTCAATTATGCCGACGGCAATCTCGATGCCACCTACGAGATGCTGCGTGACCCGCGCAGCGTGCCGGGCCTCAGCGACGGCGGCGCGCATTGCGGCATCATCTGCGATGCCAGCTTCCCGACCTATCTGCTGACGCACTGGACCCGCGACCGCAAACGCGGCGACAAGCTGTCGATTCCCTTCGTCGTCGCCGCGCAGTCGCGCAAGACCGCACTCTCCGTCGGCCTCGACGATCGCGGGCTGATCGCACCCGGCTACAAGGCGGATGTCAACGTGATCGACTATGACCGGCTGCATCTGCATCCGCCCAAGGTGCACTACGATCTCCCTGTCGGCGGCCGCCGCCTGATGCAGGAGGTCGACGGCTATGACGCGACCATCGTCTCCGGCGTGGTGACGCGTCGGCACGGCGAGGCCACGGGTGCGCGGCCGGGGCGCTTGGTGCGGGGCGCGCGCGCCGGCGCGCAATGACAGCGAGTTCGTCGTTTGGCTGCAGCCACGCGGCCAATGAGAGCCTCGCTGTCGTCCCGGACAAGCGCGCGGCACGCGCGCGCCGATCCGGGATCCATAACCCCAGGAAGTTGGACGGGGCACGACGGCCGCCCCGTCTCGCCCAGCCACGTCGGCCGCAGCGTATGGATCCCGGGTCGGCGTCTGCCAACGCGACACGTTGCCGGACTTGCCCGGGACGACACCGGCGGCGAGGCCAGCATTGGTGCAAGGTACGCAGGCCTCTCGTGGCCGGCCTGGCACGCTCGTAAGGCGACCGAGCGTCCGCCGGCTTATCGGCTCACGCATAAGCGCCTCTGGAATACTGGGTCCCCCAGTCAAGCCGGGGGACGACGGTCGTGGTGACAGCGACCAGCGTTGCCCAAAGCAGCAATCAGAGTGTCTCGGTTCACGCAAATTCCGGCGCGACGGCCTGGTGCGCCCGCAGGCGCGCGCGTTCGGTGTTGGGCCAGAGCAGCGCCAGGCCGAGCAGGCCGGAGATGACCATGATCACCGCATTGATGGTGTAGCCCGACATGTAGCCTTCGAGCAGGCTGGCGGAGGACTGGATCATCTTGCCCATCACCACAGGCGCGACGATGCCGGCCAGCGTATAGAGCGCACCGTAGATCGCCATGGCAGCGCCGCGCTGCGCCACCGGAGTGAATTCGCCGATCATCGGCGGGCAGACCACGTAGATCGATCCGCACAGCCCCGAACCGACCACGAGCAGCGCGATCTTGGCCCCGGCCCCGTCGACATGCGGCGTGGTTGCCATCAGGATGCCGCCGACGATCAACGGCGTGGCGCCGAGCACGCCGCGCGCCATTCGTGTCGAGACGCCGCGAGCCATCAGCAGTTGCGACACGAACCCCGTGGTCAGCACAACGCACGCACCGAAGATCCAGGGCAGGATCGAGATGAAGCCGGCCTCCTGCTGCGAGAAGCCGAGACCTTTCACCAGGAAAGGCGTGAACCAGGTCAGCCCGAGCGACAGCGCCCAATAGGCGCCGAACGTCGCGGCCACGCAGCCGACGAAGGTGCGTGATGTCAGGAGCTGCAGATACGGCACGCGCTGCTCGCGCGATGCGGCCAGTTCGACCTCCGCCAGCGGGCCTTCCCGGCCGAGCCACAGCCAGGCCGCGCTCCACATCAGCCCGACAATGCCGAGCGCGCCGAATGCATAGTGCCAACCGTGATTCACGATCACCCAGTTCAGCGCGGGCACCGCGAGGATGACGCCGAAAGCAGACCCCTGCGACAGGATCGCGGTCGGCATCGCCCGCTTCTCATCGGGAAACCATTTGTAGACGGCGTGGACGGCGACGGACGCCGCCGGCCCTTCGCCGGCCCCGAGAATGATGCGGCAGACCAGCAGTGTGGTGAAACCGATGGTGCCGACCATCGGGAACTGCGCCAGCGCCCAGATCAGCGCCAGCACCAGCAGCACCCAGCGCGTCGGGACGCGGTTGACGACGAAGCCGACCACGATGGCGGCCACTGAGAACAGCAGGAAGAAGGACGAGCCGAGCAGGCCGAACTGCTCCGCGTTCAGGTTGAGCTCGGTCATGATCGGCACGCCGGCAAGGCCGACCACGATCTTGTCGGCAAAGTTCACGAGCATGAACAAAAAGAGCAGGAAGGTGATTTTCCAGGCACCCTTCGGCGTGGGCGTCGCGCTCGCGCGGGATGAGCCCTCCTGCGTCGCTGGTACGGCCATGTTCCTTCCCCATCATTGGCGTGATCCGCCCCTGTCGTCGGAGCGTTTCGACGATGCTACCCACGAAGCGGTTCCGGAAGCAACCAGCACGCACGCTAAGTTATTGCTGCAACGCGGGGATTCGCCGCCCAGGGCTGCGCGGCAAAGCCAGCGCAACCTGACCACGAACGTCGTCGCAGGGCTGCCTTGGAGGAACGCGAAAGGTGATGTTCGCGTCAGCTGCTGATATGTTGTGACGCAACAACCTCGATCATGCTCGTGCTCAGCGTTCGTCAACTCACCAAATCCTATCGATCCGGCGGCGAGCCGATCAATGTGCTCCGTGGCGTCGACCTCGATGTCAGCTCCGGCGAGCGCGTCGCGCTGACCGGTGAATCCGGCTCGGGCAAGAGCACGCTGCTGCATCTGATTGCCGGGCTCGACGCATCGGACGGCGGCGACATCCTGCTCGATGGCGCCTCGATCGGCGCGCTCGACGATGCCGGACGCGCTGCGGTCCGGCGCGAGCGCCTCGGCCTCGTGTTTCAGCAGTTCAATCTGGTGCCGAGCCTGTCGGTCGCCGACAATCTCAGTTTCCAGGCGCGGCTGGCCGGACGGCACGATCCGGCGTGGCATACGGAGTTGGTCGAGCGGCTCGGACTCAAGACGCTGTTGAAACGTTATCCCGAGCAATTATCCGGCGGCCAGCAGCAGCGCGTCGCGATCGGCCGCGCGCTGGCCGTCAAGCCGGTCCTGCTGCTGGCGGACGAGCCGACCGGCAATCTCGACGAGGACACCGCCGACGAGGTGATGGCGCTGACGCGCGACCTTGTCACGCGCACCGGCTGCGGCTTCCTGATGGTGACGCACAGCGCGCGGCTCGCGGCGATGCTCGACCGCCACGTCCATCTGCATGCCGGACGCGTCGCATGAGACGCGCGCTGTGGATCCTCGCCGTGCTGCTCAGCCACTGGCGCCGGCATCCGATGCAGCTCGCGACCCTGCTGATCGGACTGATCTCAGCCACCGCGCTGTGGAGCGGCGTGCAGGCGCTGAACCAGCAGGCGCGCAGCTCCTATGACCGCGCGGCCGCGATCTTCGGCGGTGCGCGGACGCCGATGCTGGTCGCGACCGACGGCAAGATGCTGCCGCAGAGCGTGTTCGCCGAGCTGCGCCGCGCCGGCTGGCCGGTGTCGCCGGTGCTCGAAGGCCGGGTGCAGATCGACGGCCATTCGATGCGGCTGCTCGGCATCGAGCCCTTCAGCATCCCCCGTGAGGTCGGCGATGCGCCGACGGTCGGGCGCAGCGAGCTCGAGGCGTTTCTGACGCCGCCGCATCGGACACTGATCTCGCCGGACACGCTGGCTGATCTTGGCTTGAAGGACGGCGCGACGTCGCGGCTCAGCAACGACGCGCTGCTGCCGCCGCTGATGGCGCAGCAGCAGCTCGCGCCCGGCATCCTCGTGGTCGACATCGGCGATGCGCAGCGGCTGCTCGACAAGCCCGGCCAGATCTCGCGGCTGCTGGTCGGCAAGGCGGCGGGCAAGCGGCAGCCCTTGCAGGAGATCGCCGGCGGCCGGCTGCAGCAGGTCGAGCCCGAGGCCGAGACCGACCTGGAGCGGCTGACCGACAGCTTCCATCTCAACCTCACCGCGTTCGGTCTGCTGTCCTTCGTCGTCGGCCTGTTCATCGTCAATTCCGCCATCGGTCTCGCCTTCGAGCAGCGGCTGCCGGTGCTGCGCACCTTGCGCGCCTGCGGCGTGTCGGCGCGGCAGCTCAACAGCGTGCTGATCGGCGAGCTCATCGCCTTTGCCTTGGTGGCGGGTCTGGTCGGGCTCGTGTGCGGCTACATCATCGCCGCGGCGCTGCTGCCGAACGTCGCGGCGTCGCTGCGCGGCCTCTATGGCGCGCAGGTGCCGGGCGAGCTGAGCCTGCGCACGGAATGGTGGCTGGCGGGAATCGTGATCAGCATCGCCGGGGCGCTCGCGGCGGCCACCACCAGCCTGATCAAATCGATGCGGCTGCCGATCCTCTCCACCGCGCAGCCTTACGCCTGGCAGGAAGCGCAGCGGCGCTGGCTGCGGCTGCAGAGCGCGGTGGCGCTCACGTTCTTCGCGGGCGCCGGCCTGCTGCTGTGGTTCGGCCAATCCTTGCTCGCAGGCTTCGGCGTGCTCGCGGCCATGATGCTCGGCGCCGCACTGCTGCTGCCCGCCGTGCTCGAGCTCGCTCTGCGGCTCGGCGAGCGCGGCGCGCGGGCGGCACTGGCGCAATGGTTCTGGGCCGACAGCCGCCAGCAGATCTCGGGCCTGTCGCTGGCGCTGATGGCGCTGCTGCTCGCGCTCGCCGTCAATGTCGGCGTCGCGACCATGGTGGAGACCTTCAGCCGCACCTTCCTGGTCTGGCTCGACGGAAGGCTCACCGCCGACGTCTATATCAGCGCCGCCGACGAAGCGCAGGCGCGCGACATCCAGGCCTGGCTGCGCGCGCGGCCCGAGGTGCAGGCGGTGCTGCCGGGGGGCCGCGCCGAGGCGCAGCTGGCGGGCGCGGCAATCGACATTCTCGGCCTGCCCGATCACGACACCTATCGCGCGCACTGGCCGCTGCTGCAGGCCGGCGACGACGCCTGGAAGCAACTGGTGCGCGGCGATGCCGGCTTCGTCAGCGAGCAGCTGGCGCGGCGGCTCAATCTCTCCGTCGGCGACAGCATCGACCTCCCCGCCCCCGGTGGCGATTGGCGCATCACGATCGCCGGCATCTATGCCGACTACGGCAATCCGAAGGGACAGGTGACGGTCAACATCGCCGCGCTGACGCGCCGCTTTCCGGCGACGCCGATCACACGGATGGCTGTGCGCGCGGCGCCGGCCGATGTGCCGGGGCTGGTCACGGCCCTCACCGACAAGTTCGGCCTCGACGGCCGGAATGTCGTCGACCAGGCGACGGTGAAGCAGGAATCGAAGCAGATCTTCAACCGGACCTTCGCGGTCACCGGCGCGCTCAACACCTTCACGCTCGGCGTCGCCGCGATCGCGCTGCTGACCAGCCTGCTGACGCTGGCAAACTCACGCCTTCCGCAGCTCGCGCCGCTCTGGGCGATCGGACTGACGCGGCGGCGGCTCGCCGAGGTCGAGTTGTTGAAGACGCTGTCGCTCGCAGGACTCACCGCGCTGCTGGCGCTGCCGCTGGGTCTGCTGGTGGCGTGGTGCCTGATCGCGATCGTCAACGTCAAGGCGTTCGGCTGGCGGCTGCCGTTCGACGTATTCCCACTGCAGCTGATCCGGCTGCTCGTCGTAACGCTGGCGGCGGCGCTGATCGCCTCGCTGCTGCCGGTGCTGCGGCTGGCGCGGATGCAGCCGGCCGATCTGGTCAGGACCTTCACCATTGAGCGCTAGAGCCACCCTCACGCGACGCGGCCTGGTCGGCGGGCTCGGCCTGCTGGCGCTGCCGCGCCTTGCCCGCGCGCAAGGTTTCGCGGGCCTGAGCGACAACGCCGACGGCTTTGCGCCGGTGACGCCGGGGAAAGCGTTCAGCTTCCCGGCCGATCACGGACCGCACGACGATTTCCGCATCGAATGGTGGTACGTCACCGCGAACCTCACGGACGGCAGCGGCACGGCCTATGGCCTGCAATGGACGCTGTTCCGCTCGGCGGCGCGGCCGGGACCGCAAGGCGAAGGCTTCGACAATCAGCAGCTCTGGATGGCGCATGCCGCGGTGACGCGCGCCGAAAGCCACCGCTCGACCGAGAAGTATGCGCGCGGTGGTGTCGGGCAGGCCGGCGTCGAGGCCAAGCCGTTCCAGGCCTGGATCGACGGCTGGCAGTTGCGCGGCACTGATGCGACAGACGATCAATCGCTGGCGCCGCTCGACATGAGCGCGACGGCAAGCGATTTCTCCTATGCGCTGCATCTCGAGGCCGACCATCCCATGGTGCTGCAGGGTATCAATGGCTACAGCCGCAAATCCGAGCGCGGTCAGGCTTCGTATTACTACAGCCAGCCATTCTACCGCGCCCGCGGCCGCATCAGCTTCGACGATCAGCCGGTCGAGGTCACAGGGATGGCGTGGCTCGACCGTGAATGGAGCAGCCAGCCGCTGGCCTCCGACCAGAGCGGCTGGGACTGGTTCGCGCTGCATTTCTCCGGCGGCGAGAAGCTGATGCTGTATCGGATGCGGCAGGGCGACGGCAACTACACGTCCGGCACCTGGATCACGGCGGACGGCACTTCCCGCCCGCTCGGCCCTGAGGGCATCGTGATGACGCCGAAAGAGACGGTCGCAATCGGCGAGCGCAAGCTGCCGGTCAGCTGGCATATCGAAATATCAGCGCTCGGCATCGCCATCGACTCCGCGCCGCTCAACCCTCGGGCCTGGATGGGCACCCGGGTGCCCTATTGGGAAGGGCCGATCAGCTTCAAGGGCAGCCACACGGGGGTGGGCTATCTCGAGCTGACGGGATATTAGAAGGGCTCACAGGGGGAAACCGCGCATGTATCACTTCACGGCACTGGTCACCGTGCTCGCACTGATGCTCTATTTCTACATGGCCGTGCGCGTCTCGCAGGCGCGCGGCAAGTTCGGCGTCAAGGCGCCGGCGATCACCGGCAACGCCGATTTCGAGCGCATCTTCCGCGTCCAGATGAACACGCTGGAATGGATGCCGATCTTCCTGCCCGCGCTGTGGCTGTTCGCGATCTATGTCAGCGATGCGATTGCGGCGCTGATCGGCCTGGTCTGGATCGTGGGCCGCGCCATGTACATGGTGTCCTACGCCCAGGCCGCGGCAAAGCGCGGGCCCGGCTTCGGCGTACAGGCGCTGGCGGCCTCCGCCCTGCTGGTCGGCGCGCTGGTTGCGATCCTGTGGCGGATGCTGCACGGCTAGACCGCTCCGCCCTCCGCTGTCGTCCCGGGCTTGAGTCGAGACCCATAATCATCGACCTGTGTTGATTGCGCGAGAGTTCAAGACGCAGCCTGCCTCAAGACAGATCACGCGGTATGGGTCCCGGGTCGGCGCCCGCTGACGCTTTGCGTCACCGGGCTTGCCCGGGACGACAGCAGTGTTTTCTCGGCAGCGTTATTCCTCGCCGCCAGCGTCATCCCGCGCTGTCGTCCCGGCGCTCGCCGGGACGACAGCGATCTTGGCGCGATCACTTCGTCAGCGGGCAGCCGCTGTCCTTGGCGGAGAAGAACGCCTTGTCGCCGGGCACCGTGGCGAGCTGCTTGTAATAGTCCCACGGCTTCTTCGATTCCGACGGCTTCTTGACCTCGAACAGATACATGTCGTGGACCATGCGGCCGTTGGCGAGCACCTTGCCTTGCGCGAAGGCGTCGTCGACCGGCAGCTCCTTGAGCTTGGCCGCCACGGCATCCGAATCCTTGCTGCCAGCGGCCTTGACCGCCTTCAGATAGGACAACGTCGCCGAATAGGTGCCGGCGTGGATCATGCTGGGCATGCGTCCCGTGCGCTTCATGAAGCGCTCGCTGAAGGCGCGGGCCTTGTCGTCGTGATCCCAGTAGAAGCCTTCGGTCAGGATCAGACCCTGCGCGGCTTCGAGGCCGAGGCCATGAACCTCCGACAGCGTCATCAGCAGGCCGGCGAGCTTCTGGCCGCCCTTGACGATGCCGAACTCGGCCGCCTGCTTGATCGAGTTGGTGGTGTCGAGACCGGCATTGGCGAGCCCGATGACCTTGGCCTTGGAGCTCTGCGCCTGCAGCAGGAAGGACGAGAAGTCCGACGAATTCAGCGGAATGCGCACCGAGCCCAGCACCTTGCCGCCCTTGGACGTCACGATGTCGCTGGTGTCCTTCTCAAGCGCGTAGCCGAAGGCGTAGTCGGCGGTCATGAAGAACCAGGTGTCGCCGCCGGATTCGACCAGCGCGCCGCCGGTGCCCACCGCGAGCGCGCGGGTGTCATAGGCCCAGTGGAAGCCATAGGGCGTGCAGGCATCGCCTGATATGCGCGAGGTCGCGGCGCCGACGACGATGTCGATCTTCTTCTTTTCCTTCGACAGATCCTGGATCGCGAGCGCGACCGAGGAGGTCGTCAGCTCGGTGATCATGTCGACACCCTCGGTGTCGTACCAGCGCCGCGCGATCGACGAGGCGAGATCCGGCTTGTTCTGATGGTCGGCGGTGACCATTTCGACCTTCTGTCCCAGCACCTCGCCGCCGAAATCCTCGATCGCCATCTTGGCGGCTTCGACCGAATATTTGCCGCCGTAGTCGGCATAGACGCCGGACTGGTCGTTGAGGATGCCGATCTTGACCTGTGCCGACGCCGGCGCAGCCACCAGCAGCGCACCAACCGCTGCAAAAGCCAGCAAGCCCGATTTCATATGATGTCTCCCAGAGTTTCTTCGTTTTGAGGGGCATTCGGTTTGGAATGCCTGGTCATGTTATGCCAGAACCCCGGCCGCGCCCATCCCTTCCCGCGAGGGTTCCCGACGGCCGATGTTTGCTAAGGGGCCGGGTCCGAGCAAAGCGCGGCGTCCCTCCTCGTCTACGCTAGGGCGCCGGCTTGTTCCGTCTCGATCCGTCGGCGAGGTTGCGGACCACGACGTAGAAGATCGGCGTGAAGATCAGGCCGAACAATGTCACGCCGAGCATGCCGAAGAACACCGCGACACCGACGGCTTGCCGCATCTCGGAGCCCGAGCCGGTGGAGACCACCAGCGGCAACACACCCAGGATGAACGCGAACGACGTCATCAGAATCGGCCGCAGCCGCAGGCGGCAGGCCTCGATCACGGCATCGAGCCGCGTGCGCCCCTCGCGTTCGATGTCGCGGGCGAATTCCACGATCAGAATCGCATTCTTGGCCGCCAGCCCGACCAGCACCACGAAGCCGATCTGGGTCAGGATGTTGACGTCCTGCCCCATGAGACGCACGCCGATCGTCGCGGCGAGCAGGCACATCGGCACGATCAGGAGAACGGCGAAAGGCAGGCTCCAGCTGCCATATTGCGCTGATAGCACCAGGAACACGAACAGCACGCAGATCGGGAAGACATACAGCCCGGAGTTGCCGCCGGTCACCTGCTGATAGGACAGGTCGGTCCATTCATAGGCGAAACCGCTCGGCAATGTCTCGTCCGCGAGCCGCTTCATGGTGTCGATCGCGGTCGCCGAGCTGGTCCCCGGCAAGGTGTCGCCCTGCAATTCCGACGCGGGATAGAGATTGTAGCGCGCGACACGATCGGGTCCGGCGATATCCTTGAACCCGACCACGCTGCCGAGCTGCACCATGTCCCCGGCAGCGTTGCGCGTGCGCAGGCGCGCGAGATCCGCCGTCTCCTTGCGGAACGGCAGGTCGGCCTGCGCCGTGACGTGGTAGGTGCGGCCGAACAGGTTGAAGTCGTTGACATAGGCCGAGCCGAAATAGGTTTCGATCGTCTCGGTGATGTTGGCGATGGGAACGCCGAGCTTCTGCGCCTTGACCCGATCGATATCGACGAACACCTGCGGCGTATTGGCGCTGTAGGGCGAAAACACTGCGGTCAGTCCCGGCGCCCTGCGCGCGGCTGCCACCAGTTCATCGGTGGCGGCCGCCAGCAGACCGCTGCCGCGGCCCTGGCGATCCTGGATCCGAATCGTGAAGCCGCCGCCCGTGCCGATCCCCGGGACCGCCGGTGGCGGGATCACGATGATGAAGGCCTCCTCGATGACGGCCAGCCGCTTGCGCAACTCCGCGGTGATGGCGTTGGCCGTCAGCCCTTTCCTGGCGCGGACGTCAGGCTCGTCGAACACCGGGAACAGCGCCGCGGAATTGCTGGACTGCGTACGCGTTGCGCCTGACAGGCCCGCCAGCGCCGGCACGCGCACGACGCCGGGCGTCGCCAGCGCGATGTTCTCGATCTTGCGCACGACCTCGGTGGTGCGTGCCAGCGACGCCGCGCCCGGCAGCTGCACGGCGACGATGACGTAGCCGCGGTCCTGCGCCGGAATGAAGCCTTGCGGCGTGGTGTAGAGCAGCCAGCCGGCGCTGCCGATCAACACGGCGTAGACTAGCAGCATCAGCGCCGCGTGGTGGATCACGAAGCCCGCCGCACGCGCATAGCCATGCGACAGCCGATCGAACACCCGGTTGAACACGCCGGTGAATGCGTCCCACCCCCGTGCGAGCAGATTCCAGCGTGCCGGCGGCCGCCTTTCGTGATGCGGCTGCAGCAGCTGCGACGCCAGGGCCGGCGACAGCGTCAATGAACAGAAGCAGGAGATCGCGGTCGCAACCGCGATGGTGACGGCGAACTGCTGGAAGAACTGTCCGGAAATGCCGCCGAGGAACGCCGTCGGCACGAACACGGCGCACAGCACCAGCGCGATCGAGACCAGCGCGCCGCCGACCTCTTCCATGGTCTTGAGCGCGGCGTCGCGCCGCGACAGGCCGTGCTCCAGATGCCGCTCGACATTCTCGACCACGACGATGGCGTCGTCGACCACGATGCCGACCGCGAGCACCAGGCCGAACAGCGTGAGATTGTTGATCGAGAAGCCGAGCGCGGCCATCACCGCGAAGGTGCCGACCAGCGAGACTGGAATCGCGATGATGGGAATGATCGCCGGACGCCAGCCCTGCAGAAACACCAGCACCACGATGACGACCAGCACCATCGCCTCGTAGATCGTCTTCACCAGCTCGCTGACGGACTGGGCGATGAACTCGGTCGGGTTGTAGCCGATATTGTAGTCGAGCCCCTTGGGGAAATTGGCCTTGAGGCCGGCCATGGTATCGGAGATGCGCTTGGCGGTGGCGAGCGCGTTCGAGCCGGGACGCTGGAACACCAGCAGCGCAACCGCGGACTTCCTGAGCAGGAAGCCGTTGGTGGAGAAGTCCAGCGCACCGAGCTCGATCCGGGCGACGTCGCGCAGCCGCACGGTCCGGCCGTCGCTGCCGGCCTTGACGATGATGTCCTCGAACTGCTGCGGATCCTTGAGCCGGCCGGTGAAGGTCAGGTTGGGCTGGAAGGCGCGGTCGGCGATCGGCGGCGCGGCGATCTGGCCGCCGGTGATCTGGAGGTTCTGGGAGCGGATCGCCGCCAGCACGTCGCCCGCGGTCATGCCGAGATTGGCGATCTTGTCGGGATCGAGCCACAGCCGCATCGAATAGTCGCGCGCGCCGAAGATCGTGATGTCGCCGACCCCGTCGAGCCGCAGCAGCTGGTCGCGGACCTGCAGCAGCGCGTAGTTCGAGATGTAGGTCTGATCAAAGGTGTCATCCGGCGACAGCATGAATACGACCATCATCAGGTCGGGGCTGTTCTTGCGGGTGACGACGCCGGTGCGCTGCACCTCTTCCGGCAGGCGCGGCTGCGCGATCGCGACGCGGTTCTGCACCAGCACCTGGGCCTTGTCGAGATCGGTACCGAGCTTGAAGGTCACCGTGATGTTCAACTGGCCGTTCGACGTCGCCTGGCTGTAGAGATACAGCATGTCGTCGACGCCGTTGATCTCCTGCTCGATGGGAGCGGCGACCGTGTCGGAGACGGTCTGCGCCGAGGCGCCGGGATATTGCGTGGTGACGACGACCGTCGGCGGCACCACTTGCGGATATTCCGAGACCGGCAAGGTCGTATAGGCGAGTGCGCCCACGATCAGCAGTACGATCGACAGCACCATCGCCAGGATGGGCTGATTGATGGAGAGGCGGCCGAGATTCATGGCTTGTCACCGGGCTTGTCACCGGCCTTGCCGCCCGACGGCGCGGCAGCGGGATGCGGACTGACCTTGGCGCCGACACGGGCGCGCTGCAGCCCGTCGACGATGACCCGGTCTTCGGCCTTGAGGCCTTCGCGGATCACGCGCAGGCCGTCGTCGAGAGGACCGAGCACGACAGGCCTGCCCTCGACGGTGTCGTCCTCCTTGACCACGAACACGATCTTGCGCGATTGGTCGGTGGCAACGGCCGTATCCGGCAGCAGCAGGGCCTCATACGGTGCGCTGCCGATCAGGCGCACGCGACCGAACTGCCCGGGCAGGATCGACAGATCCTTGTTGGGAATCACGGCGCGGCTGCGCAGCGTGCCGGTGGAGAGATCAAGCCTGTTGTCGAGGAAGTCCATCTTGCCGTCATGCGACGGCTTGGTCTCGCCCGAGAGCGCCACCTCGACCGGGTTCGGCGTGTCCCGCGAGCTCGGCCGCTTGCCCTCGAACCACAGCCTGTTGTTCTTGAGATAGGTCGCCTCGTCGACGTCGAAATAGATGTAGATGGGATCGACCGAGACGATCGTGGTGAGCAGCGTCGATGTGCCGGCGTCGCTGCCTTGCACGAGGTTGCCGGGCGTCACGAGGTGACGGCTGACACGGCCCGTGATCGGCGCCACCACGTGCGTGAACTCGACATTGAGCTGAGCCGCCTTCAATGCACCGTCGGCCTGCGTCTCGGCCGCATGCGCCGCCTGCAGCGCCTGGCGGCGCTGGTCGACGACGGCTTCGGTGACGGTCTGGTTCAAGGTCAAGGTCAACGCGCGGTCGAGCTCGCGCTTGGCCAGCTCGACCTTCGCGCGGGCATCGGCCAGCTGGCCGTCGGCCTGCGTCGCAACGGCCTCGAACGGACGGGGATCGATGACATAGAGCAGGTCGCCCGTCTTGACCATGGCGCCGTCGCGGAACTCGACGCTGTTGACGTAGCCCCCGACCCGGGCGCGCACCTGGACTTCCTCGACCGCCTCGAAGCGCCCGGTGTACTCGTCCCAATCGGTGACCGTGCGCCTGGTCGGCTGCGCCACCGTGACCGGCGGAGCGGCCGGTGCCGCAGCCTGCTGCGGCTTCTCGCTGCAGCTGGACAAGGCCAGCGCGAGCAGGGCCCCGATCGCGCGCGCAGGGAGGATGTCGAGATCCGAAGCGAGACGTGAAGAAGCTGCGGGATCGGTCACGCTCAAGGTCGTCTCCTTTGCACCAGGCCACGATTTGCGGCGATCGGCTACAGGCATGCGAACACATCAGTCGGTGAGATCGGTGTGCCATCATTCAAATGCGGATGGCGACTACCGGCACGCTATTACCATCTCACACATGCCGAGGTTGTGACAGACAAACAATCGTGCCGACTGCCGGCAAATTCGGCAGCGGCCGGATCATCTCGGTCATCCGGCCAGGGAGGAGCTGGAGGTCAGAGGATGACGCATGTCATGCCTCGCCAGCGCAATGGCGCAGCGGGACGCGCCGATTTTGCGCTGCAGAAAAGCGCGACGGCCGCCCGTACGGCTGAGAATTTCGGACATGACGGCCCCGATTTGCTCCGTTACATTCGACCTCAAACAAATACAGACCAAATCGTGCGGACCAGGTCCGTCCGGGAGGGACCAAGCGTGCAAAGAGGGCGTGGCGTATTCGACGCGACACGCGGCTGCGTGCTTGCCAGGCTGGCCGGGACCGAGGTTTTTCCCGCAATCCCTCGATCGGTCGCGTAGGAGATTGGACCAGCCATGTACACCGGCAAGCACGCCCGGCTGCGCCCGCTGCAGCCCGCCTTTATCATGGCCTCGACCGGCGAGGCCGTGACCTATCGCGAGCTCGAGGCGCGCAGCAACCGGTTGGCCCATTTGTTTCGCCGGCACGGCTTGAAGCGGCTCGACCACTATTCGATCTTCATGGAGAACAACAGCCGCTACCTCGAGGCGTGCGGCGCCGGCGAGCGCTCCGGGCTCTATTTCACCTGCGTGAACTCCTATCTGACCTCCGGCGAGCTCGCCTACATCCTCAACAACAGCCAGTCGCGGCTGCTGATCACCTCGGTCGCCAAGCTCGACATCGCGCGCGAGGCGCTGAAGCAGGCGCCCAATATCGAGCTGTGCATCGTCGCCGATGGCGCAGGCGAGAGCGAGCGGATCGTCGGCCTTGCCGAGGTGACCGCCAACCTGCCGGCGACGCCGATCGCCGACGAGAGCGTCGGCACCGCGATGCTGTATTCCTCCGGCACCACGGGCCGGCCGAAGGGCATCCTGCGGCCGCTGCCGGAGCAGCCGCCGGTGCAGCAGCTTCCGATCTTCGATTTCCTGGAGAGACTGTGGCGCTGTCGCGAGGGCATGATCTATCTGTCGCCGGCGCCGCTGTATCACTCGGCGCCGCAGGCCGCCGTCAACCTCGCCATTCGCTCCGGCGGCACCGTCATCATCATGGAGACCTTCGATCCCGAGCGCTATCTCCAGCTCGTCGAGCAATGGGGCATCACCCACAGCCAGCTGGTGCCGACAATGTTCTCGCGCATGCTGAAGCTGCCCGAGGAGGTCCGCACCCGCTACGACCTCTCCTCGCTCGAGGTCGCGATTCATGCCGCCGCGCCCTGCCCCGCACAGGTCAAGGAGGACATGATCAGATGGTGGGGGCCGATCATCCACGAATATTATGGCGCCACCGAAGGTCTCGGCTTCACTGCCTGCGACAGCGAGCAATGGCTCGCGCATCGCGGCACCGTCGGCAAGGTGCTGTTCGGCGACCTGCACATCCTCGATGACACCATGCAGCCGTGCCCGGTCGGAACCGCCGGCACGGTGTGGTTCAAGACGGGCTCGCCGTTCGAATATTTCAACGATCCCGATCGCACCAAGGAGGCGCGCTCGGCCGACGGCACGATGAGCACGGTCGGCGACGTCGGCTATGTCGATGCCGACGGCTATCTCTACCTCACCGACCGCGCCACCTTCATGATCATCTCCGGCGGCGTGAACATCTATCCACAGGAATGCGAGAACCTCCTGATCACCCACCCGAAGGTCGCCGACGCCGCCGTGTTCGGCGTACCCAATCCCGATCTCGGCGAGGAGGTGAAAGCAGTGATCCAGCCGATGCCGGGCATCATGCCGGGACCTGCGCTGGAGGAGGAGCTGATCGCGTTCTGCCGGCAATCGCTGTCGCGGCAGAAGGTGCCGCGCTCGATTGATTTCGAAAAGGAGCTGCCGCGGCTGCCGACCGGCAAGCTCTACAAGCGCCTGCTGCGCGACCGCTATTGGGGCAACAAGACCTCGCGAATCGTGTAGGCGCCGAGAGCGTGGCCAGGCGTTGATCCTTATCAAGCGCAGGCTGGGCGACGGGGCTATTCTTCGTTGATTGCGGCCGCAGCGATTTTGCGAGACGATGACATGCGCGCTCATCAAATCATGACGAGATCGGTGATCACGGTGACGCCGGGAACCCCGGTGGCCGAGGCGGCGCGGATCATGCTGCGCAACCATATCGGCGGCCTGCCGGTGGTCGACGCCTCCGGCCGGCTCGTCGGCATCGTCACGGACGGCGACTTCCTGCGCCGCGCCGAACTCGGCACCGAACGCAGGCAGGGCCGCTGGCTCGATCTCCTGGTCGGACGCGGCCATATCGGCGCCGACTTCGTCCATTCCCACGGCCGCACCGTCGGCGACATCATGAGCCGGCCTCCCGTCACCGTCAGCACCGATGCCAGCTTGGCTGAGATTGCGGAAGCGATGGAGAAGCGCAACATCAAGCGTCTGCCGGTCGTGAGCGGCGACCGGCTGGCCGGCATGGTGACGCATACCGATTTCGTGCAGACCGTGGCCGATCTCGCGACCGCCGTCCCGGGCCCCACCCCCGACGATGACGGGCTGCGCAGCGCCATTCTCAATGCTCTCGATCAGGCCGCCTGCAAGCATTGCCGCTTCAACGTCGTTGTCCGCAACGGCATCGCGCACCTCACCGGCGCGGTGCGCCACGAGAAGGAGCGGACCACGGCGATGACCGCGGCCAAGAGCGTGGAGGGCGTCAGGGACGTGCGCGACCACATGTGGGTCTACCCGCCTCCGGAGGACGAGTTCGGCGGCGGCGACATCGTCTCGCTGCAGGACCAGCCGTCGACCGACGACGACCAGCCGCTGTGAGGAGCGCCTCCGTGCGCCGTGCAACCGCGCTATCGATGCCGCTGCTGATCCTGCTCTCGGCCCCGGTGGCAGCGGACGATCTCGCCCACGGACGCCAGCTCGCCGAGCGCTGGTGCGCCGCGTGCCACGCCGTCGCCACGGAGCCAACCAAGTTTCGCCGCGCCCGGCCCTTCGTCGCGATTGCATCCAGGGAGAGCGTGACCAAGGAGATGCTGGTCAAGTTCCTCCTGCTTCCCCACGCGACCATGGCCAACAACCCGCTCAGTGCAACCGATGCGGCCGATCTGGCAGGCTATATCCTCAGCCTCAGGAAATAGTCTTCCGTCGCATCCGGCGGTGTGCCGAGTGTAGGCGGACCGGGCAGGCGGTCCCGGCGGCCGGAACTGCAGCGGTGCGGCCCGCAGCGCGGAGACCTCACCGGCTTTTCAGCCGGATCCCCTGGAACAAAACTGTCAATTGGGCGTTCCATGTATTCGCCGTCGTGAGCTGGAACACGTCGCATGACCCGAGGTGGTCTGCTGACGGCAAAGCTCGCCGTCCTCGTTGCCCGGAAAACCAACAACAAGCAGCGAACGAGATAGCCCTTGCATTCGTACACGAACAAGTTGGTAATCGGGCGCGCGGCGTCTTCTCCGTCGACCTGCTAGCAAGGAGCCTGCGACGTGCACGGAATGCCCGGCGCCTCCCCCGCCTCACGTCCGACCGACGACGATACGGCCTATCTGGCCGCCATCGTGGACTCGTCTGCCGACGCCATCCTGAGCACGACCACCGACGGTGCGATCCGCAGCTGGAATGCCGCCTGCGAACGGATGCTGGGTTTCACCGCGGCCGAAATGATCGGGCGGTCGGTGTACGACATCATTCCTCCCGATCTGTCGGAAGGCGCACGCGCCATTCGCGCCCGGGTCAGCATGGGCGAATCCATCGAGAGCTTCGAAACGATGCGGCTTACCAAGCAGGGCCGTCCGATCGAGGTCTCGATCACGTTCTCACCGGTTCGCGACCCGCAAGGTGCGATCGTCGCGATCTCGGCCATCATCCGCGACGTCACCTTGACAAAGAAGGCCGAGCGCGGCGCCGCGATGCTCGCGGCCATCGTCGCCTCGTCCTCCGACGGCGTCGTCAGCAAGACGCTGGACGGCACCATCACCAGCTGGAACAAGAGCGCCGAGCGCATCTTCGGCTTTACCGAAGACGAGATGATCAACCGCTCGATCCGCACGATCATCCCGCAGGAGCGTCAGGCCGAGGAGGACCGTATCCTCGCCACCGTCGTGTCCGGCGCGATGATCGACAATTTCGAGACCGTCCGGCTGCGCAAGGATGGCGCGCTGATCGACGTCTCGGTCACGGTCTCGCCGGTTCGCGATTCCGCCGGCCGCATCATCGGCGCGTCCAAGATCGTGCGCGACATCACCGACAAGCGCCAGACCCGGGAACAGCTGCGCACTTTGCTCGCCGAGGTGAACCACCGCAGCAAGAACCTGCTGTCCCTGGTGCAGGCGATCGCGCGGCAGATGACCCGCCATGGCCGGCAACTCGACCTCAACCGCTTCCTGGAGCGCCTGCAGGCGATCGCGAGCAATCAGGATCTCCTGATACAGAACGACTGGCGCTTCATCCCGCTCGGCGGCCTCGTCCGCTCGCAGCTTGGCGCATTCAGCGATCTGATCGGCAACCGCATCGCGATCGACGGCCCGCAGATCGAACTGACGCCTGAGGCAGCGCAGTCCATCGGCATGGCCGTCCACGAGCTCGCGACCAACGCGGCCAAATATGGTGCGCTGTCGAACGACGGTGGACGGATCGCCGTCGGCTGGACGTGCACCGACGGCAGCTTCGATATGACGTGGGTCGAAAGCGGCGGCCCGGAGGTCGCCCCGCCGGAGCACGTCGGATTCGGCAGCCGCGTGATTTCGGACATGGTGCGGGCCGGCCTCGATGGAATGGTCGAGGTTCAGTTCCTGCCGACCGGATTGCGCTGGCACCTGAGCTGCCCACTGCAACGTCTCAGCCGCGGCGGTCACCATGCGCGCCGATGAACCGACTCATGTCCTGATCGTCGAGGACGATCCGATGATCGGCTTCGACCTTGCGGTCGAACTCGAAGCCGCCGGATTCACGGTGGTTGGCGTTGCCCCGACCGTGGACAAAGCGCTCTCTCTGCTGGAGCGGCATCATTGCGACCTTGCCGTGCTCGACGTCAATCTCGGACAGGAAACCTCGGCGCCCATCGCACGCGCTTTGGTCGCCGCCGGGGTGCCCTTCGTCGCCGTCACCGGCTATTCCGTCGACCAATGCCCGGAAGAATTCGCCAGGGCCCCGCTGCTGTCGAAGCCATTCCAGACATCGCGCCTGGTGGCCGCGCTGAGGCGGCAGTTGCATGAGTGATGGCGCGGCCATAAGAGCGCGCGTCTCGCTCGTCGCTGTTCCAGGCGGCAAATTAGTTTGTAGACGGCGAGAGACGAGAAACAGGCAAGGACGAGAAGCGGGCCATCGCGGCTCGGACGGTAAACTCCCTCTCCCCGTTCTTACGGGGAGAGGGTTGGGGTGAGGGGCAGCCGCGGGAAGTGCGCATGGTGAGACCTGTACCCCCTCACCCGGATTGCATCTTCGATGCAATCCGACCTCTCCCCGCAAGCGGGGCGAGGTGCACCGAGCAAGCCGCAAGATGTCAGCTCGCACGCGCCACGAGGAGGGACGCCAGCGAAGCTCGCTGCGGCGTCCTGGCAGCATCGGCTTCGTCGCAGATCTCCCCGCAACTCAGCTCCCCGGCCCAACTATCACCCCGCAATCTCCACCACAATCCGCCCCGTCGTCACCTGATCACCCTCGGCCACCTCGATCGCGGCCACCGTCCCGGCAATCCCGGCCGTATGAACGTGCTCCATCTTCATCGCCTCGAGCGTCACCACCGGCTGCCCCAGTTCGACGCGATCACCCGGCTTCACCAGCACCGCGACAACGCGGCCGTTCAACGCCGCGCGTACCTTGCCATCACCGCCGGCAGCGGCCGAGGATTGCGGCCTCGCCAGCGTCAGATCATGCACTGCCAGCGTCTGGCTGCGATGCTGCACGAACAGCCGATCGCCGTCACGGACGAAGCGCGCGCCGTCGACGATGTCGGCGCGACGAAAGCGGATCGCGTCATTGACGAGCGAAACGATCTCATAGCGATGCTCGGCGCCATCCTGCGTCACGCGGTAGAGCCCGTCGCGCTCGCGCCAGAGCTCGCACTCCCGGACCTCGCCGCCGATCTCGAACCGGAGCGGCGTCGCAAAGGCTGCCGCCAGCGAACGGCCGCTGCGAACGGGATGCGCGTGCGGATGGCTGACGGAGAGCAACAACGCGGCGAGCTCAAGGTCGGCCGCATCGACGGCCGGCGCACGCAGCTCGTCACGATATGCCGCAATGAAAGCGGTGGTCGCCTTGCCCGCAGCGAAAGCCGGATGGCGCAGACAGGAGATCAGGAAGGACTGGTTGGTCGCAACGCCCAGCGCCGCGGCCTGCTCGAGTCCGGCGATCAGTTTTGTCCGCGCCTCCTCACGGGTCGCACCGTGGCTGATCAGCTTGGCAATCATCGAATCGTAGTAGGGAGGAATCTCCGCACCGGATTCCAGCGCATGCTCGACGCGGATCGTCTCCGGCATCTGCCACAGCGCCATCCGCCCAGACTGCGGCATGAAGTCGTGCGCGGCATCCTCCGAGCACAGCCGCACCTCGATGGCATGGCCGGAGAAGTTGATCTGCTCCTGAATGAGCGGCAGCGGCTCACCGGCAGCCACGCGCAATTGCCACTCGACGAGGTCGAGACCGGTGAGCGCCTCGGTGACCGGATGCTCGACCTGCAGCCGCGTGTTCATCTCCATGAAGTAGAACTGGCCGTCGGCATCGAGCAGGAACTCCAGCGTGCCGGCGCCCTCATAGCCGAGCGCCTTTACGGCCTGCACCGCCACCTCGCCCATGCGCGCGCGCAGCTCCGGCCCGACCGCCGGTGACGGCGCCTCCTCGATCAGCTTCTGATGCCGCCGCTGCACCGAGCAGTCGCGCTCGCCGAGATGAACCGCGTTGCCGAAGGCATCGCCGAACACCTGGATCTCGATATGGCGCGGATTGGCGATCGCCTTCTCCAGGATGACGGTGCCGTCGCCGAATGCCGCCGCTGCTTCCGAGCGCGCGCTGCGCAGCAGATCGGGAAAGGCGTCCGCATCGCTCACCAGCCGCATGCCGCGGCCACCGCCACCGGCGACTGCCTTGATCATCACGGGGAAGCCGATGCGCCTGGCCTCGCGCAGCATCGCCTCGTCGCTTTGGTCGTCACCTTGATAGCCGGGCACGCAGGGCACGCCGGCGCGCTGCATGATCGCCTTGGCGCCGGCCTTGTTGCCCATCGCCGCGATCGCATCAGGCGATGGTCCAACGAACACCAGTCCCGCCTCCTTGCAGGCGGCGGCGAAATCCCCGTTCTCGGCGAGAAAGCCGTAGCCGGGATGCACGGCATCGGCGTCGGTCGCCTTTGCCGCGGCGAGGATCGCTGCGATGTTCAGGTAGGATTGCGCCGGCGGCGGCGCGCCGATGCGGACGGCCTGATCGGCCAACCGCACATGCGGCGCATCGTGATCGGCATCCGAATAGACCGCGACTACGCCATGGCCGAGCCGACGCGCGGTACGCATGACCCGCAGCGCGATCTCGCCACGGTTGGCGATCAGCACCTTGTGGAACGGCCTGCGCGGCATCTTCTCGCTCCCTCCGCTCATGGCCGGGCCACCGAGAATTGCATGCGCTGCGGCTGCCGCGCCTCCGCCTCGCGGCAGATGGCCAGCACCTCCGACAGCACCGCGCGGGTGTCGCGCGGATCGATCACGCCGTCGTCGAGCACGCGCGCCGAGGTCGCGAACACGTCCATCTGGCCGTCGAACACGCCGATGATCTGCGCCTTCATCGCCTCAAGCTTGTCGCGCTCGACCGGCTTGCCGCGGCGCGCGGCCGCCGCCTCGGTCACGATCGCCATCGTCTCGGCGGCCTGCTCGCCGCCCATGACGGCCGTCTTGGCGTTGGGCCAGGAGAAGCAGAAGCGCGGATGGAAGCCGCGGCCGCACATGCCGTAATTGCCGGCGCCGAACGAGGCGCCGCAATAGATCGTGATCTGCGGCACCGTTGCCGAGGTCACCGCCTGGATCATCTTGGAGCCGTGCTTGATCATGCCGGCCTCCTCATAGGCGCGGCCGACCATGTAGCCGGTGGTATTGTTGAGATAGAGGATCGGCGTCCGCGTCTGGCAGCAGGCCTGGATGAAATGCGTCGCCTTGTTGGCGCCCGCCGGATCGAGCGGGCCATTGTTGGTGACGATGCCGATCGCCTGGCCGTCGATGCGGGCATGGCCGCACAATGTGGCCGGGCCATAGTTCGGCGACATCTCGACGAAGTCGCTGTCGTCGACGATGCGCGCGATCACCTGACGCATGTCGACCGGGCGCTTGTGGTCGAGCGGCATGATGCCGAGCAGTTCCTCCTAGTCGTAGCGCGGCGGCTTCGCCGGTGATACGTCGTGCGACGCCCGGTCCCAGTTCAGCTTGCCCATGATCTCGCGCGCGATGCGCAACGCATCGCGATCGTCCTCGGCGAGATAGTCACCGAGCCCGGAGATCGCTGTGTGCATCTCGGCGCCCCCGAGCTCCTCCTCGGTGGCGATCTCACCGGTCGCGGCCTTGAGCAGCGGCGGCCCGGCGAGGAACGCACGGGTGCGGCCGCGCACCATGACGATGTAGTCGGACAGGCCGGTCTGATAGGCACCGCCCGCAGTCGACGAGCCGTGCGTGACCGTCACGACAGGAAGGCCCGCCGCCGACAGCCGCGCCAGATTGCGAAAGATGTTGCCGCCGCGCACGAAATCCTCGACGCGGTAGCGCAAGAGATTGGCGCCGGCGCTCTCGACCAGCTGCACGTAAGGCAGCTTGTTCTCCAGCGCCAGCTCCTGCACGCGCAGGGTCTTGTCGAGGCCGTAAGGCTGCAGCGCGCCGGCATCGATGCCGGAATCATTGGCCGACACCATGCAGCGTACGCCGGCGACGAAGCCGATACCTGCCACCACGCCGCCGCCCGGCACGCTCTTCGCAGGGTCCGGCGAATCGAACATGTAACCGGCAAGCGTCGACAGCTCCAGGAACGGCGCCCCGGGATCGAGCACCAGCGCCACGCGCTCGCGCGGCAGCAGCTGGCCGCGCTGATGAAAGCGGTCCTTCGCAGCGGCCGAGGCATTGCGCGTCCGCGCCTCGAGATCGCGCATCCGCGCGATCAGCCCGAGCATGCCGTCGCGATTAGCCTGAAAGGCGGCGCCGGTGGGAGAGATGGTGTTGTCGATCACAGCCACGAAACGAGTTCTCTCTTTTGGTCGTCATTCCGGGGCGCGCGGAGCGCGAGCCCGGAATCCATACTCCCGATGGTGGTTATGGATTCCGGGCCTGGCCCTTCGGGCCATCCCGGAATGACGGCGGAAGTCGTTGATACAGCTCACGCGCTCTTCGCGAAATGCTCGCCATAGGCCTGGCGCAGCTCGACCTTGCGCAGCTTGCCGGTGGCGGTCATCGGCATCTCCTCGAGCACGCGCACCAGCTTCGGCACCTGGAAGCCGCCGAGCGACTTGCGGCAATGTTCGAGCAGCTCGGTCTCACTGGCCTGCGCGCCCGGCTTGAGCTTGACGAAGGCCGAGACCGCCTCGCCCCATTGCGGATGCGGCAGGCCGACCACGGCGGCGTTCTGCACCGCCGGATGCGCCAGCAGGGTCTCCTCGATCTTGACCGAGGCGACGTTCTCGCCGCCGGACTTGATCATGTCCTTCTTGCGGTCGAGAAACAGCACCTCGCCCTTGTCGATGACCGCGAGATCGCCGGTGTGATGCCAGCCGAATTTTCGCGCGTCCTCCGTCGACTTCGGATCCTTGTAGTAGCCCATCATCACGTTCGGACCGCGATGCACCAGCTCACCAATCTCGCCCGGCGGCAGAAGGTTGCCGGCATCGTCCATGATCGCGGTCTCGTTGACGAACAGCGACTCACCCCAGTAATTGCCAAAGCGATTCAGCTGCACCTCGGGACGCGACATCGTCGTTGCCGGATACATCTCGGTCTGGCCGCTGGTCAGCACGAAGTTCGGGCACAGCTCCTTGATGGCCCGCTCCAGCAGCGGCCGGCCCATCGGCGCCATCGTATAGAGACAGGCGCGCAAGTGGGAAAGGTCGAACTCCTTGCGGCGCGGGTGATCGAGGATCGCCTGGTACATCAGCGGCAGGCCGACGAACACGGTGAGCCGGTCGCGCACGATCGCGGCCATGCAGGCGACCGGATCGAAGCCGCGCATCAGCGCCATGCGACCGCCGACCGAGAGATAGCTGAGCAGCAGCACGTGGCCGGCGCAGTGGAACAGCGGGAACTGCCCGGTGATGCCGTCGTCGCGCGACAGCTGCATCTCGATGCAGTTGCTCATCACGGCCATGACGACCGCGAGATGGCAATGCATCGCGCCCTTCGGCCGCGACGTGGTGCCGGAGGTGTAGATGATCATCGCGAGATCGCGATCGTTGATCTCGATCTCGGGTTCGATCTCTGATTGGCCCTGGATCAGGTCGTTAAAGCTGGCGAGCCCCGCCGCCTTCGCCGTGCCGGCGAGATCGACCGCGATCAGCTCGACGCCGCGCTGCTCCAGCGCCGCACGCCGCTCGGGCTGACCGTACAGATTGTCATCGATGATGGCGAAGCGGACCTCGGCATGGCCGAGGATGTAGTCCATGTCGACCGGGCCGAGCATGGTGTTGATCGGAACCCAGACCAGGCCGGCACGGTGGATACCGAACAGCGCTTTGACGAACTCGATCGAATTGTTGCAGACGGTCGAGATCTTCTCGCCCGGCTTCAGCCCCTTGGCGACGAGAGTGTTCGCGAACCGGTTGGCATCGCGCTCCAGCTCAATGAAGGTGACCTGGCGGGAGCCATCGGTGATCGCGACACGCTCCGGAAAGCGCCGCGCGGCGCGCTTCAAGAGATCGCCGATGGCGACCCTGCCGATGCGGCCGGGGCCGGATACGCCGCCGGTGGCGTCGAGATTGGTCATTGATTGACTCCTTCCCCATCCGCGTCATTGCGAGGAGCCGAAGGCGACGAAGCAATCCAGGGCCGAGTGCGCGACTCTGGATTGCTTCGTCGCTTCGCTCCTCGCAATGACGGTGCATGTTGCGTCAGTTGATTGTGCCAAACATCTGCCGCGCCTCAGCCGGGCTCGCGATCTCGCGCCCCGCACGCCGCGCGCAGGCGGCGATCGCCTCGATCAACTGGCCGTTCGAGGTCACCTTGACGCCGTCGCCGAGATAGAACGTGTCCTCGAGCCCCGTCCGCAGATGGCCGCCGAGCTCGGCGCAGCGCTGGTGCAGCGGCCAGATCTCGGCGCGGCCGATTGCCGTGACCTGCCAGTGCGCTTCCGCGAGCTTCAGCTTGAGCAGGATCGGCAGCAGTTCCGGGTCCGCCGGCATGCCCGAGGCGACGCCCATCACGAAATTATACTCCAGCGGACCGCTATACATCCCGGTCTGGCGATACATGCCGACACAGCGCACGATGCCGACGTCGAAGCATTCGAACTCCGGGATCGTGCCGGCGTCTTTCATCGCGGCGAGATAGTCCGAGATCTTCTCGACCGAATTGTCGAACATCATCGGCGGCCAGGCCCAGTTGTTGTCGGCCTTGACCTTCAGATAGTTCAGCGAGCCTGCATTGCAGGCCGCGATCTCCGGCCGGGTCTGCCGAATGCAGTCGAGTGCGCCTTGATAGTTCGGCCCGGACACGCCCGAGGTGTGATTGATGATGACGCCGGGACAGGCCTCGCGGATCGCCTGCTGGATCTCGCGCGAGACCTCGACCTCCCAGGACGGCAGATGCCCCTTGCCCGGCGCCTGCTGCCGCAGATGGATGTGCATGATCGCCGCACCGGCATCGTAGGCGCGCCGCGCCTCGCGCGCCATCTCCTCCGGGGTGACCGGCACGTGATGCTGCCTGGGATCGGTGAGCACGCCGTTCAGCGCGCAGGTAATGACGGCTTTGTCGCTCATGGCACTCGTTCGATGGGCTTGGCGCTGGCAGCGCTGGGCTGATCCCACCCGTATATGACGGCGGCCAGCCGGAATCTGCTTGCGTTGACTCGCTGGTGACGAGCAGCACGAGCCGTTATTGCTTTGCGTCAAGCCTACGGCCGGGGATCGACGCTAACCGGTTCCTGATCCTCTTCCTCACAGGGCGTGCAATGCCGACAGACACACAACCGGCGCCGATCTCTTCCAATGGCTTGAGCGCAACGGAAGCGGCGCGGCGCCTGCAGGCGGACGGCTTCAACGAGCTGCCGCAGACCGGCACACGTTCGATCCTCCGCCTCGTCGCCGACGTGCTGAAGGAACCGATGCTGCTTCTGCTGCTGGCGGGCGCCGGCATCTATCTCGCGCTGGGCGATATGGCCGAGGCGATGCTGCTCGGCGTGTTCGCCTCCGCGTCCGTCTTCATCACGATCGTGCAGGAGGCGCGCACCGAGCGCGTGCTGGAGTCGCTGCGCGATCTTTCCAGCCCGCGCGCGCTGGTGATCCGCGACGGCGAGCGGGTGCGCATCGCCGGGCGCGAGGTGGTGTGCGGCGACCTGATCGTGCTGGCGGAAGGTGATCGTATCGCCGCCGATGCGGTGCTGCGCGACTGCGACGATCTGCTGACCGATGAATCCCTCCTGACCGGGGAATCCGTGCCGGTGCGCAAGCGGCCGGCCGCAGGCGAGGTGATGGACGCGGCCACCGTGGCCGGCGGCGACGACCAGCCGTTCGTGTTCTCCGGCAGCCTGGTCGTGCGCGGCGGCGGCATCGCCGAGGTGATGGCGACAGGCCCGCGCACCGCGATCGGCAAGATCGGCCAGTCGGTAACCGCGCTGGAGACGGAGACGCCACGGCTGCGGCAGCAGACGCGGCGGCTGGTGATGGCGTTCGCGATCGGCGGCGCCATCGTCGTGGCGATCACCGTCGTGCTCTATGCGCTGTATCGCGGCGGCTGGCTGGAGGGCATCCTTGCCGGCATCGCGCTCGGCATGTCGATGCTCCCCGAGGAATTCCCGGTCGTGCTGACGGTGTTTCTCGCGATGGGCGCCTGGCGGATCTCGCAAGCCCGTGTGCTGACGCGGCGCGCCGCGGCGATCGAATCGCTCGGCGCCGCCACCGTGCTGTGCACCGACAAGACCGGCACCCTGACGCAGAACCGCATGATGGTGGCGCGGCTGGTGCTGCCGGACGGCACGGTGTTGAAGCCGGCCGCGGCAACGCCGGATGCGGTGACGCCGGCATTTCGCGACCTCGTCACGACAGCCGTACTGGCCTGCGACCCACAGTCGCACGACCCGATGGAGAAGGCGCTGCAGGCGCTCGGCGCAGACGCCGCCACAGGCGCCACGTTGCAGCGGCGCTATGGCCTGCGTCCCGATCTGCTCGCAATGAGCAACGTCTGGTCGGGCGATGGCGCCAGCGTCGTCGCGGCCAAGGGCGCGCCGGAAGCGATCGCATCGCTCTGCGGCCTCGGCGATGCCGAGCTGGCGGCGCTGCAAGCGCGGATCGAAACGCTCGCGGCCGAAGGCCTGCGCGTGCTCGGCGTCGCCGAGGCGAGTTGGAGCGGCGAGGAACTCCCCGACACGCAGCGAGGCTTCGCGTACAACTTCCGCGGCCTGGTCGGCTTCGCGGATCCGCTGCGGCCGGAGGTCAAGGATGCGGTCGCAGAATGCCGTTCCGCCGGCATCCGGGTGATCATGATCACCGGCGACTATCCGGCCACAGCCGCCGCGATCGCGCGTCAGGCCGGGATCGATCCCGAACGCGTCATCGCGGGCACCGAGCTTGCAGATCTCGACGACGACGCCCTGGCGCTGGCGGCGCGCACGCCGACCGCGTTCGCGCGCATCATGCCGGAGCAGAAGCTGCGCATCGTCTCGGCGCTCAAGGCCGATGGCGAGATCGTCGCGATGACCGGCGACGGCGTCAACGATGCGCCGTCGCTGAAGGCTGCGCATATCGGCATCGCGATGGGCGGCCGCGGCACCGACGTCGCGCGCGAGGCCGCAGCGATCGTGCTGCTCGACGATGATTTCGGCTCGATCGTGAAGGCGGTCCGGCTGGGCCGGCGGATCTACGACAATCTGCGCAAGGCGATGAGCTTCATCCTCGCGGTGCACTTCCCGATCGCAGGTCTCGCTTTGCTGCCGCTCGTCACCGGCCTGCCGCTGCTGCTCGGCCCGATCCACATCGCCTTTCTCGAGATGATCATCGACCCCGTCTGTTCGCTGGTGTTCGAGGCCGAGACCGAGGAAAGCGACATCATGAAGCGGCCGCCGCGTGATCCCTTGGAGCCACTGCTGCCGCGGCCGCTGGTGCTGTGGGGCGCACTGCAGGGCATTCTGGCCATGCTCGCCACCGGAGGCGTGCTGCTGCTGGCGCACCGCAACGGCATGCCCGCCGACGAGCTGCGCGCGCTGGTGTTCTTCACATTGGTGTTCGTGATCGTCAGTCTCATCTTCGTCAACCGCTCGTTCTCGAGCTCGTTGCGCGAGGCGCTGCTGCGGCCGAACCGGATGCTGCTGCTGGTGATCGGCTTCGTCATTGCCGTGCTCGCGACCAGCCTGATCCTGCCTGCCGCCGCGGCGCTGTTCAAGTTCGGGCCGTTGCACGCCGACGATCTCGGCGTGACCGCGGCCGCCGCGATCACGACGCTGATCGTGCTCGAACTGTCGAAGTTTCCGCTGCGCGCCGCCCTTACGCGGCACGTAGCGAAGCCGGATCAGGTCAAGACCGCCTCGCCGGCGCGATAGATCGCGAGATCGCGCGAGCCGGAGAAGATCGCGCGCGGCTTCAGGCCGTAGAAGCGGCGGATCGAATGGCTGAAATGGGTCGAGTCGGGATAGCCGATGTCCTGCGCGAGATGCGCGAGGTTGAGATCCTGGTTGGCGTAGTTGAGCAGATGCCGCGCGCGCTTCCAGGCGCGAAACGAACGGAAGGAGATGTCGGTCTCCTCCTTGAACAGATGCAGGAAACGCGACGTCGACAGGCCGACTGCTGCGGCGCAGCTCTCGGCGGTCGCGGGCTCGCCGGAGAAGCGGTTGATCAGGCCGATCGCCTTGACGACGCGCGGGTCCAGCGTTCGCTGCGGCAGCACCTCGCCGAAGCAAAGCCGGTCGAAGATCGCGCTTGTGACATCGCCGCTGAGCGGCCGCTGCACCAGCTCCTCATAGGCGGCGCGGATGCGGCAGGCAAAGGCCTCCGCCTCGCGCGTGACCTTGCTCGCAAAGCGCTCCAGCGTGCCGAGCGGCACGCTCTCCGGCTCGATGGTCACGACGATGACGGTGCGATAATCGCTCTCGATGGTGTGCTGCTTGTTGGGCGGCACCACCAGCAGCTCGCCGCGGCGCTCCTCGGCCCCGTCGGCCATCAGCCGCAGGCCACCGGTGAGCGCGACATAGACATGCAACGCACCCGAGCAGCGCTGGCGCGGTCGGCCGAGCAGCCCGGCGTAGAAGACGCGCTCGGGCGTGATCAGCATGAGATGGCCGGAATCCCGGCGGGTCACATCCATGGTCGTCCTCCTGAGGCGCGGCTCTGTCGGCCGCTTCTTTGGAGGAGAACCATAACGCAATTCGCGCCGCTGTCATCGGCTGTCACTGCCGATTTTTGTCGCGGTTAATCATCATACTATTGGGATGAGCTTGTCATTCCGGAACGGTCCGAAGGACCAGACCTCACATCCGCAATTGCGCACCATAGTTCGATGCTGCGCATCGCCCCGGAACGACGGAGCAAACAGTTAGGGCCTGACGCGCGGCTTGATGCCCTGCTCCTCGCCGGCGCGCTGCTCGGCGGTGCGCGCCCGCTGATAGCCCTCGCGCTGCTGCAATCGCGCCCAATAGGCCGCTACATTCGGCCCGAAATCCCTGACGAGCCCGAGCGTGTCGGCGAGTCGCAGCGCATAGCCGATCACAATGTCCGCCGCCGTGAATCGGCCGCCGCTCAAGAACGCGGCATTGGCAGTGGCTGCCTCCACCGCACGCAGCCGGCCCAGGAACCATTTGGCATAGTCGGTCGCCACCTGCGCCGAGCGCCGCTCCTCCGGCTCGAGCTGAGTGTATCGCAATACCAGCGTCTGCGGAAACGTCAGCGTCGCATCGGAGAAATACATCCAGTTCAGGAACGCACCGTAGTCGGCCTCCTCAGGTCCGACCATCAGCGGCGTCGGGCCGTGCTTCACGCCGAGATAGTGGCAGATGCCGGAGGACTCCGTCATCTTCGTCGCGCCGTCGACCATGAACGGGATGGTGCCGAGCGGATTGATCGCGAGATACTCCTTGGCCAGCACCCGCGGCGGGAACGGCAGCATCTTCAACTCGTAGTCAGCCCCAAGCTCCTCCAGCATCCACAGCGGGCGGAACGAGCGGGCACCGTCGCAATGATACAGCGTGATCATCAGGCGTTCCCCGCTTTGCCGGTGCCCGGCAACGTGCCCATCATCTTGCACAGGATGGTCAGCATCACTTCATCCGCGCCGCCGCCGATCGAGCTGAGGCGCGAATCGCGATAGGCGCGGCTGACCGGCGTCTCGTTCATGAAGCCCATGCCGCCCCAATATTGCAGGCAGGCATCGGTCAGCTCGCGCCCGAGCCGGCCGGTCTTGAGCTTCACCATGGTCGCGAGCCGCGTCACGTCCTCGCCCGCGATCATCGCCTCGGCGGCCTGATAGGTCAGCGCGCGCAGCAGCTCGACCTCGGTCTGCATCTCCGCGAGCTTGAAGTGGACGACCTGGTTGTCGAGGATCGAGCGGCCGAACGCCTTGCGGTTGCGGGTGTACTCGATGGTCGCATTGATGATGCTCTCATGCGCCTTCAGGCAGGCCGCACCGGCCCACAGCCGCTCCTCCTGGAACTGCATCATCTGGTAGGTGAAGCCCTGCCCTTCCTCGCCGACGCGGTTGCGCTTGGGCACCCGGACATTGTCGAAGAAGATCTGCGCGGTGTCGGACGAGCGCATGCCCATCTTGTCGAGCTTGCGCGCGACCTGCACGCCTTTGCTCTTCATGGGAACGCAGATCAGCGACTTGTTGCGATGAACCGGGCCATCGCTGGTGTTGGCGAGCAGGCAGATGAAATCCGCCTGCGTGCCGTTGGTGATCCACATCTTGCCGCCATTGATGACGTAGTCGTCGCCGTCGGCACGCGCCTGGGTCTTGATCGAGGCGACGTCGGAGCCAGCACCCGGCTCGGAGACGCCGATGCAGGCGACGTAGTCGCCGGAGATCGCCGGCGCCAGGAATTCCTTGCGTACATCGTCGGAGCCGAACCGCGCCAGCGCAGGCGTCGCCATGTCGGTCTGCACCCCGATCGCCATCGGGATCGCGCCGCAATTGATGGCGCCGAGTTCTTCGGCCATCATCAGCGCGTAGGAATAATCCAGCCCCTGACCGCCATATTCGACCGGCTTGTTGAGACCGAGAAAGCCGAGGCTGCCGAGCTTCTTGAACAGCTCATGCGCCGGAAAGATGCCGGCCTCCTCCCATTCGTCGACATGGGGATTGATCTCGGCAGCAATGAACTTCTGCAGGATGCGGCGCGGTTCGTCGTGGTCGGCGGTGAAGAGCATTTCATTCCTCTCGTCATTCCGGAGTGAGGCCGGCAGACCTCAGGATGCATCCGGGGCCTCATGGTTCGAGACGCGCCAAGGGGCGCTCCTCACCATGAGGGTCTGCTGCTCGCTACAAAAACATCCTCGTCCTGAGGAGCCCGCCGAAGGCGGGCGTCTCGAAGGACAGCCACAATCGGCGCAACTAACTCCGTAGGCGACTGGTGCAAGACTGTCACAATCCCATCTGCCGGCTGGCCAGATCCTTCATGATCTCCTCGGTGCCGCCGCCGATCGCGTTGACCTTGACCTCGCGATAGATCCGCTCAACGCGAACGCCGCGCATGAAGCCGGCGCCGCCGAAGATCTGCACGGCCTCGGAGGCGCAATGGGCCATGGTCTGCGTCGCCTGATTCTTCATCATGCAGATCTCGGCGACGGGATTGTCGCCCTGTTCGAGCCGCCACGCCAGCATTTCCAGCATCGCCTGCGACGCCGCCACGCGCTGCGCCATGTCGACCAGCTTGTGCCTGATCACCTGATGCTGCGCCAGCGGCTTGCCGAAGGTCTGCCGCTCCTTCGCGTAGGCAATCGCATCGTCGAGGCAGACGCGGGCGAACGCCGTGCAGCTCGCCGCCATGCCCATGCGCTCGCTGTTGAAATTGTGCATGATCAGCTTGAAGCCCTGCCCTTCTTCGCCGATCAGGTTCTCCGCGGGAACGCGGCAACCGTCGAAGTGCAAGGTCGCGGTATCCGACGCCCACCAGCCCATCTTGTCGAGCTTGGTGCGGGTCAGTCCCGGCGTATCCCCGGGCACGAGCAGCAGGCTGACACCGGCCGGACCGGGTCCGCCGGTGCGCACGGCGACGGTGATGTAGTCGGCGCGCATGCCTGAGGTGATGAACGTCTTCTCGCCGCTGACGACGTAGTGATCACCGTCGCGGATCGCCTTGGTGCGGAGATTGGCGACATCCGAGCCGCCGCTCGGCTCGGTGATCGCGAGCGCCGAAATCTTCCGTCCCGACAGAATCTCCGGCAGCACCCGCGCTCTCACCTCCGGCTTCGCGGCGCGCGCGATCGGCGGTGCTCCGATCGAATGGCTCATCAGGCTGGCGCTGACGCCGCCGGCACCCGCCCGCGCCAATTCCTGCGATGACACGATCTTCATGAACTGGTCGGCGGCCACGCCGCCGAATTCTTCCGCGAAGCCCAAGCCCAGCAGGCCGATCTCCGCCGCCTTGACGTAGAGCGCGCGCGGAAACTCGCCGGCTTCGTCCCACGCGCTCGCGAATGGCGCGATCTCCTTGTCGACGAAGCGCCTGACGACGTCGCGGAAGGCCTCGTGCTCGGCCGTGTAGAACGGGCTTTTCGTCATGGCGGTGCCGGCATCATCCTGCTTCGTGCGCGCGAGAAGATGCGCCGGATGCGACGGTATCAACTTGCGTCGAGTGGCTGGCCAGCAAAATCAACTGCCGGCTCGGCTGATGGTCCCCGCGGCTTCCCGGGGCCAGCGCCTGGACGCAAGACAGTGCATTGCACACATCTGCCCACTCGGTTCCGATGAGCGACCGTGCAAGGTCGCCGCTGCCACAAGGCCAAGAAGCAGACCAACGACAAGAAACGGCAATCACAAAAATCAACCCAGAGGAAGCCCAGGGAATGTCGCCGATCACGACCAGGACTCTGCTGTCATTTGCGGCCGCCGCCGCCCTCTCCGTCCTCGCGAGCCACGGCGCGCTTGCACAGAAGAAATACGACACCGGCGCCACCGATACCGAGATCAGGATCGGCAACGTCGAGGCCTATAGCGGCCCGGCATCGGCCTACGGCATCATCGGCAAGACCGAGGAAGCCTATTTCAAGATGATCAACGACCAGGGCGGCATCAACGGCCGCAGGATCAACTTCATTTCCTATGACGACGGCTACAGCCCGCCGAAGACGGTCGAGCAGGTGCGCAAGCTGATCGAGAGCGACGAAGTGTTCCTGGTGTTCAACGCGCTGGGCACGCCGACCCAGACCGCTGTGCAGAAATATCACAACGCCAAGAGGGTGCCGCAGCTGTTCCTCGCCACCGGCGCCAGCAAGTGGAACGATCCGAAGGAATTCCCGTGGACCATGGGCTTCCAGCCCAGCTACCGCGTCGAGGCGCGGATCTTCGCCAAGTACATCCTGAAAGAGAAGCCGAACGCGAAGATCGCGATCTTCTATGCCAACGACGATTTCGGCAAGGACTACGTCCTCGGCATCAAGGAGGTGCTCGGCGACAAGGCCAAGACCATGATCGTCGCCGAGGAGAGCTACGAGACCACCGAGCCGTCGATCGACTCCCACATCGTGAAGCTCAAGGGCACCGGCGCCGACGTGTTCGTCAACATCTCGACGCCGAAATTCGCCGCGCAGGCGATCAAGAAGATCGCCGAGCTGGAATGGAAGCCGATGCACGTCATGACCGACGTCTCGATCTCGATCGGCGCCGTGATGAAGCCCGCCGGACTCGAAGCCTCCGAAGGCGTGCTGTCCGCCGGCTATCTCAAGGATCCGTCGGATCCGCAGTGGAAGGACGACGAGGGCATGAAGAAGTTCATGGCCTTCATCGAGAAGTACATGCCGGGCGCCAACATCTCCGACGCCAACCTGGCGTACGGCTATGCGGCGGCGCAGACCTTGGTGCAGACCCTGACCCAGTGCGGCGACAATCTGACCCGCGACAACGTCATGAAGCAGGCCGCCAGCCTGAAGGACTATGCGCCTGATACGCTGATCCCCGGCATCAAGGTCAACACCGGTCCCAATGATTTCGCCCCGATCGAGCAGCTCAAGATGATGCAGTTCAAGGGCGGCAAGTGGGACCTGTTCGGCGACATCATCAGCGCTGATGTCGGGGGGTAGACGGAAAGGCGATAGCGCTGCGCGTCAGGCTTCGCATGCGGCGTGACCACGCCGATCATTGAAGCTCCATCTCTCGCGACGACGACAGCCGGCTCCCCTCCCCCTTGCGGGGAGGGGTTGGGGGTGGGGGTCTCCGCACTCCGAACGAGGTGGAGCGCGCCAGACCATCTCGACCAGGCTAGCACGCTCTCGATGTTACCCCCATCACTCCGGACACGACTCGCGGACCCCCACCCCCGACCCCTCGCCGCAAGGGGGAGGGGAGTCGACCGACGTCGCGGCTCGACTTTCGATAAAAATAATTATCTTGCTATTTTTCCGAATCCATGATCATCTCCGCCCATCCCGCCTCACCGCAGAGGGGCGTAGCGCGCGATCGTCACGACACGCGAGGTGGGGATGCGATGGCCGCGGTCTGCCGCAGCGTGTCTTCGGGCGCGCCGACGAACGGTTTGACCGTGGACGTGAAGTCGCAGCGTCCTGATACCCCGACGCTGGTATCAACTCACGATGAAGCTTCGCTTCGCGTGGGGATGGTGGCCAACAAGCCCGGCGCACCAGGGAGACTGCGTATAAGCGTGAAGACCGTCGCGCAGGGAATGCCGGATGATCGGCACCACCTGTGGTACCTGCCGCCTGCATTTTTTTCGCAGGCGGGCCATGGGTGAGGCCTTCACCCGGCATTCCCTGCGCCCTCTGCACCTTCAGAGGGACGCGATGATCGCAGACCTCGGGCGAGTTTCGCCGCGAGAACGCGCTTTCGCGTCCATGCTGTTTGAGATGTGAATCCGATCTCACCTCCGCCTCGTCGCGTAGTTTGGGCAAAGCAGCCGCTCCGCAGGGCGGTCCCGTGCCCACCGTCTTTCGGTGCACTCGGAGCGAATGGTGGGCACGGCGCGCGATAGAGCGGAGCTTGCAACGCGAGCAGTACGGGCGCGCCTTTGCCCACCCTACGCAGCTCATTCGTGACTCCGTTGTCGTCCCGGACAAGCCGCGACGCGCGCCAGCGCGGCACGGCGCCGATCCGGGACCCATACGCTGCGGCGGACATGAGGCGCGAGCTGCTCATGATCAGCCTGCCCCGCACTGCTCCCTGTGGTCATGGATCCCGGCGTTCGCCGGGATGACAGCGGTGGTGTCGAGGCGATGCCGCCTCCCATAGACTCCGTCATTGCGAGCGAAGCGAAGCAATCCAGGGCTCAGCGTGCGACTCTGGATTGCTTCGTCGCTTCGCTCCTCGCAATGACGGTGGTTAGTTGTGTGTCCAACAAGTCACGGCACGCCTTGCGCGAACAGGGCGAACGGCTCCTCCACCGTCTTGCGCAGATGCTCGCGATACGACGCATAGTGCCGATCATCCGCACCAAGCCTCCCGAAGCTTGGCTCATCCACATTGCGCAACGGCAGCAGCGCGATCGGTGCGGCGATCGGGGTCAGCAGCGAGCCGCGGCCGGCGAGGAGCGTCGTGATGATGCCGTACATCTCGCCGGTGATGGTGGGACGCGACACCGTGATCAGCCGGTGCTGGCCGTGGCGGTTGGTGACGAGGTAGACGAAGCCGGACTGGTTGGGCACCGCGACCTCGCCGAACTGCGTGAACGCGGCATCGAGCCGCGCGCCCTCGCGAAACACCAAGGACGAGGCGGCATCGTCCCAGACGATGTCGGTGCGATAGGCGTAGATCGCCTCCCTGTCCCCGAACGAAGGGCGCAAGGTGACATAGGTGCCCTCGATCCACTCCACCGCGCGCCGCGAATAGGAGCCGAGACTGTCGGGCGCGATGCCGCCGCTCGGCGCCTGCGGCGCGGCCGGGGTGCCCGCCGGCTTGCGCAGGGACATGCCGAGCGCCTGCTCCAGCCGGACGATGGTGGCGAGCGTGAACGGACGGCGGCCGCCGAGCGCCTTTTCGAGGGTCGACAGGCTGAGCTTGGCCTGCTCCGCCAGCGTCTGTCGCGACATTCGCCGCCGGGCGATCTCCTCGCGGATCGTCTCCGCGACCTGCCGGCTCTGCTCGTCGGAAAGCTCGTTGTCAGGTATCGACATCCTGTCCCCTGCCCTGTGGCGCCGCGTCCTTTTAGCAGACGGACAAATCAGCACAAACCCGCACAGCAGCGTCCGCGCCGGGTGGCCAGCGGACGCACCAGGGCGGACCGCGGCCGAACAAGACCGAGCATTCCGCTCGCGACATCGGCTCACCGCGCCCAGTCTCGGCAGGCCGAAATTCTTCGTTGCGGAGTCCCTGATGAGCGACACGATCGACTATGATATTCGCAGCAGCGCCCATCCGGTCCGGTCCTGGATCGTGACCATGCTGCTGTTCCTGCTGCTGCAGGCCGCCGCCGTGCTGCTGGTCGGCTTCACGGCGCTGTTTCTCAGCCTCACGCCGGGCTGGTCGGCGGAAGGCCCGCTGGCACCACTGACCAAGCCGAGCGAGGCCCGGTCCGGCGCGCTGCTGTTCAAGACCGACGCGGGCTTTAGCGAGGCGCCGCGGCTCGGCATCGATGTCGACATCGTCGTCTCCGGCCCGACGGCGCGGGCGCGCGTGACGCAGCTGTTCAGGAACACGACCTCGCAATGGATGGAGGCGGTCTATGTCTATCCGCTGCCGCCGGACAGCGCGGTCGATACGCTGAAGATGATCGTCGGCGACCGCGTCGTGGTCGGCGACATCAAGCCGCGCCAGCAGGCCAAGGTGATCTACGAGCAGGCCAAGCGCGAGGGCAGGACGGCCGCGCTGACCGAGCAGGAGCGGCCGAACATCTTCACCAACTCGCTCGCCAATATCGGCCCCGGCGAGACCGTGGTGGTGCAGATCGAGTATCAGCAGCCGGTGGCCCAGGCGGCCGGCGAATTCTCGCTGCGGGTGCCGCTGGTGGTCGCACCGCGCTACAATCCGGCGCCGCTCGTGCAGAGCGTCGATCTGCGCCCTGACAGCAATGGCTGGGGCGCGGCGAGCAATGATCCCGTACCGGACCGCGATCGCATCTCGCCTGAGGTGCTCGATCCGGCCAAGACTGATCCGATCAATCCGACCAGGATCACGGTGCGGCTGCAGGCCGGCTTTGCGCTCGGCGAGGTCAAGAGCCATCATCACCAGGTCACGATCGACAGCCCCGACGCAAAGACGCGCGTCGTGACCCTCGCCGAAGGCGTAGTGCCGGCCGATCGCGATTTCGAGCTGACCTGGAAGCCTGCGGCTGCGGCGATGCCGTCGGTCGGGCTGTTCCACGAGCAGGTCGGCGATGCCGACTATCTGCTCGCCTTCGTCACACCGCCCGCGGTGGCGCCGACAGCGCAGCGGCCGCAGCCGCGCGACGTCATCTTCGTGATCGACAATTCCGGCTCGATGGGCGGCACCTCGATCCGGCAAGCCAAGGCCAGCCTGCTCTATGCGCTGGGACGACTGCAGCCCAATGACCGCTTCAACGTGATCCGCTTTGACGACACCATGACCGTGCTGTTTCCATCCTCGGTGCCGGCCGATGTCGAGCATGTCGGCAGCGCGACCAGCTTCGTCAGTTCGCTCGAGGCACGTGGCGGCACCGAGATGGTGCCGGCGATGCGCGCGGCGCTGACCGATGACGGCAGCGACTCGGACCGCGTGCGCCAGGTGGTGTTCCTGACCGACGGCGCCATCGGCAACGAGCAGCAGCTGTTCGAGACCATCACGGCGATGCGCGGCCGCTCGCGCATCTTCATGGTCGGCATCGGCTCGGCGCCGAACACCTATCTGATGACGCGCGCCTCAGAGCTCGGACGCGGCGCCTTCACCCATATCGGCTCGGTCGAGCAGGTCGAGGAGCGCATGCGCGACCTGTTCGCCAAGCTGGAAAATCCGGTCGTCACCGGGCTCAGCGCGAGCTTCTCGGAAGCCTCAGTGGATCTCACGCCCGCCGTGCTGCCGGACGTCTATCGCAACGAGCCGCTGGTGCTGGCGGCGAAGCTCGATCGTCTCGCGGGATCGCTGCAGCTCAAGGGCCGGATCGGCGATCAGCCGTGGACCATCACGCTGCCGCTGGCCGGCGCCGCCGAAGGCAAGGGCCTTTCAAAACTGTGGGCGCGGCGCAAGATCGGCGATGCAGAGGTGGCGAAGACAATGCGGCAGATGACGCCGGAGGAATCCGACGGCGCCATTCTCAAGCTGGCCCTGGAGCATCGACTGGTGACGCGCCTGACCAGCCTCGTCGCCGTCGACAAGACGCCGCGACGTCCCGACGGCGAGCCGCTCAAGCTCGCCGAGCTGCCGATCAACCTGCCCGCCGGCTGGGACTTCGAGAAGGTGTTCGGCGAGCGTGGCCGTCTGCCGGCGGTGCAGAAGGAGCGGCGCGCCGGCGCGGACGACGAGGTGCAACTTGCCGCGCTGAAGCGCCCGGTGGTGCCGGCGGCGCCCGCGACCATCACCTTGCCGAAGACGGCGACCGATGCGGAGCTCAGCATGCTGCTCGGACTTGGCGTGCTGATGCTCGAACTGATCTGGCTCGTCGCGATCAGGCGACGGGCTGCCAACTAACCAACGCAGTCATTGCGAGGAGCGAAGCGACAAAGCAATCCAGGGACCACACGACGGCTCTGGATTGCTTCGCTTCGCTCGCAATGACGAGAGGAGAGACAATGCCCCGCGTCCCCATCCCCCTTTCGATCGCCTTGGTCGGCCTCACCCTGCTCGGACACGGCGCTCTGATCCACGCCAAGGCGATGGTCGCGCAGCTGCTGCTCGATCGTGCCTTCTCTCAGACCATCGCTACGGGACATCCGGTCAAGCCATGGTCCTGGGCCGACACCGTTCCGGTGGCGCGCATCGAGGTGGAGCGCCTCGGCATCTCCACCATCGCGCTGGCCGGCTCCAGCGGCCAGGCGCTCGCCTTTGGCGCAGGCCATGTCGAAGGCAGCGCCGAGCCTGGCGAGCCGGGCATCGCCGTCTACTCGGCGCATCGCGACACGCATTTCCGCTTCCTGCGCGACGTCAGGATCGGCGATGCGATCGACATCGTCAGGCGCGACGGCAAGGCCTTCCGCTACCGGGCCGATGCCGCACGGGTCGTCCGCTTCGATGCCTCTGGCATCGATCCCGCGACCGACCGCGCCGAGCTGGTGCTGTCGACCTGCTGGCCGTTCGATGCGCTGACCGAGGGCCCGGAGCGCTACGTGCTGCATGCCACGCTGATCCCCGCCCCATGAACGAGGCGCAGACCATGGCCGCCCTTGGGAACCAGGCGTCGAATGACCATTTGTCACCCTGTTGCCCGCGTGAGATGATCCCACGCGGGCGGCACGGTCCATCACTGAAGCGCTTTCGACATGCATTCCCAGGTTCAATATCTGCCGATCACGCCGGTTTTCTTCGCCATCCTGGTGCTGGCGTTCGGCGTCCTGATCGTCCTGATTCAGCTCGGCATCCTGCGCTACGCCTACATGAAGCTCGGCGTCAGCTCGGGCACCGCGATGCTGCTGCTGTTCGGCTCGCTGATCGGCAGCTATTTCAACATTCCGATCACGGTGCTGCCCGGACAGGTCGCGCGCTCCGGCGAGATCATCGACTTTTTCGGCATGCAATATGTCGTGCCGCTGGTGCATCAATGGCCCGGCACCGTGCTGGCGGTGAATGTCGGCGGCGCGATCATCCCGACGATCATGTCGACCTATCTCGTGCTGCGCTATCAGCTGTGGCTGCGCGCGGCGATCGCCGTGCTGGTGATTGCCGTGATCATCCACGCGATGGCGACACCAGTGCAGGGTGTCGGCATCGCCGTGCCGGTGTTCGCGCCGATCGTCGTCACTGCAATTCTCGCTTTCCTGCTGTCACGCGAATACGCCGCGCCGCTGGCCTATATCGGCGGCTCGATGGGGACGCTGGTCGGCGCCGACCTGATGAACCTCGACAAGATCGGCAGCCTCGGCGCACCCGTGGCCTCGATCGGCGGTGCAGGAACCTTCGACGGTATCTTCCTGACCGGCATTCTCGCGGTGCTGCTGGCGGGCCTCGCCGCACCGTCCCGGCCAGGGCTGGCGCGCTGACCTTTCAACCGCGGCGCATAACGGCTAAATTCGAGCGGAGGCAGCGGCGGACACCGAATGCGCGCGATCAATCTCATTGTGGGAACCCTGACGATCGCGGCCGTTGCGGCCGGGATCAGTACCCTGCTGATCAAGCAGAAAAGCCGTATCGCCCAGCAGCGCAGCACGATGCGCGTGGTGTTCGACGGCGGCTCGGCGGCGGGCCTGCGCAAGGGCGGTCCGGTCAATTTCGACGGCGTGCAGGCCGGGCAGATCCTGTCGATCAATCTCGAAAGTCCGCGCAAGATCGTCGCCATGATCACGCTCGACAATTCCGCCCCGATCCGCAAGGACACCACGGCCGGCATCGAGTTCCAGGGCCTCACCGGCATTGCCGCGATCTCGCTGGTCGGCGGCGCACCGACAGCGCCGCCGGTGCCGCTCGATCGCGATGGCGTTCCGGTGCTGACAGCGGACCTGAAGGACCAGGAGACGATGGTCGAGACGGTCCACAACATCGACAAATACGTCGTCAGCAATGCGCCGGCGATCAAAGACGCGCTGCAGAGCTTCGAGGCCGAGACGGCCTCGCTGAAGGACAAGACGGCGGCGGTCGACGCGGCGATCGAGAAGGCCGAGGACATCTTCAAGGGCTTCGACAGCCTCGTGACCAAGATCGACGGCGCCATTCCCGGATTCGCGGACGGCAATCCCGGACAGCTGTTCGATCAGATCAAGTCGATGCGCGAGCTCGTCGACAGCTTCAGGCGCAAATCCGCCAAGGTGATCGACGACAGCCGCAAGACGCTGGTCGACATCAGCGACGGCGCCAATGCGATGACCGCGAAGTTCGGCGGCCCGCCGGCAGGACCCGGACCACGCCGCGTGCCGGCATCGCGCTGAGGGCGGGCTCACCGCCCCCTCGCGTTCGTTCAGTGGCTGATCATCCACGGTCGCGCCGTCGGAAAGCCCTTGGCGCCGCTCTTACTCTTGGTCATCAGCCGCGGCGATTTCTTCGGCGAGCAGCAGCCGCAGCCCGCAGCATGCTTGGCCTTGTACTCGGCCACCGTCTGCGGCGCGTGGCGGCTGCGCTCGTTGGTGGCGTGCGCCGTGCGCCGCTCCGCCGGCATGCAGGCGAAGGCGGGCGCGGTGAGGATCACCCGCGGCGCCATCTCAGCGCATTGCGGACAGACCTGCGGATCATCACATTCGGCCATCGGCCTGAAGTCAGTGAACGGACCGCAAGCATCACAGAGATATTCATAGACCGGCATGGTCGTCTCCTGCGCAACAATGGTCTCCCGTCCGCGCGGCGGATGCGGGGCGGCCGATACGCCACCGTCCCGCATCCCGTCGCGCAGGGAGAGGGGTTATTTGTCCGGCGAGATCGGCATCTGGATGTCGCCCGTGATGTGCTTGATCGGGCCTGCCGACGACGGCATCACGTCGAAGTCGAAGATCTCGGTCGGCAGCCACAAGGTGGCGCAGGCATTGGGCACGTCGACCACGCCGGAGATGTGGCCCTGCACCGGCGCGGTGCCGAGGATCGAATAGGCCTGGGCGCCGGAGTAGCCGAACTTCTTCAGATACTCGATGGCGTTGAGGCAGGCCTGGCGATAGGCGATGTGGACGTCGAGATAATGCTGCTTGCCGGCCTCGTCGACCGAGATGCCCTCGAAGATCAGGTAGTCGCGATAGTTCGGCGTGATCGGCGACGGCTTGAAGATCGGGTTCTTGATGCCGTATTTGGCCACGCCGTCCTTGATGATGTCGACCTTGATGTGCAGCCAGCCGGCCATCTCGATGGCGCCGCAGAAGGTGATCTCGCCGTCGCCCTGGCTGAAGTGCAGATCGCCCATCGAGAGGCCGCCGCCGGGCACGTAGACCGGGAAGTAGATCTTCGAGCCGCGCGACAGGTCCTTGATGTCGCAATTGCCGCCATGCTCGCGCGGCGGCACGGTGCGGGCGCCCTCGGCGCCGATCTTGGCCTTGACGTCGCCCTTGGCCTGGCCGGCATGCGCGGTCGGCGCGAACGGCGGATTGGCGAGACCCGGCACGCGGGTCGGGTTGGTCGCGATCAGCGCCGTCTCGCGCTCGTTCCAGGTCGCGAGCAGCTTCGGATCCGGCAGACAGCCGATCAGGCCGGGATGGATCAGGCCTGCGAAGTTGACGCCGGGAACGTGACGCGACGAGGTGTAGAGGCCCTTGATGTCCCAGATCGACTTCTGCGCCAGCGGGAAATGGTCGGTCAGGAAGCCGCCGCCATTCTGCTTGGAGAAGAAGCCGTTGAAGCCCCACAGGCTCTCCTTGAGCGGACCGACGTCGAGCAGGTCGACCACCAGCAGGTCGCCGGGCTCCGCGCCCTTGACGCCGATCGGGCCGGACAGGAAGTGCACGATCGACAGATCGATGTCGCGCACATCGTCGGCGGAGTCGTTGTTCTTGATGAAGCCGCCGGTCCAATCATAGGTCTCGATGATGAAATCATCGCCGGGATTGACCCACTCCACCATCGGAATGTCCGGGTGCCAGCGGTTGTGCACCTTGTCGTTCTCGTAGGCCGATTTCGTGAGATCGACCTTGATCAGTGTGTCAGGCATCAGAAGCTCCCCTTTTTCCTTGCTTGGGCGGAGTGGTTAGACCGACAGATATTTGGACACCTGCGCCGCATCGACCTGATCGCGCGGATCGTCGCGGACGATCTCGCCGTTCTCGATCACCAGCACGCGGTCGGCGATGTCGAGCGCAAAGCTCAGCACCTGCTCGGAGACGACGATCGACAGCCCCTTCTCGTCGCGGATGCGCTTCAGCGTGCGCGCCATGTCCTTGATGATCGAGGGCTGAATGCCCTCGGTCGGCTCGTCGAGCAGCAGCACCTTCGGCTTGGTCGCAAGCGCGCGCGCGATCGCGAGCTGCTGCTGCTGGCCGCCAGAGAGGTTGCCGCCGCGGCGGCCCTTCATCTCCAGCAGCACCGGGAACAGCTCATAGATGTCGCCGGGCACCTCGGACTCGCCGGAGACGACGAGGCCGGTCTCGATGTTCTCCTTGACCGTCATGGTCGAGAAGATCATGCGGCCCTGCGGGACATAGGCGAGGCCCTTGGCGACACGCTCGTAGCTCTTCAGGCCCGACAACTCGGTGCCGTTCATATCGATGGAGCCGCTCTTTGACGGCAGGATGCCCATCAGCGACTTCATCAGCGTGGTCTTGCCCATGCCGTTGCGCCCCATGATCGCAACGATCTCGTTGGGCGCGACCTTGACGTTGAGGCCATGCAGCACCTCGCTCTGGCCATAGGCGACATGGAGATCGGAGATTGCCAACATCGATTCTGCTCCTGCTCAATGCCCCAGATAGACTTCAACGACCTTGGGGTCGTTCTTGACCCGCTCCATCGTGCCTTCGGAGAGGATCTGTCCCTGGTGCAGCACGGTGACCTTGTGGGCGATGTCCTCGACGAACTTCATGTCGTGCTCGATCACCAGCACCGAGCGGTCCTTGATGATGCGGTTGAGCAGCTCGGCGGTCTTGGCGCGCTCGCTGACGCTCATGCCGGCGACGGGCTCGTCGAGCATCAGGAGGTCCGGGTTCTGGATCAGCAGCATGCCGATCTCGAGCCACTGCTTCTGGCCGTGGCTGAGCTCGGCCGCCGAGGTCTTGAGGCGATCCTTGAGGAAGATCATTTCGGCGACCTCCTCGACGCGGTCCTTGACGACAGCGTCGCGCTTGAAGGTCAGCGAGCCGAACACGGTGCGGCCGCGCGGGAACGAGATCTCGAGATTCTCGAAAACGCTGAGATCCTCGAACACCGACGGCGTCTGGAATTTGCGCCCCACACCCGCCTTGACGATCTCGTTCTCGCGCAGCCTGGTCAGCTCCTTGCCGCGGAACTGGATCGAGCCGGAGGTCGCTTTGGTCTTGCCGCAGATCAGGTCGAGCACGGTGGTCTTGCCGGCGCCGTTGGGGCCGATGATGACGCGGATCTCGTTCTCCTCGACGTAGAAGGAGAGATCGTTGACTGCCTTGAAGCCGTCGAAGGAGACGGTGAGCGCTTCGACCGCGAGCAGGAATTCCTTGGGCTGATGACCGATGAGCATCGCTGTGTCCTCACTCTGCGGGGGCGCCGTCGGCGACCAGGCCGCCATTGCTCGGTTTCTTGGTACGCGAGGCCAGCAGCCGATCGATGCGCGGCTGCACATAGTCGCCCCAGATGCCGGCAAGGCCGTTCGGGAAGGCGAGCACGACGGCGATGAACAGCGCCCCCAGGCCGAACAGCCAGAGCTGTGGGAACGTCTCCGACAGGCTGGTCTTGGCGAAGTTGACGAGGATCGTGCCGTAGACCGCGCCGAAAATGGAGAGCCGGCCGCCGACCGCGGTGTAGATCACCATTTCGATCGACGGCACGATGCCGACGAAGGACGGCGACATGAAGCCAACCTCGAGCGTGAACAGCGCGCCGCCGACAGCTGCGAAGACCGCGGCTGCGCAGAAGGCGAAGATCTTGAAGTTGGCGACGCTGTAGCCCGAGAAACGCACCCGGTCCTCCTGCTCACGCATCGCCACCAGGATGCGGCCGAGCTTGGTCAGGCGAATGAACTGCGCCACCAGGATCGCAGCGAACAGGAAGAGCACCTCGACGAAATAGAGGATGTACTTGGCGTGATCGGTGCGGATGTCCCAGCCGTGCAAAGTGCGCAGGTCGGTGATGCCGTTGATGCCGCCGGTGTAGCCCTGCTGACCGACGATCAGGATGGTCATGATCGCCGCGATCGCCTGGGTGATGATGGCGAAATAGACGCCGCCGACGCGGCGCTTGAACATCGCGGCGCCGATGATGAAGGCGAAGACCGCGGGCACCAGGATGATCGCGGCGAGCGCAAACGGGAAGCTCTGGAACGGCTTCCAGAAGAAGGGCAGCTGGGTCAGCTGATTCCAATCCATGAAGTCGGGAATGCCCGGCGTCGACTGGATCTTGGTATTCGCAACGCTGGAGGCTTCCAGCTTCAGGAACATCGCCATGCAGTAGCCGCCGAGGCCGAAGAACACGCCCTGCCCGAGGCTGAGAATGCCGCCATAACCCCAGCACAGCACCAAGCCGATGGCGACAAAGGAGTACGTCAGATACTTCGCGACCAGGTTGAGGCGGAAGATGTCGAGCGCCAGCGGCAGGATGACGACCAGCAAGAGCAGCAAGGAGACGAAGCCGATGAGCTCCGATCGGTTGAAGAAGCGCGAGTTGATCATGGCCATGCTTTCTTGTTTGACTATCGGAGCTGGCTCACTTGCGGACCTTGAGGGCAAACAGTCCCTGGGGGCGCAGCATCAGGATCGCGACGATCGCAAGCAGCGTGAGCACCTTGGCCATCGAGCCGGACAGGAAGAACTCCATGGTCGACTGCGCCTGGGAGATGGTGAAGGCCGAAGCGATGGTGCCGAGCAGGCTGGCCGCGCCGCCAAACACAACGACCAGGAAGGTGTCGACGATGTAGAGCTGGCCGGCGGTCGGACCAGTCGAGCCGATCATGGTGAAAGCGGAGCCGGCGACGCCGGCGATACCGCAGCCGAGACCGAACGTGTAGCGGTCGACCTTCTCGGTATTAATGCCAACGGCACCGGCCATCACGCGGTTCTGCACGACGGCGCGGACCTGCTTGCCCCAGCGCGACAGGAAGAGGACATAGGCAACCACGATCGTGATCAGGATGGTCAGGCACATCACGAACATGCCGTTGATCGGGATCTGGATGGCGTCGGTCACCTGCCAGGAGCCCATCATCCAGTCCGGCAGCTCGACGCCGACCTCGCGCGCGCCGAACACCGAGCGATAGGCCTGCTGCAGGATCAGGCTGAGTCCCCAGGTGGCGAGCAGCGTGTCGAGAGGCCGCTTGTACAGCCGGCGTATCATGGCCCATTCGACCAGCATCCCGAGCGAGCCGGAGGCGATGAAGGCAAGCGCCATGGCGACAAAGAAGTAGCCGGGGAACAGAGCGGGGAGAAAATGCTGGAAGGCGTTCGAGGTCATCCAGGTGACGTAGGCGCCGAGGATCATGAACTCGCCATGCGCCATGTTGATGACGCCCATCTGGCCGAAGATGATGGCAAGCCCCAGCGCCATCAGCACGTAGACCGAAAACAGGATGAGGCCCGCGAAGCCCTGCATCGCGAAGATGGCCCCGAGGTCGCCGATGGAATAGTCACCGAACATGATCCGTCCTCTCGTGCGTGATGCTCGTTCTGAACGCGCAATGGTTTGCGGAGGGAGTGCCGCAGCTGAGGTCGTTCCCTCCCCCCTTGTGGGGGAGGGCTAGGGAGGGGGCCTCCAAGCCGCGCTGTGGGTGGGGTTACCCCCCTCCCCCACAAGGGGGGAGGGAGCGCACCTCATGTGCGGCAGCGGCATCGCCTGCTCACTGCGACGAGGATTGAGACGCCAGGCTTACTGATAGCCCTTCGGGAACGGATCGGGCTCGACCAGATCGGCGGTCTCGTAGATCAGCTCGTACTGACCGTCAGCCTTGGCGCGGCCGACGCGGGTCTTGGACCAGAGGTGGTGGTTCTCGTGGATCCGCACATAGCCCTCCGGCGCGCCCTTGAACTCGATGCCGGGCGAGGCCGCCGCGATCTTGTCGATGTCGAAGCTGCCGGCCTTCTCGACCGTCAACTTCCACAGCCACGGGCCGAGATAGGCAGCCTGCGTGACGTCACCGATCACGGTCTTCTCGCCCCACATCTTCTTGAAGTCGGCGACGAAGGCCTTGTTGTTGGCGTTGTCGAGCGACTGGAAGTACTTCATGCAGGCGTACGCGCCCGCGATGTTCTCACCGCCGATGCCGTCGATCTCGTCCTCGGTGACGGAGATGGTCAGCAGCGTCTGCTTCGACATGTCGATGCCGGCCGCCTTGAGCTGCTTGTAGAAGGCGACGTTGGAGCCGCCGACGATGATGGCGTAGATCACGTCGGGCTTGGTGAGCTTGATCTTGTTGATCACCGAGTTGAACTGGGTGTGGCCGAGCGGGAAGTACTCTTCGCCGACGACCTTGGCGCCCTGGAGATGGCCCTCGATGTGCTTGCGCGCGATCTTGTTCGAGGTGCGCGGCCAGATGTAGTCGGAGCCGAGCAGGTAGAAGGTCTTCGCGCCCTTGGTCTTGTTGACCCAGTCGAGGCCGGCGATGATCTGCTGCGTGGCTTCCTGGCCGGTATAGATGACGTTCTTGGACTGCTCGAGGCCTTCGTAGAAGGTCGGATAATAGAGCATGCCGTTGTACTGTTCGAACACCGGCAGCACGGCCTTGCGCGAGGCCGAGGTCCAGCAGCCCATCACGGCGGCGCATTTGTCGTTGACCAGGAGCTTCTTGGCCTTTTCGGCGAAGGTCGGCCAGTCGGAGGCGCCGTCTTCCTGGATGTATTTGATCTTGCGGCCGAGCACGCCGCCGGAGGCGTTGATCTGCTCGATCGCGAGCTTCTCGGCCTGCACCGAGCCGGTCTCCGAGATCGCCATCGTGCCGGTGACCGAATGCAGAATGCCGACCGTCACTTCGCTATCGGTGACTGCAAGTCCGGTCGTATTGACAGCAGAGGTTGCAGGACCGGCGCCAAAGGACGGCCTCGGCATCATCGCGAGCGCCGGAATGGCGGCCATTCCCATCAGCAATTGCCGCCGAAGCGGCGACTTCAGGCCTTTTTTGGTTTCGTCTGACATGAGCACCCCATTCATTGGTTCGAGGACACGCTTTGGCTCGGACGAAGGATGGCGCGCTTTGTGCAGCGCACGGATACGCAAGATTGCGTATACTGCACCGCAAAAGCGCGACGTAGGCTCTACGCAGGTCTCGCGAGGGGCAGGACAAGGCGTGCGGATGAACCGCTGCGCGTAAGGAGTCGAAGAGTGGCAGGGCGGCAGCGGATCGACCGCGTCAGGCGCCAATACAACCAGTGGGTCGCCAACCAGACGTTGGAGGACTACGCACTCCGTTTCACGGCCAAGAGCGCCCGGCGCTGGTCGGCCGCCCGCGTCGCCAACACGGCCCTGGGCGCGATCTCGTTCCTGGCCCTGGAGGCGATCGGCGGCACCATCACGCTGAACTACGGCGTGACCAACGCGACCGCGGCGATCCTGGTCGCCAGCGTCATCATCTTCTGCTGTGGCCTGCCGATCGCCTATCACGCGGCCAAATGCGGCATCGACATCGATCTGCTGACGCGTGGCGCGGGCTTTGGCTATATCGGCTCGACCGTGACGTCGCTGATCTACGCGTCCTTCACCTTCATCTTCTTCGCGATCGAGGCCGTCATCCTGGCGTCCGCGCTGGAGATGTGCTTCGGCATTCCCAGGCCGATCGGCTACCTCATCAGCGCCGTCGTCATCATCCCGCTCGTCACCTACGGCATCACGCTGATCAGCCGCTTCCAGCTGTGGACGCAGCCGCTCTGGGTGGTGCTGCACATCCTCCCCTTTGCGGCGATCGCCTATGCGAGCCCGCACTCGTTCGCGGAATGGCAGCAATTTCCCGGCGAGCATGGCGATCCCATGGGCCATCTCGATCTGGCGCTGTTCGGCACGGCTGCCGCCGTGGTGTTCTCGCTGGTGGCCCAGATCGGCGAGCAGGTCGATTTCCTTCGCTTCCTGCCGCGCGACCGGCGCACGTCGAAACGGTCGTGGTGGATCGCGCTGCTGTCGGCCGGCCCCGGCTGGATCGTGCTCGGCGCACTGAAGCTGCTGGCCGGCTCGTTCCTCGCCTTCTTCGCGCTCAGCCACGGCGTCTCGGCCGACCACGCCGCCGAACCGGCACACATGTATCTGGAGGCGTTCCGCTATGTACTGGCCCGGCCGGACCTGGCACTCGCGCTGACCGGCACCTTCGTGATCGTGTCTCAGATCAAGATCAATGTCACCAATGCCTATGCCGGCTCGATCGCCTGGTCGAACTTCTTCTCGCGCCTGACGCACAGCCATCCCGGCCGCGTGGTCTGGCTGGTGTTCAACGTCGTCGTCGCGCTGCTCTTGATGGAGATCGGCGTCTACAAGGCGCTGGAGCAGACGCTGGCGCTGTACTCCAACATCGCGATCTCCTGGGTCGGCGCTCTGGTCGCCGACCTCGTGATCAACAAGCCGCTCGGATTGCGGCCGCCGCAGATGGAGTTCAAGCGCGCCCATCTCTACGACATCAACCCGGTTGGCGTCGGCGCCATGACGATCGCCACGATCGTCTCGATTAGCGCCTTCTATGGCCTGTTCGGACCGACCGGCAAGGCGCTCTCGACCTTCGTCGCGTTGGGCGTCGCGCTCGTCACCGCGCCGGCGATCGCCTATCTCACCGGCGGCAAATACTATCTGGCGCGTAAGCCGAAGCGGAGCTGGCAGAACATCGAGCAGATCCAGTGCTGCATCTGTGAGCACCATTTCGAGCCCGAGGACACCGCTGCCTGCCCCGCTTATTCCGGCCCGATCTGCTCGCTGTGCTGCTCGCTCGATGCGCGCTGCCACGATCTGTGCAAGCCGCATGCGCGGGCACAGGCCCAGGTCTCGGCGGCGCTCAGCGGCATGCTGCCGCAATCCGTGCTGGCGAAGATCAACTCGCAGTTCGGGCATTACGTCGGCGTGTTCCTGACATCAGCCGGGCTGGTCGCGCTGACGCTCGGGATGATCTATCTGGAGACGTCGGCAGCGCTGCCGGGCTTCAAGGGGATCATCTCCGATGTGCTATGGAAGGTGTTCTTCGCGCTCTCCATCATCATCGGCGTCGTGACCTGGCTGTTCGTGCTGGCCCAGCAGAGCCGCCGCGCCGCCGAGGCCGAGACGCGGCGCCAGACCCACCTTCTCATCCAGGAGATCGAGGCCCACAAGCGCACCGATGCCGAATTGCAGCGCGCCAAGGAAGTCGCGGAGTCGGCCAATCTCGCCAAGAGCCGCTACGTGGTCGGCCTGAGCCACGAGCTGCGCTCGCCGCTGAACGCGATCTCCGGCTATGCCCAGTTGCTCGAGCAGGACACGAGCCTGCCGCCGAAGCCCCGCGACCAGGTCCGCGTCGTGCGCCGCAGCGCCGACCATCTGTCGGGCCTGATCGACGGCATTCTCGACATCTCCAAGATCGAGGCGGGAAGGTTGTATCTGTCGCGCGACGAGGTGCGGCTGAGCGAATTCCTCGACCAGCTCGTCGGCATGTTCCGGCTGCAGGCGGCCGCGAAGGGCGTCGACTTCGTGTTCAAGCGGCCCGCCGTGCTGCCGCTCGTCGTCTATGCCGACGAGAAGCGGCTGCGCCAGATCCTGATCAATCTGCTGTCGAATGCGATCAAATTCACCCAGGAAGGGAGCGTCCGGTTCGTCGTGCACTACCGCAGCCCGGTGGCTGAGTTCGAAGTGATCGACACGGGTCCCGGCATCCAGCCCGACGACCTCGAGCGGATCTTCGCGCCGTTCGAGCGCGGTGCGCTCGGCGCCGCGCAGCCGCAGACCGGCACGGGACTGGGCTTGACGATCAGCCGCCTGCTCGCCGGGGTGATGGGCGGCGATATCAAGGTCGAGAGCAAGGTCGGCACCGGCAGCACGTTCAAGGTGAAGATCCTGCTCTCTGAAGTGACCAACCCGACGCGGCACGCGCCGGTGAAGGCGCCGGTGGCGGGCTATCTCGGCCCGCGCAAGACGATCCTCATTACCGACGACGATCCGGTGCATCGCGACCTGCTGCGCGAGGTGCTGACGCCGCTCGGCTTCATTTTGCTGAGCGCGCCCGACGGTCCCGCCTGCCTCGCGCTCGCACAACATTGTCAGCCGGATCTCTTCATTCTCGACATCTCGATGCCGGGCATGGATGGCTGGACGGTGGCCGAGACCTTGCGCGGCAGCGGCCATCATCACGCGCGCATCCTGATGACGTCGGCGAGCGCGCTCGAAGCGCATGGAAGACCGCTGGCGCAGCCGTTCCATGACAGTTATCTGATGAAGCCGATCGACATTCCGCGGCTGCTGGAGGCGATACGTCAATTGCTCAAACTCGAATGGAGCTATCAGACCGATCAACCAATGGTGGAGCCGCACTGGCGCCCTGACACCGGATCGCGGCCGCCTTTGAAGTATGTCGAAGAGCTGATGGGCCTCGGCCAGATCGGTTACATCAGGGCCATTCAGCTCAAGCTCGACGAGATCGGCAGCGCGCACCCGGAACATGCCGATTTCGTCGCCCAGATGCGCACGCTGATCGATCGCTTCGACCTCGATCAGTACATGGCCACTCTGAAGACACTGCATGCTTATGAGCACTGACAGCAAGAAGCGTGACGTCGCGCTCGTGGTCGACGACTCGCCGGAGACGCTCCGGCTGCTGACCGACGCGCTGGACGGCGCAGGCATGACCGTGATGGTCGCGCTCGACGGCGCGGCCGCGATGCGCATCGTCGACCAGATCACACCCGACATCATCCTGCTCGATGCCGTCATGCCGGGCATGAACGGCTTCGAGACCTGCCGCAAGCTCAAGCGCGAGGCAGGGCTCTCCAACGTCCCCGTCATCTTCATGACCGGGCTCGCCGACACCGAGCACATCGTGCAAGGGCTCGACGCCGGCGGCGTCGACTATGTCACCAAGCCGATCGCGGTCGAGGAGATGCTGGCGCGGATTCGCGTGCATCTCGCCAACGCCAGGATGACACAGAGCGCGCGCGCCGCGCTCGACGTCTCCGGCCGTTTCCTGCTCGCGGTCAACCGCGAGGGACGGCTGATGTGGGCGACGCCGCAGGCGCAGAAGCTGTTGTCCGACAGCCTCGGCACGAGCGAGGAGCTGATCCTGCCGGAAGCGCTGCGGCAATGGCTCGATCAGGTTCAGATCGGCAAGGGCGGCGCGAAGACTGCCGCCGCGATCCCGGATCATCCCGAGCTGCGCCTGTACTACATGGGAAGCGCCGGGCCGAACGAGTTCCTGCTGCGGCTGGCCAAGGAAACGTCGGGCGAATTGCCCAAGGAATTTTCCAGCGAGTTCGGCCTCACCGTGCGCGAAGGCGAGGTGCTATCCTGGCTGTCGAAGGGCAAGACCAATCGCGACATCGCGCAGATCCTGGGGCTGAGCCCGCGCACGGTCGACAAGCACCTGGAGCAGGTCTACGCCAAGCTCGGCGTCGAAAACCGCACCGCGGCCGCGGCGATCGCGACCGGCGTGACGCGGCGGGAGAGTTGAGGCGAAAGCTGCACGCGCGACAACTTCGGCTGTCGTCCCGGGCAAGCCCGGTGACGCAGAGCGTCAGCGGGCGCCGACCCGGGACCCATACCGCGTGATCCATCTTGAGGCAGGCTGCGCGTTGACCTTCTCGCCAACCAACTCCGGCCTGTGGCTATGGGTCCCCGCTTTCGCGGGGACGACAGCGGAGATTGTAGCGCCGGCGAGCCTTGCAAGCTCAACGCTCACCCATACACGAATGCCGGATCATCCAGATTGATCGCCGGAATCTGATCCTTCTCCGCCCAATAATCCTGGCTGTGCTGCCATTCCGGCTTGTCGCCGCGCTTGGGCAGCAGATGCATGTTGCGCATCATGTAGCCGGGATTGAAGTTCTCCGGATCGATCCACGGCAGCAGCGGCATGTTGTGATCTTCCGGGCGGAGCGCGGGAGTAACCTTGCTGACGCCCTTCTCCTTCATGTGCTGCAGCAGCCGGCAGACGAAATCGGCAACGAGATCGGTTCGCAACGTCCAGCTGGCGCGAAAATAGCCGAACACCCAGGCCATGTTCGGCACGCCCGTGAACATCATGCCGCGATAGGTCACGGTGTCGGCGAAGTCGAGCGGCTTGCCGTCGATCGAGAATGCGATGTCGCCGAGCACGCAGAGATCGAACCCGGTCGCGGTGATGATGATGTCGGCCTGGAGCGCGCCCCCCGATTTGAGCTGGATGCCATCTTCCGTGAAGCGCTCGATCTCGTCGGTCACGACCGACGCCTTGCCGCTCTTGATGCCCTCGAACAGATCGGCATCGGGCACGAAGGCGATGCGCTGCCGCCAGGGGCGATAGCTCGGCGTGAAATGCTTCGCCGTGTAGTCCGGACCGAGAATGGCGCTGATCTGCCCGATCAGCTCCTTCTTGACCTGGTCGGGCTCCGACAGGCAGCGCTTCGTGAACCAATCCTGTTCGAACAGGATCTTGCGCCGGACGATCTCGTGGATCCATTCTTCCTTGACATCAAGCCGGCGCAGCTCCTCAGCCAGCTCGATTGCATTGCGGCCGATGCGGAAATAGGTCGGCGAGCGCTGCAGCATGGTCACGTGCGCGCACTTGCCTGCGATCGACGGCAGGATGGTCGCGGCCGTCGCACCGGAGCCGATGACGACGACCTGCTTGTCGGTGAGATCGAGATCCTCGGGCCAGAGTTGCGGATGCACGATGCGGCCCTTGAACTTGGCCATATCCGGCCACTCCGGCGTGTAGCCCTTGGAATGGCGGTAATAGCCCTGGCACATCCAGAGAAAATTCGCGGTGAAGGCGACCGGCTCTTCGTTCTTGCCCTTGACGGCATGGACCGTCCAGAGATCGGTCGCACTCGACCAGCTTGCCGACACGATACGGTGGCTGTAGCGGATGTGACGGCCTAGATCGTTGTCCTCGATCACGTCGCCCATGTAGTTGAGGATCTCTTCCGCGGTCGCGATCGGCGGCCCGACCCATGGCTTGAAGCTGTAGCCGAAGGTGTGCAGGTCGCTGTCGGAGCGAATGCCGGGATAGCGATGCGTGCGCCACGTGCCGCCAAAGCTGTCCTGGCTCTCCAGAATCACGAAGCGAGTGTCGGGCATCTGCTTCGTCAACTGATAGGCGCTGCCGATGCCGGAGATACCGGCGCCGACGATCAGCACGTCGACATGTTCGGTGGCATGGGAAGACGCAGCCTCCCGGATGGGCGCGATGACGTTCATTGTTGTCCCTGGGCTTTGATCTTGAAGTTGTTTCCTCGCGTGACAGGCTGAACCTGATCACAGCGACGGTCAACCCATCGCGGCGCGCGGCCTCATGAACGCGATCCCATCAATTTCCGCCGAGCGGCATGCCCCATTGCCGCGCGATCTGGACGACCCAATCGCGATACAGCGTGAGCGGCGTGACGCCGGTCATGCCGCCGCAGCCATCGCCGAGGTTCGGCCCGGTCGACCACGAGATGACGCCGATCAACACCTGCCCTTGCGCCTGCGTCTCGAATGCAGGCCCGCCGGAATCGCCGGTGCAGCCGCCAAGCCCGGGCCGTGCGCCCTGCGTCGCCGGATCGACGAGCCGGATCTGCAATGTGCCCGGCTTGCCGGTCGCGACCAGCGGCGCGGCGCGCACCACGCCGCCGCTCTTGCCGTCGCCAGGAATGGCGACGCCGATCCCCGCGACCGTGAAGGCGTTGCCGGCGGCCAGCGGCGATTGCGGCACGCCGAGCGCCACTGGGACGCGCTCCTTCGCAGGCGCCTCCATTTCCAGCAGCGCGACATCGGCGGTGGCGCGATGCGCGAGGATTGCCTGCACGCTGAAGCTGGGATGCACGGCCACGCGTCGTACCGGCTTCAGAACCGGCTTGTGGTCGCGATCGTATTCCACGATGCGGTAATCGACCCCGGGCTGCACACAGTGTCCGGCGGTCAGCACCAGCTTCGGGGCAATCAGGGCCCCGCTGCAGAAATTGCCGCGCGAGCCGACGATGGTGACGACGGAGCGGCCGACACCATCATTCAGCGCCGGCGCATTGCCGACGACGGCAGAGACCGGCGACGAGATCACCAGGCCCGTCGCAGCAGCGATCGCAGGAAGGAGCTTCATTGCCGCAGCAATAGCGGTTGGCGCCGATATCGCCAAGTGCGGCGTCCCATGCTAGCGATCATCCAAGGATCGAGCGAGGATGGGACTGGCATGGTCGAGGCGGTGATTTTTGATTTCGGCGGCGTGATGACGACGTCTCCCTTCGAGGCCTTCGCGCGGTTCGAGACGGAGCGCGGCTATCCCGTGGACATCATCCGCAACACCAACGCCGCCAATCACCTGGAAAACGCCTGGGCGAAATTCGAGCGCGCCGAGATCGACGTCGATACGTTCGACCGGCTGTTCGCCGAGGAATCGCGAGCGCTGGGCGGCGCCGAGGTCCGCGGACGCGAGGTCCTGCCGCTGCTCGCCGGCGACCTCCGCCCCGACATGGTCGAGGCACTCAGGCGCATCAAGGCGGAATGCAAGACCGGCTGCATCACCAACAATCTGCCGGCCAATGCGATCGGCAGCCAGGGCGGGCGCTCGTTCTACGTCGCGGAGGTCATGGCGCTGTTCGATCATGTGATCGAGTCCGCCAAGATCGGCCTGCGCAAGCCCGACCCGCGGATCTACCAGATGATGACCGAGACGCTCGGCGTGAATCCGTTAGACTGCGTCTATCTCGACGATCTCGGCGTCAATCTGAAGCCGGCACGCGAAATGGGCATGACCACGATCAAGGTTGTCTCCGCATCACAGGCAATCACGGAGCTGGAAGCTGCGACGGGACTAACCTTGCGCTGACCGTCATTGCGAGGCGCTCTTGCGCCGGAGCAATCCAGATCCTTCGCATGATTCTGGGTTGCTTCGCTTCGCTCGCAATGACGCTGAAGCAACTAATAATTCGTCGGCCTCGCCCGTTCCGGAAATGCCGCCGCCAGCGCCGCGCCATCGGCCTGCAGCACGCCGCGCTCGGTGATCAGCCCGGTGACCAGCCGCGCCGGCGTGACGTCGAAGCCGTAATTCGCCACCGGTGATCCCGGCGGCACGATCCGCACGGTCTCAATGCGGCCATCCGACGTGCGGCCGGTCATCTCCGTGACCTCCTGCGCACTGCGCTGCTCGATCGGGATCTGCCGACCCTCCGCAACCGCAAAGTCGATGGTCGGCGACGGCAGCGCGACATAGAATGGCACGCCGTTGTCATGCGCCGCGAGCGCCTTCAGATAGGTGCCGATCTTGTTGCAGACGTCGCCATTGGCGGCAACGCGGTCGGTGCCGACGATGGCGAGGTCGACCATGCCGTGCTGCATCAGATGACCGCCGGTGTTGTCCGGGATCACGGTGTGCGCCACGCCATGATGGCCGAGCTCCCAGGCCGTGAGCGAGGCGCCCTGGTTGCGCGGCCGCGTCTCGTCGACCCAGACATGGATCGGAATGCCGCTGTCATGCGCGAGATAGATCGGCGCCGTCGCGGTGCCCCAATCGACCGTGGCGAGCCAGCCGGCATTGCAATGCGTGAGCACGTTCACCGCTTCGCCCGGCTTCTTGCGCGCGGCGGCTGCCTCGATCAGCGCAAGACCATGGCTCGCAATGCCCCGGTTGATCGTGACGTCCTCGCCGGCGATGTCGACCGCACGCGCATAGGCCGCATCGCGCCGCTCGGACGGCGCCAGCCGGCGCAGCATCGTGCTCATCGTGTCGAGCGCCCATTTCAGGTTGATCGCGGTCGGCCGCGTCGCAATCAGCATCTCATAGGCCCGGTCGATGCCCGGATCGGAGCGGTCGTCACGCATGCCGAGCGCCATGCCGAACGCGGCCGTGGCGCCGATCAGCGGCGCACCACGGACCAGCATGCCTCGGATCGCATCCGCCGCCTCCTCGCAGGTCGTGATCTTCGCCACCACGAACTCATGCGGCAACCGCCGCTGATCAATCGCACAGACCGACCAGCCGTCGGAGCCGAGCCAGATGCTGCGATAATGCTTGCCGTCGACCTTCATCGCCTGCTCCCAATTCAGCTGTGCAGAATGCGGCCCGCGACCGCATCGAGCTTCTTCAGGAGTTCGGGATCGCGCGCTTCGGGCGCGGTGATCAATGCGGTGTCGAGGGCGCGATCGGAGCCGATCGGGCACGCCTCGTGCTCGCGCGGAAACTCGCGGGCGAGCCGCGCCACCAGCCCCTTGGCCTTGTCGGCGTTGGTGGTGAGCACGCGGATGATGTCCTGCACCGTGACGGCGTCATGATCCGGATGCCAGCAGTCGAAGTCGGTCACCATCGCGACGGTCGCGTAGCAGATCTCGGCTTCGCGGGCGAGCTTGGCCTCCGGCATGTTGGTCATGCCGATGACCGAATAGCCTGATGACTTGTAGGTCATGCTTTCGGCATAGGTCGAGAATTGCGGCCCTTCCATGCAGACATAGGTGCCGCCGCGCGCGATCGCGATGCCCTCGGCCTCGGCCGCCGCAGCCAGATGAATCCGCAGCCGCGGCGACACCGGATGCGCCATCGAGACATGGGCGACGCATCCTCGGCCGAAGAACGAGCTCTCGCGCTTGTAGGTGCGATCGACGAACTGGTCGACCAGCACGAATGTGCCCGGAGGCAGTTCTTCCTTGAACGAACCGCAGGCCGACAGCGACACGAGGTCGGTGACCCCGGCACGCTTCAACACATCGATGTTGGCGCGATAATTGATGTCGGACGGCGACAGTCGGTGTCCCCTGTCGTGGCGCGGCAGGAACACGATCGGCAACCCGGCGATGGTTCCGCGGCGCAACGGCGCCGACGGCTCTCCCCAGGGGCTCGCAATCGCCTCTTCGCGGGCATCTTCCAATCCCGGCAGATCATAGATGCCCGAGCCGCCGATAATGCCAAGCACAGCCTTCGTCATGACGTCCCCATCTCCAAGGAAGACGAGAATGCCAGCTTTGAGACGAATTGAAAACAGCGACGCAGGAACCAGCCGACGGCAGCGCTAGGCGGCCTTGGCCGCCGCCAGTTGTCCGGCGACCAGGCGCTGCAGCGTCGCGACCGACTGGAAGTTCTCCGGCGTGATCAGCTCCTGCGGGATGGTGAAGTCGAACTCGGCTTCGATCGCCAGCATCAGGTTGACCATGTCCATCGAGGTCAGACCGACATCGACCAGCTTGGCATCCGTCGTCACCTCGGTCGGGATCGAATTCTGCGCAAGGATGTCGCGCACGAGCGTGACGATCCGGTTGCTGAGATCGGCTTCGAAACCTGGCATGCCCACTCTCTGTCTTTGCAACGGCACAAGGATCTGCGGACCTTCCGCAGATCGATCGGCAAGACATAACGCAGGACCGCCGCCGAAAGGGTTACGCTCCGATCCCGTTCCGTCGATGAATTCGCTTTAACACTAACACGATGGTGAGAATTCTCTCGGTCGAAACAACTCGGAATTAACCCCCACCGGTCGAATGCGCGGCGTTTACCCTGAATTTCGTCGACGCATTTGAATCAAATCCATACCCTGCGTCGCAGCCCAGGGAAGGCACAGGGTATCGGCGCAACGCGACGGGACGCGCGCGCCGATCTCTCAACACGGCAAAATCCGGAGCAATGATCGGTCATGACTGTCCAGAGAACCGCGCTTCGCAATCCGACGTCCGATGACGGCGACAGCCTCCTGCTCGATCGTAGCTCACTGTTTGTCCAGCGCACCAGCGTCGTTGCCGCACAGGCAGCGGCGGAGGCCGACGAGGTCGATCGCGAGGGGCGCTTCCCCACGGCTGCGATCGATGCGGCCCGCGAGCACAAGCTGCTCGGCATGCAGATCCCGGTCGAGTTCGGCGGCTTCGGTGCCTCGGTTCACGACGTCGCCGACGTCTGCTACGCGCTCGGCCGCGCCTGCGCCTCGAGTGCCATGATCTTCGCCATGCACCAGACCAAGGTCGCCTGCCTGGTGCGCCACGGCCGCGGCAATGCTTACATGGAATCGCTGATGCGCCGGATTGCCTCCGAGCAGCTGCTGATGGCTTCGTCCACCACCGAGGGCCAGAATGGCGGCAACATCCGCGCCAGCGCCGCAGCGGTCGGCCACGAGGGTGATCACATCACTCTCAAGCGGGACGCCACCGTGATCTCCTATGGCGCGGAGGCCGACGGGCTCGTGACCATCGCACGACGCGCCGATGGCGCTGCGGCCTCCGACCAGGTGCTGCTGGCGCTGACCACGGATGACTACACCATCGCCCGCACGCAAGGCTGGGAGACGCTCGGCATGCGCGGCACCTGCTCGACCGGCTTCGCGCTGGAAGTGAGCTGTCCGTCCGACCGGATGTTCTCCGAATCCTATGACCGCATCCACGGCCAGACCATGACCCCGTTCGCGCATCTGTGCTGGTCGTCGGCCTGGGCCGGCATCGCGGCTGCAGCCGTCGAGCGCACTCAACGCTTTCTGCGCAAAGCCGCACGCAGCGCCGGCGGCCAGATGCCGCCGGCCGCCTCGCATTACACCGCGGCCAAGATGGCGCTGGCGCGGCTGCGCGCCATGATCGTCACCAACATGGACGCATTCGCCGCCCACGAATATGACGAGCGGGCGCTGTCCTCGCTCGACTTCCAATCGTCGATCACGCTGCTGAAGGTGCAGGCTTCCGAGTTGGCGGTCGAGACCGTGATGCATGCGATGCGCGCCTGCGGCCTGTCCGGCTATCGCAACGACGGTGAGTTCTCGATCAGCCGCCACCTCCGCGACGTGCTGTCGGCGCCGATCATGATCAACAACGACCGCATTCTGACCAACATCGCCACCGCGAATCTAATGAGCGCAGTGCCCGCCTCGCTCTACGAATGATCTGTTCGATTGCCGCCATTGCCTCCACCCAGGATTTGCCGAATGACCATTCCCGTTCTCTCGCAGTCGCCCGAGATTGCTCCCCAGCCGGCCGACGCCCTGGATCATCTGACTGATACCCTGTTCCATCGCATGGGCGCGGATGGCGTCTACGCCCGCACCGCGCTGTATGAAGGCGTGGTGGAGCGGCTCGCCGCGCTCATCACCAGGCATCGCGAGCCGGGCACGGAAGTCATGCGCTTTCCTCCGGTCATGAGCCGCGCGCAGCTGGAGAAATCCGGCTACCTCAAGAGCTTTCCCAATCTGCTCGGCTGCGTGTGCGGCCTGCATGGCACCGAGCGTGACATCCACGAGGCCGTGGCGCGCTTCGACAAGGGCGGCGACTGGACCACGTCGCTGTCGCCAGCTGACCTCGTGCTGTCGCCGGCTGCTTGCTATCCCGTCTATCCGATCGCGGCGAGCCGCGGGGCGCTGCCGGTCGGCGGCCTGCGCTTCGACGTTGCGGCGGATTGCTTCCGTCGCGAGCCGTCCCGCCATCTCGACCGGCTGCAGTCGTTCCGGATGCGCGAATATGTCTGCATCGGCACGCCCGATGACGTCTCCGCCTTCCGCGACCGCTGGATGGTGAAGGCGCAGGCGATCGCATGCGATCTCGGCCTGTCGTTCCGGGTCGACCACGCCAGTGACCCGTTCTTCGGCCGCGTCGGCCAGATGAAGGCGGTCAGCCAGAAGCAGCAGGCGCTGAAGTTCGAGCTGCTGGTGCCGCTGCGTTCGGAGGATCAGCCGACCGCCTGCATGAGCTTCAACTATCATCGCGAACATTTCGGCACGACCTGGGGCATCACCGATTCCGACGGCACGCCGGCACACACCGGCTGTGTCGCGTTCGGCATGGACCGGCTCGCGGTCGCGCTGTTCCACACCCATGGCGTTGATTTCGCACGCTGGCCTTCGCGCGTACGCGACGCACTGCAATTCGAACAGCACGCAAGCGCCATCGGCTGACGTCGCGCAGGCGCTGACAGGGGATCGGCAGAGAATCTCATGACCGCGCTCAAGCCGCTGATCCGGTGTCGCGAGATCGGAGACCCCGATCTGAACGCGGTCGCTGAGCTGCTCACGCGTGGCTTTCCCCGGCGATCCCGCGGCTACTGGTCGGGCGGACTGCACCGACAGGCCACGCGCGCCGTCCCTCACGGCTATCCCCGTTACGGCTATCTGCTCGAGCACGACGGCAACCCGGTCGGCGTGCTGCTTCTGATCTACAGCGATCGCGGCACCACGTTGCAGCCCGAGATCTGGTGCAACCTGTCGAGCTGGTATGTCGCACCGGAATTTCGCAACTATGCGACGATGCTGACAAAGATCGCGCAGCGATTGCCCGAGGTGACCTACGTCAACATCAGCGCGGCGCGTCAGACCTGGCCGATCGTGGAAGCGCAGGGCTTCCGGGCCTATTGCGAGGGCATCTTTGTTTCCGTACCGTCGCTCTCGTTCGCCGGCCTGGGCGCGTGGATCGAGCACGTCACGGCGGATGCGCAAGCCGTGCAGGGCATTCCATCCGATGAAGCCGACCTGCTGATCCGCCATGCCCGCAATGGCTGCCTCAGCGTCGTCATCAGGTCGGAAGAGCGTCCGATTCCTCTGGTTCTGCAGCCTGTGCGCATCCGGCAAGGACGGGTCGCACTCCCGGCAATGCAACTGATCTACTGCCGCGACGTCTCCGACTATGTCGCATGCGCCGGTGCAATCGGCCGCTTCCTGCTTCGACGCGGCCGTGTGTCCGTCATCACCGATGCCAACGGACCGATACCCGGACTCGTCGGCTTCTACACCGACCGCCGGGGCCGGAAATACGCAAAGGGGCCGCAGCAGGCACGGCTCGGAAATCTCAGCGACACCGAGCTTCCGCTCTACGGCCCCTGAGTCAGGCAGCCGCTCTCACGGCATGCGCATAATCCCAGTACAGCCTGCGCGCCCGGGTGAACACCGCGCCGATCGGCAGCGTCCGATCATCGATGCGGATGACCGGGGCGACCTTGGCGAAGTTGCCTGACGAGAATATCTCGTCGGCGTTCACAAAGTCCTCGTAGCGGAGTGTCGTCTCGACGACGCTCACGCCGTCGCCTCGCAGCAGCTCGATCACGCGCTGACGGGTGATTCCGTTGAGGAACGTGCCATTGGGCACCGGCGTGAACACGACGCCGTCCTTGACCATGAAGACGTTGGCGTTGCCGAATTCGGCGACGTTGCCGAGCATGTCCAGCATCAGGCAGTTGTTGAAGCCGCGCGACGCCGCCTCGATCAGGGCGCGGGAATTGTTTGGATAGAGGCAGGCCGCCTTGGCGTCGACCGGCGCGCATTCGGCCGTCGGTCTGCGGAAGGGCGACAGCGTGATCGCATTCCCCGTGGGCTGCGGCATCGGCGCCTCGTAAATGCACAGGCACCAGTTCGTCGTCTCGGGATCGAACAGCACGCCGCCACCGGCGCCGTGCTGCGCCCAGTACATCGGGCGAATGTAGAGCTCGGCCCGCGCGCCGAACCGCGCGATGCCCTCGCGCGCCAGCCCGATCCAGGTGTCGAGGTCCACCACCGGCTTGAGCCGGAAATTGATCGCCGACTGATTGACCCGCGCGCAATGGCGGTCGAGATCCGGCGCTACGCCCTCGAACGCACGCGCGCCATCGAACACGGTCGAGGCAAGCCAGGTCGCGTGCGTCCGCACGCCCATGATCGGCGCATTGCCTTCCCGCCATTCGCCGTCGAAGAACGTCCAGGTCTGCGAGTAGCTGACAGGCTTGACGATGTGGGTCATGGCGGCGCTCCCGTTCGGCATCGATCGCTTCTGCACTTCTGTCGTGAATATTTTAAGGATGTCCTCGCCCCCCTGCCACTCATGATCGATTCACGCTTGATCGGCACAATGGCGGACGCCTTGGTTAACTGGAACCGCCATGCCGCTCGACTCCCGCGCCCAGCGCCTGCTCTCGATGGTGGCCGCGGCTGCGCCGGAAAACAAGGATCGTCCGACTCCTGAGCAGCGGCGGCTGTCCCTCAAGAAGCTGATGCAGTTCGCGCGCAACGACTGCGGCGCGGTGACGGCGCAGGACGGCCAGATTACCGGGCATGCGGGCGCCTTGCCGTATCGGCTTTATACGCCTGCCGTCACCGACCCGGACACCACCCACGCGCGTCTTCCCGGATTCGTGTTCTTTCATGGCGGCGGCCTTGTGGCCGGCTGCATCGAGACCCATGACAGGGTCGCAGCGGCGCTCGCGGCGGCGTCCAGCTGCCGGCTGCTGTCGATCGACTACCGCCTCGCGCCGGAACACAGATTTCCCGCAGCCATCGATGATGCGCTGGTGGCGGTCGAATTCGTCCGCAGTCACGGAGCAGCGCTCGGCATCGACAGCGACCAGATCGTGGTCGGCGGCGATTCCGCCGGCGCCACGCTCGCGGCCTACGTTTGCCAATACGCGGCAGCGGTCACCGATCTGAAGATTGCCGCGCAATGCCTGATCTGTCCCGTGCTCGACTTTTCCCATCCCTGGCCTTCGCGCGAGCTGTTCGGCACCGGTTATCTGCTCGACAAGGCGACGTGGCAGGCCGACCTGGCCGACTACCTGCCGGAGGGGATCGCCACTGACGATCCGCGGATATCGCCATTTTGCAGCGCTGATCTTGCAGGATTGGCGCCCGCCATCATCCATACGGCCGAGTTCGATCCAATGCGCGACGAAGGCAATGCTTATGCGGCGCGGCTCGTGGACGCCGGCGTCACGGTCACGCATGTCTGTCACGACGGCATGATCCATAATTTTCACGCGCTCGGCGCGATCTTGCCGCAGGCCAAGACGGCATTTGAATTGATCGGGCAACAGATCCGGTCTCTTCTGCAAGCCCGGGCACCGGGTTAATTCGAAGTTTATCAGCCACATCTCGTTAGGGTTATTTCGTCGTTCTTGTCGCGAATTATTGCCCGCTTTACGCCTGCGCACCTACAACGACACCACTCGCGGATTACGTGCAGCTCGCTTCTTCAGTCGAAGCGAGCGTGGAGATCGCCGATGCGCAACGAGACGATTGCAATCCACGCCGGCTACGAGCCGGAGGCGACCACCAAGGCCGTTGCCGTTCCGATCTATCAGACCGCCGCCTATGCCTTCGACAGCGCCGACCATGGCGCCGCACTGTTCAACCTCGAAGCCGAGGGCTATCGCTACAGCCGGATCTCCAACCCCACCACGGCCGTGCTCGAAAAACGCGTCGCCGAGCTCGAAGGCGGCGTCGGCGCGCTCGCGGTCGCTACCGGCCAGGCTGCGCTCCATTTCGCGTTCGTCAACATCGCCGACGGCGGCGGCAACATCGTCTCTGTGCCGCAGCTCTATGGCACGACGCACACGCTGCTCGGCCACATCCTGCCGCGCCAGGGCATCAGTGGACGCTTCGCAGAAAGCGACGCGCCCGACGCCATCGAGCGCCTCATCGACGACAACACCAAGGCCGTGTTTGCCGAGACGATCGGCAACCCCGCCGGCAATGTCTGCGACATCGAGGCGCTGGCGAAGGTCGCGCATCGCAACGGCGTGCCGCTGATCGTCGACAACACCGTCGCGACCCCCATTCTGCTGCGGCCGTTCGATTACGGCGCCGACATCGCCGTGCATTCGCTGACCAAATTCCTCGGCGGCCACGGCACGACGCTGGGCGGCATGCTGGTCGACAGCGGCAACTTCCCTTGGAAGGATCATGCCGATCGCTTCCCAGCCTTCACCCAGCCCGACGCATCGTATCACGGCATGGTCTATGCCGACCATTTCGGCCGTAGCGCCTACATCCAGCGCGCCCGCAGCGTCTATCAGCGGACCATGGGCGCGGTGCTGTCGCCGTTCAATGCGTTCCTGCTGCTGCAGGGCATCGAGACGGTGGCGCTGCGCATGGAGCGTCACGTCGAGAACGCGCGCAAGGTCGCCGAATTCCTCCGCAACGATCCGCGGGTGGAATGGGTCAACTATGCCGGCTTCGGCGACAGCCCCTATTACCCGCTGGTCCAGAAATATCTCGACGGCCACGCGTCCTCGCTGTTCACGTTCGGGATCAAGGGCGGCATGGAAGCCGGGAAGGCCTTCTACGATGCGCTGAAGCTCGTCACGCGCCTGGTCAATATCGGCGACGCCAAGTCGCTGGCCTGCCACCCGGCGTCGACGACGCACCGTCAGATGCCGCCGGACCACCAGCGCAAGGCCGGCGTGCTGCCCGAGACCATCCGTCTCTCGATCGGCATTGAGCACGTCAGCGACATCATCGAGGATCTCGACCAGGCGCTCGCACAGGCCTGCGCGCGCTCGCGTCGGCTGGATGCGGCGGAGTAGAGCTGTCAGCCGATGACCCTGCTGTTCGACCGCCATCGCAGGATCGCGAGCCCTGCTCTCGCACCCGCCGATCTCGACGGTCGCGCACGGCGCCCGATCGAGCTCACGATCGGCCTCGTCAACAACATGCCGGACAGCGCGCTGAAGGCGACCGACCATCAGCTGGCGCGGCTGCTGCAGAACGCAGCGCCGCGACATGTCCGGATTCGCCTGCACTGCTTCTCGCTGCCCTCGATCGCACGCGCGCAAGCCGCCCAGAACCACGTCGCCCAGGCCTACACCGATATCGGCGAACTCGACGGCCTCGGCATCGACGGCCTGATCGTAACCGGAGCGGAACCCATTGCCTCGGACCTGCGTGATGAACCCTATTGGCCGGAGCTGACCCCGATCATCGACTGGGCGAAGACCAACACGCGTTCGACGATCTGGTCGTGTCTTGCGGCGCATGCGGCCGTGCTGCATCTGGACGGCGTCGAACGGCAGCGCCTCGCGGCCAAATGTTCCGGCGTCTATGGCTGCGTAAAGGTTCAGGACGACTGGTTGACGGACGGCATCGGCTCCTCGCTCGAGGTGCCGCACTCGCGCCTCAACGCCGTCAACGAGCCGCTGCTGGCGTCGCGCGGCTACGAGATTCTGACGCGATCGGACGACGTCGGGGTCGACACCTTCGCGCGCTCGATGCCGAGCCGGTTCGTGTTCTTCCAGGGCCACCCGGAATACGACGCGCTGTCGCTGCAGCGGGAATACATGCGCGACATCGCCCGCTTTCTGGCGGGGCAACGCGACGACTATCCGCGGCTGCCAAAATCCTATTTCAGCGCGGAGACCGAGGCGGTGCTGAACGCGTTCGAGGCGCGCGCCAAGGTGAAGCGCGATCCGACGATCGCCGCCGAGCTTCCTGGGCTGACACTCCGGCCGGATCTTGCAGCCGGTGACGCTGCCGACCTGTTGTTCAAGAACTGGATCAGTTTCCTGGCGAGGCAGGAATAGCCGCTACACCATCCACATCTCATCCGCGCTCGCCGAGCGAGGCCAGCGCTGCGTTGCCGCCCGCGGCTGCGGTGTTGATGGTCAGCGTCTGCTCGGTGGCAAAGCGCGCCAGATAATGCGGCCCGCCGGCCTTCGGACCCGTTCCCGACAGGCCACAGCCGCCGAACGGCTGCACGCCGACGACGGCGCCGATCATGTTGCGGTTGACGTAGATATTGCCGATCGGCAGCCCAGCGACGGTGTCGACCAGCTGGCTGATGCGCGAATGCAGTCCGAACGTCAGTCCGTAGCCGGATGCGGCGATCGCCTGCAGCGTGGCGTCGAGATCGTCGGCGCGATAGCGCACCACGTGCAGCACCGGGCCGAACACTTCCTGGCCGAGGTCCGCAGGCTGCTGCAGTTCGAACACGTGGGGCGCCACGAAATGGCCGACATCCGGTGCAGTTCCGGCGTAGTGCACACGCGTGCTGGCCTTCATGCGCGCGATGTGCTCATCGAGCCGCGCCTTGGCCTCGTGATCGATCACCGGGCCCAGATGGATCGACACGTCGCGCGGGTCGCCGATCCTCAGCTCCCGCGCTGCGCCGACGATCATCGCGATGATGTCGTCGGCCACGTCGTCCTGCAGGCACAGCAGCCGCAGCGCCGAGCAGCGTTGCCCGGCCGAACGGAAGGCCGAGGTCACGACGTCGTCGGTGACCTGCTCGGCCAGCGCCGTCGAATCGGCGAGCATCGCATTGATGCCGCCGGTCTCTGCGATCAGCGGCAGGATTGCTCCGGGACGATTGGCCAGCGCAATGTTGATGGCACGCGCTGTATCATACGAGCCGGTGAAGACGACGCTCGCAATGGCTGGATGGTTGACGAGCCGTGCGCCGATCGCGCCGTCACCGGGAACGAGTTGCAGGGCCGAATCCGGAACGCCGGACTCGTGCAGAACCCTGACCGTCTCGGCCGCGATCAACGGCGTCTGCTCAGCCGGTTTGGCAACGACCGTATTGCCCGCCATCAATGCAGCCGCAATCTGTCCGATGAAGATGGCGAGCGGAAAATTCCACGGCGAGATCGCGACGAAGACGCCGCGCGGCCGCAGGCGCAGCGCGTTGGACTCGCCGGTCGGTCCGGGCAGGCGGAGCTCGGCACCGAACAGCGCTTCCCCTTCGGCCGCGTAGTAGCGGCAGAAATCGACGGCCTCGCGAATCTCGGCGATCGCATCGTCGATGGTCTTGCCGGCCTCGACCGCCAGGAGATGGATCAGGCGGGCGCGCCGCGCCTCGATCAGGTCGGCCGCGCGCCGCAGCGCCTTGGCACGCTGTGCTGCTGATGCCAGACACCACGTCGCAAATCCGGCCGCAGCGGCGGCCACCGCTCGGTCGGCAGTCGCGACATCGGCCTCGACCGCCGTACCCGCGACAACGCCGGGATCGGACGGACTTGCCAGCTGACGTGATGGGCCATCCTGGGCCTTGCCATCAATGATGGGCGCCGCCACGGCGGACACGGCGCCCGCTCGTGCGATTTCGGTCCGTAAGGCCGTCAGCGACGCGTGATGACCAAGCTCGACGCCTCGCGAGTTAGGCCGTGCCGTGCCGTAGAGATCGCGCGGGCGCGGAATGTGCGGATGGCGCGCCGCGTCCGCTTGGCCTACGATCTCGGCCTCGCTGGTCACGAGTTGCTCAATCGGAACGTTCGGATCGGCTGCGACCGAGACGAACGATGAATTGGCGCCGTTCTCCAACAGCCGCCGAACGAGATAAGCGAGGAGATCGCGATGCTGGCCGACCGGCGCATAGGTCCGGCAGGCAATGTCGGGGTGGAGCTCGCGCAAGGATGCATAGAGCGCCTCGCCCATGCCGTGCAGGCGCTGGAATTCGTAGCCATCCGAGCCGCCGGCTTCGTGGACGATGTGTGCGACCGTCATGGCGTTGTGGGTCGCGAATTGCGGAAAGATGCAGGCTCGCCGCGCCAGCAGCTGCCGGGCGCAGGCGAGGTAGTTCAGATCGGTCATCACCTTGCGCGTGAACACCGGATAGTCGTCGAGACCGCGCTCCTGCGCGCGCTTGATCTCGGTGTCCCAATAGGCGCCCTTGACCAGCCGCACCATGAAGCGACGCGCATGCGCCTCGGCGAGATCGGCGATGAAGGAAATGACGCTTTCGGCGCGCTTCTGATAGGCCTGGATCGCGAGGCCAAAACCGTCCCAGCCGGCGAGCGCTGGGTCGGCGACGACGCGTGCGATCACCGCCATCGAGAGATCAAGCCGGTCGGCCTCCTCCGCATCGATGGTGAAGTTCAGATCGTACGACCTGGCCTGCCGCGCCAGCGCGATCACGACCGGGACGAGCTCGCGCAGCACGACTTCGCGGCTGATCTCCTCATAGCGCGGATGCAGCGCCGACAGTTTCACCGAAATGCCGGGACGATCCGGCAACCTCGCGTTGCCCGCGGCGCGCCCGATCGCATCGATCGCCTCAGCATAAGACTGCCGGTAGCGCGCGGCGGCGACGGCGGTGCGGGCGCCTTCGCCGAGCATGTCGAAGGAATAGCGAAACAGCCGGCCGCTGCCCGAATTGGCGCGATCGAGCGCCGCGCCGATGGTCTCACCGAGCACGAAATGGCTGCCGAGCAGCTTCATCGCCTGACGCGCCGCGGTGCGGACGGTCGGCAATCCGAGCCGGCGCGCGAGGCCGGCCACCACGCCCTCCGGCGTTTCGCCCGGCGCGATCACGCGCGCGGCGAGGCCGAGCGCCCAGGCGGACGCCGTGACCAGCGGCGTGTGCGACCTGACCTCGTGATGCAGAAAATCGCTGCGGCCGAGCTTGTCCTCGATCAGCCGGTCGGCGGTGTCGTCGCCGGGCACGCGCAGCAGCGCCTCGGCCAGGACCATCAAGGCCAGGCCTTCATTGGTCGAGAGCGAATATTCCTGCAGGAAGTCGTCGATGCCGCCGAATCGTGGCGCCTTGGCGCGGATGCCCTCGATCAGCCGCCGCGCGGTAGCCTTCACCGCCGGCAGATCAGCGCCATTTTGAGCGCGGAGCAGGCGGTCGGCGATTGCGACATCATCCTCGGCGTAAGGCGGCGAGAAGACCGGTGCGGCAGAAGAGATCTTATCCACGCGGCGGCCTCCGGCAGTTCAACCCGTGCTCAGCTCTCCGGAACCGGATGGCGAGCGGCGTGTCCCTGCACGCCGCATGCCGCCAAGCTTTGTGGCCCTCGCTGTGTCTGTTAGATTGGCGTTGCAGTTCCATTGCGCAAGGATTCCATGGCCCGACGCACCGGCAGCGCCGATCTCCCGCTCCATTCCGGGCGCGTCCCGGCCTGGCTCGGCACGCGCATGGCCTCGCTCGGCGCCATCGTCACCCAGGCGATCGTGCATCATTACGGCCGCGACGAATTCCTCGCGCGGATGTCGCATCCGTTCTGGTTCCAGTCGTTCGGCGCCGTGATGGGGATGGACTGGCATTCCTCGGGGATCACCACCAGCGTGATCGGCGCGCTGAAGCGCGGGCTCAAGCCGCTGTCCGGCGAGCTCGGAATCTATGTCTGCGGCGGCCGCGGCGAGCATTCGCGCAGGACGCCGGACGAGCTCCGTTTGCTCAGCGACCGGCTCGGCCTCGACGGCGAGGACCTGGTGCGCACCAGCAGGCTGGTCGCCAAGGTCGACAGCGCCGCGGTGCAGGACGGCTTCGACCTCTATCTGCACGGCTTCTTCGTCACCGCCGACGGCAAATGGACCGTCGTGCAGCAGGGCATGAATGGCGAGGCGCGCCAGGCCCGCCGCTATCACTGGCACTCGCAACAGCTGGCGAGCTTCGTCGACGCCCCGCACAGCGCCATCGACGGGCCGGCGCAGGGCGAGATCGTCAACCTCACCGATCGCCGCGCGGCACCGTCGCGCAGCGCCCAGCTCGAGCTGCTCACCGACCTCGGCCCCGACCGCGTCGTCACCGAATTCGAACGGCTGAGCACGCCGGAGCCGGCGCAGGGAATGCTGCCGCATCTGGTCATGCCCGCGCATCACGACGTCAGGCCGAAGGACGTGTTCGCGCGCCGTCTGCACGGCACACTCGCGGCCGCCGCCGAACGCGGTCCGGTCGATTTCCCCGAGCTGCTGCTGACGCCGGGCGTCGGCGCCCGCACGGTGCGCTCGCTCGCCATGGTCGCCGAGGTCGTGCACGGCGCGCCGTACCGGTTCACGGATCCGGCGCGGTTCTCGCTGGCGCATGGCGGCAAGGATCGTCATCCCTATCCGGTGCCGATCAAGGTCTATGACGAGACCATCCGCGTGCTCAAATCGGCGGTCGGCCATGCGAAGCTCGGCCGTGACGAGGCGCTGGCGGCGCTGAAGCGGCTCGACGACCAGGCCCGGCAGCTCGAACGCAGCGCGACTGGTCCCTCGCTCGACGCCTTCATCGCCACCGAGCGGGCCGCTTCGCCGGATCTCGACGGGCGATCGGTGTTCGGCTGGGAGCGCGATCTCATTCAGCGCACCGGCGAGGCGTGACATCGTGCCGGCGCGCAGCGCGGGCGTGCTCGCCTTTCGCCATCGCGATGGCGCGCTCGAGGTGCTGCTGGTGCACCCGGGCGGGCCGTTCTGGCGCAACAAGGATCTCGGCGCCTGGTCGATCCCGAAGGGCGAGTTCGGCGCCGGCGAAGCGGCCGAGGCGGTGGCGCGGCGCGAATTCGCCGAGGAGCTCGGCACCGCGTTGACGGCAGCGCTGCTGCCACTCGGTGAGATCAAGCAGCGCGGCGGCAAGGTGGTCGAGGCGTTCGCCGCCGAGACCGATCTCGATGCCGACGCCATCGTCAGCAATGATTTCGAGCTCGAATGGCCGCCGCGCAGCGGCCGCAGGCAACGCTTTCCCGAAGTGGACCGCGCGGCATGGTTCGACCTCGCCGAGGCCCGGCGCCGGATCAATTCCGCCCAGGCCGCCCTGCTCGATCGTCTGGTCGATCGTCTCGCGAAGATCGGCGGAGGGTGAGCCTTCACCATCCGCCGGCCCGCCTCACGCCGCGCGGACGCTGCCGAGGAAGTGCCCGGTCTGGCTCTTCAGCTGATCCGACTGACTGCCGAGCTGGGCCGCCGCGCTCAGCACCTGCGCCGCCGCGGCACCGACCTGGCCGGAGGCCTCGCGGACGCCGACGATGTGCTGCATGACGCCCTGGGTGCCCTGTGCCGCCTGCTGCACGCTGCGGGCGATTTCCTTGGTCGCGGCGCCCTGCTCCTCGACCGCGGCGGCGATGGTCTCGGTGATCGAGTTCATCTGGCCGATCGTGGTGCCGATGTCGCGGATCGCGGTGACGGTCGAGGTCGTGGCGTCGCGGATCGCCTCGATCTGGCTGGTGATCTCCTCGGTCGCCTTGGCGGTCTGCGCCGACAGCGCCTTGACCTCGTTGGCGACGACCGCGAAGCCCTTGCCGGCCTCGCCGGCCCGCGCCGATTCGATCGTCGCGTTCAGCGCCAGCAGATTGGTCTGGCCCGCGATGGTCTGGATCAACGCCATGACCTCGCCGATCTTCTGCGACGCGTGGACCAGCCTGTCGACCATCGCCTCCGTCCGCGTCGCCTGCCCGACCGCGTTCTGGGCGATCGAGGACGACTGCGTCACCTGCTTGGCGATCTCCTGGATCGACGACGACAGCTGCTCGGCCGAAGCCGACACCATCTGCACGTTCTTCGCGGTCTGCTCGGCGGCCGCGGCCACCTTCGAACTCTGATCGCTGGTGCCGGAGACGATGCTCGACATCGATTGCGCCGACGACTGCAATTCGCCCGCTGCGCTCGCCGTGGTCTGGATCACGCCGCCGATCGAGCGCTCGAATTCGTCGGCGATGCGCGCCAGCACCACACGGCGCTCCTCCGCGGCCTGCTGCTTGGACTGCTCCTGCTCGGCCCTGGCGCGCTCGCTCTCGGCGAGATGCTCCTTGAAGATCTGCAGACTGCGCGCCATGCGGCCGATCTCGTTCCTGCGTCCGGTGTAGGGCACGTCGAACGCCAGATTGCCCTTGGTCAGTTCGTCCATCACAGCGCAGGTCCGGTCGAGCGGCGCGACGATGCCGCGACCGAGCCAGAAGGCGACCAGAGCCGCCACGATGAGACCGGCGAGGCCGCCCATGCTGGCCCACAGCGCCCGCTGGTAGACGACCGCATCGATGTCGTCGACATAGACGCCGGCCTGGATCGCCAGCATCTTGTCGCCGCTGCCATAGGCGCCGACATAGGACATCTTCGGAAGCTCGGCGGTCCCTCCGGCACGCGGCACCTTGTATTCGACGAAGCCGCCGCCGGCGCGCGCCGTGCGCACGATGTCCTGGATCAGCAGCTTCCCGGTGGAATCCTTGAAGTCCCAGCGATTGACGTTGATGTATTTCGGATTGGCGTGGACGTACGTGACGCCCGCGTCGGACATCCCGGTGCCGTAGACGCCGAGATAGTCGTTGTATTGGCCCCAGCGCATCGCGCCGATCGCCGCGAAGGCCTGCTGGCGGGCCTGCTCCGGCGGCATCTTCCCGGCCGTCGCCGCGGCGTCATAGGAGCTCAGGATCTTGACGGCGGAGTCCACGAGGTTGCGGACCATGGTCTGCCGTTCCTCGATGACGGTTCCGCGCATCATCAGGATCTGCATGGCGGAGACGGCGAACAGTGCGATCGACATCACGGCAATGATCGCCGCCAGACGCTGATAGACAGTCAGGTGTCGCATTTTTCTCATTCTCGTACATGGGCTGTATGCACGATACCAAGCTCACATTAATGGTTTGCTATCTTTGCCGACCGATCCCGGCCCGACTAATTAGTCTTTGGGTCAATACCCCATCCGTTCGCGTGAAGTCCTGGCGGGAAACAACCAAAGTGCCGTTTGGCGAGGGCGGGGATCCCGCCAAACCGGTTCCCATGGAACCGGGCCTCGAAGGGGCATCCCATCCGATCGCCTCCCCCCCCGCGGCGCATCGGCGCCCGGGCTTTGTGCAGCGAAGCCCCTGGGGGAATCGAGGATGCAGGGGAGACCAGGCATCGGCTGATTCCTGCGCCCCCCGTGCGAAAGGAATGCACCGGGCAGGAACCACAGGCTCAGCCGGACAGCCCCCGGCGGGCCCTGCACGACGGTTTTCACAGCTGCTCCGCGATCTCCCTGGGGACCGGCTGTCTTGCCCCCATCGTCGGCGCGATGCGCTTCCGCACCGCCGTCCGGCTTGACCTCAGCATCGGGAAGCCAGGACCACGCGACTTGACCGTCCGCATCGGATCGTTCGTCGGCGCGACAAAGCACCTCCGACCGACAGGGCCACCGCATCCCCGCCTCGAAGCGGCTTTCGACCGCACAGGCGGGACAAGCCCGGCATGACGAAGACCAACCGGAAGGCGATGGTGGCGGCCGTGCTCCTTCAAAATCCCGATGATCTGCTCTTCCGTAAAGCGGCTACGCTTCACGCTCTGGTCCTCACGGGGGGCGAGAGCGAACTTCAAACCGGATTGAGCCTGAGGGGCAAGGCCACGAGAGAGCACTGAGCCGGCAGTGGCAGCTCCAGCACCGCCCCCGCACCGAGATCGGCTGAGCAATGAGTCAGATGAGATGAAAGCCCGAGAGATGGCCGAGCAGATCAGCTGTGGCCTGACTTGGGATCCCGATCACACCGTCGTTATTGAAATCTTGAGAAAATGTCGTCTCCATGTTTTCGACGGTTGCACTCGTGCCTGGCGCCCATCCGCTGAGATTTGAGGTGTAGTTGCCGTTGCTGTCTGCGGCCGTGAAAGTAAATTGGCCAGTGCTCGAGTCCTTCCACGCGATGTCGAACCCCGAGGCGGTCTGGATCGCTGCAATCGGATTGGTATTACCAAGCTGGCCATCGACAAAGGGGGCGCCGCCGATCTTGATCGATGGACCCGAGCCGTTGACATACATGAAATACTGATCGGCGATGTGGAGCAGGTTGGTGTTGCCGTTGGAATGAACGAGCGATGCCGTCACCCCGACGGTACCGTCATGATTGAAATCCTGCTTAAAGACCGCCTCTTGCAATTCAGCAGTCAGGCTGGTTCCCGAGACCATTCCGGAAAGGTTTGACTGGTAGTTGCCGTTGTTGTCGGCGAACGTGAAAGTAAATTGGCCAGAGCTCGAGTCCTGCCAGGCGATCTCAAAACCCGTGCCATTCTGGATTGCGGCAATGGGCGCGGTGCTGCCAAGCTGGCCGACGACAAGCGGAGCACCGCCGATCTTGATCGACGGACCCGATCCGTTCACATACATGAAATACTCGTCGGCAATCTGCAGCAGACTGGTGTTGCCGTTGGCATGCACGAGCGACGCCGTCACACCGACAGTGCCGTCATGGTTGAAGTCCTGACCGAAAGTCGTCTCCATTTGTTCGGCAAACAGGCTATGTCCCGAGACCATGCCGGAAAGGTTCGACGTGTAGTTGCCGTTGCTGTCGGCGGTCGTGAATGTGAACTGGTCGGCGCCTGCAACCTGCCAAACGATGTCGTAGCCGTTCCCGGCCTGAACCGCACCGATCGGGCTGATGCTGCCGAACTCGCCCACGGTTACGAGCGCGCCACCGTACATGAGCGCGGACTCGGCTCCGGTGCTGGCATTAATCAGCAGGTAGTGGTTTGCTCCTTGAGCAAGACTCGTTGATCCATCGGTCTGAAGGATGACAGGCGTCGTATTGAAGCCGATTGCATCGAGCATTTCCCTATCGACCGCAGTGAGCGACTGGATCGTTGTCGGGCTGCCAAACTCGTTGAAGGGATCGTTCGGTCCCTGAACGCCGCCATTTAGAAAATCGCTGGAATCCGACGTCTGGCCGAAGTCGGCCAGTTTCGTGTTTCCGCCATCAACCGAGAAATAGGCCGGGACCGCCGTGTCGCCTGTAGAATACAGGTGGTTGCCCGCACTCGTGTAGCGTACAAAATCAAAAGTGCCCGCAGCGATTGCGGCGCCAGAACCAGATGCGCCGGACGCGGGCTCCCGTCCCATCGCATGTGTCAGTTCGTGCAGGGCGGCGCCGACCAAAAGATTGGTCGGAATTGAGGGGTCAAAGCCAACGGCTCCGTCTATGACCGAGGCCGTTGGCGACATCAGGCCCAAGGCTTTCGCGACTGCGGAACTTACGCCAAACGCATAATTATTGTCGACGATCGATGTATTCGGCAACGAGTTCACGACCGACTGATCGACGACCGAGGTCTCGTGGGCTGCGAGCGCGGACCTCAAATCCGAGTAATTGACGAAAAGGTTGTCCAAAGACCCGCCCAGCGCCTGTCCAGCTTTGGTTTTGAACGCACCGTTGTTCCAATCGCCGTACCCGACAAGAATGGTAACTGTAATGTTGTCGAGGATTTCTGCGTCCAGAATGTTGGCAGCAGCTTGCATGGCGTCCCTGAAGCTCTGAGGAGCTGCAAGAGCAGAACTTTCATAATCGAGGACAAGGTTCATTCGTGCGCCTGAGGTCTGGCTTCGGTCGATCAAGGACTATTATGGGCGGATGTCTTTCTGTAAATGACGCCCCCTGGTTGCACCGGGGAATCGGGTTCTGAAGTAAGCCATTGTGTCCGCTTGTTTCTCTTGGTGATCATACAACTTATACGACAGCTGATGGCTGCATGGTCACGATTCGCCTGTGAATCGAGACGTAAATCTGCATTTTGAAGCGCGCGACGTTCAGTCTAAGCCCTACGCCGATCGTGTCCCGTTGCGTGGTGTAGCTGGCGGGGGGGGCACCGCGCCCGCCAGCATGGGCCGGATTGGTCAGGTGGCGATTGCTGGGAAGCCATTTGCGCCCGAGTTGCCTCGGCGTGAGCAGGGACGCGTGGCGGTGCTGATGTGCCTGATCCCGAGAACAAACTTCGTGGTCTGGCGCAGACGGATTCGGACTCTTCCGCTGGTCCGAACACAGGTGCTCGCGGAGATATCGCGCGGTCAGAACCCGTCGGGCGAATCGAGCGTCATGACGCAGCCACCGCCTGCGCCGGCCGGCGCCGCCGCAACAGCAGCAGAATGACGACGGCGGCACAGGAGCAAACCAGGCTCAGCGCCAGCGGCGCGTTGCTGCCATAGCGGGTGAGCAGCTCGACCAGGATCGGCGCCGACACCGCCGACAGCAGATTGAGCGGCAGCCCGATCTGGGCGGAGGCCTTGGCGAACGCCGCCTTGTCGTAGAACACCAGCGGCATGGTGGCGCGGGCCACGGCAAGCGCGCCGCTGCCGAGGCCATAGATCAGGATGAAGGCGGCGATCGCGGCATGCGAGCCGTCGCTCAGCATCAACAGCAGCATCGCCGCCGGCAGCGCCAGCCCGGCGACGATCGCGGTGGTGATGCCGTCCCAGCGGCCGCCGCCGAGAAAGTCGATCGCGCGGGCGCTGATCTGGATCACGCCCAGCATCGACCCGAAGCCGACGGCCTCCGCCGCCGACAAGCCCTCGGCCTTCAGGAGCTCGACCAGCACGGCGCCCATCCCGAACGCGACGAAGGCGTTGAGTCCGGAGGCGCCGACCAGCAGATAGAAGGTGCTGCGGGCCGGCGCCGACATCGGCACGGACGCCGCCGCGGCCGAGGTCGCCGGCAAATGATCATGGACGCGCCGCGGCAGCAGGAACACGAACAGCGGCAGCGACACCAGCAGCAGCAGGCCGGCATAGACCAGACAGGTGCTGCGCCAGCCGATCTGCGCCGACAGCGCCGCGGTGAGCGGCCAGAAGATGCTGCTCGACAATCCCGTGACCAGCATCAGGGCGCCGATGGCGCTGCGCGCGCGCAAGCCGGCGACCTCGTTGAGCACGATGTAGGACGCCGTCGACAGGGTCGCGCTGCCGGCGACGCCGAGCAGCAGCCACGCCGCATAATAGGACAGCGGCCCCTGCGCCGCCGCCAGCAGCGCATAGCCGGGCGCCGCCAGTAGCGTGCCCGCGATCATCACCCGACGCCCGCCATGCTTGACGAACGGCCGGGCCAGCAGCGGCGAGCACAGGCCCATCGACATGTACAGCACCGAGGTGCTGGCGAAGATCGCGGTCAGGTCCATCTCCAGATCCGCCGCCATGGCCCGGCCGATCACCGCCGGCAGGCTGAGCGTGCCCCAGCCAATCAGCTGGGTAATGGCGAGCACGATCAGGACGCGCAGCAGGGAGGGATCAGCGATGACGGGCGGCATTTCGGGGCGAGGGCATTGCAGGGGAGAGGACGCGCGACATGCGCCACAATGCTGGTTCTAGAGCATTCGCGCCGCACGAGCCCCGCTGTTTTGGAATTGCGCCCCACCGTGGATGAGGGTGCTCGGGCTATGTGCCGGCCATGACGCGCGCCGGTCGCCGCCGGCGAAGCAGCAACAGCATGAGCAGGGCAGCGGAGGAGCAGGCGAAGGTCACCCCCAGCAACGCGTTGCTGCCATAACCGGTGAGCAGCGCAGCCAGGACAGGCGCCGAGACGGCAGATAACAGATTGAGCGGCAGCGCGATCTGCGCCGACGCTCTCGCAAACGCCGCCTTGTCGTAGAACACGAGCGGCATGGTCGCCCGTGCCACCGCCAGTGCGCCGCTGCCGAGGCCATAAATCAGAATGAAGACCGCCACCGTCGCGTAGGAGCCACCAGCCACGATCAGCAGCAGCATCGCCAGTGGTAACGCAAGCCCCGCGGTGAGCGCCGTGGTGATGCCGTCCCAACGGCCCCCGCCCAGGAAATCAACGGCGCGGGCACTGATCTGGACCACACCCAACATCGACCCGAAGCCGACCGCTTCCGCGCTCGTGAGTCCTTCAACCCTTAGCAACTCGATGAAGATGGCGCTCAGCCCCATCGACACGAAGGCATTGAGGCCGATGGCTGCGACCAGCAGATAGAACGTACTTCGCGCGAGAGCTGATTGGACGCTCGCTGCTTGTATGTCCGAGGCGAGGGCCAGATGATCCCGGGGGCGCTTCGGTAGGACGAACACAAGGAGAGGTAGCGTGATGAGCAGAAGCAGCCCGACATACATCAGACAAGTGCCGCGCCAGCCGATATGAGCGCCCATGACGGAGCTGAGCGGCCAGAAGATGCTGCTCGACAGTCCGGTCACCAGCATCAGGGCACCGATGGCGCTCCGCGCGCGCGGCCCGGCGATCTCGTTCAGAACGATGTAGGCGGCCGTCGAGAGCGTCGCGCTGCCGGCAATGCCAAGGAGCAGCCAGGCCATATAGTAGATGATCGGTCCCTGCGCGGCGGACAGCAAGCCGTAACCCGGCGCGGCGAGCAGCGTGCCCGCGATCATCATTCGCCTGCCACCATGGTGCACGAACCATCGCGCCAGCAGCGGCGAGCACAGTCCCATCACCATATAGAGGGTCGCATTGCCGGCAAAGACCGCGGCCAGAGTCATGCCCAGATCCGCCGCCATGTCGCGACCGAGCACGGCCGGCAGGCTGAGCGTGCCCCATCCGATCAATTGCGTGACAGCCAGCACGGCGAGCGCTGTCAGGACCTTTCTTTCCGCGACCACCCCAGGCATCTCCACGACGAAACCAGGCCGTAGCCTACGGAAACGGCGTGACATTCGAACGCGATTGCCGTCCTTCGCGATTGGAAGACGTCGATTTTGCCGGCGACCGCCCCCCTCTCCCGGGCCAAACGCCGCATCTCGTTTCGCTCATGTTCCCCAACCTTTAATTGGGGCGCCGCCCAATGAAAGGATTCCCGCCTTTCGTTAAATCAAGGCCCGGCGGCCATGGAAGCTGGGTGTGTCCCTGGCCGGGCGATTGGAACGCGGTCTCCGCCTAAGACGGACCGGCAGCAGCAGACCAGCTGCACAGACACGGCTGCACCACGGCGCCGCAGATCCGGCGAGCTGTTCGGCCCGGGAACGGGGCATACTGACTGGCGGAGAGAGTGTCCGCGAAAATCGGCCAATTTGTCCATAAATTGCATATATTTAGCTCAATTTTGTGCCCGCATTCCCACGGCGTCACCCTCGTCATCGTGGCGGATTGGAGCGAAAGCCGACGGACAATTGCGGTCTATTATAGACGCGACCCGGGATTGGAGCGCCGATTTCTCTCGACACAGGAAGCGCCGAAACCCTCAGCGGATTGCCGTCAAACCGTGTCTCCACCCGAGCCATTTGCGATAAGACCAGCAGCCTATCCTTCCAAAGCGACGCTCGGAGCGGAGCCGCTAGACGTGCGCTCACCTAGGAGGCCGTGAACCTATTTTGAAGCCCCTGAGTTAAGACGGTATATAGCTAGCAGCCCGCGAATAGTGAGGTCTGGATCGAAGTGATCTATCGCGTCGGTAGCACCGTGAAACAATGATGCGACACCGCCGGTTGCAACGACTGTCATTGCTTGTTTCCGTTCCGCCTTGATACGTGCGATCATCCCTTCGATAAGCGCAACGTGCCCCCAGAATATACCGGACTGCATGGCGCTGACCGTGTCATCGCCGACAATCCGGCCCGGCCTTTGCAGAGCGATTCTAGGAAGCTTCGCGGCGGCGGCATGCAGTGCCTCCATCGACAGGTGGACGCCTGGCGCAATCACGCCTCCCTCGAAGCCGCCATCACTTCCGATCACATCCAAGGTGATAGCAGTGCCGCTGTCTACGATAATCAATGGGCCCCGATACAGACCAGCGGCGCCGAGGGCATTGACTAGTCGATCGGATCCAACCTCCGCGGGAGTTCTCGTTCGGATTGGAATGCCTGGCTTTGCATTTTCACCAATGATCAGGGGCTCGACGCTCAGATAACGGCGAGACAAATTTCGCAGGTTGAAGATTGATTGCGGGACTACGCTTGATATCACACATGCATCTATGAGTCCCAGTTCAAGCTTGTGCATTTTCATCAACTGCGACAGCCAAACTGCGTATTCATCTGCCGTACGACTTGGCTCTGTTGCCGATCTCCATTGGGCAACCCAATGGCTTCCATCGTGGACCGCAAAAAGGCTGTTCGTGTTTCCTTGCTCAATTGCCAGAAGCATTGATAGAGCCTTCGCTTGGTGTCGTCCTCACCCGAGGGATTCACTTACAACGATTGCGGTCGATCTTCAGGCCGGCACATCGGCCTTGTGCGCGCGATGCCCAAAGCGCCAACCGCCGCAAGTGCTGGCGCGAATGCAATCAAACAAAAAGACAAAAACGCCGCGCATGCGCCGCCGTTTAGGCCGATAAGTGCGAGCAAATCCAATATCATTCCTATGAAGGAAAACGCGAGCATAGCTGCAAAACCCAGCACCGCGTCGGCTCCGGATAGACCCCAGGTTTCTAAGGGGTGAGAAGGCGGCCTCAAGACGATATTGCTAGACATCTCCGCATCCTAATGGCTGTTCAATCCGAGCGTAGGCTAGACCCTCTCAAAATTCGGCGGTATCTGTGATTTTTGGCAAGCTGTCTTCCCCAGCGCGGAAGGATTGCGATGGACCAATTCGCTGCGTTGGAGACTTTCGTCCGGGTGGTAGAGGCGGGAAGCTTGTCCGCTGCGGCGAGGTCACTCCCGAGCTCGCTCACCTCCGTGAGTCGGCAAATTTCCGAGTTGGAGCAACACTACGGAACACAGCTATTGTTACGGACCACCCGACGCTTGGCTCTTACCGAAGATGGACGAGTTCTCTATGAGCGAGCGAAGTCGATCCTAGCGGAGTTCAAAGAGATCGAAGCGGCACTGTCGCGCCGGGATCGACAGCCGTCGGGGCGTCTGCGCGTCAGCGTCCCCAGTCTAATCGGTCGACTGCTGATCGCACCACTGCTGGACGAATTCTTGCAGCGCTTCCCGTCGCTTTCTGTCGACTTACTTCTAGTCGACCGCCCCGTCGACATGGTCGAGGAAGATATTCATCTCTCGTTGCGTGTTGGACACTTGGTTGATTCGCAATTGGTCGCGCGAAAGATTGCCAATCTGCAGATGATCGTATGCGCTTCATTGGCCTACTTGGAACGTCGCGGAACCCCGCAATCACCAGCTGAGCTACAGCAGCATGAATGTCTGGTGTTCTCGAGCACACCTGGTGCCGCGGTATGGCGCTTCGGGCCAGATCAGGCAACCGAATGCCGGATCCGCATCACCGGGAGGATTTGGGCCAACAGTCTCGATGCGCTCGTCACCGCGGCGAAGCAGGGCGCTGGCATCGTGAGAGTGCCCTCCTGGCAAGTTGAGGCAGATCTTGCGGAGGGAGGTTTACGACGGATCCTTCGCAGTCACGAGCCCGCGCCGACCCCACTCAACCTTGTGTTTCAGCCGTCTCGCTTACCTTCCACGAAGACCCGGGCATTCGCAGATTTTCTCACCGACCGCTGGCGCAAGCGCGATCCATTTGCTTCTGGCGTTGACCATTGTGAAGACGATTGACAAGGACAGAGACGATATACACGCAACGGCCTTGCAAGAGGTCCCGTATCGATAGGCGGTCTTCGTATATTGACATGGAGTTGGGCCGAGTGACGTCTGATGTTCGGTAAACTCTGCACCTATTGGATCAATCCTCGGGGCCAAAAGCACGTTTGCCGGATCGCGGCTTTTGAGGCTCATCGCATACTAAACGAATCCTTCGTGAAGGCAGTCTTCGCGCCGGCCGCCATTGTCGTCCATCACCGATGATCTGCCTAAGTTTTCTGACCTGTAGGGCCATGCGTTTCCGGATCCGCCTCGAACGCTTGCTTCCCTTTCGCGGCCCACAGCTTGCGGGCGTGCCCGCCTTGATCGCTTTGGAGCTTGTCAGCTATCCAGAGCAGCGCACCGTAGATCGTAACCCGATCATCGCTGGTCAGTTCGACGATACGGGCTTTGACGATTAGGCCTCCCAGTTCGATGAGATGCCGCGTGCGCTTGCGGCGCTCGACCTGCCACGCGCGCATGTCATGCCAAGCTCTTGCGGCTTGATGCCGGTTGAACGCCGCTCGGTCGCGCAGGAGCGCCGTCCGTGTTGTGATCAGCTGCTGGCGTAATTCGCCGCGTCCGGCTTTGAAAGAAAGCGGCCCCGCGCTTGGCCCATGCCTCCCTCTTTCCGGCCTCTTTCGTCTCGGCCAAGACAAGCAGCGCGCCCGCCAGTTCTTCGGCGGTGAGAGCGTCTGCTCCAGTCGCGACAACCAGTTCACCGAGCTGGCAGACCTTGCGAGTTTTCAGCCCGCGGGCCTTGTCTTCGAGTGCCTTCAGGTCCGCATCAAAGTCTCTTGGTTTGCGCATCGTGGTCTCCATGAGTGTTGGTGGAGAAATGATAGCTTGGCTACCGGCGCATTGCTGTAGGGTCATCAGGACAGGCTGGGACGGTGCGATCCCTCACGAGATTTTTTCGAGAGAGGGCGCGCTTATACGTCGTGCCGACGCACGCTTCGCTGTGTAGATGCTCTGGTCGCGATGGCGATCTATCATCTTCACGTCAAGGTCATTGGCCGGAAGGCTGGGAGCAGTGCGGTGGCATCGGCGGCCTACCGCTCGGGCTCGCGGCTGCGCGACGAGCGGCTCGGCCGGGAGCAGGATTTTTCCGCCAAGCGCGGCGTCGTCCATTGCGAGGTGATGCTGCCGGAGAACGCGCCGGAAGCCTGGCGCGACCGCGAGCGGCTGTGGAATGCTGTCGAGTCATTCGAAGTCCGAAAAGATGCCCAGCTGGCCCGTGAGGTCGAGTTCGCGCTTCCGCGAGAACTGACCGAGACACAGGGGATCGAGCTGGCCCGCGACTTCGTTCGCGGCGAGTTCGTGGGTCTCGGCATGATCGCCGACCTCAATGTGCATTGGGACAGGACCGAGGACGGCATGCCCAAGCCCCATGCCCATGTCATGCTGACGATGCGCGCGGTCGACGAGAACGGGTTTGGCCAGAAGGTCCGGGATTGGAATCGCACCGAGATGGTCGAGCGATGGCGCAAACGCTGGGCGGAGCTCGCCAATGAGCGTCTGGCCGAACTCGACATCGACGCGCGGATCGATCATCGCAGCCTGAAAGACCAGGGTATTGCGCTCGAGCCGCAAAGCCAGATCGGCGCACCGGCGAAACGCATCGAGGGTCGGGACGCCGCAGGCGAAGGGGCTGAGGCCGACCGGGCCGAGATGCACCGCGAGATAGCGCGCAACAACGGCGCGCGGATCATCGCCGATCCCTCTATCGGCCTGGACGCTATCACCCAGCAGCAATCGACCTTCACGCGCCGAGACCTGGCAAAGTTCGCGCATCGGCACAGTGACGGGCTCGACCAGTTCAACGAGGTCATGGGCGCGATGCGGGGAGCGCCAGATCTGGTCGAACTCGGCAAGGACGCCCGCGGCGAGGATCGGTTCACCACCCGCGGCATGGTCGAGGCAGAACGGCGCCTGCACCGTGCCGCTGAATTGATGGCGGACCGCGAGCGCCATGAGGTCCGCGACGCGGATTGCCAGGCCGCTTTGGCGCGAGCGGAAGCGCGCGGCCTGTTGCTGTCGTCCGAGCAGGCCGGGGCGCTGGCGCATGTCACGAACGGACGCGGTCTCAGCGTCGTTCTCGGCCATGCCGGGACGGGAAAGAGCGCGATGCTGGGGGTAGCGCGGGACGCCTGGGAGGCAGCCGGCTTCGAGGTTCGGGGCGCGGCGCTGTCCGGCATTGCCGCAGAAAACCTCGGAGGCGGATCGGGCATTGCGTCGCGCACGATCGCCAGCCTGGAGCATGGCTGGGAACAAGGCCGTGATCAGCTCAGATCCAGTGATGTGCTGGTGATCGACGAGGCGGGCATGGTCGGCACGCGCCAGCTTGAGCGCGTGCTGTCGCATGCTGCCGAGGCCGGCGCGAAGGTGGTGCTGGTCGGCGATCCGCAACAATTACAGGCCATCGAGGCGGGCGCGGCGTTCCGCTCCATCCATGAGCGCCACGGCGGCGCGGAAATCGGAGAGGTGCGCCGCCAGCGCCAGGACTGGCAGCGCGAGGCCACGCGCGATCTGGCAACCGGCAAAGTGGGCCAGGCGCTCGGAGCTTACCGCACCCACGGCATGGTGCACGAGGCCCCGAGCCGCGAACGGGCGCGCGGCGATCTGATCGAGCGCTGGGACCGCGACCGGCAGGCCTCGCCCGATCGCAGCCGGATCATTCTCACCCACACCAACGACCAAGTTCGGGACCTCAACGAGGTAGCACGCGAGCGGATGCGGGCTGTAGGTGATCTGGGCGATGAGGTGGGGGTGACGGTCGAGCGCGGCGCGAGAGCCTTCGCCAGCGGAGATCGCGTCATGTTCCTGCAGAACGAGCGCGGTCTTGGCGTCAAGAACGGCACGCTCGGAACCATCGCGCAGGTCAGCGCGCAATCCATGGCCGTGCAGACCGACGATGGCCGATCCGTGCGTTTCGACCTCAAGGATTACAACCGGATCGACCATGGCTATGCCGCGACAATCCACAAGGCGCAGGGTATGACTGTCGACCGCGTCCATGTCCTGGTGACGCCCGGCATGGACGCCCACAGCAGCTATGTCGCCCTGTCGCGGCACCGCGATGGGGTGGACCTGCATTATGGCCGCGACGATTTTGCCAATGCGGACCGGCTCGCCCGTACCCTGTCGCGCGATCGCGCCAAGGACATGGCCTCGGAGTACGACTTATCCGATGCGGTCCAGAGCTATGCCGAACGGCGCGGGATCACGTTCCGCGAGCGCGTTGCCGAGATCGTGCGCAAGATCGTGCCGCAGAAGCTGCGCGAGATGTTTGATGGCCTGCGTTCGCCTACAGATGCCCCCGGGCCGGATAGTGGACGCAGGCCGGAGCAAGCATCGCCGGAAAGGGAAACGGGGCGTACGGGAGCCGACCGGCGCGACATCGAGGCACCGGAAAGGCAGGCGGCGAAGGACCCGCGCGAGGAATTGCGTCGCCTGCGCACGCGAGCACTCGTCCGCCATGCCCGCGCCGTGGATACCATCCTCACAGCGCAGGAGAAGGGCGGCGCGACCAATCCTGCGCAAGTGAAAGAACTACAGACGGCTCGCCAAGCCTTCGAAGAAGTGCGGCCCTTTGGTCCGCGTGATGCCGAAGCCGCCTACAGGAAGAACCCGGAACTGGCACGCGAAGCGGCTGGCGGCCAGGTCAGCCGCGCCGTCCGCGCGCTCCAGCTCGAGACCGAACTTAGCACCGATCCGAGCCGCCGCGCCGATCACTTCGTGGAACGCTGGCAGAAGCTCGATCACACCAGCCAGCGCCAGTATCAGGCCGGTGACATGTCCGGCTACAAGGCCACACGTTCGGCGATGGGCGACATGGCCAAAAGCCTTGAACGCGATCCGCAACTAGAATCCATCCTCGCCAATCGCAAGCGGGAGCTCGGTATCTCGTTCGAATCAGGCCGCCGGCTCGGTCAGGAGTTGGCCTTCACCCGCGGTATCGGCTTTGGAAGAGACCGAGGGCTTGAACGTTGATACCGCCTGTCTGCCGCCGTTTGGACGCCAAGCAACGACAAGTCGAAAACCCAATTGCACGCCCGGCAGATGCCTGCCCCTCTGCTCAGCAGCTGTCAGAAACAGCCAGCAGGAGGCACCGCGACCGTGCACGAACCAGATCGTATCATCCGTCTGAAAACCGTCCTCGCCAGGACCGGGCTGTCCCGTTCCACCATCTACCGCAAGATCGCCGAGGGCACGTTTCCGGCTCAGCTCAGGATCAGCACCAACGGGAGCGGCTGGCATGAATCGGACATCAACCGCTGGATCGCAGATCCAGCCGGATGGCCTTCGAAGGGCGAGCTAGATGAAGCCTGGCGAAGTCGGTGATTGCCCAGCTTCGGCCAGGACGTCAGGCCGCATGTCCTCTTGCTGCGATGGCAGTGAACCGGCCCGGCCTCGGACCGAAAAGGCGGGTGCTGTCGCGCCCGGCTCCGCCGCTTCGGTCCTGACTGCGGAACCACCGCCTCGGCTCCTGCTTCCCAAGGAGACAAGGATATATTGCGGGAGCTGTCGCACTCCCATCGGCACCGGCGCTCTGCCGGCGCTTTACCCCGGCGTGCAAGAGGGCGACGCCCCTCCAGATTGATTAATAACGCGAGATCAATGGCACGTACAAGGCTGCGCTAGAACCACCAATGAGATTAGGATCAAGGCTGCCGCAGCCGCAGGCGTGCGTCGCGCCCCCCCGAACGCCGATGACGCTTGCGCTGGCGTTCGCGGGTGCTCGGGGTGGAATGGATCAGTCAAGTTCTCCTCAAGTCGCTTCAGATCGGAAACCTCGGATGACTCATATCAGAGACATTCCTAGCATGAGCACGGCCACCGGGGGCGTGATGCCGACTGCGGCTCCCGTCCTAAGAGCGTCATGCCGCTCTGCCTCAAGGGCTGCCTTGGAAGAGTACGCCTGCTTCTCAACACCGAACAGCTTCGAGGAGTTGAATCGCGTCTTCGCAGACGGCATTTCGCTCTCAATTGACCAGCTAGGCATAGGCGTGCTTTCAGGCCGAGGCTTAGCCGTATTCTTCAGATACTCATCAGGGTCAAACGGCTCCACTTTCACGACGGTCCAGTCATCAATGGGCCACCTCTGCCACGTGATGAACGCGACAGAAGCGATCCACAGCACCGAAGCGACCACCCACAAACGGAAAAGGCCTCTGGTTATCCGCATGCAAGCTCCCATTTTGATTGGGGCCATCAGGTGAGGGCCCACGATCATCTCCTGAAGCGTAGATCGTTTCGAACGCGAGTGCGAAGATTAAGCGTGCCTTATACGGGATCTCGAAGCCCGTCGCGACGCTGATCGGGACGTATTCGTTCCTTGGGGACGGAGCCCTTAAAAATCGATGCGGCAGGCAGGCGTCGCGAAACAGCTCCGGACAATTTCGTGGCGGCACTGATTCCGCCGTAAGAACAATGTCCAGCTTAGTTGGTTAAGGTGACTCTTGCTTCAATTGACATCCCTAACGACACCGCGTGCTCATTGTGCATTTCGCCACTAAACTCGGCGATTGCGCCGGCCGGCAGAAAATAGAACATGGAATGCGATTGGGAACTTTCCTCCCGTGCCTTGAACTTATATGTTGGTCCGACAATGGAACGCCCCGGTGCGATTAAGTCGACTCTAAACCATGGATCGCCCGGACTCTCGTACTCGGAACGGCCATCTACTCGAACTGCAATTGTAGACGGTTTATCGTAGGGGCCTACGTTAACGTGAACTCGATCAGAGTACTTACCTTTCGATTCGGATATCAACTTGGTCGTGGTCTTATCAACTGCGGGGAAGAAAAAGGAGGCGGAATAATCTCCTGAGTTTCCGGCGACGCCATTTACTATACCCCTGAGATCTTTAGACGATTCACGAGTGATAAGCAGACGCTTGGTGCCGTCAATCGAGGCGCCCTGTTTGAAAGAGCGTTCAATCTGGCCGCCATCACAGATGACCTGGACGTCTCGCAGTTCTTTCAAACCTGGAGCAGTTCTCCACTGAACTACAAGCGTGCCGGCTTTCTCCCTAATATCTTCCAGATAGCAGATGATGCCACCTTGGCTAAGCTGTGCTTGGACACAGTTGCCCCACTGTTCAAACACCTGAGGATTTGTTTTCTGAATCAGCAACTGCCTGGTAGCAGTTGCATCATAATTGTAGTTATTCGTCGATAGTAGAGCGCGGCGCTTCTTATCAAACTCAGAATACGATCCACCTAAGAAGTCGAGCGTTCCAGCTCCGCTCTTGCCACTCTCCTCCCAATTCTTCTCGTCCAGTGTTTGCAACCAAGCAAGTGTTTCTCGCCAACTCCAATTATCAACAGTAATATCCCTCGGCGTCGCGAGAATAGCATCGCAGTCCAGGGGTTTCTCGAGCGGGCTAATAGCCACTTTCGCCACCAATCTCTAGAGTTGCATACAATGCAAGTTACAATTTAGAAAATTAAAACGCAACAAGTTCTGACGATTGTGAAAAGGCTTTGCGCGGGTTTCGACGACGGGCCGGACCTAAATTCATCGGGGCTAAGTGGGTAGCAACGGCGATTCTGGCCAAGTGCTTGAATTAAATGGCGCGCCCGGAATGATTCGAACGTTTGGCGCTCAGGAGCGCGACTGGGCGTGTAGAGCCTACTTGCGGCTCAATTTCCTGACGACGTCAACCGGGTCGAACCCCAGGATCTTCCCCAGCTCGATTAGCTCGACGACGTCAATCCGACGCTGGCCAGATTCCATGTGGGTCACCCAGGACTGATAGACACCCATCTTTTCAGCGAGATCGACCTGTCTCAACCCTGCAGCCTTTCTGTGCTCGACCAGCATGGCGGCAAGCTTTTTCTGCAGTGGTGATGTCACCGATTTTGGCATCCCGGGCTCCCGAGGGGGGCCAGAGACATAAAACGACTTTTCAGATACCTATAAATTCGGTATTCTACGGGCTCGACCCTATTTCCTTTTCACCATTCTCAGTGGGAGTGCCGATCTTCCCGCGCTGCGTGGCTGCGGCGCCGCCTCCGGCGCACACCGTGAAGGGAAAATGCAACTTCATTGAATCAGGACCGAGGGCAAATGGGCAACGTACCGTCGGGGCAGTTGATGGATCCAACGGCCGCTCTGAGAGCGAAGGAGTTGGAGCTACGTAGTGAGCTTCCAGCAGATCCAACGGACCCAGCTGAACAGCTTGAGCCCGATTTTGCCCTTGTCCAGTTAGACACGACCTTCGTCACGCTGCTGTCAGAGATCTCCGCGTTAGAGTCCCAGCACGTTGATAATCGGGAGCCCCGAGACGCGGAGCACGCCCGCTCGGACGAGGCCAGCCGAACGCAGAAGGTCGAAGCGATCCTGGCTCGCTTGGCGCCTATTGAGCGAGCTATCATGGCTGCACCGGCGCTGACGATCGTAGGTCTAGGCATAAAGGCCCGCCATACAGCCTACGTAGTGTCAGAGTATTGGGATGTGCCTATCGAGCACCTGGAGTGGGATGCCCGAGCAGTTCGGCTCCTGATCGATGCAATCTGCAATGTTGCCGGCGTGCGATTGCCAATTTCTCAAGAAGCTTAGGGTGCCTTACTGGTCTGCGAGCTCCCGCCTCGCGGTCGATCAAAGGCGCTCCGTAGCCGGTAATCTACGCGCGCGGCAATTGTCATAGTCATAGTCTAACGCCGGCGAATGCGATCGGGGCAGCTGCAGGCCCCTACGACTGGAGCTAATTGAAGCTTCTAAGGGCGAGCTTAAGCGCGTCGCATAAAGGCGCCGCGCCAGGAGTCCCGTGCATCGGGCCGCTAAAATGGATATCCGCCCTGCTGGTCTAGGCCACGGTAGTGTCGTCGAGGACGAAGGTTGCGCAGCTAGGCAGGCGATTGGAAAGTTCATGCGCGGATCGAGAACATCTTTTGATCCGCGACTCCGCTCGACGCGCAGAACGTCGCCCAATCGGACATCAGCGCTCTACGCTTCTCGAATAGATCGCCTCGCCTGTAAGCGGCTTCCACCTTGCTACTGATCGTGTGGGCGAGTGCCATCTCGACCACTTCATTCGGATAGTCAGTGCACTCGGCGGCCCAGTCCCGGAACGTCGAGCGAAAGCCGTGCGCCGTTAGATCCGATCGTCCCATACGGTCGAGCAAAGCTAGCATGGCCATATTGCTGAGCGGCTTGTCGTGCTTGGCCCCTGGAAACGTATATGCCCCGCCCGGCTCCTTCCGCAGCGCGTCGATGACAGCGAGCGCAGCTGCCGACAGCGGAACGCGATGCTCCTTGGAGGCTTTCATGCGTCCCGCCGGCACCGTCCAGACCTTGTCCCTGATTTCGTCCTGTCGCGCACCGATCACCTCGCCGGTACGGGCCGCCGTAAGGATCAAAAACTCGAGCGCGCGCGCCGCGACGCCCTCTTGCGCGCGCAAGGCCGCCATTAATGCTGGCAGTTCATCGTAGGGCAAGGCGGCGTGGTGCTTGACCTTGCGCACCTTGGCACGTGCGGGCAGCAGCTTGTCGAGATGGCCGCGCCAACGAGCCGGATTTTCGCCCCGCCGAAAGCCGCGCACTGTCGCCCAATCAAGCACGGCTTCAATCCGGCCTCGTAGCCGCGAAGCTGTTTCCGGCTTCTTCGACCACAACGGCTCGATGATTTTCATCACCAGCGCGGTGTCGATGCTGTGGACCGAGAGCGAACCAATGACCGGCTCGGCATATGTCTTCAGCGTCGAGCTCCATTGCGCCGCGTGCTTGGCGTTGCGCCATCCCGCGCTGTGAGCCGCGAGATACTGCTTGGTACACTCCTTGAAGGTTAGCGCGGCGGCGGCCTTCAGCGCAGCTTGGGCGCGCTGCGCTCGTCGCGCCTCGATCGGATCGATGCCTTCGTAGACCTGCCGTCGATACTCGGCCGCCTTCGCCCGCGCTTCGCCCAACCCAAAGATCGAGAAGGAGCCAAGGCCCATTTCGCGGGAGCGGCCGCGAAGGGTGAAGCGGAAGATCCAGGATTTGGCGGGCGTTTTTTCGCCGTCGCCTGTGACCTGCAGATAGAGGCCAGCGCCATCGGCGTACATGCCAGGCTTCTTGACCTTCGTCACCTTCAGTGCCGTCAGGCGGCCCACCAGATGCGCCATCTTTGCCTCGCAGCCTTACCCACGATGCTACCCACGTCCTGCACGCGTTTACCCACGTTCTGGGGCGAACCGACGCGGACGCCGAAAGGCATCAAGCACGAAAATTGCGGCGATTTTTCAGGGGGTTGGCGGACGGCAGCGAACAGATGCGAACGCTGGGATGGCGGAGAGAGTGGGATTCGAACCCACGGTACGGTTTCCCGCACACACGCTTTCCAAGCGTGCGCCTTAAGCCACTCGGCCATCTCTCCGGAGGCCCTCTCTTGGCGGGGTCGGCGGCGTTTTGCAAGCCGAGCGGGGGCTTCGGCGGCAAATTTCCCCCAAATCGCTGATAAAAATCATCAATCCGCCCTGGTTACGGGCTCGATCGGGGGCCGCCGCCGCCCGGCTGGCCCGCCGTGAACCGGCTGGGCGGATGGCACGACCACTGATTTGCAGCCTCCCGGTCCGGGCTGCCCAGGAGGACCCAGCCATGCCGTCATTGACCCCTGCCCGTCTCGCCATGCTGTTGACGGCGGTGTTCAGCATTGCGGCCACCGTGGGGGCGCGGGCGGATCAATGCACCAAGCAGGGCGTCGACGTGACCTGCGACGACGGCCGCAAGGGGATCTGGCAGGGTGACGCGATCCTGTGGCCGGACGGGACCAAATCCAGCCTGAAGCCGCATCCCTCCGTCATCGTTGGCAACAAGGCGTCCGTGGTGGTCGGGCCCGGCGTGTTCGTCGGCCAGGGCAAGGGCATGGTGCCGATGGACAATCCGAGCTCACCGAACAAGCTGCGCTGCGCCGTGCTCGAGGGCGTCTCCTACTGCCACTGAGGAACTGCTGCGCCTCCGGCAACTCGACAGGCGTCAGTGATAACGGAAGCTCGATGTCACAAGACGGCTGGTGTGGAATCCCGCCGGCGCCGCCGGCAGAGGTTCGCTCTCGCCGGCCTCCTGAGCCTCGTTGTCCTGCAGCACCTCGATAAAGTCCGCGAACCATTGCTGGATCGAATGACGGCGCAGCTTCGCCATCATGATCTCATAGCGCATGCGACGCTCGTTCAGCGGCATCGACAGGGCCGTCGCGATGGTGCGTGCCATACGGTCGATGTCGTGTGGATTGACGATCAGCGCGGAATCGAGCTCGTTGGCGGCGCCGGCGAATTTCGACAGCACCAGCACGCCGGGATCGACCGGGTTCTGCGCGGCGACATATTCCTTTGCGACCAGGTTCATGCCGTCGTGCAGCGGCGTGACGACGCCGACCTGCGCGCTGCGATAGAGACCGGCCAACACGCCCTGGCCGTAACCCTTGTTGAGATAGCGGATCGGCGTCCAGTCGGCCTCGCCATGGCGGCCATTGACGTCGCTGACGAGACGCGCGACCTCGCTCTGCAGGTTGCCATAGGCCTCGATCGATTCGCGTGACGGCGTCGCGATCTGCAACAGCGACGCAGCGCGCAACAGCGTCGGATGCATCGTCCACATGCGATCGAAGGCATTGATGCGGTTGACCAGGCCCTTGGAATAATCGAGCCGGTCGACGCCGATGGCGAGCTTCTCGCCATGCAGGCTGCGGCGCAGCCGCGACACGTCCGGATGCGATGCCGCCTTCGCCGCGGATGCTGCGAACTTGTCGGCATCGATGCCGATCGGAAAGACCGCGAGACGCGTGCGGCCATGGCGCGATTTGACGATGCCGTCGCGCACCTGGAGGCAGAGATCGGCGCGGATGCAGGCGCTGAAGTTCTCGCGATCGTCCTCGGTCTGAAAGCCGATCAGATCGTAGGCGAGCATCGCATTCACGAGATCACGATGATTCGGCACGCTGTCGATGACGCTGCGCGCGGGCCATGGCGTGTGCAGGAAGAAGCCGATCGGGCTCTTCACGCCGAGCGTCCGCAGCTCCGCGCCGAGCGATAGGAAGTGATAGTCTTGAACCCAGAACAGCGTATCAGGCTTCTGGAAGCGCAGCAGCGCGCGCGCGACGAACGCGTTGACCTCACGATAGGAGTTGTAGTCGTCGTGTGAGACGCGAATCAGGTCGCTGCGCGAATGCAGCGCCGGCCACAGCGCGGAGTTGGCGAAGCCTTCATAGTAGCCGGCATAATGTGCGGCCGGCAAATCCAACAGCGCCAGCGCTCCGGCGCCGATCTGTTCGATCTGTGCTATCGGTTCCATCTGCGCGCCATCACGCAAACGGCCCGAGGAACCCACCCAAACTGCCCCAGAATTTTCCACAACGGGCAGCAGAGCTGCCGCAAGTCCGCCGGTCATTGGCTCGTTGGCCTTGCCACGTGCCACCCGATTCGAAACCACGACGAGGTTCACAGCTCCCCTCCTGTTGGTCATGCCAGTTAACAGCTGTTCATCAATATGGTTCCCGGCCACCCTTTCAACCAATTGAAACCAAATTCAGGCGGCGGCGCGATGTAATCACAGCGCCGATCATCTCAGAGCATTTCTAAGGAGAAGGTAGCGCGAAAGGTGAGAATGCGTTCCACATGGAACTAGCAATTGGAACTACACAGGAAAGACAAGCATCAGCGCGACGACGCTGAATTAGTTCCGCCGTCCGCGAGACGCGCCAGGAACGCGCGCACGTCGTCTGGTGCGTCGAAATGCCCGTCGACACCGAGCGCGCGGCGGCCGACGGAGAACGACAGGCCGGCGAAATCGGGCATGATGGCAAACACCGACTCATCCGTGACGTCATCGCCGATGAAGAACGGCTTGCGTCCCTGGAACGGCGCATGCCGCATCAGCTCGCGCACGCCGCTCGCCTTGGTGAAGCCGGCATGCTTGATCTCGCAGACGCATTTGCCGGGCAGCACCTCGATCGGCGCGCCAGGCAGCTCAGCGCGAATGCGCGACACTTCTTCGTAGATCGCCTTCTCGGCCTGCGGCGCGAGGCGATAATGCAACGCCAGCGAATAGCCTTTGTCTTCGAGCAGAATACCCGGGCTGAGCTTCGCGATCGCCGCAAGCCTGCGCTTGAGCTCCTTGTCCATCGGCGGCGCCTGGATGGCATCGGCTTCGCTGCCCCCGGCAAGCCGCATCTCCGCGCCATGACCGCCGACGGCGGGATAGACCTCCGGCGCGAAGATGAGGTCGATGTCGTTGAGCGAGCGGCCGGACACCAGCGCCAGCGCGCCGGAGGTTCGTTGCAGCAGGGCATTCAACGTCTCGGCCAGCCCCGGCGGCACCCACACTTCGCGCGGCGTCGGCGCGAGATCGAGCAAGGTGCCGTCGATGTCGAGCAGGATCGCGACCTCGCGCAAATGCGGCACCAGGCTCGCGGGCGCGGGAACGATCTCGGGAGGCTGATCGGGTGACGTGGTCATGCGCGTCGCTATCAGTTGTGAATTGTCAGACATCATAGCCTACTCCATGACGGCGAGCGGACGCGCCACGTCTTCGAGCGATTTGCGCTCGGCCGCGACGGCATAACGCCAGGCGACGAGCGCGGCCACCACCATCAGCGCCGCGCCGAACAGATAGCCGCCGAACACGGCACCGCGCGCGCCGCTGTCGAGCAGCGCGCCGAACAGCGCAGGTCCGGCGACGCCGCCGATGCCAGTGCCGATAGCATAGAACAGCGCGATCGCGAGCGCGCGCACTTCGAGCGGAAAATTCTCCGACACCGTGAGATAGGCCGCGCTCGCGGCCGGCGATGCGAAGAAGAAGATCACCATCCAGGCCGCGGTCTGCGTCTCCACGCTGAGCACGCCGATCGAAAAAAGATAGCCGGTCAGCGCGAGCAGCACGCCGGAGACGCCATAGGTGAAGGTGATCATCGCGCGGCGGCCGAGCGTATCGAACAGCCGTCCCAGCAGCAGCGGGCCCAACACGTTGCCGGCGGCGAACGGCAGGATGTACCAGCCGACATGATCGGACTTGATGCCGTAGAAATCGGTCAGCACCAGCGCGAAGGTAAAGAAGATCGCGTTATAGAAGAACGCCTGCGCGGTCATCAGTGTCAGCCCGACGAGCGAGCGCTGGCGATAGACCGAGAACAGCGTGTGCGCGACCTCTCGTAACGGCGTGTGGCTACGCATCCGTAGCCGCATAGTCGGCAACTCCTTCGCGCGCGCCGCGCGGTCGTGGCCGGTGACGTCGCGTTCGATCTCGGTGACGATCCGATGCGCCTCTTCGGGGTGGCCGTGAATCATCAGCCAACGAGGACTTTCTGGAATCCACATCCGCATAACCAGCACGACGAGGCCGAGACAGGCGCCGATCCCGTAAGCCAGCCGCCAGCCGACATCGGGGCCGGTGACGTCCGGATCGAGCAGCACGATGGCGCCGGCGGCGCCGAGTGCGGCGCCGAGCCAGAAGCTGCCGTTGATCAGGAGATCGGTCCAGCCGCGATAGCGCGCGGGCACCAGCTCCTGAATCGTCGAGTTGATCGCGGTGTATTCGCCGCCGATGCCGGCGCCGGTGAGAAAGCGAAACAGCGCGTAGGTCGCGATGTTCCAGGACAGCGCGGTCGCGGCGGTGGCGGACAGGTAGAGCGCGAGCGTGATGAAGAACAGCTTTCTGCGGCCGATGCGGTCGGTCAGCCAGCCGAAGCCGAGCGCGCCGATCACGGCGCCGGCGAGATAGGCGCTGTTGGCAAGGCCGATGTCGAGGTTGGAGAAGTGCAGCGCCGGGCTCTGCTTCAGCGCGCCGGACAGGGCGCCGGCGAGTGTCACCTCGAGCCCGTCGAGCACCCAGGTGATGCCGAGCGCAAGCACGACGCGGGTGTGGAAGGCACTCCAGCGGAGATCGTCGAGCCGGGCGGGAATGTTGGTTTCGATGATGCGGTCCCGGTCGCCAGTCTCCTGCGCCGGCTCGCCGGAATGTGCCGCGGAGGTGATGACGCGGAGATGAGGAAAGGATGCCTGCCGGGGTGCCATGGAATCCCACTGCGACGGCGCGGGTCGCACCGCATGCTAGACCGAGAAGGTTGGAGCAAATGCGGCAGCGATGTCCTGCCGCTGCGACTCAACGTCCCGTCAGGCGGGGGGTTCCCGCAGCGGGGCGGCGAAACTTCGCCACGCAACGCCCGGTGCATAGAGAGCTCGTTTTCCCGGGTTGGCGCCAGAATCTCGGGTGTCGTCCCGGGCAAGCGAGCGCGACCCGGGATCCATACCGCGTGATGCGCGATCGGGGCACGCGATTGCTACCGCCCGCCACACGACCGCCGCGGCGTATGGATCCCCGCGTACGCGGGGATGACAGTGGCGTATGACCCTGCCGCTCGCCCAACATCGGCCAGAATAGATCGTGAGCAGCGAGCCTGCGCGAACCCTACGCCGCGCGAATGTTGGCCATGAAGCGGTTGAGTTCTTCGCGCAGCCGGCCGCTCTCCGAGGACAGCGACTTGGCCGAGCGCAGCACCTCCTCCGAGGCCTGGCCGGTCTGGGTCGCGCCGCGATTGACCTGCGTGAGGTCGGAAGCGGCCTCCTGCGTGCCCGCGGCGACGCTCTGCACGTTCCTGGCGATCTCCTGGGTCGCGCCGCCCTGCTGCTCGACGGCAGTGGCGATCGACGAGGCGATGGCCGAGATCTGGCCAATGGTGCCGCCGATCTGCTTGATCGCGGTCACCGATTCCTGGGTCGCCGCCTGCATGCCGGAGATGTGGTTGGAGATGTCGTCGGTCGCCTTGGCGGTCTGCTCGGCCAGCGACTTGACCTCGGAAGCCACCACCGCGAAGCCGCGGCCGGCATCGCCGGCACGCGCCGCCTCGATGGTGGCGTTCAGCGCCAGCAGGTTGGTCTGCTCGGCGATGGCGGTGATCAGTTTGACGACGTCGCCGATCTCCTGCGCCGCGCGCGACAGCTTGCCGATGCGGCCATCGGTCTCCTCGGCCTGGGCGACAGCCGATTCGGCGATGCGGTTGGACTCGCGGACCTGACGGCCGATCTCGTTCACCGAGGCCGACAGCTCGTCGGTCGCGCTCGCCACCGAGTGGATGCGGCTCGTGGCCTGGTCGGAGGTGCCGCTGACGCGGCTCGCCAGTGACTGCGTGGTCTCCGCGGTGCGGGTCAGCGTCGAGGCGGCCTGCTCGAGCTGCTCGGCCGAGGTCGAGACGTTGGACACGATCGAGCCGACGGCGGTCTCGAACTCGTCGGCGAAACGGATCAACTCGGCCCGGCGCGACGCCACGGCGGCCTTGTTCTGGGCGTCCTGCGTCGCGGCGTCGCGCTCCGCCTTGGCCACCGCCTGCACCTTGAACTCCTCGACGGCGGCCGCCATCTCGCCGATCTCATCGGCACGCCCGAGACCCGGCAGCCGGACATCGAAATTGCCGGAAGCGAGCTCGCGCATCGCCTTGCACATCGTGATCATCGGCTTGGAAATACCGTTGCCGAGCATCAGCGCCAGCGCGGCACCGAGCGCGAGGCCGCCGACGGCGAGGATCGCGATCAGCCGTTCGATCTCGGCGATGGTGGCATTGCTGGAGGCTTCGATGCGCTGCTGATCCGCCGCGAGGTCGGACCTCAGCCCGTTCGACAGGCCGAGGATCTCGGTCGCGGCGGTGCCCATGTCCTGCACCAGCTTCGCCAGCGCCTTGGAATTGTCCGAAAACTTGATGAAGGCGGCACGGTACTGCTTGATGAGGTCGCCCAGCTCAGCGACGCGCTGCGTCACCTTCTCGTCATTGGCGTAGATCGTGACCAGCGACGTCTCCAGGAAACGCGTCCTGGCAATCGCGCCGTCCGCGGTCTTCGGATCAGGCTTCGCAATGAAGGTGCCGATCAGGGCCGAGGCGGTCAGATACTGGCCGGTCAGATCCTTGGCCGTGGTTTGCACGCTGGACAGCCCCGCCAGCGCCGCCGTGTCGGCCAGGTCGTCGAACTTGTAGCGGATCTTGTTGCCGATGATGCCGATCTGGTCGGTCGCCAGCTTCGTATTGTCGCGGGTCAGGCCGACGACGTCGGAAAAGATCTTGGCGAAGGTCTGAAACTGCGCCTGCAGCTTGCCGAGCTGCGCCCGTCGCTCCGGCGCGCGGGTCGCCGCCAGCGATTTGTCGATCGCCGCCTGCAGCGACTGTTGCGCCGCCGTCGCGGCCGCCTCGTCCTCGGGTTTTCCGGTGAGCGCAAAATAGCGGGCGAGCGCCTGATAGGAGACGAGCTCGCGGTCGATATTGCGGGCCGTGTCGGCCTCCGCGACGCTGACCCGATAGGATGCGACGGCGGCCGCCACCTGCTCGAAACCGACATAGGCGAAGCCGATGCTGGCGGCGGAAATCGCCAGCACCACGGCAAAGCCGAGAAAGATTTTGGCGCGGAAGCGCAGGGTCAGAAAATTGCCACGCCGCGACTGCGGCGCCAAATGCGCAGACATTCCCACCCCCGACACGCCATTCTTGATATGACCAGAGCCGTCCAGCCCGGATGCAAAGCACCAGAGCGTGATCAAAACTACGTCACAATGGCTAAGAGCCAGTAAATGGGCAGCATCGGCATACAGTCCGACTTCGACACGCCGACCATGCCCCGCACGCGCCGGCGCCACATGCGACCGAATCGCCGATGCCCCGGCGCAAGACCTCGCCAAGACGTCGCAATGACATCGGAGACGAAAATTCGAGTTGCAAAGTCCTGGGGGCGCTGTTTCTAATCAGAATAAGAACAATTCATCGGGAGGTTACTCGTGTCGACAGTCAAACTGACGGTGAACGGCAAGGCGGTCTCGGCTGAGGTCGAGGATCGCACCCTGCTCGTTCACCTCCTGCGGGATCATCTGAATCTTACCGGCACCCATGTCGGCTGTGATACCAGCCAATGCGGCGCCTGCGTCGTCCACATCGACGGCCGCTCCGTGAAATCCTGCACCGTGCTGGCCGCCCAGGCCGCCGGCGCCAACGTCACCACCATCGAAGGCATTGCCAAGGGCGACGAACTGCACCCGATGCAGGCGGCGTTTCGCGACAATCACGGCCTGCAATGCGGCTATTGCACGCCGGGCATGATCATGTCGGCCATCGATATTGTGCACCGCCACGGAGGCGAGCTCGACGAGGCCACCGTGCGTGAGGAGCTGGAAGGCAACATCTGCCGCTGCACCGGCTATCACAACATCGTCAAGGCCGTTCTCGATGCCGCCGGACGCATGAAGGTCGCTCAGGCTGCCGAATAAGGCCGCCGCAGCTACCAGTTCAACACATACCGAGACCAAGACCGCCACGCGCGATGGCCGCGGCGGGACAGCAAAAACTCCGGTAGGGGAGAGATCGCATGGGCATGGAAGGCATTGGCGCGAGCGTCGTCCGCAAGGAAGACAAGCGTTTCATCACCGGCAAGGGCCGCTACGTCGACGACATCAAGCTGCTGGGCATGACCCATGCCCATTTCGTCCGCAGCCCGCACGCGCACGCCAAGGTCAGGAGCATCGACTCTTCGGCCGCCGAGGCGATGCCGGGCGTGGTCGCGGTTTTGACCGGCAAGCAGATCGTCGACGACAAGGTCGGCAATCTGATCTGCGGCTGGGCCATCACCTCGAAGGACGGCTCGCCGATGAAGATGGGCGCATGGCCGGCGATGGCGCCGGAGACCGTGCGCTTCGTCGGCCAGGCCGTCGCGGTCGTGATCGCCGAGAGCAAGAACATCGCCCGTGACGCGGCCGAAGCGGTCGTGGTCGAATATGAGGAGTTGCCGGCGGTCGCCGACATGCCCTCCGCGCTGAAGTCCGGCGCGCCACAGCTGCACCCGGAAGCCCCCGGCAACGTCGTCTATGACTGGTCGATCGGTGACGAAGCCGCGGTCAATGCCGCCTTCTCCAAGGCCGCCAATGTCGTGAGCCTCGAGCTCACCAACAACCGGCTGGCCCCCAACGCGATGGAGCCGCGTGCGGCGGTTGCCGATTACGACGCCGCCGAAGAGCACTTCACGCTCTACACGACCTCGCAGAACCCGCACGTCGCCCGCCTGGTGCTGTCGGCGTTCTACAACATCGCCCCGGAGCATAAGCTGCGCGTGATCGCGCCTGACGTCGGCGGCGGCTTCGGCTCCAAGATCTTCATCTATCCCGAGGAGATGGTGGCGCTGTGGGCCTCCAAGAAGGTCGGCCGTCCGGTGAAATGGACCGGCGACCGCACCGAGGCGTTCCTGACCGACGCGCACGGCCGCGACCACATTTCCAAGGCCGAGATGGCGTTCGATGCCGACCACAAGATCCTTGGCCTGCGGGTCAAGACCCACGCCAATTTCGGCGCCTACATGTCGCTGTTCTCGTCGTCGGTCCCGACCTATCTGTACGCGACCCTGCTGTCGGGCCAGTACAATATCCCGGCGATCTACGCCGAGGTGATGGGCGTCTACACCAACACCACGCCGGTCGACGCCTACAGAGGCGCGGGGCGACCCGAAGCGAGCTATCTGCTCGAGCGGCTGATCGAGACGGCGGCACGCCAGTTCAAGGTGGATTCGGCCGATCTCAGGCGGAAGAACTTCATCACCCAGTTCCCGCACCAGACCCCGGTGATCATGGCCTACGACACCGGTGACTTCAACGCTTCGCTGGATTCGGCGATGAAGGCGATCGACTATGCCGGCTTCCCGGCGCGCAAGGCGGCCGCCAAGGCGCAGGGCAAGCTGCGCGGCCTCGGCCTCTCCTGCTACATCGAAGCCTGCGGCATCGCGCCGTCGAAGGCGGTGGGCAGCTTAGGGGCCGGCGTCGGCCTGTGGGAATCGGCTGAGATCCGCGTCAATCCGGTCGGCACCATCGAGGTGCTCACGGGTTCGCACAGCCACGGCCAGGGCCACGAGACCACCTTCTGCCAGCTGATCGCCGAACGCCTCGGCGTGCCGATCAGCCAGGTCTCGATCGTCCATGGCGACACCGACAAGGTGCAGTTCGGCATGGGCACCTACGGCTCGCGCTCGGCCGCCGTCGGTCTCACCGCGATCCTGAAGGCGATGGAGAAGGTCGAGGCCAAGGCCAAGAAGATCGCGGCCCATGCGCTCGAGGCCTCCGAAGGCGACATCGTCATCGAGAACGGCGAGTTCAAGGTGACCGGCACCGACAAGTCGATCGCGCTGCCGATGGTCGCGCTCGCCGCCTACACCGCGCACAACCTGCCGGACGGCATGGAGCCCGGATTGAAGGAGACCGCCTTCTACGATCCGACCAACTTCACCTTCCCGGCCGGCACCTATATCTGCGAGCTCGAGGTCGATGAGGCCACCGGCAAGACGTCGTTCGTCAACTTCGTCGCGGCGGACGATTTCGGCCGGCTGATCAACCCGATGATCGTCGAAGGCCAGGTCCATGGCGGTCTGGTCCAGGGCATCGGCCAGGCGCTGCTCGAGCACGCGATGTACGACAGCAACGGCCAGCCGATCACCGCGTCCTTCATGGACTACGCGATGCCGCGCGCCGACGACGTGCCGTCGTTCAAGCTCAGCCACACCACGACCCTGTGCCCGGGCAATCCGCTCGGCGTGAAGGGCTGCGGCGAGGCCGGCGCGATCGGCGCATCCGCCGCCGTGATCAACGCGATCACGGATGCGATCGGCAACAACAAGCTCGAAATGCCGGCGACGCCTGACCGCGTCTGGCATGCGATCCACGGTTGATCATCGCTCCGGGGCGCGCGCGAGCGCGGCCCCGGAATGATCTCGATAAAAAATTCAGGGAGATTCTCATGTACGAGACGACCTACCATCGCGCCTCCTCGGTCGACGAAGCGGCGGCGCTGTTCGCCAAAGGCAGCGAAGCCAAGTTCCTCGCCGGCGGCCACACCTTGCTTCCGGTCATGAAGCAGCGCCTCGCCAGCCCGTCTGACGTCATCGACATCGGCAAGATCAAGGACCTGATCGGCGTGCAGCTTTCGGGCGATACGCTCGTGATCAAGGCGGCGACGACCTATTACGACATCATGACCAATGCCGACGTGAAGAAGGCGATCCCCGCGATCTCCTATCTCACCTCGGTGCTCGGCGATCCTGCCGTGCGTCACCGCGGCACCATCGGCGGCTCGATCGCCAATAACGATCCGGCCGCGGATTTCCCGGCGGCGCTGATCTCGCTCGGCGCCACCGTGAAGACCAACAAGCGGTCGATTGCAGCCGATGATTTCTTCAAGGGCCTGTTCACGACGGCGCTCGAGGACGGCGAGATCATCACCGAGGTGGCGTTCCCGGTTCCCGATAAGGCCGGCTACGCCAAGATGCGCCACCCGGCGTCGCGCTTCGCGCTGACCGGCGTGTTCGTCACCAAGACCAAGGGCGGCGATGTCCGCGTCGCCGCCACCGGCGCGTCGCAGAGCGGCGTGATGCGTGTCTCGGCCATCGAAGCGGCACTGAAGGCGAACTGGTCAGCCTCGGCGATCGACGGCGTCAGCGTCTCCGCGAGCGGCCTGCTGAGCGACATTCACGGCTCTGCCGATTACCGCGCCAACCTGGTGAAGGTGATGGCGCAGCGCGCGGTCGCAGCCGCCGGCTAGCGTGCACGACGCGGATCATTCCGCGGAGCGGCACAACAAATTCCAAACGGCGCGCAGCGATGCGCGCCGTTTTGCTTTGCGGCATACGGCGCGCTTGCGTTGGCCTGATGCAAGCGGGACAATCGCACGCATCAGGAAACGCCGATACGACAAGACGCGTGAATCAAGGACATGACGACGTGCTCGACAAGCCCGCACCAGACACTCAGACCCGCGCCACCGGACCGCTCGCCGGCTTCCGCATCGTCGAGTTCGCCGGCATCGGACCGGGACCGTTCGCCTGCATGCTGCTGGCGGACATGGGCGCGGAGGTCGTCACGCTCGATCGCGTCGGTGCACGCAAGACGATGAAATCGGTCGCCGGCCGCGGCCGCAAGGTCATCGAGCTCGATCTCAAGGACAAGAAGGTCATCGCTGAGGTTCTTGAGTTGCTCGCTGGCGCCGACGCGCTGATCGAAGGTTTCCGTCCCGGCGTGATGGAGCGGCTCGGCCTCGGCCCTGATGTCGTGCTCGCACGCAATCCAAGACTGGTCTATGGCCGCATGACCGGCTGGGGCCAGGAGGGACCGCTGGCGCAGGCGGCCGGCCACGACATCAACTACATCTCGATCACCGGCGCGCTGGCCGCGATCGGGCCGAAGGAGCGCCCGGTGCCGCCGCTCAATCTGGTCGGCGATTTCGGCGGCGGCGCGCTCTATCTCGTCGTCGGCGTGCTCGCCGCGCTGCTCGAAGCGTCGAAGTCGGGCAAGGGCCAGGTGGTGGACACCGCGATGTGCGACGGCGCGGCCTCGCTGCTTGCGATGTTCTTCGACCTCACGGCGATGGGCCGCTGGACCGAGGGACGCGAGCGCAACTTCCTCGACGGCGGCGCGCATTTCTATGGCGTCTACGAATGTGCCTGCGGCAACTTCATCTCGATCGGCTCGATCGAGCCGCAGTTCTACGCGCTGCTGCGCCAGCACGCCGACCTCTCCGATCCCGCCTTCGACGCGCAGATGGACCCGCGCGCATGGCCGGCGCTGAGGGAGAAGCTGGTCAGCGTGTTCAAGAGCAAGACGCGCGAGGAATGGTGCGCGATCATGGAAGGCACCGACATCTGCTTCGCGCCGGTGCTGACCATGTCCGAAGCCCCGCAGCACGCCCACATGGCCGCGCGCGGCGTGTTCGTCGAGCGTCACGGCGTGACGCAACCGGCGCCTGCACCACGGTTTTCGCGCACGCCGTCGACGATACGGGAGCCGGAGGTGGTGGAGATTGGGGCTGTCGTGAGTGCGTGGCAGGTAGGGCGGTAAAGCTCGATCGCTGCAGCCGCGCCGATCGAGCGCTGCTCGACTGTTGCGATTTCAATGAGTTGGCTACGCCGTCGCCTCAATCTCAGTGTCGTCCCCGCGAACGCGGGGACCCATAACCACCAGCCGTCCTGAGACGAAGACTATCTGCCGCCGTGCCTCATCGATGCATCACGCGGTATGGGTCCCGGGTCGGCGCCCGACGCCGCTGGCGCGTCGCCGGGCTTGCCCGGGACGACACTGGTTGTTTGGCGAATTCCTGCCTCCAATCAAGCCGTCATCGCGAGCGAAGCGACGCGATCCAGGATGCCGACGGGAATCTGGATTGCTTTGTCGCTGCGCTCCTCGCAGTGACGAGCCCTACTCAGCCGCTTCCACCTTCAGCACGCCACGGCGGATCTGGTCCTCTTCGATCGATTCGAACAGCGCCTTGAAGTTGCCCTCGCCAAAACCGTCATCGCCCTTGCGCTGGATGAATTCGAAGAAGATCGGGCCGATCGCATTGGCCGAGAAGATCTGCAGCAGCACCTTGGTGTGGCCGCCCGCGACGACTCCTTCGCCATCGATCAGGATGCCGTTTCTCTTCAGGCGGTCGAGGTCCTCGCCATGCTTGGGCAGCCTTCCATCGATGCGCTCGAAATAGGTGTCCGGCGGCGACGGCATGAACGGCAGGCCGGCGCTGCGCAGGCCTTCGACGGTCAAGTAGATGTCGCGGGCGCCGCAGGCGATGTGCTGGATGCCCTCGCCGCGATAAATCTTGAGATACTCCTCGATCTGCCCGGAATCGCCGGCATCCTCATTGATGGGAATGCGGATCTTGCCGTCGGGGCTGGTCAGCGCGCGCGAGAACAGGCCGGAGGCGCGGCCTTCGATATCGAAGAAGCGGATCTGGCGGAAGTTGAACAGTTTTTCGTAGAAGCCGGTCCAGACGTCCATGCGGCCGCGATGCACGTTGTGGGTCAGGTGATCGATGTAATAGAGGCCGGAGCCGGTTGGGCGCGGATTGCGCTCGCCGGTCCACTCGAATTCGAGATCGTAGGCCGAGCCCTTGGCGCCATAGCGATCGACGAGATACAGCAGGCTGCCGCCGATGCCCTTGATGACAGGCACGTCCAGCGTCTTCTGCGATGCCGGCAGGTCGGCTGGTTCGGCGCCGAGCGCAATCGCCCGCGCATAGGCCACCTTTGCATCGACGACACGGAACGCCATCGACGGCGCGCAGGGGCCGTGCGCGGCGACGAAGTCGTGCCCGTGAGTGCCGGGCTCCTCGTTGACGAGATAGTTGATGTCGCCCTGGCGATACAGCGTGATCGCCTTGGTCTTGTGGCGCGCCACCACGGCGAAACCCATCAGCTTGAACAGGGCATGCAGTTCATGCGCGTCGGGGTGGGCATATTCGACGAACTCGAAGCCGTCGGTGCCCATCGGGTTGTCGGCGGAGACGGTGGCAGGCGGCGCATCGTGCGGAAACGGACCCATGGCGGCAGCTCCTTTGGCAGGCTTGGCCCATGATCTCCCGAAATCCGCGCACGGAGTATGCAAACCATTGTCAATTTCCCTGGATCATGCATGATCTGTGCACGATTTAAGGTAATGACGCATGACTTCTGTCGACAGCTTCGATCTCCGCATCCTGGCCGCGCTGCAGGACGACGGCCGGCTCACCAACCAGGAGCTGGCCGATCTCGCCGGCCTCTCGGCGTCGCAATGCTCGCGGCGGCGGATGCGGCTGGAGGAGGACGGCGTCATCGCGGGCTATCGGGCGCAGCTCGCCAGCCAGGCGCTGGGCTTCGAGCTGATCGCCTTCATCCAGATCACCCTGGCGACGCATTCGCCCGACAACGCGCAGAAGTTTCGCGCGCTGGTCAACCGCGTCGACGACATCCAGGAGGCGTACGCGCTGACGGGGGATTCCGACTATCTGCTCAAGGTCGTGCTGCGCGATCTCAAGAGCCTGTCCGACATCGTCAACAACGTGCTGATGCCGCACCAGAGCGTGGCGCATGTCCGCTCCTCGATCGTGCTCGACCGCCTCAAGGAGAGCGCCAAGCTGCCGCTGGGTTCGTTGTCGACTGGATGAGCTCACGCGGCGCAAATCGAGGGAAATGCGCCCTTCAATATCACCAGCACTTTTGCGACAGTTACGATATTCCCTGACCTTGCGAGACGACCATGGCGCTGCAGCTTCGGCCCAACTGCGAATATTGCGACAAGGACCTGCCGCCATCAGCGCAGGACGCGCGCATCTGCTCCTATGAATGCACCTTCTGCGCCGACTGCGTCGCGACCAGGCTGTTCAACGTCTGCCCGAACTGTGGCGGCGGCTTCGCGCCGCGGCCGATCCGGCCCGGACACGAATGGCGGCCGGGCGTCTGCACGGTGAAACAAGTGCCGTCGGACAAGCGCGTTCATCTGAAATATGCGGCCGAGGATGTCACGGCCTTCGTAGCGGGCGTCAGGGACGTGCCGCCAGCGGAGCGCTGAGCTCTCCCCGCGTCATTCCGGGGCGCGCGTAGCGCGAGCCCGGAATGACGACGGTGGATGGGGCGACTAATCGGCCGCGACGATCGTGCCTTCGACCTCGCCGAAGCCGACACGGTAGCCGTTGCCCTGGCACCAGCCGCGCATGACGAGGGAATCGCCGTCTTCCAGGAACGTACGCTTCACGCCACCAGCAAGCTCGACAGGCTCGGTGCCGTTCCAGCTGATCTCCAGCAAGCTGCCGCGCTGATGCTTCTCGGGACCGGAGATGGTGCCGCTTCCCAGGAGGTCACCGACGCTCATGGCGCAGCCGGAAGAGGCATGGTGCATCAGCTGCTGCACGCTCGACCAGTACATGTATTTGAAATTGGTCTGCGAGATGTTCTGCACTGCGTTACTGCCGGCTGCTTGCAGGGCCACGTCCAGCGCGAGATCGTAGTTCTGCGCGGACACCTGCTGCAGATAGGGCAGCGGCGTCGGATCCTGCGCTGGCCCGGCAACACGGAATGGCTCCAGCGCCTCCCGCGTCACCACCCATGGGCTGATCGAGGTCGCGAACGCCTTGGACTGGAACGGCCCCAGCGGGACATATTCCCATTGCTGGATGTCACGCGCGCTCCAGTCGTTGAGCAGCACGAAGCCGAAGATCATCGCCTCCGCCTGCGTCTCGGTCAGCATCTCACCGAGCGACGAGGGCTGGCCGATGACGACGCCCATCTCGAGCTCGAAATCCAGCCGCTTGCACGGCCCGAAGCTCGGCACGTCAGCGCTCGGCGGCTTCAGCTGACCGCGCGGCCGGCGCACCCTCGTGCCCGACACGACCACGGTCGAGGCGCGGCCATTGTAGCCGATCGGCATGTGCAGCCAGTTCGGCTGCAGCGCATTGTCCTTGCCGCGGAACATGACGCCGACATTGGTGGCGTGCTCCTTGGATGAATAAAAGTCCGTGTAGCCGGCGACGTGGAACGGCAGATGCAGCGTGACCTCGTTGCGCGGCCGCAGCGCGCGGCTGCGCAGCGGCTTGTCGTCGCGCAGCCGCGGATTGTCGTCGCGCAAGAGCGCGCTGATCGCCGCTCGGACCTTCGACCACACGACGGGGCCAAGCGCCATGAAGGGGTTGAGCGAAGGTTGCGCGAACACCTCGTAGGCCGGCGACAGGTCGAGCAAGCCTTCGTCTTCGAGCACCGCGAGATCGAGCACGAAGTCGCCGATGGCGACGCCGACCCGCGGCTTCGGCGAATCAGCGGCCGAGAACACGCCGTAGGGCAGGTTCTGGATCGGGAAGTCCGAGGCCGGATCGATCTGAATGAAGGAGCGGAGTGAGGGGGCGTTGGAGTGGGTCACAGTGTATTCCTGGGTTTCGAACACTCTCTCCGCGCGTCATTCGGGGCGGGCAAAGCGCGAGCCCGGAATCCATAGCCACAGGAAGATGTGTGAGGCGAGTTGTCTGTGGCTCGGCTTTCCATCCACACGACCTCTCGTGACTATGGATTCCGGGCTCGCCGCTTCGCGGCGCCCCGGAATGACGGCGAGAGTCGTTGCTATGGCCGGTTCGGATCGAAGCGCTTCTCCAGCCCGTTCCAGCAATCCGCGTAGTCCGGCTGCAATGTGCCGGACTCCGCCGCGTGCTTCGTGATCCGCTGCGGGAAGCGCGTCTCGAACATGAAGGCCATGGTGCCCGTGAGCTTGACTGGCTTCAACTCGCCATTGCTGGCGTGATCGAACGCCTCGCGATCCGGGCCGTGCGGCAGCATGCAATTGTGCAAGGACATGCCGCCCGGCACGAAGCCCTGCGGTTTGGCGTCGTAGACGCCGTAGATCAGGCCCATGAACTCCGACATGATGTTCATGTGATACCACGGCGGTCGGAAGGTGTTGTCGGCGACCATCCAGCGCTCGGGGAAGATGACGAAGTCGATATTGGCGGTGCCGGCGGTCTCCGACGGCGAGGTCAGCACCGTGAAGATCGACGGATCGGGATGATCGAAGCCGATGGCGCCGACCGGCGAGAAGGTGCGCAGGTCGTATTTGTACGGCGCGTAGTTGCCGTGCCAGGCGACGACGTCGATCGGCGAATGCGCAAGCTCGGTCTTGAACAGCGCGCCGCCCCACTTCACGTAGAGCTCGGTGGGCGTGTCCTTGTCCTCATATGACGCCACCGGCGTCAGGAAGTCGCGCGCATTGGCAAGGCAGTTGGCGCCGATCGGGCCGCGCTCCGGCAAGGTGAAGGCGCCACCGTAATTTTCACAGAGATAGCCGCGCGCGGGTCCAGCCGGAATCTCCACCCGAAACTTGACGCCGCGGGGGATCACGACGATCTCGCCGGGCTCGGCATCGATGCGGCCGAACTCGGTGACGAACTTGAGCCGCCCCTGCTGCAGCACGAACATCAGCTCGCCGTCGGCATCGTAGAAATGCTGGTCGACCATGGATTTGGTGATGACGTAGACATGCGTCGCCATGCCGGCCTGCGTCGCGGCATCGCCGGCCGTCGTCATGGTGTGCACGCCCTGCAGGAACGTCACCTCACCCGACGGCATCGGCATCGGATCCCAGCGCAGCTGCTGCACCGTGATCTCCTGCTCGTGGCAGGGCGCGGTGCGCCACAGGCCCGCATCGACCTTCGTGAAACGCCCGGAGTGTTTCACCGAGGGACGGATGCGGTACAGCCAGGAGCGCTCGTTGGAGCCGCGCGGCGCCGTGAACGGCGAGCCGGACAACTGCTCGGCGTAAAGCCCATAGGCGCAGCGCTGCGGTGAGTTACGGCCGATCGGCAGCGCGCCGGGCAGCGCCTCGGTCTCGAACGAATTGCCGAAGCCAGACATGTAGTCTGGCGTGACCTGCCCCGACGCACGGTGAAGCTGGTCAGGCGATGTGTTGACGTTCATCATCCTTCTCCTTGCAGGCGGGCCCACATCTCGCGGTCGCGCTCGGCGGTCCAGATCACGGGATCGTCGATGCCGCCGGCCTCGTCATAGGCGCGCGACACGTTGAACGGCAGGCAATGCTCGTAGATGGCGAAGCTCGCGAATTTCGGGTCCATGACCTCGCGCGTCGCCGCCATCGACTCCTTGAGGCTGCGTCCCTTGGCCACCGACATCTCGGCGGCGCCATACAGCGAAGAGACGAAGTCGCGCGTCATCGCGATCGCCTCGCGCACGGTGGCCTCGCCCTTCAGCGCATCGCCGCGGCCCGGCGCGATCGCCTTGGGATTGAAGTCGCGGATCTCGTTGAGCGTCGACGGCCATTCGCGCAAATACGCGTCGCCGCAATAGCAGGCCGAGTGATATTCGATGAGATCGCCGGAGAACATCACCTCGGCATCCGGCACCCAGGCGACGATGTCGCCCGAAGTATGCCCGGCGCCGATCTGGATCAGCTGCACCTCGCGCTTGCCGAGATGGATCGTCATCTCGCCTTCGAAGGTCAGCGTCGGCCAGGTCAGGCCGGGAATGCTCTCGGCGTCCTGGAACAACCGCGGGAATCGGCCATATTCGGAGTCCCAGTCCTGCTGGCCACGCTCGACGATCAGGCGATGGGTTTCCTGCGAGGCGACGATGCCCTGCGCGTGATAGGCCGAGGCGCCGAGCACGCGCACGGCGTGATAGTGCGACAGCACGACATATTTGATCGGCTTGTCGGTGACGGTCTTGACGCGCTCGATCACCTTGTTGGCCATTGCCGGCGTCGCCTGCGCATCGAACACGATGCAGCCATCGTCGCCGACGATCACCGCCGAGTTCGGATCGCCCTCTGCAGTGAACGCATAGAGATCCGGGCCGATCTCGGAGAAGGTGACCTTCTTCTCGGCCATGTCGGTGGTGGATGCGAAACCCTTCGCCATCAGTTCATTCCCTGTGTGCGCAGCAGCCTATTGCTGCTGTTGTTGCTGTTGACTGGTATTGGCCATGCTGCGTTTCGCGAGCTTGATCGCCTCGTGCAGCACACCGATGTCGCCGATGTGATTGGCGAGGATGAGGACCAATGCCGCATCGAGATCGGCGCTTTCGAGGTCCGAGAGGCCTCGATGCGCCTCGACGATGGCGCGAAAGGCATCGTCGGGCTTGGCAAAATGTGAAGCGGTCGAGAGCGTCATCGTTGCGGCGTCCTCAGTTCAGGCCGGAGGCACGCGCGACCGCCGCCGCGATCGCGGCACGGCTCGGGTGCCGGAAGCGCGCAGCGACATAGCCGTCCGGGCGCAGCAGATAGGATGTGCCGGGCTCGGCGCCGTAACGTTTGCCGGCGAAGCCCTCACCATCGGCAAGTCCATCCGGACCGCCGATACGGACAACACCGACGTCGTCGGGTGCATCGATCGCCTCGCCATTGGCGAAGGACAGCAGCGTGAAGCGCCGGCCCTGGGCATTGAACGCGTCGGTGAGATGAAGCTGCCGTCCGTCCGCGGCCTCCAGCGGCGCATCCGGCATCGACGTCCCCGGACGAGGACCACTGTGCCAGGCCTCGTCGTCTTCGGTCGACAGCGGCGTCTCGTAGACCGAAGGCACCGACAGCCGACCGCCATTGACCATGCGCTTGCCGAACTCGGTCTCCCTGGCGAGCGCGAGTACCACCTTGCGCAGCCGCGCCTCCTGGTGCGAATTCGGCGCCATGAAATCCGTCGCCCGCGTGGACTCGCGAATGTTTTCGTCGGCCGCCGCGCTGCGCTCCAGGTGATAGGTTTCGAGCAGCGTCGCGGGCGAGGATCCGTGCAGCACGCGATCGAGCTTCCAGGCCAGATTCTCTGCATCCTCCAGTCCCGAATTGGCCCCGCGCGCGCCGAACGGCGAGACCTGATGGGCGGAGTCGCCGGCAAAGATCACGCGGCCATGGATGAAGCGCTCCATGCGCCGGCACTGGAATTTGTAGAGCGAGATCCATTCGAATTCGAACTGATCGTGGCCGAGCATGCGCGCAATCCGCGGCCGCACATTCTCCGGCTGCTTCTCGACGGTGGGATCGGCGTAGCGGCTGAGCTGCAGGTCGATGCGCCAGACATTGTCCGGCTGCCGGTGCAACAGCGCCGAACGCCCGGCATGGAACGGCGGATCGAACCAGAACCAGCGCTCGGTCGGGAATTCGGCCGTCATCCTGACGTCGGCGATCAGGAACTGATCCTCGAACACCTTGCCGGAGAAGCCCGCACCGACCATCTGGCGCAGCGACGAGCGCGCGCCGTCGCAGGCGATCACGTACTGCGCCGACAGCCGATAGGGTCCATCAGGCGTTTCGATCGTCAGCACGACATGATCATTGCGCTGTTCGAGCGCGGCGACCTTGTTGCGCCAGCGCAGCGAGATCCCCGGCAGCGCGTTGACGCGATCGACCAGATAGGCTTCCGCATAGAACTGCTGCAGGTTGATGAAGGCCGGCCGCTTGTGCCCCGGCTCCGGCAGCAGATTGAACTGATAGAGTTCGGACGGACCGTGGAAGATGCGGCCGACGTTCCAGACGACGCCCTTGTCGACCATGCGGTCGCCAACGCCGAGCCGGTCCCAATATTCCAGCGAGCGCTTCGAGAAGCAGATCGCGCGCGAGCCCTCGCCGATACGATCGGCGTCATCGAGCACCACGACGGCGTGGCCGCGCTGGGCGAGATCGATCGCAAAGGACAGGCCTACCGGGCCGGCGCCCACGACGACGACCGGGTGTTCGGCCGGGGTGGCTCGATCCTGATCGCCGTTGCGACGATAGCCGAACTGAACCTTCGCCTGGGTCGTGCTCTGCCCCGGATCGGCCTGCGCCATGGCTCGTTGCCCTGCTCGTTGACGAATGTCTTGCTTGTTGCGTCTTGCTTGTTGCCGGCGTTTCCCGCGGTGAGAACCTGTCGCTGCTCGATCGCATGAGAGCTTGCAAGATAGTCTCACCTGCAACTATCTTACACATCACGGCCTCGGCCGCGTCAACTCAAAAAAATTGGAGCGCGTGGTGGCGAACCCGTCAGCCGGCGAACACAGGAAGCAGGCTAAGCCCGGCGAACGCACGGACGATGCCGCAACGCAGCACGACGCCGCGCGGCTCGATCTGTTCAAGTTCGCGCCGTTCCGGCTGAATCGCCTGGCCGCCGAGGTCAGCGCGGCGCTCGCCAGCGAATATCGCGAGCGCTATGGCCTCGACATTCCGGAATGGCGCGTGCTGGCGACGCTCGGCTTCCGCCGCGAGGCCTGCAGCGCGCAGTATGTCGCGGCGTGCACCCGCACCCACAAATCGACCATCAGCCGCGCCGTGACGTCGCTGCTGGAGCGGCGGTTGATCGAGCGCGTAGAGAATGCCGAGGACCGACGTGAGTTTCGGCTGCGGCTGACGCGCAAGGGCAAGACGCTGTACGAGGAACTGATCCCGCGTCTGCAGCAACGCGAGCGCGACATCATGGCGTGTTTGTCCACCGAGGAGCGCAAGACCTTCGATCGCCTGATCGGCAAGATCGAAGCGAGCCTCGACCTGATCCAGACCAGCGAGGAGGCGGACGCGAAGCAGGCGTATTGAGCCGGGCTGCGTAGGGTGGGCAAAGCGCCGCCGACGGCGGCGCGTGCCCACCGTTCTTCGCCAAACTGCGGCGGTGGGCACGGCGCGCGAGACTGCGGCCGGCAACGGGCACCACCCGGGCGCCTTTGCCCACCCTACTTGTTAGTTGCCGACGAACGCCGCCGCTCTTCGACTTCGACCACCTCGGCGCTCTCGCCACGCCAGCGCAAAATCTCCATCGCCAGCACCGGGTGATTGAAGCCCTTCAGATGCAAATCGTCGATCGGTCTCGCATCGACAGACTGCTCGACCACGCCGAAGACACGGCGGGATACGATCACCTGTCCCGCCTTGGCCTCGTCGCACAGCCGCGAGGCGAGGTTGGTGACGCTGCCGATCGCGGCGTATTCCAGCCGATGCTCGAAGCCGACCTGGCCGAGCGTGGCGTAGCCGAGCGCGATGCCGACGCCGAACCCCAGACTGTGGCCGCGATTTTTCCAGCGCTCAGTCAGGAGGCCGATCTCCTCGCGCATTTCCAGCGCCATCTTGACCGCCCGCATGGCGTGGTCCTCGAACGGGATCGGCGCGTTGAACAGGATCATCACGCCGTCGCCGGCATAACGGTCGAGCGTGCCTTCGTATTTGAAGATCAGCTTGCCGAGCGCCGCGTGATATTCGCGCAGCACGTTCATGGCCTCTTCGGGCTCTGTCGTCTCGGTGAACGACGTGAAGCCGCGCAGATCGCAGAACACGACCGTGACCTCGCGGCGGTGGCTCTCCAGCAGCGCATCGTGACCGTCCGAGGAGGCGATGATCTGCGCCACCTGCGGCGCGAGAAAGCGCTCCAGCCGCCTGATCCGCTCGATCTCGCCGAGCTGCTTCTCGACCCGATCCTCGAGCGACTTGTTCCACTCGCGCAGCTGCTCGGTCTGCTCGGTGAGCTTGGCGGCCTGCTGCTGCACCGTCGCGTGGGTCAATGCGAGCTCCCGCCCCTTCTGGTCGACCTCGGTGAACAGCCGCGCATTGCGCATGGCGAGCACGGCCTGGTGGGCAAAGGTGCGCATCAAACCGATCAGGTTCGGCGAGAACGCACCGGCTGACCGCCTGAGCACCACGAGCGCGCCGAGCACGCCCTGCTGATCCACCAGCGGCGTGAACAGCACGGCATGGAAGCCGGCTGCAACCGCGACGTCACGCAGCGGATGATCCGGCGCGCTTTCGAGCTCGGCGATCGCGATCGGCTCGCCGCTGCGCACGGAGTCGGACAGCAGGCTCGTCTGCTCGTCGAGCATGGTGTGGGCGCCGTCTTGCGTCGCCTCGACGCCCTTGGCTTCCACCAGCCTGAAGCGACGTTCGGCCGCATCGTAGGAATAGATCAGCACCGCATCGGCATGCGTAATCTCGAGCGCGCGCGCCGCCACCGTCGGCAGCACCGCGTTGAGATCGAGCGAGGACGCCACCGCACGTCCGACCTCCTCCAGCACCTTCAGCTCGTTGATCGACTGCGCCAGATCCCGCGTCCGCTCCTCGACCTTCGCCTCCAGCACGGCATAGGACTGCGCGAGCTGGCCCGCCATGCTGTTGAACTGATCGGCCAGCTCTTCCAGCTCGTCATGCGTCTTCACCTCGATCCGCTGACCGAAATCACCGGCACCGAGCCGGTGCGCGCCGGCGCGCAACGCCGTGATCGGCACGAGCATGCGGCGCGCCAGCAACGATCCGGCAAGCGTCGCGACGGCAAGACCAAGCGCGATCAGCAGCGCGCCGCGCAACAGCTGGTCGCGGATCGGCGCCAAAGCGTGCGCCGTGGACTGCTCGAAGAACACGGCCCAGCCGAGCTTGGGCAAGGTCGCGGCAGCCGACAGCACGGCGTGGCCCTCGCCGTCGGTGCCGGATGCCAGCGGCTGGCCGTCGGGGGCGATCACCGCGGCGACCTGCGGCAGCTTGGCGAGATCCTGGCCGACACCGGGCCCCTTCGCCGAGCTCGCGAGCACCTGGCCGCGCGGATCGACAACATAGGCGATGCCGACCTTGCCGACCTGCGCCTCGGTCATGAAGTCTTCGAGAAAATCGAGATCGATGTCGGCCACGGTCACGCCGGCGTTGAAGCCGGAATGCGCGACCGAGATCGACATCATCGGCTGCGTGCCCTTGAAGGTCACCGCCGAGAAGTTGCTCCCATGCGTGACGGTGTCGGTGAAGCGCAGATCGCGCGACAGATCATTGCCGGAGGAGAACGAGATCGAGGTGCGCGAGACCCGGAGTTGCTCGCGGCCCTGGCCGTCGAGCTGATAGAGCTGCGTGACCGCCGGCACCTGGCTGAGCAACTGGACATAGTCGGCGCGGCGGTCCTCCAGCGTCTTGGCGCTCGCCCGGGTCACCCAGCTGATCTGGCGCTGCAGGTCCGAGACCGCCTGATCGATCCGCCGGGCGCTCGCATCGGCCTTTTCGGCCATGGCGGCGGTCAGGCTCGCCTTGGTGGCCTGATAGCTGATCCAGGTTTCGGTCACCCCGTTCACGGCCAGCACGAACACCACGAGCCCGACCAGCGACACGACGTATTTGGCAAACAGACCCTGCCGCAGCGACCAGCCCCTGTTCTCAACCTCGCTCATCCGGACCCCTCACGCGCATCAGCACCGAGGCCAAACCTCGGACGGCGCGCTCGCTGCCGTCTGTCGACAACGACACCTCAGTGACAGCGCCATATCGGGATGGTGCACCGCCGACGTCCATTTAGCACAAAATGACCGGCGGGACGGGCCCCATGCGAAGGCCTGCCCTGCGTGCCTCATGTTCGCGCATGTGGCGGTGAACATCCTCCTCCGTTAGGAGGAGGCCAGATAGGAGGAGGCCAGACGTGATCGTCCCTCAGGTTTCATATTACCTGTTGAAAATGCGCTTCAGGACGTCGTTCATGGGCTGGCTGTCCTGGGCGCTCTCTTGGCTCCCATCCTGTAAGGGCACCGCCCGGCTGCCAGCAGCCGGTGGCGTATCCTGCGCCGCGTCAGCCGCCGACGGCGCCGGGCTGGCCGACAGCGGCGCGGCGCCGTCGGATGGATTCAGCGTACGGCCGCGGCTCCGTCCTTGCGGCGGGGTGCCCTGCTGCAAACCCTGCTGGATCAGATTGCCGATCGTGGCCCCCAGCTGGCCGCCCAGCAGATCGGATTGGCCAGCAGCCGGCGGCTGCGCGTTCGGGGCCGCGCCCGTTGGCGCGCCGTTTGCTCCGGCCGCACTGTTGGAGGTCGAGTTTCCGATCAAGCCACCGATGCCGTTGATGAGATTGTCGAGCCCGGCGCCGTCCTTGCCGAACAGGCCCTGCCCCATCTGCTTGAGCTTGGCGTAGGCAGCGTCGGGATTGTCGAGGATGCCGGCCATGTCCGGATAGAAGCGCGGCTGGCTCCACGGGCCGTCGATCATCACGGGAATGCCAAGACCGATCGGATCCGAGGTGCGGCCCTGCCCCTCCGTCGTCATCACCAGCTTCGGCTCGACGCGCATCGCCAGCGCGCGATTGCCGAGATCGATCGTGCCCGCACCGGTGACCTTCACCAGCGGCCCGGCCAGATTGAGGTCACTTGTCGCCGCCTGCCCGCGCTCGACCTGGAATGACGCCGAGAGCTGGGTGAGATCGGTCGTCAGCTCCTTGGAGTCCTGCCATCCCGACAGCGGATTGGTCGTCAATGAGCGGATCATCTGCGCGACGTTGATGCCGCGGATCGCACCGTCCTGGAACAGCAGGAACGCCGAGCCGCTGAGATTGCTCATGATCGCCTGCTGGCTGGCGCCACTCGATCGCAAGGCCAGCTTGCCTTGCATGCGCGCATCGAGCTTGGTGAAATCGGCGAGGCTCGAGAGCAGCGGCAGCGCGCGGACCGCGGCGAGATCGCAATGCATGGCATAGGCGGGGTTGCCGGTGGATGCGTCGATCACGATCTCGCCGTTGGCCTGTCCGCCATAGACGCCGAGATTGCTGACGGTCGCCTTCAATACGCCGCCAGCCAGCGACGCCTCCACGTCCAACGGGCCAAGGCGCGCGTTGGAGACGGCGATGTCCGTTGCCGACAGCTTCACGCGCGCATCGACGTAGTTCAACCCGCGCAGATCGATCGGGGCCGTGCTCCAGCCCGGAGAGCCGGCCGTGCCCGGCGCCCCGGGGTTCCCGAGATCCAACCGGCCGACATCGAGATCGACCTTCACCAGCGGCTTGCTCGCGACGTCGATAGAGGCCCAGCCGTTGAAATCACCGTCGCCGAGCGTGCCGCTCAGGCCGTTGATCATCACCAGCGGACCGTTGAGCCGGACCTCGGCGCGACCCGCCAGCACGCCACGAAACGCGCTGGCCATCCCGATCTTGAACTCGACCGGCACGGTCTGCCGATCGATCGGCATCGCAGGGGCCGCAGCCGTCACGTCGAACGTCAGCGGGCGATCACCCGCGCGTGCACTTCCCGCGATTCGGATCTTGCCGCCGTCGCTCAGTGAGGCCGTCGCAGCGATGCCCTCCAGCCGATTCTCGACCCGGTCGCGCGGATTGGAGAGGATGACGGCGCCGTCCCTGACGGTGACCCGTTCGATCCGAACCGGGGGCGCCGCTTCCTGCTTCCCGCCGGGGCGGCTGCGGAGTGCATTGTCACGCAGGCGCTCGCGCAGCAGCGGGAGATAAATGGTGGGCTTGTCGATGATGATCTCGCCGATCTCGGGCCGGCCGGACCATAGGCTCGACAGCGCCATGTCGGCCTGCAGCTTGCCGATCGTCAGCCGATTGTTGCCGTCCCGCTCCTTCGGATCCTGCAGCGTGATGTCGGTCAACGTCGCATGCAGCGAAGGCCACAGGCTGACGCTCGTCGAGCCGGCCATGGTGAGACGATAGCCGGTGTCGCGCTCGACGCGATCCTGGATGGCGACGGTCAGAAAGCCCGCCGGAAGCCCGAAGGCCAGCGCGAGAGCGAGCACGACGATGACGGCGCCAACCAGTCCGCCTGCGATCTTCAATGCTTTCATGTCCATGTCCCAATCGCGATGCGCGAGCGGTTCACGCGGGGCAAGCGCGCCGCAGCGCCACCCCGCTCGAGGCCTATTCTATCCCGCGGACCGCTCCAAGAGCGGTGAAAATAGTCGGGAGCACGTGCGTCCTTATGTGACTTATGACACACTTCCGCCAGAGCGGTTTCCGTAAGTACATCTTTCAATCCATTCCTGAAGGTATAGCGATGAGCAAGCAGGCCGAATTTGCGGTCATCCTGAAGATGAACCCGATGTTCGCCGACCTCGGGGCCGACGAGCTTCAGCGTCTCGCGACCCTTTGCCATACCCAGCATCTCTCCGCGGGCGAGGTGCTGTTCCAGAAGGGCGATGCCGGCAACGCCCTGTTCGGGGTCAGGCGCGGCCAGATCCGCATCGAGACCGGCGCCACCGACGGCAGCCGGCTCACGCTGAACTTCATGGGGCCCGGCGATCTGTTCGGCGAGGTCGCGGTGCTTGATGGACAGGAGCGCACGGCCGATGCCACGGCCGGCGAAGTCACCGAGCTGTTCGTTCTGCGGCGCGAGGATTTCCTCAGCTTCCTGGAACGCGAGCCCAAGGTGGCGATCAGGATCATTCAGCTGTTGTGCCAGCGCATCCGCTGGCAGAGCGAGCGGATGGAGGAGTCGGTGTTGCAGCCGCTGCCGGTCCGGCTGGCCCGCCGGCTGTGTGCGCTGGCGGATGATTTCGGTTCCGAGGTGCACATCTCGCAGGAGCAGCTCGGCATCTTCGTCGGCGCGGCGCGCGAGAGCGTCAACCGGCAGCTGCAGGCCTGGCGCAAGGACAAGATCCTGGATCTGCAACGCGGCCGCATCCTGCTGCATGACCTGACCAAGCTCAGCACGATCGCGCGAAACGAGTAGCCGGCAGAAGCTTCGCCCCGAATTTGTCCGATCGAAGTCCGGTCCATGGCAGGAACCGCCTGCCGTGCATCGTTTCGTATCGGCCTCGGCCAAACATGATCGCAATTGGGCCATCGCACCTCACAATTTGCGACATGAACTCTTTTTAACAATTCTAACAGGGGTCAATCCGGCAGCGGTCGTATCCCTTCGCCCGGCGCACGCGCCGCCGGACGAAGTTCGTCGCGCCATTGTTGAAAGTGAAGTCACGTCATGAGCCTTGCGTTGCCGGCGATTGCGATCGAGACCAACGATTTGGTCGCACGGTGGCGCAGGGCTCTCGGGATCTGGATCGACGCCGTCGAGGACGGCTGGGCGGTGCCGGTGCTGATCGCGGGGTTCGTTGCGTTCTGGATGGCGTATTTCTCGATCGCCTATGTGGGTGGCGATCTCCATCAGGATGTGATCGAGACCTGGTCGCTCGGGCGCAGCTTCGACTGGGGCTCCACCAAGCATCCGCCCTTGATGGGCTGGGCCGCGCGCGCTTGGACGACGGTGTTTCCGCTCACCAACTGGTCGTTCAATTTGCTGGCGCTCACCAACGCCGCGGTCGGATTGTGGGCCGTGGATCTGATCACCCGGCGCTTCGCACGCGGCGACCGGCGCCTCGTCGTGCTGCTGCTGTTGATGCTGCTGCCGATCTATCAGCTGCATGCGCAGCGCTTCAACGCCAATGCGGTGCTGTTGTCGAGCTGGCCGCTCGCGACCTGGTGCTTCCTTCGCTCGTTCGAGACGCGCAGCAACGGCTGGGCCGTAGCGGCCGGCGCAACCGCCGCGCTCGCCATGCTCGGCAAGTACTACTCGATCTTCCTGATCGGCAGCTTCGCGATCGCGGCGCTCTGTCACCGCGATCGGCGCGCCTATTTCACGTCGGCGGCGCCATGGATCGCCGCGCTCGCCGGCCTCGTGGTGCTCGCGCCTCACCTGGTCTGGCTTGCCACCACCGGGGCGCAGCCATTCTCGCACGCGATCGAGCATCACGTCGGCAAGACCGCCGCGGCCGCTCTGATCGAGGGCGGCGGCTTCCTGCTCGCGATGGCCGGCATCGCCGGTGTTCCCGGCCTGATATGGCTGGCGATGACGCGGCCGCGTCCGACCCGCGTGCTCAACGACGCACTCAGCCTCGACTCCGGGCTCCGGCTTCTGGCGATGATCAGCATCGGCACGGTGGTCTTCCCGGCGTTGATCTCGGCGATCTTCGGCACCGACATGCCGCCGCTGTGGGGCCTGCAGGGCATATTCCTGTTCGTTGTCGTTACCGTGTGCGGCGCCAGCTACCATGTCCCCCGCGACATGACGATCAACCTCGCCGCCACAACGATTGCGATCGCCGCGTTCGCGGCCACCATCGTCGCGCCGCTCCATGCGCTGTACCGGAACTACGTTCCGCTCAGCGAGGGCCGCAACTTCTACGAGCCCGCCGTGGCCGAGCTGGACCGGCTGTGGCGGACCGCCTCGGACCGCCCGCTGACCGCGGTGGGCGGCGACGATGGCCTCGCTTTTGCTGCGGCCTTCTACAGCCCCGACCATCCACGCTACGAGATGGGCCTGGTGCATCCGCACGAGCTGCAGCTTCCGAACGCCGCGCGGCGCGCCGGTGGCTGGGCCGCCTTGTGCTACGACACCGACATCTCCTGCATCATGGGCATGCAGGCCGCAGCGGCGCGGGAAGAGCGCTCGATCCGGGCGGACTTCACGCTCCGTACCAACATGTTCGGCTGGCAAGGCGCCAGTCAGGGCTTCGTCGCCCTGATCATACCGCCCGACACCGACCGGCCCACCGGAACCGCACCGGACGCGGCCGACGATCTCAGTGCCCGCCGGCGCCTGCCATCGACGGCGAACTGACCCGGCCCGCGTGGCAAATTCCCGTTCATTCCGCGGCCGGTGAAACCATCGACGGCGGCGGCTTCTGCGCGTGCCCCGAACTCGTCGCGTGACTCGCTTGCGGCGCGTCCGCGGCCTCGCCGGAGGACACGATCAGCTTGCGGCCGAGCCGCGCGAACAGCGCGCCGACATCGTCCATCACCAGGAACATCGCCGGCACGAACAACAGCGACAGCACGGTCGAGAACACCAGGCCGCCGATCACGGCAAGCGCCATCGGCGAGCGGAATTCGCCGCCGGCGCCGACCGCCAGCGCGCTCGGCATCATGCCGGCGACCATCGCGATCGTGGTCATCACGATCGGACGCGCCCGCTTCATGCCGGCATCGATGATCGCCTCGTCGCGTCTCGTGCCCGCATGGATCGCCTCGACGGCGAACTCCACCAGCATGATCGCATTCTTGGTGACGATGCCCATCAGCATCATCATGCCGATATAGACCGGGATGGTGAGCTGCTTGCCCGTCAGCATCAGCGCGCCGATCGCACCGCCGATCGACAGCGGCAGCGAGAACAGGATCGTGATCGGCTGCAGGAAGGTGCCGAACAGCAGCACCAGCACTGCATAAACGATCATCAGGCCAGCCGTGATCGCCGTGATGAAGCCGGAGGCCAGCTCATTGAGGCTTTCGGCATCATCGGATGGGATCAGCTTGACGCTGGCCGGCATGCTCTTTCTGACCGGCAGCTCGTCGATCTGCTTGGTCGCATCGCCCAGCGCCGCAAGCCCGACGAGGTCGGCAGCGACGGTGGCCTGCCGTCCGCGATCGTAGCGGCTGATGCTGGTCGGGCCCTGATCGAGCTTGATGTCCGCAACCACGGCGAGGGGCACGCCGCCCTTCTCGCCATATTGGCCGAGCGGCACCCGCAACTGCTCGAGGATCTTCACGTCGCTGCGCGCCGCATCCTCCAGCTGCACCCGGATCGGAACCAGGCGGCCGCCGGCGTCGTATTTCGCCAGCGCCGGTCCGACGTCTCCGATCGTGGCGACGCGGATCGTCTGCGACAGGCTTTCGGTCGAGACGCCCAGACGGGCGGCCAGATCGGCGCGCGGCTGCACCCGCAATTCAGGCCGGTCGAGCGATGTGTCCGACACCACGTTGGAGATGATGGGGATCCGCCGCATCTGCGACGCCAGCTCGCTCGCAACGTTGTCGACCAGCTTGGGGTCCGTGCCGGTCAGGACGAGCTTGATCGGCCGCAGGCCGTTCTCGTCGGTGAACCAGAACCGGATGTCGGGAATATTCTCGAGGTCCTTGGTGATCGCGAGCTCGAGCTCCTTCTGGGTGATCTTGCGCTCGGTCTTCGGCGTGTAGTTGACGATCATTCCGGCGCGGCGAACCTCCATGGCGCCCTGCAGCCGGCCGCCGTCGACGAACACGCTGCGAACCTCGGGCCGCTTGCGCAGCTGCGCCACGATGTCCTCGGTCACCTTCTCGGTGTAGGCGAGCTGTGCGCCGGGCGGCAGCTCGATCGCGAGCAGCGATCGCGCGGCGTCCTGGGCCGGCAGGAAGCCTTGCGACAGCAGGGTCGTGCTCCAGATCGACGCGGCGAAGATCCCGATGCCGAGCAGCACCGTGATGAAATAGTGCTTCACCGACCACGTCACGATGCGCTGATACGCACGCAGGATGAACCCCGGCGGCGGATCGTCGTGGTTGTGATCCCTGAGGAAGTAGGCGGCCAGCATCGGGGTGACGAAACGCGCCGCCAGCAGCGAGAAGAACACCTGCACCGAGACGGTGATGCCGAACTGCTTGAAGAACTGTCCGGCGATGCCCGACATGAAGCTGGCCGGCGCGAAGATCGCGATGATGGTGAGGCTGATCGCGATGACCGCGAGCCCGATCTCGTCGGCGGCGTCGAGCGCGGCGCGATAGGGCGACTTGCCCATCCGCATGTGGCGCACGATGTTCTCGATCTCGACGATGGCGTCGTCGACGAGAATGCCGGTCGACAACGTGATCGCCAGGAACGAGACCATGTTCAGCGAGAAGCCGAGCAGGTCCATCGCCCAGAAGGCCGGGAAGATCGACAGCGGCAGCGAGATCGCCGCGATCACCGTCGCCCTGATATCACGCAGGAACAGCAGCACGATGATGACGGCGAGGATCGCGCCCTCGAACAGGGTCGAGATCGCGGCCTCGTAGTTGCCCTTGGTGAACTCGACCGACGTATCGATCAGCTTCAGCTCGACGTCGGGATGGGCGGCCTTCACCTGGTCGATGCGCTTCTGCACGGCGGCGGCGACGACGACGTCGCTGGCGCCCTTGGAGCGCTTGATGCCGAGCGCCACCACCGGCTCGCCATTGAAGCGCGCGAAGGTGCGGCGATCGGCGATCGTATCGGTGACCGTCCCGAGATCGGCAAGCCGGACTTCACCGCCACCGAACAGCGGAATCATGGTGTTCGACAGCTCGTTCAGCGTCTTGGCGCCGGCAAGCGTGCGGATCGCCTGGTCGTTCTTGCCGATTTCGGCCCGGCCGCCGGCGACATCGACATTGGTGCCGCGCAGGCTCTGGCTGACATTGACCGCGGTGAGGCCCATGGCCTGCAGCCGGTCGGGATCGAGCGAGACCAGAATCTCGCGCTCGACACCACCGATGCGCTCGACCTGGCTGACGCCGCGCACGCCCTGCAGCTCACGTTTGACCACGTCGTCGACGAAGAACGACAGCTGCTCTGGCGTCTTGCCCGGCGAGATCGCCGCATAGGTGACGATCGGCAGGCCGATCTTGTCGACGCGCGAGATCAAGGGCTCGGTGACGTTCTGCGGCAGGTCGGAGCGCACCCGCGTCACAGCGTCCTTGACGTCGTTGATGGCGCGATCGGTGTTGGTCTCGAGCGCGAACGTAATCGTCGTCACCGACAGGCCGTCGGTGATCAGCGACTGGATGTGGCGCGCGCCCTCGACGCCGGAGACGCCGTCCTCGATGATCTTGGTGACCTGCGACTCCAGCTCCGACGGCGCCGCGCCGAATTGCGCCACCGCGACCGAGATCACCGGGATGTCGGCGTTCGGCAGCCGCGTCACCGCGAGCTTGGTGAAGCTCATCCAGCCCAGGATCAGCAGGATGATGGAGAACAGGATCGAAGGCAGCGGGTTCCGGATCGACCATGCCGAGATATTCAGTGCCATCAGCGTACCCGCGTGCGATCGATGTCTTCGGCGAACATGGTCTTGATCTGGTCGCCGTCATGTAGCGAGCTGCCGGCGTCGGCCACCACGATTTCACCCTCTGCCAGACCTTCAAGGATTTCCGTCGACGTATCGGACACCAGCCCGACCCGGACCCTGCGGGTCTCGACGACGTCGCCCTTCACGACCTGAACGGTGAGATGATCGATCGCGGTGTTGGGAATGGCGACGCCGCAGCTCCGCCTGGCGTCGATATTGGCGCGCGCGAACATTCCGGGCTTGAGCGACGGATTGCTGGTCAGCGCGATGCGGACATGGCCGAGCTGGGTGGACCGGTCGACCTGCGGCGCCACGACGCGAAGCCGGCCGACGATGTCGGGAAGGTTGTCGCGGGTCATGCGCACCGGGGCGCCCGGGCTGAGCTTCAGGAGATGCACGCTCGGGACTTCGGCGTCGAGCTCCAGCTCGTTGTTCACGGCAATCCGGAACATCGGCCCGGCCTGAGGCGACGCGGGTGCGCCGGCGATGGTGCGGACTTCGGTGACGACGCCCGCGGCCGGCGCACGCAGCGACAGCGGCCGGTTCGCGGCTGCGGCCGGCGCGCCCGGCTGGGGCGGTGGCGGCGTCAGCCGTGCGAGCTCCTGGTTCTCGGTGACCACGTCGCCTTCCTTGGCCAGGACATCGGTGACGCGCGATCCCTCCTGGTCGGCGCCGACCACGGCCTCGCGACGGGCCACCACGAATCCGGTGACGCGCACGAGGTCGGAGAAGCAGGCCTTGCCGGCCTTGGTCACCAGCACCTGCGCCTGCATCCGCGCCTCCTCGGCGGCCGGGTGCGGGCGGTGCTCGTACCAGTAATAGCCGGCGAACAGCGCCACGAAGACCACCGCACTGGCCGCGGTTTTGAGGGATTTCGGCAGCTTCATCGGAGGTGGGATCCGGGCGGGTCGAACTGCGGTTTCACGATGGAGCGGGGGCTCCTGGAAGGATGGCGCGGCACGATCCGACAACACGATGCGTCCCGCAAGCCTGCGAGACGCATCCGGTCAGCTCGATCTCTCGCCACGCGACCCCCGACGGCGCTGGTGCGGACGCGGCGCTACTTGGCGGCCGCCGTCTTGCTCTGCATGTTGACGACCTGGACGCGGCGGTTCACCTCGGCGAGCGGCTGGCTCGGATCCTTCAGCTTGCTCTTGCCGTAGCCCACGGTGACCAGGTCGGCGCCGGCGATGCCGAACTTCTCGACCAGGTAGCGCTTGATCGAATCGGCGCGCCGCTCCGACAGGTCCTGATTGTAGCCGTCGCCGCCGGCGGCATCGGTATGGCCGGCGACCACGAAGGTCGATCCCTTCAAGTCCGGGCTGGTCAGCGCGCGGCCGAGCGCCTGCACCGAGGCGAGCGACTTCTGGCTGATATTGGCCGAGTTGTAGTCGAAGGTGATCTCGAGATCGATGTTCGGCCTGGTCTTGGCGACGGTCGCGATCTCCTCGCGCTCGGCAGACGACAGCGAGCGCGTCGAACGGCCGCGGATGCTCTGCAGGAACTTGTCCTGCTCGGGCGCAGGCGCGGCCTCGGGCGGCGGCGACATCGACAGCCCGCGGGTCAGCGGCTTCTTCGGCCCGGCCAGCGCCCGGACGATCTGATCCTCGGTCACGTCCTCGGCGGCGAAGGCCTGTGTGACGCTCAGCGACGCGGCGGCGCCCAGCGCCATGGCCACCAGCAGTCCGGTCAGGCCGGCGGCTTTGGTCGAATTCGTCTTCGGTGCGGTCATAGCAATCCCTCCTCACGCGAACTGATCGGACCGGTCCCCGTCGCGAAGGCCCGCTCGCGACTCCCGGCTGTTCGCTGTTATGTCGGTCCGGCCCGCCGCATGGTTCGAGCCGGCGGGGGCCGCCTGCGCAAGAATCAGCGCACGCCGTAGCCTTCGAACTCGCGGACGATGTTCGGGTCCATCGCCTTGGCGTTGGCGATGTCGAGCGCCCCTTCCTGCGCGGCGCCGTTGCGCTGCTTGGCGAGGCCGCGGCCATACAATGACGACGTCAGCCGCGGATTGACCTTCAGCGCCGCATCGAAATCGGCAATCGCATTTTTGGTGGCCCCGCTCTTGAGATTCACGAGGCCGCGGCTGTCGAGCGCATCGACGAAATTGGGCCGCAGCCTGAGCGCCTCGTTGCAGTCGCGCAGCGCCGCCTGCAGCTCGCCGGCGACGGTGCGCGCCCAGCAGCGGTTGTTGAGCGCCTCGACGTCCTTCGGATTGATCCGGATCGTGTCGTCGAAATCCTTGATCGCGAGCGCATAGGCGCCCTTGCTGGCATAGACCTGGCCGCGCCGGTACAGCGCGCTGACGTCGTCCGGATTGGCCGCGATCTTGGCGGTCAGGCTCTTGATCGTCGGATCGTCGGCCAACGGATCCTGCGGCGGAGCCGGCAAATTGGCCGTCGGAGTATTGGTCGGCGCGGGCGTCGGCACCGGCGGAGCGGGCGGCGCCGGTGGCGCCGGCGGCGGGTCCACCCTCGGAGCCGGAGGCTGCGGAGGCGTGGGCGGGAGCGGCGGAGGCGGGAGCGGCGCGGGTGTGGGCGACGCGGTCGGCGTCGGTGCGGGCGTCGGCTGGGGCACCGGAGTGTTTTCGACCGATTGGGTCGGCCGCGTACCGGCGGCGCCCGGGACGAACGAGAAGTCCTCGGCGAGCGACGACGAGATCCACGGCACCTGCTCGCTGCGCGAGGCGCGCGTCACACCGACGCGGGTGCGGTTCAGCGTCTCCTCCGCGGTGAGGTCGGGAACGCGGATTTCCTTCAACAGCTCCTGCACGAAAAGGCTGCGATCGCGCCCCGTATCCGACACGACCGAAGACAGCGCGGCCGAATACATCACCAACGTACCGCTCGGTGCGATCACCGGCGCGAGCCCGGCCGATGCGGTGCGGAACCGGCGTTCATAGGGATTGCGTCGGGAGGCATCGAGCAGCGCGATCTTGACCCCGGCCCCGCGGCTGTTGATCTCGCCCAGCACCTGTTCCAGGCTGATGCCGTCGCGCCGCACGTCGGCCTCCTGCCAGATCTGCGCGTCGACCGGAACCATGTAGCTGGTGCGGTTGGACTGGATGCCGAAGCCGGAGAAGAACACCAGCGCCACCGAGCCGGGCTTGATCTTGCCGTAGAGCCGCTCGAGCGCACGGCGCATCGTGTCGCCGCTGGCGTTCTCGAGCGTTTCGACTGCGAAGCCGTCGCGCTTCAGCTCGTCGGTGAGATCGCGCGCGTCGTTGATCGGTTCCTTCAGCGGCGCTTCGGCATCCGGGTATTTCGCATTGCCGATCACCAGCGCGAAGCGGTCGCCGGCGGCGCGCGCCGGTCCGGACCACGCGACGGAGAACATCAAACCGAGCAGCAACAGCAGGCGAAGCGTCATCACGATGGCGGTCCAGCGTCCAGCAAACAGGCGCCGTCCAGCTTGCGCCGCGGCGACATTAACCCACGCGTCTGGCATTATCAAATCGCCGTGACGACACGTCAACCGCTTGCGGCGGCTCAGGAATCGTCGAATGCGGCGGCTGATCCCGCAACCGTCTTGCACGCTGCGGGCCATGACACCAGCCGACCATGCCGCGGTCCGGCGCGTTGCAATGTGAGATGCCTCACGCTCTGTCGCGGCCGGCCGCGGCCCGGTTCGATCGGCGCTGCGATTGACCTCCGTCGGCGGCGGTGGCTCGATGCCGCCGAGCCCAACCAACGAGAAGGCATCATGGGGAACGCCACCGAGATCTATGCGCTGCGCTATGCGACGATGTCGCCGCGCACGCCGCACATGAACTTCCTGCAGCCCGATCCGCACGATGCGGCGGCGCAGGATCTCGACTACTTCGTCTGGCTGATTCGCCAGCCGGGGCGCGACATCCTGGTCGACACCGGCTTCAACGCCGCGGAGGCGCAGGCCCGCAACCGCCGGCTGACGCGCGATCCGGTCGATGCGCTGGAGGCGTTCGGCGTCAAGGCCGCCGACATCCGCGACGTCATCGTCACGCACCTGCACTACGACCACGCCGGCAATCTCGACCGCTTCCCGAATGCCCGCTTCCATCTGCAGGAGCGCGAGATGGCCTATGCGACGGGACGCTGCATGTGCAACGGCCTGTTGCGCCATCCGTTCTCGGTCGAGCACGTCACCACCATGGTGCGCCACGTCTATGGCGAGCGCGTCACGTTCCACAATGGCGACGGCGAGATCGCGCCTGATATCACCGTGCACCGGGTCGGCGGCCATTCCGACGGGCTGCAGGTGGTGCGCGTCGCGACCGCGCGCGGACCCGTGGTGCTCGCCTCCGACGCCGCACATTACTACGCCAACCTGCAGCGCCGCAGCCCGTTTCCGATCGTCTACAACATCGGCGACATGGCGCTCGGCTGGGAGATCATCGAGCGCCTCGCGGGACATCCGGATCGCTTCATTCCCGGTCATGATCCGCTCGTCACCGAAATCTATCCACGGGTGAGCGATGGCATCGATGCCTATGCGCTGCATGTGCCGCCGTCGCGGTCGTTTGCGAAATAGTGGCGCAGTCGGCTCGGGAGACGTGATTGGCGTGGGCGTCTCGTCCGCCATCTCGAAGCGTCACCGATTTGCTCCGCCGTCATCGCCCGGCTTGACCGGGCGATCCAGTACTCCGAGGCGGCTCGGCTCGATCACGACGGCTGCGGCGTACTGGATCACCCGCTTTCGCGGGTGATGACATCTGAATCGGCGCACGGGCCGGTGCAAACAAATATGACTCCGCGTTCTCGCGGCGCGTTTCGCGTCCGAGCTTTGATCATCGAGACACCCTCCTGGAAAAGAGGGCGCAGGGAGAGCCAGGCCCCGACTGAGGCCTGCGGTCCGCGTGCAACAAAAAGCACGCGGCAGAACCACAGGTCAGCCGGATAACCCGGCCCTCCCTGCGCGACGGCTTTACGGATTATACGCAGTCTCCCCGGTGACCGGCTTGTTTGCCACCGTAACGACAACGCGCGCATCACGCCCGTTGCGCGGACCTCAGCGTCGGGAGGCCAGGACCCTGCGACTTCACCGTCCGCAACATGGCGTACGTCGGCATGCTTTGAGCACGCTGCGCCACATCGCGGCCATCGCATCCCACCCCAACGCATCGTGACGTTCGCGAAGGCGCCCCTCTTCAATGAGGCGGGACGAGCGGAAATCTCCACCTGATTTGCCCGACGGCGCAAGAGATTTCTTTTTATCGGAAGGTCTGGACAGGGCATGTCCACTTGAGATCGCTACACAAATCGGCCGCTGCGCGCAGGATAATGACGCGATGTGTAGGTGGGCAAAGGCGCGTTTGGCGGTGCCTCCGCTTGCACAAGGGCCCTGCGCGCCGTGCCCACAATCGGCATCACGAGCGAGACGGTGGGGCACGGCACCCGATGCACCGCATGTGGAGCTAACAACGTCGCAGAGCGCCCTTGCCCACCGGGCCAAGCGCTGCGCGATACAGCGCCCTCGCCCCTTGCGGGAGAGGGCATCTCCGGCCATCCGCGGACTCGTTCGGGTGAGGGGTATCTCTCGGCGAACAAAGCTTGTGGAAGCATACCCCTCACCCGAGCGAATTCGCGGTGCTTTCCGACATGCCCTCTCCCGCAAGGGGCGAGGGCGCAGTCATGAGCACTGCGCTCGTTGCCCGGGTTGATCTTCCGACGTTCGATCGTTGCTGCGATGCTGTGAGCTCGTTGACGTCATTGCGAGGGCGCGAGGTCCAAGCATCGCGCGGCCCGGAGGATGGCGTCGTCAGTTGGTAGCAACGACCACCCGCTCAATGCAGCTCCACCACTGCCTTCTTCGACAGGTGCTCGCCGAGGAATTTCGCGTCCCAGTTGGTCAGGCGGACGCAGCCATGGGATTCGGACTTGCCGACCTTGGACGGCTCGGCGGTGCCGTGGATGCCGTAGCCGTTGCCGACGGACAGGCCGATCCAGTAGGCGCCGACCGGATTGTTCGGGCCGGGCTTGATGGTGAACGGCTTGCGCGCCTTGACGCTCTTGAACTTGTAGTCCGGGTTGTAGCGATAGTTCGGATTGGCATCGATCGAGTCCACCTTGAAGCTGCCGACCGGCGTCGGCTTGTCGTCGCTGCCGACGGTGGCCGGAAACACCGCGACCAGCTTGCCGTCCTTGTCGAACGCCTGCACATGGCCGGCATCCTTGTCGACATCGAGCCGCGTGATCTGCGGCAGCTTCTCGTCCGGCTTGATCACGTTGGCGACGGCGATCTCCTCGCCTTCCTTGTCGAACGCGCTCTTCGGATTGAGCGCCGACAGCAGCGCCTCGCTCATGTGAAACTTCTCGGCCAGTGCCTCGCGCGCCGAGGTGTAGCCGAGCGACGGCAGATCCTTCATGTCCTCCATGCGTTGCGGCAGCTTCTTCAGGAACGGCCCCTTCAGGTCGCCGCGCCCGATCTTGTAGGTCACGATCGCGGGCGCTTGGTCCTCGCGCAGCAGCGCGTCCCACAGCTCCGGCGTCAGCTTCGATCCATTGCCGAGGCTCTTGGCGGCGGCGAAGGCGGCGAGCGCCTGGCGGGCGTTGTCGCCGAAGCGGCCGTCGATCTCGCCGGGCGAGACATGGGCGCGGTCGAGCAACACCTGGGCGCGGATCGCCACCGGATCCATCTTGTCCTCGGCCGGCGGCCGCTTGCGCAGCTCCGCGGCGTTGACCGCATCCGCCGTCAGCTCCGCAGCCGGCGCCGGCGTCGCGAACGCGGCAACGAGCAGAAGCGGTATCCAGAGCCGACGCATGACCGTGATCCTCGATTCGATACAAGTATCTCAGCTTCGACGGCGTCAACGTGGCGGCGGAGGATAAGTTCGGCCGCGCGGACGATGACAGCTGAACGTCGCGAGGGGGTGACGCGACTACGGAAGAAGAAGTTGGGTCTGCTGGCCCGGCGGCGGCGCGTCTGCTATCCCGGCAACGGCCGTTCGATGAATTGCGTTCGCGAGGATCGGTTTCGCATGGGACATTCCGGATCTGTCGTCATGATGCGCCGGCTGGCGCTGGCCGCCGGTCTCATGGCGCTGGCCCAGGGCGCCGTCGCGGCTCAGGACGATGCGCCGAAGGGCGCCGCGGTCAGCGTGCTCAAGGCCACCAAGGCCTGCTTCGACAACACCGTCGAAGTGTCCGGCATCGTGCTCGCCCGCGACGAGACAGCGGTCAGGCCCGACCGTCCGGGGCTGAAGGTGGCGGAGGTGATGGTCGATGCCGGCGACACCGTCACCGCCGGGCAGAATCTGGCGCGGCTGACGCCGCCGGAGGGCGGCTCGATCACGATCCAGGCGCCGGTCGCCGGCACCATCCTGTCGTCGAGCGCCAGCATCGGCGCGCTCGCATCGGGGCGAGGCGAGGCGTTGTTCTCGATCATCGCCCGCAATGAATTCGATCTCGTCGGCCTGGTGCCGTCAGCGCAGCTTGGCAAGCTCGCGGTCAACCAGACCGCCCGGATCCGCATCGTCGGTGCCGGCGAGGTCGACGGCAAGATCCGCCGGGTCGCGCCGACCGTCGAGCCGAACAGCCAGCTCGGCCAGGCCTTCATCAGCATCACCGGCACGACGCGGCTGCTGGTCAATTCATTCGGCCGCGCGGTGATCAAGATCGGCCAGAGCTGCGGCGTCGCGGTGCCGCTGACGGCGATTCTCTATGATCCCGATGGCACCGTGGTGCAGGTGGTCCGCGCCCAGCGCATCGAGACCAAGCGGGTCGAGATCGGCCTGATGGCGGGCGGCCAGGTCGAAATCCGCGAAGGCCTCGCCGAAGGCGACGTCGTGGTCGCCCGCGCCGGCGCACTGCTGCGCGAAGGCGACCCGGTCAGGCCGGTGACGGCGAGCAACTAACGGACGCGACGTGGCGGGGCTGATGGGCACGCTGCCACCCCCTCCTGGAGGGGAGGGTCGATGAGCGGCGCGTCAGCGACGGGGTGGGGTAAAGCCACAGATGACGAAGCCAGTGAAGAGATCACCCCACCCCGCCTCACGTTCCGCTTCGCTCCACGTGATGCGACCCTCCCCCACCAGGGGAGGGTGAGAGGATGCCGATATCGCGGAGCGTCTTCGGGAGCGTACCGGCTAAGCCTCAGCTGCCCGCGTTCGCCACGTCGGTGGACAGGCGGATGTCCTCGACCAGCGAGGATGACACCGTCGGCACCTGCTCGCCGTCGGAGCTGCGCGAGATCGCGTTGCGGGTCTTGTTGAACACGGCCTCGGCGCTTGCGCTCCTGCCGAGCTGATTGAGCAGCTCCGACACCAGCACGCTGTTGTTCTGATCCTTCGGATCGTCCAGCACCTTGCCGGGCGTGGCCGAGGACATGATCAGCGCATTGGCAGGCGCGCTGATCGGGGCCAGGCCATGCGAATAGGCGCGGAAGCGGCGCTCATAGGGATTGCGGCGCGAGGCGTCGACCACGACCAGCTTGGCGCGCGCGCCCTGCTCGCGGACGGTGTCGAGCACGCGCTCGATGCTGGTGCCCTCGCGGCGGACATCGGCTTCCTTCCAGATCTTGGCGTCGACCGGGATCATATAGCTCTCGCGGCCGGCCTGGATGGCGTAGCCGCCGAAGAACAGCATGACGACGGAGTCCGATTTGATCCTGGTCTTCAGGCGCTCGAGCGCGCGCGCCATGTCCTCCCGGGTCGCATCCTCGACGACGTCAACGTCAAAACCGTCGCGGCGCAGGGCGCTGGTCAGGGCGCGGGCATCGTTGATCGGCTGGGCCAGCGGCGCATTGGCGTCGGGATAGCGGCTGTTGCCGATGACCAGCGCGAGACGCCCGCCATTGCTATCCGTGTTCTGCTCGACAGTTGCGGTCTGGGGCGCATCGGGCGAACGCTTGTTCAGGGCAGCATGCGCGCCGATCGCGAGCGACACCGTGCAAACGAGCGCGGCGGCGATCACGGCCGAACGGCGGGACAGAGAAGGCTGCCTTGCGGTCATCACGTCAATCCTGGTCCGAGCCTGCCCGTCGATGCCAAAGGGCTGCACCCTTTGGTCGCGCTGGCGCCTCTGAGGTTTGAGGGGTTGCGAGACGATGTGTCGTCACATTGCGCGCAAATTGCGGCACCGCAACGAAGAAAGGATTAACCCGATCCCGGAAGCCAGGCAACATCGGAACACCATTGACTTTTCAAACACTTGAAGAGAAAGGAAAATTTAACCATGGGGCGGATCTCCAAAGGGCCCGCGCAGGACCGCGGGGAAGCCACATTGCCGCCAAATCGGCAGCTGTCGCAGTGATCCCGGTCACGTTGTCTTTGGCTGCGGCCCATGTCAGTTTGACCGAAGCATGCGCGTGACGCGCCGTTTGCCGGGCGTTTCGAGCAGCGCATGCCGTTCGTCCCGCCCCGATAACCCGCGAGCCTCGCTTTGAGTTTCCAGTATTTCGCCGGCGCTGCGTGCCGCGCGCTGACGGCCCGCAAGGATGGTCCCTCGCTCTACGAGGTCTGCGATCCCATCCTGCGCCAGCCCGGCAGCGGCGACCCGCATTTGTCCAAGTTCTACCGGACCGCGCTCGGCAACCCCGCGTTGCGCACCCTGCTGCGCCGTGCCGGCCTGCCGGAGCTGAACGATCCCGCGCGCCTTCATGCGCTGCGCCAGGCCCTGGTTCTGGCCCGCGACAATGCGACGCCGGACTGGGCGGCGGTCGGCGGTCCGATCGCCGATCTCGTCGACAGCGTCGCGCTGCGTCACCCGGCCCCGCCGCGCCGCGCCTCCGCCGCTGCAATGCCGCCGGCCGCCGAGGTCGAGCGCGTGATCCGGGCCTGCGGCGCCGATCTGCTCGGCTCTTTCGCCGGCAACGGCTTCATCCCGACCTATGCCGCCTTCAACCTGATCGGCGATCCCGACCTCGGAGGACGCGAGGTGCTGATGGCGCTGCAGGGGCTCGACGCGCGCGGCTACAAGAACTCGACCTTGCTGTTCAACCTCGCCCGCGTCTTCATCGCGCGCTCGCCGGCCGCGGCGGTGATCAATCCGCCCTGGCGCGGCATTGCCGAGCCGATGTGGCAGCCGGTGCAGATCCGCCACCGCTCGGCCTATTACGATGCCTTCTTCACCGAGGCGCTGCTGAGCTATCTGGAGACGGGGCTTGCCTCGCCCGAGCAGACCGGCGCAGCGCGCGGCGCCATCGCCGATATGGTCGACTTCTGCCTCAAGATCAGCCGCGAGCAGGTGCGCGGCGCCGACGGCAAGAGCTACGACGTCGTCACCGCGCTGGCGCCGCATCCGCATCCGCGGTTCTCGCGCTTCTTCACCCAGATCAAGCAGGACCTCGGCTTCGGCGTCTACGTGCCCGACTGCGACACCACGGCGTGCTCGTTTTCCGCAGCCACGCAGGCCGGCGCCGACGATCCGATCCTGGACCAGCCGCTGGTCGACTTCTATGCCGGCTATCAGGTCCGCGCCGGCGGCAACGAGCCGCGCGTGACGGTGCCGATCAACGACAACATCGACTACGAAGGCGGCGTCGCCACCTGGATCGACAGCATGGCCGGCGAGCGGCCCTATGGCAACGACCTCGATCCGACCTTGAATCTCGACGTGCTCGAAGTGTCGTTCCGCAACCTATCGCGCTGGCAGATCCTGGAGACCGAGGGGCGGCTCGATTTCGTCAGGCGCATCGTCGGCTTCCAGCAGCGGCTGGTGCTGAGCGGCGCCTTCGCCGATCCGCGCTCGCACATCTATTATCTGCCGGAGCTGTATTGCGCCTATTTCGGCCGCTGCTATCACGCCTTCATGGCGCTGCCACCAGCCGCGCGTCAGGCGATCGATCCCGACGGCGCGTTCGAGCTCATTCGCCTGCGCGTGCTGGCCTATGTCGAGGACGAGCTGATCGGCCGCGAGATGAACGCGTTCGACGCGGCGCTGGCGCTGATCGCGCTCGGCCATCTCGGCGGCGATGCGGCGAGCTTCGCGCCTGCCGTGCATTGCATCATCGCATCGTTCGGCGAGGGCGGCCGGCGGCATCCGTACCGCGCCTATGAGTGGAACAAGATGAAGACCCCGACGCGGATCCTGGTGGGCGGGCCGGAAGTGACCTCGGCCTTCGTGCTGATGGGCTTGGCGCTCGCGCGAAGGGTGGCGGTGGGGTGATGGAACGAGATATCGCGTCAACGGCGGTGCGCTCCCCTCCTCCGCAAGGGGGAGGGGAGAGCACTGCCGTTGTCGTGCCAGCTCGAGTCTCACTCCTTTCAGCCGCACCATCGCGCGAAGTTGAGCAGATCAGGCAATCACCGTGCTGGAACAACCGCGCGATCCGCCGCACAATCGCTGGGACCTTCCATCCCAAGGACGACCCGCACCCGTTCATGTCGATGAAATCCACCCTGCTCGCCCTGCTCCTGCTGCTGCCCTCCCTCGCATCCGCCGCCGACATCACCGGCATCGCCAAGGTCCGCGAGGCCGACAATGTCCTGATCGGCACGACGCGGGTCAGGCTCGGCGGCATCGACGCGCCGTCGGTCGACCAACTATGCCTGAATCCGCATGGCGAGCGCTGGACCTGCGGCATCGCGGCCCGCGACGAGTTGATCAAGCACGCCGACGGCAAGAGCTGGGTCTGCCATCCCCGCTCGATCGACCGCCGCGGCCGCCAGGTTGCGCGCTGCGACGTCGACGGCGAGGACATCCAGAAATGGCTGGTGCGCAGCGGCTGGGCGCTGGCCTATCGCACCATCTCGCACGACTACGAGCCCGACGAGGCGGAGGCGCGCACCGCCAAGGCCGGCATGTGGCAGGGCGCCTTCATCGCGCCGTGGGACTGGCGGGTACGCAACAAGAAGACCACGATCCTCGGCGCGACGAAACCACCGGACAGCGCGAAAGCCATCCTGCTCGCCTCGGCCTCGGGGCCGGTAGCGCCGTCGCCCGACTGCACCATCAAGGGCAACGTCAATGGCGCCGGCGAATGCATCTATCACACGCCGCAGAGCCGCTGGTACGCGCAGATCAAGATGCACGTCGCCAAGGGCACGCGCTGGTTCTGCTCGGTCGAGGAGGCCGAGGCTGCCGGCTGCCGCGAGACCCGGCGCTGACGCGGCTGCGCCGGCGGAGGCATGCCAGCCCCCCGGGATCTCCGGCTTTTCTTAATGGGCTGCGCCGCGTAAAACGAATTTGGCCCGACCGGGTTCGAGAGCCCGCCGTCACGGCTCAGCGCCAAAACCAATCTCGAGATCAATCGGCAAGGACAAGTGCAATGACCGTTCGCGCGGGCCGGGAGTTTCTGGCCATCCCGGGACCCACCACGATGCCCGACGAGGTGCTGCAGGCGATGCACCGCCCGGCGCTCGACATCTACTCCAAGGAGATGGTCGAGCTGACCGACGGCATCATGTCCGACCTCGGCCGTCTGTTCGCGACCACGGGCAAGACCTACATCTACATCGCCAACGGCCACGGCGCCTGGGAGGCCGTGCTCTCCAACGTGCTGTCGCGCGGCGACAAGCTGCTGGTGCTGGAGAGCGGGCGCTTCGCGATCGGCTGGGGCAATGCGGCGCGCGCGATGGGCGCCGAGGTCGAGGTGCTCCGCGGCGACTGGCGCCGCGCGGTTCGGCCGGCCGAGGTCGAGGCGCGGCTGCGCGCCGACAAGGAGCATACCATCAAGGCGATCGTGGTGGCGCAGATCGACACGGCGTCGGGCGTCGTCAACGACGTCGAGGCGATCGGCCGCGCGGTCAAGGCATCGGGCCATCCGGCGCTGTACATGGTCGACACCGTCGCCTCGCTCGGCTGCATGCCGTTCGAGATGGACGCCTGGGGCATCGACGTCGCGATGTCCGGCTCGCAGAAGGGCCTGATGACGCCGCCCGGCCTCGGCTTCGTTGCGGCGAACGCGCGAGCCCTCCAGGCGCACAAGCGTGCCAACATGCGCACGCCCTATTGGGACTGGAGCGAGCGCGAGGGCAGCGAGCACTATCGCAAATATGGCGGCACCGCGCCGGTGCACCTGTTGTTCGCGCTGCGCCAGGCGATGGACATGCTGTTCGCCGAAGGGCTGACGCACGCGTTCCGGCGCCACGAGTTGCTCGCCGAAGCTGTGCGCCGCGCGGTCGCGAAGTGGAGCGAAGGCCAGGTGATCGGCTTCAACATTGCCGAGCCGGCGGAGCGTTCCAACACCGTGACCACGGTGCTGGTCGGCGGCGGCTATGATCCCGCGGTGCTGCAGAGCTACTGCAAGGAGCAGTGCGGCGTCGTGCTCGGCACCGGGATCGGCGATCTGCATGGCCAGGCGTTCCGAATCGCCCATATGGGCCATGTCAACGCGCCGATGGTGCTGGGCACGCTCGGCGTGATCGAGATGGCGCTGGTGGCGTTGAAGATCCCGCATGGCCGCGGCGGCCTCGATGCCGCGATCCAATGGCTCGGCGAGAGCGTGACCCCGTAAAGGACGACATGACCGACAGCAGCAACCAGGCGCCGGTGGCGCCGCGCCGCCCGCATTCTTTCACCCGCCACGGCATCACCGTGAGCGACGACTATGCCTGGCTGAAGGATGCGCGCTGGCAGGAGGTGCTGCACGATCCTACGCTGCTCGACGCCGACATCCGCGCCTATCTCGAGGCCGAGAACGCCTATGCCAATGATGTGCTCGGCCACACCGAACCGCTGCAGAAACAGATCGTGAAGGAGATGCGCGGCCGCATCAAGGAGGACGACTCCTCGGTGCCGTCGCCCGACGGGCCCTACGCCTATTTCCGCAAGTACCGCGAGGGCGGCCAGCACGAGCTGTTCTGCCGCACGCCGCGCAATGGCGGCGCGGAGACGATCGGGCTCGACGGCGATGCGCTGGCGCGTGGGCATGAGTACTTCAAGTTCGGCGGCAGCCGCCATTCGCACGACCACAAGCGCGTGGCCTGGAGTGCCGACACCAAGGGCTCGGAATATTTCACCATCCGCGTTCGCGACTGGGATGGCGGCGATGACCTCGCCGACCTCGTCGAGGAGACCGATGGCGGCATGGTGTGGTCGCGCGACTGCAACAGCTTCTTCTACGTCAAGCTCGACGACAATCACCGCCCGATGCAGGTGTGGCGGCATCGACTCGGCACCAAACAGTCTGACGATGTGCTGGTTTATGAGGAGCACGATACCGGCTGGTTCACGCATGTCCACGAGTCGACGTCGGGCCGGTTCTGCGTCATCGCCGGCGGCGACCACGAGACGTCAGAACAACGATTGATCGATCTCGATCATCCCGAAGCAGCGCCGAAGCTGGTCGCTGCGCGCGAGAACGGCGTGCAATATTCGATCGCCGATCGCGGCGAGGAACTGTTCATTCTCACCAATGCCGACGGCGCCATCGACTTCAAGATCGTCACCGCGCCGCTGGCCGCACCCGAGCGCGCCAACTGGCGCGATCTCATTCCGCACCGCGCCGGCATCTATGTGCTCGATCACGATCTTTACTCCGGACACCTTGTGCGGCTGGAGCGGGCCAACGCGCTGCCGTCGATCGTGATCCGCGATCTCAGGTCGGGCGAGGAGCATGCGATCGCGTTCGACGAGGGCGCCTATTCGCTCGACGCGATGGGCTCCTACGAGTTCGACACCACCAATCTGCGCTTTTCCTATTCGTCGATGACGACGCCGTCGGAAGTCTGGGACTACGACATGGTGACGCGCGCGAAAAGCTTGCGCAAGCGCCAGGAAATTCCGTCCGGTCACAATTCGGCCGACTACGTCACCACGCGCATCATGGCCAGAGCGGATGACGGCGCCGAGGTGCCGGTGTCGCTGCTGCACCGGCGCGACTTCAAGGCCGACGGCACGGCGCCGCTGCTGCTGTATGGCTACGGCTCCTATGGCATGGCGATGCCGGCCTCGTTCAGCGCCAACCGGCTGTCGCTGGTCGATCGCGGCTTCGTCTATGCGATCGCTCATATCCGCGGCGGCACGGACAAGGGCTGGGGCTGGTACCTCGACGGCAAGCGCGAGAAGAAGACCAACAGCTTTGACGATTTCTCGGCCAGCGCGCGGGCGCTGATCGCCGCGAACTACACCAGCGCCAAGCGCATCGTCGGCCATGGTGGCAGCGCCGGCGGCATGCTGATGGGCGCCGTCGCCAACCGCGCGGGTGAATTGTTCGCCGGCATCGTCGCCGAAGTGCCGTTCGTCGACGTGCTGAATACGATGCTCGACGACACCCTGCCGCTGACGCCGCCGGAATGGCCCGAATGGGGCAACCCGATCGAGAGCGAAAAGGATTTCCGCACCATCCTGTCGTACTCGCCCTACGACAACGTTGCGGCCAAGGAGTATCCGGCAATTCTGGCGATGGCCGGCTTGACCGATCCGCGCGTGACCTATTGGGAGCCAGCGAAATGGGTCGCGCGGCTGCGCGCGACCATGACCGGTGGCGGGCCCGTGGTGCTACGCACCAACATGGGCGCCGGCCACGGCGGCGCCTCCGGCCGCTTCAACCGCCTGGATGAGGTCGCGATCGTGTATGCATTCGCGCTGTGGGCGGTGGGGTTGGCGGACAAGAGCGCGTGACCGCGACGCACTGCTGGCTAAAGTCCAATGTGCGGCGAGACCTCGCCTGACCACCGGTGTCGTCCCGGCGCCCCCCGGGACTCATAGCCACCGTTGTTAGTTGTTGGGCAGGCTGGAGCTACTTTCTTCGTGATCACACCGCCCTGTGGCTATGGGTCCCGGCTCAAGGCCGGGACGACAGCGGAGGGTGTGGCAGCGGCCTCGCGCCTCACCAACACCGGGGGATGAACAGCGAGATGACGCCGCACCAAAGGTGTCGTTCCTGCGAACGCAGGGACGACAGCGGAGTGTGTGGCGGCTACCTGCCGTTCTTCGCCCGCCAGGCCGCAAAATCGGCAGGGGTCTGCGGGTCGGTGGCCGGATAGAGGCCGAGGATGGAGCGGCCCTGGGCGACCTGCTCGGCGACGAAGTCCTCGAACGCGGTCATCTCGAAGGTCTCGTCCGCGATCTCGTCGGCGATATCAGCGGGGATGACGATGACGCCGTCGGAATCGCCGAGGATGACGTCGCCCGGAAACACCGGCGCGTCGCCGCAGGCGATCGGGCCGTTGATCTCGATCGCATGATGATGAGTCAGGTTGGTCGGCGCGCTCGGGCGCTGGTGGAAGGCGGGAATGCCGAGCCTGGCGATCTCGGCGGAATCGCGGAAACCGCCATCGGTGACGACGCCGGCGACGCCGCGCTGCTGCAGGCGGCTCACCAGGATCGCGCCGGCCGAGGCGGCGCGTGCGTCCTTGCGGCTGTCCATCACCAGCACGGCGCCGGGCGGACATTCTTCGACGGCCTTGCGCTGCGGGTGGCCGCGGTCGCGAAACACCTCGATCGTGTTGAGATCCTCGCGCGCCGGGATGTAGCGCATGGTGAAGGCCTCCCCGACCATGGTCGGCTGGTCCGGACCGAGCGGGTGGACGTTCTGGATGCACTGGATGCGCAGGCCGCGCTTGAACAGCGCGGTGGCGACGGTTGCGGTCGAAACGGTCTTGAGCTTGTTGCGGGTGGCGGTGCTGAGTCTGGTCATGCGGTGCTCGTGGTTCTCCCCTCCCCCTTGCGGGGAGGGGTTGGGGGTGGGGGTCCACATCGGTAGTGTCGCTTGGGGCTCCCCCCTCCCCGACCCTCCCCCACAAGGGGGGAGGGAGCACACCGAGGTTGGGGCGAGAGCGCGGCCTCTCGACAGTGTGAACTAATAGATCACCGGCTCGCCGACGGGGGCGCCGAAGCCGGTTTCGAGGAAATCGAAGTCGCAACCATCATTGGCCTGCTTGATGTGGCGGGCGAACATCCAGCCATAGCCGCGCTCGAAGCGCGGCGCCGGCGGCGTCCACTCCGCGCGGCGGCGCGCCAATTCCTCTTCGGACACATCGAGATTGATGGTGCGCGCGGCGACGTCGAGCGTGATCAGGTCGCCGTTCTTCACGAGCGCCAACGGACCGCCGATGTACGATTCCGGCGAAACGTGCAGGATGCAGGCGCCATAACTCGTGCCGCTCATCCGTGCGTCCGACAGCCGCACCATGTCGCGCACCCCCTGTTTCACCAGCTTGGTCGGAATCGGCAGCATGCCCCATTCCGGCATGCCCGGCCCGCCTTGCGGTCCGGCGTTGCGCAGGATCAGCACGTGATCGGCTGATACGTCGAGATCGGGATCGTCGATCGCCTTCTTCATCGACGGATAGTCGTCGAACACCAGCGCAGGGCCCGTGTGCTTGAGGAAACGCGGCTCGCAGGCGGACGGCTTGATGACGCAGCCGTCCGGAGCCAGGTTGCCCTTGAGCACGGCGAGCGCACCCTCGCGATAGATCGGGTTCGACTGCGGGCGGATGACGTCGTCATTGTAGACGCCCGCACCCTTGATGTTGTCGCCGAGCGTGCGGCCGTTGACCGTGACGCAGTCGAGATGGAGATGCTCGGCCATCCGGCTCATCAGCCCGGGCAGGCCGCCGGCGTAGTAGAAGTCTTCCATCAGGTAGGTGTCGCCGCTCGGCCGGACATTGGCGAGCACCGGCACCTTGCGGCTCGCGGCCTCGAAATCGTCGAGACCGATGTCGGCGCCGGCACGGCGCGCCTGCGCGATGACGTGGATGATCGCGTTGGTCGAGCAGCCCATGGCCATAGCCACCGCGATCGCATTCTCGAACGCTGCCTTGGTCTGGATCTTGGCCGGCGTCAGATCCTCCCACACCATCTCGACGATGCGGCGGCCGCATTCGGAGCTCATGCGGATGTGCTCGGCATCAGCAGCCGGAATCGACGAGGCGCCCGGCAAGGTCATACCGATCGCCTCCGCAATCGCCGTCATGGTCGAGGCCGTACCCATGGTCATGCAGGTGCCGTGGCTGCGGGCGATGCCCGCCTCCATCGCACTCCAATCGGCATCCGACAGCTTGCCGGCGCGGCGCTCGTCCCAATACTTCCAGGCGTCGGAGCCAGAGCCGAGGGTCTTGCCCTTCCAATTGCCGCGCAGCATCGGCCCGGCCGGAAGATAGATCGCCGGCAGGTTCATGCTGGTAGCACCGAGCAAGAGCGCCGGCGTGGTCTTGTCGCAGCCGCCCATCAGCACCACGCCGTCGACGGGATGGCTGCGCAGCAGCTCCTCGACGTCCATCGCCAGCATGTTGCGGTAGAGCATCGTGGTCGGCTTCAGCAGCGACTCCGACAGCGACAGCGCCGGCAGCTCGATTGGGAAGCCGCCGGCCATCAGCACGCCGCGCTTGACGTCGTCGACGCGCTGCTTGAAGTGCATGTGGCAGGGCTGCGCATCGGACCAGGTGTTGACGATGGCGATGACCGGGCGGCCCTTCCATTCCTCCTGGGCGTAGCCCATCTGCATCACGCGCGAGCGATGGCCGAAGGAGCGGAGATCGTCGGGCGCGAACCAGCGCGCGCTGCGCAGCTGATCGGGAGTCTTAAGCTGATCGGGGGTTTTGCGCTCACTCATGATTGGGTCCCCCAGGTCAGCACGGTCTTGCGCTCGATGGTGCGGAAGATCAGGTTCTCGACCACGAGACCGATCACGATCACGGTCAGCAGGCCGGCGAATACAGCGGGTATCTCGAGCAGATTGCGGTTCTCGAAGATGAACCAGCCGAGGCCGCCCTGCCCGGAGGAGACGCCGAACACCAGCTCGGCGGCGATCAGGGTGCGCCAGGCAAAGGCCCAGCCGATCTTCAAGCCGGTCAGGATGGCGCCGAAAGCCGCGGGAATCAGGATACGGATCACGTAGGAAAAGCCGGTGAGGCCGTAATTGTGGCCGACCATTCGCAGGGTGTTGGAGACGCTCTTGAAGCCGGAATGGGTGTTGAGCGCCACCGGCCACAGCACTGAATGAATCAGCACGAACACGAGACTGCCACTGCCGAGCCCGAACCAGATCAAGGCGAGCGGCAACAGCGCGATCGCCGGCAGCGGGTTGAACATCGCCGTGATGGTTTCGAGGAAGTCGGTGCCGATCCGGGTCGAGATCGCGAGCACGGTCAGGATGGCCGCGAGGACGATGCCGGCCGTGTAGCCCATGAACAGCACCTTCAGCGACGTCCAGGCGCGCATCGGGATGGTGCCGTCGCGCACCTTCTCCCACAGCGCTGTGATGGTGTCGGAGAAGGTCGGGAACAGCAGGGGATTGTCGAGATAGCTGCCATAGGCCTGCCAGATCGCCGCGAGCACGACGATGATCAGGCTCTTGCGCACGAAGCCGTCGTTCCAGAGCAGCTCGAGCACACCGAGCTTGCGCTCGACATCGGCCGGAGATGCGCTGGCCGCAGCCGTGTCGCGCAGGATGATCTTTGCTTCAGCCATGGGAGCGGCCCTCAATGCGCCGTTGCGGGTTCAGAAAACAGCAGGTCGTGGATCTGCTTCTCCAGGCGCGCGGCGCTGCCGTCCTCGGCCGAGACCTTGTCGACATCGATGACCTCGGCCTTGACCCGGCCGGGATGCGGCGACAGCAGCAGGATGCGGTTGCCGATCTTGATCGCTTCCGCAATCGAATGCGTCACGAACAGCACGGTGAATTTGGTCTCGTTCCAGAGCTGCAGCAGCTCGTCCTGGCAGGTCCGCCGCGTCAGCGCATCGAGCGCGGCGAACGGCTCGTCCATCAGCAGAATGTCCGGCTCCATCGCCATGCCCCTGGCGATCGCAACGCGCTGCTTCATGCCGCCGGACAGCGTGTGCGGATAGGCATCGACGACGCGTGTCAGCCCGACCTTCTCGATATAAGCGCGGGCGCGGCTTTCGGCTTCCTTGCGCGGCATGCGCCGTGCCGTCAGCAGCGGAAACATCACGTTGGCGAGCACGGTCTTCCAGGGCAGCAGCTGATCGAACTCCTGGAAGATCATCATGCGGTCGGCGCCGGGGCCGGTGATCTCGCGGCCGTTGATGCGCATGCGCCCCTCGCTCGGCTTGATGTAGCCGCCGACGGCCTTCAACAAGGTCGACTTGCCGCAACCGGAGGGCCCCAGCAGAACGAAGCGATCGGAGCGGTCGACGGAGAAGCCGACCCGCTCGGTTGCCGTGATGACGGCGCTGGAGGTCTTGTAGCGCAAGGTGACGCCGTCGACATCGAGGAGCGCGGACATCAGTTGCCCTTCAGATCATGCGCCACGGGGAGATAGTAGTCGGTCCAGGCCTTGGGCTGAGTCTTGATGGTACCGATCTTCGCCAGATGGGTGGCGAATTTCATCGTGCCCTGCGGCTCCAGATTCCATTCCATCATGCCGGGCTCCTTGAGCCAGGCGAGCAGGTCCTCGACCGAGGTCTTGTCGCCGGTGATCTCCTTGTAGATCTCCACCGCTGTCTTGGTGTCGCTGCGGATCAGGTCCTGCGCTTCCTTGGTGGCGTCGCGCACCGCCTGGATGATCTTCGGATTGGCATCGGCGAACTTGGTCGTGGTGAAGAACTGCGCCTGGCTCAGCGGCCCGCCCATCACGTCGGGCGAGTTCATCACGACATGCGCACCCGGGACGTTCTTCATTTCGAGGAACGTATAGGGCGGGATCGAGAAGTGGTTGTGCACCTCATGCTGCGGGTTGCTCAGCGCCGTATAAGCGTCGGGGTGACCGAGCTGCACGGTGTTGACATCGAGCTTGTTCCACTGGTCGGCGCCGAAGGCCTCGGCGGCTGCGATCTGCAGCACGATGGCCTGCGTCGAGACCTTCACGGTCGGCACCGCGATCTTGTCGGTGGGGCCGAAATCCTTGATCGACTTGATGTTGGGATCGCGGCTGATCAAGGTCATCGGCTGCGCCGAGGTGGCGACGATGCCCTTCACGCCGCCACGCGTGCGGTCCCACAACAGCAGCAGATTGCCGGTGCCGGTGTTGAGGATGTCGACGCTGCCCGACAGCAGCGCATCGGTCTGCGCACCACCGCCGGAGAAGGTCAGCCATTTGGTGGTGACACCGGGCACGCCGAGCGCGGCGGCGTGCTTCTCGATCAGCTTCTGCTTCTCGATGATGTGGCTCGGCATGTAGAAAATGCCGGGCTGGCGCGACAGCGACACCTCGGTCTTCTGCTGGGCCTGCGCATCGTTCCAGGTGGCCGCAACCAACATGGTGGCCAGCAGGCCGGCGGCTCGTGTGGCTGAGCGCCCGAACGTCTTCAACATGGGACAGTCCTCCTCGCGCCGGCTCTCCTTGTTGACGACCGGTCGGCAGATGCACTAATGCATTAGTGCATCTCTGACAAGCGTTGATCTCTCCCCTGCGACATTCCGAGCCGGACAGCCGATTCCATGGCCTCGCTGACCGCGACCTCCGCCACCGCGCCCCTGCCCGAACGGCTCGATCCGAGCCGGCGCGCGGCGCCGCAGGTGTTCGAGCGGCTGCGTGACCAGATCATCGCGCTGGCGCTTCCGCCCGGCGCGCCGCTGTCGCGGGTCGCGCTGCAATCCGAATTCGGGCTCAGCTCGACGCCGATCCGCGACGCGCTGATGCGGCTGGCCGAAGAGGGGCTGGTCGAAATCTTCCCGCAGCATGCGACGCTGGTCAGCCGCATCGACGTGACCCGGGCGCAGCAGGCCCAGTTCCTGCGCCAGGCGCTGGAGCTGGAGATCGTGCGCCTGCTCGCCCTGCAGCCGACGCGCGCGCTTGCGGACGAGTTGAACGCGCTGGTCACCCGGCAGAGGCGCTTTGCGAAAGACGGCGATCTCGCCGCCTTCATGCTGGCCGACAACGCCTTCCACGAACGGCTCTACACCGCCGCGGACAAGCAGGATTTGTGGACCCTGGTGCGCAGCCGCAGCGGCCACATCGACCGGCTGCGCCGGCTGCATCTGCCCTCACCCGGCAAGGCGCAGACCATCCTGCGGCATCACAAGCAGATCGCCGACGCGATCGCCGCAGGCCGCCCGGACGAGGCGCAGGCGCATCTGCGCGAGCACCTGACCGGCACGCTGAGCGACCTCGCGACCATTCGCGGCCGGTGGCCGGATTATCTCAGCGGCTAGCGGTCGGCCACGGTCGAAGCCGGAGCGCGACATCACGCCGCCCGCCGTCGCCCCTGCCCTGCGCTCCGGTTGGCGCGCCGTTCCGGTCCGCGGTAGTTCGGATCATCCTGGGAGCGCCGATCGAGCGCGCCGCTACGCAGCCGGACGAAGAACTCCTGAACCTCTGCCGCAAGATTTTTCGCCACGCGCGAGACGTTGTTGGACGCATTGCGCACATTGTCCGCCGACTGGCTGGTCTCCTCGATCGCGCCGCTGACGGTGGAGATGTTGGAGGCCAGCGTCCTGCTGCCGGAGGCCGCCATCTGGACGTTGTGCGAGATCTCGCGTGTCGCCGCGCCCTGCTGCTCGACGGCGCTCGCGATCGCGGTGGTCACATCCGCCATCTGCCGCATCGCCGTCGCCACCTGCTTGACCGAAGCCACGGCGCTACTGGTCGAGGTCTGGATGCCCTGCACGTGCTGGCCGATCTCCTGCGTGGCCTTGGCGGTCTGCTCGGCCAGCGACTTGACCTCCTGCGCCACCACGGCGAAGCCGCGGCCAGCCTCGCCGGCGCGGGCGGCCTCGATGGTCGCATTGAGCGCAAGCAGGTTGGTCTGCGCGGCGATCGCCTGGATCAGGTCGACGACGGCCGAGATGCTCTGCGCCGCCTGGGCGAGGCTCTCGATCTCCGCTTCCGATCGCGCCGTGGTCGCATTGGCGTTGCGCACCGTCGAATTCGACAGCTCGATCTGCCGGCCGATCTCAACGATCGAGCTCGTCAACTGTTCCGCGGCGGCGGCGACGGTCTGGACGTTGACGGAGGTCTTCTCCGAGGCGCCGGCGGCGGATGCGGCCTGTTCAGTGGCGTGACTCGCGATTCCGGTCAGAGCCTCAGCCGTGTTCTTCATGATGCCGACATTGTCGTCGACCTCGGAGAGCAATTCGGTCGACTTGGTTCTGAAGGCCTCCACCGCCGCTTCCATGTTGCGGTTCATCGCCTCGCGCGCCTCGGCCTCGCGAACATAGTTCGACGACGCCAGCTGCTGCGCGATGACGTTGTCGCGGAACATGGCCACCGCCTTCGACACGTCGCCGATCTCGTCGGCGCGATCGGCGGTCTTGAATTCGACGCTGGTATCGCCGTTGGACAGGCGCGCCGAATCGGCGACCAGATCCGAGATCGGCGTGGTGATCGAGCGCGCCACCATGATGGCGATGCCCAGGCCCAGCGCGAGCCCGATGGCGAGCAGCACCCATTCGGCGAGCAGGAGCTGCTCGATCAGCCCTGCAACGGCGGCGGAGTCCTTCGCCAGCACGTCCTGCTGGTTGGTCTTGAGACCGCCGCCAAACGTTCCGTCCCCCCGCGTCTTGCCGTCCAGCAGATCGAGCAGCCTGTTCGCGCGCGGCGCCGCCTCGCTCGCCAGCAGGAACACCGCCGCATTCCATTGCGGCGACTGACGCAGCGCAAAGATCTTGTCCGGCAGCGGCGCGAACGCCTCGCTGGCCCTGGCGACCTTGTCGAACGCAGCCTTCTGCGACGACGTCAACAGGCTGGCCTCCGACGCGACGGTCGCCACCGCGTTCTTGTAGTTGGCATAGGGGCCGGCAAACTTGTCGCGATCCAAGGGATCGCCGGATGCGACGTAGAGCCTGAGCTGCGATCCCGCCGCGGCGAGATTGCCGCGTATATCGGCCATGGTCTTCAGGAGGCGCTTCCGCTCGGGCGTCGCCTCCAACGCGTTCTCCTCGTCGATCATCCCGGTGATCTCGGCAAACATCGTTGCGATCAGCGGCGACGCCTCGGTGCCGAGCAGCTTCGTCGCCGGATACGCATCAGCCGTGAAGGCCACCGCCTCCGCCTTGTCCTGGGCAGCTCTGAACTCGGCGAGCAGCGGCTTGGCCTCGTCCCACAGGGCGCGGTTCTCCGCGAGCCTGAATCCCCCGGCCAGGCGGTCGAAGTCCTGGATGGACTTTTCGAACCCGGTCCACAGCACCGCACGCCGTTGCTTCATGGCGGGATCCCCGGTGAGCAGGTAGCCGCGCAACGCCGCAAGCGTGGCGTGGAGATCAGCCACCAGCTGCGTGCTGCCGATGGCCACGGGCGATCTCAGCTCGACGATGTTGCGAAATCGCTGCGAGACGTTCGAAACGGCGTAGGCCGAATAGCCGACCGCACAGGCGAGCAACATGCAAACCAGACCAAATCCGGCGAGCAGCCGGGTTCGAATCCTCACGTTCGAAACGAAGCCAGACATTCAATCCCCCACGCCGCGATCGTCAGCTCCACCGTGCCACCCAGCCCGAAGCCGACCGCAAGACGACCACCAATTTCCGCATTCTCCGAAAGCGTCTCGGCTCGCCCTGAGATCACAGACCCTAGCAAATGTGCTCAATGGTTGTGCATTCGGGCGCGCTGCCGCGACAAAGGCAGCGCGGAAGCCACATGGTGACTTTTCCATTGATCGGCTTAAACGAATGTGAAGCGTCCCGGCCGTACAACTACGGCGCGAGTGGCTCGGACCCAGACAGACACCGGGTGCGCGCATGCGGGCGAGTGCCAGGGCGCGCCGAACACCCCGGAACCGCCTCATATTGCCGCATTCGCCACGCGCAAGTTCGATCGCAGATGTGAGTTGAGCGGCGAAGCGCCTTGCGGCGCGCCGCAAATTGGGCAAAACCTCTACAACTGACCGTTGGTCTTGCTGCCAGCCATTCGGGAGACGCGGAGCGTGGCAAAGATTCTGGTCGTGGACGACGATCCCGTCATGCAGCTGACCATCCAGCGCGTGCTCGAACAGGCAGGCCATGTCGTGGCGGCCGCCGAGAACGGCCAGAAGGCGCTCGCGCGGTTCGAGAGCGAGGCCTTCGATCTGGTGATCCTCGACATCTTCATGCCGGGCATGGACGGGCTGGAGGCGCTGCGCCTGATCCTCCGGCGCTCGCCGGATGTTCCGATCATCATGACCTCGGGACGATCGCACACTCCGAACTCGATGTCGGAGCCCGATTATCTTACCATGGCCACCAAGCTGGGCGCGGTTTCCGCGTTGCCCAAGCCGTTCAAACCGGGCACCCTCCTGACGACGGTTTCCGATTGCCTCGCGTCGGCAGCCAAGCAGGCTGCTCCACCCCGGCCAGGCCACGATGCTATTTCGAACTCCTGACAGCAGAGCCGGTCAGCCCTCGCTGAGCGGGGCCGGAGACGCCGACGAAGCCCGCGGTCTGGGCGGCCGGATGACGCTGACGACGCGACTGGCGATCGCGATGATCCTGCTGGTCGCCATCGCCGTGTTCGCCGTCGGCTGGCTCGGCTACCGCAGTCTCGAGCGTGCGCTGCTGCCGCGCGCGCTCGACCGCATCGAGGCGCATTCGCGCCTGATGGCGACCGAGCTCGAGAACTATGTCAGCGGCGCGCGCAACGATCTGGCGAGCTATCGCGCCTCGCCGAACCTCGGGACGCTGATCCGCACCCTGAAGACCGGCGGCGTGGATCCACGCGAGGGGCTGCCGGCGCAGTCATGGCGCGAGCGGGTCGCGACGCGCTATTTCGCGGAGCTGCAGGCCAAGCAGACCTACGCGATGATCCGCGTGGTCGGCATCGAGAACAATTATCGCGAGCTCATCCGGGTCGACCGGCTCGGGCCGGGCAACGCCGTCCGCATCGTGCCCGAGAACGAGCTGATCACGCGCGGCGAACGCAACTACATCAAGGAGACGCTGAGCCTTGCGCCCGGCGGCATCCGCATCTCGCCGATCATCCTCGACGGCAACACCACGGACCCCAAGACCGGCGTCCCGATGCTGTGCGTCGGCACGCCGGTGTTCTCGCCGGACGGCAAGCCATTCGCCATCCTGATGCTCGATCTCGACATGCGTCCGGTGTTCGCGCATCTGCGCAACGCCGCCCGGCCCGGCGCCCAGCTCTACGTCGTGAACGCACGCGGCGACTATCTCTTCCATCCCGAATCCGACCGGGAGTTCGCCTCGAAACGCGGCCGATCGACACGCTGGCAGGATGATTTTCCGACCCTCGCGAGCTCGACCGGCACCACGGAAGGCTTTGCGCGGATCCTGCACGACGAGGCGGAGCGTCCCGGCGGCGTCGCCTTTGCGCCGGCCATGCTCGCCGGCCAGGAGTGGGTGGCGGTGATCGAGACGATCCCGAACACCGCCTTCATGGCGCCCGCGCTCGCCATCCGCAAGACGGCGATCGAGGTCGGCCTGATCGCGATGCTCTGTGCCGCGGCGCTCGCCTTCGTGGTCGCGCGCTCGCTGACCCGGCCGATCAATCAGCTGACCCAGGCCGTCGAGGGCGTCGGACGCGGCGAGACGGTGAAGATCCCGCTCGAGGCCGTGGGCGAGACCGGCGTGCTGGCGCGCGCCTTCGCCCGGGTGCTCGACGAGGTCCGCTCCAAAACCGCAGAGCTGGAGCGCGAGGTCCAGGAGCACTATCTGACCGAGGCCGCGCGCGACCATTTCGCCGCGCGCGAACGGCTCTACAGCGCTGCCGTGGAATCATCGAGCGATGCGATCGTCACGCTCGCGCTCGACGGCACCATCACGGGGTGGAATCCGGCCGCGGAAAGCATGCTGGGCTACGCCGCCGAGGAGGCCGTCGGCCGCAAGGCCGATTTCGTCGTGCCGCCCGACCGGGCCGCGGAGGCGGAGGACATCCTGGTGCGCGTGGCGCGCGGCGAGCGGATCCAGCATTTCGAGACGGTGCGGCTTCGCAAGGATGGCGAGCCGATCCTGGTCTCGCTCAGCGTATCCCCGATCAAATCGCCGACCGGCCAGACCATCGGCGCCTCGAAGATCGCACGCGACCTCACCGAGAGCCGCAGGACCGAGCAGGCGCTGCGGCAGCAGACCGAAGAGCGCCGACGCATCTTCGAGACCTCACAGGACCTGATCCTGATCACCGACCGGAGCGGCATCCTGGTGCAGGTCTCGCCCAGCGTCGAGGTGACGCTCGGCTATACACCGGCCGAAATGATCGGACGCAGCGGCGAGGAGTTCATCCACCCCGACGATCTCGCCAAGGCCCGTGAAGAGCTTCGCGCCTCGCGCCAAGGCCTGCGCGCGCGCACCTCCGACGGCCGCTACATCCACAAGGACGGCCGCGTCGTGACGCTGTCCTGGACCTCGAACTGGTCGGAGCCGGTGCAGCGCCACTTCTTCATCGGGCGCGACATGACGGAGAGCCGGCTGGCGCAGGAAACCTTGCGCGAGAGCGAGCAGCTCGCCCGCAATATCGTCGAGACCGCGCTCGATGCCTTCGTCCAGATCGACGACAAGGGTGCGATCCTCAACTGGAATTCCCAGGCCGAAAAGATCTTCGGATGGTCGCGCGCCGAGATCCTCGGCAGGGACGTGTTCGGCGTGATCACGGTCGATGGCGAGGGCGACGAACTGCGCGCGGCGCTCGGCCGCATCGTGATGACCGGACAGGCCGCCGCACTCGGTGTCGGCCGCCGCCGCGAGGTCATGGTGAAGCGGCGCGACGGCCGCGACTTCAGGGCCGAGCTGAGCGTGACCGCGCTGAAGACGCGCAATGGCTTCGTGCTCAACGGCTTCTTCCGCGACCTGACCGAGAAGATCGCCACCGAGGAGCGGATCCGTCAGTCCGAGAAGATGGAGGCGATCGGCCAGCTCACCGGCGGCATCGCCCATGACTTCAACAACATCCTGACGGTGATCACCGGCACGATCGAGATCCTCGCCGCGGCCGTCGCCAAGGAGCCGCAGCTGGCCGCGATCACCAGGATGATCGACGAGGCGGCTGCGCGCGGCGCCGATCTCACCCAGCATCTGCTCGCCTTCGCACGCCGGCAGCCGCTGCAGCCGCGCGAGGTCGACGTCAACACGCTGATCATCGATACCGCCAAGCTGCTGCGGCCGACGCTCGGCGAGCAGGTCGAGATCGAGTCCGTGTTCCAGGATGAAACCTGCGTGGGGCACGTCGACCCCAACCAGCTCGCCACCGCCATCATCAATCTCGCGCTCAATGCCCGCGACGCGATGCCGAATGGCGGCAAGCTGATCCTGGAAACCGGCTGGGCCGACCTCGACGAAAACTATGCGAGCCTCTACGACGACGTCAGGCCCGGCCGCTACGCGATGATCGCGGTGAGCGACAGCGGCAGTGGCATCCCGGCGGCCATCATCGACAAGGTGTTCAATCCGTTCTTCACCTCGAAAGGACCCGGCAAGGGCACGGGTCTCGGCCTGTCGATGGTCTACGGCTTCGTGAAGCAGTCGGCCGGCCATATCCGGATCTACAGCGAAGAAGGACACGGCACCACGATCCGCATGTACCTCCCGCCCGGCAGCGAGGGCGCCGTCACTCCGTCATCGGGCGCCGCGCCAGCCATCGAAGGCGGCAACGAGACGATCCTGGTGGTGGAGGACGATCGGCTGGTGCGCGGCTACGTTCTCGCCCAGCTCCATTCGCTCGGCTATGCGACGCTCGAAGCGGCCAATGCCGCCGAAGCGCTTGCGATCACCAATGCGGGCGAGCCGTTCCAGCTGTTGTTTACCGACATCATCATGCCGGGAACCATGAACGGACGCCAGCTCGCGTCCGAAATCCAACGGCTTCGCCCTGGCCAGCGCGTGCTGTTCACCTCGGGCTATACCGAAAACGCGATCGTGCATCACGGCCGGCTCGACGAAGGACTGCTGCTGCTGGCGAAACCGTATCGCAAATCCGAACTGGCCAAGATGATCCGCAAGGCGCTCGCAGCGGACGAGGCCTGATAGTAGACCGATCGCGACCATGCGGGCTACAGGCCGGCGGCCTAGCCTGCGTTCTCAATTCGCGCGCGACGCCGTCATCACGATGCGGATCAGATCGGCCGCGTTGCGCGCCCCGAGCTTCTTCATGATGTTGGCGCGGTGATCCTCGATCGTGCGCGGGCTGATGCCCAGCGTTCGTCCCGCTTCCTTGTTGGATGCGCCTGCCGTGAACTGTTCCAGCACCTCGCGCTCGCGCCGCGTCAGCGGCTCGCGCCCGGGGAAGTGCAGCGAGCTGATCTTCGGCGAGGCACTCTCCTTCTGCCGCCTCGCAAATGCGCCGATCGCCTCGTTCAGGCGGGCCACGATCTCACTGCCGCGAAACGGCTTCTCGATGAAGTCGAGCGCGCCGTTCTTGATCGCGTTCACCGCCATCGGGATGTCGCCCTGGCCGGAGATCATGAAGATCGGCGCCGGATAGTCCTCGCCATGCAGCTCCCTGAGGATGTCGAGCCCCGACTTTCCGGGGATGTGCACGTCGAGCAGGATGCAGGACGGGGTCCTGCTCCGCGCCACCGCCAAAAGTGCGGCGCCATCCGCAAAGCAGATCACCTCATACCCGCCTGCCGACAAGACCATTGAGAGGGTGTCACGCACGGCTGGGTCGTCATCGACGACAAAAATCTCACCGCGGGAAGTTGTTTGTTCGGCCATGGGCGATTGCTCTTGCAAAGGGAGAAGAAACAATGAAAGCGCGTCTTATGATACCATACTCGTCGGGTGTTTTGGGCACCCGTATTTGTACGGCTTATGACCCGAACCCACAAGTAGTAGCCCGGATCGGCGATCGCCATCACGAGAACACGATCTGAACACGATCTCAAGGCAGTCGTGACGAACTGTCATGCTGCCTTGCAAACGCCGATGCGATCATGATCGAAATCAAATCATGACGGCAGCAACGTTCTCCGTCTTCGCGATGCGCGATCGATCCGTTCCGATCGGACGGATCAGCGGCTCGGTCGACAAATGTCTGCACGGCATCCGACACAAGACGGTGGAGCAGCGGCCTGCGTTGCCCTCGTTTTGATCATCGCGCAGCCAGAGGGGAAAGTTGCATATCATTGAGACTCGTCAGCCCGGACTCCGGCCGCCTTGGGCCGCGACTTTGGGTCGATACCTCTCTCAGGACCGATGCTTCTCGGCAACACCCTCGGCTGCGACGCCGCCCCAGGTGTGAACCACCGGCAGGCCGAGCGCCGTCTTGCCGAGATTGGCGAGGTGGATGCGCAGCGCCGCCAGATCGACCGGCTTGGGCAGACTCTGCAGGTCGATCCCGAGCGAGCGCGCATAGAGCCGGGCCGCGATTCGCCGCGCCGCATCCATGCCGCTGATGACGATGACCGACCCGGCGAAACGGCTGTCAGCAATCGCCTTCAGCACCTCCGTGCCGTCGCCATCCTCGAGCATGAGATCGAGCGTCATGCAATCGAAGCGCTTGTTGCGCAGTTCGCGGATCGCATCATTGCAGCTGGCGACAACCGTCACCGCGTGGCCGGCCTGCTTGGCCGCCAGCGAGATCAACTTCCGCTGCGCCGCATCGTCCTCGACGACAAGAAGCTGCAGCGCACGCCGATCGCCATTCTCCGCGGCCCCCGGCTGGCTGGCCGCTGGTTCCGAACTCATGACCGACATTGGTCGTTCCTGGCAAAATTGACTGACTCAATCGTCATACACGCCCGATCCTGCAGCTGCGTAAAGCGGCACTGCGAAAATCGGCCCCGCCGCTTAGGACCTGCGCAGGAGATGGCGCTGCTTCGCACGCCATTGTTCCACGCCCGGCAACCTCGCCGGAGCACGAGGTGGACGAGCCGCTGGCGCGGCAATTAGTTCACGATCGTGTCCTGGCTGGCGGACGCGCGCTTCTTCTTGTTCTTTCCCTTGATGAACTGGATGTCCATCTCGGAGCCATTGACCCGAACCAGCTCGCAGCGCCTGTAGGCAAGCCCGGTCGAGGACAGCAGCAGAAAGAACTCCTTGAGGTTCAATCCCTGGATGGATCCCTCAACAGTCAGTACGGCGTCATTGTCCGAGATGGCATTGAGCTGGCAATCCCGCCGCCATGTCCCGTCGATGCCCATGATGCAGACATCATAGCCCCGGCTGAAGGTGACGCGCTCGGTACCCTTGTTCTCTTCAGACATGCCGTGTCCCGATTTCAAGCCTTGGCGGCGAACTGATTGCCCGCAGCCGCGACCCTGGGCATGCCTGGAAGCGGCGGCTTTGCTGCGGCGACCGCGCCGCTCGGACGGTAGAGACCGCGCCGATCAGCCAGCGGCTTGAACACGTCGGTGAGGCCGACGACGGTCTCCGCTGCACCAAGAACGAGAAAGCCATCCGGCTCCATCAGCTTGGCGAGGCGGCCGAAGATGTTGATCTTGGTGTCCTGATCGAAATAGATCAGCACGTTGCGGCAGAACACGACGTCGAACGTGCCGAGCTGCGAGAAATCGTGCAGCAGGTTGAGCTGCCTATGCTGGACCATGCCGCGAACGTCGGAATTGATCTGCCAGAGCTCGCCGGCCTGTTTGAAGTATTTGACCAGAAGCTGGATCGGCAGCCCGCGCTGCACCTCGAACTGGCTGTAAAGGCCGGTTTTCGATTTCTCCAGCACCTCCTGGGACAGGTCGGTCGCGATGATCTCGACTCGCCATCCGCTGAGCGCGGAGCTCATCTCCTTGAGCGACATTGCCAGCGAGTAGGGCTCCTGGCCGGTCGAGCATGCGGCGCACCAGATGCGGATCGATTTGCGGTTGGCGCGGGCCTTCAGCAGCTCCGGCATGATCACCTCGCGGAAGTGATCGAACGGGACCTTGTCGCGGAAGAAGAACGTCTCGTTGGTCGTCATCGCTTCGACGACCTGGCTGATGAGCGTGCTCGATCCGTCCTTCAGCTTCTGGACGAGATCGCTGATGCTGGCGAGGCCGGCCTTGCGCGCGAGCGGAAGCAGGCGGCTCTCGATCAGATATTGCTTATCGGCAGACAGATCGAGACCTGATTTGTCTCGAAGCAGCTTGCGCAGGAATTCATAATCTGGCTGGTTCACGGACGGCCTCTTCCGGGCAGACGAAGGGATCAGGCGGATTCAGCTGACAACGCCTGGATAAGACCGACTTCCTGGAACTTCGCGGCGACGATTTCTTTGTCGAACGGCTTCATGATGTATTCGTTCGCGCCGGCATTCAGCGCCCGGGAAATATGATCGATGTCGTTCTCGGTCGTGCAGAACACCACCTTCGGCCCTTCGCCACCGGGCAGCCGGCGCAGCCGGCCGAGGAAATCGTAGCCGTCCATGACGGGCATGTTCCAGTCGAGCAGGATCGCGTCCGGCAGGCTCTTCGTGCAGAGCTCCAGCGCCTGCTCGCCATCTTCCGCCTCGATGACCGAGAATGCCAATTCCTCGAGGATCCGGCGCGCGATCTTACGCACCACGCTCGAATCATCCACGACCAGACAAGTTTTCATGTTCGTCTCCCCTATGGGACGGTTGACGGGCTAAGCGGCGATTGCGGCCTTCGGCAGGAGTTCGAGCACGCGATCGACGTCGAGGACGACCATCAGCTGTCCATCGAGACGATGCACGCCGCCGGCAAATTTCGCCATGCGCGGATCGAGGTTCACCGGGTTCTCCTCCCGACTCTCCTCGGGCAGTCGCAGCACCTCGCCGATCTGGTCGATCAAGAGGCCATAGGACTCGCCGCGCAGGTCGACGCCGACCGCCATCGGCGGCTTGCCGTCATCGGCCTTGTCGAGGCCGAGCCGCGCCCGCATGTCGACCACGGTGACGATGCGGCCGCGCAGGTTCAGAACGCCGGCGATCTCAGCCGACGACAGCGGCACCCGCGTCACCCGCTCCGGCATGAACACGTCCTGCACCCGCGAGATCGGCAGGCCGAACAGCTGGCCGCCGATCACCGCAGTGACGAATTCGGACGCTGCACCCTCGGTGGTTTCGATCTTGCTGCTCATCGCACGCTACTCCTGCCTTTTCGTGTCACGCCGCACGCCGGTTGGCTTCGGCACGCGCCCGTTCCTCGATCTGCTCCTTCATTGCCGCGATCAGGCCGGGCCGATCGAACTTGGCGATGTAGTCGTAGAGCCCGGCCTGGCGGCCGCGCTCGATCGCGGCCGGCGACACCAGCGACGACACCGCGATGACCGGCAGCTCGTGCAGGTTCTGGTCGGAGCGGATCGCCTCGGCAAACTCGAAGCCGTTCATTTCCGGCATCTCGATGTCGGTGACCACGATGTCGAAGGTGTGCCCGGAGCGCAGCGTGGCCAGGCCCTCGATCGCCGAGGCCGCCGTGCGCACCTTGTAGCCGGCCGACTTCAGCACCGGCGCCAGCATGTTGCGGAAGAACGGCGAGTCGTCGACCAGCAGCACCGACTGCGTCTGCGCCTCGGTCGCCATCTCCTTGCGGATGAACCAGTCGGCGAACGCCATCGGCAGGAAGTGGCCGACGTCGATCACTTCAGTCGCCTGGCCCTTGATCACGGCCGAGCCGAGAATGCCGTCCTTGGCGCCGGAGACCTGGATGTGGAGCCGCTCCTCGACGATGTCGATGATCTCGTCGACCACGAGGCCCATCGCGCGGGTCTCGTCGGCGAACACCAGGATCGGCTGCGAGCCGGTGGTCTGTACCGACACGCCTTCCATCTGCACCAGCGGCATCAGCTGATCGCGGTACTGCACCATGTAGCGGCCGTTGGAGATCTCGATCTTGTCGGCCGCGATCTCCTCCAGACGCGTGACCAGCGCCAGCGGCACCGCCTTGGGCTGCGCCGTGCCGGCGCGGAACACCAGCAGCGAGGTGAGCTGCTCGCCGCCGATGATGTGATGCGCGGCATGCTCGTCGGTGACCGCCTGCGAGGCGCTGCCAGCGGCGCCGAGCGCCTTGGCGATGCCGTTGGGATCGATGATCATGATGACGGCACCGTCGCCGAGGATGGTGTTGCCCGAGAACATGTCGATGTGACGCAGCTTGGTCGACATCGGCTTGACGACGATTTCCTCGGTGTGGAACACGCAGTCGACAACGATGCCGAAGGTCTGGTTGCCGACCTGCGTCACCACGATGAAGCCGTTCTCCGGATCGGTCGACGAGCCGTCGTCGATCTTCAAGAGCTTCTTCAGATGCATCAGCGGCAGCAACTTGTTGCGCAGGCGCAGCACGGCCGTGTCCTTGATGCGCTCGATGCGGTGCTCGGAATTGGCGCGCGCGCGCACCAGCTCGACGACCGCCAATTGCGGGATCGCGAAGCGGTCGCCGCCGGCTTCCACGATCAGCGCCGACACGATCGCCAAGGTCAGCGGGATCTTGATGGTGACCGAGGAGCCCTCGCCGGCCACCGACTTGATGTCGATGGTGCCGCCGATCTGGTCGATGTTGGTGCGCACCACGTCCATGCCGACGCCGCGGCCGGAGACCGAGGTGATGGCGGCCGCCGTCGAGAAACCCGGAGCGAAGATGAACTTGTGGATCTGCGCTTCCGTCATCTTCTCGAGCTCGGCCTCGGTGACGAGACCGTTGGAGAGGGCCTTGGCCTTGATGCGCTCGGTGTTGAGGCCGCGGCCGTTGTCGGCGATGCAGATGATGATGTGGCCGCCTTCATGATAGGCGGAGAGGCGGATCGTGCCCTGGTCCGGCTTGTTGGCGGCGGCGCGCTCGGCCGGAGTCTCCAGGCCGTGGTCGGCCGAGTTGCGCACCATGTGGGTGAGCGGATCCTTGATCAGGTCGAGCACCTGGCGGTCGAGCTCGGTGTCGGCGCCATGCATCTCGAGCTCGATCTGCTTGCCGAGTTCGGTCGCGAGGTCGCGGACGATGCGCGGCAGCTTCTGCCAGGCATTGCCGATCGGCTGCATGCGCGTCTTCATGACGCCCTCCTGCAGCTCGGCGGTGACGTTGGAGAGCCGCTGCAGCGGCACCTTGAACTCGGTGTCCTCGTTGCGGCGGGCGATCTCGAGCAGCTGGTTGCGGGTCAGCACCAGCTCCGAGACCATCGTCATCAGATGCTCGAGCGTGTCGACATTGACGCGGATCGACTGGTTGGCGACCTTGTCGCTCTCCTGCACCTCGCCGTCGGCATTGGCCTTGGGCCGCGCTGCCTTCTTCGGGGCTTCAGCCTTGGCCTCCGCCTTTGCTTCCGCCTTGGCGGGCTCGGCCTTGGCGACCGGTGCAGCCGGCTTGTGCTCAGCAGATTTGGCTTCAGGCGCCTTCTCATGCGCGGGCGCCGTCTCGATCGCGGTCTCGCGGAAGGCGCGCTCCAATTCGTCGAGCGACACCTCGCCCGGACGCAGCGGGCGCTCCAGCGTCTGGTCGATCAGCGAGCCCTGCGCGGGCGCGGCCGCAGCCGGCGCGGCAGGAGTCGCGGGCGCAAGCGGTGGCGCAGCTTCGCCCGCGGCCATGGCGGCCATGCCGCGCTCGACCATCGCCTCGAGCTCGCTGATGAGGTCGCGGTCCTCGCCTTCGGGCTCGGCCTCGTTGGCCTCGAGCTGTCCCAGGATGTCCTTGATGCGGTCGATGGTGGTCAGGATCAAGGTCACGGCCTCGCCGGTCACCGGCATGCCATCGCGGAATTTGCCCATCAGGGTTTCGGCGGCGTGCGCCAGGGCTTCGAGCCGCGGCAGGCCGAGGAAGCCGCAAGTCCCCTTGATCGTGTGTACCAGGCGGAAGATGTTATCCAGGATCTTGGCGTTGTTCGGCTCCTGCTCGAACCGCACCAACTGATTGTCGACGGTATCCAGGCTCTCGCTGGTCTCCGTCAGGAACTCACGCAACAGATCGTCCATGAAACTGGCCTTCCAAGAATTGGCGCCGCGATCGCAGGGCGACCGCTGATCCTGTCATAGCGACGGTCGATCCGACGCCGTTATCGAGCGCCTTGGATGCGAACCCTGACCGTCGCTTGGTTCGGCTCAACGGTCGTTTCTCCGTGTCATCGTTAGGCGGGGCCTTTCTCCGTCCCGTTAATTTTAACGTCCGTGCTAATACGGAACCGCGGACTCATTTGAGAGAGCCGAGGAGATCCGCGCGCGAGTCGCAGGGCCTCTCAAGGCAGCACCTCGGCGGGCGCGATCGCAGGGCTTTCGCACTGGATCAGCGCCCTGATCTCCTTCAAGGCTTTGTAGAGAGAACCCGCCGCGACATGCCGGTCCACCGCCTCCGTCAGATGGACGGCATCGGGTGTCGCGTCGCGCAAATCGTTCATGCAGGCCAGATAGGACGCGCGATAGCGGATCGCGTCGTTCTTCAGATACATGGTCTGGACGCAGAGGTAGAGACGCTTCGCCGGGGTGTCGGCCGTCTCGGCCGTGACGGTGTCGCGTTCACGAAGGATCGGCACGTCGCCTTCGACGATGAAGCGCGCACGTGTGTTCGAATTGACGATCACGGTGTCGCCGATCACGATGCGCTCGAACGGCTTCAGCTCGACCCGCAAGGGCATGGCCCAAGTCTCCTGTGGAGTCTCCTCTCGGGAGCGGCATCGCCGGCGGGCTGCGGTCGCGTCGATGGGGCGCAGCTCTCGCGCTCGCTCCACGGCTTTCATTTCGCCGGATCCGGCGCCGCACGCTTCTAAAGTGAGCGGCCTGAATTCCGTATGTTGGAGCCGAAAGCGGCGGGGCTTGCCCCGCCGCCTCCGTTGTCGTTGATGTCGCTCCGCCTTAGCGGAGGAGCTGCAGCACGCTCGCCTGCGACTGGTTGGCCAGCGAGAGCGCGGACACGGCGATCGACTGGCGGGTCGACAGCGCCTGGCTGTTGGCCGCTTCCTCGTTGGTGTCGGCCAGCGTCAGGTTCGACGAACCGGTCTGCAGCACGTTGATCAGGTTCTTGTTGAAGTCCTGACGGACCTGCACGACCGACAGGTTCGAACCCAGCGTCGACGCCTCGTTACGCAGCGTCGAACTCGTGGTGTTCAACACGCTGATCACCTTGTTCGCCGAGTTGTTATCGAGGAAGTCGGTGCCCGAGGTGAGGCTCGCCAGGCCGAGGCCCGCCGAGTTGAACGTCACGCCGGTGATCGACAGCGTCGACTTGCCGGTTTCGTTGAAGGTCAGCTTCAGCGTGTCGCCGTTCAGCAGGTTGATGCCGTTGAACGAAGCGTCGGCAGCCGTCGTGTTGATCTGCGCAAGCACGTTGTTGTACTGCGAGACCAGGTTCGCCCGCTGCGACTGAGCGGTCGTGTCAGCCACCGGAGCCGCACCGGTCAGACCGTTGAAGGCCTGGCTCGAGGCCGCCGCCGTACCACCGATGGTGCCGATGGTCGAGGAAGCTGCGTCGTTGGTGGTCGTGATGCTGATCTTGCCGGTCGAGGAGTCGACAGTCGCCTGCAGGTTGTTCGCTGCGAGCTTGGCGTTGAGGTCGTTCAGCGAGTTGACCTGCCCTGTCCCTAGGCCGAACGTGATGCTGGTCGCCGTGCCACCTCCTGTGGCGCCGATCGTCAGCGTTTCGCCGGACAGCGAGTTGCCGATATTCGAGGCGAACCCGAGCTTGGCTGCCGCAGCGCCGGACAATGTCAGGCCTGCAGCCGGAGGCGTGAAGGTGATCGCACCCGCGGAGATCGACGCGGTCACGCCGGTCGCGGTCTGGATCGCCGACAGCAGGTTGCTGACGGTATCACCGATGCCGATGCTGGTGCCGGTCGAGGACGTGCCGGTGACGAAGCTGAACGTGGTCCCGTTCACGACCAGCGTGTCGCCGGAGGTGATGGCGGAGGCCAGGTCGTTCGACGCGGTGCCGGGCGTGCCCGACAGCTTGGTCGAACCGGTGATCGCGACCGCGCTCGAGGTGTTGTCGTTCACCAGGGCCGTGCCGGTGGCAGCCGCGGTGCTTGCGCCGATCAGGCTGGTAGCCGTACCGCCGGTGAGAGCGGCAGAGGTCACGCTCGACTTGGTGGAGTAGCCCACCGCGCTCTGCAGGACCTGGTTGGCGATCGACTTGGCGCTGTCGACGAGCTTCTGCAGCGAAGTGATGCCGGTGTTGGCGGCCTGCAGCACCTGCACGCCGTTGCCGATACCATCGAGCAGATTGGAGATGTCGGAGGCGCGGTTGTCGAGACCCTGCGCGGTGAAGAAGTTGGTCGGATTGTCGAGAGCCGAGTTGACCTTCTTGCCCGTGGAGAGGTTGTTCTGGGTGGTGGCGAGGAGCTGAGCCGTCGACTGGAGCGAGAGCAGATTCTGGCGCACCGACGCAGAGAGTACGATACCTGACATTGTCATTCCCTTCTGGATGAACACGAGTAAACATCGCCGCACCGTTCTGTCGGCGATGGGCGCAGACTGATCCGCGGAATCCTACCCGTTCGTTAAGTTGAACCCGGAACGGGGGTACACCTGCCCCGCGACCGCCGTTAATCCTAATCGGCTGCTAATCAGATTGATTAATTGCGCGAGAATCGGCCGTATTTCGCCGATTTGCGGCCGCTGAACCGCGCGCAGGATCGCCGCCCGCGGCTTCGTGCACAGGCGCCACTCTCGTCGTTAGGGCGTTGCTAACTATAGGCGCCGGGGCGGCCGCCGCCTCAGGGCAGATCGGGTGCCGCCCGCGGCAGAACGATCTCGACGCTCGCGGCCGGTCCGCACGGCTCCTTGAGGGCGAGACGCCCGTTCGAACGCTTGACGAAATCCTCGACCATTCGAATGTCATTGAATGTGCGATCGGGCCGCGCAGTGCCTCCCGCATTCGCCGAGGCCCGCAATACGATCAGGACATCGCGATCCGACGCGCCTGCCGCATTCGGGCCGGCGCTCATCGCCTCGATGTCGATCCTGCCGCCGGCGGTCATGCCGTTGCGTGCCGAGATCGCGAGGCAGAGCAATGCGGCCATCAGCTGGCCCGGATCGGCGAACACGGCCGGCACCTCGGCGGCGGCCGACGTCGTAACCTCGATCTCGGTCCCGAGGGTCGGACGGAGCAGTCGGCCTACGTCGGTCAGCAGCTCACTCAGCTCGACGCGGCATGGACGCGGCGGGCGTCCTCGCGCGAACGACAGCAGCTGCGACGTCAATCGGGCCCCGCGCGTCGCCGCCTCGTCGATCAGACGCGCCACGGCGGCAAGCTCGGGGCGGTCCTCCACTGCTTCGGCGAGAATGTCGATGGTGCCCGTGATCACGGTGAGGATGTTGTTGAAGTCGTGCAGAAGCCCGCCGGCGACCTGACCGACGAGCGCCAAACCCGGGTTGGCGTCCTGAGGGGCCGTAGCGCCCTCCGTACCATTGCTCGATGATTGCGGGTCGGCCACTTGATGATTAGGAAGCGCCATGTGGTCCTAAGCTACCTGTTGGGGAAGACGGCGGTCTTGCCGGGGAAACGACGGCGGGGCGGACGCCGCTGCGGTGGTCAGCTGCGTCACGGTGTTCAGCTCCAACGCTGGCATTCGATCGCGCTCCAGCTGGATGCATCATCAGCCCGAAGTCTCCGCACCCGCGATGTCGACAACACCGTCACCACCGCCAGCAGAGGGCAGGCCGAAGCCACCTTTCATGACAAGGGTTGCATCCGACAGAAAAAGATCCGTCAACGAATCAGCGCGCTTATTAGCGATTTTGGCCTCAAGATGTCGGCTGTCAATCACGGCGGCCGGGCGCATCCTCGTCAAGGTGCCGAGCAGCGTGCTCCGGATCGAAGAGACATCGTTTGGAGTCGGATCGGGCCGCAAGGAGACCACGCGAACCGTCCATGGCCAAGCAGGGCATGGGGCTTTGTATACAGTCTGCGCTCAGCTTTTCACGTCATGCGAACCCCCACGTAGCGACAACGGTCGGGCCATTTTTGCGCCGTCTGCACAACAACGAGCACAACTGGAACGATTGCGCCTCATCGCGAATGATAGCTGGTTATTTTTCTTGTCAGCACACCGGACGCAGTTCTATGGAACCATAAGTGCATTGAGATCCGAGAGGCTGCGTTACTGCAATGCAGGAGATGGCTTTGGACCCCAGCTTGCGTTCTCCGAACGGCTTCCTGTCGTCACTGCCCGACGATGATTTCGAGCTGATCCGCCCCTATCTGCGGACGGTCGATCTGGTTCAGGACTCCGTGCTCGCCGAGGCCGGCGAAAAGCTGCCGCGCATCTACTTCCCCCATCGCGGTGTCATCTCGCTGGTCGTGAACCTCGCGCGCGGAGAGCGCGTGCAGGTCGCCATGATCGGCCGGGACAGTTTCTTCGGCAGCATGTCGCTGCTCGCCGGCGGCGATCCCGTGGTGCTCAACAGTGCCGCCGTCCTCGTGCCTGGCGCTGCCTCGGTCGTCGAGATCGACCGGGTGCGGGCCGCCGCCGAGCAGAGCCCCACCTTCCGCTCGCACGTGTTGCGGCACGCGCTTGCCATCTACGTGCAGAGCCAGCAGACCGCCGGTTGCAATGCCGCCCACACGGTTGAGTCCCGGCTCGCGCGCTGCCTGTTGCAGACGCATGATCTGTCGGGGGGAAACAAGCTCTACATCACCCAGGAATCGCTGGCCCAGATGATCGGCGCGCGACGCAACAGCGTGTCGCTGGTGGCGAGCACCTTGCAGCAGGCGGACTTCATCCACTACAGCCGCGGCCACATCGAGATCATCGATCTGGAGGGCCTGAAGAAGACCGCCTGCGAATGCTACGGCACCGTCAGAAGCCATTATGACAAACTGGTGCGGCCGCGCGGCCTGCCCTGAACGGCCGTCGCTCTCACGGCGGATCTGCCTCCCATTCGACGCTGGCCGGGCGGCCTCGGACGAAGTTCCGTACAACTACTGCCCATGGCATGATCGGCATCGTTGGGCTGGACGGAATTAACGCGCTGTTCAACGGGCGCTGATAATTGTCGACGTGCTGACGAGCGCGAGTTCCAAGAAGCGTCGAATATTCTTCGTGCTGATATATCTCGCCCGTGTTCGGCTTTTGACCAAACGCGCGGAGTTAATGACATGGCCTTTGATCTGTCGATGCCGATCCTGGTGGTCGATGACTACGCCACTATGATCCGGATCATCCGCAACCTGCTGAAGCAGCTCGGATTCGAGAACGTCGACGACGCCAGCGACGGATCGGCCGCGCTCTCCAAGATGCAGGCGAAGAAGTATGGTCTCGTGATCTCCGACTGGAACATGGAGCCGATGACCGGCTACGACCTGCTGCGCGAGGTGCGCGCCAGCCCGGAGCTGTCGAAGACGCCCTTCATCATGATCACGGCCGAATCCAAAACCGAGAACGTCATCGCCGCCAAGAAGGCCGGCGTGAGCAACTACATCGTCAAGCCATTCAACGCGGCGACTCTCAAGACCAAGATGGAAGCGGTGTTCGGCCCCGCCGAGTAGCGTCGCTCCCCGAGATTGCTTTGCGCAACGGCCGGACCGGTGTCCGGCCGTTTTCTTGTTCTGGGCCCACTCCAGTGACGTCCAATGGGACGACGGGCCACGGGCGCTCCTCATTCCGTAGTTGTACGGAAACCAAAATTTACGAGGGGGTCAGAGCCGGCCGCTAGACATGTTCCTGCTTGCCGACGACCCCGCCAGGGTGGCAACGGGACAGGGAATTCATGCGCAACGAACTCCTCGTGATCGAAGATGCCGATGTGCATCTTTCTATCTTACGGAAGATCGCGGCCCAGGCCGGCTTCAACACCACCGGCGTCAGCTCGGTCGATGCCGCCTCCATCATCCTGCAAAAGCGGCACTTCGACTGCGTCACGCTGGATCTCTCGCTCGGGGAGCGCTCCGGTACCGAGGTCCTCGAGCGCCTCGCGGAGCTGAAATTCCGTGCTCCCGTGCTGATCATCAGCGCCTCCGAGGAGGACGCGCTCTACGCCTTGGTTCGCATCGGCAACTTTCTGGACCTGAACGTCTATCCGCCCTTCGCGAAGCCGATCAACCTGACGCTGCTGCGAGAGACGCTGAAGCAGATCGCCCAAGATACCGATCGTCAGAGGCTGGTCAGGGCGGCGGGCTGGTAGCGGACGATGAGCAACAAGACACGTTTCCTGGGTGCACCTGCCGCGATCGCGCTCATCCTCATCTGCGTGATCGCCGGCAGCAATCTGTTCTTCCTGACCAACCTGCGCGAAAACGCGCTTCAGCATGCCGAGGAAGACCTCAGCCGCCACAGCCTGACGCTGGCCGAGAACGCCGACCGCTCGGTCAAGTCCGTCGACCTCGTGCTATCGAGCGTCCGCGATTATCTGGCGCGCGGCGGCGCCATCGACGCTGCGGCGTATCGCAAGGTCGCATCCGATTACCAGACGCATCTGCTGCTGAAGGAGAAGATCGCCGGGCTGCCGCAGATCGATGCGGTGACGCTGATCGACGCCCAGGGCAAGCTGCTGAACTTCTCACGCTATTGGCCGATCCCCGACGTCAACATCTCGGACCGCGACTACTTCAAGGCACTGAAGGTTGATCCGGCGCTACAGACCTTCGTCAGCGCACCGGTGCAGAACCGTGGCGACGGCACCTGGAACATCTATTTCGCCCGGAGGCTGGATGACTCCAACGGCGAGTTCATGGGCATGATGCTCGGCGCCATGTCCGTGCCCTACCTCGAGAACTTTTTCGGCTCTACCTCGCTCGGCCTCGAAGCCGCGGTGTCGCTGATCCGCGAGGATGGCACGCTGCTGGCGCATTTCCCACCGACCAGCGAAATCGGCAAATCGACCTCCGGCTTCGGACAACGCGCGCTGTCGGCCGGCGGCGTGCTGCGCGAGCCCTCCGCACGGACGGGCGAGATGCGGCTGCGGGCGGCGAAAATGCTCCCGAACTACCCTGCGATGATGGTCGTGTCGGTGCCCGAGCAGCACGTCCTGAAGGCCTGGCGCGCCATGGCCACGCTGCTCGTCATCACGTCGCTGATGAGCGCGATGGCGGTCATCGCAGCGGCGGTCCTGATCTCGCGCTGGTGGCAGCGCCACGAACATCTGATCGAAGCGGCGGAGGCCGCCAACGCCGCGAAATCGACCTTCGTCGCCATGATGAGCCACGAGATCCGCACGCCGATGAACGCGGTGCTCGGCCTCGCCACCACCCTGCTCGAGACCAATCTCGATCCCGAGCAGCGCCGCTCGGTGGTCGCGATCCACAATGCCGGCGACAATCTGCTCGAGATCCTCAACGACATTCTCGACTTCTCCAAGCTCGAATCCGGTCAGCTCTCGCTGGAGGACATCGCATTCTCGGCCGAAGCCCTGGTCCACAACACGCTGAGCATCATCGGGCCGCGAGCGTCCGCCAAGGACCTGAAGCTGCGCAACGTCAGCGATCCGACGGTGCCGCCGGCGCTGGTCGGAGACGCCGGCCGCATCCGCCAGATCCTGCTCAACCTGGTTTCCAACGCAGTCAAGTTCACGTCGTCCGGGGACGTCGTCGTCACCACGCGCTGCATCGAGAAGGATGACGCCAAGGCAACCGTCGAATGGAGCGTGACCGACACCGGTATCGGCATCGCGGCGGACAAGATCGGCTCGCTGTTCGCGAACTTCGTGCAGGCCGACAATTCGATCAACCGACGCTTCGGCGGCTCAGGACTGGGCCTTGCGATCTGCAAGCGTCTCACCGAACAGATGGGAGGCGAGATCAAGGTCACCTCGGCCCTCGGCAAGGGCTCGACCTTCTCCTTCCGCCTGACGCTGCCGATCGCCGAGACCGTGGCGGTGCCCGAGCAGAACGACGACAGCATCTATTCCTCGCTGCAGAGCCGGATCGCGGCGTTCGGCCGGCCCCTGCGCGTGCTGGTGGTCGACGACAATCCGACCAACCGGCTCGTGGCCACCAAGATGCTCAAGGATTTCGAGATCCAGACCGATACCGCCTGCGACGGCGCCGAGGCCGTGACTGCCGCCAGCCGCTTCAACTACGACCTGATCCTGATGGATGTCCGGATGCCGGAGATGGACGGCTTCCAGGCAACGCGGACGATTCGCGCGCGCGGCGAACGCCGCTCCAACGTCCCGATCATCGCGTTCACCGCGAATGCCTTCATGGAGGACATCAGAGCCTGTCGCGAGGCCGGGATGAACGACTTCGTCGTCAAGCCGGCTCGCAAGAAGGCGCTCGTGGAAGCGATCCTGCGCGTGCTGCCCTCGCCTACGCCGGTCATGGAGACGGTCGCCTCCGACGTCGCGCCACTGGTGCCGGCCGAACAGAGCGTCCGGACGGCCGAGCTCTCGGCCGATGCGGAGATCGCTCCCGAACCCGCGCTGGATCGGGAGGCCTATGCTGAGCTGGTCGGCGAGATCGGCGACGAGGCGGCGCAGGAGATCCGCGACGTGTTCTTCAGCGAGACGGACGCGCGGCTGAAGCTGTTCCGCAAGCTCTCCCTCGACAACGAGCGGATCAAAATCGGCCGGGAGGCGCATTCGCTGAAAAGCGCGGCCGGAACCTTCGGGTACCGGCGGCTCGCGACCTATGCGCTCGCGCTGGAAAAGAGCGCGCCGCGGCTGTCGACCAAAGAATATTCCGAGCTGCTCGAGCAGATCGACGCAGCGTACTCCGCCGCGCGGGCCCAGGAGCTGCAATACTGACGTCGGCGCCGCTGCCAACTGCGCGCGAGCCAGTCCGGTCTTCTGCTTGCGGCCGCCATCGCACGCGGCCCTCTGCAGCCTTCGTCACCGCGGTGGCCGCGTCCGGCTGTCACAAAAGGTCATCAGCACCGGCCAACTTGGCAAACGACACGTTCACGGCCAGGGATTCGCAGAACGCGATCTTCATATTCCCTTACAATAGGTTGACGCCGTACTTCTACGGCTCACGATTTTCACAATCAACTAATCATGAGCTGCGACAGTGCGGGCCACATAGGAGATGTGTCCCATGTTTACTTTTGAAACCGCCGACCAGAAGGAAGTCAGGCGTTTCCGAATTGCGCAGTTCAATGGCCGCACCGCGACCGTGAAGTCCGGCGGATCGACGATCACCGGCCACGTCCGTTCAGTGATGGAGAAGGAAGCGAGCGTGCCGCCGCGCTGGACCATCACGATCGTGCCGACAGCCCCCAAGGCGCAGGCCCCGCTGCGTCCAGCCTCCCGGGTCCGCCCTTTCGCAGAGGACTACTTCTGACCGCATGGCAGCCGGCGTTCCGATCAGCGGATCGCACCGAGCTGACCGGACGCTCAGGTCATCCGGCCTTTCTTTTCAGAATGATCGAGGCTCCAAAGCGGACGCGACTTGCGCGCTCCTCCGAGATCAGCCGATCTGGTTGAGCAGCGCTGCGCGGACCAGTTCGGCAGTGTTGCGTGCGCCGAGCTTGCGCATGGCCTCGGCGCGGTGGCTCTCGAAGGTGCGCGGGCTGATGCCCATGCGCAAGGCGCCTTCCTTGTTCGAGTGGCCCTCGCTGATCAGCTTGAGCACTTCGCTTTCGCGCGGGGTGAGCGACTTGCAGGCCCGGCCCGGGCGCGCGAGCGGAGCGCCGCCCTGGTCGTGAGCCGTCGGAGCGAACTGCCCCCGCGCGCCGGACATCTGGTTCACCAGCGCACAGACCCGCTCGGTCTGCAGCAGCGCGTTGTCCACGACCATCTGCACGTGCCGGCGCTCGGCGGGCGTCCTGGCGATCTCGTCGCTGCGCTGTTTGATTTCGCCCATGTAGAGCATCAGGGCGGTGAGGGACCCGTTCAGCTGGCGCGCCAGCGCAAGCGTGTCGCGATCGTCGCAACGCCCCGCCGCGGTTGGCACGAGCTTGTCTTGACGAGCCGCCGCAAGGGCGAGGTCGTTAACCTTTGGACCGCCCGAAAGGGGGAGAGTGCGATCGTCGGAAAGGCTGGTGCCTAGCTGTGCCATGCCTCATTGTGACGTGGCCTCGGCTTTAACATGGTTAACATCACGATCCGTAGCAATACGGGATTTCTCCAGAAACTCGCGCAAACGTCGATAAATTCCCTCAGAAGTTGCGGCGCGGAAAAGTTAACCTCCGCCGGCATGGGCGGCGTCGGCGGGCCGATTGGACGGGGGCTGTCCACGCCGCAGTGCATTTCTTCGATTATTTACGGATATTAATTTGGCACCAACTGTTTCGTGCTTCGATGCCCTCCGTTCTCGTCCACGGAGACGAGCGATCTAAACCTTGAACTGACAGCCAGACGCCAATGGGACCGGTCGATCGGATCTGGGAATTCCTGCAGCGGTTGTCGCCGTTGACGCGGAGCTGTCTGCTCAGCGAGCTCGAGCGGCTGGAGCTGAGCGGCGTCGACATGCCGGGAACGGCCGACCTGCAGGCCCGCCTGCGCGCCGAGATCCGCAAGGACGGCGTGGGCGGTCATCGCACCGCCAATCCATCGCGCTTCTTCTTCATGCCGATCGAGCAGCTTCTCGTCGACGGCTCGCCGGAGCACAACAATGAGGGCCGCATCGCCCGCGGCTCGCTGACCCCGATCTGGGAGTGGATTTCGCGCGACCTGCTTCCGACGATGGCCCGCGACTACAATTCGCAGATGAAGGAGCTGATTGCGGCGGACAAGCAGCGCGAGATCCGTCAGACCGCGAGCACGTTTCAGACCAAGGTGACGAAGTCGCTGGAAGGCACGCTGGCGAGGCCCGAGGGCGTCGAGCAGGTACGCAGCAAGCTCAAGGCCTACACGGCGTCCCCATCCGTGTTCGACGACGTCGTCAAGCTGCTGAAGGCGCTGCGCGCCCGCGATGAACTCGCGAAGTTCGCCGATTCGCTGCCGGACCGGATCGCGGAATTCGACGACCCGCAGGTCAAGAAGATGGTGCTGCTGCTCGACGGGCTGCGCAAGAAGCAGCCGGATGCCGTGCCGTTTGCGTTGACGCTGGTCGCCAAACGCCTGAAGGAGCCGTGGCAGGTGATGCGACTGGCGACCAAGGCAGCGCGCTCGAAGAACGTCGCCGACGTCATCACGGCGCCCTACGCAATGACGGTCCCGATGGTGCTCGACCTGCTGGAGGACAAGCGGCTGGCGCTTCGGATTGCCCTGAAGAACAACCGCGTCGTGACGGCCAAGGAAATCCTCGCCAGCATCTATGACATCGAATATGCCATCCAGGTCCGCATTGACCGCCTGGAGGATTCCGACTGGGGCAATCGCCTGAACGCGATCATGACCAACACCGCCAACATGGTTGAGGCCGAGGTCAAGCGATTTCCGGAAGAGGTCGGGCACGTGCTCGGCTCGAACCGGCTGCGTAGCCACCGCTCGCTCGGCGACCGCCTCACCTATTTCGCCTGGAAAGGCCGCGACGCGATCAAGACGGCGCTGCGCTCGGCGACCGGCTGACGGCCGGCGCCGGCGCTCCATGGCCGCCAGCGGTCGCGAAGGCTGTATCCGCGTCAGCCGTGGCTCAAAAAGCGGAGGCGAAAGCACATGCGCGATGGCTCCCGCCGCACGTGAATCCCGGCCCGACCATCCCCGGCTATCGCTCCCTCCGCCGCCACCGCAGGAACCTGGCTCGTCCTTGCGCCATTTCCTTTCCGCGGTGAATTTACACGGCATGTCGCTCCGCCGATGATGCGGCAGGGTATCTGAAGCGATGGAAACGACGGGAGGCTGATGTGAGAGCGAGCAGGATCCTGCTGGTTGCGTTGGTGCTGGCATCCGCCGCGCTCGTGAACTCGGACAGTGGCGCACAGAACGCGGCCGACACGGCGGCGGCGCCGACGGCGGACAATGCGGTGCTGCTGACCGTCTTCCTCAAGCACGACCAGTCAAGGCCGCTGGGCGAACTCAATGCGCAGCTCGAGCGGCAGGGCTACTACAAATCGTTTCCGCCGGCCGGCATCGAGGTCGTGAGCTGGTACGTGATGATGGGAATCGGCCAAGTCGTCACGCTTCGCGTGCCGGCACCGCGCCTGCGCGAGGTCAACCGCATCCTCGAGAACACGGCGTGGGGCGCGTACCGCACCGAGTTCTATCCGACCTATGACTACAAGGCGGTCGGGCTGGCCGCGCACGAGAAGGCCCTGCAATAGACCGGCATGTCTGGATCGCGTGAGCCGGCGCGGCCAATACGGCTCCCGCGGTCTTGATGACGGGAGCCGAAAAGCCCGCGCCGAACTCACTCACGCCTGTATGCTCATCCCTTGGTCATGCGCTCGCGCGCCGATTTGAACCCTTTGACAAAGCGCGCCAGGGTGTCGGAGGTCTTGCCACGCGGCAGCATCACCTCGATCAGCGAGAACCGTCCGCGCCGCTGCACCGCGCGCTCGAGCGCCGCAACGAGTTCGCCGCGGGTGGTGACACGCTCGCCCGTCCCGCCGATGGAGTTGGCGATATCGGCATAGTGCCAATCATCGAGATCGTTGAAGCGCGACTCCGGCTGGAACACGCGCAACATCTCCCAGCTGCAATTATTGAACAGCACGACGATCGGATCGAGCCCGTAGCGGCGGCAGTTGCCAAGCTCCCAGCCGGTCATCTGGAACGCACCGTCACCCACCAGGATCAGCGGCCGCAGCCCGGTCGCGGCCACGCCGATGCCGGCCGGCACGCCGAAGCCCATTCCGGCGTAATAGCCGGGCGCCGCCAGCGCCGTGTTGTCGATCTCCATCGCCGTGAACAGGCAGTCTCCGATGTCCGACGTCATCGGCATCCGACCGTAGCGGTCGAACATGTCGTTGATGGCGGTCGCGATATCCGACGGCGCAATGGGCTGGCCATCGGCTGGGAGGCCGCGCGGATAGACCGCGCGTTGCCGCGGCAGGCCGGGCGCAGCGGCCCGCGGCGTGGCGCGCTGGTCCAGCGCATCGATCAGATCGCCGAGCGGCATGTCGCGATAGGCGTGATGGCCGATCTGCACCTCGCGGCTGGCGGCGAGGATCATGCGGCGCGGATCCGGCGCGCGGTTCGACAGCGCGAAATTGGTGTCCGACAGAATGACGCCCAGCATCAGCACGAGGTCGGCATCCTCGACCAGCCGGGTGATCTCCGGATTGCCGGCCGCGCCGAGATAGGTGCCGGCGACGACGTCGTCGGCGCGATCGAGCAGGCCGCGTCCCATGAAGGTCGTGACCAGCGGCAGGCCCAGCTTGCGCGCGAGCGCCGCGATCCTGTCCTCGACGCCGTAGCGGCGAATCTCGACGTCGACGACGATCACCGGACGCTCTGCCCGCGCGATGCGGGCAAGGATCTCGTCGACGCATTCATCGAGCGCCTCCCGGTTGGCGGCCCGCGGCGACAGCGGCACCACCGGCTCGATCTCGGCGTCCACCATGTCGCGCGGGAATTCGAGATAGACCGGCAGCGACATCTCCTTCGCGCTGCGCAGCACGCGCGCGATCTGCGCCGCAGCTGTGGCGGGATCGCTGAGCACGGCCTGGTCGCAGGTGATCTCCTTGAACACGGCAAGTTGCGTGTCGACGGTGCGCGCCTGGTGATGCAGCAGGAACCCGGAGACGCGCTCGCGCGCGCCGGGCGCGCCCGCGATCACCACGACCGGCGAGCGCTCGGCATAGGCGCCCGCAACGGCATTGACGACATTGAACGCACCGGCGCCATAGGTGACAACGGCGACGCCGAGGCCGCCATGATATCGCGCGGCCGCATCGGCGGCGAAGCCGACCGCCGGCTCATGGCTCAGCGTGACGTTCGGCAGGATGTTGCTGTCCTCGATGACCTTGAACAGCGGCAGCACGAAGTCACCGGGAATCCCGAAGATCTCGCGGGCGCCGTGATCCTTGAGAGCGGCAAGCAGCGCATGGGCAAGAGCGGGCATCCGAACCTCTGCGTGTGGCGTAGCGTTCAACCGGTGCTACACGATGAGGGACGTGCTGCCAATCACGGCTGCTCCGACAGCGCGATGAGCCCGCCCACGGCTTTCTCATTGGAACGTGACATCGCCGCGGATCAGTTTCCGATCAGCAGCAGCGCCTGCGCCGCCGGGGCGGCCGCCCCTGCGCCGCGCGGCACGGCAAACGTCACGGCGAACAGGAGGACAACGGCCAGCATCATGCCGAGCCGCATCATGACCGTCCTGCGATCGGTGATCGGCAGGAACAGAAAGAACAGCAGCGCTGCCGCCAGCGCCAGATCGAAAATGTAAACCATGGATCATCTCCTCCGTTGCCGGCGAGAATGGGCCATGCTGGGCCTATGGGACTGTGTCGGCCGTCACGGAGCAGGAATACGGGAAAGCACGCGGATGCCGAAGCCCGGCCGTGGTGCAATATCCGGGGACAGACCGCCCCGCCGCCCACGCTCATACACGGCTACGAGGCCAGGCACCCCCGGACCGGCTCGCCGAAGCCCCGTCGGCGGCGCACATGCGGGTTATCTGCAGATTGACCGGCCGGATCTCGCGCTGGCACCAATTGGCGTCAACGACGGGAACCAAGCTGGTTTCGCAGCGGGCGGCAGGATATCATGCGCCGCTGCAGTACATTGAGGGGTTCCGATTTTTGATGACCAGGAAGCGGGCACTTATCACCGGAGTCACCGGTCAGGATGGCGCCTACCTCGCCGAATTGTTGCTGAGCAAGGGCTACGAGGTCCACGGCATCAAGCGGCGCACCTCCCTGTTCAATACCGATCGCATCGATCACCTCTACCTCGATCCTCACGAGCCGGACCCGCCGTTCCGCCTGCATTATGGAGACCTGACGGACTCCTCCAGCCTCATTCGCATCGTCGGCGAAGTCCGGCCGCACGAGATCTACAATCTTGCGGCCCAGAGCCATGTCGCCGTGTCGTTCGAGGAGCCGGAGTACACGGCCAATTCCGATGCATTGGGAACGCTGCGACTGCTCGAAGCCATCCGCATCGTCGGCCTCGAGAAGGAGACCCGGTTCTATCAGGCTTCGACATCGGAGCTGTATGGGCTGGTACAGGAAGTCCCGCAGCGGGAGACCACGCCGTTCTACCCGCGCTCACCCTACGCCGTGGCGAAGCTGTACGCCTACTGGATCACGGTGAACTATCGCGAGGCCTACGGCATCTACGCCTGCAACGGCATTCTCTTCAATCACGAGTCCCCGGTCAGGGGCGAGACGTTCGTCACCCGCAAGATCACGCGCGCGCTGGCGCGTATCCACCTCAAGCTCCAGGACCATCTCTATCTCGGCAATCTCGACGCGATGCGCGATTGGGGTCACGCACGAGATTATGTCGAGATGCAATGGCTGATGCTGCAGCAGGATGAGGCCGAGGACTACGTCATTGCCACCGGCGTGCAACACTCCGTGCGCGATTTCGTCAATCTGGCAGCCGCCGAAATCGGCCTCGCATTGGAGTGGAAGGGCAGCGGCGTCGACGAGAAGGGCTATGATGCCGCGACCGGCAAATGCCTCGTATCGATCGATCCGCGCTATTTCCGACCGACCGAGGTGGCGACCCTGCTGGGCGATCCATCGAAGGCCAAGCAGAAGCTCGGCTGGGAGCCGCGAACCACGTTCGAGGAGCTGGTGCGCGAGATGATGCGAGAGGATCTCGAATCGGCCAAGCGCGACGAACTCATCAAGCAGCACGGCTTCCGCTATTTCGTCCGTCACGAGTGACCGGCACGACATCACATCGGGCTTGCTGCCGCGTCTTCTTCACCGATCGAACAGCGCAGCCTCGGTGAAAGCGAGATCGCCGAGATCAGGCGGATGCGGGCCTTTGGCATATTTTCGGCCGCGCTTGTCCGAGTACCAGCCGACCAGGCCCGCCATGGGCTCGTTGGCATCGAGCCGCACCAGGACGCCGCCGCGCCGGAGCAGGAAACGCCCGATGTTGCCGGCGAGCCGGGTGACGTCGGCGACGTCGCGGCAATACAACAGACGATAGACCGGCAGCAGGTTCTTCACACGATGCTTCTGAAACACGAACGGATGGCCCACACCCGCCTCGCGCGCGACCATGCTCAGGCAGCCCCAGTCCGCATGCCGGCGCAGCAGATCGGCCTCATACGCGGACAGGCCGGACACATTGTCGTCCGCGAACGGCTCGACCGTCACGTTCGGCCGCGCGCGTGACAGCGCCAGGGCGGCGTAGATCTGGCCGCGGCAATACACCGAAAAGCCCTGCGCTTCGACCTGTGGCCAAGTGTGCGGCGCAGGTGTGATGTTGAAATAGGTCACGGTCTTGTCGCGCGTCGCCGCGCGCACCAGCATCGAGCTGAAACTGCGGAAGGCCGGCTCGACATACCAGCTCGACACATTGGCCCTGACGATCGGTTCACCGCCGGCTTGGACTTCGGAGAACAGCAGCAGGATCACCCCGACCGGTACGCCGCCTTGATCGAGACAATAGCCGAATGTCGGAAAGCCGGGCGGCCGCGGCCGCGCCGCGTGACGCTCGAGCCCGCGCAACCAGTACGCCTCGCTGCGAAAGGCAAATCCGCGCGTGAGCAGTGCAGCCACTGCGGCAAGGTCCGCCGTCCTGATCTCGCGAATGCGCACGCCAGGAGCGGGTTGGGCCGGCGCAAGCCCGTCATTCGCAACCTCAGCCTTTTTGATCGGCTGCATTCCAGGATCACCCGATGAAGCTTCGACGCCCGCGCTGATCACGCGGCGGATTTGTCATGGCTGCAATTATCGTAAAAAGGTCAGACAGCAGTGAACCACGTCGTGCTGGCCTTACTTTTGAGTTAACGGGATGCGCGAGCCGCCTTACGGCCGCGGTACGCGAAACATGTAAGTCTGGTCGGCGTCGAGGTCGTCGACGAAGAAACGGCCGGGCCGGGCGTCGATGCGACGCTGCAGCCCGTCCCAGCCCCAGACCTCGAGGCTGCGCGTCCACGCCGGCAGCTCGATCTCGACCGCCCGGCCCGGCCGGTCGGTCCAGCCGGCGATGTTCTGCCACACGATCAGGTCGGCATCCGGTCCGCTCAGCGTGTACAGTGCGAGCCGCCGGTCGATCGAGACGATCTTCATGTGGCCGGCCAATTGCAGCACCGTCTTCAGGACCAGGCTGCGCGCCTCGGGCACCCACGGATTCCCGGCTGCGGCCATGGCATAAGCAAGGCCGTCGACATCCGGGGTGTCGCCGAGATTCCACGGGAAGGCCAGCACCGTCGCCGGTGTCCGGCCATCCTTGCCGACGACGGCGAGCTGATCCCAGATCGCACTCAGAAACAGCTTCGCCGCCACCTGTTCGTCCGCCCAGGCCCCGGCCCGCGCCACGTTGAACTCAGTGGAGTAGAATTTGACGTCGCGGCTCAGGCCCATGGCCTGCTTGATCCGGTCGAAGCAGGTCTGCACCGAGAACTCGCGTCCCCTGGTCATCGGATACCATCGATCATTGTAGTAGGTGTGCAGATCGATGCCATCGAGGCGTCCGTCCTCGAGCAGATCGGCGATCGCAGGCCCATAGCCACGCAGCGTCGCATCGCCATGCGAGTTGCAGGTGGCGAAGCCGCCGGGCACGACGCGCAGCTCGGGATCCACGCTATGGACCCCATCGGCCAGGCCCGCCAGCGCATCGTGATAGTCCTTGCGCGGGATCGAGGCCTGCACGTCGGGCTCGTTGATCGCGGTGAAGATCGTCGCGCCCCAATCGGAAATGCCGTTGTCCCGCCCCCATTCGCCGCCGGGGCGAAAGCGCTTGGCCATCGCCTGTCCGGCGGCGAACCAGTCCTGATAGGATCCGATCGGCTGCGGCGGATTCAGGGTTTGGTAGCTGCCCTCATATTCGAGCAGGATCAGCGGCGTGACACCATTCTTGTGCGCTTCCAGCATGGCCGCGTCGAAATCGTGCGGCGTCGGCAGCCGCGCCAGCGTGCGCCAGCCGTAGGAGTCCATCCGCCCCATTCTGGCGCCGACAGCATGAAGGGCCTGGTAGAGCTGAGTGCTCTTGCCGGCGAGATGCGTCACGAGATTACCGCCGCCCATGCGATCGCGGAGCGGGAGCGTGGCTGTGTTCAAATCATCGCTGAGGGCCGAAGTCGCCAAGCCAATCGTTAACAGCATCGTGCTAACGACCACCAGATTGGAACCAACTCGCAATGTCTGATCCTGTAAATTGCCGCGATGACTTTTGAGATCGTCCAGGTCGTGCAAGAAATAAGCAATGCCGGCGGCGTGGAAACCGTCGCGATCGAGCTTGCACGCGTTTTCGGGCGGAATGGTTTATCGAACGTCGTGCTGGCCAGCACGGTCGCGGAGAATCTCGAACCGTCGATCAGGGTCGAGCGGATCGTGCCATGGCTCGCACGCATTCCCACCCGCGGATTGTTCCGGCATATCGGCCGCGCCATCGTGGTGCCGCTGTTCACGCTGGCAGCAACGCGGGCGCTGGCGCGCCATCGCAACGCCGTCGTGATCAGCCACGGCGACAGCCTGAAGGGCGACGTGCTGATCGTCCATGCCGTGAATGCGCAGAGCCTTGCCGAGAAGCGCGCCGCCGGCAATTGGCGCTGGCTGCTCAATCCGATGCATCTCTGGGTCGGCCTGCGCGATCGCCTGATGATCGGCGGCCTGCGCTATCGCGCGTTCGTTGCCGTGTCGGAGCGCGTGACGGCGGAGCTGCAGCGCTTCTACGGCGTGCCGGCCTCGCGCATCCACGTCATCTCCAACGGCATCGATCTCCATCGCTTCCACCGCGACGAGCGGGCGGGACGGGCGATCCGGCAGGAATTCGGCATTCCCGAGCATGCGCGCGTGCTGCTGTTCGTCGGCCACGAATTCAGCCGCAAAGGACTGGCGCATGCGGTCGGTGCCCTGGAAAAGCTGGGCGACGACGTCTGGCTGCTGGTCGTCGGCTCGGACAATCCGGCGCCCTACAGGAAGCTTGCGCATCAGGCGCAGGCCCGACTGGTCTTCGCCGGCGCACGCTCCGACATGCCCGCGCTGTATTCGGCTGCGGACGCGTTCGTGCTGCCGACCAGCTACGAGACGTTCTCGCTGGTCTGCATGGAGGCCATGGCCTGCGCGGTGCCGGTGTTCGCGACGCCGGTCGGCGGCATCGAGGATTATCTCCACGACGGCATCAACGGCTTCCGCATCCAGATGGATGCCGATGACATCGCGGCCAGGATCCACGCGGCCTTCGCTGATCCCGTGCTGATGCAGCGGCTTCAGGACGGCGCCCGCGCGACCGCCCAGAGCTACGGCTGGGATCAGGTCGGACTGAAATATATCGAGCTGCTCAGGCAGATCGATACGGCGAAGCGTGGGGCGCACCGACCGGCGCTGCCGCTGTCAGCCGAAGTCTAATTTGCCTGCAGCGGCTGGATTCCCACTGCGCGCGATGCCCTGCGTGCCTGATCTGCAGCTTGGCACGCCGTCTCGACCGCGCTCGCAACGGCATCATAGGTAAAACGTTTGAGGACATTGGCGCGGGCGGCCTGCGCGCGCATCATCAACTCCGATCGGCCGGCGCCGAGCTCGTCGAACAGCCGGCCCAGCCGCTCCGGATCCTGCTCCGGCACGATCCAACCGCCGTCGCCGACGACATCGGGGATCGCGCCGCAGGTCGAGCCGATGACGGGAATGCCGCAGGCCTGCGCCTCGATGATCACGCGTCCGAACTGCTCGCGCACCGCGCTCGTGGTTCGCGTCAACAGCAGCAGCGCGTCCAGGCGGCGCAGGAACGACGCGACCGCGGCGGGCGAGGCCCATCCCTGGATATCGACGCGATCGCCCAGACCAAGCTCAAGCACGCGCCGGCGCAGATCCGCCGCGTGCGGACCCTCGCCCATGATGCTCAAGCTGACCGCAGACCTGCTGCGCGCGAGCGCCTCCAGCGCGTCGTCCAGCCCCTTCTCGACCACGAGACGGCCGACATAGCCGAGCCGGAGCGGCGCATCCGCATCGCGGATCGTCAGCTCATCCGCCGGCTTGAAGGTCGCAAGATCGACGCCATAGCCGATCGGCGTCACCGGTCCCTTGTAGCCGCGCGCCCGCACGACATCCGTCGCATCGGGACTGCGCGATAGAATGTTGTCGGTCCGACCGAGGACGAATTTGCGGATCGCCTCGAACGGTGGCGGCAATCGTTTCAGGATGTTCTGATCGACCTCGAGCACCAGCGCCGCGCGGCCGCGCAGCATCTGCGCCTGCAGCGCCACGACGCTCCACGGCTCTTCCCAGAGATGGATGACGTCGGGATCGAGCTCGCGGAGCAGGCGACGCAGCGCCGGATAGAAATGCAGGTACCATTTCATCGGTCCGGCTTCCGGCAGCCGGATCGGCAGGGGATGGACGGGAAAGCCGTCGTCGAAGGGCGCCGCCTTGATGGTACGGCCGAACTCCTTCCAGACCTCGGGCATCACGAGATGCAGATCGACGTCCGGCCGTGAAGCGAGATGCCGATAGCGCAGCCGAGCGGCCTCGCTGCTGGTGGCCGGATGCGCGATCGAGACGATCCGCAGGCGCCCCCCACTAGACACGGCCCATCACCCTTGCGGCGGCTCCGCTGAGGCCGGTCAGATGCATCTCCATGGCGGCCAGGGAGCGATGCGAGCCATTCATCGTGTTGCGCGGAATCGAGAAGGCATCCTGCCCGGCATGAACCAGTCCCTTGCGCGTCGTTGCAGCGCTGGCAAATCCAGCTTCTCGCGCCAGCGCGAAATCACGCGGGCCGCAATCGGCTGCGCGCCCATAAGGAAACGCGAAATGCTGGACGTCGATTCCAAGCCGTTCATTGAGACGCAATCGCGCATCTGCCAGCTCGTGCAACGCATCGTCCGGGGACAGCGCCGCGATCCGCGCATGCGACACCGTGTGCGCTCCGATCTCGACCAGCGGATCGCGCGCCAGCACATCCAGCATGTCCCAGGAGATCGCGTGCTTCCAATGCATCGCATCGATGTCGATATCATTGTCGGCACAGAACGCGGCGTAGCGGCTGCCGGCTTGCGGGCCGTCCCAGCGGGCCGCGATCTGCGCAAACACGGCGCGACGCTGCTCGGAGCTGGATAGTCCGATGGACTCACCATCCACCTCGACGCGACCCCTGTGCAGCAACGCATCCTCCAGGCCCGCCGCCCACAACGGCAAGGTGCCATCGGGAATGCCCGTCGTGACGAACAGCGTCACCGGCACGTTGTGCCGGCGAAACACCGGCACCAGCAGCTCATACGTATCACGGTAGCAATCATCGATCGAGAAGTTGATGTAGCGACCGATCGGCTCGCCGCTCGCCGTCCGGCGCAGCGCATCGCCGATGGTCACGACATCCCAGCCCTGCTCGCGCACATAGCCGAGAAAGCGATCGAGAAAATCGGCATCGACGTAGAAGTCACGATTGGGCAATCGCTCCCATTGCCCCGACGGGGCGGTGCGATGGAACGTCAGGCAGCAGCCGCGCGGACCGAGCACGCGATCGGCGGCCTTGGCGAGCGGAAGAACGAACGCACTGGAGGCCATCATGGCCTTGGCTGCAGCGAGGGCCAACAAGGTCAACTCAGCTCTCCCTTCATCTTGAACGTGCGGCGCACATGCCTGAACGCAGCGCCCACCGCGCTCGGCAGCAGAATTCCGATCGCGAAGGCGAGGCAGAACAGATACGCCATGCCGCCGGCGAACAGACGCGCGAGCAGGCCAGGCACAGCGTCCTGGATCATCAGGCCGAGCACGGCCATCAGCGCGGTCGGCAGCAGCGCGAGACCGATCACGGTCAGCAGCTTGCGCGCGTCGCCGAGCACGAACACGACGCCGAGCAGCAGCACCAGGCTGCGGATCGCCTCGCCGATGCCAAGCAGCTGCATGCCGGCGGCCGGTGACGGATCGAACAGCGGCACCGCCAGATTGAAACCCATATTGGCGAGATAGGCCGATACGATGATCAGAGCCGCGACGCCGTTGCGGCCTGCGCCGTTGAGCAGGCGGATCAGGATCCAGCCGAGCGTCGCCGCCCAGACGCCGCAGGCAATGCCCTTCAAGGCGTGCGAGGTCAGCAGCAGCGCTTCGTCGCCGAACGCGCCACGGAAATAGATCAGCCGCACGATATCGGTCGAGAACACCAGCAGGAACGCCGAGGCCGGCAACGTCAGAGCCAGCAGCGGCCGCAGCAGCGCCTCGGTCTGTGCACGCGGATCGCTCGGCGCGTGCTGCGACAAGACCGCCATGCCGAGCGGCTGGCTGATCAGCAGCAGCGCACTCTCGGTCAGCGAGCGCGCGTAGTCCAGCGAGGCGACGGCGCCGGTGGTCAGGCGCGACGCGGTCAGACGCTCGATCCAGACATTGCCCTGCTCGGCCAGCGGCAGCGCCAGCAGCACGCGCAACCGCCTGAAGAACTCGACGCCCTTGTCGATCACCATGCGGGCCGTCAGACCGGAGAAGCTCAGCTCGCCCTCCCGCCACAGCGAGAGCAGGCCCCACGCCGCGAGGCCGTTGAACGCAACTGTGAAGGCGCAGGCGAGCATGTAGGCGTCGCCGGTCAGAACGAGCAGGCCGATTCCGCCGATCACGGCGACGTTCAGCAGGCTGGCGCGGACATTGGTCAGCCGCGTGCGGCCGAGCGCGATCTCTCCGGCCGCCAGCACGTTGAGAACCGCCGAGGCAGGCATGCCGAACGCCATCATGCGCACGAAATGCAGGGTAAGATCACGCCCTTCCGCCGAGAAGCCGCCGACGACCGCGTTCACCCAGACTTCGCCGAGCAGCAGGATCACGGCCGTCACGACCAGCGACACCACACCGATCACGATCGTCAGCGCGCCAAGGCTGCGCGCCGCATCGGAGCGCTGCAGCGCCTCGCGATGCATCGGGATCATGATCGCCGGCACGCTCTCGTTCTGCAGAAATGCGAGCGGAATGAGCACGGCCGCCATGGCCGCCCGGAAACCGTCGGCGATCAGCGAGGCGCCGAGCACATGCGCCATCAGCACTTCGCGGCCGAAGCCGAGCATCTTGCTCGCGAGTGCGCCGCTGATCAGGAGAGCACTGAAGCGCCTGAGCGAAGGACCGGAGGTGCTCACGCTGCATCCTCCGTCGCAGTGGGCGGTACCAGCAGCGCAGCGAAGGTCCAGAACAGGAAGCCGTTCTCGCCGGAGGTGATGTTGGCGAGCGGCAGCTGGACCAGCGCGCCGAGCGCCAGGGCGCCGACGATGACCGCTTCCGACGAACGGTCGGACCAGGCCGCAGCGAGCGCATTGCCGATGGACCAGAACAATGCCGCCAGGCAGAAGCCGCCGACGACGATGCCCATCGTGAGCCAGCACGCGATGATCATGCCGTCGACCGGCATCGCCCCGGCCGCGCCGACATCGGTAATGGTGAAGCCGGTGCCGAACAGCGAACTATCCGGCAGATTCCACAGCGTGACGAATTCCTGCAGCCGCTCCTGCGCGCTGCCATCCTGCGTCCCCTCACCGAGCGAAGATAAACGCTCCGCCACCACATCGCCGAATGGGGTCAAGGTCGCAGCCAGCACCACGGCGACGGCGAGGCTGACGAGGATCAGGCCGGCGCGGCGCCGCGTCGCCGCGAACAGCAGGCAGAACAGCAGCCCCACCGCGAGTGAGATCCAGGCGGTGCGGTACATCGACAGCAGAAATCCGAGCCCTGCCGGCATCGCCAGCAGCAGCGCCGGCCAGGAGCGGCGACCGAATGCGATGAGCAGCAGACCCGCCGCGGTGAAGGTGGCGTAGGCCGCGGGCGCATTCATGGTGCTGAACGAGCGCACGCCATAGGGGACGGGCTGGCCGATCGAAATGATCGGCGCGAACTCCATCCAATAGCGATCCCAATCCGGCGGATCGATATACTGATAGATCGCGTAGAGTCCCGTGACGGGGAGGATGACCACGAAGGCGGTGGTCGCCGCATCGATCAGCTCGCGGCGATCGGCACTCAGCATCAGCACCGCGGCATAGAGCAAGGGTGCCAGCCATTTCAGCGGCCCCGACGCGGCATTGGTCCAGTCCGCCTGGGTGAGCGACAGCAGGCCGGCATAAATGACGCAGGCTGCGACGATCCCGAGCGGCCAGATCCATCGTGCCGGGACTTGTCTGTCTTCGAGCAATTTCGACAGCGACAACACCGGCGCGAGAATGGCGAAGAGCGGGCCGATCAGCATCAGGCCGAGCTGATCATAGCCGGCCGAGAGGTCGACGATGCGCCGCACGAACGGCGCGAAACTGAACAGGATGAGCGCGGCCTGCAGGTGCGCGGCCGGTCCTTGCCGCCACGCATACCAGCCGACGCCGCCACAGCCGAGCACGAACAGCGCGCGCGATGCGCCGCCGAGCACGCTCGCCGCGACGGCCGTTCCGGCCAGCACCAGCAGAGCAGCGGCCCAGCCGGGCAAGTGCCAGTGCCGCTCGGCGGGAGCAGATGTGAGAAGCGTGCTCACACCGCCGCTCCCGCATGGACATTGCGGATCAGCAGCCCGATCGAGTCCAGCATGCGTGCCAGACTGTAATGGGTGCGCGCGCGGCGCGACGCGTAGTCGAGCTGAGGCGCCAGGATCTCGGGCTCGGCCAGCACCGCGTCCAAAGCCTCGGCCAGCGCACGCGCGTCACCAGGCGGCACGAGCAGGCCAGCCCGGCCGTGTTCGAGAATATCAGGCGCAGCGCCAGCATCGGTCGCGATCACCGGCACGCCGGCGAGCATGGCTTCGACCAGCGTCCGGCCGAACGGCTCGGGATCGATCGACGGATGCACCATGGCATCCACCGACTGCATCAGCAGCGGCACGTCGTTGCGATGACCGAGGAAATGAATGCGATCGCCGAGGCCGAGATCGGCCACCAGCCCTGTCAGCTGCGCCGCGTAGTCCTGCTCGCCAAACAGCGCATCGCCGACAATGATGCCGTGAACGCCCGGAAGCTTCGCCAGCGCCTCGATCAGGACATGCTGCCCTTTCCACTGAGCGAGCCGGCTGAACACGCCGACCAGCGGTCCGGACGGCAGGCCGAGCCGTTGCCTCAGTTCCTCCCGCGACGCAGGCACGGGCTCGACCGCAAGACCATTGGGTACGACCTCGACGAGAGAGCGCCGGCCTCCGGCCTCGATGAAGGCAGCAGCCGCGGCCTCGGACGGGACGATCACTTTCGCGGCGAAGCGGTTGGCCAGGACGACCTGCATCCGCCGCTGCACCGCGCCGAAATGGGCAGGGCTGATGATGTCGTGCAAATGCCAGATCAGCGGCCGCCGCGCGACCAGATTGGCGATCGCCGACAGCACGAACGCCTTCTGCGAGTTGGCATAGACGACGTCGTGCGCGCGCGCGGTCCGCGCGAGCTCGGCGGTGATCGCGGCGAGACGGCCGAACAGCGGCAGCGCCTTGAGCCACGAACTGTCGCGGCGGAAGTTTGTCAGGCCCTGCCCCCAGCGCGAGGTGATGACAGGCAGTCCGCGCTCGGCCATCGCCTTGGCGAGTGGCCCCTGCTCGAACAGGAATGCTGACGAACCCTTGCGGCCCTGGACGACGTCGAGCAGGATCAGCTCGGCGCCGCCGATCTGCCCGGTGTGATCGACGAACAGGACGCGTTCGCTCGACATCATCCGGCCCCGGCGTAGGCTGCGACGGGCGCCGACTGAATGACCGGCGAGCTGTGCTGCTCGGCTTCGGTCATGGTGACGACGATGCCGACATTGACGGCTCCGAGCGCCCTGCTCTTGTTCACCGTCGCGACCGCCGGCTCGATCAAGGACCGGTCGCCGCGCACGCAGACGATCACCCAGTCGGTGCCCGCCAAGAAGTCGTCCCGGTGCGAAGGCAGCGGCGTATCGACGATGACGGCGTCATAGCCATCGAGACCGGCGAGCAGGGCATCGAGGCTGATCGCGTCGAGGATGTCGCCGACCGGACCGTTGGTGGTGCCAACCGGCAGGACATCGAGCGAAGGATGCGCGGTGCGCAGCACCACCTCGCCCAGCGGCGCATCGCGCTCCAGCGCAGCCAGCCATCCCTGGCCTGGCGACAGCGCCATGACCCGCGCGAAGCACGCATGCGTGACGTCACACTCGGCAAGCAGCACGCGCCGGCCTGCGGCCGCGAGATGCTCCGCCAGCGCAATCGCTGTGGTCGTCTTGCCGTCGCCCACGTCCGGAGACGTCACGGCGATGCGCTGCGGCCGCGCCGGCTGGTCCAGTCCCAGCTCATGAACGAGGTCATGCAGCGTGTGCTGGAATTCGGTGTCCTCGGAGGCGAGGCGCAGGACCTGGGGAATCGCGAGCGGCTGATGGCCCTGCAGGATGGCGCCCAGCGCCGACATCTGCCGCAGGCTCTTGAGACGCGGCAGGCAGGCCAGGATCGACACGTCGGCGACGCTCGGAAGATGGGACTTCCGCTCCGGCGTCGCTACGGGCGCCGCGGCCGCCACGGGAGACTCAATGACCGTCTCGGCCAACTCCGGCACGATGGCCGGAGCCGCTTCGATATCGGGCGCATCAACCCGCTGCGGCGGCGCGTCCGGCGCAGCGGGCACGGGCTGTTCGACCGGGCGCGAACCGAACTGATCGGCAAGCAGCGCAGCAGCAACGCCGAAGATGATCGCAAGCGTCAGTCCAGCCGCAAGGAACGGGACCTTCTTCGGGAAGAACGGCTTGCTCGGCAGCTCGGCGAGACTGACGAGACGCGTGCTGCCGCGCAGGACGCGCCGCTCGGTCTCGAGCTCGCTCGCCTTCTTGTAGAGCTCGGCATATTGCTGCCGCTTGATCTCGGTGTCGCGCACCATGCTCTCGATGGAGGCCTCGTCCAGCGTGGCCGAGCCGGCCTCCGCCTTCGCCGTCTCCATCTGCTTCTTCAGCGAGGTCACCAGCGCGCTGTTGGCGTCGTATGTCTTCTGCGCGCTCGCCGCGATGCTCTGCATCTCGTCGACCAGCCGCTGCTGGATCGTCGCCTGCTCGCGCGTCAGTGCCAGAATCGACGGATGCTTCGGCCCGAGCACGCCGGCGGCGCTGGCGAGTTGCGCGCTGACCGTGGTCAGCTGCTGCTTGAGGTCGGCGATGGTGCGGCTCTGCAGCACCGAGGGCGCGTCGGTCGGGCCGCGCTCCTGCTCGGACTTGATCTCCTGCAGCCGCGCCGCGGCTTCGGCGCGCGCGGCTTCCGCCTGCGACAGTTGCTGGCCGATGCTGGTGAGCCGCTCCGAGGAGATCGGTGCCGTCGCGCCGCGCATCAGTCCCTTGGTGCGGCGGAACTTCTGGATCTTGTCGTCGGACTCGCGCAACTGCTGGTCGAGCTGCTTCAATTCCTGCCACAGCCAGGAGCTCGCGACCTCGCGGCTGTTGGCACCTTCGGTGCGTTGATCCTCGAGAAAGGTCTGCGTCAGCGCATTGGCGAGCGTCTTCGCCACTTCGGGGCTGCTCGACTGATAGGAGATATTGATGACGCGCGAGCGGCCGGCGGACGCGATGCTGAAGCGGCTGTCGACGTGATCGATGAAGGCGCCCGGCTCGGTCTTGAGACGCTGGCACGCATCGGTCGAACCGAGCATGCGGCCGCGCTCGCATTCGCCGACCACGGCATCGACGACTTCAGGCGCCGCCATGATCTGCCGCAGCAGGCGCGGCGAGCGGATCACCAGCAGCTGGCTTTCCATGTCGGCGGGGTCACCGACCTTCTGCGCCCACGCCGCCGACGTATTGGCGCCGGGCTCCTGCTCGGCGATGATCACGGACGCCGTGGCGAGATAGCGCACCGGCAGCACGACGAGCGCGGTCGCGGCAAACGCGAGGATCGCGCCGGCCACGATGGCGAACACGCCGCGGCGGCGCCAGATCCGGGCGACGGCGTCAAAGCCTGACAAGGCCTCCGGGAGAGCCCCCTGCCTCATGATCTGCACTCGCACCACATATCAACACTACGCAATCAGCCGCGTCGCGCGGCCCTGGTGTCCCGCACGGAAATTGTCGACCTCCTCGTTGACCGCCGCGACGAACTGGCTGCGGAAGCGATCGGCCGAGAAGAAGCCGGCGCGCTGGCGGCAATCGAGACGCGAGATCGACTTCTCCCTGGCGACGAACGACCGCACGCAAGTCGCGATCGCCTCGGGCTCGGGAGACTCGAAGAACATGCCGGTCGGGCGCGGTCCGGTCGTCAGGATCGATTCGCGCGCCCCGCCGCGGCCCAGCGCCAGAACCGGAGCGCCTTCGGACTGTGCCTCGACCGGGATGATGCCGAAATCCTCTTCCGCCGCGAACACGAAGGCGCGGGCGGTGGTCATGAGGTCGCGGAGTTGCTTGTCGGGCACGAAGCCGGCGAACTTGACGTTCGGCCCCGCGATGGATTTCAGCCGCGCGGCCTCCGGGCCGTCGCCGGCCACGACCAGCTCGAGATCCGGCATGGTGTTGAAGGCGCGCACGATCGGCTCGATGCGCTTGTAGGGCACGAGCCGGCTCGCAGCGAGAAAGTGGTTGCCGACGGGGAGGATCGCGGCGCGCTGCGCGATCGTCACTGGCGGGTAGATCACCTTGGCGTCGCGGCCGTAGATCTTCTTGATGCGGCGGGCGACGAATTGCGAATTGGTGAATATGGCGTCCGGACCGTGGGCGGTGCGGGCGTCCCAGATTCGCATCTTGTGCAACAGCGCGCGGGCGATCAGGCCCTTCACGCCGGTGGCGTAGCCGCTCTCCTGAAGATATTGGTGCTGCAGATCCCAGGCATAGCGCATCGGCGAATGCACATAGGCGATGTGCAGCTGCTCCGGCCCGGTCAGCACGCCCTTGGCCACCGCGCAGCTCGAGGAGATCACGAGATCATAGCTCGACAGGTCGAGTTGCTCGATGGCGAGCGGCATCAGCGGCAGATAGGAGCGGTGGTACTTCCGCAGCAGCGGCATCTTCTGCAGGAAGCTGGTCCGCGATGTCTCGAATCCGAGCTTGGCGCGGTCCTCGGGACGGAGCAGGTCGAACAGCGTGAAGACATCGGCGCCGGGATAGCAGCGCAAGATCTCCTGCAGGACCTTCTCGGCGCCGCCGAGAACGTAAAGCCAATCGTGGACGATCGCGACGCGCATCGCACTCTCCCAATTCCCGGGGTATTTGAACAAACCCTTAAGGGAGACGTTCACGCGCACAAACCCGATCCTAAACTTCTAGTTAATCGCCCTTGCCCTCCGACCCGTCGAATGCGCAATGATCAGGTAAGGATCGGTTAAGGATGTTCCAACCGCTTCGCGTCTCATGTTGCGACATGCGTGCCGGACCAGAACGACGAACAAAGCCATGGTCTCGCTTCGGCACACTCCGACACGCTAGGCCAGCTTGCTTAACAGGCCCTTGCCGCGACGACGCGCCGCGGCTCTTCGTTAACGCTCTCACGCCGCACGCGATCGTGATCGCGCCTCCGTCAGCCGGCGATGAGCAACGGCGTGACTGCGTAGCCATGGCGGATCACACGGTCGAGCACGGGATCGGCCAGCTCGAACTCGAAGCGGTCGGCGGGGCGGATGCCGCCCTTGGCCGCGAAGGTGCCACCGAACATCGCGGTGCCCTCGGGCAGGCCGGCATCGCCGTAGCGGCGCGCGATCAGGTCGGATGGCGCCAGCATGCCGCTCAGCGCGCCCTCCTGATACAGGACCCGCTCGCCGTCGATGGTCGCGTAGGCGCGCAGCAGCAGCTGGTCCCAATGCGCGGCGACGTCGTCGACCAGCCACAGCTCGGGCGCGACCGGCTTGTCGCACATCTGCTTGGAGACGGTGATGTTGTAGGTCTCGACCTTGCGGTCGGTGTGATCGGAGCCGACGCCGACCAGCAGCCGGCCGCCGGATTTCACCAGCACGAACTCGACCTCGCCGGAGGAGTCGCCGCCGCTGACCTCGATGCTCTCGGCCGTCGTCAGCCGGCTGGCCGCGACCTCGTAGTAGATCGGCGTCGTCGCGGGTCGGGCGATGCCGAGCTCCTCCAGTTCGGCGATGTGCTTGTCGCGCGCGACCGGATCGCGCCCGGTCCAGCCGGCGATGACGAGGCGGCTCAGCGCGATCGTCTGCCGCGAAGCCTCGCCGCTTGCGTGAACCAGGAATTCGATTGCCGTTCCGCTCATCGTCTCATCGCCTCTTCATGACCAGCCCGCCGCTTAGCCGCCTCGCCGCGCGCTGGCAAGCACCCGACCTTCACTCCTTGCCCACCTTCTCCGCCTCATGGTCTTCCTTCAGATGCCGCTTGCGGATCTGGTGCGTGGTGAACCAGATCAGCGCGATCGCGACCGGCACGAAGGCGGCGGTGGCGAAGGTCGGTTCGACCGGCAGGCCGATGTCGTGGGCGCCCTTGGCGAGATAGCCGAACAGGCTGACGACGTAGTAGCCGATCGCGGCCACCGACAGTCCTTCGACCGTGCTCTGCAGCCGCAGCTGCAGCTTGGTGCGCTCGTTCATCGAGCGCAGCAGGTCGCGGTTCTGCTCCTCCAGCTCGACGTCGACGCGGGTGCGCAGGAGATCCGCGGCGCGCGCCAGCTTGCGCGACAGCTCGGACTGCCGGCCTTCCAGAGCGTTCAAGGTGCGCATCGCCGGCGCAATGCGGCGGGCGAGGAACGACGACCAGCTCGAATAGGGCGCGATCGGCTCGCCCTCGATCACGTTGAGCCGCGCCTGCACCAGGTCGTAATAGGCGCGGCTGGCGCCGAAGCGAAACAGCGTGCCGGTGGCGCCGCGCTCTAGCGACGCGGCGAGCTCGGTCAGCTCGGTGAGCAGATGGTTGTTGAGCTTGAGCGTCTCGGCGCCCTGCATCTCCTCCAGCACCTCGCCGAGCCGCCGCTCGATGCGGTCAACCTGCGGCGCCAGCTCCAGCGCAGCGGGCAGGCCGAGCAGCGCCAAGGTGCGATAGGTCTCGAGCTCGAGCACGCGCTGCACCAGCGCGCCGAGCCGCTCCGGCGTCGGGCCCTCGATGCACACCAGGATGCGGGTGAAGCCGTCCTCGTCGAGGCGGAAGTCGGAGGCGACCGCGCCGCTGGAGCCCTTGACCGCGACCAGCGCGAGACTGGTCTTGTCGAACACGGCCTCGGCGCGCGCCAGCGGATCGGCGACGCTCTCGACCTCGAGCTTGACCGCGACCAGCAGCTCGCCGGCCTGCGGCAGCGCCGATATCAGCGTCTTCAACTCCGGCGCGATCGCGCCGAAGCGCCGCGGCGGCGCGGCGTCCGGCGGGCTCCAGATCCAGGTCAGGGTGGCGAATTCGGCGTGCTGCTCCCAGCGCAGCCGCGCCGCGCCGACGACGAGCTGATGATGCTTGACCCCGGGCTCCGGCGGCGGCGCGCCGTGCTGCGCACAGAACGCGGCGAGACTGGCGCGATCGGCCACGGCGCTGTCGCCTTTGGCCATGAAGGCGAAGCGGATCACCGACACCGGCTGCGTCAGCGGCGTGAACGGCCGCGCATGCACCTCGTTGAGCACGCTCTCGCGCAGCGCATGTGGCGTGAAGGCGGACATGTCGAGCGCGGTCATCGGCAGAGTCCGGGCGTGGCAGCGAGGGATATTGAGGCAGCGATGTGCGTCGTCGTAGGGCTTGCCGTCGACACACCCGATACCAGCGACGCAACCGCGCCTGGAACGATCAACCCCATCATGCCGCTATCCGCCTCCTCTTGCTCTCCGCCGCGCGACTCCCGCACGCCGCACGTCTCGTCGCCACTGTAGCGCAATTCAATGACGGCGCCACGGCTGCGGCGACGGCGCGCCGGTGATGTCGTCACTGCAATCTCCCCTGCCTCCTCGTTTGAGCCCGCCTCACGCGGCGAGCACGGTGTACCTCGCCCCGCCTGCGGGGAGAGGTCGGATCGCATCGCCAGATGCGATCCGGCTGAGGGGGTACAGGTCTCACCACATACACTTCCCGTGCGGCTGCCCCTCACCCCAACCCTCTCCCCGCAAGAGCGGGGCGAGGGAGCGCACCGCCCGCGTCGCGAGAGAGCGGCTCACATTGTCGACCCACACATTGGATGATCGCACCAGCCGCGCAGACGCTGATAGGTCGCATCGCCTACCATTCCCCCGGACACACCAAAACCTCCCGCAGCGCTTCCGCACCCGAGATCATGCTCATCAAAGCCCCCCGAGAATGCCGAGGGCGCAGGGAAGGCCGGACCTCGACTGAGGCCCGTGGCCCCCGTGCGGAAAAATTGCACGGGGCAGGAACCACAGGTCAGCCGGACAGCCCGGCCCTCCCTGCGCGATGGGTTTAACGTCTGCTCCGTGCTCTCCCCGGGGACCGGGCTTGTTTGCCCCCGTCATCAGCGCGACACGTCATGTCACGCCGACTTAGCGCCAGCATCGGGGCGCCAGGACCACACGGCTTGAACGTCCGCAAGCTGCCAATCGTCCAGCGCAAAAGCACCTGACAGGCCCGCGGCCACCGCTCCCCGCCTCTACGTATCGTGACGACGCGTACGCCCCTCTGCATGAGGACGGGATGCGCGGATAAGATCATGATTTCGGAAAAATAGCAAGAGAGAAATTGCAGCCGGCGAATTTGGACTGACATGGTAGGCGCGATTGCGGCGCGCGGGAGGGAGCGCTGGCAGCTCGCTTGATGGCTGGCGTACGCCTCAGGTTCCGCAGCCCCCATCCGCGGCGCACGCAGTTGTCACGGTGGGCGTGGTAGATCATAACGGCTTGGTCTTTTTGTCATCGCCCGATGGCCGCTCACCACATCCGTCTGCCCCAGCCCAAGGACTCCCATGACAACCCTCTCTTCCATCGTCGCGCGCGGTGTCGCGCTGGTTGGCAATGCGGCGCTGCAGTGGCGCAAGTTGCAGGGGGAGACGCCGCAGCCGGCGTGGGGGGCGCAGCCGCAGATTCCGGTGGCCAAGCCGCAGGGGATGCTGCCGACCTTGAAGATGCCGACGGCGCGCGGCTGGAAGGACGGCGAGACGCCGGTGGCGGCGGCGGGACTCAAAGTGAACGCCTTCGCCACCGGGCTCGACCATCCGCGCTGGATCTATGTGATGCCGGACAGATCGGTGCTGATCGCCGAGGCGACGCAGGTGCCGAGCCCGGTGCGCAACATGTTCGGCTATGCGATGCAGGCGACGATGCGCCGCGCCGCTGCGCTGGGCGTCAGCGCCAACCGCATCACCCGACTGGTCGATGCCGATGGCGACGGCACCGCCGAGCGCCGCAATGCGTTCATGGAGAACCTGAGCCAGCCGTTCGGCATGGCGCTGGTCGGCGACACCTTCTATGTCGGCAACACCGACGGCATCGTCGCCTTCCCCTATGCCCAAGGCGCGGAGCGCATCACCGCGCAGGGCAAGCAACTGACCCACTTCAAGCCGGGCGGGCACTGGACGCGCAGCCTGCTGGTCAGCCCCGACGGCAGCAAGCTCTACGCCGGCGTCGGCTCGCTCACCAACATCGCCGAGCAGGGTTTTGCCGTCGAGGAGGGCCGCGCCTGCGTCTATGAGCTGGACATTGTGAGCGGGCAGTCGCGTATCTTCGCCGGCGGCCTGCGCAACGCGGTGGGGCTGGCGTTCGAGCCGACGACGAAGGTGCTGTGGACCGTCGTCAACGAGCGCGACGGGCTCGGCGACGAGACCCCGCCGGACTATCTCACGTCCGTGCGCGAGGGCGGCTTCTATGGCTGGCCGTATTGCTATTGGGGCAAGACGGTCGACGACCGCGTGCCGCAGGACCCTGCGCAGGTCGCGACCGCGCTGACGCCGGACTACGCGCTCGGCGGACACACCGCCTCGCTCGGCCTGTGCTGGCTGCCGGCAGGCACCCTGCCCGGGTTTCCGGATGGCATGGTGATCGGCCAGCACGGCTCGTGGAACCGCAGCAAGCTGTCCGGCTATCGCGTGGTGTTCATCCCGTTCGAGAACGGCAAGCCGTCGGGCCCGGCGCGCGACATTTTGTCCGGCTTCCTCGCACCCGACGAGAGCTTCTCCTATGGCCGCCCGGTCGGCGTGACGCTGGGTCCGGATGGCGCGCTGCTGGTCGCGGACGACGTCGGCAACTGCATCTGGCGCGTGACGGGGGCCTAAGGCTGGGAACAGGATGGCCGGAACCATCCACCGCCCGGCTCCGTTGTCGCTCACAACGGGAGAGTCCCGAGGAGAGCGTCATGGCCGACAATGTCAATCCGAACCAGAAGCAGCCCGGCGAGAAGCAGGAAGGGCAGTATCACTACAATCCCGGCAATCAGTCCGGCAAGACGGTGGATGTGGTGAAGCCGGAAGACGAGCAGGTCAACAACAAGGACCGCATCGAGAACCGCGAGCGCCCGCAATCGCGATGAGTTGCGCGCGCGTGTAAGCCGAGCTTTAGCGCCAAAGACGGTGAGCTCCCTCGCCCCGTTCTTACGGGGTCGCGACGAGTTCGCTCGCGCTGAGAGGGTTGGGGTGAGGGCAGCCGCGCGAGTGGTGTATTTGGTGAGACCTGTCCCCCCTCACCCGGATTGCATCTTTCGATGCAATCCGACCTCTCCCCGCAAGCGGGGCGAGGTGCACTGAGCAGGCGGCGAGAGCTTCCGTCTCACTCACTCGAGTTCATCACTGCTCACTCGCGTGTCGTACTCGCCCTACCCCTCCAGCAAAAACGCCAGCGCCTCATCGCATGGCGCCTCCACCTTCAGCGACAGCAGATCATCCGCGCGTGTGCGGCCGAGATTGACGGCGGCGATGGGGATGGCGCGGTCGGCGGCGGCGCGGACGAAGCGGAAGCCGGAATAGACCATCAGCGAGGTGCCGACCACGAGCATGGCGTCGGCCTTATCGACATGATCGCGCGCCGTGGCGACGACCTCGCGCGGCACGGTCTCGCCGAAGAACACCACATCCGGCTTGAGAATGCCGTCGCAGCCATGGCAGGCCGGCACGACGAAATCAGCGAAATTCACGCCGTCGAGATCGGCGTCACCATCGGGCGCATCAGTTGCATCGTGCGCAAGCCAATGCGGATTGACGCTGCTGAGGTCGTCCTGGAACGCGGCCCGCGCGAGCGTCTCGCCGCAACCGAGGCAGCGCACGCGATCCAGCCGTCCATGCAGATCGATGACGTTGCTGGTGCCGGCGGCCTGGTGCAGCCGGTCGACATTCTGCGTCACCAGCAGCGAGCAGCGGCCCTGCGCTTCCAGCTGCGCCAGCGCGTGATGCGCGCCGTTCGGCTGTGCGCGGCCGAAACGCCGCCAGCCGACCATGCTGCGTGCCCAGTAGCGGCGGCGCGTCTCCTCGCTGCCGATGAAGGCCTGGTAGGTCACCGGCGGCGTGCGCTTCCACTGCCCGTCGGTGTCGCGGTAATCGGGAATGCCGGAATTGGTGCTGCAGCCGGCGCCGGTCAGCACGACGATGCGGCTGTGACTGTCGATAAAGGATTTCAGCGCGAGAGGGTCGACCATGACGCAGATGTAGGTGACGGAGCCGGCCTGCGCCAGTCCGCCGCAGCCTTGCGCTGACAGCATGAACCATTGCGCGGGCCCGGTCTTATCCTCGCGGGAGGACGATCCATGACACCACGCAACGGACATGACCGCGGAGTTTGGCCGCTCGATACCGAGGAGCGGGATGGCACGCCGATCGACGACGAGCGCGACCTCGCGACCGGCGAGGGCGGCACCATCGAGGTGCCGCTGATGGATGAGGACATCGCCAACGACGACTGACGCCTCACGACACCGGCGGCACGGTCACCAGCCAGTGCCGGGCGATATCGGCGCGCGGGGCGATCCAGGCGGTGCCGCTCGACGTGACATGCGCGAGGATACGGTCGAGCGCGCCGATCCGGCCGGGGCGGCCGATCATGCGCAGATGCAGCCCGATCGAGAGCATCTTCGGCGCTGTCTCGCCCTCGCGCACGAGCCAGTCGAAGGCGTCGATGACGTAGTCGGCGAAGTCGGCGCCGCGGAAGCGCGAGCCATTGAAGAATTGCATGTCGTTGCTGTCGAAGGCGTAGGGCAGCACCAGATGCGGCCGGCCGCCGACAGCGACGTAATACGGCAGGTCGTCATTGTAGGCGTCGCTGTCGTAGAGGAAGCCGCCCTGCTCGACCAGCAGCCGACGTGTGTGGAGCGAGCTCGCCGAGCGCGTGTGCCAACCAAGCGGCGGTTTGCCGGTGACGCGCTGGATCGTCTCGACGGAGCGCGCGATGATCTCGCGCTCTTCCGTCTCGCTCATGCCGGCATGGCTCTGCCAGCGCCAGCCATGCGCCGACACCTCGTGGCCGCGCGCGACCGCATCACAAGCGAGTTCCGGCGAGCGCTCCACCGCACGGCCGCAGGCGCTGACCGTCACCTTGACGCCGTGCGTGTCGAACAGGTCCATGATGCGCCACCACGCGGCGCGCGTGCCGTATTCGAAATGGCTGTCGATGCAGGGGTCCGGTCCGTCGAGCCGGTGCACGACCTCGTAGATCGCCTCGTTGCCGGCATCGCCGTCTGACACCGAGAACTCCGAGCCCTCCTCGAAATTCACCACCAGCGACACCGCGACGCGGGCGTCGTTCGGCCAGCGCGGATGCGGGGGCTGGCCGGCATAGCCCCGGAGATCGCGATGTGCGGCAGGCGGTGAGCTCATCCTGTCAATCCCCAGTTCCGGCCATGCGATGCAGGCCGACCAGGCGATCGCTGATCAGCAGCAGCACCAAGGTGCCGGCGAGAATGAGGGTGGAGAGCGCGGCCAAGGTCGGATCGGGCGCCTCCTCGATATATTGCAGCATGCGGATCGGCAACGTCTTCGAGCGCACATCGGTGAGGAAGATCGAGACTGGATAGTTGTCGAACGAGGCCAGCAGGCTGAACAGGCCGGCGATCAGGAACGACGGCGCCAGCGCCGGCACCATGACGCGCAGCACGCCGCCGGCATAGGTGCAGCCGAGCGTACGCGCGGCTTCGACCAGGGTGAAGTCGAAACGTGAAAGACCTGCGATCATGGTGCGCGCGACGTAAGGAAGGGTCACCACGAGATGCGCGACGAGCAGCGCGCTCCAAGTGGCCGTGAAGCCGATCATGCGGAAATACTGCAGCAGCGCGATGCCGAGCACGAGGCCGGGCATCATCAAGGGCGACACCAGCAGCGTGCCCAGCGCTGTCGCGCCCGGCAGCCTGCCACGGGCGATCGCGATGGCCGCGAGTGTGCCGGCGACCAGCGACAACGCGGTCGACAAGACTGCGATCTGCAGCGACAACGACAGCGACGGCCAGAAGCCGTCGAGCCGGCCGATGCGGCCGTACCAGCGCAGCGATGCGCCTGACAGCGGCAGGTCGAACACCGGCGTCGGCGAAAAACTTGCGGCGGCGATCACGATCAACGGCAGCACCAGGAACAGCGCCAGCCCGATCGCAAGCACCCAGCAGATGACGGCTGCAACGCGCGATATCATTTGGGCTCCCGCGACAATAGCGTACTGAGCGCAACCACGATCACGGCGATCGCCAGCAGCACGACGCCGGCGGCGGCGCCGAAGCCGGGCTCGCGCGCCAGCAGATAGGCCTTGGCGATGGTGGTGGCGAGCGTCGGATATTTCTCGCCGATCAGGAGCATCGGAACGACATAGGCCGACACCGACAGCGAGAACACCAGCGCCACGCCGGCGATGATGCCGGGCAGAGTCAGCGGCAGGATGACACGGAAGAAGACGACAATGGGCGAGGCGCCGAGCGTCGCAGCGGCCTCGGCGTAGCGGCCGTCGAGCTGCGCCACCACGGCGTAGATCGGCAGCACCATGAACGGCAGGAAGATGTTGACGGCACCTGTGATCAGCGCGGTCTGGGTGAAGATCATGCGGATCGGATCCTCGATGATCCCGAGCGTGATCAGCACCGTGTTGATGAGGCCGTCGCCGCGCAAGAGGATGGTCCAGGCGAACGCCTTGACGATGACCGAGGCCGCAAGCGGCAGGAACAGCGTCGCCAGCAGCGTCGAGCGCAACGGCCCGCGGGCGCGGGCGAGGGCAAAGGCGGCGGGATAGGAGACGAGAAACGCGATCAGGGTCGTCAGCAGGCCGAGCCGCAGCGAATTCCAGATCACGCCGAGATAATAGGGCGTGCCGAGCAGCCTCGTGTAGTTCGCCGAATTGATGCCGCCCTTGGCATCGAGCACGCTGACGCCGAGCAGCAGCGCCAGCGGCAGCACGAACACCAGCGCAATGATCAGCATGGAAGGTGCGATGAAGCCGAATGCGGCCAGCCGCTCGCGATCCGGCGCGGGCTTGACGACAGGCGCCGACAGCACGGCCTCGGTCATGATGAGGCCTCCGCGGCGAAGGCGAAGGTCTCGGACACCGGCCAGGCGAAGCGGACCTCGTCGTGCACCCGCGGCACCTCCGCCTCGCGTCCCGACAGCTCGGCGAGCAGGCTCGCACCGGCGCCGGCATCGACGTCGACCAGCGTCCGCGAGCCCTGGAACACGACCGAGCGCACCCGGCCGCTCGCCGCATTCGCGCCGGCCTCCGTGCCAAGACGCAGCTGCTCCGGCCGCGTCGCCACGATCACCGAGGCGCCGGGCTGGAACGCGCCACGCGCCGACAGCCGGCCGACCGGAGTGACCACCTCGACCGTACCGTCCTGAATCCCGACGACCTGGCCCAAGATGCGCGTCGACAATCCGACGAAATTGAGCGCGAACAGGCTTGCCGGACGTGCGTAGAGCTCGCGCGGCGCGGCCAGCTGCTCGATGCGGCCCTTGTTCATGACCGCGACGCGATCCGACATCGTCAGCGCCTCGTCCTGGTCGTGGGTGACAAAGATCGCGGTGGCCTTGACCTCCTGCAGCAGCCGGCGCAACTCGACCTGCATCTCCTCGCGCAGCTTGCGATCGAGCGCCGACAGCGCCTCGTCGAACAAGAGCACGTCCGGCTCGACCGCAATCGCGCGCGCCAACGCGACGCGCTGCTGCTGGCCGCCCGACAGCGCCGAGATGCGGCGGCCGCCGAGATGACCGAGCTTGACCAGCGACAATGCGCGCTGCACCGCGCGATCGATCTCGGCCTTCGGCGTGCCGCGCACCTTCAGCCCGAAGGCAACGTTGCCGGCGACGGTGAGATGCGGAAACAGCGCGTAGCTCTGGAACACCACGCCGACATTGCGCCGATGCGGCGGCACATGGGTGACGTCGCGCCCGGCGAGCGCGATCGTGCCGCTGTCTGGCGGCGCCAGCCCTGCAATCGCGCGCAGCAGCGTGGTCTTGCCGCAGCCGGACGGGCCGAGAAGCGTCACCAGCTCGCCGCGCCGGATCGTGAGATCAACGCGATCGAGCACGGTTGATGCGCCAAAACGCTTGGAGACTCCGCTGATGACGAGATGCGGCGCGGCGCTCATGTCATCTCCTTGCTCCAGCGGTCGACCCAGCCGGCGCGGTTCTTGGCGAAGAACGCCCAGTCCGGTGCGAACAGTTGTGCCGGATCAGGGAAGCCGGCGGGACGCGGCGTGCCCTGGTTGGTCGGTGCGACGAACGCCTTGTCGGCGAGGATGGTCTGCGCCTCCGGGCTGAGGAAGAAATCGATCACGGCATCGGCGACATCACCGGCCGGGCCGTTCGTCACCTTGGCGATGCCGGAGGGCATGGCGAAGCCGCCATCTGCGGGGATCGCGAGATCGACCGGCGAGCCGTCGGCTTTGCGGATCAAGGTGTAGGCGGAGAACTGGCCGCCGATCATCCACGCCTCGCCCTGCTCGAGCAGATTGATGGCCTGCGGCGCATTCGTATAGACGTTCAGCAGATTGGCCTTGAGGCTCTTCACCTTCTTGAAGGCGGCGTCGATATCGTATTGCGCCTCCTTGTAGGGCTTGCCGGTCTCGAGATGCGCAGCCGCGAGCAGGGTCCAGAAGCCCTCGGTGTTGGACAGCGACGGCACGATGATCTTGGACTCGTATTTCGCGTCCCACAGATCGGCCCAGCTCACCGGCGCCGTCTTCATGCGCTTGCTGGAATAGGCGATGCCGGCCCAGGGCTTCTGGTAGTTGGCCCACAGGCCGTCCTGGTGCACGGCGCCGTCGACCAGTCTGCCGAGATTGGCAATGCTGGAGGACGACATTTTGGTGATCAACCCTTCGGCTGCCGCGGGCAGCATGACGGGATCGTCCATGATCACGACCGAGATCTTCGGACTGGCCTTGTCGGCCTGCATCTTCTGCAGATTGGTCAGCGAGTTGGTGCCCTCATAGAGCACCTTGCAGTCGAGCTTCTTCTCCAGGACCGGAAACAGATCGGCGTTGAAATATTTGGCGGCACCGGCGGGACCGCCGATCACGATCTCTTTCGGGGCGGCGCGCACCAGCGATGGCGCGGCAAAGGTGGCGGCAAAGGCCGCACCGGTCTTCAGCAGGCTGCGTCGGGAGAAGGGGTGCATGAGAGGATCCCGTGTGAGCTGTCGCGAGGCGTACGAACGAGGCTCAGCAAGCGACGTGCCAAATGTGCACATTTTTATATTTGGCTGTGGGATCAAGCGATTGAACATATTCTATTGCCGACCCACTGACCCCTGCGGAGCAGAATGTGCACATTTTTTGGAGGTGACGTGCCGCGGCTTTGGGCCTAGCTAAATCGCCATGGCGATGCGACCGCAGCGAATCGGGAAGGCCAATCCCGCCGAGGACGAGGCGGTGTATCAGGCCATTCTGCGCGCGCTCCTCGATGGCAAGCTGAGAGCCGGCACCAAGCTCGCCGAGACGCCGCTGGCCGCGATCTTCGGCGTTTCGCGCGAGCGCATCCGCAAGGTGCTGCACCGGCTCGGCGCCGAGCGGCGGCTGGAGATGATCCCGAACCGCGGCGCGCGGGTGCCGCGCCCGACGCTCGATGACGTCAGGCGGGTCTACGAGGCGCATCGCGTGCTCGAGGCCGGCGTGCTGAGCCAGCTGGTGCTGCGGATCGACGATCTGCTGCTCGCCCGGCTCGACGCACATCTGGCCGAAGAGCACGCGGCGGCACGGCGCGGCGATCGCGCGGCGTCGGTGCGGCTGTCGGGCGCATTCCATGTCCATCTCGTCGATTCCATCGGCAATGGCGAATTGTCGCGGATGCTCGCCGACCTGCTCAGCCGCTCCTCGGTGATGGTGTCGGTGTACGAGCCGGCGGCGCAATCGATCTGCGCGGTCGACGAGCACGGCGCGATCGTGGCGGCGCTGCGCGAGCGCGACCTGATGCGCGCGATCGCGGTGTCGCGCGAGCACTTCCTGCATGTCGAGGGCCGGCTGCGGCTCGACGAGTCCACGGCGCCGGACGGCGCCGATCTCGCGGCGATCTTCGCGCCGGTGAAGCCGCGCCGCAGGGTGCGATCGGGATCGTCGTGACGATCCCGACCCTCGGCCATCACATTCTCGGCGGGCTGTTCGGCGGCGCACACCAGGGCAGCGCCAGCCGAGGCATGTAGTAGCCGCGCCACTCGCAGACCTCCTCGGGCCCCTTGCGCTTGAGCGCCATCTTGACCGGCTCGGCCTGGCTGATCCCGACATGGAGCGCGAGCAGCGCCGCACCGATCGGATAGGCGAAGCGGGAGAAGCGCAGGTCCGACAGCTGATCGAGCAGGATCATCCCGGCGATGATGATCAGCGGATCGGTGAAGACGAAGTACTCGACCTTCAGCCCGCGCCGGACGCCGAGCGTGTCGATGCCGATGGCAGCGAGCATCAGGAGAATGGCCTGGAGAGCCACCTGCCGCTCACCGCGGCGCCAGGCCATGACGATGCCGGGGATGATCAGCCAGGTCAGGAACACCGTAGGCCGCGCCGACGGCTGCAGCACGAAGGTGTAGCGCCTGATGACCCCGAACAGCCCGGACAGCAACAGGCCGATCGCACCGCTCAGGCTGCCGGCGGCCTCGGGCGCGTCGACATAGGTGATCATCTTCTCCAGCGGATTGAGCACGACCACGACATCGTTGATGTCGTAGCTCAGAGTCAGCGCGAGCAGGCCGAGGCTTGCGCCGGCGATCACCGCCAGCAGCGCCGCAAGCGTCTCGGTTGCGCTCACGCGCCACAGCCACGCGAAAACGACCGTGCAGGCCGCGATCACGCCGATCAATGCGAACTGATAGACACCGAAGCGGCCGAGCAGCATCGGCTTGAGGCCGGCAGCCGTCGCATGGACCGGATCGAGGCCGGCGGCGATCAGGGGCCAGGCAGCGATCCCTGCGAGCAGCGCGGCGACCGCCGCGACCAGGACCGCGGCCCAGGCGCGCGGCGTGCGCCAGAACGCGACGCTGCCGCTCGTCGCCGTGCCGAACGGCAGCACCAGCACGGGAAGCGCGGCGATCAGGAGGATCGCATGGACCTTGTTCTCGAGGCCGAGCATGCAGAGCGCAGCTGCGAAGCCGATCGCGAGTGGCCGCCACGGCGTCGCGCGGCGCGCCACCAAGATCAGGATCATCAGCGCGAGCACGCAGAACGACGCGGCGATCATCTCGCTGCGCAGGATGCGCAGATGCATCTGCACGCCGCCGGAGAACGCAAAGGCGGTAACAGCGAGCAGGGCGATGCGCCAATCCGACACGAGCCGGCGCGCGGCCCAAGCAAAGGCCAGGATGATGCCGGCCGCCATCAGCAGCGCGGCGACGCGTCCGGCATGGACGGCACTGGTCATCGCCGCGTCGAAACCGGCGCGATCTGTGGGGATCGCCGACAACGTCCAGGCATCGAGCAGGCCAAGTCGATGCAGCAGCGCGAACCAGGTCTCGACCGAGAGGATGGTGAGATAGGCCGGATGATCGAAGAAGGCCTGCGCGCCGCCATCATTCATGGCGAGTGCGTTGTAGACCACCATGAAGTCCATGTCGGCATTGCGCCAATAGACGGTGAAATAGCCGACGATCAGGAACGACATGAGCGACAGCAGCAGCGCAGCCGCGACACCGCCGCGCCAGCCGAACGGCGTCAGGCGGTCGAGCGGGTCGCGTGGCGTGCCGGCTGTCGCGCGGGGAGAGGCGACGACCGCAGCGGCGCCGGTGGCCATCCTCAGATCGCCTTGATCTTGAAGAACGCGAACACGACCATCTTGAGCAGCATCCAGCCGTGGCGGAAGCGCGAGATCTGGGTCTCGCCGTAGCAGCGCGCGGCGTAGCGGATCGGCAGGTCGATCGACTTCAGGTTCAATTTCGAGGCGCCGAAGATCAGGTCGAAATCGCCGAACGGATCGAAATCGCCGAAATAGGCCTTGCCGGCCTTGAGCCTGACATAGTCGCTGCGGCGCAGCACCTTGGTGCCGCATAGGGTGTCGGTGTAGCGCTGGTTGAGCAGCCAGGAGAACAGATAGGAGAAGGTCTTGTTGGCGATCAGATTGAGGAAGCGCATCGCGCCCTCGTCCATCGGATAGACCAGCCGTGAGCCGTTGATGAACTCGCCCTTGCCGGAGCGCAGCGCATCGAAGAATTTCGGCAGTTGCTCCGGCGGCATCGTCAGGTCGGCATCGAGGATCATCAGCACGTCGCCGCGCGCGGCATCGAACGCGGTGAACACCGCGTCGGCCTTGCCCTTGCCGGGTTGGCGCATCAGCTTGATGTCGTGATCGGGGAACGCCGCACGCACCCGCTCCATCTCCTCATAGGTGCCGTCCTTGCTGTGGCCCTCGATGAAGATGATCTCGATATCCTTGCAGAATGCGGCGATGCGCTGCACCGCCGGCGCGATGTTGCCGCGCTCGTTGCGCGCGGGGATCACGACTGTCGCCGAGCGCACGTCGTCGGTCACGCAGCGCAGCGACCGCGACACCAGATAGTGCCGCAGCGCCAGCGCGCGCAGGCCCGGCAGCACGCTGAGAAAGCGGTTGGCGAAACGGCCGAGGCCGTACAGCCGCAGCGGCGACAGCACGCGCTGCTCGGACTTGACCGGATCGAAATCGGCGAGAACAGCGAGGTTGCGCAGGTCGGCCGGCGACAGCACGTTCTGCTCGGGCTGCGGCATACGCAGGCCCGCAGCTTCCGCCGCCTTCAGGAGCGGATACCAGAGGTGCGAGAAGTAGCCGATCACGAGCCGCGTCTCGCGCGTGCACAAAGGGTGCAGTTGTTCGATGAACTGCTGGCAGTCGTCGAGCGAGCCGATGGTGTCGAGCACCAGGATGACGTCGAATGGCCCGGTGACGGCGGCGAGCGTCGCCGGGTCCTCGGCATCGCCCACGACGAAGGTGAGCCCGGGATGCCGCGTGCGGGCGATCGCGATCTGCCTGTCGCTGAAATCGATGCCGACGCCGTAGGACGGCGCCAGCGACGCAAGCGTGTCGCCGAGGCCGCAGCCGATCTCCAGCACGCGACTGCCCGGCGGGATCAGGAAGCGCAGATAGCAGGCGTCCTCGCCGTGAAAGAAGGAGGCCTTGTCGCGCCAGCCGGCCCGCGCATCGGCAAAACGGTTGGCGTGGTCGAGGATGGCGGCCTTGCGCGGTGACAACGTTGTCGGCGCTGGCGCCTGCGTTGATGCGGCTCGCGGCTGCTCATGCTGGTCCTGCAGGACCTGACCGTCCAATTCCGCCACCTGATACCATCCTCGTTTGGAATCCCCCGCTCTCTAAGGCCAGCCGGGTTGGGCGGAGTCAAGGCCGCGCGGAGAGGTTCTCCGGGCTGCTCATCCAGCGCGACGAGCGCTTCAGCAACCCATCGAAACGAGGCAGCCGCAATCGTTCACGCGGCACGTTCGCGCCCGAGCTCTGCAATTCATTCGCGCTCTCAAGGTGCGAGGGCGCAGGGAAGGCCGGACCTCGACTGAGGCCCGTGGCCCGCCTGCAGAAAAAATGCAGGCGGCAGGTACCACAGGTCCAGCCGGACAGCCCGGCCCTCCCTGCGCGATAGTCTTAACGTCTGCTCCGTGCTCTCCCCGGGGACCGGCTTGGTTGCCCCCGTCATCAGCGCGACATGTCATGTCACGCGTACTTAGCGCCAGCGTCGGGGCGCCAGGACCACACGGCTTGAACGTCCGCAAGCTGCCAATCGTCCAGCGCAAAAGCACCTGACAAGCAAACGGCCACCGCTCCCCGCCTCAACGTATCGTGACGACGCGTACACCCCTTTGCATGAGGACGGGATGCGAGGATACAATCGCAATTTCTGCAAAACAGCAATTGAGATTTTAGACGGCTCAGCGTCCGCAGCAGAACTTATATTTCCTGCCGCTACCGCACGGGCACGGGTCATTGCGACCGACCTTCGCTGCACCGCCGCCGCGCTTGGGCTCCGAGACCACGGCGCGCGTGTCGCCCTCGACGAAGCGCCAGGCACCGTCGTCGTCGCGACGGAATTGCGACGTCTCGTGGTGCTCGATGGTCTTGCCGCCTTCGCGATAGGTGGCAACGAAGCTGACGACGCCGTCGGCGTCGCTCTCCTGTCCACGCGCGGTCGAGACGATGCGCAGGCCGAGCCACGTCGCCCGCGTCGCCCAACTCTTTGCCGCGACTGCATCGAACGCGTTGCGGCGGCTGGCCGCGAGCGTCGATGCGATGTAGCCGATATCGTCGCGCGTATAGGCCGTGTAGCGCGAGCGCATCAGCGCCTCGGCCGTCGGCGGCATCGCATCGCCAAGCAGATAAGGACCGCAGCAGCGGTCGAACGGAAGCTGTGATCCGCAGGGACATGGCATGAGTGAGGCTTAGCATCGATGCGTGGTGATGAACATCAAGGCGGCCGGCCGCGCATCAGCGCCGGCTGGTCGCGTCAGGACACGGACGGCTTCCCGCCGCCGCAAATCGATCGTATCGATCTGACGGCTCCGACCCGAACGGCCGAGATATCGCGACTTGACCATGACCGCTACGAGACGCGTCTTGACGGCGCTTGCGCTACTCACCGGGTTCGCCGGTGCCGCCGCTGCAACCCAGGATGCCCAGGTCCAGCGCGCCGTCTTTGCGGAAGGACGGCTCTGGCTACTCGGCAGTGGGGGGCGTCTGTCAAGTCCGGCTGAAGGCGGCGAACGGATCGACGTTGCGCCGGCGTGGGATTGCACGACTCGTTTGGCAGCTCCTCAGCATCACGTTCGGTTATCGCACATTGCATGAGGAGCATGTCCATTGGCTCGATCCTCACAACGGTGCTCACGCGCCGGTTGTGACTCCAAAGCCGCAGCTCGCCACTCTTCACAGCTGCTGCGGCCGTCACACGCGCCGCGCGGTTTCGAAGCCGGCGAATCCGTGTTAACCATTGGTCAAGAACTAGGGTGTTGGGCGCACGGCTGACCGGCCCGGCCCCGCGCGGACCAGAACCTTCCGGGCGCCGCCTCATTACGTGGCGTCTGTGACCGCAGCCCACCGCATCATCGGCGGAAGGGCGCGGAAGATGCCGACGAATTCTTCGCGCGACGCCAGCCCGGCCGCAAGAACGAAGGCTCGCCCTGCGGCGGGCCGCAGCTCGATTCCCGATCAGACGTCCACCTGATGCCGGCGCGATGAGCGTTGCGTGCAAACGCACATCTGCGCCCATCATGACCGATTGGAGCAGCCCGATGGCTGATGAGTCCGTAGTAGCGTCGATCATTCCCTGGCAGCGGCCGAAGACGGCCAAGCCGCGCCCAAAGCGCCCCGTCGCCAAACCGCGGTCGCGGCCGAAGAAAACCAAGGCAGCGCTGGACGACGAGATGCTCGCGTCCGAGACGCTGATCATGCCGGACTTCCTGGAGTACGTGAACGAGCCGGCGAAGACGCCAGCCGTGGCCGATCCGTCCCGCACGGAGGCGGCCGCTAGCGCCGCCGCAGCCGCGATCCCGGCCGACACGGCACCGGCCACGATGGCATCGCGTGACGCAGCACTGGCGCTGCATGGCGAAATCGTCGCGCCGAACGTACCGCCCGTCGCGCGAGCGGCCGAACGCCCGCGCCTCAGCGCCTCCGCGATCCTGTTGCAGCTGGCGGCTCTCGCGCTCGCCGCCGTCGGCATGGCCATGAACGGCTGGTACGCGCATTCGCTGGGATCGAACAGCACCGCCGGCTGGATGTTCCTCGCGATCGGCGTGACCGCCGATCTCGTCGCGCTTGTCATGCCGACCTGCGCCGCGCGGCTGTGGCACGCGCGGCACCCTGCCTCGGCGCTGGCCGGCTGGATCGTGTGGGTGATGACCTTCGTGTTCGCCGTCACCGCCGGCATCGGCTTCGCCTCGACCAACATCAGCGACGTCACCCTGGCGCGCGCGTCGCGCGTGACACCTGCGGTGCAGGCCGCGCAGACCGCGCTGTCCGACGCCATGACCGCGCGCGACCGCGAGTGCAAGGGCGGCGTCGGCAAGTTCTGCAGGGAGCGCGAGGCCGCGGTCGCCGAGCGCCGCCAGGCGCTGGATGCCGCGATGGCCACCGTGAGCCAGACCGCCGATCCGCAGACCGAGGCCGCGATCAAGCTGGTGGCGTGGGTGTCGCGCGGCGTCATGAAGCCCTCCGCCGACGACTTCGTCATGCTCCGCCTGATCCTGCTGGCGCTGCTGCCGCAGATCGGCGGCATCCTGCTGATGGTCGGGCGAAGGGTGTAGCGGCGTCAGTGCGCCGCAAGCGTCAGCGGCCGGGACACATCGGCCGCCGAGCTCATTTGCGCCGGGGCCGCACTGGCTTCGACGGGCTCGCCAAGTGCCAGGCCTTGGCGAGCACGTCACGCATCAGGCCGGCATCGACATCTGCAAGGGTGGCGCAGGTCCAGCCCTGGTCGCCCCATTTGTTGGCGAGACGGCGGAAGCCGGCCGGATTGACCGCGCTGAAGAACTCCTGCTCCTCCGGGGTGAGCAGCAGGTTGGCGGATCGTCCATCCGCGGCCAATGTGGCGAAGATTCGCTTGGCCTTGAACGCTGTGCGGTCGAAGTGAGGAGCTTGCGTCGTTCCGGCGAACGACAAAGCGAGCGTTCGAAATTCGTCGCGGGTCATTCCGACTGACTCTCATGGGCCCGGCGACACGATTAGCATTCATCAGCGGCGCGTGGCCATGCGGTGGGGCGTCGCCCCGTGCACCGGAACGTGAAACCCCGAGGGCGCCGGACTTGACTCAGGTCAAAACTACACGGTGTTGTTTTTATATGCTTGCTCCTGGGCAGATAGAAGGAGATCGACGATGTCGGCGCAGAGCACCATGAATGTCTACTTGAATTGGGCCAGGGAGCGCCTCCACGAGATGGATGCCGCGCTGGAGTCACTCGGAGTGAAGGCGGCCGAGACGGAAGCAGCGTCCAAGCTGAAGGCCGAAGAGATCATCGCGGACCTGAAGAAGCGGCGCCGCGAGCTCGAAGCCCTGCTCAAGACGCAAGCGGAGGCCGGCGACGCCGCGCTGGCCACCGCGAAGACGGAGCTCGACCAGCATTGGGCCGGGTTCGAAAGCCAGATGAAGGCTTATTTCGACACGGCCGGCAAGCAGGCCGAGCAGCAGCAGGCAGCGTTCAAGGACATCGCCGCCGCGCAGGCAAAGGCCTGGCGCGAGTCGGCCGACAGATTCCGCGAGGCGGCGATCAACGTCACGACGGCCGGAACCACCGATGTCGATGCCGTGCTGAAGCAGCTCAAGACCGACGCGGCACAGGCGGGCGCCCATCTCGAGGCATTGAAACAGACCGGTGCTCAGTCCTGGTCGGTGTTCAGTGCCGCCTTGAGCGAATCCCGCAAGGCGTTCGACGCTGCCAATCAGGCCGCCTGGAATGCGTTGAAGGGGAGTAGCCCGAAGAGCTGAGGCGGTCACGGACCAATCCGTCAGAGATGCCAGAGCCTGCGTGACGGCGCACCGGGGATCCTATCAACCGCCCTTCGAACCCGTCCGCGACGGCGCGTCGCCGACACCCGGATTGATGGCGAGCGTCGCTCCGGCGGCGCCGCCTGCCTCATAGGCCGTCATCGACACCATCCGGCTCGTCGAGCGGGCGGTCCGCAGATTGAGATCGAGCTTGTCGAACTCCGCATCGACGACCGACGTCTTGAGCACGACCAGGCCGCGGCCGGTGCTTTCGTTGACTTGGTCGCGGCTCTTCTTCATCGCCACCAACCGGTCCGCGATCGACGCCACCATGCCGAGCGCGAAGGAGGCGTTGGCGAGATGCCGCTCCTGATGCCGGAAGCGGCGGTAGTCGGCCGAGGTCTTGAAGCGGCCGAGTTCGGCGCGCACCGCGTTGTCGATCAATTCGGCCAGATAATGCGCCACCTCGACATCGGCTGACAGGCCGAAGAACACGTAGCTGTTGTCGCCGGCGGCATTCTTCTCGCGCCAGACCCGGCAATCGCAGAAATGCGCGATCGCGCCGATGCAGTCGTCGAGCGGAATGCGCTTCTTGCGATGGGTCTCGTAGACCTTGCGCTCGCAGGGCGCCGCGCGCAGCTCGATGTCCGACAGCGACAGATCATGGCGATCGAGCAGCTCGGCGACCTTGGCGGCGGCGGACAGCGCCTCGTCCTCGGTGCAGCCATTGGCGATGGTCTTGGCGCGCAACGCCTGAATGCGGAATTTCAGCTTGTCCAGGGCGACAGGATCGGGGGCCGCGGAATCGAACGTCTGGCTCACCGATCACGGCTCATGAAAGCCCGACCAACGCGCAGTGGGCGGGTGGAATGGCGGAGAGGGAGGGATTCGAACCCCCGATAGGCTTGCACCTATGCCGCATTTCGAGTGCGGTGCATTCAACCACTCTGCCACCTCTCCAGGCGCAAATCAGGGGCGGCGCCCCCGGGTCGGGCGTCTTCTAGGGCACGATGCGGGGGGTGACAAGGCAGCCGGCCGAATTTTTCCCAGGCCCTCGCGCATGCGCGCCGTCGCGGTCCGCTCGGGGAAGCGGACCGCGCGCGGCGGCTCGACAGCTGCACCGCCGAGCCCTCGCGCTCCGAAGGCCCCATACTGACGCGGGTCTTCGAACCCGTTGGTCTGCGCCACGCTCGTCAGCGGAACAGGTCGAAATGATAGTTCAAGCCGACCCGGACGGAGTGGATCTTGGCCGCCCGCCAGTCCGGCAAATTGTCGTGCTTGAGGTCGGTGTAGAGATATTCGAGCTTGGCCGACCATTTCGGCTGGAACGCCCATTCGGCGCCGCCGCCTGCGGTCCAGCCTATCTTCATCTTGTGGATCGGCCCGTCCTTCAGCTCGCCCGCCGCAAGACCCGCCGTGCCGTACAACCACAGGCGCGAATCAAGCACCGCGATGCCGGCCCGCGCGCGGCCCGAGGTGAGCCAGGGCGTGCTGACGGCGGGATTGACGACGTCTCCCTTGCGCGAGAGGCCGGTGAATTCGAGATCGTTCTCGATGCCGACCGCGAACATCGGCGAGATCTGGTAATTGTAGCCGACCTGCAGGCCGCCGATCACGCCGGACAGCTTGCCGCCATTGGCGCCGGCGGTGTTCGTGAAGGAGTCGTCGCCGGTGAAGGCACCGCCGATATTGGCGCCGGCATAGAAGCCGGTCCAGGAGAACGCTGCCGGCGCGGCGGCATAGGCCGGCGCCTTGGAGGTGGTCGCCGGCAGGTCCGCCGCCTCTGCCCCGCGGCAGGCCAGCGCGGCCACCGCCATGGCAGCCATCCGGTATCTCGCGCGTCTGATCATGATGTCCTCACACTCCATGCGGCGCGAGATTGCGCCGTCAAATCCCACCCCATTTGGGATGTCGGTTATAAAACCGACTAGACGGTTTGTATATATGGCAGAGTGGTTGCGGCGGCCATTCTGCGAACTAGCGGCGGCTGCGGCAGACGGCGGAGATCAGGAGAAAGGCGAAGGAAAAAGACAAGGTGGGACCGCCGTACGCTGACACATGCCGGCGGTCCCGTGTCGCTGCATCTTGGGGAAACCGACGGAAGAGACGGGGGTCAATCCGGCCGGCCTGAGCGACGCCGACGACCCTGGGCCATCGGCGCGTGCACCGCAATGCAAACCGTTCCTTAACCTAACCGGTCAAGGTTACCGGGTTCCGATCGCATCCGATTGGTGGCGCGCCGGTTTTTCTACTTTCTGGAATCGGACGATTGCCGGCTGCGCGCGATCTTGCTGCGTCGCAGTATAACCCGGCAGACCCGCCGATCCGCATACCGACCGGCCGGTTGGCAACCGCAGGCTCGGTTCCTCAATCCTTCTTCTTCTTGGCCGCCTTCTTGTCGTCGGACTTCTTGTCCTCGGCCTTGTCGTCCTTCTCCTTTCGCCCGTTTTCCTTGCGGCGGTTGGTGAAGCGGGCATTGCCGAGCCCGGTGCCGATGGTCAGCACGCCCCAGCGCTCGAAGTCCTGCATGAACGGCACCTCGGAGAGGCCCTGGACGACGCCGTCATTGTGCATCAGCACTGCGGTGTCGTGGTCGCCGATCATCGGGATCGCCTCGACCAGGCTGGCGGGCAGGTTGAACTTGCTGCTCTCCCAATTGCCCGGCAGGTTCTGCGCGCCCTTCACGATCGAGCCGTCCTCGTTGATCACGCCGGGACAGGCGATGCCAATGAAGGGCGCGAGCCTGAGACCCTCGGCGTCGGCCTCCTCGATCAGCCCCTTCAGCATCTTGGCGAGCCGCTTGACCGCGCCTTCGCGCGTCGGCTCGTCATCGGCATGGCGCCACAGCTCGGACTTCCAGACCGATGCCTTGGACAGATCCTGCGCCTTCTTCCAGGACGTCTCGACCACGCCGCAGCGGATGTTGGTGCCGCCGATGTCGACCGCGAGGATGCTGTCATGCGCCTCGAAAATCCAGGACGGCGCCAGATGCAACGCGCCGATCAGCCCGGCATCGTCCGGGTGGTAGCGGATCGGCTCCAGCCCGACGCCAAACCCCTCGTCCTTGAGGATGATCTCGGTACGCGCGATCGCGAGCTCGCCGAGCCGGGAGTCGCGAAAACCGCCGCCGACCACGATGCATTCGGTCTTGGTCCAGGCCTTTGTGCGCAGGAAGCGGCGGGTGACATGGGCGAGCTCCTGCGCGAACTCCTCGATCGCCGAATGCACCACGGCGGAGGCCTCGGTGTCGTCGCCGACCAGGATGGCATCCAGCACCTTCTTGCTGATGGTCTCGCTGTCCTCGTCGCCGAACGGGTCCTTACCCGATTTGCGCAAGGGTTTGCGCCAGCGCTCCAGGATCTTGCGGAAGGCGCCCTTGGAGGCGCGGTCGCCGAGGAAGCCGTCCTCGTCCTTGAGTTCGATGTTGAAGCTGTCGATCTCGACCGACGGCAGCCGCGCGGCGCCGTGACGGGCGATGCCCGTGGTCTTGGTCATGACGTCGTCGGCCATATGGTCCCTGCCCTGCTATGCGGTTGTGCGTTGGGCTCGGACAACGGCGGAGGGAACAGTTTGGTTGCGGGATGGGAGGCGAATAGCGAATGGGGGTCTTTCGGGGGGCGCAGCTGCCACCCTTCCCTAGCCGCCCTCCGCCCTTTTCCTTGACTCCCCGATCCCGGCAGCTATAAGCCCCCGATCGACCGGCGCGAGCTTCTCGCGCCGATTGTCGTTGTGCGTATCGGACAGGCCTCGATGCCTGGGACACGCCGACGCCGGCCCCGATCGGGCCGGACCTCATGAACCATAACGACTGAACAAGAAGCCGACCCGGGGCCATCAGGCGTCGAGGCCGGGATCGAACACGAAGGATGAGAACGATGTTCGCAGTCATCAAAACCGGCGGCAAGCAATACCGCGTCGCCCCGGATGATGTGCTCGAGATTGGCAAGATCGACGGTGAGCCCGGTACGATCGTGCAGTTGAACGAGGTGCTGGTGGTCGGCGGCGACACGCCGGTGCTGGGCATCCCTGCGGTGGCCGGCGCGTCCGTGGCCGTCGAGGTGCTCGACCACAAGCGCGGCCCCAAGGTCATCGCGTTCAAGAAGCGCCGCCGCAAGAATTCCCGCCGCAAGCGCGGCTACCGGGACGAGCTGACCTTGATCCGCGTCAGCGAGATCCTGACCGACAACGCCAAGCCGACCAAGGGCCCGCGGCCGAAGAAGGCCAAGGCGGAAGCCCCGGCGGCCGAGGCCGCGGAGTAAGCATGCTGGCGCGCTTGCGCGCCGCATCGGCTTGAACCTCATCGCGCGGATTTTTGTCCGCGCTCAGCAAATGTGAATGATCCCTTGGCGGAATCGCGCTAAAGGTGATCGCAAGAGATCGGAGACGAGCGATGGCTCATAAAAAGGCAGGCGGTTCATCCCGCAACGGACGCGACTCCAAGGGCAAGCGCCTCGGCATCAAGGCGTTCGGCGGCGAGCGCGTGATTCCGGGCAACATCATCGCGCGTCAGCGCGGCACGACCTGGCATCCCGGCCTCAACGTCGGCATGGGCACGGACCACACCATCTTCGCCAAGGTGGAAGGCCACGTCGAATTCCATGACCGCGCCAACCGCACGTTCATTTCGGTGCGTCCGGTAGCCGCCGAGGCTGCTGAATAACGGTGGAACAACATGCGTCCGCCGGGTCCTGTTGAACCGGCGGAGCGCGAGATGGCTCCAAGGGGAGGCGGGACAACCGGCCTCCCCTTTTCATTTTCGTCGATCCCAAGCTGATCCCGAAGCGTCGATGGAGCCCGACATGCTGCAGGACATCACGACTCCCACCTTGCGCGAGGCGAGACCTCGCGTCCTCGAGACCGCGCGGCTGACACTGCGTCCGCCGGTTCTTGCGGACGTGACAGCCATGGCCCGGCTCGCCAATGACCGTCGCATCGCCGAGAACACCCGCCGCCTGCCGCATCCCTATTCCGAGGTCGACGCCGCCCGCTTCGTGCGGTCGCTGGAGCAGACCGGTGAGACCGCCTTCCTGATCGAGCATCTGGACGCACCGATCGGCATGGTCGGCGTCAACCGTCCCAGACCCGGCCGTGCCGAGCTCGGCTACTGGCTCGGCGTCGAGCATTGGGGCCGCGGCTTCGGCACCGAGGCAGCCCGCGCCGCAATCGATGATTTCTTTGAAGAGAGCGAAGACAATTTGCTGATCGGGCACGCCCGCGTCAGCAACCCCGCCTCACGCAACATCCTCGAAAAGTGCGGCTTCCAATGGACCGGCGTCGAGCTGCATCGCTTCGAGGTGATCGGCTCCTCCGCCCCGGTCGACGCCTTCCGCCTGACCCGAGGTGTGTGGGCCTCGCTGAAGGCCTGGGCGAATACGGGGCGGCGGTAGGCCTCGCTCGCCGTTACACAAAAGGTGTCGTCCCTGCGAACGCAGGGACCCATAACCACCGAAGCCGGTGATGCACCGAGCTGAAGCTACAGCGGTGTATCGCCACGACGGCCGCGGAGTATGGGTCCCTGCGTTCGCAGGGACGACAGCGGTGGGGATCGCTACACCGGCGGATTCACCGCACCCGCCCCCTGCCCCAGGCCGCGTTCGCGCAAGTAGATGTAGAGCCCCGCGCCGATGATGATGATGGCGCCGACGATCGTCGCCGGATGCGGCACGTCGCCGAAGACGAGGAAGCCGAACAGCACGGCCCAGACGATCATCGTGTACTGATAGGGCACGACCACCGAGGCCGGCGCCAGCTTCAGCGAGCGGTTGACGCAGAACAACGCGGTCACCGAGATGATGCCGGCGGCGGCGAACAGCACCAGGCTGCCGGGCGTCGGCGTCACCCAGCCGAACGAGGCCATGGCGGCGCCAAGCAGGAAGGTGCCGACGAATTGCGACGAGGCCATCACGATATCAGGCGTGGCGCGGAGCGAACGCGTGATCAGCATCAGCACCGCGAAAGAGAGACTGCCGCCCAGCGCGATCAGCGCCGGAAGGCTGAAGGTCTGCGCCGAGGGCCGGAGCGCGATCAGCACGCCGCAGAAGCCGATCAGGATCGCCGTCCAGCGCCGCCAGCCGACATGCTCGCGCAGCACCAGCGCCGACAGCGCGGTGACGAAAATGGGCCCGGCGAGATAGTAGGTGATGACGTCGGCGAGCGGCAGATAGACGGTGGCGAGGAAGAACGCCGCGACCTCGAGCGTCGACAGGATCACGCGCACCAGCTGCAGCCATGGCCGCTCCAGCTGCATGAAAGCGGCGCGGTTTCGCCAGATGAACGGCGCGAGCAGCAGCAGCGCCGCGCAGGCGCGTAAGCAAAGCAGCTGGCCGACGGCATAGGTCGACACCAGGAACTTGCCCAAGGCGTCGCCGAACGAGAACATCGAAATCGACAGCAGCATCAGGCCGATGCCGGCCAGCCGTGCCGAGCGCTCGTCGTTTGCGGTGGAGATTCGGGACAGCACGCTCATGATCGGGGTGCCTTATCAGGCGGGCCGCTGTTGCTCCAGCCCATCCGCAGGGCGCGTGACGCAGCCCTGCCGCAACTCCTGCGCAACGCTTGTCCAACTCCTGCGCAACGCCGGTTTACCGCTCGAAATTAAGGCTTCGGGCCGAATTAAACCCATTCCGCGGTTGCCGTGGGGGCCCGCCTCGCCTACGTAGAGCCCATCATGAAATTCCTCGATGAAGCCAAGGTCTATGTGCGCTCCGGCGACGGCGGCAACGGTTGCGTTGCGTTCCGGCGCGAGAAGTTCATCGAGTTCGGCGGCCCGAACGGCGGCAATGGCGGCCGCGGCGGCGACGTCATCATCGAGGCCGTCGACGGACTCAACACCCTGATCGACTACCGCTACCAGCAGCATTTCAAGGCCCAGAGGGGCGGAAACGGCTCGGGCAAGGACTGTCATGGCGCCGGCGGCAAGTCGGTGGTGCTCAAGGTTCCCGTCGGCACCCAGATCTTCGACGAGGACCGGGAGACGCTGATCCACGACTTCACCGCGGTCGGCGAGCGCTTCGTGCTCTCCGAGGGCGGCAATGGCGGCTTCGGCAATGCGCACTTCAAGTCGCCGACCAACCGGACGCCGCGCCACGCCAATCCCGGCCAGCCCGGCGAGGAACGCTGGATCTGGCTGCGGATGAAGCTGATCGCCGACGCCGGCCTGGTCGGGCTGCCCAATGCCGGCAAGTCGACCTTCCTGTCCAAGGTGTCGGCGGCCAAGCCGAAGATCGCCGACTATCCGTTCACCACGCTGCATCCGCAGCTCGGCGTCGTGAACGCCGACGGCCGTGAGTTCGTGCTCGCCGATATCCCCGGCCTGATCGAGGGCGCTCATGAAGGCGCCGGCCTCGGCGACCGCTTTCTTGGCCATGTCGAGCGCTGCCGCGTGCTGCTGCATCTGGTCGATGCCACCTGCGAGCATGCCGGCAAGGCCTATAAGACCGTGCGGAACGAGCTCGAAGCCTATGGCGGCGAGCTCACCGACAAGATCGAGATCGTCGCGCTCAACAAGATCGACGCGGTCGACGCCGACGAACTGAAGAAGCAGAAGGACCGGCTGAAGCGCGCCGCCAAGAAGACGCCGCTGCTGCTGTCGGGCGCGACCGGGGTCGGCGTCAAGGAAGCCTTGCGCAAGCTGGCCGACCTCATCGCCGAGCAGCCGGTGTCCAACAAGGCCAAGAGCGCGGTCGAGAGCGCCGCGACCGAGGAGCCATGGGCGGCCCTAACGCCACCGCAGGGCTGAGCTGACGCCAGCCTTGCCTCGCAGGCATCGGCTTGCGACACTCGCCCTTGTTCATCAACACACATCCCCGTCTTGTGCAGGCCGCGTGTCCGCCACGCAGCTCTCATCATGAAACGAGGGATTGCACCGACCCCGTTCGCAGCATGACCAGCCCCCGTCTCGAAAATTTTCGCCGCATCGTCGTCAAGGTCGGCTCGTCGCTGCTGGTCGATTCCGACGCCGGTGAGGTCCGCGCCTCCTGGCTCACGGCGCTGGCGGCCGACATCGCGCGGCTGCATGGCCGCGGCTGCGAGCTGCTGGTGGTGTCCTCGGGCTCGATCGCGCTCGGCCGCAGCCGCTTGAAGCTGCCGCGCGGGCCGCTGAAGCTGGAGGAGAGCCAGGCCGCTGCCGCCGTCGGCCAGATCGCGCTGGCGCGGACCTGGTCGGAGGTGCTCGGCGCGCACGGCATCGGTGCCGGCCAGATCCTGGTGACCCTGCAGGACACCGAGGAGCGGCGCCGCTATCTCAACGCCCGTTCGACGATCGCCAAGCTGCTGGAATGGCGCGCGGTGCCGATCATCAACGAGAACGACACGGTGGCGACCGCCGAAATTCGTTACGGCGACAATGACCGCCTCGCCGCCCGCGTCGCGACCATGGCGAGCGCCGACCTGCTGGTGCTGCTGTCGGACATCGACGGCCTCTACACGGCCCCGCCAGCGAAGGATCCGAATGCGAGGCTGATCCCCGTGGTCGAGAGCATCACCGCCGACATCGAGGCGATGGCCGGCAGCGCGGCTTCGGAATTCTCACGCGGCGGCATGCTGACCAAGATCGAAGCCGCCAAGATCGCGACCACCGCCGGCACCCACATGCTCATCGCCTCCGGCAAGATCGAACACCCGCTGGCGGCGGTCGCCAATGGCGGCCGCTGCACCTGGTTCCTGACGCCAGCAAATCCCGTCACCGCGCGAAAGCGCTGGATCGCAGGCTCACTGGAGCCGAAGGGCACGCTGACGATCGACGCCGGCGCCGTCACCGCGCTGCGCGCCGGCAAGAGCCTGCTGCCGGCTGGCGTGATCCGGGTCGACGGCCAGTTCGCCCGCGGCGACGCCGTCGTGGTGCGCGGTCCCGACACCCACGAAATCGGCCGCGGCCTCGTCGCCTACGACGCCGATGATGCCGAGCGGATCAAGGGCCGCTCCTCGCCGGACGTGGCGCTGATCCTCGGCGTGTCCGGCCGCGCCGAGATGATCCACCGCGACGACCTGGTGATCGGCCCGGCGGGGGTGGGACCGGCCTAACGCCCTGCCGCGAGCGTTCGCAAAAGGCCGCTTTCCGTGCTACTGGAGGGCCTTAATTCAAGGTTGAACCGCCCATGACCGCACCTCTGAAAGCCATCGACGGCAGCGCCGATCTGCCCGTCCTGATGAACGACCTCGCCCAGCGCGCCCGTGCGGCTGCGCGCGTGCTGTCGCTGGCGCCGGCCGAGCAGAAGAACCGGGCGCTCGAGGCGATGGAGCGGCGGATCCGGGTCCAGGCAGACGCCATCATCGCGGCCAATGCCGAGGACGTCGCCGAGGCCAAGGCCGGCGGCATGACGTCGTCCTTCCTCGACCGCCTCACCCTGACGCCAGCCCGTGTCGCCGCCATGGCCGACGGCATCGCGGTCGTGCGCGGTGTCGCCGATCCGGTCGGTGTCGTCACCGAGAGCTGGCAGCGACCGAACGGCATGACCATCGAGCGCGTGCGGGTGCCGCTCGGCGTCATCGCCGTGATCTTCGAGAGCCGTCCCAATGTCGCGGCCGATGCCGGCGTGCTGTGCCTGAAATCCGGCAATGCCGTGATCCTGCGCGGCGGCTCGGACTCGTTCCGCTCCTGCCGCGCGATCCATCAATGCATGGTCGAGGGGCTCCGCGAATCCGGCCTGCCGGAGGCCGCGATCACGCTGGTGCCGACGCGCGACCGTGCGGCGGTCGGCCTGCTGCTGTCCGGCCTGAACGGCGGCGTCGACGTGATCGTGCCGCGCGGCGGCAAGAGCCTCGTCGCGCGCGTCGAGGCCGAGGCGCGCGTGCCGGTGTTCGCGCATCTCGAAGGCGTCAACCACGTCTATGTCGATGGCGCCGCCGATCTGGAGATGGCCAAGTCGATCGTGCTTAACGCGAAGATGCGGCGCACCGGCGTGTGCGGCGCGGCCGAGACGCTGCTGGTCGACCGCGCGTCGCAGGACAAGATCAAGCCGCTGGTCGACATGCTGATCGGCGCCGGCTGCGAGGTGCGCGGCGATGACGCCGTGCGTGCGGCCGATGCGCGGGTGAAGCCGGCCAGCGACGAGGATTGGAACACCGAATATCTCGACGCCATCATCGCCGCCAGGGTGGTCGATGGCGTGGACGGTGCGATCGCCCACATTCACGAGCACGGCTCGCACCACACCGATGCGATCGTGACAGAGGACAACGCGGTGGCCGACAGGTTTCTCAACGAGGTCGACTCGGCGATCGTGTTGCACAATGCCTCGACCCAGTTCGCCGATGGCGGCGAGTTCGGCTTTGGCGCCGAGATCGGCATCGCTACGGGCAAATTCCATGCGCGCGGCCCGGTCGGCGTCGAGCAGCTGACCAGCTTCAAATACCGGATTCACGGCACCGGGCAGACCCGGCCATGATCGCCGCACCCTGTGGTTGAGTCGCCCGGGCAGCAAGCGGGAGCCGCCGTGACCGACGCCGCCTCGGTGCGCCTCGCGATCCGCCAGGCGCTGCCGCCCCACAGCGACGGCATGCGCATTGGCCTGCTCGGCGGCTCGTTCAATCCGCCGCACCAGGCGCATCGCGCGATCAGCCTGTTCGCGCTGAAACGGCTGCAGCTCGATCGTGTGTGGTGGCTGGTCACGCCCGGCAATCCGCTCAAGAACAATGGCGGACTGCATGCGCTGGCCGAACGCGCCGAGGCCGCCCGCAAGGTCGCCGCCGATCCACGCATCGAGATCAGCTGTCTCGAATCCGTCATCGGCACCCGCTACACTGCCGACACGATCGATTATTTGCGCCGCCGCGCCTCGCGCCTGCGCTTCGTGTGGATCATGGGCGCCGACAACCTCGCGCAGTTCCATCGCTGGCAGAAGTGGCAGCACATCGCGGCCCAGGTGCCCATGGCCGTGGTCGATCGTCCGCCACGCAGCTTCCGCGCCCTGAACGCACCCGCAGCACGCGCATTGGCGCGCTATCGCATTCCGGAGGCGCAGGCCAGCCGTCTCGCCGACCGTGCGGCGCCGGCCTGGGTTTACCTCACCGGCCTGAAGCTGAGCCTGTCATCGACCGGGTTGAGGAACCCGGACGGCAGCTGGAAGTCGTTTTGAGGTATGCCGCGCGGGCTGGCGCCCGCCCGGCATCGGATGTGCATGGAACTCAACGATCCCCGTCGCGGTCCGGGCGGGTCATCAGGTCGCCAAGCCGGACCAGGCAACCGCGGGGTACTGGATTGTTGAAACCATTAACCCCACATGTCTACTATGGTTAGCAGGCCGGATTCGGCCTGCGATACAGTGAAAGGAATGGTCCCTGACCACATCTGTATTGTCCCAGTCGGCCTTGCCCAAGACGTCCAAGGCAGCGACTTCCAAGGCAACGACTTCCAAGTCGGCGACTATCAAGTCGGCGCGTAAGACTTCGAGCCAAGATGCGGCCTTGCAGGCGCAACCCGACGCCGACAAGACCTTGCGCACGATCCTCTCCCGCCTCGAGGACATGAAGGCGGAAGAGACGGTCACAATCGACCTTCATGGCAAATCGGCCTATTCCGACTACATGGTCATCACCACGGGCCGCTCCAACCGGCACGTCGGATCGATCGCGGAGAACGTCGCCAAAGGCCTGAAGGAAGCCGGCAACGCGAAGCTCCACGTCGAAGGCCTGCCCAACTGCGACTGGGTGCTGATCGACTCCGGCGACGTGATCGTGCACGTGTTCAGGCCCGAGGTCCGCGAGTTCTACAATCTCGAACGATTGTGGACCCAAGGGCCGAAGCCGGCGAAGACGGTCTAGGCCCGGTCGCGATACGAATCGCTGCGCGCACGTGTTAAGGCGTGCGCATGCGCATCGTCGTGATCGCCATCGGTCGATTGAAGCAGGGTCCCGAGCGGGAGCTCGCGGAGCGCTACCGCGAGCGTTTCGAGGACCTCGGCCGCAAGCTTGGCTTTCGTGGCCTCGACATTCAGGAAATCCCGGAGAGCCGCGCGCGCGATGCCGCAACCCGGATCTCCGAAGAGGCGGCGGCGATCGCCGCGGCGATCCCTGACAAGGCCGTTCTCGTCTGTCTGGACGAACGTGGCCAGAACATCGACAGCACAACCTTTGCGAGTCACCTCGGACGCTGGCGGGACCAGGGGCTTCCCGCGGCCGTCTTCGTGATCGGCGGCGCAGACGGACTTTCGCCTGAATTGCGGCGCACAGCCAAACTCGGGGTCGCGTTCGGGGCTGCGACCTGGCCGCATCAGATCGTGCGCGTCCTGCTGCTCGAGCAGATTTACCGTACTGCAACGATCCTGGCTGGTCACCCCTATCACCGCGCTTGAATCAGGGACGATGGGAGCACAATAAGGACGTCGATGTTTGCCGCGCGGCCCCTTTCTCGCTCCTCGATCACCGGCCGCAGCGGCCGGCCGTGCCGCGCGTCGCTGATCGTGCTGCTGGTCATGCTTCCGGTGATACCGGCCGCAGCGCAGACCGGACTTCGGCCCTCCATCCCCGGCACTGTTTCATCGACACCGCCGACCCCCGAGCAGTTGAAGCAGCGCGAGCAGGAGCTGGAAGCGGCGCGCGCTGCCCAGAAGGCCGCCGCCGAGGCGCAGGAGCGCCTGAAGGCCGATATTGCCGCGCTCGGCGACGATCGCGGCAAGCTCAATCAGCAGCTGATCGACGTTGCCGCGCAGGTGCGCAGCGTCGAAGTCCGGGTCGGCGAGGCGGAAACGCGGCTGCGCGGCTTCGACGGCCGCGAGCAGGATCTGCGGACGTCGCTGGAAGCACGGCGCACCGAGATCATCGAGGTTCTGGCCGCGCTGCAGCGCGCCGGCCGCCGCACTCCGCCTGCCCTGCTCGTCCGTCCCGAGGACGCCCTGCAATCCTTGCGCACGGCGATGCTGCTGGGTTCGGTGATCCCTGAGATGCGCAGCCGGGCCGAGAAGCTCTCGACCGATCTCGGCGAGCTCGTCGCCATCCGCAAGACGATCGCCAGCGAGCGCGACAAGCTCGCCGGCGACCGCGACAGGCTGCGCACCGACCAGACCCGCCTCGCCGCTCTGGTGGAAGAGCGCCAGCGCAAGCAGACCTCGGCCGAAAAGGACATGGAAGCCGAAAGCGCCCGCGCCGCGGTGCTGGCCCAGCAGATCGACTCGCTGCAGGGTCTGATCACGACCATGGAGCTGGACCTCAAGAGCGCCGCCAAGGCGGCCTCGACGGCGAGCCTGCAGGGGGTGCCGGTCAACAGCAAGCCGGACGCGAATGCGCTGCGCAACCCGGGCCGCAAGGCGCCGGCGATCGCGTTCGCCTCGACCAAGGGCATGCTCACCTTTCCGGTCAACGGCAGCAAAATTCGCGAATTCGGCGCGTCCGACGGCGCCGGCGGCTCCGATAAAGGCATTTCTTTGGCGGCCCGTCCGGGCGCCCAGGTCACAACCCCGTGTGATGGCTGGGTTGTGTATGCGGGCCCCTTCCGCAGCTACGGACAACTCTTGATCCTCAACGCCGGTGGCGGGTATCATGTCCTGATCGCCGGGATGGAGCGCATTTCCGTCAACATCGGGCAGTTTGTTCAGACGGGAGAGCCGGTCGCGACCATGGGTAACTCGTCCCAGGTTGCCTCCATTCTCGCTACCAATGCGAGTCAACCAGTGCTCTATGTCGAGTTCCGTAAGGACGGCACTCCAATCGATCCAGGCCCATGGTGGGCCGCAAATGAAGGCGAAAAGGTACGCGGATGATGCGTAAGACTTCGGTAATTCTCCTGAGCGCGGCCACCGGTGCGGCATTGACCTTGTTCGTCTCCCAACCGCGCGCGGTGTTGATGGGATCGACGGCGCGCGCCGCGACCGCCGATACCTATCGCCAGCTCAATCTGTTCGGCGACGTGTTCGAGCGGGTGCGCAGCGACTATGTCGAGAAGCCCGACGATTCGAAGCTGGTCGAGTCCGCGATCAGCGGCATGCTCTCCGGCCTCGATCCGCATTCGAGCTACATGGATGCGAAGAGCTTCCGCGACATGCAGGTGCAGACCCGCGGCGAGTTCGGCGGCCTCGGCATCGAGGTGACGATGGAAGACGGCCTGATCAAGGTGGTATCGCCGATCGACGATACGCCGGCCTCGAAGGCGGGCATCCAGGCCAACGACATCATCACCAATCTCGACGATGAAGCCGTGCAGGGCCTGACCCTCAATCAGGCCGTCGAGAAGATGCGCGGCCCGGTCGGCACCAAGATCAAGCTGAAGGTCGTGCGCAAGGGCGCCGACAATCCGCTCGACGTCACGCTGACCCGCGACAACATCCGCGTCCGTTCGGTGCGCTCGCGCACGGAGACCGACGACATCGCCTATATCCGCATCACCACCTTCAACGAGCAGACCACCGAAGGCCTGAAGAAGAGCATTGCCGATCTGCAAGGCTCGATCGGTGACAAGCTGAAGGGTTACATCATCGACCTGCGCAACAATCCGGGCGGTTTGCTCGAGGAGGCAGTCACCGTCTCCGACGCGTTCCTGGAGCGCGGCGAGATCGTCTCGACCCGCGGCCGCAATGCCGAGGAGACGCAGCGCCGCGCGGCGCATGCCGGCGACCTCACCAAGGGCAAGCCGGTCATCGTGCTGATCAATGGCGGCTCGGCTTCGGCGTCGGAGATCGTGGCCGGCGCGCTGCAGGACCACAAGCGCGCGACCTTGGTCGGCACGCGCTCGTTCGGCAAGGGCTCGGTGCAGACCATCATCCCGCTCGGCGCCGGCAATGGCGCACTGCGCCTGACCACCGCGCGCTACTACACGCCGTCGGGCAAGTCGATCCAGGCCAAGGGCATCGTGCCTGACATCGAGGTGCTGCAGGACGTGCCGGACGAGCTGAAGTCGCGTACCGACACCAAGGGCGAGGCCTCGCTGCGCGGCCACCTCAAGAACGACGGTGACGAGAAGACCGGCTCGCAGTCCTACGTGCCGCCGGATGCCAAGGACGACAAGGCGCTCAAGCTCGCCGCCGACCTGCTCCACGGCATCAAGAACAGCGCCAACACGCCGGCGCCGACCGACAAGGCCGCGGCCGACAAGCCGGCGACCAAAGCCGCGAACTGAACGGCGGCAACTGAGCGGCAGCCGACTGGATTTCGGCTGAGACGCGACATCGGGTTTGAAGGGCGGCCTCCAGGGGCCGCCCTTTCATTTGCAGGCACGTTTCTCCGGAGCCCCGCTCCCCGCGATCTACGGGCTTGCGGACACTGCCCCTGCGCCCGAATCGCTGCCGTGGTATCGTCGACCCGGTTGATTCGGGAATTTCGATGACAGAGACGGCCGACGAGCTGAGCGCCCCGCTCGGGCAGACGGAGAAGCGTCGCAGGCGCCGCATTCGGCTTCCCATCACCGTGCTGCAGGCGCTCGCCATCATTCTCGGCCTGTTCCTGGTCGTTTTCGTCGGCTTTGCGCTGTTCAGCGACAATCCGCTCGGCGGCGAGCCGGTTGCCCGGGTCGCGATCAATGAGGGCGTCAAGCCGGACGACAAGGCCGCCGTCAAGCCGGAGGCCAAATCCAACGCGAACGCCGATCACGGCGCCGCGGCCGCCAAGCAGGAAGGTGGCGAGCGCAAGACCGTGACCATCATCGATGGCTCCAGCGGCGCCCGCCAGGAGGTCGCGATCGGCGCCGGTGGCGAGACTGCCGAGCCTGGATCCGCCGCTGCGGCGAGCCAGATGCCGGGCGTCGATCCGCGGCTGCTGGAGAAGTCACGCTATGGCATGATCCCGGTGATGGCCGACGGCGTGAAGCCGTTCACCGCCTACGCGGCCGACGCCGACCGCGCCAAGGCGGCGCGGATGCCGGCGATCGCAATCGTGATCGGCGGCCTCGGCGTCGGCGCCGCCAAGACGGTGGATGCGATCATGAAACTGCCGCCGGCAGTGACGCTGGCCTTTACGCCCTACGGCTCCGATCCCACCAAGCTCGCCGAGCGCGCGCGGACACAGCGGCATGAAATCCTGCTGCAGGTCCCGATGGAGCCGTACGACTATCCCGACAATGACCCGGGACCGCAGACGCTGCTCTCCACCCTCGGCCCGGACCAGAACATCGACCGGCTGTTCTGGCACATGAGCCGGCTGCAAGGTTATGTCGGCATCGGCAATTTCATGGGGGCGCGGTTCGTGGCGACCGAGGCTGCGATGCAGCCGATCGTGAATGAGGCGGCCAAGCGCGGGCTCGCTCTGTTCGACGATGGTGCGGCGCCGCGCAGCGTGGCGGCATCGCTGGCCACCGGGCGCGCGATGCCCTTCGCCAAGGGTGACGTCGCCATCGATGCGGTGCCCACCCCGGTCGAAATCGACAGCGCGCTCGCCAAGCTCGAGAGCCTGGCCAAGGAGCGTGGCGTTGCGGTCGGGACGGCGTCGGCGCTGCCGGTCTCGATCGATCGCATCGGGACGTGGATCAAGGGACTCGACCGCAAGGGCATTCTGCTGGTGCCATTGACAACCGCGATGCTGAAATCAAAATCGAATTGAAGCGTACGGCCGGCCGAACCGGCTGACGCGAGAGCGTGAGGACTGCGCGCAGCGACGCGCGGAGCAACGCAGGAAGGCCGAGACGGAATGACGCGCTACGAGGACCTGCCCTACCGCACCTGCGTCGGCATCACGCTGATCAACTCGGAAGGGCTGGTGTTCATCGGTCGCCGCGCTGGCGGCATCGAGCATGTCGACGACACCCATGTCTGGCAGATGCCGCAGGGCGGGGTCGATCCCGGCGAGGACACCTGGGAAGCGGCCAAGCGCGAGCTCTATGAAGAGACCAGCGTCCGCTCGGTCGAGAAGCTGGCCGAGATCGGCGACTGGCTGACCTACGACATTCCACGCACGGTGGCGGGCCGCGCCTGGAAAGGCCGCTATCGCGGCCAGCGCCAGAAATGGTTCGCGCTGCGCTTCACCGGCACCGATGCCGAGATCGACGTCGAGCGCCCCGGCGGCGGCCACCACAAGGCCGAGTTCATCAGCTGGCGCTGGGAGCCGATGAAGAACCTTCCGTCGCTGATCGTGCCGTTCAAGCGGCCGGTCTATGAGCGCGTTGTCAAGGAATTCACGACGCTCGCGGGGAGCTGAACCGCGATTGGCCCATCGATGCCAGGCGCCGGACAGTCCGTTTCTGCGCATGGTCTGCAGCGAATCTCCGCAGGTGGGTCGCGACGACGCCGTCATGTTGCGCTGCTATGCGATCGACAGCTCATGGACCCCAACGGATGACCGAGACCAGACCCTATCGCCCCAATGTCGGCATCGCCCTGCTCAATCCCGAGGGGCTCGTCTTCCTGGGCCGCCGCTTCCGCGACGACGGGCCGGAAATCGTCCTGCCCGGCCTCGAATGGCAGATGCCGCAGGGCGGCGTCGACGCCGGCGAGGACCTGCAGGCGGCGGCACGGCGCGAGCTGTGGGAGGAAACCGGCATCCGCGACGCCGAGATTCTCGGCGAGAGCGACTGGCTGACTTACGAATTTCCGCCGTTCGAGGATCCCAACCATCGGCTGGCGCGCTTTCGCGGCCAGCGTCAGAAATGGTTCGCCATGCGCTTCACCGGACGCGAGGCCGATATCGATCCGGTGACGCCGCGCAACGGCCAGCCGGCCGAGTTCGACGCCTGGCGCTGGGAGCGGCTCGCCCGCGTGCCCGATCTGGTGGTACCGTTCCGCCGCGAGGTCTACCGCACGGTGGCTCAGGCTTTTGCGCATCTCGCGGCCTAGCGCGGCTGACGACTGATAGCATGTGAGATCCGGCTCCAGCGCAAGGCAAAGGCGCCACCGTCCTGCCGGGGCTGTTTTGTCGATCCTACGGCATCTCTCCCCGTCGTCATTCCGGGGCGCGCGCAGCGCGAGCCCGGAATCCATAGCCACAGTCAGTTATGAGGGCCGAGATGGACGTGGCGCTCATCTTCGAGACAATCGTCGCTCGCGATCAGGGATTCCGGGCTCATCGCTGCGCGATGCCCCGAAATGACGACGTGGAGAGAGTCCGGCTAGTTTTCCTCGACCGTGAATGGCCCGATCGCGATCACGCGACAGTCCTGATCGCGCGTCGAGCAATCAGCGAGCGCGCCACCGATCGCGGTCTCCTCGCGATCGCCATTGAGGCCAAAGCCGGGACGGCCGGCCGTTCCGACGGCGACCGCATTCCAGCCTGACGTCGCAGCCTCCAGGCGCCGCGCCACCTCCTCGCGCGACTCTGCCGCGATCGCCTGATGGCTGGCGGCACGAAAGAAGCCGGTGGCCTTCATGACCGCCGGTACCGGCACCACGAAGGCATCGTCGAGCGCAACAATGATGCAGGCCGTCCCCGCCTGTGCACCGCAGGCTTCCAGATTGCGCCGGACCACGTCGTCGACGAGGTCGCCGCCGACGCTGTAGAAGAACTGGCCGCCGGGCCCGAGCGCGATGGCCTTGGTCCGCCGGGCGGCGCCGTAGTTGGCTTCGAGCCGGGCCCGGCCTGTATCCCGCACCAGCGGCATCTCTGCCGCACTGAAGGCGCGCTCTGTCATCGGGTCGTGGCGCACCCAGGGCTGCGGCGGCAGCGGCGGCTTGCTGTGCACGTACACGACATTGTCGCCGACCGCATAGAGCTCGCATTTGCGCGGGCCGTTCGAGCTCTCTGCACGCTGCTGGCACTGGTCCAGCGCAGCTGATTTCGCCGCCTCATCGCTCGCCTGTCCGCTGACATAGGCGCTGACACCGTTGATCGTGGTCGCGAACGCCTTGTGGTCCGGTGCCGGCACGTAGTCGCGCGCTAACGCAATGCGGGTGCGCTCGCTCACGAAGGGCACGGCTTCAGGCGCGAATTTTTCGGCTGCGACTGCGGACGAGAGCGGGGTCGACTGTTGCGGCTGCGGCGCGGCGGCCGGCTGCACGACAACGGACGATGCGGTCGGAGCGGGCGATGGAGATGAGGACGGCGATGCCGGGGTAGCCGACAGCCGCGCCAGCGCTTCCGCGGCCGCCTTGGCAGCATCCCGCTGCCGAGGGTGCGGATCGCGATAATCCAGATAGAGCGCAGTCCCGACCCCGACCGCTCCGAGCGCAATCACGGCCGCAGCAATTCGCCAGATCAGACGGAGCGTGCCGCCGCGGCTAGCCTTCTTGTCCTGCAACGGCGCGTAGGTGCCGTCCTCACGACGCATCGCCACGCGATAGGCGTGCACCGGCGTCGGGATGTTCTTGACCTCGCGCGCGCCCATGTCGGCGAACTGCACCGAGAGCTTGTTGGCGACCTGCTCGTGCACCGCGCGGGAAATGCAGATGCCGCCGACGTCGGCGAGACCCTCGAGCCTTGCTGCGATGTTGACGCCGTCGCCGAGCAGATCGCCGTCGCGCTCGACGACGTCGCCGATGGTGATGCCGATGCGGTAGCTCATCTGCCGGCTTGGCGGATAGGCCATGTTGCGGGTACGCAGGCTTTCCTGGATGTCGATCGCGCAGCGCACGGCCTCGACCGCGCTGGGGAATTCCGCGAGCACCGCATCGCCCGCCGTATTGAAGATGCGACCGCCGGCGCGCGCGATGAAGTCGTCGACCACCTCGCGATAGGCTGCCAGGCGCCGCAACGTTTCTTCTTCGTCCTCGGCGACGAGGCGCGAATAGCCGGCAATATCGGCGGCGAAAATCGCCGCGATCTTGCGCTTCAAGACGATCTGCCCTGCCATTTCACCACGCCCGTTCGAACCGCCGGGAGCATGCAGTCAGATCGGCGACCGCGCAACCGGCATCCCTTGAAGTAGTCATCCAGCGACGCGGGACGTTCGAGCCTGCAAACGAAAATGGCCGGGCAAAGCCCGGCCATGAACGTTCATTCAGACGTCGCGCTGCAGGATCAGTGCAGAGCCGTCGTGTTGAGCTGCTGCTGGATCGTCTTGAAGTGATCGAGCCGTTCGATCGCACGATCGAGCTCATTGCCCTGCTTCTCGTTCAGCTTGGTTTCCATGCCGGCGATCTCAGCCGCGAAAGCGGTCTGATCCAGATCCTTCAGCGACGTCGCGACGTCGGCGAGCACCGTCAGGCCCTTGTCCGAGATCTCGGCGAGGCCGCCGAGCACGATGATCTTCTGCTGCGAGCCGCCTGATGTCACCGTCAGGATGCCCGGCCGCAAGGTCGCCACGAACGGCGCGTGCCCGGCGAGCACGCCGAAATCACCCTCCTGGCCGGGAACGTCGACCTGGTCGACCTCGCCCGAGAAGGCGATCTTTTCCGGCGAGACGAGATCGAAATGGAAAGTAGCCATAAGGAAACCTGCGAGTAGCGAATAGCGAATGGCGAGTAGTGAATGGAGAAGGGAGCAGCGGATAACCCTATTCGCTACTCCCTATTCGCTATTCGCCCTTAGGCAGCTTCCGCCGCCAGCTTCTTGCCCTTCTCGACCGCCTCGTCGATGTTGCCGACCATGTAGAAGGCGGCCTCCGGCAGGTGGTCGTACTTGCCTTCACACAGGCCCTTGAAGCCCTTGATGGTGTCGGCGAGGTCGACGAACTTGCCCGGCGATCCCGTGAAGATTTCGGCGACGTGGAACGGCTGCGACAGGAAGCGCTCGATCTTGCGGGCGCGGGCGACCGTCAGCTTGTCCTCTTCCGACAGCTCGTCCATGCCCAGGATGGCGATGATGTCCTGCAGCGACTTGTAGCGCTGGAGGATCTGCTGGACCATGCGCGCCGTGGCGTAGTGCTCCTCGCCGACAACCAGCGGAGACAGCATGCGCGAGGTCGAGTCGAGCGGGTCGACCGCCGGATAGATGCCCTTTTCCGAGATCGCGCGGTTGAGCACGGTGGTCGCGTCCAAGTGCGCGAATGACGTCGCCGGCGCCGGGTCGGTCAAGTCGTCGGCCGGCACGTAGATTGCCTGCACCGAGGTGATCGAGCCCTTGTTGGTGGTGGTGATACGCTCCTGCAGCGCGCCCATGTCGGTGGCGAGCGTCGGCTGATAACCCACGGCGCTCGGAATACGTCCGAGCAGCGCCGACACTTCGGAGCCCGCCTGGGTGAAGCGGAAGATGTTGTCGACGAAGAACAGCACGTCCTGGCCCTGGTCGCGGAAGTGCTCGGCGACGGTCAGGCCGGTCAGGCCGACGCGGGCGCGAGCGCCGGGCGGCTCGTTCATCTGGCCGAACACCAGCGCGCATTTCGACTTCACGGCCGGATCCGGATTGTGCGGATCGGCGTTGACCTTGGACTCGATGAACTCGTGATAGAGGTCGTTGCCTTCACGGGTGCGCTCGCCGACGCCGGCGAACACCGAGTAGCCACCATGCGCCTTGGCGACGTTGTTGATCAGCTCCTGGATCAGCACCGTCTTGCCGACGCCGGCGCCGCCGAACAGGCCGATCTTGCCGCCCTTGGCGTAGGGCGCGAGGAGGTCGACGACCTTGATGCCGGTGACGAGGATTTCGGCTTCGGTCGACTGGTCGGTATAGCTCGGCGCGTCCGCGTGGATCGGGCGCAGGCCTTCGGCTTCGACCGGACCGGCTTCGTCGATCGGCTCGCCGATGACGTTCATGATGCGGCCGAGCGTGCCGACACCAACCGGCACCCGGATCGGCGAACCGGTGTCGGTGACCTCCTGGCCGCGGACCAGACCTTCGGTGGTGTCCATCGCGATCGTGCGCACGGTGGACTCGCCGAGATGCTGGGCAACTTCGAGCACCAGGCGGTTGCCGGCGTTCTTGGTTTCGAGCGAATTGAGAATGGCCGGCAGGTGACCTTCGAACTGCACGTCGACGACGGCGCCGATGACCTGGGTGATGCGACCGATCTGGTTGGCTGCGGTAGCCATTGAGTGTCTCTCCTTACGATCCGTATACGAAACCACGGTCGGCTCGACCGGGATATGTCCTTGGGTTGCGCTTCAACGGGCGCTGCGCGATCCGACTAGACCGCCTCGGCGCCCGAAATGATTTCGATCAGTTCCTTGGTGATCATCGCCTGACGCGTGCGGTTGTAGATCAGCGTCTGCTTGCGGATCATCTCGCCGGCATTGCGCGTGGCGTTGTCCATCGCCGACATCTGCGCGCCGTAGAACGAGGCGTTGTTTTCCAGCAGCGCGCGGAAGATCTGCACCGCGAGATTGCGCGGCAGGAGGCTGGCGAGGATCTCGTCCTCCTCCGGCTCATATTCGTAAGGGGCCAGCGGCGCCGCATTGGCGGGGCGTGCCTCGACCACCAGCGGAATGATCTGCTGTGCCGTCGGGATCTGCGCGATCACCGAGCGGAAGCGCGAGTAGAACAGTGTGCAGACGTCGAACTCGCCGGCCTCGAAGCGGGCAATCACCTTCTTGGCGATGTCGTCGGCATGCGAGAAGCCGATCTGACGCACCGAGCGCAGGTCGAGATGCTCGACGATCTGCTTGTCGAACTGGCGGCGCAGCTGCTCGTAGCCCTTGCGGCCGACGCAGAAGAATTTGACTTCCTTGCCCTGGTTCATCAGCGCCAACGCACGCTCGCGCGCCAGGCGCACGATCGAGGAGTTGAACGCGCCGGACAGGCCGCGCTCGCCGGTGCAGACCAGCAGCAGATGCACCTGATCGCGTCCCGTCCCCGCGAGCAGCTTCGGCCCACCGGCGGACGCGATGGTGGCGCTCGCGATGTTCGAGATCACCGCGTCCATCTTCTCGGCGTAGGGACGCGCCGCCTCGGCCGCGAGCTGCGCGCGGCGCAGCTTCGAGGCCGCGACCATCTGCATCGCCTTGGTGATCTTCTGCGTCGCCTTGGTCGAGGCGATGCGGACCCGCATGTCTTTCAGTGACGCCATCGTTCGTCCAGCTCACCCCGGCGGCCGATCCCTCGGGACCCGACCGCTCAACCCTGAGATTGGTCACCCCCGGCCGCGTGCCGGGCATGACGTTGTCCTGTTGTCCCGCATCGATGATGCGGGCCGGCCGGATTTGCACCCGGCCGGTGCCCCGGCCGATCAGGCGAAGGTCTTGGCGAAACCTTCGACCACGGCCTTGAGCTTGGCGGCCGAGTCGTCGGACAGATCCTTGCTGTCGCGGATCGCGTTCAGGAGGTCGACATTCTTGCCGCGCAGCAGCGACAGCAGGCCGTCCTCGAATGCACGCACCTTGCCGAGCGGCAGCGCGTCGAGATAGCCGTTGGTGCCGGCCCAGATCACGCAGACCTGCTCTTCCATCTTCAGCGGCGAGAACTGCGGCTGCTTCAGGAGCTCGGTCAGGCGCGAGCCGCGGTTCAGCAGGCGTTGGGTCGAGGCATCGAGGTCGGAGCCGAACTGCGCGAACGCTGCCATCTCGCGGTACTGCGCCAGCTCGCCCTTGATCTTGCCGGCGACCTTCTTCATCGCCTTGGTCTGCGCCGAGGAGCCGACGCGCGACACCGACAGACCGACGTTCACCGCGGGACGGATGCCCTGGAAGAACAGGTCCGTTTCCAGGAAGATCTGGCCGTCGGTGATCGAAATGACGTTGGTCGGGATGTAGGCCGACACGTCGTTGGCCTGCGTTTCGATGACCGGCAGCGCCGTCAGCGAACCCAGACCGTGGTCCTTGGAGAGCTTGGCCGCGCGCTCGAGCAGGCGCGAATGCAGGTAGAACACGTCGCCGGGATAGGCTTCGCGGCCCGGCGGACGGCGCAGCAGCAGCGACATCTGGCGGTAGGCGACGGCCTGCTTGGACAGATCGTCATAGATGATGACGGCATGCATGCCGTTGTCGCGGAAGTACTCGCCCATGGTGCAGCCGGTGAACGGCGCGAGATACTGCATCGGCGCCGGATCGGAGGCGGTCGCGGCGACGACGATCGAGTATTCCAGCGCGCCCTGCTCTTCGAGCACCTTGACGAACTGGGCGACGGTCGAGCGCTTCTGGCCGACGGCGACGTAGACGCAGTACAGCTTCTGGCTCTCGGGAGCGCCAGCAACGTTCAGCGGCTTCTGGTTCAGAATGGTATCGAGCGCGATCGCGGTCTTGCCGGTCTGGCGGTCGCCGATGATCAGCTCGCGCTGGCCGCGGCCGACCGGGATCAGGGCGTCGATCGCCTTCAGGCCAGTGGCCATCGGCTCGTTGACCGACTTGCGCGGAATGATGCCGGGCGCCTTGACGTCGACGCGCTTGCGCTCCGTCGCCTGGATCGGGCCCTTGCCGTCGATCGGGTTGCCGAGCGCGTCGACGACGCGGCCGAGCAGACCCTTGCCGACCGGCGCGTCCACGATGGCGCGCGTGCGCTTGACGGTCTGGCCTTCCTTGATCTCGCGGTCGGCGCCGAAGATGACGATGCCGACATTGTCGGTTTCGAGGTTCAGCGCCATGCCGCGGGTGCCGTTCTCGAACTCGACCATCTCACCGGCCTGGACGTTGTCGAGACCGTAGACGCGGGCGATACCGTCACCGACGGACAGCACCTGTCCGACTTCGGTGACTTCGGCTTCCTGCCCGAAATTCTTGATCTGGTCCTTGAGGATCGCGGAAATTTCCGCGGCGCGGATGTCCATCAGCCTGCCTCTTTCATCGCGTGCTTGATCGAGTTGAGTTTGGTGCGAAGCGAACTGTCGATCATCCGGCTGCCGAGCTTGACGACGAGCCCGCCGATGATCGCTGGATCCACTTTCACGTTGAGCGCAACGTCCTTGCCGGTCACCGTCTTCAGTGAGGCCTTCAAGGCGTCGAGATTCTTGTCGGAGAGCGGCTCGGCGACGGTGACGTCGGCCGTGGCCTCACCCTTGTATTTGGCGACCAGCGCGTTGAACGCGCGGATCACGTCGCCAACCGCAAACAGGCGCCGGTTCGTGGTCAGCACCCGCAGCACGTTGGCGGCGACGCCGATGATGCCGGCCTTGTCGAGCACGGCATTCAGCGCCTTCAGCTGCAGGTCCGCACCGAACACCGGGCTGCGAACGAGGCGCTTGAGATCGGCGCTCTCATTGAGGAGGGCATTGAACCTGTCGAGATCGGCCTTCACCGCATCGACGGACTTTTCGTCACGGGCCAGTTCAAACAGGGCCGTCGCGTAACGACCGGACACACCGGATACGGAGGGATCTTCAGCAGCCACAGACGCGCTCTTTTTATAAGTGCCCAACCCACAAGAGGGAAACCGGTGCGCCGCTGCGGCGCAAACCAGTTAAGCCCCTGGAATTCAAGCAGGACTTTTGATTTTCGATCGCCGCGGGAGCAGCTTGATCACGAAAAGCGGCGCTTTGCTAACATAGCGTAAGCGCAGCCGCAACAAGCGGTGGCCCGCTATTCGGCACCTTGTTGCCGCGGCGCGGTCGGAGGGCGAGCGCCCCGTCCGAGGAGCGCCAGTCGCGCCCAGCATGGGATCAGACCCCGATACCGTCAACCAAGGACTTGGTTCCAGCTGTTGCTGCATGGCCGCCATGCCGCTTTGGGCTTGACTGGCCTCAGCGGCATCCGGCCACCGCAACGGAGGGTGCGTAGATATTACTTGCTGACTTCTTGGCATCCTAAGCGAGGACTTAATTCGACAGTCATTCGAAGTATTCGATCGTTAAAGAAGGGTTAAAATGACAGATTACGGAATGTTATCGGATGAACAGGCCGCCCTGTAAGATATTTTGACAAGAGCGGAACAATTTCTACTGCCCCATTCATGCCTCATTGCCCCACCAAACGGCGCGCGCCTCAACACCTGACGGGGGTCCACTGACCGCAGAACGCGGCAATACTGTTTCGAGGGATAGAGATGCTGAAACTGAAGAACCTCTCGGCTGGCAAGATCGCCGGCTCGCGCACGGCGCTCGCTGTTGCCGTGACTCTGATCGTCGGCGGCACCGCTACTGAAGCCTCGGCCCGCTCCAGGCATCACCACCATCATGCTCGCCATCACCATCACCACATGGCGCGCCAGGCCGCTCAGCCCGCGGCAGACTCGTTTTCGAACGGCTGGTCGTCCAACGGCTCCTCCTGGATGAACGCCAACGCGTCGGTCTCGCCGTCGTCCGGCACCGGCCGCAGCTTTTCCGGCATGGCTTCGTATTACGGCAATGAGTCCGGCAGCCGCACGGCCTCCGGCCAGCGCATGAACGCCAACGCCATGACCTGCGCCCACCGCTCGCTGCCGTTCGGCACCAAGCTGCGCGTCACCCATGGCGGCAACAGCGTCATCGTCACCGTCAATGATCGCGGCCCGTTCATCCGCGGCCGTGTGCTCGACCTCTCGACCGGCGCCGCCCGCGCCATCGGCCTGACCCGCGCCGGCGTCGGCCGCGTGACCGCAGAGGTCGTGTCGTAAGGCACCTTTCTATCCGCGCGTCATTGCGAGGAGCGGAGCGACGAAGCAATCCAGAGTCCCGACCCGGCCCCTGGATTGCTTCGCTGCGCTCGCAATGACGGCGGATAAGGTCTGCCCTGCACTACAAGAAGCTCTGCGGGTCGACATCGACCTCGAGCTTGAGATTGCCCCGGGGCTTCTCGGCATGCGCCAGCCAATGGCGCAGATAATTCGACAGATCGAAATTGCGCGCCGTTTTCAGCAGCAGCCGGAATCGGTAGCGGCCCTTGATGACCGCGAGCGGCGCCTCGGCCGGTCCGAGCAGCAGCACGCCCTCCTCACGCGGCGCTGACGCCACCAGGCGGCGCGCGAAGCCCTCCGCGGTCGGCCGGTCACCGGCCGAGATGATCAGGCTCGCCAGCCGGCCGAACGGCGGATAACCGGTGCGCTCGCGCGCGTCGATCTCGCTGGTGTAGAAGGCCTCGCGATCGCAGGCGATCAGCGCCTTCATTACGGGATGCTCGGGCTGGTGGGTCTGCAGATAGCCGCGGCCACGGCCCTGCTCACGGCCGGCGCGGCCGATCACCTGGTTGAGCAGCTGCCATGTGCGCTCGGCGGCGCGCGGATCGCCATTGCCGAGGCCGAGATCGGCATCGACCACCCCGACCAGATTGAGCCGCGGAAAGTTGTGCCCCTTGGCGACGAGTTGGGTGCCGATGATGAGGTCGACGCGGCCTTCGGCAATCTCCGTGAGCTCGGCGCGCATGGTTTCGATCGAGGTGATCAGATCGCTCGACAGCACCATGCTGCGCGCGTCCGGAAACAGCGCCGCCGCCTCCTCCTGCAGCCGCTCCACGCCAGGTCCCACCGCGACCAGCGATTCCTCGGCCGCGCAATGCGGACAGGTCGGCGGACGCGCCATCGAGAACCCGCAATGGTGGCAGACCAGCCGCTGGCGGAAACGATGATCGACCAGCCACGCGTCGCAGATGGTGCAGGCGAAGCGGTGACCGCAGGCACGGCACAGGGTCAGCGGCGCGTAGCCGCGGCGGTTCAGGAACAGCAGCGCCTGCTCGCCCCGCTCGATCGCGGTACGGATCTCGCCCGCCAGCCGCGGCGAGACGTAGCGGCCGCGCGGCGGCGGCTCACGGCGGAGATCGATCGCTTCGATATGCGGCATGTGCTGGCCGCCGAACCGCGACGGCAGCGCGACGCGCTGGTAGCGGCCCTTGCGGGCATTGACCTCGGTCTCGACCGAGGGCGTCGCCGACGCCAGCACCACCGGAATTTTCGCGATGTGGCCGCGCACCACCGCCATGTCCCGGGCGTGGTAGTGCGCGCCCTCGTCCTGCTTGTAGGCCTGGTCGTGCTCCTCATCGACGATGATGAGGCCAAGATCGGCATAGGGCAGGAACAGCGCCGAGCGCGCGCCGACGACGACCGACGCCTCGCCGGCCGCAATCGCCGCCCAATTGCGCTGGCGGGTGCGCGGGGTGAGCTCGGAATGCCATTCCAGCGGGCGCACGCCGAAGCGGCGTGAGAAGCGGTCCAGGAACTGCCCGGTGAGCGAGATCTCCGGCATCAGGATCAGCGACTGCCGGCCGCGGCGCAACGTCTCCGCAATTGCCTCGAAATACACCTCGGTCTTGCCGGAGCCGGTGACGCCATCGAGCAGCGCGACCTGGAAGCCGCCACTTTCCGCCAGCGCCCGCATCGCTTCGACGCCGGCAAGCTGGGCATCAAAGAATTCGGGCTGGGCGAAGGACGGATCGGGCGCCGGCGGCGGCAGGGCGCGCGGCATCGCCTCGACCGTCAGGGTGCCCTCGTCGACCAGGCCGTCGATCACGCTGCCAGACACGCCGATCTCGCGGACGAGGTCGGACTTGCCGTGCAGCAGCCCATCCGACACCGCCTCGATCACCCGCCTCCGCGCCGGCGTCAGCCGCTTCGGCGGCTCGCCGACCAGCCGCACCCCGAGCCGGACGCGCTCCGGCCCGAGCTGCTCGCCCATGCGCAGGGACATCCGCAGCACCATGCCGCGCGGTGACAGCGTGTAGTTGGCGACCCAGTCGATCAGCGAGCGCAGCTCGGGCTTGAGCGGCGGCACCTCGAGCTTCTCGCTGACGTCCTTGAGCCGGTTGTGCAGCCGCGGATCGGGATTGGCATTCTCGGCCCACACCACCGCCAGCACCTCGCGCGAGCCCAGCGGCACGCCGACGACATCGCCGGGCTTCAGCGCCATCCCGCGCGGCACGCGGTAGGAATAGGTGTGGTCGAGAGCGACCGGAACCAGCACGTCGACCACGCCGGCCGTGCTGGCTGCACCTGGAAAGAGATCGGTCGGGCGGTCCATGAGGGCGGAGATAGCCTTGCTCTGGCTGAAGCGAAAGCCGCCCGGCAAAGTTAGCGAACGGTAAAGGACGAGGATGCGATATATCTGACTCGACAAGGCGAGATCGAGCCGTTCCCGCAAGCAACGCTGCGCTCCCTCTCCCCGCTCTTGCGGGGAGAGGGTCGGGGTGAGGAGCAGCCGTACGGGTGGTACGCACCGTCCGCGCGGAGAGTCCCCCTCACCCGGATTGCATCTTCGATGCAATCCGACCTCTCCCCGCAGGCGGGGAGAGGCGCAGACCGAGCCTGCCGCGGCAGATCTTGCTCCATCGGACGCCGATCCATCCGCGGGCACGGACCTATGGCAAAGCAAACGCAACCTACCTCTACGGTCGCAGCCGAAGAGCCCCAGCCACCCGACCTCACCGGCGCCGACGACGGCGTCGTCCGCGCGATGATGCAATGGCTGGCGCATCTGCGCAGCGAGCGCCGGCTGTCGCCCAAGACGGTCGAGGCCTATGCCCGGGACCTCCGGCAATGCCTGCAATTCCTCTGTGCCCATTGGGGCGAGCAAGTCTCGCTGGCGCGCTTTGCCGCGCTGGAGGCAGCCGATATCCGCGCCTTCATGGCGATGCGGCGCGCCGACGACATTGCCGGACGGTCCTTGATGCGGACGCTGGCGGGCCTGCGCTCGTTCGGCCGCTTCCTCGAGCGCGAGGGCAAGGGCAAGGTCGGCGCACTCTCCGCAATCCGCGCGCCAAAGATCGCCAAGAGCCTGCCGAAGCCGCTGCCGATGGACGCCGCCAAGCGGCTCGCCGATGCCGATGAGCGGGCCGGCGAAACCCGCGAGACCTGGGTGCTGGCGCGGGACGCCGCCGTGATGGCGCTGCTCTATGGCTCGGGCCTGCGCATCTCCGAAGCGCTCGGCCTGAAACGGCGCGAGGTGCCGCGCCCCGGCGAAGGCGACGTGCTGGTGGTGACCGGCAAGGGCAACAAGACCCGCATGGTGCCGGTGCTGCAGAACGTGCTGCAGCTGATCGATGAGTACGCCAGGCTTTGTCCTTATCCGCTGCCTGCGGAGGGGCCGATGTTTCTCGGCGCCAAGGGCGGCCCGTTGAGCCCGCGCATCATTCAGCTGGCGATGGAGCGGCTGCGCGGCGCGCTCGGCCTGCCCGACAGCGCCACGCCGCACGCGCTGCGCCATTCCTTCGCGACTCATCTGCTGTCCCGCGGCGGCGACCTGCGCGCGATCCAGGAGCTGCTCGGCCACGCCTCGCTGTCGACGACGCAGATCTATACCGGCATCGATTCCGAGCGCCTGCTGCAGGTCTATGCGTCGGCCCATCCGCGGCGGTGACATTTTTCGTTCATATCGTTTCGCTTGCGCTGTCCCCCTGGTTCCGGCAATCGTCTCGGTTGCTTGATCCGGAGGGGAACAGATGAGCGCACATGAGAGCATGGAGCATGCCGAGCATGCCGAGCACGCGTCGGGCGAGAACAAGAAGATCGCGCTGCTGATCGCCGTCATCGCGCTGTTCCTGGCGCTGTCGGAGACGCTCGGCAAGGGCGCGCAGACCGAATCGATCAGCAAGAACGTCGAGGCGTCCAACCTCTGGGCCTTCTTCCAGGCCAAGACGGTGCGGCGCACGGTGGTGCAGACCGCCGCCGAACAGGGCAAGCTCAATCTGCCGGCGTTGCCCGACGAGGCGACCAAGGCCAGCTTGCAGAAGCAGATCGACGACTGGCAGAAGAATGCCGCCCGTTACCGTTCGGAGCCGGAGACCGGCGAAGGCAGCGAGCAGCTCGCTGAACGCGCCAAGCACGCCGAGCACGAGCGCGACGAGGCGACGGCGAAATATCACCACTACGAATTGGCGTCGGCCGCTTTCCAGATCGGCATCGTGCTGGCGTCGGCGACGATCATCACCGGCATGATCATTCTGGCCTGGGCCTCCGGAGGGCTCGCGCTGATCGGTATCGCAATGACGATCCTCGGCCTGTTCCAGCCGCACCTGCTGCATCTGCATTAGCCACGAACGAACTCCGTCATTCCGGACAAGGCCGCAGGCCTTGAACCCGGAATCTCGAATTTGGCTTGCAGTAGGTCTCAACAACCTCGGGATTACCGGTTCAATCGTCAGCGCGCTGACGATTGAAACCCGGAATGACAACGGCGAAGACGAAGTCAAGCAAGCCGCCCAATGGACCTGGCTTGGTCACCTTGCCTGCTGAACGCTGCGGCGGAAGCGCTGGATCTGGCGAAGCACGCGGATGGACCAGCCGCGGGTGTTGCTGCGGAGCAGGTCGCCCACGACGTCACGGACACGTTGCTTGACCGGATCGACCAGCGCCGCTGCCTTCCTGCGCAGCGCGAGCACGTTGTCATACAGCCAGGCGAACCAGCCCATCTGCAGCAGCTTGCCGCGCGTGACGTCGAAGATGAAGGCGGTGATACCAACGCCGACCATCTTGCCGAACACGATGGTGACGAGCGCCAGTTTCCACTGATGGTGCATCAACAGCCACATGCCGAGCAGCTTGAGCGGAAACAGCAGCACGACCGGCACGACGAACACGATCAGGGTCAGCGCCGGCGACAGCGTCTCGATACGCGCCGCGAGCCAGTGCTTGAGCGTACGCAGCGGAATCGCGGCGACGATGCGCGCCACGATCGGCTCGAGATGATCCCACAGCCAGGCTTCGATCAGGAAGATGATCGCGAGCAGGATCCAGAACGGCTGAAGCAGGCGGCGCAGCATCGAACTCCATCTCCGCCCGGCCTCAGGTGCGAGGCCGCCATGACGATAGGACCTCACACCTTGCCGTTTGGTTCAGCGTCACCGGTGGGCCATTTTGTCGCGCCCGCCGATCACGCCGCCGGGCGTCGATCACATATGGATGGCACGCTTGCCCACCGCAAGCGCGGCTTCCTTGACGGCCTCCGAGCGCGTCGGATGCGCGTGGCAGGTGCGTGCCAGATCCTCGGCAGAGCCACCGAACTCCATCAATACGGCGGCTTCGTGAATCATTTCGCCGGCCTCGCGGCCAATGATGTGGGCGCCGAGCACGCGATCCGTCTTCGCATCGGCAAGGATCTTCACGAAACCGTCAGTGGTCTGATTGACCTTGGAGCGACCATTCGCGGTAAACGGAAACTTACCGACGGTATAGGCTGTGCCCGCCTGCTTCAGCTCGTCCTCGGTCTTGCCGACAGAGGCCACTTCGGGAGTCGTGTAGACCACGCCCGGAATGACGTCGTAGTTCACATGGCCCGCCTGGCCCGCGAGGATCTCTGCGACCGCAACGCCTTCGTCTTCGGCCTTGTGCGCCAGCATGGGCCCTGCGACGACGTCGCCGATGGCGTAGACGCCGGGCACGCTGGTCGCGAAATGATGATCGATCTGAACGCGGCCGCGATTGTCGAGGACGACGCCGGCCTCCTGCAGGCCGAGCCCGTCGGTGTAGGGCACGCGGCCGATCGCGACGAGCACGACGTCGGCTTCGATCTTCTCAGCAGCACCACCGGCAGCAGGCTCAATCGTGGCCGACAGCGTGGCGCCGGACGTGTCGACGCCGGTGACCTTGGCGCCGAGCTTGAACGCAAAACCCTGCTTCTCGAGGATGCGCTGAAACTGTTTGGCGATCTCACCATCCATGCCGGGCAGGATGCGGTCGAGGAATTCGACCACGGTGACCTTGGCGCCGAGGCGGCGCCACACCGAGCCGAGCTCGAGCCCGATCACGCCGGCGCCGACCACCAGGAGGCTCGACGGCACCTTCTCCAGCGACAGCGCGCCGGTCGAGGATACGATGCGCGTCTCGTCGATCTCAATGCCCTTCAGGCGCGCGATGTCCGAGCCGGTGGCGATCACGATGTTCTTGGTTTCGACGGTCTGAGCTGCGCCGTCATTGCCTGTGACCTGCAGCTTGCCGGTGCCGAGGACCTTGCCCTTGCCCACGAGCACGTCGATCTTGTTCTTCTTCATCAGGAACTCGACGCCCTTGACGTTGCCGTCGATGCCCTGCTGCTTGAAGTTCATCATCGCCGGCAGATCGATCTCGGGCGCCGGCACCTTGATGCCCATCTTGGCGAAGGAATGCCCGGCCTCTTCGAACAGCTCGGACGCGTGCAGCAGCGCCTTCGAGGGCATGCAGCCGACGTTCAGGCAGGTGCCGCCGAGGGTCGCGTTCTTCTCGACCACGGCCACCTTCAAGCCGAGCTGCGCTGCGCGGATGGCGCAGACATACCCACCGGGTCCGGTGCCGATGACGACGAGATCGTAGGATGCCATGATCGAATGTTCCGTAAGCTTGCAAGTCAGAGATAATGACGGTCGTCAGCGTCCGCCCGACACGTCGAGAATGGCCGAAGTGACATAGGAGGCCTCGTCCGACAGCAGCCAGACGATGGCATTGGCGATTTCCTCCGCGGTGCCGACGCGCTTCATCGGCACCATCGGCGCGAGGCGATGGGCGCGATCAGGCTCGCCGCCGGAGGCGTGAATGTCGGTGTCGATCAGGCCCGGGCGAATGGCGGCGACGCGGATGCCTTCGCTCGCAACTTCGTGGGCCAGTCCGATGGTGAAGGAATCGATCGCGCCCTTGGAGGCGGCGTAGTCGACATAGGTGTTGGGCGAGCCGAGCTTGGCGGCGACCGACGACAGGTTGATGATGACGCCGCCCTGCCCGCCATGCCGCGTCGACATCCGCTTCACGGCCTCACGGGCGCACAGGATGCTGCCGGTGACATTGACCGCCATCAGCCGCTCGATGCGCTCGGCGCTCATCTCGTCGACGCGCGAGGTCGGACCGACGATGCCGGCATTGTTGATGAGAGCACCGAGCGTGCCGAACTTGTCGGCCGCCTTGAACAGCGCCAGGATGTCATGCTCGCGGCCGACGTCGCATTTGACTGCGATCGCCTTGCCGTTCTTGGCCTCGATCGCGGCCACCGTGCTCTGCGCCGCGGCCTCGTTGGAGGCGTAGCCGACCACGATCTTGAAGCCCCGCGATGCGGCAGCAAGGGCAGTGGCGCGGCCGATGCCGCGGCTGCCGCCGGTGATCACTGCAACCCTGTCGGTCATGATGGCCCCCGTTAGGTCTGAGGCGCGCTGCCAGGCGCGCCTCAATTCGTCAAGTCGTCGCGTGGCTCAGAGATCCAGCACCAGCCGCGCCGGATCTTCCAGGCTCTCCTTGACGCGCACCAGGAAGGTCACGGCTTCCTTGCCGTCAATGACACGATGGTCGTAGGACAGCGCCAGATACATCATCGGCCGCACCTCGATCTTGCCGCCGATCACCACGGGGCGCTCCTGGATCTTGTGCATGCCGAGGATGCCGGACTGCGGCGCGTTCAGGATCGGGGTCGACATCAGCGAGCCGTAGATGCCGCCATTGGTGATCGTGAAGGTGCCGCCCTGCATCTCGTCGATCTTGAGCTGGCCGTCGCGGGCGCGGCGGCCGAAATCGGCGATGCCCTTCTCGATGTCGGCGATCGACTTGTGGTCGCAGTCGCGCACCACCGGCACGACCAGGCCCTTGTCGGTACCGACGGCGACGCCGATGTGATAGTAGTTCTTGTAGATGAGATCGTTGCCGTCGATCTCGGCGTTGACGGCCGGGATGTCCTTGAGCCCCTGCACGACGGCCTTGGTGAAGAAGCCCATGAAGCCAAGCTTGGAGCCGTGCTTCTTCTCGAACACATCCTTGTACTGGCTGCGCAACGCCATCACGTTGGTCATGTCGACCTCGTTGAAGGTCGTGAGCATCGCCGCGGTGTTCTGCACGTCCTTGAGGCGGCGCGCGATGGTCTGGCGCAGCCGGGTCATCTTGACGCGCTCCTCGCGGGCGGCGTCATCGGCGGGCGACGGCGCGCGGACCTGTACCGAAGCAGCCGGCTGATTGACCGGAGTCGGCGCCGAGGCGGCGCGCTCGATCGCGGCCAGCATGTCGCCCTTGGTGACGCGGCCGTCCTTGCCGGAGCCCGGAACGGTGGTGGCATCGACGCCGCTTTCAGCAGAGAGCTTGCGCACCGACGGGGCCTGTGGCGTATCGGCGGGCAGCGCCTTGGCGGGAGCGGGAGCCGGCGGGGCGGCCGCGGCCGGCTTTGCCGGAGCCGGGGCGGCAGCGGCCGGCTTGGCGGCGGCTGCGCCATCGGTGATCTGGCCGAGCAGCGCGCCGACCGCGACGGTCTCGCCATCCTTAGCGATGATCTCACCCAAGGTGCCGGCCGACGGCGCGGGGACCTCGATCGTCACCTTGTCGGTCTCGAGCTCGACGAGCGGCTCGTCGACCGCCACCGCGTCGCCGGCCTTCTTGAACCAGCGGCCGATGGTGGCTTCGGTGACGGATTCACCCAGCGTCGGAACGCGAATTTCAGTCATGGTCTCTATCCTCAATAACCCGTGCGGTCATAAAGCCCGACCGTCATCGCCTTGCGGCGCGCAAGCGATGCGGGACGGACGATCAACGCGGTGTACTTGCGCCCCGCAGATCGCGGGGCGCCTCTCAAAGGCAGGTTCAGTTCAAGGCTTCGTCGAGCAGCGCCTTCAGCTGGGCGAGATGCTTCGACATCAGACCCGTGGCGGTCGCTGCAGACGCGGCACGGCCGGCATAGCGCGGACGCTTGCTCTTGCCGCCGGTCTGGTTCAGCACCCACTCGAGATACGGCTCGATGAAGTGCCAGGCGCCCATGTTGCGCGGCTCTTCCTGGCACCACACCACTTCGGCGTTCTTGAAGCGGCCGAGCTCGGCGACCAGCGCCTTGAGCGGCACCGGATAGAGCTGCTCGACGCGCATCAGATAGACGTCGTTGAGCCCACGCTTCTCGCGCTCGTCGTAGAGGTCGTAATAGACCTTGCCCGCGCACAGCACGATGCGGCGGATCTGATCGTCCGGCACCAGTCTGGTCTTGTCGTCCGCCTGCATCTGGGCGTCATCGTACAGGATGCGGTGGAAGGTCGTATCCTTGGCGAGCTCCTCAAGCCGCGATACGGCGCGCTTGTGGCGCAGCAGCGACTTCGGCGTCATCACGATCAGCGGCTTGCGGATCTCGCGATGCAGCTGCCGGCGCAGCACGTGGAAGTAGTTCGCCGGCGTGGTCGGATAGACCACCTGCATGTTGTCCTCGGCGCACATCTGCAGATAGCGTTCGAGGCGTGCCGAGGAATGCTCGGGGCCCTGGCCCTCATAGCCGTGTGGCAACAGGCAGACGAGGCCCGACATGCGCAGCCATTTGCGCTCGCCCGACGAGATGAACTGGTCGAACAGCACCTGTGCGCCATTGGCGAAGTCGCCGAACTGCGCCTCCCACAAGGTGAGCGCGGTCGGCTCGGCGAGCGAGTAGCCGTATTCGAAGCCGAGCACGGCTTCTTCCGAGAGCAGCGAGTTGATGACCTCGAAGTGGCCCTGCTCCGGCGCCAGATGGTTGAACGGCGTGTAGCGGCTCTCGTCCTCCTGATCGATCAGGACGGAGTGACGCTGCGAGAAGGTGCCGCGCTCGCTGTCCTGGCCGGACAGACGAACCTTGTGGCCTTCGAGCAGCAGCGAGCAGTACGCCAGCGCCTCGCCGGTTGCCCAGTCGAGCCCTGCCCCGCTGTCGATCGCCTTGGCGCGGTTCTCGAGGAAGCGCTGGATCGTCCGGTGCACGCGGAAGCCGTCCGGCACCTTGGTGATCTTGCGGCCGATCTCCTTGAGGCGGTCGAGCTCGACGCCGGTGACGCCGCGGCGCGCTTCCTCTTCCTGGTCGGCGGACTTGAAGCCCGCCCACTTGCCGTCGAGCCAGTCGGCCTTGTTCGGGCGGTAGGAGGTGCCGGCCTCGAACTCGGCGTCGAGACGGGCGCGCCAGTCGGACTTGGCCTTCTCGACCTCGCCCTCGGTCATGACGCCTTCAGCGACCAGGCGCTTGGAGTAGATCTCCAGGGTCGACGCATGGGCGCCGATCTTCTTGTACATCACCGGCTGGGTGAAGGCCGGCTCGTCGCCCTCATTGTGGCCATGCCTGCGGTAGCAGAACATGTCGATGACGACGGGCTTGTGGAATTTCTGCCGGAACTCGATCGCCACCTTGGCCGCGAACACGACGGCTTCCGGATCGTCGCCGTTGACGTGGAAGATCGGCGCGTCGATCATCTTGGCGACGTCGGACGGATAGGGCGACGACCGCGAATAGCGCGGGTAGGTCGTGAAGCCGATCTGGTTGTTGACGATGAAATGAATCGAGCCACCTGTCCGGTAGCCCTTCAGGTCTGACAGTGCGAAGCACTCCGCCACGACGCCCTGGCCGGCGAACGCCGCGTCGCCATGCATCAGCAGCGGCAGCACCGAGATGCGCATGTCCGGCGGATCGCCATGCTGGTCCTGCTTGGCGCGGACCTTGCCGAGCACGACGGGATCGACGATCTCCAGATGCGACGGGTTCGCGGTCAGCGACAGATGGATGCGGTTGCCGTCGAACTCGCGATCCGACGAGGCGCCGAGGTGGTACTTGACGTCGCCCGAGCCTTCGACCGCGTCCGGATTGGCCGAGCCGCCCTTGAACTCGTGGAACAGCGCCCGGTGCGGCTTGCCCATGACCTGGGTCAGCACGTTGAGGCGGCCGCGATGCGGCATGCCGAGCACGATCTCCTTCACGCCGAGATTGCCGCCGCGCTTGATGATCTGCTCCAGCGCCGGGATCAGCGACTCGCCGCCGTCCAGACCGAAGCGCTTGGTGCCGGTGAACTTGACGTCGCAGAACTTCTCGAAGCCCTCGGACTCGATCAGCTTCTGCAGGATGGCGCGGCGGCCCTCACGGGTGAACGAGATCTCCTTGTCCGGCCCCTCGATGCGCTCCTGGATCCAGGCCTTCTGCGCCGCGTTCGTGATGTGCATGAACTCGACGCCGAGCGTCTGGCAGTAGGTGCGCTCGCAGATCGCAACGATCTCGCGCAGGGAGCCGTATTCGAGGCCGAGCACGTGGTCGAGGAAGATCTTGCGGTCGTAGTCGGCTTCCGTGAAGCCGTAGGAGCGGGGATCGAGCTCTTCGCGGTTGCGCGGCGCCTCGATGCCGAGCGGATCGAGCTTGGCGTGGAAATGGCCACGCATGCGGTAGGCGCGGATCAGCATCAACGCGCGGACGGAGTCGCGGGTGGCCTGGTTGACGTCGGCCACCGACAGCTCGACGCCCTTGGTCTGCGCCTTGGCTGCGATCTTCTCGCCGACCTTCTTCTCGACCACGGCCCAGTTGCCGTCGAGCGCGGAGGTCAATTCGTCGCGGGGGGAGACCGGCCAGTTGCTGCGCGCCCAGGAGGGGCCCGACGCATTCTTCTGCACGTCGGCCGGCGCGTCCTTCAGGCTCTTGAAGAACTCCTGCCACTCCGGGTCGACCGAAGCGGGGTCCTTCTCGTAGCGAGCGTAGATCTCATCGATGTAGGTGGCATTGGTGCCCTGCAGAAAAGATGACAGGGCGAAGGCGGCGTTCGCATCTTGGCGAGACATGATGACGTCCTGGTAATTTCGATGCGCCCATCAAAAACGGCGCAATACCTGACCCGCTGGGGAAAGCGGGTCAGGCTCGGGTTAGGACGGTTTACCTTATTCTTTGTAAATATTCGCGCCGAAAAGCACTAAGTCCTGAATCAGGATTTCAACTTTTCGACAAGCGTCTTGCCGAGCCGCGCGGGCGACGGAGACACTGTAATACCAGCCGCTTCCATCGCAGCGGTCTTCGATCCCGCATCGCCCTTGCCGCCCGAGATGATGGCGCCGGCATGGCCCATGCGACGGCCGGGAGGTGCGGTGACGCCGGCGATGAATCCCACCATCGGTTTCTTGCGGCCGCGCTTGGCTTCGTCCTTGATGAACTGCGCCGCGTCCTCCTCGGCCGAGCCGCCGATCTCGCCGATCATGATGATCGAGGTCGTCTTGGGGTCGGCCAGGAACATCTCCAGCATCTCGATGAACTCGGTGCCCTTGACCGGGTCGCCGCCGATGCCGACCGCGGTGGTCTGGCCGAGGCCTTCCGACGTGGTCTGGAACACCGCTTCATAGGTCAGGGTGCCGGAGCGCGACACGATGCCGACCGAGCCGGGCTTGAAGATGTTGGCCGGCATGATGCCGATCTTGCACTCGCCGGCGGTCATGACGCCCGGGCAGTTCGGCCCGATCAGGCGCGACTTGGAGCCCTGCAGCGAGCGCTTCACCCGGACCATGTCCAGCACCGGGATGCCCTCGGTGATGCAGACGATCAGCGGGATCTCGGCGTCGATCGCCTCGCAGATCGCGTCGGCTGCGCCCGGCGGCGGCACGTAGATCACCGAGGCGTCGGCCCCGGTGGCCTCGCGGGCCTCCTTGACGGTGTCAAACACCGGCAGGCCGAGATGGGTGGAGCCGCCCTTACCGGGCGAGGTGCCGCCGACCATCTTGGTGCCGTAGGCGATCGCCGCCTCGGAGTGGAAGGTGCCGTTCTTGCCAGTGAAGCCCTGGCAGATGACCTTGGTATTCTTGTCGATGAGGATGGACATCGTGCTTTCTCTAAAAGCGTTGCGGTGAGGGTGAAGCGAGCGCCTGAAACGGCGCTCAGCCTCCCTTGACGGCCTTGACGATCTTCTGCGCGGCGTCGTCGAGATTGTCGGCGGGCAGCACGTTCAGACCGGACTCGCTGATGATCTTCTTGCCGAGATCGACATTGGTGCCTTCGAGGCGCACCACCAGCGGCACCTTCAGACCGACTTCCTTGACGGCCGCGACCACGCCCTCGGCGATGACGTCGCACTTCATGATGCCGCCGAAGATGTTGACCAGAATGCCCTTCACGTTCGGGTCGGCCGTGATGATCTTGAAGGCTGCAGCAACCTTCTCCTTGCTGGCGCCGCCGCCGACGTCGAGGAAGTTGGCCGGCTCCATGCCGTAGAGCTTGATGATGTCCATCGTCGCCATCGCGAGGCCGGCGCCGTTGACCATGCAGCCGATGGTGCCGTCGAGCGTGACGTAGTTGAGGTCGTATTTGGAAGCCTCGATCTCCTTGGCGTCCTCCTCGGTCTCGTCGCGCAGCGCGACGACCTCGGGGTGCTTGAACAGCGCGTTGGAGTCGAACGACACCTTGGCATCGAGCACGCGCAACTGGCCCTGCTTGGTCACGACCAGCGGGTTGATCTCGAGCATCGCCATGTCCTTGGCGACGAAGGCGTTGTAGAGCTGGGTGGTCAGCTTCTCGGCCTGCTTGGCGAGGTCGCCCGACAGCTTCAGCGCCTTGGCGACGGCGCGGCCGTGGTGGCCCATGACGCCGGTGGCCGGGTCGACCGAGAAGGTGATGATCTTCTCGGGCGTGCTATGGGCCACGTCCTCGATGTTGACGCCGCCTTCGGTCGAGACGACGAACGCGACCTTCGAGGTCTCGCGGTCGACCAGCAGCGACAGATAGAACTCCTTGTCGATGTCGGAGCCGTCCTCGATGTAGAGGCGGTTGACCTGCTTGCCGTCGGGGCCGGTCTGCACCGTCACCAGCGTGGCGCCGAGCATCTGCTTGGCGAACGCGTTGACCTCGTCGATCGACTTGGCGAGGCGGACGCCGCCTTTGTCGCCGGCCGAGGCCTCCTTGAACTTGCCCTTGCCACGGCCACCGGCGTGGATCTGGCTCTTCACGACCCAGACCGGGCCGCCCAGCGTCTTCGCCGCCGCATCCGAATCCTCCGGACGGAGAACCGGCACGCCCTTGGAAATCGGCACGCCGAACTCGTGCAGCAGTGCCTTGGCCTGATATTCGTGAATGTTCATAAGCGCTTGCTCCCCGAACCCGCAAAGGGGTGACGTCTGGAATTCTTCTGAGGATGCTTGGTATACCATATACCAAGCATCCTGCAACTCATCGGAGCGGGCTGACCGCCCGCCGTGCTACCTTCAGCGGCCGAGCAGGTCGGGCGCGATCTTCTTGCAGGCGTCGACCAGGCCCTGCACGGCGCCGACCGACTTGTCGAACGCCTCGCGGTCCTTGCCGGCCAGCTCGATCTCGACGATGCGCTCGACACCCTTGGAGCCGATCACCACGGGCACGCCGACATACATGTCCTTCACGCCGAACTCGCCGTTGAGATAGGCCGCGCAGGGCAGCACGCGCTTCTTGTCGCGCAGATAGCTCTCGGCCATCGCGATCGCCGACGCCGCCGGGGCGTAGTAGGCCGAACCGGTCTTCAGCAGGTTGACGATCTCGGCGCCGCCATTGCGGGTGCGGTCGACGATCTCGTCGATGCGAGCCTGCGAGGTCCAGCCCATCTTGACGAGGTCGGGCAGCGGAATTCCGGCAACGGTCGAGTACTTGGTCAGCGGCACCATGGTGTCGCCATGGCCGCCGAGCACGAAGGCGGTGACGTCCTCGACCGAGACGTTGAACTCATCGGCCAGGAAGTAGCGGAAACGCGCGGAGTCGAGCACCCCCGCCATGCCGACCACCTTCTTGGCGGGAAGGTTGGAGGCCTTCTGCAGCGCCCAGACCATGGCGTCGAGCGGGTTGGTGATGCAGATGACGAACGCGTCGGGGGCATATTTCTTGATGCCGGCGCCGACCTGCTCCATCACCTTCAGGTTGATCGACAGGAGATCGTCGCGGCTCATGCCGGGCTTGCGCGGCACGCCGGCGGTGACGATGCAGACCTTGGCATTGTCGAGCGCCTCGTAGGAGTTGGCGCCGGTGTAGTGCGCGTCGAAGCCGTCGACCGGCGAGGACTGTGCGATGTCGAGCGCCTTGCCCTGCGGGACGCCTTCGGCAATGTCGAACATCACGACGTCGCCGAGCTCCTTGAGGCCGACGAGGTGAGCCAGCGTTCCGCCGATCTGACCGGAGCCAATCAAAGCAATCTTGTCGCGCGCCATGGCAAATTTTCCTTTGAACCCGAAGGAGTGAGGGAGGTTGAAAAGTCGATTGGGTGGTTATCCCTTTCGCCCGGGCCGTTCAAGTCACGCTATGGCCAATTGACGGGCGTGCCTTGATTTCGATCAGGACCGGGCGACGGGCGCTGATCATCCTTTCAGCATGATTGACGTGGCCTTTTCACGGCTGTCTGCCCGGCGGCGGGCGCTGCCGGAAAGGCGGTGTTTGTCAGGTTTCGACCAGGCCCGTAGAAGTCCCGGAGGCGGCCGAATCCTTGCGGCCGTGCGGCAGGGCCAAATAGGACTCCGAGCCCATCTCGATCAGGCGCGAGGAGGTCCGCTTGAACTCCATGGCCTCGATGCCCTCGGTCGCGATGTATAGCGAGATCGGGTCGGCTTCTGCCGAGGCGATCAGCTTCACGGCGTTGTCGTAGAGCGTATCGATCAAAGTGATGAAGCGCTTGGCGGCGTTGCGCTCGGCCAGATCCATCACCGGCACGTGGTCGATCAGGATGGTGTGATAGTCATGCGCCAGCCTCAGATAGTCCGAGGCCGCGAGCGGCTTGTCGCACAGATCGGCAAAGCCGAAACGGGCGACGCCATTGGCCGAGCACGGCACGTGCAGGATGCGCCCCTTGATCGTCATGTCTCGCGGCTTGCACTTGGCATGACCGGTCAGCCGCGCCCAGGCCTTATCCAGCGCGGCGCGCGCATCGACGTCCGGCGGCACCAGCCACATCTTGACGCCGGCGAGCTTCTCCAGCCGGAAATCGGTGCGGGCGTCCAGCCGCATCACGTCCATGTGGTCGGCGATCTGCTTGATGAAGGGCAGGAACAGCGCGCGGTTGAGGCCGCCTTTGTAGAGGTCCTCGGGCGCCACGTTCGATGTCGCGATGACGACAGTGCCGAGCTCGAACAGTCTGGCGAACAGGCGGCCCAGGATCATCGCGTCGGCGATGTCGGTGACGTGGAATTCGTCGAAGCAGAGCAGCCAGGCCTGGTCGAAGATCGCCTGGGCCGTGAGCCCGATCACGTCGGCATCGGCAAGCTCGCCGCGGGCGATGTTCTGGCGGTAGCCGTAGATGCGCTCGTGCACCTCGGCCATGAATTCGTGGAAATGCGCGCGGCGCTTATGCTCGACCGGACAGTTCTGGAAGAACAGGTCCATCAGCATGGTCTTGCCGCGACCGACCTCGCCATGGACATAGAGGCCGTTCGGCGGCTCGCTCTTGTCGGCAAAAAGGCGGCCGAACAGACCTTGCTTGCGCACGGGCTTGTAGGTGGACAGCCTGCGCTCGAGCGCCGCCAAGGCGTCGGCGACCTCGGCCTGGGCGGCGTCGGCCTCGATCGCACCGGTATCGACCAAAGACTGATATTGCGCGCGGAACGCGTCTGACGGAGTGGACAGCATGAGCCCACTCTAGGTCATGAGACTAACGGAAAATGCAATCCGCAAATGGTGGAAGCCGCCATGCAGCCGAGCCCTATGGTCTTGGTATATGGCACGCAAACGCCGCCACGCTCGTTAGTCCGGGGCTAACGACGTTCGTTCTGAGAGCAGCGAGGCCTTTGCAACCGTCAGCCGGCGCAGAGATCGTAGGCGTCCTCGACCACATAGGGCCCGCCCCCCGTAGAAGCGCGGGACGAGAACAAAACGAAACGCTCGGCCACGAACACCCGGCTCGGGAAGTAGCCCCGGACCGAAAGATAGTCCGCGACGTCCTGGCTCGAGGCGTCGTGCAGCCGCGCCAGCGTCACGTGCGGCACGAACTTGCGGCCCTCCGGGTCGAGGCCGATCCGCTGCATCATCCGCTCGAGCTCCGCCTGCAGCTCGATGAGAGGCCGGCTCGGCGCGATGTTGGCGACGACAGCGCGCGGCTTGCGGCCGCCGAAACTGGAGAGCCCCTGGACGGTGACTTCGAACGGCTTGCGGTTGACCCGCCACAGCATGGCGGCGATCTCGTTGGCCGAGGCGCCGTCGATGTCACCGATGAAGCGCAATGTGACGTGGTAGTTTTCGGGATCGATCCAGCGGGCGCCGGGGAGACCGCCCCGCAAGCCGGACAGCGTGTGGCCGACCTCGTCCGGGATTTCCAGTCCAGTAAACAGACGCGGCATCGTTTCGGGACTCCCGATGCTGGAGGCTGACCCCGAAAATTGACGAGATCATGCCTTGAAGAAGCAACCGACGACGAATCGTCGATGCATAATCCTTACCGAATTTATATGACTCCGCGACGCACGGGGCGACACCCCAGGGAAAAGCTGCGGAAAACCCTGTTCCTATGGTTATCGCAAATGATCGGCCCGTGGCGTCGTTCCATCATTGCCCACGAAGCGGACGCAGGAATGCTTCTGCCGTAGGCAACATCCGGGACACGATGATGTCGACCCCGGCTGCAGTCGGGTGGATACCATCTGCCTGGTTCAGCTTGGCGTCGGCGGCGACGCCGTCGAGGAAGAACGGATACAGCCGCACGCCGAACTCCTTCGCGAGATCGGGATAGATTGCGTTGAACTTCGCGGCGTAGTCGCTGCCGTAATTCGGCGGCGCCAGCATGCCACAGAGCATGACGGCGATGCCGCGCGCCTTCAGCCGGGTCACGATCTCAGTCAAAGCCTTGCGCGTCACTGCGGGATCGATGCCGCGCAGCGCATCGTTGGCGCCGAGCTCGACGATGACGGCTTCGGTGCCGTCCGCCACCGACCAGTCGAGCCGGTCGCGACCGCCGGACGAGGTGTCCCCGGACACGCCGGCATTGGTCAGGTCAATCGGCAGCCCCCCGGCCTGCAACGCCTTTTGCAACTTGGCCGGAAACGAATCCGAGGCGGACAGACCGAGGCCCGCGCTCAAGGAGTCGCCGAGCACGACGAGCTTGATCGGCTTGACGGTCTCGGCGCCCGCACGGGCCGGACCTGTTGTCATCAAGGCGAGCATCAACACGAGTATGTGCACGAAGAAATGTCCGCGCCTCTCGACCCGGCTTGCGGAGTTGCCATATGACCGAGCCATGGACAGTCTCATCGAAACCTCGCATTTGGCCGGCCTCGGGCCGGACACCATTACCATCTCCAACGTCAACCTCTCGCTCGGCACCGGGGCGGCGCGGGTTCATATCCTCAAGGACATCAGCCTGCGGGTCGGACAGGGCGAGACGATCGGCCTGATCGGACCCTCGGGATCCGGCAAGTCCACGCTGCTGATGGTGATGGCGGGGTTGGAACGTCCAGACAAGGGTGAGGTGGTGGTCAACGGGACCGCTTTCAATGCCCTGGACGAGGACGCGCTGGCCCGGTTCCGGGGCCGCCAGGTCGGCATCGTCTTCCAGTCCTTCCACCTGATCCCGACCATGACCGCGCTGGAGAATGTGGCGGTGCCGCTCGAGCTGGCCGGCCATGCCGGCGCGGCCGAGCGCGCCGCGCGCGAGCTCGAGTCGGTTGGCCTCGGCCACCGGTTGCATCACTACCCGACGCAGCTGTCGGGCGGCGAGCAGCAGCGCGTGGCGCTGGCCCGGGCGCTGGCGCCGGATCCGGCCATCCTGGTGGCGGATGAGCCGACCGGCAATCTCGACGAGACCACCGGCCGGCAGATCGTCGACCTCCTGTTCACCAAGCATGCCGAGCGCGGCATGACGCTGGTTCTCGTGACCCATGACAGCGGCCTCGCGCATCGGTGCGACCGCGTGGTGCGGCTCCGCTCCGGACGGATCGAAAGCGAGAGCGACGCACACGAGCAAGCCGACGCATGAGCACGGTATCCGAACCGATCGCGGGCGGCCGCATGACCGCGCTGCCTGTGCGTTACGCCTTGCGCGAGCTGCGCGGAGGCCTGCGCGGCTTCTACGTGTTCATCGCGTGCATCGCGCTCGGCGTGCTGGCGATCGCGGGCGTCGGCTCGGTGGCGGCGAGCCTCAATGACGGCCTCGTCCGTGAAGGACGCACGCTGCTCGGCGGCGACGTCGCGTTCTCGCTGTTTCAGCGCGAGGCCAAGCCTGAGGAGATTGAATTCCTGCGCTCGCGCGGGCAGGTGTCGCTGGCCGCGACCCTGCGGGCGATGGTGCGCTCGAGCGACGCGAAGCTCGCTTTGGTCGAGCTCAAAGCCGTCGACGGCGCCTACCCGCTGCTCGGCAAGGCCGAGCTGCAGCCCGACCTGCCGCTGGCGGACATCCTGGCCGAGCGCGACGGCGCGTTCGGGGCCGCGGCCGATCCGGCCCTGCTGGCGCGGCTCGATCTCAAGGTCGGCGATACCGTCACGATCGACACAATCCGCTTTCAGATTCGCAGCACCCTGCAGTCCGAGCCGGACAAATTATCCGGCGGCATCGGGCTCGGGCCGCGCTTCCTGATCAGCGAAGCTGGCTTGCGTGCAACGCCGCTGCTGCAGCCGGGCAGCCTGGTGCGCTGGACCTACCGGGTCCGGCTGCCCGACAACGCAACCGACGATCACGCCGCGGCGTCGTTCATTGCCGACACCCGCCTGACCTTGCCATCGGCGGGATGGGAAATCCGCAGCCGCAGCAATGCCTCGCCGCAGCTGGAGCGGACCATCGGCCGCTTCACCCAATTCCTGACCCTGGTCGGCCTCGCCGCGCTTCTGGTGGGCGGCGTCGGCGTCGCCAATGCGGTCAAGAGCCATGTCGACCGCCGCACCGAGGTGATCGCCGCGTTCAAGGCGCTCGGCGCCACCAGCCGCGACGTGTTCGGCATCTATCTCGTGCAGGTGATGGTGCTCGCCACGATCGGTTCGATCATCGGACTCTGCGCCGGCGCCGCTTTGCCCTTCGCCATCGTCGGCCTGTTCGGCAAGATCCTGCCGCTGCCGGTCGTCGCGGCGGTCCATCCGGACGAGCTGGCGCTTTCCTTCGTCTACGGCCTGCTCACCGCACTTGCGTTCGGTCTGTGGCCGCTCGGCCGCGTCCGTGACGTGCCGGTGGCCGCTCTGTTCCGCGAGGCCGTGATCGCCGAATGGCACCGGCCGCGCTGGAGCTACCTGGTGCTGATCGCAGGCACGGTCGCGCTGCTGATCGCGGTCGTGATCGGGCTGTCCTACGACAAGCGCATTGCCGCGGTGTTCGTGGTCGCCGCCGCACTCGTCTTCGTGCTGTTGCGCGGCATTGCCGCCCTGGTGATGGCGATCGCGCGCGCCCTGCCACGCAGCCGCTTTCCGATGCTGCGACTGGCCGTGAGCAACATCTACCGTCCGGGCGCGCTGACCCCCTCGGTGGTGCTGTCGCTCGGACTTGGACTGGCAGTGCTGGTCACGATCACCCAGATCGACGGCAATCTGCGGCGGCAATTCCTGGCGCAGCTGCCGGAGCAGGCGCCGTCGTTCTTCTTCATCGACGTCCCCTCGGGCGAGGCCGACCGCTTCCGCGACTTCCTCAAGAACCTCGCGCCGCAATCGGCTGTCGATGACGTGCCGATGCTGCGCGGCCGCATCGTGTCCGCCCGCGGCGTCCGCGCCGAGGACCTCAAGGCAACGACCGACACCGAATGGGTGCTGCAGAGCGACCGCGGCCTGACCTATACCGGCGAGATTCCCAAGGGATCCAAGATCGTCGAGGGCAACTGGTGGGGCGAGAACTACAGCGGCCCGCCGCTGGTCTCGATCGAGAAGCGGATCGCCGACGGTCTCGGTCTCAAGCTCGGCGACGACATCGTCGTCAACGTGCTCGGACGCGACATCGCGGCGCGGATCGGCAACATGCGCACCATCGACTGGCAGGGGCTCGGCATCAACTTCGTGCTGGTGTTCTCCCCCAACGCGTTCCGCGGCGCCCCGCATACGCATGTCGCCACCTTGAGTGAACCGCGCTCCGATGCCGCGGAGGATGCCCGGATCATCCGCAAGGTGGCCGACGCCTTCCCGATGGTGACCAGCGTGCGGGTCCGCGAGGTCATGGAGACGGTCGGCTCGGTGGTCTCCAACCTCGCGCTTGCGATCCGCGGCGCCAGCGCGGTGACCTTGATCTCGGCGATCCTGGTGCTGGGCGGCGCGCTGGCCGCCGGCCACCGCCACCGGGTCTACGACGCCGTCATCCTGAAGACCCTGGGCGCCACAAGGCTGCGACTGCTCGGCGCCTATGCGCTCGAATATTTGATGATCGGCTTCGCCACCGCCGCGTTCGGCGTCATCGCCGGCTCGGTCGCCGCATGGCTGATCGTCACCCGGCTGATGACCCTGAGCTTCGCCTGGCAGGGCGCAAGCGCCGCGCTGGTCGTCGTGGCGGCGCTGATCGTGACCGTCGGCCTCGGTCTGGCCGGCACGCTCCTTGCGCTCAACCAGAAGCCAGCGACGGTTCTTAGGAATCTCTAGCAGCTTGCGCGCTCATGCCGCACGGTTAACGCGATTCATGCGGCTTTGACGCGTCCGGAGCGACATTCAGCCGCGCGTGGAAGCTTGCGTCGGATATGCTAGTTTCCCATTTAGGGAATGGGCTCAGAGAGCTGCCAAGAGATCTGCCGAAACAAGAGATCTGCCAAAAGATGGCGGATTTGCCGATGACGCAAATTTAATATCTGTGGCAGTGGGTATGAGATAGGGTTTTTCGAGAACCGGCTAAAGGTCCTGCCAGGACCGGACTGCCGGGCAACCAACGGGAATCGACCATGTCGGACCTAGACCGCAACTATAGTTCACCCTTTGGCCGGGTGGCCGGGCGCGCCGATGCCGCGACCGTCGACGCCGGTCTGCGCGCCTACATGCTGCGCATCTACAATTACATGAGCATCGGCCTGGCCATTACCGGCCTCGCGGCGCTCGGCGTCTACATGGCGTCGGTGACCGGCGATCCGGCGGCTGGCGTGTTCAAGTTCGGCAACGCGTACCTGACCCAGTTCGGCTACGCGATGTTCGTGAGCCCGCTGAAGTGGCTGTTCATCCTGGCCCCGTTGGTCATGGTGTTCGCGATCTCGGCCGGCATCAACCGTCTGGCGCCGTCCACCGCCCAACTCCTGTTCTGGGTGTTCTCGGCCTTGATGGGCATCTCGCTGTCGTCGATCTTCCTGGTGTACACCCACACCTCGATCGTGCGGGTGTTCTTCATCACCGCGGCGACGTTCGGCGCGCTGAGCCTGTACGGTTACACGACCAAGCGAGACATGACGGGCATGGGCTCGTTCCTGTTCATGGGCCTGATCGGCATCGTGCTGGCGAGCCTCGTGAACCTGTTCCTGGCGAGCTCGATGCTGCAGTTCATCGTCTCGGTGATCGGCGTGTTCGTATTCGCCGGCCTCACCGCCTGGGACACGCAGCGCCTGAAGAACGAGTACATCTACGGCTACGCCTCCGCGGGCGGCGACATCGCCGAGCGCGCAGCAATCACCGGCGCCCTGTCGCTGTACCTGAACTTCATCAACCTGTTCACGCTGCTGCTGCAGCTGCTCGGCCAGCGCGACTGATCCAACCGCTCAAGCAAGAGCGATCTTCGAAGCCCCGGCCTCACCGCCGGGGCTTTTCGTTTGCGTAATCGTCATTGCGACCGCGGCGCCGGCACGACGGCAGCCATGCCGCGCGGCTGGATTGATCGCCGCGTCCGGCTTGGTATGCTTTCACCATGTCCGACATCGAGATCCGGCCCGCCCAGGAGGCCGACCTTCCCACCATCACTGCCATCTATGGCCAGGCCGTCCGCGAGGGCACAGCCACCTTCGAGCTCGACCCTCCGGATCTGACGGAGATGACCCGCCGCTTCCGGGCGCTGACAGACGGCGGCTTTCCCTATTTCACCGCGCTGCTGGACGGACAGGTGGTGGGCTATGCCTATGCGGGGGCGTACCGGCCCCGCCCTGCCTATCGCTTCACGGTGGAGAACTCGATCTATCTCGCCCCCGCCAGCCAGCGTCGCGGCATCGGGCTGCGCTTGATGCGGTTGTTGATCGAGGCTTGCGAGGAGCGAGGTTTTCGCCAGATGATCGCAGTCATCGGCGACTCCGCCAATGCCGGCTCGGTCGGGCTGCATACCGCTTGCGGCTTCCAGATGATCGGCACCCACCCGAGCGTCGGGCTGAAATTCGGCCGCTGGCTGGATACGGTCATGATGCAACGGCCGCTTGGGGCGGGGAGCGGCGACGTCCCTGCGTAGGGGACCCAGCTCGTGATGTCGTGATCCCCTGGGGGATGTGATCCCCTGGGGATGCCATCCCCTGGGTACGCCGTGTCAGACCAGCGCCGGCTTCGGCGCGATCACCAGCAGCACGCGCTCGAGCTCGTGGCCGCGGCGCAGGATCAGGCCGGTGGCCGAGATGACGCTGTACATGCCCTGCTTGCGCGCCAGGCGCGGGTCCTTCTCGATCCGGTAGAGCGGCACCTCGGAGGCGCGGCGAAACACCGAGAAGACGGCGCGGTCGCGCAGGAAGTCGATCGAGTAGTCGCGCCACTCGCCATTGGCGACCATGCGACCGTAGAGATTGAGGATGCGGTTCAGCTCGAGGCGGTCGAACGTCACCCGGTTCGGCGCTGCGGCCGTGTTGCGCGCCGCCGCGCGGTTCTCGCTGGGGTCGGCATCCTCCGGGGTGAGGTTCATGAGCGTCCTCCTGTCATCTGCGTGACATGATCGCGCCTTCAGCAGGAAGCCGCAAGGGGCCGTTTTCACTGTTGAACTTCGGCTGCGCCTGCGATGGCGTGAGTTCCGCGAACACGCAACCGTCACGGGATCGTTAGCAGAATCATAATCGCGCCGTCTTTCCGCCCAGCGACCGCCCCTGACGTTAGGCATAAGATTCCCGTGCGTTGGCCCGGTCCTTTCGGTTCCGGATTCCTCAGCCCCCAGCCCCCCGGGGTCGTCAGGATCGGGTCTATTCACAAGTAAGGCAAAGGGCCAACGCAAGTTGGTCCTTTTGCTTTTTGGGCGTGAGCCCGGAACATGTTGCGGCGCGCCTCCGTCCCATGGACGTGACGCGCCTGCCGCAGGTCAGCGAAAAGGAAGATCAGAACGACGGAAGATCAGCGCTCGGGACCACGCGCCGTTGCTGAGGCCCGTCCGGCCAATGGCAGTTCGGAAAAGGCGGCCCCCAGCATCGCCCCGGGGCGGTCGCGACTGCCGTCCTGCACATACACCACGGTGCCATCGACGCCCTCACGGGCGATCTTCTCCAGCGGCACATTCCAGCTGACCGGCGCCCCGGTCCAGTCGCCCAGCTTCAGAAGACCGCGAACGACGTTGTAATAGGTCAAATCGCGGCCGCTGTTCTCGCCGCGCCCGACCGAGATCGGCACCACCCGCGAGATCGAGCAGACCCAGACCTCGCCGTGCCGGCGCGGCATCTGGTCATTGGCCGCGGCCACCGAGACGTTGAGCTCCTGGCCGTCGACCGACAGCCTGACCGGCACCGACATTGCTGCACCGCCCTGGGCGGTTTCCTCGATCGCGCCTTCGATCGCCTCGCGATCGCTGCCGATCACATGCACCGAGCCGTTGACGACCGCCTGCGGGGTATAGACCTCGCGATCGCCGCGGGCCCTGGAATAGGCCCGCTGCCGGGCCGTAAAGCGCGAATCGGCCAAGGTGTCTTTCCAGCCGAGATAGTCCCAGTAGTCGATCGGGAGAGACAGGGCGATGACGGAGGGATCCCGTGCCAGCTCGCCGAGCACCTTGTCGGCCGGCGGGCAGGACGAGCAACCTTGAGAGGTAAAGAGTTCGATCACCGCACGGGGGTCGGCCGTGGCGGGACGGACGACCACGATGACCGCACAGACACCCAGCGCCGCGCGCGTCCACCACGACATCTGTCCACTCATCGTCACTGTCCTGTCTGGAACATCGTCCGCTGCGCCCTGCCGCGTCAACAATCTGCGAAGCCACCCACGTAGTTGAAAGACCGTAAACGCAAAGGAGGCGGCCTTTGTCATAGGCCGCCTCGTTCATCACCCGCTACTCACTTCAGAGTGAGCCAAACTGTCGCATGTCGCTTTGGTTAAGCGGCAAGCTTCCGCAGCACGTAGTGCAGGATGCCGCCGTTGCGGTAGTAGTCGAGCTCGTCCAGCGTATCGATGCGGCAGAGCAGCGGCACCTGCTGCGCCGCGCCGTCGGCCGAAACGATCTCGGCGGACAGGGTCTGGCGCGGCTTCAGGTCGCCCTGCAGGCCCTTGATGGTGACCTTCTCGTCGCCCTTGAGGCCGAGCGAGGACCACGACGTGCCTTCCTGGAAAGTGAGCGGCAGCACACCCATGCCGACCAGGTTGGAGCGGTGGATGCGCTCGAAGCTCTGGCAGATGACGGCGCGGACGCCGAGCAGACGGGTGCCCTTGGCCGCCCAGTCGCGCGACGAGCCGTTGCCGTATTCGGCGCCGGCGAACACCACCAGCGGCACGCCCTCTTCCTGGTACTTCATCGCGGCATCGTAGATCGACATCTGCTCGCCGTCGGGCCAGTGCTTGGTCAGGCCGCCTTCCGGGATGTTGCCGTCGGCGCCCTTGAGCATGAAGTTCTTGATGCGGATGTTGGCGAAGGTGCCGCGCATCATGATCTCGTGATTGCCGCGGCGGGTGCCGTACTGGTTGAAGTCGGCGGGGCGGACCTGATGCTCGCTGAGGAACTGACCGGCGGGCGAGGTCAGCTTGATCGAACCGGCCGGCGAGATGTGGTCGGTGGTGATCTTGTCGCCGAACAGCGCCAGCACGCGGGCTTCGACGATATCCTTGATCGGCTCCGGCTCCTTCTTCATGCCCTCGAAATACGGCGGGTTCTGCACGTAGGTCGATGACATGTTCCAGCGGTAGGTCTCGCTCTCGACCGTCTTGATCTTGCGCCAGTTGGTGTCGCCCTTGAACACGTCGGCGTAGCGTTTCTTGAAGATCGATGCCTTGACGAACTTCTTGACGAAGTCGTTGACCTCCTTGGTCGTCGGCCAGATGTCCTTCAAATAGACCGGCTTCTTGTCCTTGCCGATGCCGATCGGCTCGACCGCGAGATCCTTGGTCACGGTGCCGGCGAGCGCGTAGGCGACGACCAGCGGCGGCGAGGCCAGGTAGTTGGCCTGCACGTCCGGCGAGACCCGGCCCTCGAAGTTGCGGTTGCCCGACAGCACGGCCGCCGCGACGACGCCATTGTCGTTGATCGACTTCGAGATCTCCTCCGGCAGCGGACCGGAATTGCCGATGCAGGTGGTGCAGCCGAAGCCGACCAGGTTGAAGCCGACCTTGTCGAGGTCCTTCTGCAGGCCCGAATTGGCGAGGTACTCGGCAACCACCTGGCTGCCCGGCGCGAGCGAGGTCTTCACCCACGGCTTGGCCTTGAGGCCTTTGGCCGCGGCGTTGCGGGCCAAGAGGCCGGCCCCGATCAGCACGCTCGGGTTCGAGGTGTTGGTGCAGGAGGTGATGGCGGCGATCACGACGTCGCCATGGCCGATGTCGAAATTCTTGCCCTCGACCGGGAAGCGCTGCTCGGCGGCATCCGGCTTCTTGTATTCCCCGGCCAGCGCGGTCGCGAAGCCTTCGGCCACGGCCGGCAGCGCGATGCGGCCTTCGGGACGCTTCGGACCGGCCATCGACGGCACGACGTCGGCGAGATCGAGCGTCAAGGTCTGCGTGAACACCGGGTCCGGCGACTTGGCGGTGCGGAACAGGCCCTGCGCCTTGGCGTAGGCCTCGACCAGCGCGACGCGCGGCGCCTTGCGACCCGAGGTCTTGAGATAGTCGATGGTCGCGGTGTCCACCGGGAAGAAGCCGCAGGTGGCGCCATATTCGGGGGCCATGTTGGCGATGGTCGCCTTGTCGGCGACCGAGAGATGGTCGAGGCCGGGGCCGAAGAACTCGACGAACTTGCCGACCACGCCGAGCTTGCGCAGCATCTGGGTGACGGTCAGCACCAGGTCGGTGGCAGTGACGCCTTCCTTGAGCGCGCCGGTCAGCTTGAAGCCGACCACGTCCGGCAGCAGCATCGACAGAGGCTGGCCGAGCATGCAGGCCTCGGCCTCGATGCCGCCGACGCCCCAGCCGAGAACGGCGAGACCGTTGACCATGGTGGTGTGGGAGTCGGTGCCGACCAGTGAATCCGGATAGGCGACCTCGAAGGTGCCTTTGGTGCGGCCGATCGTCATCTTCTCCTTCTTGGTCCAGACCGTCTGCGCCAGGTATTCGAGGTTGACCTGGTGGCAGATGCCGGTGCCGGGCGGCACGACCGAGAAGTTGGTGAAGGCCTTCTGGCCCCATTTCAGGAATTCGTAGCGCTCCTGGTTCTGCTTGTACTCCTCGGCGACGTTCTTGCCGAACGCCTTGTTGTCACCGAAGAAGTTGACGATCACCGAGTGGTCGATGACGAGATCGACGGGCACCAGCGGATTGATCTTCTCTGCATCGCCGCCGAGCTTCTGCATCGCGTTACGCATCGCGGCGAGGTCGACCACCGCCGGCACGCCGGTGAAGTCCTGCATCAGCACGCGCGCCGGGCGGAAGGCGATCTCGTGCTCCAGCGACTTCTTGCGCAGCCATTTGGAGACCGCGATGATGTCGTCCTTGGTGACGCTGCGGCCGTCCTCGTTGCGCAGCAGATTCTCGAGCAGCACCTTCATCGAATAGGGCAGCTTGGAGATGTCCTTGAGGCCGTTCTTCTCGGCTGCAGGCAAGCTGTAGTAGATGTAGGACTTGGTACCGACCTTGAGGGTCTTGCGGCTCTTGAAGCTGTCGAGCGAGGTCATGCGTGGGAATCCCAATTGATCGTTATACCCTCAAGGGGTATTTAAGAACCGTCAGCGCGAGGCGCCGGATGGCTTGCAGCGGGCGATTGTGTGCTGCATCAAGGTCGGGCTTATAGAAGCTTTCTAGTTGCGCCGCCACAGCCACAAGCAAGCCGCGACGTGGCATCACCCACAAATTCTCACGCGCTAGCCATCAATTCCCTAGGGGCTGTTACGACGCACCATGCAGTTGTCTCCAACACTGTCTCCGAAGCTGTTCGGACGCGACGTCAGATGCGTGCGCGGCGGCCGCGAGGTGTTCGCAGGTCTGGCCTTCGAGGCGGTCGCCGGGGAGGCGCTGGCCGTGACTGGGCACAATGGCGCGGGCAAGACCTCGTTGCTGCGGCTGATCGCCGGCCTGCTGCTTCCGGCTGGCGGCACCATCGCCATCGAGGGCGGCGAGGGCGAGCTGACCGTGCCCGAACAGGCGCACTATCTCGGCCATCGCGACGCGCTGAAGCCCGCGCTGAGCGTCGCTGAGAACCTGTCCTTCTGGGCCGATTTTCTCGGCGGCGGCGTGATCAGGCCGATCCCGGATTGCCTGGCCGCAGTGGGCATCGCCCACGCGATCGATCTGCCCGCCGCCTATCTCTCCGCCGGCCAGCGCCGTCGCCTGTCATTGGCCCGCCTGCTCGCCGTGCCGCGCCTGCTGTGGCTGCTCGACGAGCCCACCGCGGCGCTCGACGTCGCCGGCCAGGCGATGTTCGCGGGGTTGATGCGCGAGCATCTCGCCGGGGGAGGACTGATCGTGGCGGCGACGCATGGGCCGCTCGGGATCGACACGCGCGAGCTGCGGATTGGAGCGATCTAAGTAATGCCCTTGCTCTTCTTCACGGCCCTGCCCACCGGCCCCTCCGTTCCCTCCCCCCTTGTGGGGGAGGGTCAGGGAGGGGGGTGCCCCACGACGCGCTCTATCGATTTGGACAAGAACCGCTCGCGTCGAACATCGCTCCATCGGCGCGCGCCCCCCTCCGCCTTGCGGGGAGGGGTCGGGGGTGGGGGTCCCCACGGGCAGTCTCGCCCGGAGCCACCCCCCTCCCTAACCCTCCCCCACAAGGGGGGAGGAAACGCAGCGTGCGGGGGGAGAGAGCTCGGCTCCCAGTTGAGCAGCATATCGACAGCCGAGGCCATCCCCGCATGACCGCACTCGGTGCCCTCATCCGCCGCGATATCCGGATCGCGCTGCGTATTGGCGGTGGCGCGCTGATCGGCGTGCTGTTCTTCCTCACGGTGGTCGTGCTGATGCCGTTCGCGGTCGGGCCGGACCTGGCGCTGCTGACCCGGCTCGGTCCCGCGATCCTGTGGCTCGGCGCCCTGCTCTCCAGCCTGCTCACGCTTGACCGGTTGTTTACCGCCGACCACGAGGACGGCTCGCTCGACCTGATCGTGATGAGCCGGACACCGCTCGAGCTCGCCTGCGCCGCCAAGGCGCTGGCCCACTGGCTCGCCGCGGGCCTGCCGCTGGTGATCGCTACTCCCGTGTTAGGTCTGCTTCTCAATCTCGACGCCACCGCAACCGGCGCTGTCGCGCTGACACTCTTGGCTGGCACACCGGCGCTGACCTTCATCGGCATGATCGGCGCGGCGCTGGCGGTGACCATGCACCGCGGCGGCCTGCTTCTGGCGGTGCTGGTGCTGCCGCTGTCGATCCCGGTCCTGATCTTCGGCGTCGCGGCGTCGCAGGCCGCCATCGTCGGCCCGCTGCCGTTCGGGGCACCGTTCTCGATCCTGTGCGCGCTGTCGCTGGTGAGTTTCGTGATCGGCCCGTTCGCAGCTGCGACCAGTTTGCGGAACGGGCTGGATTAACGGAACACAGGCGGGACTTGACCATGATCAACTCTTGCCGAGCGGCTTCGTGCTGATTGCCTGCAACCGCGTCCGCCGTTAACAAGGTTCTCATGTCGCTGATCGACCTCGCCAATCCGACTCGGTTCCTTGCGCTGACGGCGCGGCTGCTGCCGTGGCTGGCGCTGGTGACCGTCGTCCTGCTGGCTGCCGGCCTTTACCTTTCGGCGCTGGCCCCCGACGACTACCAGCAGGGCGCGACCGTCAAGATCATGTTCATCCACGTGCCCAATGCGTGGCTGTCGATGTTCGTCTGGGGCATCATGAGCATCGCCTCGCTCGGCACCCTGGTGTGGCGGCACCCGCTCGCCGACGTCGCGGCGAAAGCCGCCGCCCCGATCGGCGCCAGCTTCACCTTCCTCGCCCTGCTCACTGGCTCGCTATGGGGCCGGCCGATGTGGGGCACCTATTGGGAGTGGGATGCGCGGCTGACCTCGGTGCTGATCCTGTTCCTGATGTATCTCGGCCTGATGGCGCTGTGGCGCTCGGTCGAGGACCCGACCCGCGCGGCGCGCGCCGCCGCCGTGCTTACTTTGGTCGGCGCCATCAACCTGCCGATCATCAAGTTCTCGGTCGATTGGTGGAACACGCTGCACCAGCCGGCCTCGGTGATGCGGATGGGCGGCCCCGCGCTCGACAAGTCGTTCCTGATCCCGCTCCTGGTGATGGCGATCGGCTTCTCGTTCCTCTTCATCACACTGCATGTCGCAGCGATGCGCAACGAGATCCTGCGCCGGCGCGTGCGCAGCCTGCAGATGCTCCAGGCACGCGCCTATACGACCAGCGCGCCCGCCGGCGATGCGACCGGCCGGGTCGTGGGAGCGGCCTGACATGGATCTCGGCCCCTACACCTCCTTTATCGCGACCTCCTATTTCGCCGCGGCGCTCGTGGTTGTGCTGCTGATCGGCTGGATCGCGATCGACTACCGGACACAGAAGGCGCGGCTGCGTGCGCTCGAGGAGAGCGGCATCAGCCGGCGCTCCGGCCGCGCTGCGACGGACATGCAATGACCGAACAGACCGCGACAGAGCCGGCGCCGCGCCGCCGCTCATTCCTGATGCTGCTGCCGCTGGTCGTCTTTCTCGGCCTCGCGGCGCTGTTCTGGTCGCGCCTCGGCAATGGCGATCCCTCGCGGATTCCATCGGCGCTGATCGGCCGTCCGGCCCCGAACACGCCGCTGCCGGCGCTGCTCGAATTGGCCAAGGACGGCACGGCGGTGCCGGGGCTCGATCCGGCCGCGCTCAAGGGCAAGGTCAGCATCGTCAACGTCTGGGCGTCCTGGTGCGTGCCGTGCCACGACGAGGCGCCGCTGCTGGTCGACCTCGGCCGCGACAAGCGCTTCCAGATCATCGGCATCAACTACAAGGACGGCGCCGACAATGCGCGACGCTTCCTCGGCCGCTACGGCAATCCCTATGACGTCGTCGGCGTCGACGGCAACGGCCGTGCCGGCATCGAATGGGGCGTCTACGGCGTTCCCGAGACCTTCGTCGTCGGGCGCGAGGGCACCATCGTCTACAAGCTGGTCGGACCGATCACTGCCCAGAACATCGATGCGGTGTTGAAGCCGGAAATCGAAAAGGCGCTGAAGGCGGGCTCGTAGGTTTCCGCCGTCATTGCGAGCGAAGCGAAGCAATCCAGGGCTTCACGCGGAGCCCTGGATTGCTTCGTCGCTACGCTCCTCGCAATGACGGCGTTCGCAGCGGCTACCCCTTGCTCACATCGCCTTCCGCCGCATCGCTCGCTTCCAGCGACGCCGGGTCGAGATGGTAGCGCTTGATCAGCGGCATCTGGGCGATGGCGAAGATCATGGTCAGCGGCACCACGCCGAAGGCCTTGAAGCCGACCCAGAAATCGGTGGTCTGGGTGCGCCAGACAATCTCGTTCAGCACCGCCATCGCGGCAAAGAACAGCGCCCAGCGGAAGGTCAGGATGCGCCAGCCCGCAGGGGTCAGATTGAACATCTGATCGAACATGATCGCGATGAACGAGCGGTTGAACAGCAGGCCGCCGCCGAGCACGGCCGCGAACAGCGCGTAGATGATGGTCGGCTTGACCTTGATGAAGGTCTCGTCGTGCAGCACCAGGGTCAGCGTGCCGAACACGATGACGACGACCGCGGTAACCAGCGCCATCAGCGGCACGTGGCGCGTCACGACGTAGGAGGCGATCAGCGCCGCGATGATCGCCACCATGAAGGCACCGGTCGCGGCGAACAGATTGAACTTGGCGTTGACCACGAAGAACACGATCAGCGGGCCGAGCTCGGTGGCCAGTTTGAACAGCGGGTGCGGCTGCGACTTGTCCATTCCATGTCCTGTTGGCTGTCATCACCCGCGGCAGCGGTTGATGCAGTGGTCTTGATCCGGCGGGCCGTCGGAGCCGCGCCACGGGGTGCCGTCAATCCTCGATGCCGGCGATCGCCCGCGCAAAGTCCGTCGCGGCAAACGGCGACAAATCTTCGACGCCCTCGCCGACGCCGATGAAGTGCACCGGCAGCTTGAACTTCTCCGACAGCGCCACCAGGATGCCGCCGCGCGCCGTGCCGTCGAGCTTGGTCATCACCAGACCCGTGACCCCTGCCGTACGATGAAACGCCTCGACCTGCGACAGCGCATTTTGTCCCACGGTGGCATCGAGCACGAGCAGCACCGCATGCGGCGCCGATGTGTCCACCTTGCGAATGACACGCACGACCTTTTCGAGCTCGTTCATCAGCTCGGCCTTGTTCTGCAGCCGGCCGGCGGTGTCGATCAGCAGGACGTCGCGCCCCTGCTCTTTCGCGGCGGTGATGGCGTTGAAGGCGAGGCTCGCGGAATCGGAGCCCTGCGCGCCCGCGATCACCGGCGCCTTGGTGCGCTCGCCCCAGACCTTGAGCTGCTCGATCGCGGCGGCGCGGAAGGTATCGCCCGCGGCCAGCATGACCTGCCTGCCTTCGGAGGCGAACTTCTGGGCCAGCTTGCCGATCGTCGTGGTCTTGCCGGAGCCGTTGACGCCGACGACGAGAATGACGAACGGCTTGTGGCCGGGCTCGATCACGAGCGGCTTGGCGACTAGCGACAGCACCTTCTCGACCTCGGTCGCGACCACCGCTTTCACCTCGTCGGCGCTGATCGCCTTGTCGTAGCGGCCGGTCCCGACGGCCTCCGCGATCCGGGCCGCCACGCTGGTGCCGAGATCGGCCCGCAGCAGCACGTCCTCGATATCCTCGAGCATCGCGCGATCGAGCTTGCGCTTGGTGACGAGATCGGCGACCGCAGTCCCGAGCGCGCCGGAGGTGCGCTTCAGGCCCGCGGACAGGCGGCGCCACCACGACAGCTTCGGTGTTTCGGAGGTGGTATCGTTCATGGCGTGGTGTTAGCCCTTTCCTCCTCCAAACGAAAGCTCACACGCGCTTTACGGTTTCCATGGACATTAACCAACCGACCGACGAGGAGATGCTGGCCCGCGTGCTCCACCGCGACGGGCTGATGCTGGTGATCGACAAGCCCGCCGGCATTCCCGTGCACAAGGGGCCGAAGGGCGGGCCGAATCTCGAAGCCTCGTTCGACGCGCTGCGCTTCGGCCTGCCGCGTGCCCCGGTGCTGGCGCATCGGCTCGACAAGGAAACCTCGGGATGTCTGGTGCTCGGCCGTCATCGCAAGGCAACGGCTTCGCTCGGGCTTTTGTTCAAGCACAGCAAGATTTCGAAGACCTATTGGGCCGTGGTCGAGGGCGGGCCGGAAGCCGACGAGGGCATCATCGAGCTGCCGCTCGGCAAGCTCAACGCCGAACGCGGCTGGTGGCAGAAGCCGGATCCGCAAGGGCAGCCGGCGATGACGAGGTGGCGCGTGCTGGGGCGGTCGTATTCGCCTGCGACACCGCCGCCAGACTCGGCTTTCACTTCCGGCACCAACTCCCCTCCCCCTTGCGGGGCCAAGACGAGCGGAGCTCGCTCTGAGGGGTCGGGGGTGGGGGTCCCCACAGGCAGTCTCGCCCGGAGCCACCCCCCTCCCCAGCCCTCCCCCACAAGGGGGGAGGGAGCGCAGGGTGGCGGAGGCGACATCGAGACTCCACCAACGAGAAGCACCAGGCTCACTTGGCTCGCCATGGAACCGGTCACCGGCCGCACGCATCAGCTCCGTGTGCATTCGGCCGCGTCAGGCTGGCCGATCGTCGGCGACAACATCTACGGCAACGGCCCGCGCTTCGGCGAACCACGGCTGCATCTGCATGCGCGCGAGATTTCCATTCCGCTGTCGAAGAACAAACCGCCGGTGCACGTCGTGGCGCCGGCACCTGCGCACATGCATGAGCGGTTGAGGATGTGCGGGTGGAATGGGGAGTGAAGCCCCCGGTCGTGCGAAGTGAGACGCAGCGCCGTCGCCACACCCACCGCCGTCATCGCCCGGCTTGACCGGGCGACCCAGTATGCCAGAGGCAGTCATTGTCGACCGAGGGGCCGCGGCGTACTGGATCGCCCGGTTGAACCGGGCGATGACAGCTCGGGCTGGACGAACAGCTTCGCCCCATCATGCTCCGAGATCCTGAGCCGCTGCACCGTACCCGGCAGCGCGCCAGCCACTGCCACCGGCAGATAGTGCTCCGTCCTGCCCTGCACCTCGCTCTCGATCAGCACCTCACGCTGACAGCCGATCTCGTGATCCAGCCGCCGTCGCAATGCGGCCTCGCCCGCGGCACGCAACCGCCGCGCGCGCTCGCGAATAGTCGCGCCGTCCACCTGCGGCATGCGCGCCGCCGGCGTGTCGGGGCGCGGCGAATAGGGAAACACGTGCAGGAACGTCAGACCACACTCCTCGACCAGATCGAGCGAGCGCATAAACATCTCGTCGGTCTCGGTCGGGAAGCCTGCGATCAGATCGGCACCAAGGACGATGTCCGGCCGCAGACGCCGCACCAAGTTGCAGAACGCGATGGCATCGGCGCGCGAATGCCGCCGCTTCATGCGCTTCAGGATCAGATCATCGCCGGCCTGCAGCGACAGATGCAGATGCGGCATCAGCCTGGCATCGTCGGCGAGCACGTCGAGCAGCTCGACATCGGCCTCGATCGAGTCGATCGAGGAGATACGCAGGCGTTTCAGCTCCGGCACGTGGCGCAGGATCTGCTTCACCAGCCGGCCCAGCTTCGGCGCTCCCGGCAGATCGGCGCCATAGCTTGTGAGGTCGACGCCGGTGAGCACGATCTCGGCATGGCCGCGCTCAGCGAGCGCGCGCACCTGGTCGACGACAGCGCCCATCGGGACCGAGCGCGAATTGCCGCGGCCGAACGGGATGATGCAGAAGGTGCAGCGATGGTCGCAGCCGTTCTGCACCTGGACGAAGACACGCGGCAAGCCATGCTGGAAGCCGTCGACCAGATGCGGCGCCATCTCGGTCACCGCCATGATGTCGGAGACGGCGACCTTCTCCGACGCATCGATGCCGAAGCGTGGCACGGCCAACGCCTGTGTCGTCGCACGCCACGCATCGGGCCGCAGCTTGTCGTCATTGCCGATGACGCGGTCGACCTCGGGCATGGAAGCGAACATGCCCGCCTGCGTCTGCGCGGCGCAGCCGGTCACGACGATGCGCGCCGCCGGGCGCTCACGCTTCAATTTGCGGATCGACTGCCGCGCCTGCGCCACCGCTTCGTTGGTGACGGCACAGCTGTTGACGACGATGGTGTCGTCGGCACCGGCCGCCTCGGCATGTTTCGCGATCAGCTCGGATTCGAACGCATTGAGCCGGCAGCCGAAGGTGACGACATCGACGCTCATGCGACGCTTGCGAACAGCGATGGCTCGAACCGCCCCTCGAACTCGAAGGTCGCGGTCCCTGTCATCAGCACGTGATCGTCGCGCTCGCGCCACTCGATCGTCAGTTCACCGCCGGGCAAGGTCATCTGGACGATGCGGTTGGTGCGCTTCAGACGGGCAGCCGCGACCGCGGTCGCGCAGGCGGCCGAGCCGCAGGCCTTGGTCAGCCCGGCGCCACGCTCCCAGGTGCGCATCTCGATATGGTCGCGATCAATGATATGGGCGAGCGTGATGTTGGCCCGCTCCGGGAATATCGGATGGTTTTCCAAGAGCGGCCCGAACCGCTCCAGGTCATAGGCATGGATGTCGCCGACCCAGAACACCGCGTGCGGATTGCCCATGTTGACGACCGACGGCGAATGCAGGATCGGGGCATCGATCGGCCCGATCTGCAGCTCGATGTAGCGGGTGTCGCGGAATTCCTCGGCGAGCGGAATGTCCCGCCAGCCGAACTTCGGCACGCCCATGTCGACGGTGTAGAGATCGGGGGCCGGCCCCTGCCAGCAGTTGAGCAGACCGGCCCGGGTTTCGAACGTGGCACTCGCCTGGCCGGTCTTGCCGAACACCTGCCGGACCACGCAGCGCATGCCATTGCCGCAGGCGCCGGACTCCGATCCGTCATTGTTGTAGATGCGGATGAACGCCTCGGTGCCGTCGAGCCGCGGCGGCTGCAGCACCATCAACTGGTCGTAGGGCACGCGGGAGGCCACCGCGCGCGCTTCGTCCGGCGTGACGACATGCTTCACGTCGCGCAGGTCGAGCACGACGATCTCGTTGCCGATGCCGTTCATCTTGACGAAGCTGTGGTTGGCGAGCGCGCTCATGAAAATATCCAAATTGTGTCCGCTTTATATGGCCACAGGCGCGGCCTTGACCAGTCCGCAGAGGGCCATGACGCATCTGTCATGGGACGCCACGCCGTTGGGCATGTTAGGTAACCGGCTGTTCGCCGGCACGAACCGGGCAAGCACGGCCCCTGGAGAATAGTCGAATGAATCTCAGCACTTTCCGCCTCGTTCTGGCCGTGAGCTCGGTTGCGTTTGCGCTCGGCGGCCCCGTCGCCCGGGCGCAGGTGCCGTCGGCCTCGCCGGCTCCGGCGGCCTCAGCCACCCCGGCCCCGGTCCCGAGTGCAGTCCCGGCGCCGGCCTCGCCCCCGCCGGCTGCATCGGCCAGTCCTGCGCCCGCAGCCAGCCCGACCCCGGCCGCCAGTGCGAGCCCCGCGCCGTCAGCCTCTCCATCCGCCGCCCAGGCGCCGGCGACCACGCCACCAGCCGCGGCGCCCGCCCAGGCCGCCGACGCCTTCGGTGACGAGATCAAGCTCGAGGCCAAGAAGGTCGTCCTCGTCAAGGGCACCGCCAATTGGGACAATGCGTTCGACACGCTGATCGACTCCTTCAAGGCGCTGTCGACCACGCTGGACAAGCAGGGCGTCAAGCCGGCGGGCAACGGCATGATCGTCTACACCTCGACCGACGACACCGGCTTCACCTTCTTCGCCGAAATCCCGGTCGAGCAGGAGCCGAAGACGCTCGGCAAGGGCATGAGCATCGGCCAGTCGCCCGAGGGCAAGGCGCTGAAGTTCGTGCATCGCGGCTCCTACGACAACATGGACAACACCTACGAGGCGATCACCAACCATCTCGACGAGCGTCGGCTGGAAGCCAAGGATACGTTCATCGAGGAGTACCTGACCGATCCCCTCAAGACGGCCGAGGACAAGCTCGTCATCAACGTCTACGTGCCGCTGAAGTGAGCCCCATGATCATCCGACCGATTCTTGCGGCCGCGCTTGCGGCCACTGCCGCACTGCCGGCGCTGGCGGACGACATTGCCCGGCAGGACACGCCAGCGATCACCGTGAGTGGTGAGGCCCACTTGTCGGTGCCGCCTGACCTCGCCCAGATCGATGCCGGCGTGGCCTCCGACGCCAAGACCGCGCGCGACGCCTCGGCCGCCAACAATGCGGCGATGGCCAAGGTGCTCGCCGCCCTCAAGGCGGCGGGGATCGATGACAAGGACTATCAGACCTCGCGGCTGTCGCTGCAGCCGCAATATGAGCGCAGCCGTGATGCGTCGGTGTCGGGTTTTCGCGCCAGCAACCGCGTCACCGTCAAGGTCCACGACGTCGCCAAGGTCGCCAGCGTGATCGACACGCTGGTCGGGGCCGGCGCCAACGACGTCGGCAACATCTATTTCACGGTCGCCGAGCCGTCGAAGCTGCTCGACCAGGCGCGCGAAAAGGCCGTCGCCGACGCCCGCCGCAAGGCCGAGATCTACGCCAAGGCCGCCGGCGTCACGCTGGGACAACCGCTTGCCATCGCCGAGGACGGCGCTCCCGCACCGGTGTTCCGCGCCAAGACCTTCGCCGCACCGATGGCTGCTGGGGCCCCGACACCGGTGGCGCAGGGCGAGGAGACGCTGTCGATCACGGTCAGCGTGACCTGGGCGATCAAGGCGGGGCAGTAAGGCTGCCGTCACTTCAGGGCAGCAAACTCATATGGCGTTGTGAGCCGACGGCGCTGCTACAAACTCGATGTCGTCCCGGCCTTGAGCCGGGATCCATACTCCGCGGTGGATATTGTCGCGCGAGATGGAGCTGCCAGCCTTCGCAAAATTAGATCCGGTGTTTATGGGTCCCGGCTCAAGGCCGGGACGACACCTTTTTTGCTGCAGCAGCCTGCTAAATCTCCACCACCTGCCCCGGCTTGAGCACGCCGAACCGCTCACGCGGGATGCCGGCCTGGTCGAGCGCAGAATGCAGGGCGTGGACCGGCGCGTCGATGGCCTCATCCGTCAGTTGGAACGTGCCATGATGATGCGCGAGCGCGGTCTCGGCGCCGCAATCCTGCAGGGCCTGCACGGCATCCTCGGGGTTCATGTGCTGGTCGCGCATGAACCAGCGCGGCTCGTAGGCGCCGATCGGCAGGATCGCAAGCCTCAGCGGGGCGTGCGCCTCGGCCACGCGGCGGAAATGCGCGCCGGTGCCATAGCCGGAATCGCAGACGATGTAGAGCCGGCCACGCGGCGTCTCCAGCACGAAGCTCGCCCACAGCGCCTTGTTGCGGTCGAACAGGCCGCGCGCCGTCCAGTGCCGCGTCGGCACCAGGGTCACGGCGACCTCCTGGTTCAAGGTCACGCGATCGTGCCAATCATAGGCCTCGGCGCGGATCTTGGAGTCGGCGTCGATCATCGTGAGGTCGTTGCCGAGCGGCGTGACGACCCGCGGAGAAAAGCGCGCGGTCAGCTTAGACAAGGTCCGGATGTCCAAATGATCGTAGTGGCCATGCGAGACCAGCACGACGTCGATAGGCGGCAGCGCCTCGAAGGCGATGCCGGGATCGTTGTGCCGCCGGGGCCCGGCGAACGCGAACGGCGACACCCGCTCCGACCACACCGGATCGATCAGGATGTTGAGCCCGCCGGTCTGGATCAGCCAGCTGGCATGGCCGATGAAGGACAGCCGCACCGCCTCGCCATCGACCTTGTGGGGCGGCGCGTCGGCATGTGCGCTCGGCGCCCAGGACGGCCAGCGCGAGCGCTTGCCGTTGCGGTCGAACTGCCAGCGCAGCACCTGGGCGAGGGATTTGGGCGGAACGCCGTCGGGATCGTAGAAGCGCTTGCCGTCGAAATGGTCGGTGACGGGGCCGGAATAGGTCCTGGAACGGCGCAGCAAGGGTGTCCTCGCGAGGGAAAGCTGAACTGGCGCAGGAGGTAAGCAGCCCAGCGGGATCCGGCAACGGGATGGCGGCGAGCAAGTTTCCTTGACTTTTTCGGCCGCGGGGGGTTTAACCCGGCCGAATTTCGGAAAGTTTCGTCTTTTCGAGCCACCGCCCGGCCCTGGAGGCCGGAGGTCACCGCCCGACAGCGCTGTGCGCCCTCGGGCGCAAAACGTGTTTGGACTGACGGTTTCGGCCGACGGGCCGAGGTCTATATGGTCGTCATGGGCCGCAGCAAGCGGCGATGACGGGCGGCAATGAAGCGAGCGCCCTACAAGGGCAAAGGATACGGCATTGTTCGACAATCTGTCGGAAAGGCTTGGCGGCATTCTCGATCGGCTGACGGGGCGTGGCTCCCTGTCGGAGGCCGATGTCGACGCCGCGATGCGCGAAGTCCGCCGGGCTCTGCTCGAGGCCGACGTCGCGCTGGAGGTTGTCCGCAGCTTCACCGAGCGCGTGCGCGAGCAGGCGATCGGCGCCACCGTCGTCAAGTCGGTCACCCCCGGCCAGATGGTCGTGAAGATCGTCCATGACGAGTTGGTCAAGACGCTCGGCGACGACGGCCAGACCATCGATCTCAATGCCGTGCCGCCGGTGCCGATCATGATGGTCGGCCTGCAGGGCTCCGGCAAGACCACCACCACCGCCAAGCTGGCGCGCCGCATGGTCCAGCGCGACAAGCGCAAGGTGCTGATGGCCTCGCTCGACGTCTACCGTCCGGCCGCCATGGAGCAGCTCGCGGTGCTCGGCCGCGACCTGGACATTCCGACCTTGCCGATCGTCGCCGGCCAGATGCCGCCGCAGATCGCCCGCCGCGCCATCGAGGCCGCCAAGCTCGGCGGCTACGACGTGGTGCTGCTCGACACCGCCGGCCGCACCACACTCGACGAGGACATGATGAAGGAGGCCGCCGAGATCAAGGCGGTCACCAACCCGCACGAGGTGCTGCTGGTCGCGGACTCGCTGACCGGCCAGGACGCCGTCAATCTCGCCCGCGCGTTCGACCAGCGCGTCGGCCTCACCGGCATCGCGCTGACGCGTATCGACGGCGACGGCCGCGGCGGCGCGGCGCTGTCGATGCGCGCGGTCACCGGCAAGCCGATCAAGCTGCTCGGCACCGGCGAAAAGACCGACGCGCTCGAGGATTTCTATCCGTCGCGTATCGCCGGCCGCATCCTCGGCATGGGCGACATCGTCTCGCTGGTCGAGAAGGCCGCGGCGAACATCGACGCCGAGAAGGCCGCGCGCGCCGCCGAGCGGATGCGCAAGGGCCAGTTCGACCTCAACGACATGCGCGAGCAGCTGCAACAGATGGCGCAGATGGGCGGCATCGGCGGGCTGATGGGCATGATGCCCGGCATCTCCAAGATGAAGAACCAGATCGCCGCGGCAGGGATCGACGACAGGATCCTCAAGCGCCAGGTCGCGATCATCGATTCGATGACGCGCGAGGAGCGCAAGCATCCCGACCTGCTCAAGGCGAGCCGCAAGAAGCGCATCGCCGCCGGCTCCGGCCAGAGCGTCGAGCACGTCAACAAGCTGCTCAAGATGCACCGGAACATGGCCGACGTGATGAAGGCCATGGGCTCCGGCAAGCGCGGCCCGCTCGCCGGCATCGCGCAGGCGATGGGCTTTGGCGGCGGCATGCCGACGCCATCGCCGGAACAGCTCAAGGCGCTCGCCGAGAAAATGCCGGGCGGACTGCCCGGCGGTTTGCCGAACCTGCCGAAGGATCTGCCGGCGGGTTTGCGCGGCGGCCTGCCGAATCTTCCCGGTCTGACTGGCCTCAGCGGCAAGCCGAACCTGCCCGGCCTCGGCCTGCCTCCGGGAAAGAAGAAATGATTTCACTCCCGTCATTGCGAGCGAAGCGAAGCAATCCAGGGCGTCACGCGCGACCCTGGATTGCTTCGTCGCTTCGCTCCTCGCAATGACGATCACATTCACCGTTAGCATCGACACATCGACCTCAAAGGAGAACTTTCATGTCCGTCGTCATTCGTCTCGCCCGTGCCGGCACCAAGAAGCGCCCGGTCTATCACGTCGTCGTCGCCGACTCGCGCTTCCCGCGTGACGGCCGCTTCATCGAGCGTCTCGGCCACTTCAATCCGCTGATGCCGAAGGACAACGAGGCCCGCCTCAAGCTCGACATGGAGAAGGTGAAGGCTTGGCTCGCCAAGGGCGCGCAGCCGTCCGACCGCGTCGCCCGCTTCCTCGATGCCGCCGGCGTCAAGAAGCGCGAAGCCCGCCAGAACCCGATCAAGGCCGTGCCGCGCAAGGAGCGCAAGGCGCAGGCCGAAGCCGCCGCCAAGGGCTAACGTCCTTGATGCTGATGGCCTCATGCTTCGAGACGCACGGCTTGCGCCGTGCTCCTCAGCATGAGGAGATGGCCCCTCGTCCTGAAGAGCGCGCCTTTGCGCGCGTCTCGAAGGGCGAGGCCTCCTGATGTCCAAGCTGATCTGCGTCGCACGTATCGGCGCCGCGCACGGCGTGCGCGGCGAGGTCCGGCTGTGGACCTTCACTGAGGATCCGCTGGCCGTGCTGCATTACGGCCCTCTCGCGACCAAGGACGGCGCGCGCTCGTTCGAGGTCGCGAAAGCGCGCGAGGCCAAGGATCATCTGGTCGCCACCATCAAGGGCGTCACCGACCGCAATGCGGCCGAGCGGCTCAACGGGCTCGAGCTCTACGTGTCCCGTGACCGGCTGCCCGCGACCGATGACGACGAATATTACCACGCCGACCTGATCGGACTCGCTGCGGAGACAACGGCCGGTGTCCCGCTCGGCCGCGTGCTTGCGATCCATAATTTCGGCGCCGGCGACATCATCGAGATTGCCCCGCCCTCCGGCAGCACGCTGCTGCTGCCGTTCACCAACGCCGTGGTCCCGACTGTCGATCTCGCGGGCGGCCGCGTGATCATCGAGCTGCCGGCCGAGGTCGAGGCAGACGATGAGTCGGCGTCGGATGAAAACGAAATCGAGCCCGCCCACTCCGCTCGTCGTCCTCACGAAAGCAACGACCCATAGCCACCGGCTTAGGCTGTATTGCGCGGAACATGCAGCGTGCCCATTTCCGGGGATCACGCGGTATGGGTCCCGGCTCTGCGCCTTGACGTCGCTGCGCGACATCAAGGCTTGGCCAGGACGACACCGGATATGAAACGCGCTCACACCGGACCGGAGCACGCGTATGACCACCCACAAGGCCTGGCGCCTGCACGCGCCGAACGATCTGCGCTTCGATGAGGTCGACACCGCGCCCGCCGCGCCTGACGGCGTGCTGGTGCGGATCGAAGCCGCGGCCATGCTGTCCTACATGGACAAGATCATCGCCGGCACCCTGCCCTACGCTCTGCCACCAATGCCGTTCGTCCCCGGCACCAATGCCGTCGGCCGCGTGGTCGAGGCGGGCGCGCAGGTCAGCCATGTGCGCCCCGGCGATCTCGTCTTCCTCAGCCCGCATCTGCGCGCCGACGTACCGGATGCCGAGCCGCCGCAGATCCTGATCGGCCTCACCGCCATGGGCGGCGGCCAGGCCGCGCAGAGCCTGCAGGGCCGCTGGCGCGACGGCGTGTTCGCCGAGATCGCGCATTGGCCCGGCGCGTGCGTCACACCGCTGCCCGGGCTCGACGACCGGTCCGTCACCGAATTGCTGGGGCTCGCAAAGCTCGTCGTGCCGTTCGGCGGACTGCAGCGGCTCAACCTGCGCGGCGGCCAGACCGTCGTCATCAACGGCGCAGCCGGCTATTTCGGCGCCGGCGCCGTGCTGCTCGCCGTCGCGATGGGCGCCGGCCGGATCATTGCGGTCGGCCGCCGACGTGAGGCGCTGCAGCGGCTCGCCGAGGCGCTCGGCCCGCGCGTCATTCCAGCCGTGGTCAACGGCGACGACACGGCCAGGGACACCGCCACCATCCGCCATGCCGCGTGCGGCGGGGCAGATGTCGCGCTCGATCTGCTCGGCCAGGCCAGCAGCACCTCGACCACCCTCTCGACCTTGCGCGCGCTTCGGCGCGGCGGCCGGCTGGTGCTGATGGGCAGCGCCACCGCGCCGCTGCCGCTCTCTTTCGCCGAGATGCTGGCGAACGATTGGGAGGTCGTCGGCCAGTTCATGTACGAACGCACCGCGCCCGGAGAGCTGGCAACGCTGGCACGCGAGCGCCTGCTCGATCTCTCCCGGATCGTCGTCACCAGCTTTGCCCTGGCCGAACTGCCGCGCGCGGTCGAGGCGGCGGCATTGATGCAGGGGCTCGATCTCACCGCGCTGGTGCCTTAACAGAGCGGCATGACCGCTTCGCCCTCAGCGCCCTGGCGCGCCACCGTGCTGACCCTGTTCCCGGAGATGTTTCCCGGACCGCTCGGCGTGAGCCTGGCCGGCCGCGCCCTGACCTCCGGCATCTGGGCGCTGGAGGCGCGCGACATCCGGGCGTCCGCGACCGACAAGCACCGCAGCGTCGATGACACGCCGGCCGGCGGGGGCCCGGGCATGGTGCTGCGTGCCGACGTGCTGGCAGCTGCGATCGACGCCGCCGATATCGCGCCGGAACGGCCGCGTCTGCTGATGAGCCCGCGCGGTCGGCCATTGACCCAGACGTTTGTGCGCGAGCTCGCGGCTGGTCCCGGCCCGCTGGTCGTCTGCGGTCGCTTCGAGGGCGTCGACCAGCGCGTCATCGACGCCCGCGCGCTGATCGAGGTCTCGATCGGCGACTACGTGCTGTCGGGCGGCGAGATCGCGGCGCTGGTGCTGATCGACGCCTGCGTCCGGCTGCTGCCCGGCGTCATGGGCAAGCTCGAATCCGGCACCGACGAGAGCTTCTCCGACGGCCTACTGGAGTACCCGCAATACACCCGCCCACAATTGTTCGAGGGTCGGAGCATCCCGGATGTGTTGACCTCGGGCGATCATGCCAAAGTGGCTGCCTGGCGCCGGGCGCAGTCGGAGGCCTTGACGGAGGGTCGGCGGGCGGATCTGTGGGCCGAATGGCGCGCCAGGCAGGACCGAGAACAAACGAGGACCAGCCAAAAAGCGCCAAAAAGCACGACAGACGGGTGACAAGCCTCGCGCTTTGGCTTATAGGAGCGCCCAATTCCGCAAGTGACGGCAGGAACAAGCGCAGCCCCCGCGTGACCCGGCTGGGCGCGCCGCCGATGGAGATTTACCCGTGAACCTGATTCAGCAGCTCGAAAAAGAGCAGTTCGACAAGCTGTCCGCCAACAAGACCATTCCGGAGTTCGGCCCGGGCGATACCGTGATCGTCAACGTGAAGGTGGTCGAAGGCGAGCGTACGCGCGTGCAGGCCTATGAAGGCGTCTGCATCGGCCGTTCCGGCGGCGGCATCAACGAGAGCTTCACGGTGCGCAAGATCTCCTACGGCGAGGGCGTGGAGCGCGTGTTCCCGATCCTGTCCCCGATGATCGACTCGATCAAGGTCGTGCGCCGCGGCAAGGTGCGTCGCGCCAAGCTGTATTACCTGCGCCAGTTGCGCGGCAAGTCGGCCCGCATCGTCGAGAAGCAGGACCGGCAGCAGACCGCCGTCAACGAGTAATCGTTGCTTCCATTGGATTGACGAAGAGCGCGGGCTGGCCCCGCGCTTTTTTGTTTCTGAGATACCGTCATTGCTCGCAATGACGGCAGGCACAATCGCATCTCGCACTTCGTCGGCTGCGTGCTATATATCGCCTCGAATGGTTCTAGATCGCACCAGCATGGCCTGCCGCCGCGTCGTCATCGATGATCGCAGCCGGCTGCCCGGGCGGTTCTTCGGACGCTTCGCCACGTCGGCGACATCAGAGCTTAGGCGCGCGCTGTAAGCCGCAGCGCATCTCTGTTCGCCTTTTCGCGTGCCAGGCACGCGCCGATTTCAACCTTCATTCCCGGGAGCATTCGCTCATGTCGAAACCGACCACCTTGTACGACAAGATCTGGAACGACCATCTGGTGCACGAAGCCGAGGACGGCACCTGCCTGCTCTACATCGACCGCCATCTGGTGCACGAAGTCACCTCGCCGCAGGCGTTCGAGGGCCTGCGCATGACCGGCCGCAAGGTGCATGCGCCGGAGAAGACGCTGGCCGTGGTCGATCACAACGTGCCGACCACCGACCGCTCCAAGCCGAACCCGGATCCTGAGAGCATCGAGCAGATCAAGGCGCTGGCCGAGAACGCCAAGGAGTTCGGCGTCGAATATTACAACGAGTTCGACCGCCGCCAGGGCATCGTCCACGTGATCGGCCCGGAGCAGGGTTTTACGCTGCCCGGCACCACGATCGTCTGCGGTGATAGCCACACCTCGACGCATGGCGCGTTCGGCGCGCTGGCGCACGGCATCGGCACCTCCGAGGTCGAGCACGTGCTGGCGACGCAGACGCTGATCCAGAAGAAGGCGAAGAACATGCGCGTCACCGTTGACGGCAAGCTGCCGGACGGCGTGACGGGCAAGGACATCATCCTCGCCATCATCGGCGAGATCGGCACCGCGGGCGGCACCGGCTACGTGCTGGAATATGCCGGCGAGGCGATCCGCGCGCTGTCGATGGAAGGCCGCATGACCGTCTGCAACATGTCGATCGAGGGCGGCGCCCGCGCCGGTCTGGTCGCCCCCGACCAGAAGGCGTTCGACTTCCTGCGCGGCCGTCCCAAGGCGCCGCAGGGCGCCGCCTGGGACGCGGCGATGCGCTACTGGGAGACCTTGCGCTCGGACGAGGGCGCGCATTTCGACCATGAGCTGCGGCTCGACGCCGCCAAGCTGCCGCCGATCGTGACCTGGGGCACCTCGCCCGAGGACGTGATCTCGGTGACGGGCATGGTGCCGGATCCGGACCAGATCGCGGATGAGGCCAAGCGCATCTCCAAGCACCGCGCGTTGAAATATATGGGCCTGACCGCGGGCACCAAGATCACCGACATCAAGCTCGATCGCGTGTTCATCGGCTCCTGCACCAATGGTCGCATCGAGGATCTGCGCGCCGCCGCCAAGATCGCCGAGGGCAAGACCGTGTCAGGTCATGTCAATGCGATGGTCGTGCCAGGCTCGGGCATCGTCAAGGAGCAGGCCGAGGCCGAAGGTCTGGACAAGATCTTCATCAAGGCCGGCTTCGAATGGCGCGAGCCGGGCTGCTCGATGTGCCTCGCCATGAACCCGGACAAGCTGGCGCCGGAAGAGCGCTGCGCCTCGACCTCGAACCGCAATTTCGAGGGACGCCAGGGCTTCAAGGGCCGCACCCATCTGGTGTCGCCCGCAATGGCCGCGGCGGCCGCGATCGCCGGCCACTTCGTCGACGTGCGCGACTGGCGCTGATCCTGTCCTCTCGCTGATGCAGCATTGCTGCACGGCGACCGATCTTGCGAGCAACGCGGTGGCTTCTTCGAAGTCATCGCGTTTTTCATTTTCAACTAAACGTCGACGCTGCCCGGAAAGGGCTTCTTAAACCTCGTCGCGCACAATCCTACCGCCGGACGCGCCGCGTCTGCAGAGGAGCGTGCCGAGGAGCCTGACATGGCCAACAAGCCGGAATACGTCGACCTCATCCGTGATGCGACACGCCAGCGCCGCAAAACACCGCCGGCCAAGATCATAGCCAAGCCCGAAGCACCGAAAGAGGAGCGGCGGCTGTCGAACTGGCCGCCTGGCCGCTTTGCCAAATGGCGCCTGGAGACATTGGTGCCGTGGAAGCTCACCGTGAAGAATTGGCAGTTCAAGAACTGGCTCTGACTGGCGTCAAGACAGTCCTCGCTGAAACGAGAGAAGGACGCCGTTGGGCGTCCTTCTCTGTCTCATTCACGCTCTCGGCATCCCGTCAGTAGTAGTAACGGTGGTGACGATGATGCCACCGGTGATGATGGCGCCAGTGATGACCCCGCCAATGCCGGTAGTGGCAGATGCGGCGCGGCCCGTAATGGGTCCAGACGACGCGACAGCGACGGTACGGATAGTAGTAACCCGTCGTGTAGGCCGGGCTGTAGTAGCTGCGGTAGCCGTAGAAATGCCGGCGGTGATGGTGGAAGTACGGCCGGTAGCCGTAGTGCGGACGATGATGATAGCCGCCGCCATGGAACACCGGCCGCGGACCGATTCCGCCGTGAAACGCCGGGCCGCCGCCATGGAACACGGGACGCGGGCCACCGCCGCCAAAGGCATGTCCTCCTCCGCCGTGGAAGGCCGGACCGCCGCCGCCTCTGAACATTGCGCCACCGCCATGGAACGCCGGGCCACCGCCGCCACCGCCGTGAAAGGCCGGGCCGCCATGGAAGCCGCCGCCTCCGCCGCCGTGGAAACCACCGCCGCCGCCATGTCCTCCGCCGCCATGTCCACCGCCTCCGCCGCCACCATGACCGCCGGGGCCACGAACCTGAACGGTCAGTCCGGCGGAAGGCGCCTGTGCGGTGGACCCGGCACCAGGACTCACCGGCGACATCGCAAGCGCAGGCCGACCGGACGCGCCCGCTAGTACAAACAGTGCCGCCGCCGCAAGACTGAGGCGACGAGCAAGACCAGCGCGCTGGTCCTTCATCCTCATCATGGTCCCTTCTCCCTGTATGCTGTGCAACGATGGACCCATGCAGCGCCGATGCTGGTCGTCCGATCGGTGGATTGGCGCACCCCCAACATGAACGTAGAGATAGCGACGTGAATGCGGCATGAATGATGCACTTCCGTGATGCACGGCGTGCGCGCATCTGCGGCGTGGCGTCGCGGCAGAGATGAGCGCATTGCTGTCCACGTTGTCGTTGCAATTCGGGAAGCGATCGCGCCGCCGGTCACCGCGATGAGACCCGCTGCTTCGCCAACATTGGTCGTAGCACGCTGGGACGGTGACGAGATCGTGCAGACGCCATTGCCGGCGAGCGCGGCTTTCGCGCTTGTCGCGCCTAGTCGAAGAACGGCGTGAACAGGACGAACGGTCCTGGCGGATAAGCCGGCGCGTAGTCTGTGGGACGGCCATAGTAGCGCGGCGCTGCGGCTCTCGGCATCGCCTGCCTCATGGCATGCACCGGCCGAGACGCACTTGCATCGGCCCCAACTGCTGCGATGCGGCTCGGCGCCGGTTCAGCCGGCGCTGCGACCACGGGCGAGGTCGCAGCAGAACTTGCGAGCAGCCTCGCCGCCGTGACGATCCCGATCCCGAGCCAAGTCTTGTTGATGGTCTTATTGATCGTCTTGTTGGTGGATGGCTTCATGGCAGACCCCATTGCCAGCCCATCATCAGCGTACAGGCCCGCGAGGCGGGCCTGTTTGATTTCGATCATGGCCTCGTAGGATGGCCTAGAAGACCGGGACGCAGCTCACCAACGGCCGTGGTGGCGATGTCCATAGTGATGCGGCCGCCAGTGATGCCGCGGATGATAGTAATGGCGGGGGTAGTAGTGACGCCGCGGATGCCAATGGCGACGGCCGTGCCAATGGGCCTGTGTGGTCTCCTGCACCGTGCCCTGCTGCACGGCAGTGGCAGCACCGGCGTTGATGAGCGACAGCGCCTGCGCGCGCTCTGCCGGCGCAGCCATCGCCAGGACGACACCAACGGCCGCGATGCCCAACAGCTTCGTCACAGTCATGAACTTCTCCTTGAATCACCTGACATCACGTCGGGCACGGTGAACCGTCTCACCAGCGATGCTGATGGCGCGGTCACCACAGCGCGACGCAGATCAGTCTCGAACGAGCGACGTGAATGGGACATGAAGACCTGCGCACGGAGCAGAATGCCGGTATGCCCCGCGCGGTTCCGCCGCACCGCGCGACATATCGGCACTGTGCTCGGAGAGCCACGGCGACGGCGACTTGGTCGCGCAGACCAGTCGCACGCGTCAGTGCAGGCAGAGCGACGAACGCCGGATCAGCCGCGCCGCCAGTAGCAGCTCATATGCGGCACGATGACGGTGCCGCTCGGCCGATGCTCGGGAACATAGGTCGCGTCGCAGACCCTGACGGCGTTCGGTCCCGGATTGTAGCGCGGCGCCACATCGGGCTCCCAATGTCCTTCGTCACGGGGGTAGATCGGAATGCGTCGCGGGCGCCGCTGCGCGGAGAGATCCGTCGCCGTGTCACTCTGAACCGTCTGCAGCTGCGCGCCGGTGGCCTGCTCGGCCCGCGCTCCCGCTGAAATCGAGATCACGACGGCCGCTGCCAGCGCCGTTCCGGCCAGCATCATCGACATCTGTCTCATGCGTCCTCAACCCCCAAATCGCGCGCCGCGACGGTCGCCCTTTTCACCCCCGGCGTCAACGGCAACCGCCACACATGTCATAGAACCAAGGTGCAAGATGATCAAAGCCGGGCTAGAAGGCGGCAATGTGGACAGAATTGAAAGCTCCGTCGCTCGCCGAGATGGAAGCGATGGCCCATGAGACGTTCGAACGGCTTCCCGAGCATTTCCGAAAGATGTGCGAGGGCGTCGTCATCCGCGTCGACGACTTCCCGACCGAGGAGGTGCTCGACGAGATGGAGGCCGAGAGCGAGTTCGACCTGCTCGGGCTGTTCCAGGGCACCGGGCTGCCGTTCCGCAGCAATGACGACCTGCCGCGCCTGCCCAACATGATCTGGCTCTACCGCCGCCCGATCCTGGATTACTGGGCCGAGCACGACGAGAGCCTCGGCCACATCGTCCGCCATGTGCTGATCCACGAGATCGGGCATCATTTCGGAATGTCCGACGACGACATGGAGGCGATCGAGGCCGCGGCGGACTAGCCACGCAGATCGGAGCTGCAGGAAATGCGCTTTATCCGCCCCGCCATTCGGGCTAAACAGCGGCCTGCCCGATATTCTCGAAGGTGCCCCGATGGACAAGTTCACCACGCTGGAAGGCGTCGCCGCGCCGCTGAAGATCATCAATGTCGACACCGACATGATCATCCCCAAGCAGTACCTCAAGACCATCAAGCGCACCGGGCTCGGCAAGGGCCTGTTCTCGGAGCAGCGCTACAAGGATGACGGCAGCGAGAACCCGGATTTCGTGCTCAACCAGCCGGCCTACCGCAATTCCAAGATCCTGGTGGCCGGCGACAATTTCGGCTGCGGCTCGAGCCGCGAGCACGCCCCCTGGGCGCTGCTCGATTTCGGCATCCGCTGCGTGATCTCGACCTCGTTCGGCGACATCTTCTACAACAATTGCTTCAAGAACGGCATTCTGCCGATCCGCGTGTCCCAGACCGATCTCGACAAGCTGTTCGACGACGCCGAGCGCGGCGCCAACGCGACCCTGACGGTCGACCTCGCCAAGCAGGAAATCCGCGGCCCCGACGGCGGCACCGTCAAGTTCGACATCGACCCGTTCCGCAAGCACTGCCTGCTCAACGGGCTCGACGACATCGGCCTGACGCTGGAGAAGAAGTCCTCGATCGACAGCTACGAGGCCAAGCTGGCCGAGCGCGCCTGGGCCTGAGCCCCGCTCGAAGGCCAAGAGTTCGCAGGCCTCGGACCTCGTCCGGGGCCTTGTTTCGAGAGCAGCCCAGCAGGTCCGCCGTTGACGCGTGTATTGCCCGAGGTCGTCACCTTCTGGCGCGGGCCGCTCGACCGGCTGCGCCAGACCTGCCTGCGCTCGCAGCTCGCGGCCGGCCACAAGGTCACCGTCTACAGCTTCGATCCGCTGCCGGGGCTGCCCGACGGCGTCGGCAATGCCGAGGCCGAGGCGATCCTTCCTTTCGCGTTCTCCGAACGTCTCAGGCCGCCGCAGCCCGATGGCAGCTGGCGCGACTGGACCACGCTGCAGTTCAGCGATTTCTTCCGCATGCGGCTGATGGCGATCAGCGCCGGCCTCTGGCTCGACGCCGACGTGCTGCTGCTGCGCCCGGTCGAGATCGAGCCAGCGCGGCCCTACTTCGCCTGGGAGCGGCCGCGGCAGCTCGGTAACTCGGTGCTGTACCTGCCACCCGGCGATCCGATCGTCGCCGAATTCGACGCGCTGATGGCGCAGGACGAGCTGACGCCGAACTGGCTGTCGCTGCGCCATCGCCTCACCTTTACGCTGCGCCGGCTGCGCGGCGGCTCGAACCGGTTGTCGGACATCCGCGTCGCGATCTTCGGCCCCGCTGCGCTCACGGCGCTGGCGCGCCGCCACGGCTCGCTGCGCCATGCGCTGCCCAAGCGCAGCTTCTACGCCGTCCATGCCGAGCCCAGGGCGTTCTTCGACCCGACGGATTTTTCCGGCCTGATCAAGGATCCCGGCGTCATCGGCCTGCACATTTCGCCGAAGGGCCGGGGCGGCGAGGCCCCGATCGCCGGCAGCCTGTATGCCTGGGCCACGGACCGCTTTGGCGCGTGAGGTCTGCGCGGGCCGCAGAACCGAACCGCTGCTTGATCTACCGCAACGTCCGCTTGCCGGGCCGATGATTGATTGCCGGCAATCATCGGAGACGAGCCATGCCTGCCCAAGCCAAGCCCTATCCCCGGGTCCAGTTCCTGATCGACACGTTCGCGCAATGGCTGCGGCACCGGCGTGAGCTGAGCGAGCTTCGACAGCTGGACCGCGACGATTTCGAGCGCATCGCCATGGACCTGCAGGTGACGCCGGCCGATCTCGACGAGCTGGTCCGTCACGGCGAGCACGCCGCCGACGAGCTGCCGCAGATGCTGAAGGCGCTCGGCATCGACGAGGCCGCGCTGGGGCGCGCCGAGCCGCTGGTGCTGCGCGACATGGAGCGGGTCTGCGCCATGTGCAAGGACAAGCCGCGCTGCCATCGCGATCTTGCCGCGGGCACGGCCGGCGAGCACTATGAGGAGTACTGTCTGAACGCCCCGACCATCGACCACCTGGGCGTCGCCCTCACCAAGCACTGATCGCCCGCCTCCCATCCACATCAGCGGAGCCCTGCGATGAGCCTGCCGAACCTGCACCGCAACACCTGGCTCCATGTCGGCGCCGCGATCCTGCTCGCGCTCGGCGCCATGCTGCTGATCCGGCTGCACAACGCCAGCGGCGTGACGCCCGCCGCGGATAGCGTCCAGGCCGGCCGCAAGCTGGCGGAAGCGTGGTGCAGCACGTGTCACGCCATCGACACCAGCGGCGCGCGAACCCAGACCACGACGGCGCCCGACTTCGTCGCGGTCGCCAACATGCCCTCGACCACCGAGCTGTCGCTCAAGGTCTTCCTGCAGAGCAGTCACCCCACGATGCCCAACGTCATCCTGACGGCCGAGCAGCGCGGCGACCTCGTCAACTACATCCTCAGCCTCCGGCGCATCTGACCGCGCCTGCTTCTTTCCTACTTCCCCGCCGCAGCGATCGCATCGGCAATCGCGATCGTGCGCCGGGCCATCTCGGCATGCAGCCGCTCGACCATGCGGCCGTCGATCTGGATCGCGCCGCGCGAGGCATTTTCCGGCAGCTCGAACGCCGCGATGATCTTGCGGGCGTCGGCGACTTCGGCGGCCGGCGGCGTGAAGATCGCGTTGCAGGCATCGATCTGGCCGGGATGAATCAGCGTCTTGCCGTCGAAGCCGAGATCACGGGCCTGGATACATTCCTGCGCGAAGCCATCGGTGTTGGCGAAATCGCTGTACGGCCCGTCGAGAATCTCGAGCCCATGGGCGCGCGTCGCCAGGATACAGTGGCTGATCATCGGCAGCATCGTCGAACGGCCCGGCAGCATGCGGATGCGGGTCTCGCGCGAGATGTCGTTCGGCCCGAACACGAAGCCGGCGAGCCGCGAACCTTGCTCGTGCACAGTCGCTGCGAGCAGATCGGCATCGAGCACGGCGCGTGCGGTCTCGATCATCGCCCAGACCTTCAGCGCCGGATCGGCGCCGACCTCGGCCAGGCGGTCCCTGACGAGGCGCAGATCCTCGACCGTCGACACTTTGGGAACCAGGATGCCGTCGGTGGCCGCCTGTCCTGCCATGGCGACGTCGTCGCTCCACCATGACGTGTCCAGGCTGTTGATGCGGATCAGCAGTTCCCGCTTGCCGTAGCCATCGGCCGCGACCGCCTTGGCGATCTGCTCGCGGGCGGCGGCCTTGGCGTCCGGCGCCACCGAATCCTCGAGATCGAGGATCAGCCCGTCGGCCGGCAGGTTCCGGCCCTTCTCCAGCGCACGCGCGTTCGAGCCGGGCATGAACAGAAGACTGCGGCGCGGGCGGATCATTGCGGCGTTTCCCTTGGTTTATCGAGGCGCCCCGCGATACCATTTCGCCGATCGGGCCGATAGGCTTGTTCCGGCGTCCCGCATGTGTTTAGGCAAGTCCCATGATCTCGTTTCCGCAACGTCTGCTCGAGGGTTATCGCGCCTTCAGCGCCAATCGCCTGCCGACCGAACAGAGCCGCTACCTGGAGCTCTCCGAGCGCGGCCAGTCGCCCGAAGTCATGGTGATCGGCTGCTGCGATTCCCGCGTCTCGCCCGAGGTGATCTTCGACGTCGGCCCCGGCGAACTGTTCGTTCTGCGCAACATCGCCAATCTGGTGCCGACCTATCAGCCGGATGACAACGCGCACGGCGTGTCGGCGGCGCTGGAATATGCGGTCACGGTGCTCAAGGTGAAGCACATCGTCATCCTCGGCCACGCCCAATGCGGCGGCATCCGCGCCTTCGTCGACAAGGCGGCGCCGCTGTCGCCGGGCGACTTCATCGGCCGCTGGATGTCGATGTTCATCAAGCCCGGCGAGGTGGTCGAGCAGCGCGACCGCGAAAGCTTTCAGGACTTCGTCACCCGGATCGAGAAGGCCGCGGTGTTCCGCAGCCTCGAGAACCTGATGACGTTCCCGTTCGTCCGCAGCCGCGTGGAGGCCGGCGAGCTGCAGCTCCATGGCGCCTATTTCGGTGTGGCCGAGGGCTCGCTGTTCGTGCTCGACAAGGCGGCCAAGGAGTTCAAGAGCGCGAGAGCGAGCGAATAGCGAATAGTTCAATTCCACTATTCGCTACTCCCTATTCGCCAGTCGCTTCCCTTACGCCGCCTTCTTCTTGGCGGTGATCAGCTTGCGGTTGATCAGGACTTCCGCGATCTGGATCGCGTTCAGCGCCGCGCCCTTGCGCAGATTGTCCGACACGCACCAGAAGGCGAGGCCGTTCTCGACCGTGGCGTCCTCGCGGATACGGCTGATATAGGTCGCGTCCTCGCCGGCGGCCTCATAGGGCGTGACGTAGCCGCCGGGCTCGCGCTTGTCGATGACGAGGCAGCCCGGCGCGCGGCGCAAGATCTCGCGCGCTTCGTCCGCGCTGATCGGATTCTCGAACTCGACATTGACCGCTTCGGAGTGGCCGACGAAGACAGGCACCCGCACACAGGTGGCGGTCAGCTTGATCTTGGGATCGAGCATCTTCTTCGTCTCCATCATCATCTTCCACTCTTCCTTGGTGAAGCCGTCTTCCATGAAGACGTCGATCTGCGGAATGACGTTGAAGGCGATGCGCTTGGGGAATTTCTTGTTGACCAGCTCGCTATTGGTGTAGACGGCCTTGGTCTGCGAGAACAACTCGTCCATCGCATCCTTGCCGGCGCCGGACACCGACTGATAGGTCGAGACCACGACGCGCGTGATCTTCGCCTTGTCGTGCAGCGGCTTCAGCGCCACCACGAGCTGCGCGGTCGAGCAGTTCGGATTGGCGATGATGTTCTTCTTCTTGAAGCCCGCGGCAGCGTCCGCATTCACCTCGGGCACGATCAGCGGCACGTCCGGATCCATGCGCCAGGCCGATGAGTTGTCGATCACGACGGCGCCGGCGGCGCCGATCTTCGGCGACCATTCCTTGGAGATCTCTCCGCCTGCGGACATCAGGCAGATGTCGACGTCGGCAAAATCGTAGTGATCGAGCGCTTTGACCTTCAGCGTGCGATCGCCATAGGACACTTCGACGCCGACGCTGCGGCGTGAAGCAAGCGCCACGACCTCGTCCGCAGGGAATTTGCGCTCATCGAGGATATTGAGCATTTCCCGTCCGACATTGCCGGTCGCGCCGACCACTGCGACTTTGTAACCCATCATTCACTCTCCGAAGAAATATGGCCGGCCGCGCCTGTCAGCGGAAACCGAAGCGGCAGCGCTTCTATGCGAGAACCGTCCCTGACACAACGTTACCACGATGTCGCGCCTTCGATGCATTCCGATTCGGCCAGCACAGCCGCTCCGTCCCGCACCACCGTCCTGCAGGCCCTCCAGGCCATCACGGACGAGGTCTGCGGCACCTTCGCGCGCCTGTTTGCCTATGTGGGCGCTCTGGCGCTGATCGCCATGCTCGGCATGGCCGGCTGGAACACCCTCGACGGCGGCGATGATGCCCGCCCGCCCGTCCGGCCCGGCTGGATCGCGGCGGAGGGCGCCGTGCCGGCATTCTCGCTGCGCCTCACCGACCAGCCCGACAGGACCGCGACCTACGCCGTGCTGACCCATCCGGCCGGCGGCCGCAAGGACGTGCTGCGCTGGGGTGAGCCGGCCGACCGGCCAGCGGCCGAGCTCGAGGTCTACCGGATCGGGCCGGAGCGCGATGCGATCGACAACCCGCGCGCCGATCTCGCAGTCCGCATGGGACGGGGCGCCGCGGCCGAGCTGGAGACCGCCGGCGTCATCGAGAGCCGGTTTGGTCCGGTCGGCCTGGTGCGGCGGGCCGGAGCTCCGGAAGGCCCCGGCGCCTGCCTCGGCTTTTTCAAGACCATCGCCGAGCCCGCGCTGCGGATCTCCGGCTGGTCCTGCCAGGGCGTCACCATGCCGGTCCGCCGCGCAATGGTCGGCTGCATGCTCAACCGGCTGACCTTGCTGTCCTCGCGGCACGACACTGCGCTGGCGGAGCTGTTTTCCCGGGCCGAGCCGCGCCGCGGCGATTGTGACGGGCCGGGGGAGGCCAGGACCCTGAGCGACTGGGTGACGGCGCTCGACAATCCCAAGCTGCGCGGCCGGCTCTGAAACCGTCGGCGAATGTATCCGCGCACGTCTGGACGTTTCGGCGTTTGGCGACGACGCCGGTCGCCGCAACGATTCCGCCAAGTGACGGATTTTGATGCAACTTTCCCGCCACAGCCGGGATTTATCTTGCGCCCGGCCGCGGGAATGACCTTGTGATGCCACAGCCGACGCAGATATTGTGCGGGCCAAATCATGCGCATGGCGAGCGCCCGCCCCTTTTGGCGCGAGGAAGAGGACGTGATGATTGATTTTTCTGCTGCGACCCGGGTCATGGCCTTGGCGGTGATCGCCGCGACCGGTCTTGCCGTCACGTCTCTTGCCGTCACCTCCGCCGAGGCCGCCCCGACCAAGCGCCGCGCCGCCGTGGTCTATTCGAATGGTCCGAACTATTCCTACCAGTCCGGCCCGCGCACCCGCATCTATGTCAGCAAGCGCTCGTTCCTCGATGGCGGCACCGAGGTGCTGCCGGGCGACCGCAAGTTCAGCGACTACGCCTTCCCACCGGCAGTCGGCTATCCGTCGTTCGCGCGCGAGAACCTGAACCGGCCGATCGATCGCCAGCCGCTGATGGCGCCGTCCGATCTCGGCGGCTACCCGACCCGGATTCCGATCCCCTACTGAGGGCCACGGCATCATCCGATCACCAAGGCCGGGCTCCGCCCGGCTTTTTGTTGTGGCGAGGGTCTGTCAAACAGCTCTCCCGTGCGCTGTCGCCTTGACACTTACGGCCACGACCTCCGCGGTCATTGCAAGGAGCCAACGGGTCCGTGCAAAGCGGGCTGATGACAGGCTTCGCGACAAAGCAATCCAGAGTCCCGTCGGCGCCCTGGATTACTTCGCTTCGCTCGCAATGACGCCGGAAAGACTCTGCCCCGCAACAGACGGCGGCTCGGCGGTGAACCAGCCTCTCCGCGTCACTGCGAGGAGCGCAGCGACGAAGCAATCCGGGGGCGCCGACGGGACCCAAAATGACTTCCGCCCCAGGCAGGCTTCGGCGGATGGATTGCGTCGCTCGCAATGACCCTGACATGCGCTCTCAGCCTCGCGCCCGCTTTCGCGTCCGAGTGTGACAATCCGTTCCGCCCTCTTCAAAACAAGGGCGCAGGGAAGGCCGGGCCTCGACTGAGGCCCGTGGCCCGCCTGCGAAAAAGAATGCAGGCGGCAGGAACCACAGGTCCAGCCGGTACGACCCGGCCCTCCCTGCGCGATGGTTTTCACGCTTACTCTGCGCTCTCCCCGGTGTCCGGCTGTTTAGCCACCGTCGTCCGCGCGATGCGCTCGCATCGTCGCGAACTTGGCGCCAGCTTCGGGGCGCCAGGACCACGCAACTTCACGTCCGCAAGAGCCTCGTTCGTCCGCACATCCAAGGACATGCTGCGCGCCCTCGCGGCCACCGCATCCCCGCCTCACGCCTCGTGACGATCGCGAAACGCCCCTCGCAAGCGAAGCGGGATGGCGTGAGAGAAGCACGAATTCTGGAAAAGCGAAAGATAATTTTTGTTACGTGGCAGGCGGCTGAGCCGATCGGATTGATATCGCAGACGAAATGAGTTGTTCGGCGCAGCGGATTTCGAGCCCTTCGACGCGTCGTGACGACCGCCTGTCGGCGACAATCGCAAAGATTGCGCCCACTTGATTTGCCCGACGAGCAGCGTGCCCACCCTGCAATGAGCGAAGAACCAGCGTCTGAGTTGGTTGGTCGAGCCATGTCGCCGGCAACGGCGCGCTCCCCTCCCCCTTGCGGGGAGGGGTTGGGGGTGGGGGTCCTCGGGCGACGCTCCATCTGATGAGTCGAAAAGTGCGACAACCGTTCTATCGATGCACCCCGAGGCCAACGACAGATAGTCGCGGCATGAGACGTAGCGAGACGATGCACACAACCAAGTCCACTGGGTGCGGACCCCCACCCCCGACCCCTCCCCGCAAGGGGGAGGGGAGCGCACTGCCGTCGGCGCGTGAGGTCGCCTCCCATTCCCGACCTCAATCGTACAGCACCGCCGAGATCTTCGGGTCGCTGATGTTGGACTTGTCGTACCAGTAGAAGCCGGTGTCGGTGACCTTCGGCAGCTTTTCGCCCTTCAACGCCTTGACGGCGGCGTCCACGGTGCAGCTGCCGATGCCGATCGGGTTTTGCGTGATCGCGCCGGCCATTTCGCCGGAGAGGATCGCGGCCTTCTGTTGCTTGCCGGAATCGTATCCGATGACGACGATCTTCTTCTTCATCTCCTTGACGCCGTTGAGCACGCCGATCGCAGAGCCTTCATTGGCGCCGAAGATGCCCTTGATGTTGGGGTTGGCCTGCAGGATCGACTTGGTGATCTCGGTCGATTTCAGCTGATCGCCACCGCCATATTGCACGCTGACGATCTTGATGTTCGGGTGCTTGTCCTTGATGCGCTTGAGGAAGCCGTCGCGGCGGTCGATGCCGGTGCGGCTGGTCTGGTCGTGCACGACCACGGCGACGTCGCCGGCATCGCCGATCATGTCGGCCATCTTGTCGGCGGCGAGGCCGGCCGCGGCGAGGTTGTCGGTGGTGCAGGTCGTCAGCGGAATGTCGCTGTCGACGCCGGAGTCGAACGCGATCACCGGAATCTTGGCGGCTTGCGCCTTCTTCAGCAGCGGAATCGCCGCCTTGGAATCGAGCGCGGCGAAGCCGATCGCCTGCGGCTTCTTGGCGAGCGCAGCGGAGAGCATGTCGATCTGCTTGTCGACCATGGCCTCGGTCTCCGGCCCTTCGAAGGTGATCTTGGCGTTGGCGGCCTTCGCCGCCTGCTCGGCGCCGACCTTCACGGCCTGCCAGAACTGGTGCTGGAAGCCCTTGGAGACGAGGGGGATGTAGACGTCGTCGGCACGTGCGCCGGCAGACGCTCCCGCAATCATGAGTGCGCCCAGCGCGACGCCCAGGAGACGCTTGTTCAACATTGGTGTTTCCTCTGCTCTCTTCGATGATCTTATTGTTTGTCATTGCCGTCCGTTCGGCGGGCGGCGCAGTCTTCGGGACGACTCCGGACGATGATTGTCCGCCGGTTCTCCTTTAGGGTCAGGCGCGGTTTCGGCGGAGCATGTCCGCATACACCGCGAGAATGATGATGATTCCGGTGACGACGAATTGCCATTCCTGCGCCACCGACAGGATCCGCAAGCCGTTGGTCAGGACGCTCATGATGAAGGCGCCGATGATGGTGCCGAGGATGGTGCCGGTGCCGCCGCTCAGCGACGTCCCGCCGATCACGACGGCGGCGATCGCATCGAGCTCATAGCCCTGGCCGAGCGCGGGCTGCGCGGAATTGATGCGCGAGGCGATCAGGAGACCGGCCACGCCGCAGATGGCGCCGCCGAGGCCGTAGATGATGATCTTCCAGCGGTCGACATTGACGCCGGAAAGCCGCACCGCCTCCTCGTTGCTGCCGATGGCGAAGGTGTAGCGACCTAGCGCGGTGCGGTTGAGAACGACGGCCGCCAGGATCGCCATGACGAACAGGATCAAGGCCGCATTGGGAATCGGCAGGTCCGGCACGACAGCGCCGAGCAGCGAGTCCTGCGAGATCATCGAGAAGTTCTCGGTGTTGGTGAAATAGATCGGCTTGCTGCCGGAGACGACCAGCGCCAGCCCCTTCAGCACCAGCATCATGCCGAGCGTTGCGATGAACGGCGGCACCTTCATCTTGGTGATGACGGTGCCCGACACCGCGCCGCTGAGCGCGCCTGTCAGGATCGCCGCGACGACGCCTGTCCACATCGGCAGCTCCCAATAGGTGAGGAACACGCCTGCCATCACCGCGCAGAACGTCATCAAGGTGCCGACCGACAGGTCGATGCCGGCGGTGATGATGACGAAGGTCGAGGCGATCGCCAGCACGCCGTTCACCGCGGTCGCCTGCAGGATGTTGATCATGTTGTCGGTCTGCATGAACGCCGGCGAGGCGAAGCTGAAATAGACCAGCAGCAGCACGAGGCTCGCAAAGGCGAGCAGCTTCTGCAGCGCCGCGGGTCCGAGCAGCCGGCGCCGCAGCGCGGCGACAGCGCCCGATCCGCCAGCGATGACATCCTTGTGGTCCTTGACCAGTGCCGGGTCGCTCATGCCGTGAGCCTGCCTTCCATCGATTCGCGCTGGGTGGCCAGCTGCATGATCCGCTCCTGCGTGGCCTCGTCCGGCGACAACTCGCCGGTGATGCGGCCCTCGCACATCACGATGATGCGGTCGCTCATCCTGATCACCTCAGGCAGCTCCGACGAGATCATCACGATCGCCTTGCCCTGGTCGGCGAGCGATCGCAGCAGCCGGTAGATCTCGTTCTTGGCGCCGATGTCGATGCCCCGCGTGGGCTCGTCGAAGAACAGGATGTCGCAATCGCGATCGAGCCATTTGGCGACGACGATCTTCTGCTGGTTGCCGCCGGACAGCAGGCGAACCTGCTGCGCCGCCGACGGCGTGCGAATGTTCAGCATCTTGATGAAGCGGCCGGCGGTGTCGCGGATCGCGCGCTTCCTGAGCAGAAAGCTCAATGACAGATAGTTCGCGAGGTTCGACATCACGACGTTGGATTCGACGTCCATGCCGGTGGCAAGGCCGAAGCGTTTGCGATCCTCGGAGAGATAGCCGATGCCGTGGGCGACCGCATGCGCCGGCGTGCGGATCGTGACCTTGCGGTCGTTGACGCGGATCTCCCCAGACGGCGGCGCGTCGGCACCGAAGATCGCGCGCGCGACCTCGGTGCGGCCGGCGCCCATCAGGCCGGCAAAGCCGAGAATCTCGCCCTTGCGCAAGGTGAAGCTGACGTCACGCACCAGCGGCCCGCAATTCAGCCCGCGCACCTCGAGTGCGATCTCGCCCGCAGGTGCGGCGCCCGCCACGCGCGCATCGCTCAAGCTGCGGCCCACCATCATGCCGATGATGGTCTCGATCGTGGTCGTCGCGGTCGGCACGGTGGCGACATATTCGCCGTCACGCAGCACGGTGACGCGATCGGCGATCTGCTTCAGCTCGTCCATCTTGTGGGAGATGTAGACGATGCCGACGCCGCGCGCCTTCAACTCGCGGATCATCTTGAACAGCTCGGCGATTTCCCGGTTGTTCAGCGCCGCGGTCGGCTCGTCCATGATCAGGACGCGCGAATTGAATGACAGCGCCTTGGCGATCTCCACCATCTGCTGCCTGGCGACCGTCAGCCCGCCGACAACGGTGCGCGGATCGATCGACAGATTGAGATGACCGAGCAGCTCCGCGGCCCGCCGGTTCAGCCTGTTCTCGTCGAGCAGCAGCCCGAACGCCGTCGTCGGCTCGCGTCCGATGAAGATGTTCTGCGCCACCGTGAGGTGATTCATCAGCTGCAGTTCCTGATGAATGATGCCGATGCCGACGGCCTGCGCCTCGCGCGGGCTCGGAAAGTCGACGCTCGCGCCGTCATAGAGGATGTCGCCGCTGTCCTTGCGGTAGACGCCGGCCAGGATCTTCATCAAGGTCGATTTGCCGGCGCCGTTCTCGCCCATCACGGCATGGACCTCGCCCGCGAGCAGCTCGAACCTGATATTGTGCAGCGCCCGGACGCCGGGAAAGCTCTTGCACAGGCCGTGAACGGAAATCAGCGGCGCAGTCATGCGTCACCGCATGTCGCGGCGCGTATCGCGGACGCTGCGGCGCCATGGCCATGAGGTTGCCTGGCACACCAACCATCACGAGCGACACAGCGCATCGCGGTCGTGATCACATTCGTCCTCCCCGACCCTCGCATTCGTCGTCTCCGACGTCTGCGCACCTGCGTCCATTTCAGGAATGGCGCGGCTTTGTGGTCAGGCTATTCATCCGGGGATGAAAGTCTATAGGTAAAATAGACAGGCGCGGGTCCGGTTGGATGCGCGTTCAATTGGAACACGGGAGACGATCGCGGATCGCGACGACTCGCCTCATCGCGCTCGACCCGAACACGACTTTTCCGTGAGCTGGATTCGAGCTCTCTCGACGACGGCGGTGCGCTCCCCTCCCCCTTGCGGGGAGGGGTCGGGGGTGGGGGTCCCCGGGCGATGCTCTCCGTGATGAGGTTGTGCTGAGAAGCGCGACGGACGCGCTTTGATCGAAGCGCATCGAGGCCAATCACAGGCGGTGATAATCTGGAAGATAAGACAGTGGCCGAAGCGGAGTTCACTGGGTGTGGACCCCCACCCCCGACCCCTCCCCGCAAGGGGGAGGGGAGCAGACCGCGAACGCGGCAACAGCTCAGCTCGAACGAGCGACGTCCAACTACGCCGTGAGCTTCTCCAGCTCCTTGATGATCGCCTCGCCCATCTGCGTGGTCGATGCCGGCGTCGACCCCTCGGCCTTGATATCGGCGGTGCGCAGGCCTGACGCCAGCACCGCGGCAATCGCGGCGTCGAGCTTGTCGGCAAGGGCGCCGAGGTCGAACGAGTAGCGCAGCGCCATGCCGAACGAGGTCAGCATCGCGATCGGGTTGGCGAGACCCTTGCCGGCGATATCAGGCGCGGAGCCGTGCACCGGCTCATACAGCGCGCGGCGCTTGTGGGTCTTGGCGTCGACCTCGCCGAGCGAGGCCGACGGCAGCATGCCGAGTGAGCCGGTCAGCATCGCCGCGATGTCCGACAGCATGTCGCCGAACAGGTTGTCGGTGACGATGACGTCGAACATCTTCGGATACTTCACGAGGTTCATGCCACCGGAGTCGGCGAGCTGATGCTCGAGCGTGACGTCCTTGTACTCGCGCACGTGCACTGATGTGACGACCTCGTTCCAGAGCACGCCCGACTTCATGACGTTGCGCTTCTCCATCGACGTCACCTTGTTGCGGCGCTTGCGCGCCAGATCGAAGGCGACGCGGGCGATGCGCTCGATCTCGTAGGTGTCGTAGACCTGGGTATCGATGGCGCGCTTCTGGCCGTTGCCGAGATCCGTGATGGTCTTGGGCTCGCCGAAATAGACGCCGCCGGTGAGCTCGCGCACGATCATGATGTCGAGCCCCTCGACGATCTCGCGCTTCAGGCTGGAGGCATCGGCCAGCGCCGGATAGCACACGGCGGGACGCAGATTGGCGAACAGGCCGAGATCCTTGCGCAGGCGCAGCAGGCCGGCCTCGGGACGGACGTCATAGGGCACGCCATCCCATTTCGGGCCGCCGACGGCGCCGAAGATGATGGCGTCCGCCGCCTTGGCCTTGGTCATGTCGGCCTCGGAGATCGACGCACCATGGGCATCATAGGCAGCACCGCCGACCAGGCCGTCCTCGGTCTCGAACGAGGCAAGCCCCTTGGCGTTGAGCCAGCCGATCAGCCGCTTCACCTCCGCCATCACTTCGGGGCCGATGCCGTCGCCGGGCAGCAGAAGGAGCTTGTGGGTCGCCATGGTCTTTATCCTCACCGGGCTTGTCATGCCCGGGCCTGACCCGGGCATCCATCATTCGAAGGGCTGGATTGCCGGCCGTGCCGGCAATGACGGGAACGAAAAATCCGCGCGAGTGCTAAAGCCCTCCTGCACGGTTGGCAAGCCACCATTGCCGCCGCGCGTCTTCTGGAGCGGCGCGCCGAGCTGCTATGTTCTCCGGGATCGCGGCCGAAGAGCATGGACTGCCCGACGATCGCTGCGCCGGAGCATTTCTTGCTAAATCCCCCGTCCGATCCGCCTCCGGCCCATCCGGCACGGCTCAATCTCACGCTGTCGCTCGGCCCGATCATCGGTCTCGGCATCGGCCGCTTCGCCTATGCGCTGGTGCTGCCGGACATGCGGGACAGCCTGCACTGGTCGTATTCGGCCGCGGGTTTCATGAACACGGTCAATGCCGCCGGCTATCTGATCGGTGCCCTGATCGCCTCGCAACTGGCGCGGCGTTTCGGCGGGCTGGCCGCGGTGCGCGGCGGAACGCTGGCGGCGCTGGCTTCGCTCGTGGTGTGCGCCCTGACCGGCGATTTCATCGCGCTCAGCCTGGCGCGGCTGGTGACCGGCATCGGCGCCGGCGTGGCCCTCGTCGCGGGCGGCGCCCTGGCGGCGCGGGTTGCATTGGCGCGGCCGGCGCAAGCGAGCTTCGTGCTGAGCCTGTTCTATGCCGGGCCGCCGCTCGGCATCGTCGTCTCCGGCCTGATCGCGCCGTTCGTGCTGCAGGCGTTCGGGCCCGGCTCATGGTGGATCGTATGGGGGACGCTCGCGGCGCTCGGCGCCGTGCTGATCGTGCCGCTGCTGCTGATGCGGATGCCGGCGAGCGCCGCGATGCCGGAGAGCCGCGCGGACCGCGTCTCGCTGCGGCCGATGGCGATCTATCTGTTCGGCTACTTCCTTTATGGCGCGGGCTACATCGCCTATCTGACCTTCATGATCGCCTATGTGCGCGACCTCGGCGGCGGGGCGGCGGCGCAATCGGCATTCTGGTGTCTGATCGGGCTGGCTGGCTTCACCACGCCGTGGGTCTGGCGCCGCGTGCTGGCCTGGGATGGCGGCGGCCGGCCGACCGCAATCATCCTCATCATCAACGCCATCGGCGCCGGCCTGCCGGCGCTCAGTCACACGCCGGCGATGCTGGCGCTGTCGGCGGCGGTGTTCGGCATCGCGTTCTCGACCGTCACCACGGCGACGACGGCGTTCGCACGCTTCAACCTGCCGCAGAGCGCCTGGCCGCGCGCGATCGCCGCACTGACCATCTCGTTCGGCATCGGCCAGACCCTCGGCCCGTTCGTCGTCGGCGCGATCACCGATGCGATGGGGAGTCTGACTTATGCGCTGAATGTGTCGGCGGCGCTGTTGCTGTTAGGCGCGGTGATGGCGGCCATGCAGGGGAAGCTGAAGCGGACGAATCGCGCCTGATACACGGTGTCGTCCCTGCGAACGCAGGGACCCATACCGCGGATGCTATCGAGGGACGTGACTAGCAGTTGCCTGCCTCATCACCGCCGGTGGCTATGGGTCCCTGCGTTCGCAGGGACGACACCAGAGATCGTGGTCGCCAGCTGGGTTTTATCAGTTAGAGCCCTAACTCCCGCTGAACGAATTATACCCCTGGTCCTCCCAATAGCCGCCCTTGTAGTCGTTGGTGACTTCCATCGCGACGACGTATTTCGGGTTCTTGAAGCCGAGCTTGGTGGGGACGCGGATCTTCATCGGGAAGCCGTAGGCGCGCGGCAGGATCTGGTCGGCGAACTTGAAGGTCATCTGGGTCTGCGGATGCAGCGCGGTGCGCATGTCCAGCGGCGAGTTGTAGCCGTCCTTGTCGGCGCAGTTGAACCAGACGTATTTGGCGCGGGTATCGGCGCCGATCAGCTTGAGGAAGTCGCGCAACGGCGTGCCGGTCCAGGAGCCGATCGCGCTCCAGCCTTCGACGCAGATGTGGCGGGTCACCTGCGTGACCTGCGGCAGCGCGTGCAGCTCGTCGAGCGTCCACGACTTCTTGTTGTCGACGAGGCCACGCACCTCGAGCTTCCAGTCGGCAGCGTCGATGTCAGGCGCCTCGTCCAGCGTGTAGTAGGCGTTGAACGGAAACGGCTTTGTGATCGCGCTCTCCGCGAAGGTCGGCGCCAGCGCGTCCGGATTGAACATCCAGGACTGCACGGCGTCGTTGAACTTGGAGACCTTCTTGAGCAGCTCCTCGGCGGTGTCGCCGTCGACGACGTCGCAGCCGGTGAGCAGGGTCAGCGCGCCGAGGCTGGCGCCGCCGGTGATGAAGCGGCGCCGGGTGAGATCGGGCATCGCCTTAAGCGAATCCTTGATCAGGAGCCGCTTGTCGACGCCGGGAATGAGGAACGGACGTTTCGCCATGACTGTCTCTCCTCTCAACGGCCGATGATCATCGCGCGCAGGCTCTTCGGCACCAAGAGCGCAAGCACGATGTGGATCACCAGGAAGGCGCAGATCAGCGCCATGCAGACGAAGTGAACGTAGCGTGCCGCCGGGTAGTCGCCGAACAGGCTGACCAGCCAATGCAGCTGCACCGGTTTCCACATCGACAGGCCCGTGAGCACGACGACGATGCCGACCGCGATGATGCCGAGATACAGCAGCTTCTGCACGGCGTTGTAGGCGGAGAGATCGTCATGGGAGAGCTTGAACGTCAGCGCGGCCTTGAGATCGGCGATGACGGACGATGGCGAGATCGGCAACAGCTTGCGCCGGAACCGGCCGGTGACCAGACCCGTGACAAGGTAGGCGAAGCCGTTGAGCATCAGCAGCCACATTGCGGCGAAGTGCCACAACAGCGCGCCGCCGAGCCAGCTGCCGAGCGTGATGCTGTGGTCGAAGCGGAAGTCGAACAGCGGCGAGGCGTTGTAGATCTGCCAGCCGGACATGATCATCATGATCATCGCAGCCGCGTTGATCCAGTGCATGACGCGGACCCAGGCTGGCTGGATCACCTTGGTTCGGGAGGTGCTGATCGTCGTATCGGTGGCAGCGATGCTGGACATGACGGGGCTCGGTGGTTCGGGGTGGTCGCGGGTTCCGACCAGATATACGCCGAATGCAGATCGTTCGTTACGGGCTCAACCGGGCAAATCGGTGCTTTCAGCGCCGCGCCTCTCACAAAAAAGCGAGCCGGGGGTGGGCCCGGCTCGCTCCCGCTCACATCCGCGAGGAGGAAGAAACGGATGTGTCCGGGGTTACGCCCGACGTCAGGACGCCGGCATCAGCACGGTGTCGACCACGTGGATCACGCCGTTCGACTGGTTGACGTTGGGGATCGTGACCATCGAGGTGCCGCCCTTGGCGTCGACGATCATGACGTTCTTGCCTTCGCGCTTCACCGTGAGCTGCTCGCCCTCGACGGTCTTGAGCATCTGGCCGTCCTTGAGGTCGGAGGCTTCGAGCTTGCCGGGCACGACGTGATAGGTGAGGATCTTGGTCAGGGTCGCCTTGTTCTCCGGCTTGACGAGCGTGTCGACGGTGCCGGCCGGCAGCTTGCCGAATGCCATGTTGGTCGGCGCGAACACCGTGAACGGGCCCTTGCCTTCCAGCGTCTGCACGAGGCCGGCGGCCTTCACCGCGGCGACCAGCGTCGTGTGATCCTTCGAATTGACCGCGTTCTGCACGATGTTCTTCGACGGATACATCGCCGCACCTCCGACCATCACGGTCTTCTCCTCGGCGCGCGCCGGCGCAACGAAGGTCGAGGTCAGCGACAGCGCGCCGAAGGCTGCGGCAGCGAGATAGGCAATACGCTTGGACATGGGTAGCTCCCTGTGAAAGGCGGCGGCAGAGCCGCATGATGAGTTCGACTGCGACACCGATGCTGATCTGAGCGATGCGCTCTTGCGTCGTGTCGGGCCGAGCTACGCCGTCTCGGGGGAGCGAGTTTCGCGACATAATTTAACGTGATCCGTGAAACCCCTGATGATCGAGATCGTCTCACCGACTCAGTGGACCAGATGTCGTGCGCCGCGATGTCGCAACCTTCGCGAAACTCACCGGCGCAGGTCGGTCATTGGCCGATGCCGCGATCCTGTTCACGCATTAACTACAATGCGAGCCGAGGCCGGCCAAACCTGCCGAAAATATTGCGAGTAAGACTTTCTTAAGGTTGATTGGTCGGCACGGCGCCGGCTGCGGGAAGGGGATGTCCTGCACTGTCCGGCGCGATCGGCGGGGGTTTCCAACAGTGAACAGAACGATCTGGATTGCGGGGTTCTGCCTCGTGATAATCTGCTGCTTGCTTGCAACGAAGATGGTGCTGGCCGCGGTGACGCCGGGCGACATGGCTGGCGAGACGACGTCGTCGCTGATCCGCGAATCGATTCCTGGCGTTGATACGTTGAGCGAAACCGATCGCAGCTTCGAAACGGCCCCGATCGATCTCAACGAGGGCGCGCGCCTGCCGCTGGTCTCGAAGGCCGTGCGTGCGGAAGGCCGTGGGGCATCGGCGGCACGCAGAACCAATGCGGCGGGCAAGGCAGCCGTGCTGCGGCCGGCCAAGCGCGAGGCTGCGCCGGTGAAGACCGCGGCAGTGCCGTGCAAACAGCTCGATCCGATCGCGCGCTTCCTTGCGTCCGCCAAGATCGGCCCGCGCTGCCAGGCCTAGCCGGCAAGCCTGATCGATCGCAGCGCTACGCCGCGACGGCCGACACGACCTGGGCCAGAAGCTGCTCGCGCCGGGTCTGCGAGCGCTGCCCCTTCAGGGTGGCGGCGAAGCGTTCGAGAATGCCGTCCTCGAACGCCGTGACGATGGTGTCGTGCACGTAGCTCCGGCGGCAGATCGCGGGCGTATTGGTGAGTTCGTCGGCGGCGGCGCGGATCGCTTCCAAAATCTGCTTCTTGCGGCCGCGCGCGCTCGCCGCCGGCGTGATCCGCGACAAGGTCTCGAGCGCCACGGCCGAGGCCATCAAAGTGCGGAAATCCTTCAGCGAGATCTTGATGCCGGCGATCTCGCGCAGGAAGGCGTTGACCTGCGTAGTCGAGACTGCACGAACGACGCCCTGCGCGTCGCGATACTGGAACATGCGCCGGCCAGGCACGCCGCGCAGGATGCCGACGGCGCGCACCAGCTTGGCGGCATCGCATTCCTTGCGCACCGCCTTGCCGCCCTTGGCCTTGAAGGCCAGCACCAGGCCGTCGTCTTCCAGGACCACGTTGGACTTCAGGAGCGTGGTGGCACCGCGGGTGCCGTTCAGCCGCGCATAGGATTCATTGCCGGGGCGAATCGCCGTGCGCGCGATCAGCTCGATCACCGCCGACAGCGCAAACTCGCGCGTCGGCTCGTCGCCGGCGAGATGCCTGGAGACGGCGCGGCGGATGCGCGGCAGTGCGCCCACCAGCTTGGCCAGCCGATGCGCCTTGCGATGCTCGCGCACCTTCTCCCAATCGACGTGATAGCGGTATTGCAGCCGGCCGGCGGCGTCGACGCCGACCGCCTGCAGATGCAGGTTCGGATCGGGGGCGTAGCGCACCTCGCGATACGCTGGCGGCACCGCCATCGCATGCAGGCGGCGGATGGTCCCGGGATGGCGGATCGGGGTGCCGTTGGCACGGATGAAGGTGTAGCTCTTGCCGCGCTTGACCCGGCGGATGGTCAGCTCGGTCTGGTCGCCGAGCTTGAGGCCGATCCGGCTGGCAAGTTCCTCGACCGAGGTCTTGGCGTTGCCCTGCGCGTCGGCGGTCTTGGCGTGGGCGAGATCCTTCAAGGTCAACTTGCGGCGCACCGGCTTCGGCGGCCATTGGCCCAGCGATTTCGCGAGCGCAACCTCGGCATCGGTCGGGCCGACCCGCGGGCTCTCGAAATTCTGCTGATCCATCATTGCTTTAGACGCCCTGCCGTCGTGCTTATCCGCTCAATGCCCCGAAGTCCGGTTTGGTTCCGGCGGGGTTATCCACAGCCTCATGGCGATTTAGGGTGTCATGGACCGGATGGCGAGTCCCTAAATTTGGGCAGAACGGTTTCAAAATACCGGCCAACGCGATGAATCCGGGTAACCTTGACGATCTGCCCGCGGCGCGCCGACAAGCCGGATCGCAGCTGCGCAACCTCCGCGCACAATTCCTTGATCCTGCGCAGAACGCCTCCCCGCCGAAGGTCCTACTTGTCTTGCCTTGTCGCCGCCGGGTACGCGGACGCATAGTGGAAACAACGACGGCCTGTGACGGGGTTCATCCGCAGGCCGCATGGTGGAGGGTGTGAAATGTCCGAGAAGATCTACGACGTTCCGGCCGAGTGGACGAAACGCGCCTTTGTCGACGACGCGAAGTACCAGGAGATGTACGCGCGCTCGATCAAGGATCCCAACGGCTTCTGGGCCGAGCAGGCCAAGCGCGTCGACTGGGTCAAGACGCCGACGAAAATCGAGAACGTCTCCTTTGCGCCCGGCCACATCTCGATCAAATGGTTCGAGGACGGCGTCCTCAACGCGGCCTACAACTGCATCGACCGCCATCTCGCCACCCGCGCCAACCAGACCGCGATCATCTGGGAAGGCGACGATCCCTCTCAGTCCAAGCACATCACCTATCGCGAGCTGCACGACGAAGTGTGCAGGATGGCCAACATCCTGCGCAACCGTAACGTCAAGAAGGGCGACCGCGTCACCATCTACCTGCCGATGATCCCCGAGGCCGCCTACGCGATGCTGGCCTGCGCCCGCATCGGTGCCATCCACTCGGTGGTGTTCGCCGGCTTCTCGCCGGACTCGCTCGCCCAGCGCATCAAGGATTGCGACTCCAAGATCGTCATCACCGCCGACGAAGGCCTGCGCGGCGGCCGCAAGGTGCCGTTGAAGGCCAACGTCGATGCGGCGCTGAACAAGGTCGACAATGTCGACTGGGTCGTGGTGGTCAAGCGCACCGGCGGCAAGATCGAGATGAACCCGAGCCGCGACCTCTGGTACCACGAGGCCGCGGAGATGGTGACCACCGAGTGCCCGTGCGAACCGATGCATGCGGAGGATCCGCTGTTCATCCTCTATACGTCAGGCTCGACCGGCCAGCCCAAGGGCGTGCTGCACACCACCGGCGGCTATCTCGTCTATGCCGCGATGACGCACCAATACGTGTTCGACTATCACGACGGCGACGTCTACTGGTGCACCGCCGACGTCGGCTGGGTGACCGGCCACAGCTACATCCTCTATGGACCGCTGGCCAATGGCGCTGTCACGCTGATGTTCGAAGGCGTGCCGAACTACCCGGACAATTCGCGGTTCTGGAACGTCATCGACAAGCACAAGGTCAACATCTTCTACACCGCGCCGACCGCGATCCGCGCGCTGATGCAGGGCGGCGACGCGCCGGTCAAGAAGACCTCGCGCGCGTCTCTGCGCCTGCTCGGCTCGGTCGGCGAGCCGATCAACCCGGAAGCCTGGGAGTGGTATCACCGCGTCGTCGGCGACGACCGCTGCCCGATCGTCGACACCTGGTGGCAGACCGAGACCGGCGGCATCCTGATCACGCCGCTGCCGGGCGCGACCAAGCTCAAGCCCGGTTCGGCGACGCGGCCGTTCTTCGGCGTCGTGCCGGAGATCGTCGATGCCGACGGCAAGCCGCTCGAAGGCGCGACCGAGGGCAATCTCTGCCTGACCCGCTCCTGGCCCGGCCAGATGCGCACGGTCTATGGCGACCACGCCCGGTTCGAGATGACCTACTTCTCGACCTACAAGGGCAAGTACTTCACCGGCGACGGCTGCCGCCGCGACGCCGACGGCTACTACTGGATCACCGGCCGCGTCGACGACGTCATCAACGTCTCGGGTCACCGCATGGGCACCGCCGAGGTCGAGAGCGCGCTGGTCGCGCACGCCAAGGTCTCGGAGGCCGCCGTGGTCGGCTATCCGCACGACATCAAGGGCCAGGGCATCTACGCCTATGTCACCCTGATGGCCGGCGAGCAGCCGAGCGAGGAGCTGCGCAAGGAGCTCGTCGCCTGGGTGCGCAAGGAGATCGGGCCGATCGCCTCGCCCGACCAGATCCAGTTCTCCCAGGGCCTGCCCAAGACCCGCTCCGGCAAGATCATGCGCCGCATCCTGCGCAAGATCGCCGAGGACGAGCCGGGCGCGCTGGGTGACACCTCGACCCTCGCCGATCCCGGCGTGGTCGATGATCTCGTCCAGCACCGGCAGAACCGCAAGCAGGCATAGGTCGACCGGGGCCGCGCGCAGCGCGCTTGCCGGACCAGTCAAGACTCGGAACACTCCCGCGGCTATTTCCGCGGGAGTGTTGTTTTCAGGTCATTTACTTGCAGACGAAGTTTTCCTTTTCTCAAGCCATCCGAGTGCTCCCGGCCGGGGGCAGGCGCCGAATCATCAGGTGAGGGGGATGGCGATGCGGGCTGGGGCAATCAGGCAGGCCGTGAAGGCGGCGATGGTGGCGGCGTCGACGACCGGCGCCATGATGGCCATGACCGGCGCGGCGTCGGCCCGGCCCGAGCTGGTCGGCATCGCCGGCGATTATTCGCCCGGCACGATCGTGGTGAAGACCGGCGAGCGGAAGCTCTATCTCGTGATCGATGGCAGCCACGCGATGCGCTACACGGTCGGCGTCGGCAAGGCCGGGCGGCAATGGGCCGGCACCACCAAGATCGACGGCAAGTACAAGAACCCGGCCTGGGCGCCGCCCGCCGACGTCAAGCGCGACAAGCCCAACATTCCCGACGTGATCCCCGGCGGCTCGCCGCAGAACCCGATGGGCGTCGCCGCGATGACGCTGGCCGGCGGTGAATATGCGATCCACGGCACCAATGTGCCGAACTCGGTCGGCGGCTACGTGTCCTACGGCTGCATCCGCATGCTCAACACCGACATCACCGACCTCTACGACCGCGTATCGATCGGCACCACGGTGGTCGTGACGCGCTGAGAGGCGCCGGAGCGAGCGGTCCCTGCGGACGAAACGGATCATCTGTCGGACGACACATCCGCGGAACTTTTCACCTGTAGTTGTACGGGTCGCGGTATTTATATCTTCCTTAATCTTGGTTGAGCCTACTGCCCCAATACAACTTTGGGGGTTGGTGAATGTTCGGGTTCAATTTCAGGATAGGAACCAAGCTTGGGGTTACTGCGGGATTTGGCGTGGTTCTGGTGGCAGGCATGCTCGCGAACCAGATCGTCGGCAACCGCTCGATTGCCGAACTGACCGAACTGGCCGTCATCAACATGGCCAACAAGTCAAATGCGCAAGGTGCGGACGCAGCGCTGTTACGAGCCCAGATCAGCCAACAGGATATCGCCCGCGCTGCCACGGCTGAGCGGCTGCAAGCGGGTCTGCAGACGCTGGAGAAGAACCTTACGGCGGCGGGGAGTGAAGTCGAGGCTGCACGCCAGCGAGCGACCCGCGCCGTGGCGAGGGAGTTGTATGGCGACATCCGCTCGTTGATCGACAAGGCCGCGGCCGCCGGCGCCGATTTCGCCAAGGCGCGCGCCGAAGTGATCGACAAGGCCGCTTCTCGCAGCCAGGCCGCCGATGCGTGGCAGCGCAGCTTTCCGAAATTGATGACCCTGCCCGGTCTCGTCTCCTCGCCGATTCACTTCAGCATGGAAACCGAGCTGCGTGCCGCCGATGCGGCGCTGGCATCCGCCAGCGCCGCGAGCTGGCGCTTTGCCATGACCGCCGACCCGGCGCTGCGCGATAGTGTGATCAGCGACGTCGACAGACTGGTCGCCGCCCTGCAAGAGGCCCGTACGCTCGCCCGTGAAAATGAGCTGCAGGCCGGCATCGACCAGCTCCTCGCCATCGCGACCACGTTCAAGTCCGCGGCGCTCGACAATTTCAAGGCCGACGAAGCCAGCAGGCGCATCTTCGATGAAAAGGTCGTCGCCACCGACAGCGAGATCAGGAAACGCCTCGGCGAGGGCGTCAAGATCGCCACCGACATGTTGGCGCTGCGGCAGAACCAGCTGGCGACCGAAATGCAGCGGGTCGGCAACGTCGCGATCCTTGTCGGCGCGCTCGTGGTGCTGCTCCTGATCGGCTCGGCGGTGTTCTCCTCGTTCACCATCGCTCGTCCGATCCGCCGCGTCGGCGAAGTTCTGCTCGAGCTCGCCAATGGCAACAAGTCGATCGAGATTCCCTACACCGAGCGGGGCGACGAGGTCGGCGACAACGCGCGCGCCGCCCGCACCTTCAAGGACAATCTCGTCCGCATCGAGCAGATGGAGCTCGACCAGAAGAACCAGGAGAAGATCGCCGCGCAGCAGCGCAAGGCGGCGATGATCACGCTCGCGGACGCGTTCCAGACCGCGGTCGGAGGCATCGTCACCACCGTGTCGTCGGCAGCCCATCAGCTCGAGGGCGCGGCCGGCACACTCTCGGGCACCGCCAACCAGACGCAGTCGCTGTCCAGCATGGTCGCCGCGGCGTCGGAGGAGGCGTCGACCAATGTCGGTGCGGTTGCCTCCGCGACCGAGGAGATGAGCGCCTCCGTCACCGAGATCAGCCGCCAGGTCCACGATTCCAGCCGCATCGCCAGCGAAGCCGTCAAGCAGGCCGAGCGCACCGACGGCCGGATCAACGAGCTGCAGGCCGCGGCGGGCCGCATCGGCGACGTCGTCAAGCTGATCACCGCGATCGCCGAACAGACCAACCTTCTGGCGCTGAACGCGACCATCGAGGCGGCGCGGGCGGGTGAATCGGGGCGCGGATTCGCCGTGGTCGCCAGCGAGGTCAAGGCGCTCGCGGCCCAGACCGCCAAGGCGACCGAAGACATCGGCACCCAGATCGCAGGCATGCAGGCCGCGACACAGGAATCGGTTGCCGCCATCAAGGAGATCGGCGCCACCATTACCAAGATCTCGGACATCGCCGCGACGATCGCCGCCACCGTCGAGCAGCAGGGCGCGGCCACGCGCGAGATCGCGCGCAATGTCGGCGAGGCCGCCAAGGGAACGGCCGAGGTCGCGGAACGAATCACGGAAGTCAATCACGGCGCCAGCGCGACGGGACGAGCGTCGGGCCAGGTGCTGGATTCCGCGCGGTCGCTGACGTTCCAGAGCAGCAATCTCAAAGTGGAGGTGGAGAAATTTCTCGAGACCGTGCGAGCGGCATGACCGGTGCGGTGCGGCCGGTTACGGCGCACTGACGCGGCAGCCGTGAACGGCACCAGGGCTTTTCAACTCAACGCCTTTTCCGACGCTCGTCTTTTTGAAGCTCATACAGGAGCACGCCCATGATTCTCGATATGACCTCCGCCGATTCGATCGAACTGCTGGCCGACCTGATCCGCCACGAGCACGCCTCGCTCGACACCATGACGCTGTCGCCCGTTGGTGCATTCCAGAGCAGGACCACCACGCTCGATACACTGATGCGCGAAGTGACCGAGTGCCTCGCCGAGGCGTTTCGGCAGCGCGCGGCAGATGACTTCCCGATGCTCTATTTCGCCTGCGGCAAGGCCCGGGTCGGATCGACGGCCCTGAGCAACCTGTTCGGAATGGCGGGAATGCCCTCCTACTACCAGCCGCTGAAGGCCATGTTGCGCGACGCGCTCGTCGGACGACCACTGACGCCGTGGATCGTGCCGTCGGCGGCCGACGAGCCAAGCATCTTCAGCAAAGAGACGATCGGGCCCTACGTGCTCGCAGAGAGCCTGTTCAACCCGCTGAAGCTGCTGGTCGAGGCCGGCTATCCGGAGCACCGGCTGCATCTCATTGCGCTCGACCGCGAGCCGGCGAGCGCGCTCGCGTCCTGGCTCGACAAGCTGATCTCGCGGGCGTCGGAAGGCACGTTGCTGACGCACTATATCGTCGCGGCGCTGAGCGCGGCCAGGGTGACGAACTACGCGAACCAACAGGGCATTGCGGTCAGCCACTATGTCTATGAGGTGAGCAAGGAGCCGATCTCATCGATCCGTGTGCTGTTCGATCGCCTCGGCCTGTCCGGCAGCTTTGCCGAAGATGCCGTGACCTCCTGGCAGCAGCCGGGGCAGGCGCAAGCCAGCAACGCGCGCGTCATCTTTCCCAGCGAGGCGGCGATCTACAAGGTGCCCAATCTCCACACCTCCGACAGCGCCTATCGCTACCAGTTTCGCGCGACGAACGCGTTGAGCGAAGCCCAGCTCGAACTGCTGGAGCGCTGTGGCGTCAATGACGTCTACCGCGCCTCGGTCGCAGGGTGCATTCGCGACCTCGGCCTGAGTGCGGCGACCTCGGCACGGCTGTTCGGCGAGCGGGCGGGAGTAGCAGCATGAGCGCTCCCGGCAATCAGGCGGCCGCGATCGCCGCCTCACCGTGGCCGGCCACGGCGGAGCGGCGGCCCGCGGCGCTCAGCCATCTGCGCCGCCTCGAGGCCGAGAGCATCGCGATCATGCGCGAGGTCGCGGCCGAATTCCGCAAGCCGGTGATGCTGTATTCCATCGGCAAGGATTCATCGGTGCTGCTGCATTTGGCCATGAAGGCCTTCCACCCGGGCAAGCCGCCTTTCCCGCTGCTGCACATCGACACCACCTGGAAGTTCCGGGACATGATCGCGTTCCGCGACCAGCGGGTGCGAGAACTCGGGCTCGAGCTTCTCGTGCACGTCAATCCGGACGGAGCTTCCCAGGACATCAACCCGTTCACGCATGGCTCCGCGCTCTATACCGACGTGATGAAGACGCAGGCGCTGCGTCAGGCGCTGGACATGCATGGGTTCGACGCCGCCATCGGCGGCGCGCGCCGGGACGAGGAGAAATCCCGCGCCAAGGAGCGCATCTTCTCCCATCGCAGCGTCACCCATCGCTGGGATCCGAAGAACCAGCGGCCGGAGCTCTGGAACCTGTACAACACGCTGCTCGCACCCGGCGAAAGCATGCGGGTGTTTCCGCTGTCGAACTGGACCGAGCTCGACATCTGGGAATACATCCACCTCGAAAGCATTCCGATCGTACCCCTCTATTTCGCCGCGCGGCGACCGATCGTCGAGCGCGACGGCGCGCTCATCATGGTCGATGACGAGCGAATGGAGCTGCGGCCGGGCGAGATGCTGCAATGGCGGTCGATCCGCTTCCGCACACTCGGCTGCTATCCCTTGACCGGCGCGACGCCATCCACCGCCTCGGACCTCGCTTCGATCGTTCGCGAGATGACGGCTTCTCGCACCTCCGAGCGGCAGGGCCGCGTGATCGATCGCGACAGCGCAGCCTCGATGGAGCGAAAGAAGGTGGAGGGCTACTTCTGATGACTGTTCACGACGCGGTCATCGGCCGGACGCGCGATGCTGCGGAGACGCGGGCTGACCAGAGGCCGACACTGCGCCTCGTCACCTGCGGCAGCGTCGACGACGGCAAGAGCACGCTGGTCGGGCGGCTGCTATACGATTCGAAGATGCTGCTTGACGATCAGCTCGACGCGCTCACCGCGGACAGCAAGGTGGCCGGTACCGCCGGAGCGGCGCTGGATTTTGCGCTGCTGGTGGACGGGCTGCAGGCCGAACGCGAGCAAGGCATCACGATCGACGTCGCCTATCGCTTTTTTGCAACGCGGCGGCGCCGCTTCGTCGTCGCCGACACCCCCGGCCACGTCCAATACACGCGCAACATGGCCACCGGCGCTTCGCATGCGGACCTCGCCGTGGTGTTGATCGACGCTCGCAAAGGTGTGGTCAGCCAGACCCGGCGGCACTGCCATATCCTTGCCTTGCTCGGCGTGCGTCACGTCCTGCTCGCCGTCAACAAGATGGACCTCGCAGGCTTCGATGCCGGCTGCTTCACCACCATCTCCCTCGCCTTCCGCGCCATGGCGGAGCGGCTCGGCATTACAGACGTGCAATGCGTTCCGGTGGCGGCGCGCGACGGCGACAACATCAATCACCTCAGTGCGCGGATGCCCTGGTACGACGGGCCGAGCGTGATGGAGCATCTCGAATCGGTCGATGTGACCGATGGCATCGATCGCCGGCCGTTCCGCTTTCCGGTACAATGGGTCAATCGGCCGAATGCCGAATTTCGCGGCTTCAGCGGACGCGTCGTCAGCGGCACGATCCATAGCGGTGATCCGGTGGTCGTGCAGCCGTCGGGGCGACGCAGCCGCATCTCCGGCATCGTCACTGCGGACGGTCGGCTGCCACAGGCCATTTCGGGGCAATCGGTGACGCTGCTGCTCGCCGACGAGATCGACGCGAGCCGCGGCGATGTGCTCACATCGGGTCCGCCGCCCATGGTGGCCGACCACATCGCGGCTCATCTGATCTGGTTCGACGACGAGGCGATGCGCCGCGATCGCCGCTATGTGCTCAAATCAGGAACGTCATCGATCGGCGCCGTGGTATCGGCGATGAAGCACCGCGTGTCGATCGACACGCTGGCGCCTGAGACCGCGCTCACGCTGGAGGCCAACGAGATCGGCTGCGTCGATCTGGCGCTGGACCGGCCGCTGGTCTGCGATTCCTATCGTGACAATCGCGATCTCGGCAGCTTCATCCTGATCGATCCGCTGAGCCGGCGGACCGTCGCTGCGGGCCTGATCGATGCGCCGGTGCAGCGGCCGACTGATATCAGCTGGCACGCGCCCGACGTCGACAAGGCGGCGCGCGCCCGTATCAAGCAGCAGAAGCCGTGCGTGCTCTGGCTGACCGGATTCAGCGGCGCCGGCAAGTCGACGATCGCCAATCTGGTCGACCGGCGGCTGTGCGGGATGGGCCGTCACTCCGCGCTGCTCGACGGCGACAATCTCCGCCATGGCATCAATCGCGATCTCGGCTTCCTGCCGGAGGCGCGGATGGAGAACATCCGCCGCGTCAGCGAGATTGCCGCCTTGTTCGTCGACGCCGGTCTCATCACGTTGGTGTGCCTGATCTCGCCGTTCCGCGCCGACCGCGACGCTGCGCGCCGCCGCTTCGCCAGCGGCGAATTCATCGAGGTCCACATTGCAACCCCGCTTGCCACATGCGAGGCGCGCGACCCCAAGGGACTCTACAAACGTGCCCGCGCCGGCGAGTTGGTAGACTTCACCGGGGTCGACCAGGCTTACGAGCCGCCCGAAAGGCCGGAGATTACGATCGATGGCGCAACCTTGTCGGCCGAGGCGGCGGCCGACATGATCGTCCGCTACCTGCAAGACCATCATTATTTCTGAGCGCAGCTCCGTCTCCGACGGATGTGCGCTCAGAAATCCGAGACGATGCCCTTGCGCTCCCAATCGCCGTAGCGGGTCGGCTCCAGCCCTTTCGGCCCCTGCAGCTCCTTTGGCCGCGGATCCGACTGTTGTTCCGCCGCGAGGCGACGCCGCTCCTCGGCTTCGGCCAGGGCGCGTTGCGCAGCAGGCGTCAACGGCCTCCGCGGCGCGTCGTTGCTCGCAACCACGGACAGAGCGGGCTTGTGCGGGGTCTCGTTGCTCATCGTACCATTCCACCGTTGAACCGGTTCATTCCCGACTTCATCAGATCGTGTGCCCACGCGCGATGAAACAGGTCTAAAAAAAGCAGAGCCGATTCTTACATTTGGCATATTCCCGTGGCAGTGGTCCCGCAAGCTGATGGCATGCACCCGATCGTCGCGGAACTGCCTTTCTTCTCGCGAGTAATTCCCAGGCATGCCTCCGCCGCGATTTGCGACCCCATCCGAAGTTCCCGGCCTTGCGGCACGGCGTATTGCCGCCGACGTCATCGACGGCGTCCTGCATAAGCACCGTACGCTCGACGACCAGCTCGACGGCACCGGTGCGCATCCCGGACTGAAGCATCTCGCCGATCGCGACCGCGCCCTGATGCGCCGCTTGGTGGCGACCACCTTACGGCGTCTCGGCACCCTCGGCCACGTGCTGTCGCGCCTGTTGGATCGCGGCGTTCCAACCGACGCGCCGCGGGCGCAGAGCGCGCTCCTGATCGGCGCGGCCCAGATCCTGTGGATGGACGTTCCCGACCATGCCGCGGTCGACCTGTCGGTCCGGCTGGTGCAGGCCGACCGGCGCGCCGCCAAATATGCCGGGCTCGTCAACGCCGTGCTGCGCCGCTGCGCGCGCGAGGGAACGGCCCTGCTCGACGATGCCCAGGGCCAGCCGCTCGACATCGCGCCCTGGCTGCTGAAGCGCTGGATCGATCATTACGGCGAGGCGACGGCGAAAGACATTGCTGCTGCGCTCGGCCAGGAACCGTCGCTCGACCTCACCGTCAAGTCGGACCCGCCACAATGGGCGACACGGCTGCATGGCGAGGTTCTCCCGACCGGCACGGTGCGCACGCTGCTGCATGGCTCGGTGACGGTGCTGCCGGGCTTTGCCGAGGGCCAATGGTGGGTCCAGGACGCCGCGGCCGCCCTCCCCGCCCGCCTGCTCGGCGACGTCACCGGCAAGACCATCGCCGACCTCTGCGCTGCGCCGGGCGGCAAGACCGCCCAGCTCGCCCATGGCGGCGCCCGCGTCACCGCGGTCGACCGCTCGCAGGCCCGGATGAGCCGGCTGAAGGACAACATGACCCGGCTGCAGCTCGTGGCCGAAACGGTCGTGGCCGACGCCGCCGAGTGGCAGCCGGCAGACGCCGGCGGCTTTGACGGCATTCTGGTCGATGCGCCCTGCACCTCGACCGGCACCATCCGCCGCCACCCGGATGTGGGCTGGCTGCGGAGCGAAGCCGACATCGCGTCCCTGTCGGGCCTGCAGGCCCGGCTGCTGTCCCGAGCGGCCGGCCTGCTGAAGCCGGGCGGCACCCTGGTCTATTGTACCTGCTCGCTGGAGCCCGAAGAGGGCGAGCAGGTGGTCGAGAATGTCCTCGCCGCAACCACCGAGCTGCGCCGGATCCCGATCACCCCCGGCGAGGTGGCGGGCCTGACCGAGCTCGTCACTCCCGTGGGCGATCTGCGAACGCTGCCCTGCCATCTGCCGCATCAGGATCCGCGGCTCGGCGGGCTCGACGGTTTTTATGCGGCGAGACTGGAGCGGCGGCCGTGAGCGTGTCATCGTGCACGCCATGCGCCGGCTGCGCCGCCGGTAGCGGATTGAGGGCGTCCGCGTTGCGTTAGTCCGTTAAATCCCGATTTTTGCACCAGATTCTGGTCCCGCGATGGTGCTGCACCGGGGCCAAAAATGGTGTATCGGCGGCAGTTGCGATCTACTAAGGGTCCGCGACCGAATCCCCTCTCGACCTAAGGCTTGGCGTGTCCGCCGCTCAACGCAGACGCATATCGACATTGGTTATGGGCCGCTTTGCGCGCAGCCTGATGTCCAATGTCAGCGGTGTATCGGTATCGGTGTCCGGATTATGGCCGGGACGCGCCGACCGACTCATCATTGCGCCGCACGATCTGCGTACATCGGACGCCACCCGCGCCGCCGAGATCTATGCCGGCCGCTTCGTCTTCGCCGGCAAGATCGTCACTTGCCATGGCCGTTCGATCTTCGACCTCGAGCCGCCGTCCGAGGACTGGGAAGTCGCGCTGCTCGGCTTCGGCTGGCTGCGACATCTGCGCGCAGCCGACACCGCGCTGACCCGTGCCAATGCCCGCGCTCTGGTGGACGACTGGATCACCAACCAGATCGGCCGCCACCCGCTGAGCCGCCGCGCCGACGTGCTCGCGCGCCGCGTGATCTCGCTGCTGTCACAGGCGCCGCTGGTGCTGGCGGATTCCGACGGCAAGTTCTACCGCCGTTATCTGCGCGGACTGACCCGCGAGATCCGCTATCTCCGTTATTCGACCATCGACATCCCCGACGGGGCGCCGCGGCTGCAGGTGCTGATCGCGCTATGCTACGCGGCGTTGTGCCTCGCCAACCAGGCCAAGCACATCCGCAGCGCCAGCCGCAAACTCTCCGAGGAGTTGCAGCGGCAGATCCTGCCCGATGGCGGCCACGTTTCGCGCAATCCCGGCGCCCTGATCGAGCTCCTGATCGACCTGTTGCCGCTGCGCCAGACGTTTGCGGCCCGCAACATTGCTCCACCGCCGGCGCTGCTCAACGCCATCGACCGCATGATGCCGATGCTGCGCTTCTTCCGGCATGGCGACGGCAACATGGCGCTGTTCAACGGCATGGGCGGCACCCCGTCGGACCTGCTGGCGACCTTGCTCGCCTATGACGACACGCACGGCACGCCGATGGCGAACATGCCGCATTCCGGCTTCCAACGCCTCGACGCCGGTCCGATGACGGTCATCGTCGACACCGGTCCGCCGCCGCCACCGCATCTCAGCCACGAGGCCCATGCCGGCTGCCTCGCGTTCGAGCTGTCCTCCGGCGCGTCACGCATCGTGATCAATTGCGGCCTGCCATCGACCGGCCGTGACAACTGGCGCACCTTCGCGCGATCAACCGTGGCGCATTCGACGCTGACCTATCACAACACGTCGTCCTGCACCTTCGTCGAGATGTCGGCGATGAAGCGCCTGCTGCACGGCGCGCCGATCGTGTCGGGCCCGACGCGGGTCGAGAATTTCCGCGAGGTCGTGCCTGACGGCACGGTGCTGTCGACCTCGCATAATGGCTATGCGGCGAAGTTCGGCCTGATCCACCGCCGCGTCCTGGTCGCGGCCAATGACGGCTCGCGGCTCGACGGCGAGGACACCGTGACCCCGGCGCAGGGCGCGCGGCTGCGCGGCGGCGGCTCCGACTACGCGCTGCGCTTTCACCTGCATCCGGCGGTCAAGGCCAGCCGGCTCAGCGACGGCCGCGGCGCGATGCTGGTGCTGCCCAATCGCGAGGTCTGGACGTTCGAGACGTTCGACGACCGGGTGGATCTCGAGGACAGCGTGTTCCTGGCCGGCAATGACGGCCCGCGCCGCACCACTCAGCTGGTGATCCGGCAGGATGCGCAGCAGGCCCCCTCGATCCGCTGGAGCTTCGTGCGCTCGTCGACCTCGCCGACGGAGACCAATGCGCGGCGCAACGCGCGGCGAGAGCCGGAATTGCCGTTGTAGGCGGATCCAAAGGTTAGCGCATTACAAGCTGTGAGCGCCGCTGTCCCACCAACGGCGGAGCGCTCCCTCTCCCCGTTCTTCACGGGGCCGCGACGAGCTTCGCTCGCGCTGAGAGGGTCGGGGTGAGGGGCAGACGCACGGGAAGTGTCAGCGGTGAGACCTGTACCCCCTCACCCGGATTGCATCTCTCGATGCAATCCGACCTCTCCCCGCAAGCGGGGAGAGGTAAGGGGCGCCGTGCGCGATGAGCGAGTTGGGGCCTAAGCTCCAGAGTCGAGAGCTCAATCGATCGCGAGCACGCCGCTCTCCCGTTGTCGCCATCGGCAAAAGCTGATATGAGCCGGCTCTCGCGCGACTGGCGACTTTGGATGGAGCACCATCGGGGAGCGCGGGATCGACCGCCGTGCGCCTGGGCAACTGAACCTCCTTCACAAGGATTCTGCCCGCCATGACCAATCAGCTTCGTCCCGTTCGCCGTGCTCTGCTTTCCGTGTCCGACAAGACCCGCCTGCCCGACTTCGCGCGGGCGCTCGCGGCGCGCGGTGTCGAATTGATTTCCACCGGCGGCACCGCCAAGGCCATCGCCGAGGCCGGCCTGAAGGTGAAGGATGTCTCCGACCTCACCGGCTTTCCCGAGATGATGGACGGTCGCGTCAAGACACTGCACCCCAAGGTGCATGGCGGCCTGCTCGCGATCCGCGACAATGACGAGCACACCGAGGCGATGAAGACGCACAACATCGCCCCGATCGATCTCCTCGTCGTCAATCTCTATCCGTTCGAGGCCACCGTCGAGCGCGGTGCGTCGTTCAACGACTGTATCGAGAACATCGACATCGGCGGGCCGGCGATGATCCGCGCGGCCTCGAAGAACCACGAGGACGTCGCGGTCGTCGTCGACGTCAACGACTACGACGCCGTGCTCGAGGACCTCGCACGGCATGAGGGCTCGACCACCCTGCTGCTGCGCCGCCGGCTCGCCGCCAAGGCCTATGCCCGCACCGCCGCCTATGACGCCGCGATCTCCAACTGGTTCGCCGCGACGATTCAGAACGATTCGCCGGACTACCGCGCCTTCGGTGGCAAGCTGATCCAGTCGCTACGCTACGGCGAGAATCCGCATCAGAATGCGGCATTCTACGCGCTGCCCGGCCGCCGCCCCGGCGTCGCCACCGCGCGGCAGCTGCAAGGCAAGGAGCTGTCCTACAACAACATCAACGACACCGACGCGGCCTATGAGTGCATCGCCGAGTTCGACCCGGCGCGCACCGCGGCCTGCGTCATCGTCAAGCACGCCAACCCCTGCGGCGTCGCCGAAGGGCCCGACCTCGCCACCGCCTACCAGAAGGCGCTGGCCTGCGATTCGACCTCCGCGTTCGGCGGCATCATCGCCATGAACCGCAAGCTCGACGCCGCCACCGCGCGCGCGATCACCGGCATCTTCACCGAGGTCATCATCGCCCCCGACGCGACCGAAGAAGCGATCGCGATCATCGCTGGCCGCAAGCAGCTGCGGCTGCTGCTGGCGGGCGACCTGCCGGATCCGCGCGAAGCCGGCCTCACCGCCAAGACGGTGGCGGGCGGGCTGCTGGTGCAGAGCCGCGACAATGCCGTGGTCGACGACATGACCTTGAAGGTCGTCACCAGGCGTGCGCCCACCGAGGCCGAGCTGCGCGACCTGCGCTTCGCCTTCCGCGTCGCCAAGCACGTGAAGTCGAACACCATCGTCTACGCCAAGGATTCTGCAACCGTCGGCATCGGCGCCGGCCAGATGAGCCGGGTCGATTCGGCGCGCATCGCCGCGCGCAAGGCGCTCGATGCCGCAGGCGAGCTCAAGCTCGCCGAGCCGCTGACCAAGGGATCGGTGGTCGCCTCCGATGCGTTCTTCCCGTTCGCCGACGGCATGCTGGCCTGCATCGAGGCCGGTGCCACCGCAGTGATCCAGCCGGGCGGCTCGATGCGCGATGACGAGGTCATCAAGGCCGCCGACGAGCATGGCATCGCCATGGTGATGTCGGGCGTCCGGCATTTCAAGCACTAGGCAAGCCAAATTCAAATCGGCCGATCGAAGCCACATGGTGCTCGATCGGCCGGCTTGAAGACCGACCCGATCATCGCGTCGCGTTCTGGACTCGATACGTTTCCGGATCACCGCTGTCGGTCGGATGCTCGATCGCGCGCTTCAGCGCCGTGCTCATCGGGATGTTGAGGTTGACGCCGTTCGGCGGGATCGGGCCGAGAAACCATCTGGCATAGATCCTGGTGATTTCGCCGCTGCGGTACGTCGCCGTCAGCGCATCGTCGACCACCCTCTTGAAGGCGGGATCGTCAGGCGGCAGCAGAATCGCGTAGGGCTCGACCGACAGCGCTTCGTCCGACACGACGTAGTCGGCCGGAGCCGACGAGTTGGCGACGGTCCCGTACAGCAGGATATCGTCCATGACATGCGCGACGGCGCGATCGGTTTCCACCATGCGGAAGGCCTCGAAATTGTCCTTGGCGGCGATGATGGTGAGGCCAAGGTTGCGTTCCGCATTCAGCTCGCTGATCTGCTTGAGATTGGTCGACCCGATGGTCGACACCACCGTCCGGCCCTTGAGATCGTCCAGCGTCCGCACACGAGCCGCCGCCTTCGAAACAAAGCGGTTGGCCGCCACGAAGAAGGTCGAGGAGAACGCCACGACCTTTTGCCGTTCGAGGTTGTTGGTCATGGTCTCGCAGCCGATGTCGATCTTGCCGCTCAGGATCGAGGGAATGCGAAGCGACGGCGTGATCGGGACCAGCTTGATCTCAAGCTTTGCCAGGCCAAGGCGAGCCTTCACGGCATCCGCGACGATGGCGCAGAGGTCCATGGCATAGCCCACGACCTTGTCGTTCTTGTCGTAGTAGGAGAACGGGATCGACGATTCACGATGTCCGATCGTGAGGATCCCGGTGCTCCTGATCTTCTCCAGCGTTCCCGTCAGTTCCTCCGCGATCGCGGCATGGCCGGCGAAGCACAGCGCGGCTGCGGTCAGGACCAATCTGAGGCGCGTCATTCGATCTCCTCCCTGGAGCTTGCGGTCGCGGCGATCATCGCGCGCCGCGCATACTATTTGTTTGGCTCGCCGACGAACTACGCCGTTCCGGACCGGTCGGCCGGCCCACGATGCCGGCATAGCCGTCGATCGAGCCGGGGCGTCCGATCAGGTAGCCCTGTACGAGGTCGCAGCCGGCGCGCGTGAGCACATCGAGCTGAGCTCGCGTCTCGACGCCCTCGGCGGTCACCGGAAGCTCGAGCCCGCGCGCCAGTCCGATGACGCCGCGCAACAGGGCCTTCGATTGCGCGCTGCGCTCGAGATTCGAGATGAAGCTGCGATCGATCTTGATCATGTCGAACGGGAATGCCTGCAGATAGGACATCGAGGAATAGCCGGTGCCGAAATCATCGAGCGCGATGCGCACGCCGAGCGCCTTGAGCCGTCGCAGGATCGACATCGCGCGGGAGAAATCGTCGATCAGGACGCCTTCCGTGATCTCGAGTTCGAGGCGCGCTGCATCCAATCCGGTCTCGATCAGGGTCTCGTGGACGAGCCGCACGATGTCGTCGTTGCGGAATTGCACCGGCGACAGGTTGACGGAAATCTGCAGCCTGTTCGACCACGATGCCGCCTCACGGCATGCGGCGCGCAGGATCCATTCGCCGATCGGGATGATCAGGCCGTTCTCTTCCGTCAGCGGAATGAAGACTCCCGGCGGCACCAGGCCACGACTCGGATGGTGCCAGCGAACCAGCGCTTCGAAGCCCACGATCTCGCCGTCGATCTTCGCCAGCGGCTGGAAGTCGAGCCGCAACTCGTCGTTGGAGACCGCGGACTGCAGGTCGTGCTGCAGTTCGCGTTGATCGCGCAACTGAGCGGCCATGTCGGCCTCGAAAAATCTGATCGCGTCGCGTCCTTCGGCCTTGGCGCGGTACAGCGCGACGTCGGCGTTGGCGAGCAGCGTTTCCGGCGTGGCCCCATCGGCGGGACAGGAGGCAATGCCGATGCTCAGTCCGATGCCCAGCTGCCGTCCGGCGATCTCGATATCGCCGCGCAGCACGGTCCTGAGCTGCTCGGCCAGCTGGCCTACGGCCGCGGCCTGCGCCTCGCCGACGGTGATGACCACGAATTCGTCGCCGCCCACGCGCGCCAGGAAGGCGCCGCCGGCAACGGCCTGCAGCCGCCTCGCCACCTCGCGCAGCAATGCATCGCCGACCAGATGGCCGTGGAGGTCGTTGACCTCCTTGAAGCGGTCGAGATCGAGGCACAGGATCGCGAACGTGCCGCCGGTGCGCACGGTCTCTTCGATGGTCGTCGCGAGATAGTCGGAGAACGCCGCGCGATTGTGCAGACCGGTCAGCGAGTCGTGGTGGGCGATATACGCGATCCGCTTCTCGGCGCGTTTCTGCTCTGAGATGTCCTCGACCGTGGTGACGAAGCCACCGCCTGGCGCCGGACGGAACACGGTCACCATGGCGCGCCCGTCGGAAAACTCCGTCACCGTGCTCGCCGGTTCGTTGGCGGCGACGATGTCCATCATCCCGCGGATGTACCGGTGCGGACCGCTTTCCGGATGCAGGCCGTGCGAGACCTGATGGTCGAAGATCTGGTCGAGCGTGATCCCCGGCATCGTCAGTTCGTGCGGCAGGTGGAACATCTCGGCATAGCGGTCATTGCACAGGATCAGGCGCCGGTGCTGGTCGTACATGCAGACGCCCTGCGACAGGTTGTTCAGCGTGGCGTCGAGCTGGATGCTTTGCCTGCGGAAGAACTGCACGACGACGGCGCCCGTGCCGCCGATCGCGACGACGAGGACGATGGTAAGGCCGACCAGATAGGACGCCTCCGTCCACCAGTCGCCCAGCGCGGCGGCGACCGTCGTACTTGCCGTCAGGCTGATCGGGACGTTCGGCAGCCGCGCTTCAGCGATCAGTCGCCCGGAATTTTCGACATCGTGCGGCGCGTTCGCGCCCCGGCCCGCCCGCAGCATCCTTGCGCGAGGAACGACGTGAGCAAATGAATTTCCGATCTGTGGATCGACATGTGGGTAGTGCACGAGCAAGGTGCCGTCATCGCGAAACAGCGCCGTCGATTCATCGGTCCCGCGCGCCAGCGTGCCATAGGACTCCTCGAAATACTGCGACGCGACCGTGCAAACCACGAGACCGAGGAATTCTCCGTTCGATCCCCGGAATTTGCGGGCGAAAGATATGATCCCAGCGCCGTTCTGGGGATCCAGCGTCGGCGCGCCGATGATCGAGCTCAATCTCGGGCTTGTCTTCAGCGCCTCGAAGAAATCCCGCCCGGCAAAATCGATTTGCGGGATCGGCCAGGCCTCCGATGAGTTGATCAGCCGGCCATCCGCGCCGACCAGCATCACCGCCTTGATATGCGGGAAGCCGCTGATCCTGTCCTTCAGCAACAGGTGGATGCCACGGCCCACCATGGCGCGGCCATAGAGCTCATCGGAGACGATCGCGAGCGTCTCCATGTATTCGATCAGATTGGCCTCGATGAGATCGATCGACTGGAAGTCGCGCGCCGTCTGCCGGACGAGCACGGTCGCGGTTGCCAGAAGCTGCTGCTTGCTCTGTTCGATCGCATGCTGACGCAGATTGGACAGGATGAGGGCGATCACGCCGATCACGAGCGCGATGAGAAATGCGCCGCACAGCACGAGGACCACGATCGGCCGGGTCGTGGCCGTCCGGCGGGTCGGCTGCCCGCCGCTCTCCCGCACAGCGCCCGCTGACAAGCCGCTACGCAAGCGAATGGCCCACGACATGAATTCCCTCGATGGTCGTCACCGGGAAAATCGTAGGTACGGAGGCCGCGAATGGTGTTAACGCGACAAGCCCCCGGTCTGAAGGACATCGACACGGTTAAGAATGCATGTTGTCGGCGCGTTCGCGGTCGCCGCTATCAGTACTATGTTGCCAGCGCTTCTTCTGGACTAATGACTAACGACCCATGAGAAGCCATCCCCGAATGGACGCCAGACCTCTGAGCCGACCGCGACCATCTACCCTAAGCGCCGCATTCATCGTTCGCGGGGGAAATCGGCGACTTCATATGGTATCCGCGTATTGCGAGCATCGTCGGCCTCACCGCGGAGCGGGCGTCACGCGCGAACCCTGACCTGGGACAACAGCAGCAGCCCCGTTGCGAAGAACAGCACCAGCACGGCCATGCCGGCCTTCTGGCTCGCTGTCGCGGCGGTGATGATGCCGATCAGCAGCGGGCCGATGAACGACGTCACCTTGCCCGTGAGCGCGAAAAGCCCGAAATACTGCGCGACGCGATCCCTCGGCACCATCCTGATCAGCAGCGAGCGCGACGCGGCCTGCAGCGGCGCGCCGCAGGCGCCGATGATGCAGCCGAGCACGAGATAGGCGCGCTCCGGCAGCGAGGCGAACAGCGGGCCGCCGGGCATCGCCGGCGCCACCGGAATGAACAGGATCGAGTCAGTGTTGACCATGAGTATCCCGACGATCGCGAGCAGCAGCAGGGTCATACTGCCAGCGATGACGCGCTTCGGTCCCAGGAGATCATCGAGCTTGCCGCCGAGCCAGCCCCCCAGCGTGCCGGCGGCGGCGAGGATGATGCCGAAGGTGCCGATCTGGATCGTGTTCCAGCCGAACGTGCCGGCGGCATAGATGCCGCCGAACGCGAACAGCGACACCAGCCCATCGGTGTAGATCATGTTGGCAATGAGAAAGAGCGCGACGTCGCGCTGCTGCGGCAGGCTGCGCAGCGTCTCTCTCAATTGGCCGATGCCTTCACGCACCGCGGCACCCAACCGATGCCGCGCCGGATAGTCCGGCGTGAACAGAAACATCGGCAGCACGAACGCGATGAACCAGAGCCCGGTGAGCGGACCGGAGATGCGGTCGCCTTCATGTGTCACGGGATCGAGCCCGAACAGCGGCATGACCCCGAACAGCGTGCGGCCCGTGTCGGGATTGGCGGCGAGAAAGCCGAGCACGATGATGAGCGAGACGATGCCTCCGACATAACCGGTGGCCCAGCCGGTGCCGGACAGGCGGCCGATGCGCTCGGGCGGCACCAGGGTTGGCATCATCGCATTGTTGAACACGGTCGCGAACTCGACGCCGATGGTCGCGATCACGTAGGCCGCCAGCAGCGGCGGAATCAGATCGGGGGCCCCGGGACGCCCGATCCACATCAGGCACGAGCCGATCACCAGCATGGCGCCGAACGCCGCGATCCACGGCTTGCGCCGGCCGGTGGCGTCGGCGATGGCACCGAACACGGGCGACAGCAGCGCGATGACGATGCCGGCCGCGGCCGTGGCGAAGCCCCACAGCGCCTGGCCGCTGGCGGCGTTGGGCGCGACATGCGCGGCGAAATAGGGCGCGAACACGAAGGTCGTGATCAGCGTGAAATAGGGCTGCGTCGCCCAATCGAAGAAGATCCAGCTGACGACGGCCGTGCGACCGGGATACAGTCGGCCGTCGGCCGCGCCGGAGGTCTCGATCGTGGTGACGGCCATTCCGGAAATCCTCTGCGATCACGCTGTCGCGTTTTACGTGGGCGGGGCGGCCCTATAACATCTGACGATCGCATGCGGATGTCAGCAACGGCAGAATCTCGATGGTCACGTTCACGATTGATCGACGACGGCTCCTCGCAGTTTTCGGGCTGGTTGCGGGCTTCATGCTGTTGCAGGCCGCCAGCCTGCCGGCGCGGGCACTCGACGCCAGCGGCATCGACCTGCTCCAGCCGCCCGGTCTCGCCGCGCCAGCGCAACCCCCGGCCCATGGCATGGTGGTGGCGCAGGAAAGGATTGCCGCGCAGGTTGGCCAGCGCGTTCTGGAACTCGGCGGCAACGCGGTCGATGCCGCGGTCGCAACCGGCTTTGCGATGGCGGTCACGTACCCGGTCGCCGGCAATATCGGCGGCGGCGGATTCATGGTCGTTCATCTCGCCGCCAGCAACGAGGACATCGCGATCGACTACCGCGAGACCGGCCCGGCCGCCATCACGCGCGACATCTTCCTCACCGACGGCAAGCCGGACAATGCCAAGTCGCGCGATTCCGCGCTGTCGATCGGCGTGCCCGGATCGGTGGCCGGCCTCGCGCTCGCTTTGGAGAAATACGGATCGGGCAAGTTCACGCTGGCGCAACTGCTGCATCCGGCGATCGTCCTGGCGCGCGACGGCATCCCCGTTGCCGACGACGTCGCCGTCACGCTGCCGATGATGGCGCCGCGGTTGGCGAAATGGAAATCGTCGGCCGCGATCTTCATCCGTCCCGACGGCACCGTGCTCAAAGAGGGAGACCGGCTGGTCCAGCGCGACCTCGCAGCAACGCTCACGGCGATCGCCGAGCAGGGCCCGCGCGGTTTCTACGAGGGTCCGGTCGCCGACAAGCTTGCCAAGGCGATCCAGGATGCCGGCGGCATCATGACGTCGGCAGATCTGAAATCCTACCAGCCGGTGCTGCGCACGCCGGTGCGCGGCACCTATCGCGGCCACGACATCGTCTCGATGCCGCTGCCATCGTCGGGCGGCACCGTGCTGATCGAGATGCTGAACATCCTCGAAGGCTTTCCGCTCGCCGAGCTGAAGCAGGGCTCGCCGGCATCTCTGCACCTCCTGATCGAGGCGATGAAGCGCGCCTATGCCGATCGCGCGCGTTATCTCGGCGATCCCGCCTTCGTCGATGCGCCCGTCAGGGCGATGCTGTCGAAGGACTATGCCACGCGCCAGCGCGCCGGCATCGATCCCGCGCACGCCACCAGCGCCGGCGATGTCCTCAACATCAAGCCGCTGCGCGAAGGCAGCAACACCACGCATTTCTCGGTGGTCGACAATGACGGCAACGCCGTCAGCAACACCTACACGCTCAACTTCCCTTACGGCGTCGGCCTGGTCGCCGACGGCACTGGCGTGCTGCTCAACAACGAGCTCGACGATTTCACCGCCGCGCCCGGCGCCTCCAACGCCTTCGGCCTGGTCGGTTTCGAGGCCAATCTGCCCGGCCCGGGCAAGCGGCCGCTATCGTCGATGTCGCCGACCATCGTGCTGAAGGACGGCAAGCCGGTGCTGGTGACGGGCTCGCCCGGCGGCAGCCGCATCATCTCGACCGTGCTGCAGGTGATCGTCAACGTGATCGACTACCAGATGGACGTTCGCCAGGCCGTGGGCGCGCCGCGCCTGCACCATCAATGGATGCCGGACGAGGTGCGGGTCGAGAAGGGCTTTGCCGATGACGTTCTGGCCGGCCTGCGCGCACGAGGTCACAAGATCGAGGAGCCGATGGGGCGGACATCCGCCAATTCGATCCTGGTGACCTCGGATGGATTCGTCGGCGCACCGGATCCGCGCAGCAAGGGCGCGACCGCGGCCGGGCGCTGACGGCGCCGGTTCCCAGGTGAGGCCCGTGTCGTCCGCCCGGATGACGATTTGCCGCCGCCTGTCCTGCCCGTTCAGCCCCTTCCCTCCGTTGGCGCGGTGGCCGAGGCGCGTTAGAAGCATACCAGGGCGCAGCGCCGCTCGCCCGCAAGACGGCGTCGGACGTTCTAGTGCATTTGCGAAGATTCGTAGTTGGTCTGCTGGTGTTTGCGGCCCTGCTGGTGGCGGGCTGGCTCACCTATCGGCCTGACCGGGCGCTGCGCACCGCAACCACCACGGTGGCGCAGATGATCTGCGCCAAGACCTTCGTCTCCGGCCTCGATCCGCACACGGTGTTTGCAGAGACGATGGAGCGCCCCGGCCTGCGCCGTCTGCGCGCCGTGATGCGCTATCGGGTCGAGCCCGACATGGGAATGGTGGAGGCGTCGCTGCTCGGCCTGCATGCCAGCCGTGCCTCGTTCCACGACGGCCTCGGCTGCGTGTCATCGCAAGGCCAGAAGCCGCCCTATGTGCCGCATAGCGACGTCGCTGCGTTGCGTGCCGCCGGGCCGGCTCCGGCCCTGCCCGACTTCACCGAAGGCGCGCCAGTAGAGCCCACCGATCCCGCGCTCAAGGCTGCGCTCGATCACGCCTTCGAGGAGCCGGTCGGCCCGCCGTTCCGCCGCACCAAGGCGGTCGTCGTCGTCAAGGACGGTCGCGTGATCGCGGAACGCTATGCGGCGAACATCGCCGTCGAGACGCCGCTGATGGGCTTCTCGATGACCAAGACTGTCACCAACGCCCTGCTCGGCATCCTGACCCGGCAGGGCAAGCTCAGCCCGTCGATCCCGGCGCCCGTCGCGGAATGGCGCGAGGCCGGAGATCCGCGTCACGGCATCACGATCGAGCAGCTGATGCGGATGACCAGCGGCCTGGCGCTCGACGAGACCAATTCGGGGTTCGATCCATCGAGCCAGATGGAGATCCATCGCGACATGGCGGCCTACGCCGTGCATGCGCCGCTGATCGCGCCGCCCGGGCAGCGCTGGGCGTATTCGAGCGCGAGCACGCAGATCCTGGCCCGCATCATCCGCGACGCCGCGGGTGGGCCTGAGCAAACCATCGAGCTCGCCTGGCGCGAGCTGTTCAATCCGCTCGGCATGCAGCACGTGACGCTGCAATATGACGGCACCGGCACGATCCAGGGCTATGGCTCCATGCTGGCAAGCGCGCGCGACTGGACCAAGCTGGGGCTGCTCTATCTCGGCGATGGTGTCGTCGGCGACAGGCGCATCCTGCCCGAGGGCTGGGTGGCGATGTCGGCGACCGCCACGCTCGACACCGACTATGGCGCGGGATTGTGGACCAACCGCAGCCAGCACGTTCATGCGCAAGGGCGCGCGAAGCAGGGCATCCCGCCGGATGCGTTCTTCGCCTTCGGCCTGCTCGGGCAGCGGCTCGTGATCATGCCGAGCCAGCGCATGGTGGTGGTCAGGCTCGGCGACGCCGTCGATCCGGACGGCGACATCAGAGGTGTCGCCCGGCTGGTGCGCGAAGTGATCGCGGCAACCGAGGCACCGGCGACCGCCGCCAAATAGAGCTCAGCGACCGACCTCGTAGGGCCCGCCCTTCTCCAGCGCGATCTTGTAGGCCGGCCGTGCCTCGATGCGGGCGAGGAAATCCATCGCGCGCGGATGGCCGTGCTCCAGGCCGCCGCGCGATGCCGCCGCCTGCAGCGGAAAGCTCATCTGGATGTCGGCGGCGGTGAACGCCTCGCCGGCGAACCACTCGCTCTTCTGCAGCTCGCTCTCCCAGAACGCCATGTGCTGCTTCAGCTGCGGGTTCACCAGCGTGGTCAGCGCCTGGTTCGACACTTTGCGCACCAGGGGCCGCAGCAGCGCCGGCGCCCGCTTCGGCATGATGTTGAACAGCAGCTTCAGCAGCAGCAGCGGCATCGCCGAGCCCTCGGCATAGTGCAGCCAATAGGAATAGCGCAGCCGCTCCGGTGTCTTCGGCGGCGGGATCAGCCGGCCATTGCCGTAGTTCTCGATCAGGTATTCGACGATGGCGCCGGACTCGGCGACGGTGTTGCCGCCATCGGTGATGACGGGCGACTTGCCGAGCGGATGGATGGCGCGCAGCTCCTTTGGCGCGCGCATGTCGGGCTGGCGTTCGTAGCGGATGATCTCATAGGGAACGCCGAGCTCCTCGAGCAGCCAGAGCACGCGTTGCGAGCGGGAATTGTTGAGATGGTGAACGGTGAGCATGAAGTCCCCGAAGACGGATCGAGTGGCGGGCGCTGTTCCGTAGCAGGACAGGACCGGTTCGGCGAGGCGGGGAACGCGTGAGCAGGCGCGAAATAATCACCCGGGTAATATTGACTTTAATTTCATCCGGGTCTTATTAAGGGCCATCACGAGGGTCAAACGCCAAGAACGGCCCTGCCACAGACCATGAGATTGCTGTCGGCCTCCGACAGCAATCTCATGGAGAGGGGATTGCGGGATATGGATACCTACACCGCCTTTGCCGGCCAGGCCCGAATCGCGGCCGGAGCGCTGCCCAAGGTCGCGCTGGCGCTGAAACACGGCGCGACGGCTCACGCGCCGGTCGCGATCTTCAGCGATCGCACCGGGCGGCCGGTCGACCTCGACCTGCGCGGCAGCGACCGGGAGATCCTGGCTCGGCTCGTGAGCGAAGTCCCGGCGGCGCCGGATCAGCAGCCGAGCGAGCCGCGCGGTCGCGGCCGCCCCCGCCTCGGCGTGGTCGCGCGCGAGGTGACCTTGCTGCCGCGCCATTGGGAATGGCTCAGCGCGCAGCCGGGCGGCGCCTCGGTCGCGCTGCGCAAGCTGGTCGACGAGGCCCGCCGCACCAGCGGCGACAAGGATCGCGCGCGCGAAGCGCGCGAGGCGGCCTATCACTTCATGTCGGCGATGGGCGGCAACCTGCCGCAGTTCGAGGAGGCATCGCGCGCATTGTTCGCCGACGATCTCCGTCGCTTCGCAAGTCTGCTCGTGGACTGGCCTGCCGACATCCGCGATCATGCCGTCGCGCTTGCCCATCGCCACCGCGCGGACTGATATCCGCCGCTTCGGATAGCCAACGAGAGCAACCGTTCGCGGCCCGCCCTCGTCCAGTTTCCTGCAACGCGACCGCGCCTTGATCGAAGGGCGGCCGACGGAACCATGCTCGTGTCAACTCCCGCTGCGCTCCGCAAGCCGTTCCTGGTGTTTCTCGCGCCGATGATGCTGAGCAACATCCTGCAATCATTGTTCGGCACCATCAACAACGTCTATCTCGGCCAGATGATCGGCGTCGACGCGCTGGCCGCGGTGTCGGTGTTCTTCCCGGCGATGTTCTTCTTCATCTCCTTCGTCATGGGTCTCGGCTCCGGCGCCAGCGTGCTGATCGGGCAGGCCTGGGGCGCGAAGGAGCCGGCGAAGGTGAAGGCGATCGCCGGCACGACGTTGACCGTCACCCTGCTGCTCGCCGGCGTGATCGCGCTCGGAGGCCTGTTCAGCCGCGAATTGCTGACCGCGCTCGCGACGCCCGCCAACATCCTGGATGCGGCCGCGGGCTACGCCCGCATCATGATGATTACGATGCCCTTGACCTTCGCCTATATCCTGCTGTCGTCGCAGATGCGCGCGGTCGGCGACACCGTGACGCCGCTTGCCGCGCTCGCGGCCTCGACCTCGCTCGGGCTGGTGCTGACGCCGGTGTTCATCCGCGGCTGGCTCGGGGCGCCCCAGCTCGGGGTCGCGAGCGCCGCCTGGGCCTCGGCGATCTCGACTTTGATGACGCTGACATTGCTCCATGTCTACTTGCGACGGCGCAAGCATCCGCTGGCCTTCGACGCGGCGTTCCTTAGGGGTATGCGGCCCGATCCGAAGCTGCTGCGCATCGTGCTGCGGCTCGGCATTCCCGCAGCGATCGGCATGATCGTGATGTCGCTGGCCGAGATGGTGCTAATCGGTCTGGTCAATGGCTTCGGCTCCGACGCCACCGCCGCCTATGGCGCCGTCAACCAGGTGCTGGGCTACGTGCAGTTTCCGGCGCTGTCGATCGCGATCTCGGTCTCCATCTTCGGCGCCCAGGCGATCGGCCGCGGCAACGCCGAGCAGATCGGCCGCATCGTTCGCACGGGAATCGAGATGAACGTGCTGCTGACCGGCAGCCTGGTCGCGATCGGCTATCTGTTCTCGCGCACGCTGATGGGATTCTTCATCACCGATCCCGCCGTGATCGAGGTGGCGCAGCGCTCGCTGCACATCGTGCTGTGGAGCTCGGTGATGTTCGGCATGTCCACCACCTTCTCGGCGGCGATGCGCGCCTCCGGCACGGTGTGGATGCCGCTGGCGATCTCGGCGTTTGCGATCGCCGCGATCGAGGTGCCCACCGCGACCTGGCTCAGCCGCAGCATCGGCCTCGACGGCGTCTGGATTGCTTATCCCGTCACCTTCACGGCGATGATGCTGCTGCAGATGAGCTATTATCTCCTGGTCTGGCGCAAGCGCACGGTGCGGAGGATGATTTAGGAGAGCCTGCCGCACACTTTTTGCAATATGACGGTCATCATAAAGCTCTGGACGCAGCTGCCGCGCTGGACCACAATGAGCAAAAGTGAGGAGACCGCCCGTGAGCCGACCTGCACCCGAATTCATGTTCGATTTCGGCAGCCCCAACGCCTATCTAAGCCATGAGGCGATCCCGGCGATCGAAAAGCGCATCGGCGTCCAGTTTTACTATGTCCCGGTGCTGCTCGGCGGCATCTTCAAGGCGACCAACAACAAGTCGCCGGCCGAGTCGCTGGCCGGCATCAAGAACAAGCGCGAGTTCCACGAGGTCGAGACCCAGCGCTTCCTGAAGCGCTATCAGGTCCAGCCCTGGGTCTGGAACCCGCATTTCCCGGTCAATACGCTGAACCTGATGCGCGCAGCGGTCGCGGCCCAGCTCGAAGGCGTGTTCGAGAAGTATGTCGACGCCGCATTCCATCACATGTGGCGCGAGCCGAAGAAGATGGATGATCCCGAGGTTGCGGTGGCGGCGATCACATCGTCTGGTCTCGACGGCGCCAAGCTGTTCGCCCGGGCGCAGGAGCCTGAGGTGAAGGCGAAGCTCGTCGAGAACACGCAACGCGCCGTCGAGCGCGGCGCGTTCGGTTCTCCGACGTTCTTCGTCGGCAACGAGATGTTCTTCGGCAAGGAACAGCTGCGCGACGTCGAAGAGATGGTGCTTGGAAAATGATCTTCGTCATCGCGGGCGAAGCTCGCAGTGACGCCGTGGTAAGAACGGAGTTACCATGCAACAGCGCAACGCCACCGTCGCCGTGATCGGGGCCGGCGACTACATCGGCGCCGAGATCGTCAAGAAATTCGCCTCCGAAGGCTTCACCGTGTTCGCCGGCCGTCGCAACGGCGACAAACTTGCACCGCTGGTGGCGGAGGTTGAAGCAGCCGGCGGCCGCATCGTGGCACGGTCGCTCGATGCGCGGAACGAGGCGGAGACGACGGCCTTCCTCAACGACGCCGACAAGCATGCGCCGCTCGAGGTCGTGATCTTCAACGTCGGCGCCAACGTCAATTTCCCGATCTTGGAGACCACCGATCGCGTCTTCCGCAAGGTCTGGGAGATGGCGTGCTGGGCCGGATTCGTCGCGGGGCGCGAGGCCGCCCGGCTGATGCTGCCGCGTGGCGGCGGCAAGATCTTCTTCACCGGCGCGACCGCGTCGCTGCGCGGCGGGTCCGGTTATGCTGCCTTTGCGTCGGCCAAGTTCGGCCTGCGCGCGGTGGCGCAGTCGATGGCCCGCGAGCTGATGCCGCAGAACATCCATGTCGCCCATCTCATCATCGATTCCGGCGTCGACACCGCCTGGGTGCGCGAGCGCCGCGCCCAGATCTGGGGCAAGGAAGCGCTGGACAATCCCGACCTGCTGATGCCGCCGGCCTCGGTCGCATCAGCCTATTGGCAGCTCTATCAGCAGCCGAGGACCGCGTGGACCTTCGAGATGGAGATCCGGCCTTTCGGCGAGAAATGGTGAGTGGCGAATAGGGAGTAGCGAATAGGGAATGGTGGCCATTCCCATTCGCTACTCGCCATCAGCTATTCGCTTCTGCATGATGCAGCCTCGCGAACGGAGAGACCCCCATGCGTATTCTTGTCGTCGGCGCCGGCGCCATTGGCGGCTATTTCGGCGGCCGGCTGCTGCAGTCGGGCGCTGATGTCACCTTCCTGGTCCGGCCGCGGCGCGCCGCGGAGCTCGCCGGTGCGGGCCTCGTGATCCGCAGCCCCGGCGGCGACGTCACGCTGGCCGGCCCGCCGACGGTTCAAGCCGACAGCCTGAAGCAGCCCTTCGACGTGGTGCTGTTGAGCTGCAAGGCCTTTGATCTCGACGATGCGATCAATTCGTTCGCACCGGCGGTCGGCCCGAGCACGGCAATCATTCCGCTGCTCAACGGCATGAAGCATCTCGACGTACTCGACGCCAGGTTCGGGCGGGAGCGGGTGCTCGGCGGACTCTGCGCGATCGCGGCGACGTTGAACGAACAGCGCGAGGTGGTGCAGCTGCAGCCGATGCAGTCGCTGAGCTTCGGCGAGCGCGACGGCGGATCGTCCGAGCGTATCAGCGCGATCTTCGAGATTTTCCAGCGCGGCAATTTCAACGCGTCCGCCAGCGACCACGTCATGCAGGACATGTGGGAGAAGTGGGTCTTCCTGGCCTCGCTCGCCGCATCCACGACGTTGATGCGCGCGCCGGTCGGCGTGATCCTGAGCGCGCCCGGCGGCAAGGATTTCCTGCTCGGCATGCTCGACGAATGCAGCGCCACGGCGGCAGCCGCCGGCTACGCCCCGGCCGGCGCGTTCTTCCAGCGCGTCTCCGGCATGATCACGGCAGAGGGCTCGCCGATGACAGCGTCGATGTTCCGCGATCTCCGCGCCGGCCTGCCGGTCGAGGCCGACCACGTCATCGGCGATCTCGTCGCACGCGCCGATGCCGCCAAGGTGCCGGTGCCGCGGCTGCGCATCGCCTATACCCAGCTGAAGGTTTACGAGGCGCAGCGGGGAAAGTGAGCTCCGTCGTTACAAGACCAACGGTTATCGGTTGACGAGGCTTCGTCGAGCCGCAAGCACACATGTCGTCCCTGCGAACGCATGCGAACGCAGGGACCCATACGCCGCGGCCGTCGTGAGACGGACAACTCGCAGCCAAATCCCTCGATAGCGTCCGCGGTATGGGTCCCGGATCGGCGCCCGCCGACGCTCCGCGTCAGCGGGTTTGTCCGGACGACAGCTGTGGGTGCAGCGCGAGGACCTATCCCATCACCAACAACGACGAATGGACCAGATTCACTACAAATGCGCCAGATAGTGCGCGAGCGCGGTGATCTCCTCGTCGCTCAGCGGATAGGCCACGTCCGTCATCGCCGCCTGGCTGCCGCCGACGCGCTGGCCGCTCTTGTAGTCGTGCAGCGCCTTGACGAGATATTCCTCGCGCTGGCCGGCGACCCGCGCCACGCCCTTGGTGCCGGCATAGCTGTCGAGATGGCAGGAGGCGCAGCGGCGGCCGGCAGCGGCTTCGGCGCCCTTCTTCGACAGATCCGGATTATCGTCGGGCGGTGACTTCGCCGGCTGCAGCGAAGCGAAATAGGCGCCGAGGTTGCGGATGTCCTCGTTGTTCAGCTGATCGATGATCGGCTTCATCGCCTCGTTCTTGCGGGTGCCGGCCCGGAAGAACACCAGCTGCCACTGGATGAACTGGTCCTGCTGGCCGGCCAGCGAAGGAATGTTCTCGGTCTGCGAGATGCCGTTCTCGCCATGGCAGCCGACGCAGAGCTCGGCCTTGGCCTTGCCGGCTTCGACATCAGCCGCCTGCGCAGAGATGCTCATCAAGGCCAGCGCCAGCGCGGATGCCGCAGCAGCTCCATGACGCATGTCAAATCCTCCGAATGTCCGGCTTCGCCCGCGCGGCCGGGATCGCCACGCTCAGGTCAACGCGCAGCCTCGAAAATAGTTGGGGCTGCGGCCGCCATAAGGCAGCGCGCAGCCCCCCTGTCACGACGAGATCACTTCTTCTCGTAGCTGATGCGATAGATCGCGCCGGCCCAGTCGTCCGCCACCAGGATCGAGCCGTCCTTGGCGAGGACGATGTCGTCGGGGCGGCCGAGATAACCCTGATCGCCCTCGATGAATCCGGAAGCGAACACCTCCTGCTTGGCATCCTTGCCGTCGGGACCGACGATGACGCGCATGATGCGCGCGCCCTGGTACTTGTGCCGGTTCCAGGAGCCGTGCTCGGCGATCAGGATGTTGTTCTTGTACTCCGCCGGAAACTGGTCGCCGGTGTAGAACTTCATGCCGAGCGGCGCGACGTGCGCCCCAAGGTTCAGCACCGGCGGTGTGAACTCCGAGCATTTGTGGCCCATCGCGAACTTCGGATCCGGCAGGTCACCCTGGTGGCAATAGGGATAGCCGAAATGCTCGCCGATCTTCGAGATCATGTTGAGCTTGTCGCTCGGCAGATCGTCGCTGACCCAGTCGCGCGCATTCTCCGTGAACCAGTATTTGCCGGTACGCGGATCGACGTCGCCGCCGACGCTGTTGCGCACGCCGAGCGCATAGATCTCGGCATTGCCGGTACGCGGATCGACGCGGCGGATCTGCGACACTGAGGTCGGCGGGATGCCGATGTTGAAGGGCGGGCCGAACGGCAGATAGAACCAGCCGTCCTTGTCGACGGCGATGTATTTCCAGCCATGCGCGGCGTAGGACGGCATGTCGTCATAGACGACCTTGCCCTGGCCGAGATTGTCGACATTGGCCTCGGCGTTCTCGTATTTGATCAGCTTGTCGACCGCGATCACGTAGAGATTGCCGTCCTGGAAGGCGAGGCCGGTCGGCATGTTCAGGCCCTTGAGGACCGTCTTGACCTCGCGCTTGCCGCCCTTGTCGCTGATCGCATAGACGTTGCCGAGCCCGAACGAGCCGACGAACAGCGTGCCCTTGTCGCCCCAGGCCATCTGCCGCGCGGCGAGCACGCCCGACGCCCAGACCTCCATCTTGAAGCCGTCCGGCAGCTTCACCTGTTTGATGATCTTGGCGAGTTCGGCATCGGAGGCACCGGTCGGTGGCCCCGATGGCGGCGCCAATCCCTTCTGCGCCTCGGTCTCGTCGCCGAGGAACCAGTCATCCGGCGGATGGGTCCAGAATTCCTTGGTGCCGGATTCGTATTTCTTCAATCCCTTGCCCTGGTCGGGCTGCTGCTGCGCGCCGGCCATGCTGGTGCCGGCGAGAAGACCAATCGTTGCAAGCGCAAGAATGCTTCGGTGAAAAGCCGATGTCATCGCTTCACTCCCATGAGGCAGCTCGTGTGGCTGCGTCTACTTTATCGGAACGTATTTTGAAGACGTCCTTTGGCCGACCACATCCGTGGTCCTGCGCGAAAATGGTAGCACATCCCGGGCGGGTGAGAAGCGGATTGCTGTCAGGTTCACGCGACGCTCAATCCACGCTGCAGCGCTCCTCGCATGCCCCGTGCTCATTTCATGTGCGCGTCCTGCGACGCATCGATCATTGTCGCAGCGGCAATAGCGCACGGCCATGCGCCGTGTTCATACGCATCGATCGAGCATGCGATTGCCGGCGCGTCAGCAATTGCTAGGATGAAATGAACGCGTCAACGCAGCGTGCGTCCAACGCCCTCAAAACTCGTGCCGAACAGGGTGCCTGATGTCCGACCAGTCTGATCTCCCGACACCCAAAGCCGGTGCAGGCGTTCTCGAATTGCTGCGCCGGTTCGCCGCGGACCCGGCAGCAGCGGCCACGTATGGTGAAGATTGTCTGAAGCAGACCCTGGCGATCGAGCCGCGCCTGAAGGCATTCGAATATCTGCCGCGGGATGTCACGGCGAAGACCGGCCCGCTCGGCGGAATTCCTGTCGCCATCAAGGACATCATCGCGACCTCGGACATGCCGACGACGAACGGCTCGCCCATCTATCGCGATCATGTACCTGACGCCGACGCCTGGGTGGTCGAGCGGCTGCGCAATCTCGGTGCGACGATCTTCGGCAAGACCGTCTCGACCGAGTTCGCGTGGCGCCATCCAGGTCCCACCGTCAATCCATGGAACCCCGAGCACTCGCCGGGCGGCTCGTCATCCGGCTCTGCCGCGGCTGTTGCAGCCGGCCTCGTGCCGCTGGCGCTGGGCACGCAGACGCTGGGTTCAGTGATCCGGCCAGCCGCTTTCAACGGCGTCGTCGGCTTCAAGCCGAGCTTTGGTGCGGTCCCCCGCATCGGCGTGCATCCGCTCAGCCCGTCGCTCGATCATGTCGGCTTCTTCGCGCGCTGCGTCGACGACGTGGCTCTCGCGCTCTCTTTGCTCACCGGCACCAGCGACGGCGACCTGCACGGGCGGCCGCTGCCGGGCTTTGCCGTCGACATCGAGCTGGGCATCACGCCGCTCGCCAAGCCGCGGCTCGCGGTCGCGCGCTTTTCCAAATGGGAGCGCGCCGAGCCCGAGCAGAAGGCCGTGTTCGAGTCCGTCGTCGACAGGCTGCGCAGCGCCGGCGCGGTGATCGAAGAGATCGCGCTGACCGAGCTCGACGCCATCAATTGGGACGCGATCACCACGATCATGCTGAGCGAGGCGACCACGATCTTTTCCGATCTGATCGCGCGCTATCCCGATCGCGTCAGCGACGTGATGAAGTCGCATGTCGAGAGCGGGCGGAGCAAAACGGCGATGGAATATCTGGCCGCGAAGGCGGCGCAGGCCGAACGGCAGAGAGCGCTCCCGGCTGAGCTCGACGGCTTCGATGCCGTGCTGACCCTGCCAGCCTTCGGCGAAGCGCCACACGGCCTCGACTGGACGGGTGACGCCGAATATTGCGCGCCGTGGACATTCGTCGGCGCGCCGGCGGTGTCCCTGCCCGCGGGGTTCGGGAGGAACGGCCTGCCCCTCGGAGTCCAGATCGCCGGTCGCCCCCGCGACGATCTCCGCACGCTCCGGGTTGCGAAATGGGTCGAGGCAACGCTGGCGTTCGATCCCGGCCTACCGCCCCTCCGGAGACCTTGATGCCACAGACGATCGGCCCAAGGAGGCCCAAACCCGCTCGACCGCCGCAAGGCGCATCTGCGACAAACCCCAGTGGCGGGTTTCCGGCCAGCGCTGTAAAACCATCATATGACAGTCACAGATATCGCGAGCAGAACCTATAATCACGGCTGGCGCCTCGATCCGATCGTGCGCAGCCTGCTCGATACCGATTTCTACAAGCTTTTGATGCTGCAGATGATTCGGGAATTCTATCCGAATCAGATGGTGACCTTCTCGGTGATCAACCGCACCAGGCGCGTCCGGCTCGGCGACGTCATCGACGAGGGCGAGCTGCGCGCGCAGCTCGACCATGCCCGCAGCATCCGCTTCTCCAAGAAGGAGCTGATCTGGCTGGCCGGCAACACCTTCTACGGCAAGACCCACATGTTCTCGCCGGAGTTCATCGCCTGGCTCGCCAATTTCCGGCTGCCCGAATATGAGCTGCGCAAGTCGGAAGGCCAGTACGAGCTGCATTTCCACGGGCCGTGGACCCACACCACGATGTGGGAGATCCCGGCGCTTGCGATCGTCAACGAGCTGCGCTCGCGCCAGGCCATGAAGGGCCAGGGCCGGTTCGCGCTCGACGTGCTGTTCGCCCGCGCCAAGGCCAAGCTGTGGGCCAAGGTCGAACGCTTACGCAAGCTGGAGGGCCTGCGGCTGTCGGATTTCGGCACCCGCCGCCGCCACGGCTTCCTGTGGCAGCGCTGGTGCGTCGAGGCGGTCAAGGAAGGATTGGGCTCGTCGTTCACCGGCACGTCGAACGTGCTGCTCGCGATGGACAACGACCTCGAGGCCATCGGCACCAATGCCCATGAGCTGCCGATGGTGGCCGCCGCACTCGCCAAGGACGATGACGAGCTGCGCCTGGCGCCGTACCGCATTCTCGACCAGTGGCGGCAGACCTATGCCGGCAACCTCCTGATCGCATTGCCCGACGCGTTCGGCACCAAGGCGTTCCTGCGCGACGCGCCGGACTGGGTCGCCGACTGGACCGGCTTCCGTCCCGACAGCGCACCGCCGATCCAGGCCGGCGAAGAGATCATCGCCTGGTGGAAATCGAAGGGGCGCGACCCCAGGCAGAAGCTGCTGGTGTTTTCCGACGCCATGGACGTCGAATCGATCGAGCAGATCCATCACCGCTTCTCCGACCGGGTACGGCTGTCGTTCGGCTGGGGTACCAACCTCACCAACGATTTCGTTGGCTGCATGCCGGACGGATCGGCCGATCTCGATCCGATCTCGCTGGTCTGCAAGGTGACCTCCGTCGACGGTCAACCCGCCGTGAAGCTGTCCGACAATCCCGAGAAGGCGACCGGCGACCCCGCAGAGATCGATCGTTACCTCCGCGTGTTCGGCGATGCCGGGCGGGTGCGCACGCCGGTGGTCGTCTGATCAATCGAAAATAAATTCGGCTTTGCGCCAACGAATCATGTTCCTGATTTGTTCGAATTGCGGTAAAAGCAGCGTTCGAACACGCAAATCGGGTGGCAGGAGATCGTTGGCATGCGTCGGGTGATCGGGCGAGTCGGACGGCTGTTGTCTGCAACCATCGTTCTCGTCACCGCCATCCTGACCGCCGCAGCACCTGCCGCGGCGGACAAGCGCGTGGCGCTGGTGATCGGAAACTCCATTCACGAGCGCGCGCCGCTGCTGGACGAGCCGGCCGCCGATGCGCGGCTGCTGGCCGACAGACTCGCTCGCCTCGGCTTCACCTTGAGCGGCGGCGCTGCGCAGATCGACCTCGGCAAAACGGGTTTTGATCGTGCGATCGCAGAGTTCAAGGGGCGGATCGCCGACGCCGATATCGCGCTGATCTACTACGCCGGCTATGGGCTCAATCTGAACGGCACGAACTATCTCGTCCCGGTCGACGCCGCGCCGGCAAAGGCGTCCGACGCCGACACCGAGCTGCGCAGCCTGGAGGCCGTCCTGCGCGAGCTGGACGGATCGCCCCGCCGGCAGAACGTCGTGATCCTGGATGCCTTCCGGTCCAATCCGTTCGAAGCGCGCGGCATCGCCGGTCTCGCGGCGGGGCTCGCACCGATGCAGGTGCCGGCGAGCACATTGCTCGCCTTCGCCGCGCAGCCCGGCAGATCGGGGCAGCACGGCAAGGACAATCACGGCGTCTATGCAACGGCGCTGGCGGACGCGCTGCAGCAGCCCGGACGTCGGCTCATCGAGCCCCTGATCGAGGCAGGGATCGCAACTCGGCGTGCGACCGATCGGGCGCAAAATCCGGTGGTGATGTTTACGCCGATCGATGGCGAGACCGCGCTGAACCAGGCTGCCGAAAAAGCGCCCGGCGCGGCAAGCCCGGCTGCGCGCCAGGCGGCCGCGCCGGCAAGCACGACGCCGGCTCAGACGAAGGAGAGTGCCACCCAGGATGCCCGCACGCCTGGCCTCGTCGTGCTCTATGACGAGGACCCGGCGGAGCCGCAGGGCCGGCGCTATGCCGGCTCGGTGGCCTGGCGGACGGAGACGATCAAGGACGCGCAATCCGGCCAGCCGACAACGGCGATCCGCGCCGACATCGAGGTTCCCGAGCGCAAGATGAAGCTGACCCTCCAACTGCGCCAGAACCGGGATCCGAGCATGCCGGCCAGTCATCTTGCCGAAGTGACCTTCCGCCTCGGACCGGACTTTCCCGGCGGCGGTATCAGCAACCTGCCCGGCATCCTGATGAAGACGGAAGAGAAGGCGCGCGGCACGCCCCTCGCCGGCCTCGCCGTGAAGGTCACCGAAGGCTCGTTCCTGGTCGGGTTCTCCAATGTCGAAGCGGATCGCGAGCGCAACGAACAGCTGCTCCTCGGCCGTCAGTGGTTCGATATTCCACTCGTCTACATGAATCAGCGTCGGGGAATTATCGCGATCGCCAAAGGTCCGAGCGGAGACAAGGCGTTCGCCGATGCATTCGCAGCTTGGTCTCTGCCCGCAACGGGCAAGTCCATCGGAGCGATCAAGTGAGCGGTGCCAGAGAAGGTGTTTTGGAGCGGGCGAAGGGGTTCGAACCCTCGACCCCGACCTTGGCAAGGTCGTGCTCTACCACTGAGCTACACCCGCATCCGTGACGCCTGGGCAGCTTGGCCGCCAGCGACGGGCAGACCTATGCCAAATGCTGCGGACGAATGCAACAGGTCTGCGACGTTTGAGATCGAACAATATTTCGTGGTTCCAGATCGAAACGCCGGGCCTTGGCCCCGAATCGGCCGATTCCGATCTGTCGAGCGCGGTGGCCGTGTTCTGCGCTTCAATAGGGAACGACTGGCACCCCTCCTAGCCGCGAACCTCCTGCGCCGCCTCGGCATGATGAAGGGCGACCGTCCGCCGCAGTGATTCCAGCCACCCGCCGAACCAGCCGCGAAGCGTTGCAACCAGCTCGTCACGTGCGCCAGGTTCGCAATCAAAGTTGGCCCACCACTCGACGAAAGTCCGGTCGCCATCGACGATCGGCGTCACCCGTAACGTCGCCTGGAAATCATGGACCGGCAGCGACGCGGGGCCGCAGAATTCATAGGTCTGAAACCGCTCGACGTCGGAGAGCGCCAGCAGACGTTGACGTATGTGCCGGTCCTGGTAGCGCGCATGACGGACCGCCCCCACGGCATCGCCGGATCTGCCGTCCTCGATCTCGCTGAAACCGGCACCGTCGATCCAGATTGGGTAGCTGTTGAAATCGCGAATGTTTTGCCAGATCTCGGCTGCGGATTGCGTGAACACGGTGCTGTAGTAGGCTTTGGGCATGAGAGGTCTCCAGGGGGCGACGTAGACGGCAGGATCGTCGGCTCACGGCGTCCCGGCCACCCGGTCTCCGACAGCCCGAGGCCGTGGGAGCAGATTGAAATTTCCGTAACGACCGCCACTTAAGTGAAGGAAACCGTGTATTGAGGCGCGGCGGCAGCCGGTTCCCGGTTCGCCGTCCATCCAGTTTTTTGGACGAGGATCCCCGTGACCATTGTTGAGCAGGACGGCGGAGCGGCGCCGCAGGTGCCGGATCTGATCAAGGACACCACGACCCAGAGCTTCGTGAAGGACGTCATCGAAGAATCGAAACGTCAGCCGGTCCTGATCGACTTCTGGGCGCCGTGGTGCGGACCGTGCAAGCAATTGACCCCCATCCTGGAAAAGGCCGTCAAGGCGGCCAAGGGCAAGGTCAAGCTGGTCAAGATGAACATCGACGAGCATCCGGCCATTCCCGGCCAGATGGGCATCCAGTCGATCCCGGCCGTGATCGCCTTCGTAGGCGGACGGCCCGCCGATGGCTTCATGGGCGCCGTGCCCGAAAGTCAGGTCAACGCCTTCATCGAGAAGCTGACAAAGGGCGTCCCGGGCGCTGGCGAGCCCGACATCGCCGAGATCATCAAGGAAGCCGAGGCGGTGCTGGCCGAAGGCGATCCCGCCGGCGCGGCGCAGATCTATGCCGAGGTGCTGTCGATCGATGCCGGCAACATCCCCGCCCTCGCCGGCCTCGCCAGATGCTACGTCGAAGCCGGTGCGATCGACCAGGCCCGCGAGACGCTGGCGCAGGTCCCGGAAGCCAAGCGCAACGATTCGGCCGTCTCGGCGGTGCAGGCCGCGATCGATCTCGCCGAGCAGGCGCAGTCGTTGGGACCGATCGGGGATCTCGAGCAGAAGGTCGCCGCTGATCCGCTCGACCATCAGGCGCGTTTCGAGCTGGCAACGGCGCTGAACGCCGCCGGCAAGCGGAAGGAAGCCACCGACCAGTTGCTCGAGATCGTCAAGCGCGACCGCAAATGGAACGAGGACGGCGCGCGAAAGCAGCTCGTGCAGTTCTTCGAGGCCTGGGGCGGCGCCGACGAAGCCACCGTCGAGGGCCGCAAGCGGCTGTCGACGATCCTGTTTTCGTAAACGCAGCTGGGCGGGGCGCATACGCTTTCGCGGACATCAGTCGAGCGGACACGAGGTATCGCATGCCGATCAATGCCGAATATCGCGGTCCTGCCGAGCTGCCGGAGATCATCCCGGTGTTTCCGCTGGCCGGCGCCCTGCTGCTGCCGCGCGGCCAAATGCCGCTGAACATTTTCGAGCCGCGCTACCTCGCGATGGTCGACGACTCGTTTCGCGACGGCCATCGCCTGATCGGCATGATCCAGCCCGACGTCACGCACTCCTCCAGCGAGGACAGGCCGGTCCTGTTCAAGGTCGGCTGCGTCGGCCGGATCACGCAATTGGCCGAATCCGGCGACGGGCGCTACATCCTCGAGCTCACCGGCGTGTCCCGCTTCAAGGTGGTCGAGGAAATGACGGTGCTGACGTCGTACCGTCAGTGCAAGGTCGACTACTTCCCGTTCATCGACGACTTCACGGCCCGCAAGGGCGAAAGCGCGGTCGACCGCGACGCCCTCCTGGCGGTCCTCACCGATTTCCTCAAGGCCAACAATCTCAAGGTCGACTGGGCCGGCATCGAGGCGGCGCCGAACGAGGCGCTGGTCAACGCGCTGGCCATGATGTCGCCATATGGGCCGGCGGAGAAGCAGGCCATGCTCGAGGCGCCGGACCTGAAGACCCGTGCCGAAATCCTGGTCGCGGTCACCGAGATGGATCTCGCCAAGAAGCGGACCTCGGGCGATCCGCCGCTGCAATGATCATTCGGCGGCGGCGATGCGCGGCGCCGGCGGCATGGCCGTGAGACGCATGAGGGCGATGGTCGCGACGATCACGCCCACATACACCATGAGCTGCATGGCCGTCGGCTGGTCCGTGTAGCCGATCAGCGCCTTCAGCGTCCGGCCGGCGACACCACGCTCCGGCAGAACCGCGCTGGAATCCCACAGCACCTGATCGAACGTGGTCAGCCAGTTGGCGCGGGCCAGGAAGAACACCGCCTGGGCGGCCATACCGGCCGACAGCAGCGTGATCAGCACCGTGGTCGTCCTGAACAGGGCGCGCGGCGGGATGCGCATCAGCCCGAAATAGGTCGCAAGGCATACCGTGACCCCGAGCAGCAGGCCGATGAAGCCGCCGCCGAGCAGCGCCCGGCCTCCGCCATCGCCCGCAGCCGCCACACCGTAGAGGAACAACGCCACTTCGCTGCCTTCGCGCAGGACCGCAATCGCGATCACCGTCGCCAGCGCAACCAGCGGCCGCGCCCCTTCGGCCACGGCCTGCCCCATCGTCCGCAGCTCACTGGCCATCTCGCGACCGTGCCGCGCCATCCAGACGTTGTGCCAGGTCAGCATGACCACGGCCGTCGTCAGAATGGCCGCGTTGAACAACTCCTGCCCCATGCCTTCGAACAGCTGCGTCAACGAGCCTGCGAAGGCGGCGACGACGCATGCCCCGGCGAGGCCCGCGAACAGGCCGGCGCCGATCCATCGCAGCCGATGCGGCACGGCGCTGGTGACGGCCAGCACGATGCCGACGATCAGGCCAGCCTCAAACACCTCACGAAAGACGATGATCAGCGCGGCGAGCATTTGACGATGACCTATTGAACGTTGATGAAGCCGCGGGCCTTTTCATTGAAGTCGTTGTAGAACTCGTAGCGTCCCGACTTCATGGCGCGGACATTGAGGACGGCCTCGCTGTTGGCCGCAACCACCTTCTCGATCTTCAGCGTCTCGCTCTCGAACTCCATCGCCTTGGCGTCCATGTTCTTGACGCGGATCGTCAGCGGCGAGTCGGCGGGCACGGTCGGCTCCTTGGGCTCGAACTGCCCGTTCGCGTAAGTGAGGCAGATCTCGTTCGGCCCCGCGGCGTGCACCTGCGCCGCCATCAGCAGCATGCCGGCGCTTCCCACCACCATCAACTTCCGCACCATGTCGACAAACATCGATCAGCCCTCTCGTATCCAGACAATGCAAATCGGAGAACCGGTACGCATCCGCATTGACATCGACGCCGAGGCACCTGTTCGCGACAACGGAACGTTAAGCGCTCCGCCGCCGGGTCTGCAAAGAGACTCCTTCTAAGCTTGAACCATTCTAGGCGAATGTGTCGCGGCAGTGGCGAGCACTTGGCGCCCGCCGGCCCAGCGGCTTCCTTTGGTTACGAAATTCGTCCGCCCGACACATCCTTGCCGTGCATTGCTGTTTGCGAGCGAAGCGTGGCGGTTTGATCCTCGCCCCAAGGCGGACATGAAGCAAAGACTTGGCAAAGAAAGAACTGGCAAAGAAAGAGCTGGCAAAGAAAGATTGGCAAAGACCGGCAAGCAAAGACGTTGCAGACCCGGCGCCTCAATAGCCCGCCGCGGCCAGCACGACGACGCCGGCGAGCATGACCCAGCCGAAGTGACGCGCCCGCGTCGCCAGTGCGTTGGCGCATGCGGCAAAGGCGAACACGACGATCACCGTGATCACGGTCCAATGTCGCGCCGGCTCGGAGCCCATCCACGGGGCTGCGATCAGCAGCACGCCGCAACCGATCCATGCCACCGTGCCGGCCTGCCAGACCAGCCGCAGCAGCGTGCGCAACCGTTCCGGCGAAATGGTGGCGCGCGCGAATACGACGGTTTCGCCGAGGACGCCGTGGATCAGAGCGACGGTGATCGCGACCAGCCCCGCAGCCAGCAACAACATGTCACGCATGTGAATCTCCATACAGTTGTGTATGGATCATGCGTCCGGCGCTGGCGCTCGTCAATACACTTATGTATGGTGTTGGTGGCGGTGACGACATGAACGAGCAGCTCGCGGCGAAGGACTGGCTGGACCTGGGTCTCGAGGTGCTGGCCAGCAAAGGCTTCACGGCGCTCAAGGCCGAGCCGCTGGCCAAGGCGATGGGCGTGTCGCGCGGCAGCTTCTACTGGCACTTCGCCGACGTCGCGGCGTACCACGCAGAGCTCCTGAAGCATTGGCGCGAGATCGCCGCCGAGCAGATCATCACCGGGGTGGAGGCGAGCGCCGGCCCGGAGCCGGCGATCGCCGTGCTGCTCCGGCGCACCTTCACGATCCGGCTGACCCTGGAGCGGGCGGTGCGCAGCTGGGCCGCCTCCGACCCGGCCGCCCGCCAGGCCGTCCAGGCCATCGACAAGCGGCGGCTCGGCTACGTCGCGAGCCAGCTCACGGCCGAGGGTCTGCTGCCAGATATCGCGCAGGCCCGCGCGCAGGTGCTGTACTGGGCCTTTCTCGGCCACGCGCTTGCGGAGCGGCCACTGCCGGCCGAACGGCAGCAGGCGGTGATCGACGAACTGATCCGGTTCGCGCTGCACAAGCCTTGAGTGAGGACAGCGGCGCAGCCGATGTGCTAGAGAGCGCCCGCCGGAGATCCTTGCCATGAACGCCCCGCTCGAACGTCCCGCCAATTCCGTCGATCCCAAGCTGCTCGAAATCCTGGTGTGCCCGATGACCAAGGGACCGCTGGAGTATGACGCGGCGAAGCAGGAGCTGGTCTCGCGCGCGGCGAAGCTCGCCTACCCGATCCGGGACGGCATCCCGATCATGCTGCCCGAGGAAGCCCGGAAGATCGACTGAGCCATGCGGTTCGTCGTCATCCGTTGCGCGCTGATCCTGGCCTTGGCCGTCCTCGCGCCGACGGCCTTCGCCGACGAGAGCGCCGTGCGCATTGGCGCGCTCGACGCCGTGCTGACGACGCCGGCGGGCGTCGAGCGGCCGCCCGTCGCCCTGCTGATCGCCGGCTCCGGATCGACCGACCGGGACGGCAACGGGCCGCAGCTCAAGCCTGCGACGTTGAAGAAGCTCGCCGAGCAACTGGCGGCGCGGGGCATCGCGAGCCTCCGCTATGACAAGCGCGGCGCGCGCGGCTGGAAGGCGGAGTTCGGCAGGCCGGAGGATTTCCGCTTCAAGGACTATGTCGACGATGCCGCTTCGCTGGTCGACTTCCTGCGCGGCAAGTTCGCCCGCATCGTTCTCGTCGGCCATAGCGAAGGCGGCCTGGTCGCGATCCTGACTGCGCGCCGCACCCCGGTCGACCGCCTGGTGCTGCTCACAGCGTCGGCGCGGCGGCAGGGCGACCTGTTGAAGGCGCAGCTGGAGAAGAAGCTGCCGGCCACGAAGATGGAGCCGGTTGCGAAGGCGATCGACGCCATCATGGCCGGACAGGTCGTCGATCCCCCGCCGCCCGAGCTGCCGGTCGCGCCGAGCATGCAGCCCAGCATCGGCTCCGCATTTAACGAGGATCCGATCGATCCGCTGAAGCAGCTCACGATGCCGATCCTGATCGTCGGCGGCGCCCGCGACCACCAGATCGCACGCCTCGACATGGTTGCGCTCGCCGCTGCCGCGCCCGCCGCCAAGACGCTGTGGCTGCCGGACATGAACCACGTGCTGGTCGACGTCTCCAGCGAGGACGAGAATATCGCCTCCTACAACGACCCGGACCGCCCGCTCGATCCCGACATGATCGAGGCGGTCGCGGGCTTCATCACCGCAGCAGGTCCGCGCTGAGCGCTTTGTTCGACCATGATCTCTTCGGAAAATCAGTTCTCACTTTCCGGATCCTGCTCTAAAGCGCCTCGCCCTTCAGCAGCCGCGGCATCTCTCCCGTGAGACCGGCAGCCTGCCTGATGAACAGCTCCTTCAAGGGCGGCGCGCGATCGACGATCCCGAGCCCGATGTCGCGCACGGTGCGCAGCAAGGTCGACTTGTTGGAGAACAGGAAATTCAGCGAGTTGGTGGCCAGGCCCATCGCCATCGTGTCGAACCGCCGCCAGCGCTGGTAGCTTTCCAAGACGTCCACCTGCCCCGGATCGATTCCCATCCGTGCGGCATCGACCACGACCTCCGCCAGCGCGGCGACGTCCTTCAGCCCCATGTTGAGGCCCTGGCCTGCGATCGGATGGATCACATGGGCGGCGTCGCCGACCAGCGCCAGCCTGGGCGCGATGAACGAGCGGGCGACGAAATAGGACAGCGGAAACGCGCGCGGCTGATCCAGCACGGTCAGTTCGCCGAGATGCAGACCGGCGCGCTTCTCCAGCTCGGCATGGAATTCGGCGGCGCTCAGCGCCACCAGACGCTTCGCCTCGGCGCGCCGCTCGGTCCACACCAGCGAGGAGCGCTTGCCGGTGAGCGGCAGCATCGCGAACGGTCCGGGGGGAAGAAAATGCTCCTCGGCGCGGCCGCCATGATCGCGCTCATGACCGATGGTCACGACGATGCCGGACTGGTCGTAGTCCCAGCCGTGAGTCTGAATGCCGGCGCGTTCGCGCAGCCTGGAGCGAGCGCCATCCGCCGCCACCAGCAGGCTGGCCTCGAGTTGGCTGCCGTCGCCCAGCGTCACCGCGACGCCGTCGCCGCGCGTCGTAAAGCCGGTCACAGGTGTTGCCTTGAGCTCGACGCCCGCGGCCTCGGCATGCCGGACCAGCGCATCGATCAGCAGCCGGTTCTCGACCATGTGCGCGAACGGCTCGCCGGCCTCGACCTGGCCGGCGAAGGTCAGGAACGCCGGACGCGTCGCGTCCTCGAGCTTGGAATCGGTGATGACCATGTCGAGGATCGGCTGCGCCTCGGGCGCAACATCGGCCCAGACGCCGATCGCGTCGAACAGCTTGCGGCAGGCCGCGACGATGGCGCTGGCGCGCGGATCGCGGCTCGGCCGGTTGGCGAGCGCCGGATCGGCCACGATCACCGGGACGTCGCCGCCGAGCCCCTGCCGGAGCGCGAGTGCCAGGGCAAGGCCGGCAAACGCCCCGCCACAAATGACAATGCTTCGCTGTGTCGTCATGGCACTCTGCTCACGGTTACTCTTGCGGGTGGAGTATAGCTAGGCGAAACAGGGGGGAGAACCAAGGGCTGCCACCCCCGAGGCCGTCAATTCCGGATGCCTGATCCCGCCCGAACGGGGCCGGCGGCCGAGCCAGCGAAAGCGCCACGCCATGTCCAAGGGACTGATCGACCTGATCTCGATCCTCGATCTCGAGCCGCTCGAGGTGAACCTGTTCCGCGGCAACAGCCCGAAGACGAGCTGGCAGCGCGTGTTCGGCGGCCAGGTGATCGGCCAGGCGATGATGGCGGCCTGCCGCACCGTCGAGGGCCGGCTGCCGCATTCGCTGCATTGCTATTTCATCCTGCCGGGCGATCCGCAGGTGCCGATCATCTACGAGGTCGAGCGGCTGCGCGACGGCAAGAGCTACGCGACGCGGCGCGTGACCGCGATCCAGCATGGCAACGCCATCTTCTCGATCATGGTCTCGTTCCACAGCGACGAAGAGAGCGCGTTCAACCACCAGGACAAGATGCCGGACGTGCCGCCGCCGGAGAAGCTGACGGCCGAGGAGATCTCCAAGCAGCCGATGTTCCAGGAGATATTCCAGCGGATGCCGGACTTCATCCGCCGCTACTACGAATCCGACCGTCCGATCGAGTTGCGGCCGGTCGAGCTCAGCCGCTATTTCGGTGAGAGGATCGAGGACGGCCGCATTCACGTCTGGATCAAGACGGCGGCCAAGCTGCCCGACGATCCGGCGCTCCACATGTGCGCGCTGGCCTATGCGTCGGACTTCTCGCTGCTCGACGCGGTGATGGCGCGCTATGGCCGCACGCTGTTCGACAAGCGGATGATGCCGGCGTCGCTCGACCACGCGATGTGGTTTCACCGACCGTTCCGTGCCGACGAATGGCTGCTCTATGCGCAGGATTCGCCGAGCGCGCAGGGCGGCCGCGGGCTGACCCGCGGCTCGATCTTCACGACGGACGGCACGCTCGTCGCCTCCGTCGCCCAGGAAGGTTCGATCCGCGAGCGCCGGTCGTAACAGCCTCACATGGGCTGTGCGGTGCGCGGCACGACGGCGAATTGCGACACGTACCAGGCGCTGTACCAGCGCAGCAGCCACGGGATCGGAATGATCACGGAGCAGCCGAGCACGAAAACCAGGGTGCGCCACAGCACCTGCAGCCCCGCGCCGTTGAACACGACCTCGCGCCGCGTGCCCTGGATGTTGCGGCAGACCCAGCGCATCCAGGCGGTCAGCACCCAGGCCCAGCCGATGATGGTGAAGCCCGACACGATCACCAGCAGGTACCAGCCGGCATAGACGATGGGGCTGCCTTCGAAATGGATCGGCAAACGCTCGCCGTTGGCGGCGATGTTGCTCAGGAGCCAGCGCAACACCATCCAGCCGAGGAACGCCGGGGCGACCAGCGAGATGAGGTTGAGGACCGGCCGATCGCTGAGGCCGACATAGGCCAGCACGCCCATTGCGATGAAGACGTACCAGATGTCGAGCGGCTGGCCGGTGAAGGTGAGGTTGGGCCGGCCGGGCACCCGCAGCCGCTCGATCACGTAGCGGTAGAGGTAGACCGCCGTCCACGGTGTGATGACGACCAGGAACTGGCCGACCACGTACAACAGCGTCCAGCCGAAATAGGGGAAAGTGTCCAGCTTGGCCGACAGCGCACCGGCCGACGCGCCGCCGCCATCGAAGGCGGGCGGACCACCTGGCAAGCTGGCCGACACGCCCGACATCAGTCCGGGGATGCGTCCGGCCTTCTCCCAGCCCGCCATGCCGTCGCTCCACAGCAGCGTCTCCGCCGTCACGACGCCGCTTGCGATCAGGTCGCGCAGCTCGTCCTCGGCTATGGGGCCCTGTTGCTGACCTTGCGCTGCGTAATACCAGGAACGATTCGACATAGTGGGTCCTTGAATGGGGAAGGCGGTGAAACGTCTTCCATCTGTCGGGCGATGTCGTCTTGCGTTCAGTGATATCGGTCACTCCTTGACGTTTTCGCTTAACGCTGCGCTCATTTTGTGCCATTTGCCTAGGAACAGGCCACAACGGCCGTCCGACGCCTGCCTCAGAAACAGGCTGCCCAGACCCTGAGGAACCCAAGGCCCGACCATGAAGCTCGTCGTCGCGATCATCAAACCCTTCAAGCTCGACGAGGTGCGCCAGGCCCTCACTGCGATCGGCGTCCACGGCATGACCGTCACCGAGGTCAAGGGCTATGGCCGCCAGAAGGGCCACACCGAGATCTATCGCGGCGCCGAATACGTCGTGAACTTCCTGCCCAAGCTGCGCATCGAGATCGCGGTCAATTCCGACATCGCGGAGAAAGCGGTCGAGGTGATCACGACGCATGCGCGCACCGGCCAGATCGGCGACGGCAAGATCTTCGTCACGCCGATCGATCATGCCCGCCGCATCCGCACCGGCGAGACCGACAGCGACGCTCTCTAACCACTTCGCGCAGCCACAACGGCTGCACGCCCGCCGCAACGGCGCGGCGGAGCGAGAATTCTCAACCTGATCTGACATGCCGGGGGGACTGTCATGGGGACCTGCGCGTCTCGTTGCCTGCGCGCGTCTGCAGCTTTGGCTGCAGCGGGCGCGATTGCGTTCGCCACACCCGCACTTGCCGCAGCGCCGTCGACGATCGAGCCGGCCGACACCGCCTGGATGATCGTCGCCACCGCGCTGGTGCTGATGATGACGATCCCGGGGCTGGCGCTGTTCTACTCGGGCATGGTGCGCAAGAAGAACGTGCTGGCGACGATGGCGCAGAGCCTCGCGGCGGTGATGCTGATCTCGATCCTATGGGTCGCGTTCGGCTACTCGCTCGCTTTCGTCGGCGACGGCACCTGGATCGGCTCGCTCGACCGCGCCTTCCTCGCCGGCATGGGCATGGACAGCGTCCATCCCGGCGCCAAGACCATCCCGGAAGCGCTGTTCATGCTGTACCAGATGACGTTCGCGATCATCACGGTGGCGCTGGTGGCGGGCTCGGTGGCCGACCGCATGCGCTTCTCGGCGTACCTGCTGTTCGGCATCGCCTGGTTCATCTTCGTCTACGTGCCGCTGGCGCATTGGATCTGGGGCGGCGGCTTCCTGGCTCAGGCTGGCGTGGTCGACTTCGCCGGCGGCCTGGTCGTGCATCTCTCCGCTGGTACGGGCGGGCTGGTCGCGGCGCTGGTGATGGGACGCCGCCAGGGCTATGGCAGCGAAAACCTCTCGCCGTTCGACCTGTCGCTCGCCGTGGTCGGCACCGGCCTGCTCTGGGTCGGCTGGTTCGGCTTCAACGGCGGCTCGGCCCTCGGCGCCAATGCGCACGCGGTAATGGCGATCCTGACCACCCATCTCGCGGCCTGCGCCGGCGCCATCACCTGGGGCGCGCTGGAATGGTCGACCCGCCGCAAGCCGTCGGTGCTCGGCATGATCTCGGGCGCCGTCGCCGGGCTCGGCACCATCACGCCGGCCTCCGGCTTCGTCGCGCCCTGGCATGGGCTGGTGATCGGCGCGCTGGCCGGTATCATCTGCTACTGGGCCTGCACCTCGCTGAAGCACCGCTTCAACTACGACGATTCGCTCGACGTGTTCGGCGTCCACGGCGTCGGCGGCCTCACCGGAACCCTGCTGGCCGGCGTGTTCGCGACCGCCGCGATCGGCGGCACGTCCGGGCTGATCGAAGGCAATCCGAAGCAGCTCGTGGCCCAGCTCTATGGCGTCGCCGTCACCCTGGTATGGTCGGGCGGCGTCACCTGGGGGCTCCTGAAGCTGGTCAGCGCCTTCGTGCCGCTGCGGGTGTCGCGGGAGCACGAGCTCGAGGGGCTCGACATCTCCCAGCATGGCGAGGCGCTGCAATAGCTGCAGGATTTGGCGCCAATTGATCCGTTCTCAGTCGGCGGAATCTGCCCGCCGAGTGAGCAGCATTGTGTCTGGGGCCCGACATGCGCAAGTTTTGCGCATGTTTGCCCATTCCTTAGGCGCGACCGAATAGCGCAGGTTCGAACATCCCCCCTCCAGGCTGAAAAGCCCCGCGTTCACCGCTCGTTAGCCGTTCCGAGCCGTCTGGCACGGCATTTGATTCTATGGGCCCCGGCTGGCCCGCGTCGTGAAGATTTCTCCGCGTGGTGAACCTCAGTCGACAGGAAGCGCTCGGTAACGTCCGTACCGGGCCCAAGCGGGGATTGGACCCATGAAAATTGTTATGGCGATCATTAAGCCATTCAAGCTCGAAGAAGTCCGAGACGCCCTGACCGCCATCGGCGTTCATGGTCTCACGGTGACCGAAGTGAAGGGATACGGCCGCCAGAAAGGCCATACGGAAATCTACCGCGGCGCCGAATATGCGGTGAGCTTCCTGCCCAAGATCAAGATCGAGGTCGCGATCCCGTCCGACCAGGTCGACAAGACCATCGATGCCATCTCTTCGGCCGCCAAGACCGGCCAGATCGGCGACGGCAAGATCTTCGTCATCAGCCTCGACCACGCCGTGCGCATCCGCACCGGCGAAGCTGACGCTGCGGCTCTCTGATTTCGCGCTCAAACCAGAACACTTACGGAGTAGAATAAAATGACGTTCAAACGTCCAACCAGCGCGGGATGGGTTACGCTCGCAATTGCCGGGCTCTGCGTTGCAGGCTTCGCCGATATGGCGTTCGCCGAGGATGCACCTGCCGCCGCAGCCGCAGCCGCCCCCGTGCCCAACAAGGGCGACGTCGCCTGGATGCTGATCTCCAGCGCCCTCGTCCTGATGATGTCCATCCCCGGCCTTGCGCTGTTCTATGGCGGCCTCGTCCGCACCAAGAACATGGCCTCGGTCCTGACCCAGGTGTTCGCGATCGTCGCCATGGTCGGCGTGATCTGGACGCTCTACGGCTACTCGATGGCCTTCACCGACGGCGGCAGCATGACCTCGTGGGTCGGCGGCTTCTCCAAGGCCTTCCTGCACGGCGTCGACGCCAACTCGACCGTTCCGACCTTCTCGAACGGCGTGGTGATCCCGGAGCTGGCCTACTTCGTGTTCCAGATGACCTTCGCGATGATCACCCCGGCCCTGATCGTCGGCGCCTTCGCCGAACGCATCAAGTTCTCGGCGGTGATGCTGTTCATCCTGCTCTGGGTGACCTTCATCTACTTCCCGATCGCGCACTGGGTCTGGTACATCGCAGCTCCCGATGACGTCGCGGCCGCTGCCAAGGCTCTCGCTGCTGCCACCGATGCTGCCGCCAAGACCGCTGCCCAGACCAAGCTCGACGAAGTCACCGGCGCTGTCGGCTGGCTCGCCGGTGCTGGCGCCCTCGACTTCGCGGGCGGCACCGTGGTGCACATCAACGCCGGCATCGCGGGCCTCGTCGGCGCCGTGCTGATCGGCAAGCGCACCGGCTACGGCAAGGAGCTGATGGCTCCGCACTCGCTGACCATGACCATGATCGGCGCCGCGCTGCTGTGGGTCGGCTGGTTCGGCTTCAACGCCGGCTCCAACCTGGAATCGAACGGCGTCACCGCGCTGGCCTTCGTCAACACCATGGTCGCCACCGCCGGTGCGGCGCTGTCCTGGCTGCTCTGCGAATGGGCCGTCAAGGGCAAGCCCTCGCTGCTCGGCATCTGCTCGGGTGCGGTTGCCGGTCTGGTCGCCGTCACCCCGGCCTCCGGCTATGCCGGCCCGATCGGCGCGCTGGTGCTCGGCCTGATCGTCTCGCCGGTCTGCCTGTTCTTCGTCTCCACCGTGAAGAATGCGCTCGGCTATGACGACGCGCTCGACGTGTTCGGCGTGCACTGCATCGGCGGCATCATCGGCGCGCTGGCCACCGGCATCCTGGTCAACCCCGCGCTCGGTGGCGTCGGCATCACCGACTACACCAACATCACCGGCAACAACGCCGGCACCTACGACTTCGCCACGCAGATGCTGGCGCAGATCAAGGCTGTCCTCGCCACGCTGGCGTGGTCGGGTATCGGCTCGGCGATCCTCTACAAGGTCGTCGACGTGATCATCGGCCTGCGTCCGACCGTCGAGCAGGAGCGCGAAGGTCTCGACATCACCGACCACGGCGAGCGCGCCTACAATTACTGAGTTCTCCCGGGGCTTGGTCGTAAGCGACCAGGCCCGCAACTTCGGTTCGGGCAAATACCCGGCAATGCCCTGACCGTTGAGGGGCTCCAGCGCAAGCTGGGGCCCCTTTCTTTTTGGGCCGCCTGAAAGGGCCGAGCGACCACCAAACAACCGGTGTCGTCCCTGCGAACGCAGGGACCCATACCGCGTGATCTTTGTAAGATGCAGGCGGCGAGTTCCGCGCAAAACTACTAACCCCTGTGGTTATGGGTCCCTGCGTTCGCAGGGACGACACCGGAGGTTGGCGTTGGCAGCGTTGCCTCCGAGAAAGAATTGCGAGAAAGAATTGAATGCGTGCGCCCTCATCCTCGCGACACGATGCGCCCGAGCTGTGCTGAATTCGTCGCCCCCCAAATCATGAGGGCGCAGGGAAGGCCGGGCGCTGGCCGCGCCCGTGGCCCGCCAGCGGAAGAAAATGCTGGCGGCAGGTACCACAGGTCTGGCCGAATACGCCCGGCCTCCCCTGCGCAACGGTTTTAACGGCTGCTTCGCGTTCTCCCTGGTGCGCCGGGCTTGTTGGCCACCATCACGAGCAGGACGCACTGGGGCATCACCACCCGCTTGATATCAGCATCGGGATATCAGGACCGCGCGACTTGACCGTTCGTGCGTCGCCGTTCGTCCGCGCAGACTGATCCACGCTGCAGCAACACACGCCCATCGCATCCCACTGCCAACGATCCGTGACGGTCGCGAAACGCCCCTCATGCGGCAGCAGGGACGCGCGGAAATGTGCAGCTGATTTGCCCGACGACACAAGCCCGAATGCTGCGACAAACTAACACGACGGGCCATTGGCGCATGATGGGACTGCGGAAACTGCCCGTCGGGCAACAGCACCAGCTTTGATCCAGGACAAGAGCGCCAGCAGGTCGAACGGATTGCAATCTACGAACACTGTTCGGTCATCTGCGTTCATTCTAGCCATTGGAACCTGACAAGTGCTACGATGCGTCGCGGCCGCCGCGCGGCCGAGATCGGTGGATCAGATGAAGCATCGCCGTCTGTACATGGCCGTCGCCTCCGCCATTTGGCTCGCCGCCGCGACGCCGCATGCGGCCAAGGCCCAGGCGACGTCGACGGAGTCCTTGGCAGCCGCGAGAGAGTTGGTGTCGGCCATGCACATGAATGACCAGGCGACAGCCCTGTTGCCGATCATTCTGAAGAACCTGAGACCGACGATCGTCCAGGGACGCGCCGAGGTCGCTCTGCAATATGACGCTTTGATCCCGAAATTCACCCAGGCCTTCCAGGGCAGGGTTGCCGAATTCTCGGATGCGATCGCTGTGGTCTACGCCAGAAACTTCTCGGCGGACGACCTCAGGACCATGGCTGAGTTCTACAGGACTTCGACAGGTCAAAGGGTCCTGCAGAAGCTGCCGTCCGTCACCCAGGAGTCGAGCATCGCCGGACAGAGATTCGGTCAGGCGCTCGGCGAAGAGATCAGGAAGCAGATGGTCGAGGAGCTGAGGAAGAAAGGTCTGGATCTCTGATCCGAGATCCCGATCGTCATGCAGCGGCGCGCCCTGCGGCACGACGGGCGCATGACAGGCCTGTGGTCCGTCCCGCCTCGCCATCCCGCGGAAGCCGAACCGAGACGTCCACGGTCATGCCCCTCGTGACGGGGCATGACGCCGAATGGCAAGTTCAACCTTGCTCCCGCCGATGGGCCGGCGACGACAACGCAAGTCGATGCTCAGCTCATGCGCCTTCGAACTTGAACGAGACGTTGAGCTTGGCTCGATAGGCTTCCACCTTCCCCTTCGCGTCGAGCTGCATATCGAGCTGGACCACCTCTGCGACGCGCAGGTCCCGAAGTGTCTTCGCCGCCTGCTCGACGGCATTGGTGGCCGCCCTTTCCCAGGATTCGCTGCTGGTGCCGATCAGCTCGATGACTTTGTAGACGCTGTCAGACATGTCGGTCTCCTGTTCGGTATGGAGCAGGAAGCAGGTGCTCCCTGCCACAACCAAGCGTAGCATCACCGTGTCGATGCCGAAAGCAGCGGCTGAGACGCGGAGAGGACGGGCGGCGATGCGTCCGCACGGTCCGCTCACCGAACCGACCGGTTCTGCCAAGCCTGACATTGCTGGAGGAGTTTGCCGGACTTGTGAGAATGCGGGCAGTCCGGACCATGGTCTCTCCAGCCGAGATCCCGGAGACACATGAGCGCCGGATTCACCGGCCAGCGCGGATCACGACATCCCGCATCGGACGTCGGCCGGTGCGGGGCCCTTGGTCGCGACCATCCGCGCCCCTACACCCCGCCCAGCTTGCAGATGTGCTTCCATTCCTCCGGCGTCACCGGCTGCACCGAGAGCCGCGACTGCTTGACCAGAGCCATCTCGGCCAGCTTCGGATCGACCTTGATGGCGGCGAGCGTCACCGGCGTCTTGAACGGCTTGTGCGCCTTGATGTCGACGCAGACGAACTTGCCGGTCTTGTCGGTGGGATCGGGATAGGCTTCCTTGATGATCTCGGCGATGCCGACGATCTCCTTGCCCTCGTTGGAATGGTAGTAGAAGGCGAGCTCGCCCTTCTTCATCGCAACGAGATTCTGCCGCGCCGTGTAGTTGCGCACGCCGGTCCAGGCCTCGCCCTTGGACCCCTTCGCCACCTGCTGGTCCCACGACCATACCGAGGGTTCGGATTTCACCAGCCAGTAGCTCATGGACTCAAGCTTCCTTCGCGAGGCCTCGGATGTCGTCCGAGGACCTTCCTTCATTTCGACCGGCGGATGAAAGAAGACGGGGATGGCCGGGTCAAGCCCGACCGTCACGAATCCTGTTATGACCGGCGCGCTACTCTTCGAGATACCGGTCGAAGAACCTGGCGATGTCGGTAAAGGCCTCCCTGGTCTCCGGCGCAGCGATGTTGAACTGATATTGCGCGTGCGACTGGCCCTCATAGACGTTGAGGTCGGCGATCACGCCGGCGCGACGCAGCTTGCGATGCGTCCGCACGGTGTTGCTCAGGAACAGGTCGCGCGTACCGGTGGTCAGGATGGTGGGCGGAAAGCCCTTGAAGTCGCCATAGATCGGCGAGATCTGCGGATCCTTGAGGCTGGTGCCGTTGGCATAGAGCTTGGCGGCGCGGCCGAGCCAGCCGTCCCAGGTCACCAGCACGTTGTCGAGCCACTCATTGCCGGCATAGCTGTCGCCGATCTTGTCGATGTCGGCCCATGGCGTGCCCGGCGCGATCGCGGCCGGCCGCGGCAGCTTCTCGGTTTTCGCGCGCAGCACCATCGCAAGCGTCATCGCGCCGCCGGTCGAGGTGCCGAAGATCGCCATGCGGCGATGATCGTTGGTCTTGACCAGCTCCTTCCACACCGCCATCGCATCGTCCATCGCGGCCGGATACGGGAAGTCCGGCGGCATGCGGTAGTCGACCGAGATCACTTTGAAGCCGCCGAAGCCCGCCATCATGATCGCCTCGCCCAACGCCGCCTCGCCGGGCCCGAACACGTAGCCGCCGCCATGGACGTGCACCAGCAGCCGGCGCCGGTTGTCCGGCGGCATCTTGTTCGGCGTGACGACGAAGCAGTGCACGCCGGCGATCTTCGTCTCCTCGACCTTGACGCCGAGCTTCTCCTTCATCGCGGGGATGCCGGCGATGGCGAGCTTGGCGCGGCGCTCGATCAGCTCCTTCCATTCGGCCGGCGTCTTCGGATCGGCGTTGAAATGCGGCGGATAGGGCGCGCCGATCATCGCCTGCATCTCGGGGCTGACCTCGTCGGAGGGGTTGCCGATCGACTTGACCGGCGCGACCCGCTTGCCGTTCTCGGCATTGGCTGCGGCTTCGCTCTTGGCGAGGTCGTCATACGTGGCCGCGGTCTGGGCATAGGCGGTGGCGGTGACGGCCAGCCACGCAAGGCTCGCCGACAGCAGGGCAAGGTGCGATCTGCGCATGGGTTTCCTCGATGGGATTCGTTTCTTGATTGACCGGAAGCCGCCGGATCGCCTGCAGGCTATTACAACCTGCCGGTGCCGTGAAGGCCGCCTACTCCTCGGCCTTGAACGGCCGCATCATCAGCGTCTCGATCGCGGCGTCGATGGTCAGCGCGCCCGACAGGATCGCGGCGACGGCCTGCGCCACCGGCATCTCGACGCCGCGGGACGTCGCGAGCTCGACCAGCACCGGCGCGGTGTATTGCCCTTCGGCGAGCTTGCCGGCCGGGAGCGGCTCGCCGCGGCCGAGCGCGAGGCCGGCGGCGAAGTTGCGCGACTGTGGGCCGGCGCAGGACAGGATCAGGTCGCCGAGTCCGGACAGGCCGGTCAGGGTCTCGCCACGGGCGCCAAAGGCGCGGCCGAGCCGCACGAGTTCGGCAAAGCCGCGCGTCGTCAGTGCGGCGAGCGCCGAGGCGCCGAGATTGCGGCCGGCGACGATGCCGGCGGCGATCGCCAGCACGTTCTTGGCGGCTCCGCCGATTTCGACACCGCGCACGTCGGTCGAGTGATAGGGCCGGAAGGTCGCTGAGCCCAGCGCCTGCACCAGCGCAGCGGCGAGTGCCTCGTCGGGCGCGGCGAGCGTCACCGCCGTGGGCAGACCACGCGCGACGTCGTCGGCGAAGCTCGGGCCGGACAGGATCGCCGCCCGGACCTGCGGCGCGGCCTCAGCGATGACCTCGGTCATGAATTTGTGCGTGCCGTGCTCGATGCCCTTGGCGCAGGCGACGAGCGGCGTGCCGTGCGCGAGCAGCGGCGCCAGATGCATGACCGCGCCGCGCAGGTGCTGCGCGGGGACGACGATCAGCATGGCGTCGGCGCCGGCGGCCTGGGCGAGATCTGCGGTGACGGCGATGCTGTCGGCCAGCGGAATGCCGGGCAGGCGCGGATTTTCGCGCGCGGCTGCAATCCGCGCCGCGTGGTCGGCATCGCGCGCGTAAAGCGTGACGTCACGGCCAGCGCGCGCAGCCACAGCGGCGAGCGCGGTGCCCCACGCACCGGCGCCGATGATGGCGATCGTCTGGAAGTGGGACATTCGCCACTCGCTCAGCTGCGCTCCCTCCCCCCTTGCGGGGGAGGGTTGGGGTGGGGGGTGCCACGGGCGAGACTTTTTGTGGGGCTACCCCCACCCCCGACCCCTCCTCGCAAGGGGGAGGGGGGCGCACCGCGGGTGCGGCAGGAGCTTGCCACATCACACCCGAGGTCCATCCAGCCGCTTCGTGCGGAATGAGAAAGCGATTCCATCACCGCTCAAAACCCCGCGCGCGTATTCGCGAACTTGCCCGGCACGCTGGCGTTCGCATCCAGCAGCCAGCGGGCGCGCGGCGCGGCGTCCATGCCGTCGACCATGCCGAGGGCGAGGCGCTCCAGGCCGGCCCATGCGATCATCGCGCCATTGTCGGTGCACAGCGCCGGCGGCGGCATGATCAGCCGGGTGCCGGCGTTCTTCGCCACGTCATCGAGCGCACCGCGGATCGCCTGGTTGGCGGCGACGCCGCCGGCGGCGACCAGCGCGGTCGGGGCGCCGAAGCGCTGCTTGAACAGATCGAGGCCGACACGAAGACGATCCGCAGTCGAATCCAGCACCGCCGCCTGGAAGCTGGCGCAGAGATCGGCGACGTCCTGCTCGCTGATGCCGTCGAGCCGGGCGATCTCGTTGCGCACGGCCGTCTTCAGGCCGGACAGCGAGAAATTGGCATCGGCTCGCCCCTGCATCGGGCGCGGGAAGGCGAAACGCGCCGCGTCGCCGCTGCGTGCGGCCTGCTCAACCTGCGGGCCGCCCGGATAGGGCAGGCCCAGCATCTTGGCGACCTTGTCGAACGCCTCGCCCATGGCGTCGTCGACGGTGGTGCCGAGCCGGATGTAGTCGCCGACGCCGGCGACGGCGACGATCTGGGTGTGGCCGCCGGAGGCCAGGAACAGGCAATAGGGGAAGTCGATTGCATCGGTGAGGCGCGGCGTTAGCGCATGCGCCTCGAGATGGTTGACCGCGATCAGCGGGGTGTCGTGCACCATCGCGATCGCCTTCGCCGTGGTGAGGCCGACGATGACGCCGCCGATCAGGCCGGGACCCGCTGCCGCCGCCACACCGCTGAGCTCGGCGTAGTCGATGCCGGCTTCGCGCATCGCGGCGTCGATGAGATGATCGAGCATGTCGACATGGGCGCGCGCGGCGATCTCGGGAACCACGCCGCCATAGACGGCGTGCTCGTCGGTCTGCGAGCGCACCACGTTGGCGAGGATCGTCCCCTTGCCGTCCGAATCACGGGAGACCACGGCCGCGGCGGTCTCGTCGCAGGTGGTCTCGATGCCGAGCACCAGCGTTGTCGAATCGTTACCCAATCTCAACCCTTTTGGTCATTATGAGTGCGCAGAACCGCCTAACACCACGAGGTCGCCAGGTGCAATCGTCCGTCCGTTGCAGCCCGGCCGATCCGTATTCGACGGGAGCATAGCACATGGCCGTGCTGGTGACCCGTCCCGCTCCCGACAATGAACGCACCGCCGGCGCTCTCCGTGCGCGCGGCTTCGACGTGCTGCTGGCGCCGATGCTGCGCTTCGAACCGGTCGCGCTGCCGGCGGACGCAGGCCGCGACGCTGCAGCCGTCATCGTCACGTCATCGAACGCGTTGCGCGCGGCGGCGCCGCAGCTCGCCGGCTCACCATTGTTGCAACGACCGCTGTTTGCGGTCGGCGGCGCCACCGCAGACGCGGCGCGCGCGGCTGGTTTCACAAATGTGATGTCGGCCGATGGCGGCGCCGACGCGTTGCGCGCACTGGTGGCGGAGCGGGTGACGACCGGGCTCACCGGTGCACGCACGACCCTGCTCTATCTCGCCGGTGCCGACATCTCGCGCGATCTTGCCTCCGAGCTCGCCGAGCGCGGCTTCGACGTGGTCACGCAGACCGTCTACCGCATGGCGCAGGTGACGGCACTGCCGCGCGAGGCCTGCGACGCATTCGCGGCGAACGGGATCGAAGCGGTGCTGCATTATTCGCGGCGAAGTGCCGCGGCGTTCGTGTCGGCGATCAGGGCTGACGGCGTCGAAATCTCGGCGCTGGCGGTGCCGCATTGCTGCCTGTCGGCCAATGTCGCCGAGGTGCTGCGGGAGGCCGGCGCGACGCAGGTCACGATCTCAGCGCATCCGGATGAAAAAGACATGCTGGAGGGGCTCACTCGTGCGTTGCGATCCTGAATGGCGTAAGAGGGCCTGCCCAATCCTTCCTCAGCCAGGGAACTTCCACCATGGTCGATGATACCGACACCGCCGCACCGGGCTCCGAGACCGGGCGGCCGAAACGGCCGCCGCCGACCATCGACCTCGCGCCGACCTCACGCGAGGAGCGCCCCGCCGCTGCCGAGAGCGCGGCAGACCGGCCGAGCGCATCGCCGTGGTCCGCCCCGGCCGAGGCGATCGCCGAAGGGTCCTCCGACGCCGCCGCCGACACGCATCCGCATGGGGAGCCGGAGCCGACTCCCGAGGTCGAGGAGACCATCGCCGCGGCTGCGCCGCCGCGCCTGGATCCGCCACCCCGGCCGCGGCCGGTGTCGCCCTGGATCATCGCGCCGTTCTCCGGCGCGGCTGCGGCCGCGCTGGTGATCGGCGTCGGCTGGATGCTGGGTTGGCCGCCCGTGCAGCCGCCATCGGCGGTTTCGCCCCAGGCCACGGCGATGGACGAGCTCACCACGCGCGTCGCCGCCCTTGAGCAGCGCGTCGGCAAGCCGGACACGGCCATGGCCGGCCGCGTCGACGCGGTCGACAAGGCGCTGGCGGCCGTGCGCGGCGACATCGCCGCCTTGCGCAGCCAGAACGACAAGACGGTCGCGGCCCTCAACGACGTCAAGGCGCAGCCGCGTGACGGCTCGGCGCCGCTGCCCGCACCTGCGACGGTCGATCTGTCCGGCCTCACTGCGCGCATTGATGCGCTGGAGCGAGCGAGCCGGAGCCAAAGCGCGGCGCTGGAGAGCCAGAAGATCGCCGATGCCAAGCCGGCCGACGACGCACCGCTGCGCCGCGTGGTCGCGGCCACGCTGCTCGACGTCGCCGTCCGTCACGGCGATCCCTACGCCGCCGCGCTCTCGACCGCGAAGTCGCTGGCACCCGATGCGGCCGCACTGAAGCCGCTGGACACGTTCGCTGCGACCGGCGTGCCGAGCCCGGCCGCGCTCAGCCGCGACCTGCTCACGATCGTGCCCAGGCTGACGCCGCCCCCGCCCGAGGGCACCACCGGGACCTCGATCGTCGACAAGCTCTCGGCCGGCGCCGCCCGCCTGGTCAAGGTCGAGCGCACCGACCGCACCGGCACCGACCGCGGCGCCGTGGTGGCGCGGGTCACCGCAGCGGCGCTGCGCAATGATTCGGCCGAGGCGCGGCGCGAGCTGAAGGGGCTTTCGCCCGAAGACAGCGCCCCCGCCAAGGACTGGCTCGAAAAGGCCGACGCCCGCGACGCCGCGCTGGCCGCCGCCCGCAAATTTGCCGACGACGCGATGACCGCGCTCGCCAAACCCGCGCAATAGGACGCCCATGTTCCGGATCGTCATTTTCCTCATCCTGGTCGGACTCGCTGCTGCGGGCTCGGCCTGGGTCGCCGAGCAGACCGGCGACGTCGTCTTGAACTGGGGCCCCTGGCGCATCGCGATGACGCTGCCGGTGTTCGTGCTGGCCCTCGGCCTCACCATCGCCGCCTGCGTGCTGGTGTGGAACCTGATCAGCGCGCTGCTGCGGGCTCCCGGCCGCATCCGCAGAGGTCACCGCGCCCGCCGCCACCAGCGCGGGCGGCACGCCATCACCCATGGCCTGCTCGCGATCGGCCACGGCGATTCGACCGCGGCGCGCCAGCATGCCGACACGGCGAAGCGGCTCGCCGGCGACGATCCGCTGACCTTGCTGCTGCACGCCCAGGCGGCGCAGCTCGAAGGCGACCGCGACGGCGCCCGACGCGCGTTCCGCGCCATGGCCGAGCGTCACGACACCCGCCTGCTCGGCCTGCGCGGCCTGTTCATCGAGGCGCAGCGCGCCGACGACGCCTACGCCGCGGTGATGATCGCCGACGAGGCGCTCAGGCTCGCGCCCAACGCCACCTGGGCCTCGCATGCCGTGCTCGGCTTCCGCTGCGCGCAGGCCGACTGGAACGGCGCGCTGGCGATCCTCGACGGCAACTACACCGCCGGCATGATCGACAAGCCGGCTTACCGCCGCCAGCGCGGCGTGCTGCTGACCGCGCGCGCCATTGCGCTCGAGACCGAGAACCGCGACCTCGCGCGGTCCAGCGCGATGGAGGCGGTGAAGCTGGCGCCGACCTTGGTGCCCGCCGCGGTGCTGGCGGCCAAGTTCGAGAGCGAGGCGCACCAGGTGCGGCGCGCGATGAAGATCATCGAGGCCGCCTGGGCCGCCTGCCCCCACCCGGACCTCGCCGACGCCTACGCCCATGTGCGGCTCGGCGATTCGGCAACGCAGCGGCTGTCGCGGATCGAGAACCTGGCGGCGCGCACGCCGGGGCACGTCGAAGGCGCGCTCGCATTGGCGCGCGCGGCGATCGATGCCGCCGAGTACGCCCGGGCCCGCGCGGCGCTGGCGCCGTTCACCGACGATCCGACCCAGCGCGTGGCGATGCTGATGGCCGAGCTGGAGCGCACCGAGCATGGCGACGCCGGCAAGGCGCGCGAATGGACCCTGCGCGCGGTGCGTGCCCGCCACGACCCCGCCTGGACCGCGGACGGCTATGTCAGCGACCATTGGCGGCCGATCTCGCCGGTCACCGGGCGGCTCGACGCGTTCCAATGGCAGACGCCGGTGGCGAGCCTGCCCTCGGAGCGCAACAGCGTGATCGAAAGCTCGGAATTCGCCGAGGCCGTGCTGGCGCCGCCGGGCCGCCCGGCCATTCCCGACGGTCTGGTCGAGCCGCCGCGTGAGGTCGCGGCCGCGCCGGTGGTAATCGCGCCGACCCTGCAGGACAACGTTCCGCAACGGCCCGCCGAGGCCACGACACCCGAGCCGACGCTCGACAAGGCTGTCGAAGATCCCGTGGACAACCCTGTCGACAGGCCGGTGGATATCCCTGTTGAGAAGGTTGGGGATAGCCGGTTGGTCGAGACGACCAACGGGTTGATCGAGGTGACGGCCGTCACCCCCAGCCCGCCCGCCGCCGAGCCGGCGCCGCCGTTGCAGGCGGCCGCGCCGAGCGAGGCCGAAGCGGACGCTGACCCGGTCGAGGAGATCGACACGGTGGCCGTGACTGCCAAGCCGGCCGAAACCGCCGCCACCGCACCGACACCGCTGTTCCGGAACCGCACCGATCTGGCCAAGCCGCCGGAGACGCCGATCCAGGCGATCGTCCCGATCATGCGGCCGCCGGACGATCCTGGTGTCGACGACGAGGACCAGCCGCGCGACGAGTTCGCCGAGCAGATCGCGCCCAAGGCCCAGGCCGGCGGCTGGCGCGGGTTCTGGCAGCGCTTCGGCGGCTGAATGCAGCCGGCGTGGGCTTTGGGCGGCGTCCGGCCGCCCTGCCCGTCAAATCACCCGCGGCGGACGTGACCGCCCTCCGCGTTGTTCTTGCCAACGGGCCGTCCGCCCGATATCAGGAGCGCATTCGCGTCCACCGGCGTTCCGCCGGGTGGCCGCTGCTTTGGTTCGCCGCAATAGCTCAGCTGGTAGAGCACGTCATTCGTAATGACGGGGTCGGGGGTTCGAGTCCCTCTTGCGGCACCAGCCTCCCCGTAGTTTCCCGCCCGTAACCGCCCGGGTCCCCGGGTTAATAACCGGTTAACCTCGTCGCCACCATCGTGTCCCGCGAACTGCATGCGCTTGCACGCGCAGGCAGCAGGCGGCGATTCGGGCGGGTTTCCCTTTCCGCGTCACCGCGATTGTCGGCTGCGCCGAGGCGTACGCCAGCGGCTGGGCCGGTGGCGATCAGTATCCAGTTGTCATGGTCGAGATGTCTCACGCGCGGGCTGCCGTGTCCGCGTGAGCGATGCTTCGCGCCCTGAAATCGGCAGTGCGCAGCTCTTGGAAACGCAACAAGAGACAAAGGCGAACCCGCGATATGAGCACCACTGCCCTCGACAATCACACCCAGTTCCAATCCATCGTCGGCCAGATCAGGACGCTCGCCTACAAATACATCGAGGACAAGGACTTCGTCAGCGCGCAGCTCGCCTTCCAGAAGCTGCTCGAGCTCGACCCCACGGACATCAACGCCCGCTTCATCTATGCGCAGCTGATCGACGACGGCTCGCACAAGAAGCGCGCCGAGGCGCGCGACATGCTGCTGGCGATTCTCGACGAGCATCCGGAGATCTTCAACGAGCCGAGCGAAGGCAACCTGCACCTGATCCGCAACGCGGCGGTCCGCTGCAGCCATGTCGGTCCGTTCACGCGCTCGATGGAGCTGTTCCGCAAGCTCGCCCGCGCCTCCAATCTGGCCGCCGACTACTTCTCTCTCAGCGAGATCCTGACCCAGAACAACGAGTTCGAGGAGGCGGTGGCCGCGCTGGAGAAGACGATCAAGCTCGACCCCGCCTATGACAACCCGATCAACCGCGAGACGCTGGAGCTCGCGCGATCGAACGTCAAGAAAGGCAAGGCCAGGGACGTCAAGGGCCGCGCCAAGGTCGGCCGCTATCCGGAGACCAAGGACTTCCTCGGCGACCTGCAGACGCTGATCACCAACCACATCGCGGTCAACCTCGCCGCCGCGCCCAAATTCGTCGACAAGAGCACGCGCTTCTTCACGATGGGCTCGTGCTTCGCGCGCAACCTCTCCAAGAGCCTCACCGACAGCGGCTATGCCAGCCACCACATGGAGATCTCGGAGTACATCAACACGACCTTCGCCAATCGCGTGTTCGTGGACTGGCTGCGCGATGCCACGATCGATCCGGAGATCCGCGATCGCATCGTCGAGCTGCTGCCGCCCGGCTCCAGCAAGGCGAACACGCTTTCGGTCATCAGGCAGGCCAATGTCTTCATCCTGACGCTCGGCGTCGCCGCGGCGTTCTTCGACCGCGAGACCGGCGCCTTCGTGCTGCCACGGCCGAGCGCGCTGAACTCCAGGGCGCTGGCCGAGAAGTACAAGTTCCGCACCGCGAGCGTGCAGGAGAACGTCGACAACGTGCTCTATCTGATCAACTTCGTCCGCAGCATCTCACCCGGGATCAAGGTGATCGTCACGGTATCGCCGGTGCCGCTGCTGACCTCGTTCGAATATGAATCGGTGGTGCAGGCCGACTGCCTGTCGAAGAGCACGATGCGGCTGGTGGCGCACGAGGTGGTCAACAATTCGAACCTCGAGAACATCTGGTACTGGCCGTCGTTCGAGGTGTTCCGCTGGGCCGGCTCCAACGCCTCGAGCTTCTTTGCGGCCGATGACGGCGCCGCATGGCATGTCTCGGAGGACAAGGTGTCGGCGACCGTGCGCGCCTTCGTCCAGACCTTCTCGCCGGCCTGACCGCGCGTCCAACGGACGACCATGCGCAGCGGCTGCCTCAGGGCAGCCGTTTCTTCCAGAGGCGGATGATCAGGATGCCGGCCTGGGCATAGCCCGGCGGCGAGCTCTCAGGTCCGAACGGCGTCTTCGAATACAGTGAGCTGGAGATCAGGAAGCCGCCGACATAGGGCTCCGGCAAGCCCGACAGCGCCAGGAAGCAGCGGTGGGTGAGGAGGCCTTCCTCCGGCAGATTGCCCCGCACCAGCCGGCAATCACCGATGCCGGTGAACGCGATGCCGTTGAACTGGCCTTCGGTGTAGGTGCCGAGCAGGGTCGGATCCATGGCCTGGCCAATGCACACCCGCATCTCGCCGATGCTCTTGGCGTTGGTGTCGGTCATGCGGCCGTCGGCCGGACGGACGCTCACGGAGTGGATCGAGAGCTGATCCTCCAGCGCCGGCGCGAAGCCCGTCTTGGTCGGCGCGCAGAAATCCGACGGGACGACGCGGCCATGGCGCACGGAGCGCGCCAGATAGATTTCCTCGACGTCGTTCTCACCGCCCTGTGCCCGCACCTGCCCATTGCAGGCCAGCATTCCCAGGGCGGACAGCACCATCGCAACGATCACCCGGCGCATGCGCCCATCCTTCCCCCGAAACGATCATTGTTCGTATCGGATTCGGCGAACTTTCTGAACAGCACCAACGAACAGTACATATGCATACAATCATACCTCAACCTTGGGTCGTTCCCGCAATAGGGAACACCTCGTCATGACGGTAATGTGGTAGCAGGCCGGGGCTGAGCTGAATCGCCGAGCGGCCGGCGCGGCGGTGCTGCAGTCGATCGATTGTGGGATGTCCGACGGGCTCCCCCCGAGCTCCTCTCGTCCTGAACGGAAGTCGCTGCACCCACGAAAAGGTTCTGAGAAAAATGGTGCCTGGTGCCGCCGTCGCGTGCCGGCACGTCCAGCTCAATTCAGGCTTGCAGGCCAAGCGTGACCGGGATCACACCGCAAACGCGCGGGCGCCCCTAAACCTCCCCGCAGTCAACAAGGGGAGCTTTCATGATGCGCAAGATGATCCTGATCGGAGCGATGGCGCTCGCATCCGTCACCGCCGCACAGGCCGAGGGAACACGCAGCCTGTCACTGTCATCGAGCGACGGCGCCGCGCCGGCGCCGCGCCCGAGCTACGTCCAGCAGGCCGGCGAAGTCACGGTGACGCCGGCTCCGGTGCCGACGGTAGCCGCTCCGGTGCCGCCCGCTGCGCCGGTTGCGCAAACCGCGCCGGCCGCCGCTGCGCCGGTGGCGAACACCCCGGCCGCGGCACCGCCCGCCGCCAGCGCTGCGGCACCCGCGCAAGAGCCGACACCCTCGGCGCAGACATCATCGCGACGCTCGAAGTCGGCGCGCGCTGGCAAGTCCCGCGGCAAGAGCTGGACCGAAGCCCGCATCGTTCGCGAGCTGCACCGCCACGGCATCTATTGGTGAGCCCTCGGCAGCGGCCGACAACGAAAAAAGGCCGGGCGAGCGCCCGGCCTTTGCGCAACTTCGTGCAGTAAGAGGCGTCACTGCGAGATGGTCTGGATCACGCTGGAGATCGGTCGTGCGTTGGTCATCGTCGTCGGCAGCTTCGGATCCTGGCCGATCATCGCGTCATATTCCGGCAGCGTGTCGAGCGTGCCCTTCGGCCTCATCGCGACCACCTTGTAGCCGCCGGCCTTGAGCCGCCGCAGCAAGGTCGGCAGCGCCAGCGCCGTGTTCTTCTGGAAGTCGTGCATCAGGATGATGCCCTTGCCCTTCTTGTCGAGCCCGGTCATCACCGTGTTGACGACCTGATCGGCATCCTTGGAGCGGAAGTCGAAGCTGTCGACGTCGCAGGAGAACATCGCGATGTTGCGGTTGCCGAGATAGGCCACCGCCGACGGCCGATGCTGCAATTGCGGGAAGCGGAAGAACGGCGCCGGGTTGGTGCCGAGCGCGAACTTGACGGCGCTGAAGCCCTTCTCGAGCTCCTCCTTCGCCGTTTCGTCCGTCATCTTCTTGCCGTTGAGATTGGCGTGCGACCAGGTGTGCACACCGACGACGTGCCCGGCCGCCAGCACCTGGCGCAGGATCTCCGGATGATAGGTCGCGTGCTTGCCGATCGAGAAGAAGATCCCGGTGGTGCATTCGTCGGCCAGCGCCTTCAGCACCGCCGGCGTGTTGACCGGCCACGGACCGTCATCGAAGGTCAGCACCACCTCGCGGTCGGCGAGGAAGTCGAACTGCTTGAAATGGTCGAGGCCGAAGCCGGGACCACCTGACGTGTCGACCACGACGGTGCGGGAAATGCCGAGCGCGTCCGGATTGGCGCAGGTCGATTTCGGCAGCACGGGAGCCTGGGGGGCCGCGGCCGGCCGCGCCTGCACGGTACCGGTATATTCGACCTCGTCCTTGGATGATGCCTTGGCGGCGACCCTGGCGGGCGGCGGCGGGGCGATCTCAGACGGCTTCGCCTGTGCGCTCTGCGCGGCGGCCTTGGCGGCGCTCGGCTTCGAAACCCAATACCACACACCGGTGATCGCCAGCGCCGCGACGACGGTGGCCAACAGCAAGCCTAACGCATTACGCATGGTTACTCTTCCCGAAAACGCGAGACACAGGATGGCGGACGCAACGGCCGTCCGCCCCTTCAATCAGCTTCCATTAGTGCCAACGAATCGTTAACGCGGTCCCAACAGCGATCAGATCGGCGAAGGTTTCCAGGACGATGCGCGCGCCGAACCGGGATTTCACCGGAGCGACATCTCGCCGCGCCCAATGCCCTGCTCCAGGCGCCGGCCGGGATTGAATGGCCCGATCTGGCGTGACCCGCATCACGGTTGCTAGGGAGGGATCAGGCCATGATGGGCGCATTGAACACGGGGCCCGCGATCACGCGGAGCCAATGGGAGCCAGCCATGACGAAGTCCTTCAATCTCCTGCGCAAGGCCGCGCTGACCGCCGTCGGCATCGCCGCGGTCTCGACCTTCACGTCCAGCGCGAGCTTCGCCTTCAGCGCCGAGGCGCAGCAGATGTGCACCGGCGATGCATTCCGCCTGTGCAGCAGCGAGATTCCCAACATCCCGGCGGTCACCGCCTGCATGATCAAGAACCGCTCGTCGCTGAGCTCCGGCTGCCGCACCGTGCTCGACCGCGAGGTCTCCAAGCGCGGCGGCAAGGTCGCCGAGGCCAACGACGCCAATTGAGAATGCTTCCGGCTCCTGCCTGCGCGCCCCGGCTGCGGCCGAGGCGCTTGCGAGGCCCGGTTGTGACCACTAAAAGCGCCGCCAAACCTTCAATCCCGGGAGCGAGGCGCCAGTCATGAACAAACTCTCACTGATCATCCCCTTGGTCCTGATCGCATCGACCGCCTCAGCCCAGCAGCAGCCCGGGCAGGACGCGTGCGCACGCGACGTCTCCCGCCACTGCCGCGCCGTGATGAATAACGGCGATCAGGCCGTGCTGGCCTGCCTCAAGGAGCACCGTGCCAAGCTGTCGAAGGCTTGCGAAAAGGTGCTGACCGAGCACGGGCAGTAAGGTTCGGGCCGCGGCACGGACAGCAATTCGTCGCGAACTGATGTGGCCCGCCTGGAGGCGGTCGGAAGCGTCTGACTACGCGAGACGGAACTGCTTGCGCAGGGTCTTGTCGAACAATCCGGCGGTCGCGAACCGGCGCAGCAGACTCACCATGCGCGCCGCATTGCCGGCGGTGTAGCGCCGGCGCGGGGCCTGATCGTTCACCGCCTTGATGATCACCTTCACGACGACATCCGGCAGGTCGGCCTTGGGCATGACATCCCTTAGCAGCGCCGCGACCGCCGTGCGCGGCTGATCGTATTCGGCTTTCTGCTGGTCGGGCTCCATGCCGTTCTGATCGAAAACGGTGCGGACATAGGCCGGTTCGATGACGGAAACGCGGACATTGAAGGCTCGGACCTCGTGGTCGAGCGATTCCGAATAACCCTCGATCGCATGCTTGGCGGCCGAGTAATGCGCCGAGTACGGCGCCGGGATGACGCCGAGGATGGAGCCGATGTTGAGAATGCGGCCGCCGCCTTGGCGTTTCATCACCGGCAGAACGGCATTCGTCATCCGCATGACGCCGAAAACATTGACGTCGAAGAGCGCCTGCGACTGCGGGATCGAGGACTCTTCCGCGCCGCCGAACATGCCGATGCCGGCATTGTTGACGAGGAGATCGATCTTCCCCGCCCGCGAGACGACGTCCGCGACCAGCGCGGAGACGGACGCCTCTTCAGTGACGTCACATGCCAGCATCGTGACGCCCTTGGGGCCGTCATTGGCGATTTTCCGGCTCGTTCCGAACACGGTGAATCCCGCGTGGGCAAGACCTTCGGCGGTAGCGTAGCCGATGCCGGAGGATGCCCCGGTCACGATCGCAGTTCTAACGGCGGCCATGTCTTTTCCCTCACGTAAACGTCTCGGACTCCACGCCCGAGACAGGGTTGCATTATGATCGTTTAGTGATATTATGATCGTAATGCAATAGGGATTCGGGCGAAGGCTTCATGCGATACGAAAAGGGACGAAAGGACACGTCGCGCCGCAGGATCATGGACGTTGCCGTCGAGCGCTTCCGCACGGACGGAATTGCGGGCTCGGGTCTTGCGACGATCATGAAGGATGCCGGCCTGACGAACGGCGCCTTCTATCCCCACTTCCCTTCGAAGGCCGATCTCGTCCGGGAAACGATTTCGGACGCCCTGAGCAGGCAGGCCGTATGGCTGCGCGAGGTGCTGGACGAAGGAGGGCTCGATCGCTTGATCGACATCTACCTGTCGCCTGAGCACCGGGACCATCCGGGACAGGGCTGCGCCTCCGCGGCGCTGCTGCCGGAGCTTGCGCGGCAGCCCGAAGAGACGCGCGGCATGTATGCCGAGCAGTCGCGCACCCTTGTGCTGCAGCTCGCAGAAGCACTTCCGGCGGACGTCGAAGCGCGGGAAGATGTGGCCTGCGCGATCTTTGCGACCCTGATCGGGACGCTCCAGCTGGCACGCGCAGTCGATCAGGAGACGTCGAGCCGCGTCCTGCGGAGTGGAAAGACCGCGATCCGCACCCTGGCTGGCCTTGCGCGCGCGCCAGCCTCCTCAGCCTGAATGAACACCCGAGGCGCGCCTTTTGCGCGTCCGGCTGATGTCACACGCGGCGGGCGGCATCGGCGTCGACCCAACCTGAATCCGTGCAGATCGCACGGCGAGAGCAACACCTTGCCAGACAAGCAACTCAGACCCGGAGATTCCCAGTGAAAGCCTATGTCGTCGAGAAGTACCAGAAGAAGGGCCCGCTACGCCTCGCCGAACGGCCCGATCCGCAGGTTCAGAACGCCGACGTCCTCATTCGCGTTCATGCCTCGGCCGTGAACCTGATCGACTCGAAGGTCAGGGACGGCGAGTTCAAGATCTTCCTGCCCTACCGTCCGCCCTTCGTGCTGGGTCACGACGTGGCCGGGACCGTCGTCAAGGTCGGCCCTGGTGTCAGCCGCTTCAAGGTCGGCGACGAGATCTATGCCCGGCCAAGAGATCACCGCATTGGCACCTTCGCGGAATTGATCGCCATCCACCAAGACGATGTCGCACTCAAGCCCCGCACACTGACGATGGAAGAGGCGTCGTCCGTGCCGCTGGTCGCGCTGACGGCGTGGCAGGCTCTGGTCGATGTCGCAAAGGTGAAGCCGGGCGAGAAGGTCTTCATTCAGGCAGGCTCCGGCGGCGTCGGTACGATCGCGATCCAGCTTGCCAAGCATCTGGGGGCGACGGCCGCGACGACGACTAGTGCGAAGAACGCCGCTCTCGTCAAAAGCCTCGGCGCCGATGTGGTGATCGACTACACGACCCAGGACTTCGAGAAAATTTTCTCCGGCTACGACGTCGTGCTGCACAGCCAGGATCCGAAGACGCTTGCGAAATCCCTGAACGTCCTGAAGCCGGGCGGTCGCCTCGTCTCAATTTCGGGGCCGCCCGATCCGGCCTTTGCCACGGCTCTCGGGCTGAACGCCGTTCTGAAGCTTGTTATCCGGCTGTTGAGCCGCAGCGTGCGCAAGCAGGCCAAGCGCCTCGGCGTTGATTATTCCTTCCTGTTCATGCACGCCGATGGCCGGCAACTCGAGCAGATCGCCGGGTTGATCGATAGCGGCGCGATACGCCCCGTCGTCGACAGGATATTCCCCTTCGCCCAGACGCCCGAGGCGCTAGCCTATGTCGAGACTGGCCGTGCGAAGGGCAAGGTCGTAATCAAGGTGCAGTAGCGGGTTCTTGATTGCAGCTGAGAGCAGCATCCTACAGCGGGCATACGTTGCGAAGGCTGCGCTTGCCCGCGCCATTCTAAGGCCCGCTGCGGGCACCCGTTGCAACGGCCGGCGCGTTCTCCGTGGTCCGGTCGACATCCTCCTTGGCGCGAACCGAGCCGAACGGCCGCTCCAGCATGCGGCGGATGCGCACCGGTTCGGTCCCGATGTGGAAATCGATCGCACGCTTGTGCAGCTCGCGCTCGGCGCGGGTCGAGCGGTTGCGCTGGCGCAGATAGTCGATCCAGGTCGGACAGTGATAGCGCTCGGTCCATAATTCGGGATCGGCGATGTCGCGCGCGATCGACCAGCCATAGGCGCCGTTGCGCTGGCGGCTGAGCTGCACGTCCTGCATCAGATCATGGAAGGCGCGTGCATTGTCCTCGGCGACGCGGTACTCGATCTCGACCACCAGCGGGCCCGAGCGCGGCGTCAGCTCGAGCTGCACCTCGGGATCGGCCAAGGTCTCGCCGTCCTCGTTGCGGGCGCCGATCGGCGGCATCCGCAACCACAATCCGAGCAGCGGCGAGACCATCATCAACCCGCCCGAGACCAGCAGCGCGACCTCGACGCCGGCGGCGTCGGTGAGCCGGCCCCAGCCCCAGCTGCCGATCGCAATGCCGCCGGAGATCGAGGCCTGGAATGCCGCGAGCGCGCGGCCTGCCACCCAGCGCGGCGCCGACAGCTGCACGCCGATGTTGAACAGCGCCACCGCGAGCATCCACACCGCGCCGGCGATGACGAGCGCTGCGGCCGTCAGCACCGGCTCCGTGCTGAGCCCCACCGCCGCCGTCGCGGCGCCCAGGGTGAGCGCGCAGGTGCGGATCGCGGCCTCACCTGACAGCCGCTTCCTGATCTCGCCGATGTTGAGCGCGCCGACCACCGCGCCCATGCCGAACGCACCCAGCATGATGCCGTAGGTCTGTGCGCCGCCATGCAGCAGGTCGCGCGCGACCAGCGGCATCAGCGCCGAGATCGCGCCGCCGATGATGCCGGTGACGAGCGTGCGGATCAGCACGATCCGGATCGACGGCGAATGGATGATGTAGCGCACGCCGGAGACGATGGCGCGGTTGAGCGGCTCGCGCGGCAGGCGGCTCGGCTCGATGACGCGCCGCCACAGGAACAGCGCCGCCAGCAGCGGCAGGTATAGCAGCGCATTCGCTGCGAATGCCGCGACCGCGCCGGCGGCGGCAACGACGACACCGCCGATCGCGGGTCCGAAGCTGCGGGCGATGTTGTAGCTGATGCCGTTCAGCGCCACCGCGGCGGGCAGCGTTTCCTGAGGCACCTGCTCGCTGACCGAGGACTGCCACGCCGGCCCCATCAGCGCCATGCCGCTGCCGATGACGAAGCACAGCGCCAGCAGGCGCTCCGGCGTCACCAGCCCGTACCACGCCAGCCCCGTCAGGAGGGTGGCGCCGCCGAGCGCCACCGCCAGCGCAACCAGTGCAACGATGCGCCGGTCATACATGTCGGCGATGGCGCCCGCCGGCATCGAGATGAACATCACCGGCAGCATCAAGGCGGTCTGCACCAGCGCCACCTTGTCGGCCGAGGACGTCATCTGCGTCATCGCCCAGGCCGCGCCGACGGCCTGGATCAGCAGGCCCAGATTCGACAGCAGGCTCGCCAGCCAGATGCGGCGGAACACCGCGTATCGCAGCGGCGCGGCAATGCTCTCGGCCGCGAACAGCTCACGTTTCTGCGGCGCATTCATGCGGGTCCGTCCACGTCGCCAAATTGCCTTGAATGAAGTCGCCGCGAATGAAGTCGCATTGAACTATCGCTTGATTCCGGCCGGACGTATGTGATGCCTGCGAATGTCTGCCGCTGTCCAGTGCTCCCGAGTGGCTCGCATCATGGATCGCGGCCAACGAACACAAAATGAATGACCAGGGGAGACCGCCGATGAAGCTGACGCGCCGCACCATTCTGCAGGGCGTGGGAACCTTGCCTCTGCTCACGAGCGGTCTGACCTTACCGGCGCGCGCGCAAACCGCGGGGACAGCCGTCGGCGAGATGCCGCCTGTCCTGTTCGTCCACGGCAATGGCGACCATGCGGCGCTGTGGATGACCACGCTGTGGCGGATGGAATCCAACGGCGTGCCGCGGTCGCGACTGGCCGCGCTGAATTTCACCGACCCGCTGGCGCGCAATGACGACACCGTCGCAATGCCGAACCGCTCGTCCACCGAGGATCAGCGCCGCGAGCTCTCCGAGGCGATCAAGGCGCTGAAGGAGCGAACCGGGGCGGCGCGCGTGGCGCTGGTCGGCAGCTCGCGCGGGGGCAATGCGATCCGCAACGTGGTCAAGAACGGCGGCGGCGCCGATGTCAGCCACGCCGTGCTGTGCGGCACGCCCAATCACGGCGTGTTCGACTGGGAGGACAGTCCCGGCAGCGAGTTCAACGGCCGCGGCGCGTTCCTGCGCGGATTGAATGCCGGCGACAGCGAGGTGACCGAGGGCACCGCCTTCCTGACGCTGCGCAGCGACGGCCTCGACAAATATGCCCAGGCCGATGGCCGCCTGGTCGGCAAGCCCGGTGTGCCGACCGGGATCACCGCCGAAGGGCCGGCGTTGAAGGGCGCGACCAACCTCGTGCTCGGCGCGCTGGACCATCGCGAGGTCGCGTTCCACCCGCGCGCGTTCCGCGAGATCTACAAATTCATCGCCGGCCGCGAGCCTGTGCAGATCGCGATCCAGCCCGAGCAGCAGGTGCGCATCAGCGGCCTGGTGACGGGAACGCCGGGCGGCGCCCCGACCAATCGCCCCGTCGCCGGCGCAAGCGTCGAGGTCTATCGCGTCTCGGGCGAGACCGGCGCACGCAATGGCGAGCCTGTCTATCGCGGCCAGACCGGCACCGACGGCCGCTGGGGTCCCGCGGAGGTCGATCCGACATCCTATCTCGAAATCGTGTTGACCTCGCCGGGCGCGCCGATCACGCATTTCTACCGCTCGCCGTTCCCGCGGTCGTCCGACGTCGTGCATCTGCGCGCGGCGCGGCCGCTCGGCCAGGCCGATGCCGGGGCCGGCGCGATCCTCATCATGATCAGGCCGCGCGGCTATTTCGGCCTGCCCCGCGACATCGTGCTGCTCGACGGCAGGGAACCTGCCGACATACAGAAGGGAGTACCTACGGACGCGGCGACGACATTGCGGCTGCCTGCGGGCGACGTCGGACGCAGCGTCATCGGTCTGTTCAACGAGGAACGCATCGCCGCCCGTCTTTGGCCAGCATCGGAAACTAGGGTTGCGATGATCGAGCTGACTAATTAGTTGCCGGAGTAAGATGAGACATGACAGCCATGGAGAGCGCGAGATCGCGCTTTCCCTCTCACGTTGCGGGCGGGGTGATCGAGAGACCTCCCTCGGGAGACTTCCGGCGAGATTTGCTGTTCCCCAGCCGATCCCGCCTGCAACAGTGTCGCGAGGCCGTGAATGAGTACCGCCGACGTCCACTATCTGCCTCAAGCCCGGTTGCCGCTGATCCCGCCGACACCGCCGCGCGCACCGGACAGCATGGGCGCGTTCCGCCGCGTGCTGATGATGGGCGAGAACGCGATCGCGACCTGGAGCCAGCGCGCCTATGAGGACGACATCATCCGCGGCCGCTTCTTCGGCAACTCCAGCTACATTCTCAATACGCCCGATACCATCAAGCATGTGCTGGTCGACAATTGGGAGAACTACGTCCGCACCGTCGGCGCGCTGCGCGTGCTGCGTCCGGTGCTCGGAGAGGGCCTGCTGATCGCCGAGGGCAAGGCGTGGAAGCATCAGCGACGCACCCTGGCGCCGGCCTTCACGCCCCGTGCGGTCGCAGGCCTCATCCCGCACATGGTCGCGGTGAGCGACGAGACCGTCGCCAGGCTGAAGCAGCAATGCGGGCAGCCGCTCGATCTGCGCGAGATCATGCAGCACATGACGCTCGACATCGCCGGGCGCACGATGTTCTCGTTCGAGATGGGCCGCCACGGCGCCACCCTGCGCGACTTCGTCTACGAGTATGGCGAGCGGCTGGCCAGCCCGCATTTGCTCGACATCGTGCTGCCGCTGTCCTGGCCGACGCCGCGCGACTTCGCGCGCCGACGGTTCCGCAAGCGCTGGACCGATTTCGTCGCCATGCTGATGGCCGAGCGGCGCGCAGCCGGCAAGCTGGAGGATGCGCCGCCGCGCGACCTGTTCGACCTGATGGGCGCGGCACGCGATCCGGAGACAGGCGCTGCGTTCACCGATGCGCAGCTCGCCGACGAGGTCGCGACCATGATCCTCGCCGGGCACGAGACCACTGCGACGGCGCTGTTCTGGGCGCTGTATCTGATCGCGCTCGACCCGGCCAATCAGGACAAGCTCGCGCAGGAGGCTCGCGCCGCGACCGATCCGAGCGACCCGGATCAGCTGCCGTTCACGCGCGCCGTGTTGGACGAGACCGTGCGGCTCTATCCGCCGGCCTTCCTGATCGCGCGCGCCGCCAGTGGACCGGACCGGATCGCCGCGTTCCAGGTGAAGCGCGGCGACGTCGTGCTGATCTCGCCGTGGCTGCTGCACCGGCACGAGAAGCTGTGGGAGGCACCCAACGCCTTCAAGCCCGAGCGGTTCCTGCCGGGCGCGCCGCCGCCGGAGCGCTTCGCCTATCTGCCGTTCGGCGCCGGGGCTCGGGTCTGCATCGGCGCGCATTTCGCGCTCGTGGAAGCCGTGCTGGCCCTGGCGCGCCTGGTCGGCGCGTTCAAGATCGAGCTCGTCGATCGCGTGCCAGTCATGCCGGTGGGCGTGGTGACGACCCAGCCGAGCCGGTCGCCGCTGTTCAAGATCACGCCGCGTTGAGCGGCCTAGTCTGGTATTCTGATCTATCGTTTTTATTTGATCGGAATGTCCATGAACGCCACGGCCGTGCAGTTTTCTGCCCTCCGCGAGGCCGCCGATCCACCGGTGGCCGACGCGATCGCGACCTTGATCGACCAGGGTGCCGATCACGAGCTGAACCGGATCAACGTGCTCGATTTCGCTGATCGGACCAGGCTCGACGAGGAGCGCGTGATCTCCGGCTTCATCCACGCATCGCGCGCCGGCCTGTTCGACCTGACCTGGAACGTGCTGTGCCCCGGCTGCGGCGGCGTGCTCGACGCCCACGGCACGCTGAAGTCGCTGCGGTCGGACGAATACCAATGCGGCCTGTGCGCCTGCGGCTATGAGGCGACCGTCGACCAGCAGGTCGAGGCGGCGTTCACGGTGAGCCCGCGGGTCAGAAGGATCGCGGCCCACGATCCGCATTCCCTGGGGGTCTGGGACTATTTCAAGCAGGTGTTCTGGAGCTCCGGCGTCGATTTCGACGAGGCCTCGATGGCGGCGCTGTCGAACGAAGTCGTGCTCGATACACGCGAGCTCGCCGCCGGCGATCATGTCACCGCGTCGCTGATCCTGCCGCCGCAGTTCATCATCGTGTTCGAGCCGGTGACCCACAAGGCGCATTTCATCGACGTGCAGGGCGAGCCGACCGACGAGGTGCAGCAGCTTGCCATCAAGTATGACGGGGCGCGGTCTACGGTGGAGACCACGGTGCTGCGTCCGGGCCCGCTGCAGCTCACGCTCGACAACAAGGCCGGGGTGCGCGTGCTGCCGACGATCATGGTGGCGGCGGACGCGCTGCATCACCTGATCGGGCGGCGCAAGCCGTTCCTGACCGCCAAGCGGATGCTCTCCAACCAGACCTTCCGCGACGTGTTCAAGGCCGACAATCTCAACATCGACCAGCGGCTGAAGATCACCTCGCTGACCTTCCTGTTCACCGACCTCAAGAGCTCGACCGCGCTGTACGAGCGCGTCGGCGACCTCGCGGCGTTCGACATCGTGCGCGCCCATTTCCGCGCGCTGCTCGAGATCATCAACGCCGAGAAGGGCGCGGTGGTGAAGACGATCGGCGACGCTGTGATGGCCACCTTCATCAAGCCCGAGCATGCGCTCGCCGCCGGCTTGCGGATGCGCGCGGCGATGCAGCGGCTGAATGCCGAGCGCGGCACCGAGGACCTCGTGGTCAAGATCGGCATCCATGAGGGACCGTGCCTCGCCGTGATGCTCAACGACCGCCAGGACTATTTCGGCCAGACCGTCAACATCGCCGCGCGCGTGCAGAGCCTGTCGACCGCCCAGGAGATCCACCTCACCTCGCCGGTGATCGAGAGCCCGGGGGTCGCCGACATCCTGAGGACAGCCAGGATCGCGCCGATCCAGAAACACGCGGCGCTGCGCGGCATCGCAGACCGGATGATGGTCTACGAAATACCGTAACGCTTACCGAAATGTCATGCGGCCGGCCTCGCCGTGCGCATTGCCCAGCACGGCTCGGGTTCGCATATCATAAGCATCGGCAGACCGATGCGCGGTTCCGCTTCGGCGATCAAACAACGAAGGACGACATGCTCGAAGGACTGCGCCAATTCATCGCCGACGTGGTTTCCGCGCACGAGACCCCGGCCTTCGACGACAACGGCTATCAGCTGGCGGCAACAGCGCTGCTGATCCACGTGATCTCGCTGGACGGCGAGCCGAGCGAGATCGAACGGCGCAAGCTGCACGGCCTGATCGAGCTGCGCTTCGGGCTCGATCCCGGCGGCGCGGACCGGCTGATTTCGCAGGCCATGCTGGTGGAAGGTGATGCGGTCGACCTCTATCGCTTCACCAGCGTGATCATGCGCGAGGTCGACGAGGCCGGACGCCTGCGCATCGTCGAGATGATGTGGGAGCTGGTCTATGCCGACGGCAAGGTCACGGAATTCGAGGACAACGTGGTCTGGCGGGCCTCGGAGCTGCTCGGCATCTCCACCCGCGACCGCGTTGACCTGAAGCACCGGGTGGCAACGCGGCGGTCCGCGACCCCCGCCTGAGCAGGCTGTTGGGAACCGGAGATGAACAAACTTTAATTTTGCTCTGGGCACCCCGCGTTCATGTAAACCCATGTGAATCCGAAGCTATTGCTTTCCACTCGCAGCAAGCTGCTTTTTGCGGCGGCTTGCATGTTCCCGCCTGCCTATGCTCTCGTCCGCCGCAACCGGATGATGTTTGGAATGTGATCGAAGAGCAGGGATCGTGGGTGAACGTGTCACGCTCATAACGGGTGCCTCGGCCGGAATCGGCAGCGAATTGGCGCGCGTGTTTGCCGCGAACGGGCACCGGCTCGCACTGACTGCGCGGCGCGAAGACCGGCTTGCCGCGCTGGCGCAGGAGATTGCCGCCAAGGGCAGCCCGGCGCCGCTGGTGATCCCCTGCGATCTCACCTCCCCCGACGCCGGTGCAGCCATCGAGGCCGCGTTGTCGGCCGCTGGCGTGGAGCTGGAATATCTCGTCAACAATGCCGGTTTCGGCCTGTTCGGCAAGGCCGTGCAGCTCGACCGCACCGAGCAGCTCGACATGATCGCGGTCAATGTGCGGGCCCTGACCGAGCTGTCGCTCCGCTTTTCCGACCAGCTGATCCGCAACAAGGGCGGCATCCTCAATCTGGGCTCGGTGGCCGGCTTCCTGCCGGGACCGGGCATGGCGGTCTATTACGCTTCCAAGGCCTATGTGATCTCCTTCACCGAGGCGCTGCGCAAGGAGCTGGCGCCGCATGGCGTCCGGGTCACCGTGCTGTGCCCCGGCCCGGTGCCGTCCGAATTCCAGGCGCGGGCCGGCTTCAAGCCCGGGGTCGATTCGGTGATCCTCAACGTGCCGCCCAAGGCCGTCGCCGAAGCCGGCTATCGCGGGCTGATGGCCGACAAGCGCGTCGTGCTGCCCGGGCTCGGCATCAAGATCGTGCCGTTCATGCTGCGCTGGTTCCCGCGCGGCTTCATCCTCGACGCGGTCGGGCGGCTGCAGTTGAGGCGAAACTGACGACACTGGCCCGACGCTTGCTTTGTGATGTGCGCTCGCTCACGCGCCATTAACCTTCGCTTAGCTATGATCGTCAGGTGATGCTCAGGCCCTACCCTTCGCAACCATCGAACGGGACCGCCAAGGCGGACGTTCGGCTCCTGCCCTCGACGCTGGCCTCGGCGGCTGCGCCGCACCGGCCCGTTCTCATCATCCTGCACCAGGAAATGTCGAGCCCCGGCCGGATCGGCAACGCGCTCCGTGCACGTGGCTACCGGCTCGACATTCGCCGGCCGCGATTCGGCGATCCCTTGCCGGAGACGCTCGATGAGCATGCAGGTGCCGTCATTTTCGGCGGTCCGATGAGCGCGAACGATCCGGACGACTTCGTTCGGCGCGAGATCGACTGGATCGAAGTGCCGCTGCGCGAGCAGCGTCCGTTTCTCGGGATCTGCCTGGGGGCGCAGATGCTGGCGATCCAGCTCGGCGCCAAGGTGGCGCCGCATCCGCTGGGACGCGCCGAGATCGGCTACTATCCGATCCGCCCGACGCGCGCCGGACGCAAGCTGTGCCCGCATTGGCCCGATCACGTCTACCATTGGCACCGCGAAGGCTTCGACCTGCCCGCTGGCGCCGAACTGCTCGCCGAAGGCGGCGACTTCCCGGTCCAGGCCTACCAGTATGACAACGCGACGGGGCTGCAGTTTCACCCTGACGTGACCTACGCGATGATGTGCCGCTGGACCACGCGCGGTCACGGCCGCCTGGAAACACCCGGCGCCCGTCCGCGCCACCACCATTTCGAGGGCCGCGCCGTGCACGATGCGGGCGAGCGCGCCTGGCTGGCGCATTTCCTGGACGGATGGCTGACGCGCGAGCCGGTGACCCCGCTGGCGGAGGCGGCGGAGTAGGAGCGACGTCCCTCGGCGGATGAGTTCTCAAAGGATGGGCTGGAGGCTGTTCAAAGTCCGGCTTCGCCAAGGGGCTTCGCCGGGCACCACGCTTCGCCCTTCGGGCACTGCGCGGCTGCGCCACGCGTAGCCCGAAGGGCGAAGCGTGGTGGAGCCAGGCGGGATCGAACCGCCGACCTCGTCATTGCGAACGACGCGCTCTCCCAGCTGAGCTATGGCCCCGAAACACGACTGCTTCGTCACGGCCGCCTGGAAGTTGGGAGCGGCGGCCGGCAGATCGGGCGCCATTTACAGGCGGTGCCGAGGTCAAGTCAAGAACGGTCACATCCCGTATTAGCCTTGACCGGCAGCTTCCCTTGTTTGCGCGTTGCGGAACCGATATCTACCGGGCATCGCAGGTCGAATTCGCGACCTCGCCCCCGAGTGGACCCGCATGCGCGCCGTTCTCGACATCGTTCTGATCATTCTCGACCTCTATGTCTGGCTGCTCATCGCCTCGGCGATCCTGTCGTGGCTGATCGCCTTCAACGTCGTCAACACGCGCAATCAGTTCGTCTCCGCGGTCGCCGAATTCCTGTACCGAATCACCGAGCCGGTGCTGGCGCCGATCCGCCGCATGCTGCCCAATCTGGGCGGTCTCGACATCTCGCCGATCGTGCTGATCCTGATCATCATGCTGATCCAGCGGGTCATCACCTACTACATCTACCCCAACGTCTTCTGACCGCGCGCGTCGCGATGGAGCCCTGGCGTCCAGCCTCGGGCGGCCTGACCGTCGCCCTGCGAGTGACCCCGCGCGGCGGCCGTGACGCCATCGACGGCGTCGAAACGCTGTCCGACGGCCGCAGCGTGCTCAAGGTCCGGGTGCGGGCCGTCGCCGACGGCGGCGAAGCGAACCGGGCCGTGACCGAGCTGCTGGCCAAGGCCGTCGGCGTCACCAAGGCGTCGGTGCGAATCACCTCCGGCACGACGTCGCGGCTGAAGCAGGTGGCGATCGACGGAGACGTTGCTGAGCTCGATCAGGCCTTGCGCGACCTCATTGCGCCCCATAAGCCGACCGGGACATAACGAGAGCAGACGCAACACAGCGAGACGGCAAGTCGCCTGCACCAACGGTGGTCATACCCTCCCCTGGAGGGGGAGGGTCGCCTCACGGCGAGCGAAGCGAAACGTGAGGCGGGTGGGGTGATCTCTCCACCGGCACCAGCATCCGTGGCTTCAACCCACCCCGCTCGCCCGCTGCGCGTGCGATCGACCCTCCCCCTCCAGGGGAGGGTGGGAGCACTCGGCCAGCATCTTGCTCAATGGACGGCATTCGAACGACAAGGAGAGCACATGACCGCGCGCATCATCGACGGAAAAGTCATCGCAGCCGACCTCCGCGCCCAGGTGGCCCGTGAGGTCGAGCGGGTCAAGCGCGACCACGGCCTGACGCCGGGCCTGGCCGTGGTGCTGGTCGGCAACGATCCGGCCTCCGAGGTCTACGTCCGCAGCAAGCACACCCAGACCCAGGCCGCCGGCATGGCCTCGTTCGAGCACAAGCTGCCCGCCGACGTCTCGCAGGACGAACTGCTGGCACTGATCGGCAAGCTCAACCGTGATCCCGCCGTGCATGGCATCCTGGTGCAGCTGCCGCTGCCGAAGGGCCTGGAGACCGAGGTCGTCATCAACGCGATCGACCCGGCCAAGGACGTCGATGGGCTGCATCCGCACAATGCCGGCCGCCTCGCCGGCGGCCAGCCGGCGCTGGCGCCGTGCACACCGCTCGGCTGCATCATCCTGAGCAAGACCGTGCATGGCTCGCTGGAGGGCATGAATGCAATCGTGATCGGCCGCTCCAACCTGGTCGGCCGTCCGCTGGTGCAGCTGCTGCTCAACGAGAACGCAACGGTGACGATCGCGCATTCGCGCTCGCGCGACCTGCCGGCGCTGACCGCACGCGCCGATCTGGTCTATGCGGCCGTGGGCCGTCCTGAGATGGTGAAGCGCGACTGGATCAAGCCGGGCGCGACCGTGATCGACGTCGGCATCAACCGCATCCCGACAGCCGAGGGCAAAACGAAGCTGGTCGGCGACGTCGCTTATGCGGAGGTTGCCGAGGTGGCCGGTGCGATCACGCCGGTGCCGGGTGGTGTCGGCCAGATGACCGTGGCGTGCCTGCTGGTCAACACACTGCGCGCCGCCTGCGCCATCGCCGGCCTGCCGAAGCCTGCGGTCTAACCGTCGACATCATTCCGGGACGGCTCACGGAGCCGAACCCGGAATCGCATCCTCGGTTGTTACTTCTTCGCGGCCTTACTTCTTCGCAGCCTTGGCGCGCGCGATGCCTTCGGTGATCAGCTGATGAGCATCGTCGGCATTGCCCCAGCGCAGCACCTTGACCCACTTGCCGGGCTCGAGATCCTTGTAGTGCTCGAAGAAGTGCTGGATCTGCTGCAGCGTGATGTCCGGCAGATCCGAGTAGGTGCGGACCTTGTCGTAGCGCTGCGTCAGCTTCGAGGACGGCACCGCGATGATCTTCTCGTCACCGCCGGCCTCGTCTTCCATCAGCAGCACGCCGACGGGACGGATGCTCATCACCGCGCCAGGAACGATCGCGCGGGTGTTGGCGACCAGCACGTCGCAGGGATCGCCGTCGTTCGACAGCGTGTGCGGGATGAAGCCGTAATTGCCGGGATAGCGCATCGCCGTATAGAGGAAGCGATCGACGATCAGCGTGCCCGCTTCCTTGTCCAGCTCGTACTTGATCGGCTCGCCGCCGACCGGCACTTCGATGACGACGTTGACCTCGCGCGGCGGATCTTTTCCGATCGGGATGGCGTCGATGCGCATGGATGCTCCGTAGAACTTGAACGTTTCAGGGTCGGACGCCCGTGGAATGAGCGCTGGCATTCGCAGTCGCAAAAAATTCGCGGCTGCGCAACAGCTACCTCAATCCTGCACCTTCAGTTCAGTTCACTGGCTGCGTTCAGGCTTAATCCGCCCGGAGCTCAATTGGTCCAGGCTCAGTTGGTCCAAGCGAAGGCGACCTTGTCCAGCGACTTCGGCCCGAAACGCTCCGACGATCGGGCGACCATACGGCCACCCAATGCACGGTAAAACTCGGTGGCGGGATCGTTGTCGGACAACGCCCACACCACCATGCTCTTCAGGCCGCTCTGCGCGAGGTCGCGCTTGGCGGACTGAAAGAGCCGGCGACCGAACCCCAGCCCCTGAAATTCCGGTCGCAGATAGAGCTCGTAGACTTCGCCGTCGAAATGCAGGCTGCGGGCGCGGTTGCGGCCGTAATTCGCATAGCCAGCGACCTTGTCGTTGAACACCAGCACGCTGACGCGGCTGCCTTTGCGGATCGCGCTGTCCCACCATTGCGGGCCACGCCGATTGATCAGCTTCTCCAGCTCGGCGCCAGGGATGATTCCCTGATAGGCCGAACGCCAGGCTTCATCATGGGCTGACGCCACCGCCGCCGCATCTGCAGCCTTGGCCGGACGGACTTCGATAAGGGTTGTGCTCATGACCGGATCAAAGCAAGTCGGCGGCGCGCCTTCAAGGTGCCACGTTAAAGATCGGTTAACCTGTGGACTTTCGGCATCACCGTGGCGGAAAGCTGTGCCGAAAAGGGACGATTTCGCAACATTGTTGGGTGGCGGCGGTGCTCTGTCACCGCAGGTTCATAGGCCGAACGAAAAACTCCAGCTGCTTCGCTTTGGCGTCGGCTAGTGTGGCGCTGACTCAACATCTTCCCGTTCGGCTGAATGGTCCTGCTTCGCCGCGTCTCATGGTTGCTCGCGCTCGTCCTGACAGGATCGAGCGCATGGGCGCAGACGTTCGGGCCTGTCGCGCCCGAGGGCGAACCAGCGCGGCAGCAGCAATGGCGGGTACCGTCCACCGAGCCAGGAATCGCTGCACATGCGCTGTTATATCGGCCTGCCGGCGACGGCCCGTTTCCGCTGGCCCTGATCGCGCACGCCTCCACGCAGAACCCGCTGCGCCGGGCACAGATGCCGCAGCCGGCCTATGCTGCGCTGGCGCGCCAGCTGGTCGGGCGCGGCTATGCCGTGCTGGTGCCGGAGCGGCTCGGGCATGGCCGCACCGGCGGACCTTATGTCGAGGACCAGGGCAGCTGCGCTGATCCGGACTACGAAAAAGCAGGACGCGCGACCGCCGCGCAGATTCTGCGCGCGCTCGCCTACATGCGCGAGCAGCCGTTCGTCGCCAAGGGCGGCGCCTTCGTCATCGGTCATTCGGCCGGCGGCTGGGGAGCACTGGCGCTCACCGATCAGCCGCCGCAGATCGTTTCCGGGATCATCGTGTTTGCGCCCGGCCGCGGCGGCCATGCCGACGACGTGCCCGGACGGGTCTGCGCGGAAGAGCGCCTGCGCCATGCCGCTCATGCCTTTGGACGTAGCTCACGCGTGCGTGTCACCTGGCTCGTCGCAGCCAATGACAGCTACTTCCCGCCGGCGGTGTCGCGGCAGCTCGCCGATGCGTTCAATGCGGCTGGAGGCCAGGCAAGCTTCAACATATTGCCGTCCTCGGGTGATGAGGGACACTGGATGATCGAACACGATGCCGGCCTCGCACTGGCCGCGGATTCGCTCGCGGGCGCCCTCGCCGCCCCGATTGCGCGACGCGCGATGCGTCCGGCGGCGCCGAACTAGCAGGACACGATGACGCTGTATTTCCTGGTCAAATATCTGCACGCGCTCGGCGCCATCGTGATTCTCGGCACCGGAACGGGGATCGCATTCTTCATGCTGATGGCGCATCTGAGCGGCGAAGCCGCATTCATCGCGCGCACGGCGGGCGTGGTCGTGATCGCCGACATGCTGTTCACGCTGTCGGCGGTGCTGCTGCAGCCGGTGACCGGGGGCACGCTGATGTGGCTGTCGTCGACTGCGTTGACGGAAGGCTGGATCCTCGCCTCGCTCGCGCTCTACGCGCTCGCTGGCCTGTTCTGGGTGCCCGTGATCTTCATGCAGATCGAACTACGCGATCTCGCGCGCGTTGCGGACGCTTCGGCACAGCCGCTGCCCGCGCGCTACTTCTTGGTCTTTCGCCGCTGGTTCCTGTGCGGCATTCCCGGCTTCGGCGCGGTCATGGCCATTCTCGGGCTGATGATCGCGAAGCCGTTCTGATGAGGCACGCGTGACCGCTCCTGCTCATCGCCGCGCGCTCGTGCTTGGTGCCTCCGGCCTGATCGGCCGCTACGTCACCGACGATCTGCGCCGGCGCGGCTTTGCGACGATCGGCGTCGCACGCGCGTTCTCCGCCTCTCAGCGTGTCTCACCTGGTGACATCGAGCTGCCGATCATGGCGCTGGATGCAACGGCCCTGGCGGGGCTCATCCGCGCCCATCAGATCGACGTCGTCGTCAATTGCCTCGGCGTGCTGCAGGATGGCCCGGGCAGCGACACCAACGCCGTGCATCGCGACTTCGTCGCGCGGCTGCTCGCGGCCGTCGCGACCTGCGGACGCAATGTTCGTCTGATCCACATCTCGATTCCCGGAACAGCCGATGAAGACCGCACCTCCTTCGCCACCACCAAGCGCGAGGCCGAGCGCCTGATCGCGGCATCTGGCGTTCCCCACGCGATCCTGCGTCCGGGCTTCGTGATCGCGCCGTCGGCCTATGGCGGCAGCGCCATGCTGCGCGCGCTGGCGGCGTTCCCGGTCGACCTGCCGCCGAAGGATGCGGCCACGCCGTTCCAGCCGGTCGCGGTGGCTGACGTCGCCGCCACCATCGCCTGGCTCGCCGCACGGCCGATCGAGGACGAGACGGCACGCGCCGTGAGCTGGGACCTGATGCAACCGGAGCCGGTCACCCTCGGCGAGGTCCTATCAGCCTTTCGCCGCAGCTTCGGCACCTCCGGTTGGACGCGCATCGCCATGCCCGCGCCTCTCGTCGATCTCGGCGCTTTCGCCGGTGACCTGTCGAGCCGGCTCGGCTGGATGCCGCCGATGCGCAGCACCGCGATCGCCGAACTACGTCGCGGCGTCCGTGGCGATCCCGCGCTGTGGATCGCCGCGACCGGCATCACGCCGACGACCTTGGCCGAGGCAGTCGGGCAGCATGGCGCCTCCATTCAGGACAAATGGTTCGCGCGGCTGTTCCTGATCAAGGCGCTGATCATCGTCAGCCTCGTGCTATTCTGGATCGCGTCGGGCAGCATCGCATTGTTCGCGTCATTCCCGGCGACCACGGCGATCCTGACCACGCGCGGCTGGCCCGAGGGCTTTGCCGTTCCGTTCGCGGCGATCACCAGCATGATGGATATCTCGGTCGGCGTGCTGATCGCGTTCCGCAGGACCGCTGCTGTCGGTCTTGTCGCCGGCATCTTCGTCTCGCTCGGCTACATGATCGGCTGCGCGCTGTTCACCCCCGACCTCTGGCTCGAGCCGCTCGGCGCGCTGGTCAAGACCGGACCCGCGATCGTGCTGATGCTGCTCGCACTGCTCACCCTGGACAATCGATGATGACGAACTGGCCCGACGATGACGTGATCCTCTATGACGGCGTCTGCGTGTTCTGCTCGCGCTGGGTGCAGTTCGTGATCGCGCGCGACACCGCAAAGCGCTTCCGGTTCACGCCGATCCAATCGCCCTACGGCACCAGGCTGGCGCAGGCGTTCGGCATCGACCCCAGAGATCCCGACACCAACGCCGTCATCCATGCCGGCAGGGCGCATCTGAAATCCGACGCAGCGCTCACCGTGCTGTCGAACCTGCCGGGCTGGGGTTGGACGCGGGCGTTGTTCGCCGTGCCAAAGCCGCTGCGAAATGCGGTCTACGGCGTGGTCGCGCGCAACCGTTACCGCATCTTCGGTAAATTCGAATCCTGCTTCGTGCCGGATGCCGAGCTGCGGAGGCGGGTGCTGGAGTAGTGATCCATCGCCGTGATGACTCGAGTCGGATCATTAATCGATTGAAACGAATGATATGTACAATATAATTCGTTGGATCGATTGATTTGAGCATGAAATTCTCTTCCGAACGCCTGTTTTGGGAGAGTTTTTCATGGCTACCCCGTCGCATGACCTGACCGCCGATGCGCCCGTTGTCGCTCCTCATCGCCATGCCCGCGTCTCGGCTGCGTCCGCCGTGCCGGCGCTGCTGCCCGGCGTCGCGCTGTCGGCTGCGATCGCGGCCGGCGCATTCGGGCTGCGGCAGCTGCCGGGGCTCGGCATGTTCAGTCCGATGATCCTGGCGATCGTGGCCGGCATGGCGTTTCACAACATCGTCGGCACGCCCACGCGCGCGAAGGCCGGCGTCACGTTCTCGATGCGCCGGCTGCTGCGGCTGGCCATCATCCTGCTCGGCCTGCAACTGACGGCAGCTCAGATCGCCGAGGTCGGCGCGCGCGGGCTCGCCGTGATCGCGCTCAGCCTCACCGGCACCTTTCTGTTCACGGTGTGGATGGGACGGCTGCTCGGCGTCGACAGCAAGCTCGCCGAGCTGATCGCGGCGGGCACGTCGATCTGCGGCGCCTCCGCGGTCATCGCGACCAACACGGTCACGCGCGCCAAGGACGAGGACGTCGCCTATGCGGTGGCCTGCGTCACCGTGTTCGGATCGATTGCGATGGTCGTCTATCCGCTGCTTCCAGCGCTCCTGCATCTCGACGCCCATGCCTTCGGCCTGTGGAGCGGCGCCTCGATCCATGAGATCGCGCAGGTTGTCGCGGCTGCATTCCAGGGGGGACAGCAGGCCGGCGAGTTCGGCACCATCGCCAAGCTGGCGCGGGTGATGCTGCTGGCGCCGGTCGTGCTCACGCTCGGCCTGCTGGCCACGCGCCGCGCGCGTCACGGCAGCCAGGGCCATGTCGGCGCGCAGCCGCCGCTGCCCTGGTTCGTGTTCGGCTTCATCGCGTTGGTCGGCGTCAACAGCGTCGTCGCCGTACCGGCCGAGGCGAAAGTGGTGATCGTAACCGCGACGACCTTCCTGCTGTCGATGGCGCTGGCCGCGATGGGGCTGGAGACGGATTTCGCCAAGCTGAAGGCGAAAGGCCTGCGGCCGCTGGCGCTCGGCCTGCTCGCCTTCCTGTTCATCGCGGGTTTCAGCCTGGCGCTGGTGAAGCTGACGACATAGGACGCATGTGACGCTCGAACAGCTCAGGATCTTCGTTGCGGTGGCAACCCGCGAGCACGTCACGCAGGCGGCGCACGACCTCAATCTGACCCAGTCGGCCACATCAGCCGCCGTCGCTGCGCTCGAGGCGCGCTACCAGACCAAACTGTTCGATCGCGTCGGCCGCCGCATCGTGCTCACGGCCGCCGGCCGCGCATTCCTCGTCGAAGCGAAGGCGGTGCTGGCCCGCGCAGCCGCCGCCGAAACCGTGCTCAACGATCTCGCCGGCTTGAAGCGCGGACAGCTGGCGCTGGCGGCGAGCCAGACCATCGCCGGTTATTGGCTGCCGGCCATCATCCATCGCTTCAACGCCGCGCATCCCGCGATCGCGCTGCAGCTGTCGATCGGCAATACCGAGCAGGTCGCGGCCCGCGTGCGCGAGGGCTCGGCCGATCTCGGCTTCGTCGAGGGCGACGTCGACGATCCCCTGCTCGCGGCGCAGCCGGTCGCGGAGGATGAAATGGTGCTGGTCGGTCCGCTCGACCATCCGCTGTGCCGGGCGTCGTCAGTTGCGGCCAGTGATCTGAAAGCGGCGCGCTGGGTGCTGCGCGAGCAGGGCTCCGGCACGCGCGCGGTGCTCGAAGCCGCGCTTCACCGGCTCGGCATCGATCCGGATGGACTGGATGTGGTCTTCGACCTGCCGTCCAACGAGGCCGTCCGCGGCGCGGTCGAGGCCGGCGCCGGCGTCACGGTGCTGTCTCGCCTCGTGGTCATGCGCGCCGTGAAGGCGGGACTGCTGTCCGTCGCCGATATCTCGCTGCCCAAGCGGCACTTCTACAGCCTGCGCCATCGGGAGCATCACCAGACCCAGGCGGCCCGGGAGTTCCTGCGGATGGTGGGAGAGACGAGGGCTGGTTGAAGCCCGTCATCCCGACTGCGCTCGCAATGACGACGGAGAGATCAGCGTTTGCCTAGCGACGCCAACGCTTCCCTAGCCGCGCGCTCGCCGCTGTCGCGGGCGCCGTGGGCGGTCGAGAAGAAGTCGGGCGGCGTGGCTTCGCCGGCGAAGAACAAGCGATCATCGACGGGCGTGGCGAGCACCGCGCGCTTGTCGGCATGGCCCGGCAGCGCATGTGAATAGGCGCCGCGCGCAAACGGGTCCGCGCCCCAGCGCGACTCAGCGAGTGGCTTGAGATTCTTGCGGATGTCGCTGCCGAGCAGGGCTGCGACGTCGTCAATCGCCTGTGCCGCGAGCGCGCCCTCGCCGGCCGCCTCGATCTCGCGCGCGAAGCTGCCGCCGTAGAAGCCTTCGATGCAGGGCTGGCCGAACGGGCGCAGCTGGAAACTGCCGACACGCGCGCTGCGGCTGCGGCCGCGCATGCCGGAATCCTTCGGCAGATGCTCCCAGCCGTCGAGCGCAAGCGTGACCTTGTTGTCGAGCCCGAGCGGCAGGCCCGCGGCAGCTTCCACCTTGCCGGGCAGCTCGGGCGTGAAACGGATCGCCTCGTCGGCGATCAGATTGGTCGGCACGGTGACGATCACCTTGTCGGCCGCCAGCGTGCCCTGCGAGGTCGTGAGGCGGATACGCTTGTCACTGTGGTCGATCAGCGTCACCTCGCAGTTGAAGGCGATGGGCAGGCCCGCGCCATAGGCCGCGACCAGCGCGCCATAGCCGTGGCGGACGCGCCAGTTCAGCTCGGTATCCTCATAGGCCTCGAAGTCGAGCAGCGACATCTGGTCGAGCTCGCAGCCGTTGAGATAGGTACAGATTGCATCGATCATGCCGTTCCAACGATCGCCGGGCGCGAGGTAATCGCTCGCCGGAGCATCGCGGCCGCTCTTCGCGGCTTCCGCGGTGCGCGTGAAGAAGGCCTCCAGCGCACGGATGAAATCGTCCCGCTCCGCCCGGGGGAACGCCGCGTCATAGGCCTGGTCACGCCACGGCGGCGGGCTGTTGTCGATGGCGAAGGAAAGCTGCTCGGCAATGGAAACGAAGGAATTGCGATCGGCCGAATGCAGCCAGCCGCAGCCGAGGTCGAACGTCACCTGAGGTGAGGCCTTGATGGTGTACGCCCGGCCGCCGACGCGATCGCGCGCCTCGAGCACGACGAAGGAGACGCCCTTGTCGCGCAGCGTATGCGCGGCGCCGAGGCCGGCCGCGCCGGCGCCGATGATGGCGATATCGACGGAGGATGGGAGGCTGCTCATGAGGCGACGCCGACTCCTACATCATGGGCGCGATGTAACTCCATCAACACTGTCATCACCCGCGAAAGCGGGTGATCCAGTACGCCGAGACGGCAGTGTAACGCCGAGAGGCCGCGGCATACTGGATGCCCCGCCGGCGCGGGGCATGACGGCGGAGGTGCCGAGCCGGTGCGCCCCACAACGCAGGTGGAGCATTGAAGCAGTGGCGTTACGCCACCGCTTCCTTCTGCTTCTCGGCGCGCTTGCGCTCGTTCGGATCGAGGTGCTTCTTGCGCAGGCGGATCGACTTCGGCGTGATCTCCACCAGCTCGTCGTCCTCGATATAGGCCAGCGCCTTTTCCAGGGTCATCCGGATCGGAGGGGTGAGGCGAACGGCCTCGTCCTTCGAGGTGGTGCGGATGTTGGTGAGCTGCTTGCCCTTGAGGACGTTGATCTCGAGATCGTTGTCACGGGTGTGCTCGCCGACGATCATGCCCTTGTAGACCTTCCAGCCCGGCTCGATCATCATCGGGCCGCGATCTTCCAGCTTGAACATCGCGTAGGCCACCGCCTCGCCCTGGTCGTTCGAGATCAGGACGCCGTTGCGGCGGCCCTGGATCTGGCCCTTGTAGGGCAGGTAGTTGTGGAACAGGCGGTTCATGATCGCCGTGCCCTTGGTGTCGGTCATCAGCTCGCCCTGATAGCCGATCAGGCCGCGGGTCGGCGAGTAGAAAACCAGCCGCAGGCGATTGCCGCCGGACGGGCGCATCTCGATCAGTTCGGCCTTGCGCTCGCTCATCTTCTGCACGACGACGCCGGAATGCTCCTCGTCGACGTCGATCACGACCTCCTCGATCGGCTCCAGGGTCTGGCCCGTGGCCTCGTCCTTCTGGAACACGACACGGGGGCGCGACACCGACAATTCGAAACCTTCGCGGCGCATGGTCTCGATCAGGATCGCGAGCTGCAATTCGCCGCGGCCGGACACTTCCATCGCGTCCTTGTCCTGGGATTCCACCACGCGCAGCGCGACGTTGCCTTCGGCTTCGCGCAGCAGACGGTCGCGGATCAGGCGGCTGGTGACCTTGTCGCCTTCGGTGCCGGCGAGCGGCGAGTTGTTGACGATGAACGACATCGACACGGTCGGCGGATCGATCGGCTGCGCCTGAAGCGGGCTCTCGACGGCAGGATCGCAGAACGTATCGGCCACGGTGCCCTTGGTCAGGCCCGCGATGGCGACGATGTCGCCGGCCTCGGCGAACTCCACCGGCTGCCGCTCGAGACCCCGGAACGCCAGGATCTTGGTGATGCGACCGGTCTCGATCAGCTTGCCTTCACGCGACAGCACCTTGACCGCCTGGTTCGGCTTCACGGTGCCGGACGCGATACGTCCGGTGATGATTCGACCGAGATAGGGGTTGGCCTCGAGAATGGTGCCGAGCAGCCGGAACGGGCCTTCCTCGACCACCGGAGGCGCCACGTGCTTGATGACGAGATCGAACAGCGGCTGCATGCCGTCCTCGTGGGAGGCGTCGGGCGAGGTGGCCATCCAGCCGTTCTTGCCCGACCCGTACAGGATCGGAAAATCGAGCTGCTCGTCGGTGGCATCGAGGGCTGCGAACAGGTCGAACACCTCGTTGACGACTTCGGTGATGCGCGCGTCCGGCCGGTCGACCTTGTTGATGGCGACGATCGGCTTCAGGCCGAGCTTGAGCGCCTTGCCGACCACGAATTTGGTCTGCGGCATCGGGCCTTCGGCGGCGTCGACCAGCACGATCACACCGTCGACCATCGACAGGATGCGCTCGACCTCGCCGCCGAAATCGGCGTGGCCGGGGGTGTCGACGATGTTGATCTGGGTGTCTTTCCACTGCACCGAGGTGCACTTGGCCAGAATGGTGATGCCGCGCTCGCGTTCCAGGTCGTTGGAATCCATCGCGCGCTCAACCTGACGCTGGTTTTCGCGATAGGTACCGGACTGCTGCAGCAGCTTGTCGACCAGGGTGGTCTTGCCGTGGTCGACGTGGGCGATGATAGCGATATTACGGAGGTTCATGGTCGGTGTCTTCTAAGCTTTCTTAAGAGCCCGTGCTCTGTCCCCGGCGGGGCGCGCGCTTTGTTATAGTCGAATCAAGCTGTTAGCTTTGCGACGCGCGCGCGCGAAACTCGTTCTGCGGCAGGGGCCGGCAACCCCAAAAAGGAAACCCGGCCAATCGACCGGGCAGACCTAGCGCGTTGCGGCGCAATATAGGCAGAAAATGCCAAAAAACAATGACTGCTTTCGGGAATGAGGAGCGGGATCCGAAGATCTGGCTAACGCGCCACAGAGCCGGAGCGAGCTATTCAGCCCCCGGCGGCGGCGCAGGGCCGGCACGATCATCGCGAGTCCCGCATCGTCCATGCCGGCCAGGATCGCTCCGGGACCGAACAAACCGCCGAACGCGTCATGAACGGCTGCGCCTGGGCCAGACGGCCAGGACGATCAGCGCGAGACCAACGGCGGCCGCGCCGATGAACAGCAGCCCGATCGGATTGACGAGGTCGTTGCGCGTGATCTGATTGGGAAAGACCACCAGCACGCAGGCCATGGGAAACAGCAGGATGAGTCCGGCAATGATCCCGAGCGCGGCCAGGCAGCCGGACCGTTGCTGCGGCGGCGGAAGTTCGGGAGGCAGGATCGGGCGTTCACTCACGGCTTCCGCTCCTCAATCGGCCGAACAATACTGATGAGCGCTGTGCTCATGCGCCTGCCTCCGCCAGCCGGGCGCGGATGCCGTCGATGGCACCGTTGCGATAGAACAGATTGTAGGTGTCGAACGGGATGATCTCGCCGCGCTCGGTGACGAAATGGATGCAGGAGCGCTTGACGTTCGCGACACAAAAATTGAAGCGGTCGAGAAACTGCACGATGGTCACCCGAAACACGTGCTCATAGCCGAGATTGTCGGGCACCTGCACACTCGGCAGGCAGCAGAGGAATTCGGCGACGCGTTGACCCGTGTTGAGCGCTCCCGACGACAGCGAGAACAGCTCGACGAATTTTTCCCGCAGGACCGGATATTTCTCCGGGCTAATCGTGTTCGGCATCACCGAGAGCAGCTCCTCCCGCGGCACCATCGAGGTCAGCGGCAGCACCGTCGTGCCGTTGCGCAGGCCGTAGCCGATCGAGATGCTCTCGGGATTGCAGGGCAGCGGGATCATGTCGTTGTCGCCGAACACGCCAGTCTCGACGACGCGGCGGCGGATCTCCGACAGCATGATGCGGTCGGTGTCCTTGTTGAAATCCGCGTTGCGGCCGGCATCCTGCACCGGCTGCAGGGTGACGCCGCGGACGCATGACCATTGCAGCGCATGGTGGACGATGTCGCCGATCTCGTCGTCATTGACGCCGCGCTTGATGGTCGCGACCAGCGTGGTCGAGATGCCCTCGCGCTCGAGGTTTTCCAGCGCCTGCTGGCGGATGCGGCGGAGGTCGGCGCCGCGGATATCCGTGAGCCCTGCACGTGACAGTGAATCGAACTGCAGATAGACCTCGAGCCCGCGCTTGTTCTCCGCGAGGCGTGCGACGAAGTCCGGCTCGCGCGCGATGCGCAGGCCGTTGGTGTTGATCATGACATGGCGGATCGGCCGGGCGCGAACTGCGGCCAGGATGTCGAAGAATTGCGGGTGCAGCGTCGGCTCGCCGCCGGAGATCTGCACCAGGTCCGGCTCGCCTTCGCTTTTCACCAGCGCATCCAGCATCCGCTCGACAGTGGCGAGCGGGGTGAAATGCGATCGCTGCGGCGAGGACTCGGCGAAGCACACCGGGCAGGTCAGGTTGCAGTGATCGGTGATCTCGATCAGCGCCAGGCAGGAATGCTGCTCGTGGTCCGGACACAGGCCGCAATCATAGGGGCAGCCGAACTCGGTGCGGCGCTGGAAGCTGAGCGGGGTGTCGCCCGGCTTGATGAACGATTTGCAGCGGCGCCAATAGGCCGCGTCGTCGGAGACCAGCGTCGACTGCACGCCATGATCAGGGCAGCGCTTCTCATACCAGACCTCGTCATCGAGGATCTGGATCTTGGTCGGCACCAGCGCGAGACAGGTCTCGCACAGGGATTGCGTCTGGCCCCAGAACACATAGGGGCGTGACTTACGCAGCGGCGCGTTCATGCAGAACCTTTGCGCGTGGCGCCGTCGCCAGCATGGCCAGGGCGTAGACGGCAATGGCGAGCGACAGCAGGTGAAACAGCGTGAACGGGCCAACCACCGGCCCGTAGGGCTTGAGGAATTCCCAGACGAAGCGCTGCAGCCCGTAGACCAGGAGCGCGAGATAGAAGCCGTTGGCGATGACGGCTTCGCTTCGCCTGAACACCGCGACGATATAGGCCACGGCGAACGCCGCCATCGCAAGGCTCTCATAGAGCTGAACGGGATGGCGCAGTACGCCGTCGCCGAAATCATGGCTCCACGGCAAGGTCGTCGGCGTGCCGTAGGTGAAGTCGTCGATCCCGGCGGCGTAGCAGCCGATCCGTCCGACCGCGATGCCGACCGCCAGTGGCAGCGCGAAGCGTGCTCCGGTACGCAGGGCGATGCCGTGCCGCCATTTGTAGAGTTCGACCGCAACGATGCCGCCGGCGAGCGCGCCCTCGACCGAGCGCGCCAACCCGGACATTCCGGACAGCCAGAGATTGAGCGTGCCGAACAGATAGGCGCCGAGGCCGGCGCCAAACACCAGCGCGGCGACATAGGGCCATTGGGTCGACTGCCTCGGAAAACTCACGCCGCCGCGGCGAGACAACCACCAGCCGGCGACCGCCGCGCTGAACCAGGCGGCGACGTCGAAAATCGCGTGAAGAGCGGCCCCGTCCATGACTCCATCGCCCGGCTGTCTGCCGGACTATGGCAAGTTCCACACGGAAAAGGCAATGACGTGTGCGGACGTCAGCTCGCCGCGGCCTGCTCGGTCGGATAGACGCCGCGCAGGACCTCCTCGAAATGGGTCTTGACCGCCTCGTTGCACAGGCAGGAGCGGCGCTTCAGGGCGTCGAAGTCCCGCACCATGAAGGCGCCGCGCCGGGTATCGAGAATGCCCTCGGCGCGGAAGGTCTGGACGACCCGGCTGACATAGCTGCGGCCGACCCCGAGCAGCGTCGCGAGCTGCTCATGCGTCAGCGGCACGATCGGCTCGCCATCGGTGCGGTCCATCGCCGCCACGATCCACTTCGCGGTGCGCTGCTCGATCGAATGGATCGCGTTGCAGGCGGTCGACTGGAACATCTGCGCCAGCATGCAATCGGCATAGCGCGCGAACACGTTGCGCAGCGTCTTCGATTGCAGCTTGGCGGCGGCCAGACGCGACAGCGGGAGCCTTGCGAATGGTCCGCCGAACTTGACGACGATGCGGGTATAGGCCGGCAGGAAGCCTTCGCTGACGATCCCCCCGACGGCGCCCTCGCGGCCAACGAGGATGGTCTCGACGTCACGGCCATCCTCATTCGGGACGAGATAGGAGGTGAGCGCCGGCCCGCAGGGAAAATGCACCACCTGCACGTCGTCCCCGGGGCTGTAGAGGAGATCATTCGGCACCGCCTCGTCCTCTGACATATAGGGCGAGATCAGCGCGTAGTCGGCCGGACTCAGCCGCCGCAGCAGGTTGTTGTAGGGCCGCTCCCGGGCAAGCGTCGTCACACCTTGGCTCAGCATCGTGATCCCCCGCGCTACGCATGTGCGTGATACGTGCGCCTTGTGTTCACAAGTGCACCGACAGAGGAACTCTGATATGCTGCCTTGGTTCCAGGAACCCGCCAGCGCGCTCAAGAGGAGGCGCCGGCTGCGGGGGCCATCCCCTCATCCTGGAACCCGCAGATCCCATGACCAGCTCGCAATCCAGCGTGCCCGAGCTCTATCAGCATGTGCTGGTCGTCGAAGACGACCCCATCATTGCGCTCGGTTTGGAAGACACCATCACCGAACTCGGCATTGGCGACATCAGGGTTGCGGCCAATGTCGCGACCGCGCTCGCCATGATCGAGGAGCGCGCGCCCCAGTTCGCCCTGCTCGATGTCGGCCTGGTGCGTGAAAAGAGCTTCGCCATCGCCGAGCGACTGGCAACGCTCGGCATTCCCTTCGCATTCTCGACCGGCTATGGCGCCGACCGCGTGCCGGCCGCATTCGCCGACCGGCCGCGGCTGCCGAAGCCGTGCCCGACCGATGCATTGGAGGCGGTGCTGCGACGGCGCGATGAGTTGCCGCCGCAGCCTCCGTCCTAGCCGATCCGGAAGCGGGCCTTTAGCCCAGCTTCGGATCGAGCGTGGTCGACCACAGCGCGACGTCGGCGCGATCGCGCAGGGTCACGGTCATCTGGCCGCTGGCGCCGTCGATCTTGACGTGACCGAAGAACTGCATGCCGGCCGAGGGCGGCAGGTTCTGCTTGTCGAGACCGGGCGCCTTGATGAAGCGCAACTCGGGACCGAACGTGTTGTCGAGCTCGTTCGGACCGAACGTGCCGGCATGCAACGGACCCGAAACGAACTCCCAGAACGGCTCGAAGTCCTGGAACTGGGCCTTGTTCGGGTCGTAGTAATGCGCCGCCGCGTAGTGCACGTCGGCCGTCAGCCACACCGTGTTCTGGATCGGAGCCGTCTTGATGAAGCGCAGGATCTCGGCGATCTCGAGCTCGCGGCCGCGCGCCGGACCGTCGCCTTGCGCGAAGGCCTCCGAGCCTTTCCTGTTGGCGGCATCGTCATAGACGATCAGGCTGAGCGGCATGTCGGACGCGATCACCTTCCAGGTCGCGCGCGAGTTGAGCAGCGCCTGCTTGAGCCAGCGCATCTGCTCCGGCCCTATGAAATAGGCATCGGGTCCATAGGTCGTCTGGTCGTTCGCGCCGTTGGCGGCACGATAGCTGCGCTCGTCGAGCACGAACACGTCGAGAAGCGGGCCGTAATTGATGGTGCGATAGACCCGGCCCGGCTCGACGATGCTTTCGCGCATCGGATACATTTCGTGAAAGGCGCGGGCCGCGCGCGCCGCGAGCAGCTGGATGTTGCGCTCCTTGTAGCTGCCGGGCAGCTCCTTGGAGGTCGACCAGTTGTTGGTCACCTCGTGATCGTCCCACTGCACGAAGATCGGCACCTCGGCGTTGAAGCTGCGGACGTTCTCGTCGAGGAAATTGTACTTGTGGGCGGCGCGGAATTCGTCGAGCGTCTCGGCGACCTTGGCCTTTTCCTGCACGGTCAGGTTCTTCCAGACCTTGTTGTCCGGCAGCTTCACCTCGGACTGGATCGGGCCGTCGGCATAGATGGTGTCGCCGGAATGCAGGAAGAAATCCGGCCGGTGCTTCTTCATCGTGGCGAAGGTGAACATGCCGCCGTCGTCGGGGTTGATGCCCCAGCCCTGCCCCGCGACGTCGCCGCCCCAGACGAACGAGACGTCGCGCTTGTTGCCCGGCGCGGTGCGGAAGCGACCGACCACGGCCTCGCTTTCGACCGCGGTATGCGACAGGTCGCGGAATTTGACGCGGTAGAAGATGTCCTGGCCGCTCGGCAGATTCCCCAGCAGCATCTTGGCCGTGAAGTCGCTTTCGGGCAGCGCCGCGATCGGCGGCAGCGCCCGCGCGTCCTTGAACGACTCCGTCGTCGCCACCTCCACCGTCATCTGCGAGGGCCGGTCGGCCCGCGCCCAGACCACGCCGCCATCCATGCCGACGTCGCCGGACTGGACGCCATGGGTGACCTGCGGCCGATCCGCCGCGCGGCTCAGATAGGGCATCGACAGGGTCGTGACGCCAGCCGCGGCGGCGGTCGACAGAAAGCGGCGGCGGGACAGTCTGCGGGTCTGCGGCGGGACGATTCGAAGCGTCATGCGGGTCTCCTGGTGATGGCGCGGGGGAACAGGCGCGCGCCAAGGCTGGGCAGACCTAGGAAAGATTGATGACGCTGGAATTACACGGACGAGCCCGGCCGGCTCGCGACGAGGTGGCCCGTTTCGCGTGATGCGGCGTCAGCTGCCGGCGGCGCGTAATTGCGCTCCGGTGCGCTGCAGGTTGGCCGGCATGCTCATCAGGATCAGCTTGCGGTCGGCGACCGCGTTGTGGAACTGCTCGAGCGCAATGTTGAACGCCGTGAGCGCGGCGTGCTCGATCGCGCCGTCCTCGAAACAGGTCAGCGTGTTGCGCAGGATCTCGTCGGCCTCGCCCTGCAACTGGTCGAGTTCCTCGGTCGAGTCGCTCTTGCGCGCGATCGTGATCATCTCCAGCAGCCGGTCACGCAGCGAGCTGTTGATCGTCCGCTCGTCGCGCTTGAGGTAGCCCGCGAACCAGGCGCCGGCCGAGCCCATCGCCGACAGCGCCATCAGACCCCACCAGATGTAGTCGCTGTAGCGGTCGAGGAACGTCTTCTCCTCGCCGTCGACGAACGCCGCGGCGCCCGGATGCGCGGGGATGGCGGCGTCCTTGTCGGTGTCCGGGGTCTCGATCTTGGCCGCGAGCGGAAACTCCGACAACAATTGCTGGCGCACCGAGAACAGCTGGTGGGTGAACGTCGACACCGTCGAATCGGCCAGGCCTTTGCGCGCGACGATGTGGTGGTTGAAGCTGATCGTCTTGACTTCCTCCTCGGGACGGTCCGGCGCACCGCCGAAGGCGCCGGCCGGAATCTCGGCCGCCTCATATTCGGGATGGTTCTGCGCGATGGCTTCGGCCGAGTCGATCGCCAGGAAGGTCGCAGTCCCGCCGTCCTTGCTCGCGGCCGCGACGGCGTCCGCCGTGATCTTGCTGTTGATCGGGCCCGCCGCGAGATAGACGTCGGCCTTCTGGCTGCGGACGGCTTCCGCTGCTTCGGTGATCGGAAACTGCACGATCTCGACCTTGGCGGCATCGACGCCGTATTGGTGCAGGATCACCTTCAGCAGATTGGCATTGGCCGGCGTCCGGCCGATGATGCCGACCTTATGGCCTGCGAGCTGCGAGATCTTGGTGATCTTGGCGGCGCCCTTGCGGCCCTTGCCCTTGGCGGCCGCGGGCACCCAGAGCACGGCGACGTTCTTGCGCAGGGTCGCAACGGCCTGCGCGTTCTTCGGGACCTCGAGGTCGCCGCGCACGATCGCGAGATCGACCTTGCCGGCTGCCAGCGCCTGCGCGCTCTCTCCCGCCCCCTCGGTCGGCACCGGCCGCAGCCGAACGGAGGCGTGGGATTGGGCAAAGGCCTGGGTCAACGCCTGGACGACCTTGAGGTCGTCGCTGGCGGGTGGACCGACGGCGATCTTCAGCACCACGGGCCGCATCGCGAAATAATAGGCGCCCGCCAGCGCACCGACGATCGCGAGGATCCCGGCGATGACGATGAACACGGCAGGGCGCATCTGCGAGCGCTGCGCTGGCGTGGTCTGGGGGTCTGCCAGGTCCGGTCCTCCGGTCATCCGATCGCCTGAGAGCGGCGCCACGCGCAGCCTTGTCCGGCATCGTCCTTCGCTAGAGCCAAACTGTAGCAAAATTCTTTTCGCTCCGGGGTGACATCTGCGTCATGGTTAGCGGGGCCCGAGTGAGTGACCAACCGGGCGGTTCCATGGCCGAACCGCGTCGGCTTGGGTCCCAAGGCTCTGATCCGGAGGCCGTTTCTGCTAAAGTGGCGACGCAGCTGGGAGCGTCCTGCCGGCTGCGGGCACCGTAGAGGTCCGGATGCGTTGGACTGCGGGGGCGGTTCGTTTGGATGAATCGGAGGTTGAGATGGTGCAGCGACTGTCGGCAGAGGCACGGGCCAGCGCTCTGCGGGAGCTTCCCGGCTGGACCGAGATGAGCGGCCGCGAGGCCATCACCCGCACCTTCACCTTCGCGGACTTCAACGAAGCTTTCGGCTTCATGACCCGGGTCGCCCTCGTGGCTGAGAAGCGCGACCATCATCCCGAATGGCGCAACGTCTACCGCACCGTCGAGGTCGTGCTCGCGACGCATGACGCGGGCGGCGTGACCGTGCGCGACATCGAGCTCGCCGGGGCGATGGACGTGATCGCAGCGGCAAAGGGCGGCTGAGCTCTCGGTCGCGCGCAGGCAACTTGCGGCACACGCGGTCATCCCCACATGACGGTGTGAGGTCCGCACCTGCGGCGCCTCCCGTCGTGGAGAGAACAGGCATGGCGTCCGATACGACCGATTACAGCGTTGGCTTCGAGCCTGCCGACCGGCTGGCGCGGGATCGCGACAGCGTTCGCCGCCGGTTCTGGAGCAAGTTCAAGCAGGTCGTCGCCAGAATCCCGTTCGCCGAGGACCTGCTCGCCGCCTATTACTGCGCATTCGACAAGGAGACGCCGCGGCATGTGCAGGTCGCCCTGCTCGGCGCCATCGCCTATTTCATCCTGCCGTTCGACTTCCTGCCCGACGTGATGCCGGTCCTCGGCTTCACCGACGATGCGGCCGTGCTGGCCACCGCCATCCGGATGGTGGCCTCGCACATCACGCCCGACCATCATGCGGCCGCCCGCGCCGTGCTTGCGCGCCTCGACGCCGACAAGGATTTCGATGCCGAGAAGGCCGGCCAGGACGCTTGATGATCCGCGGGCCGACGCCAGGCTCTGAGGCCTCTCAGTCCGACAGCAAAAAAGCCCCGCGCGAGCGGGGCTTTTTTATTTGAGCGAGTCGTAGCCAGACGCGATGCGCCGGCTCAGCGCTGAGGGCGCGCCTGCGCTCGGGCGTTGCCGGTCTTCTCGGCCTCCCAGGCCTGGTACTGCTTGAACAGCGCCTCGCGGTCGGCTTCGCTCTGCAGGCCCTTGCCCGAACTGCTCTGCTTCAGGAAATCGTCGAAGCGGTCCCTTTGCGCGCCTTCCATCGAATGGGTCTCGAGCCATTTGCTGGCGGACGGCAACCGCTGCCAGCCGGCGAGCGGTGCCGAGAGCGAGACCTCCTTCCACTTCGGATGGAAGGGCGGGTTCTGGAACGCCGGAAACTTGGTGAAGAAGGCGTCGACGAAGGTCGCGAGCTTGCGATAGCGATCCGTGTTCGGCGCCCAGTTATAGGCTGCAAGCACGGCCGGGACCGCGATCGTATCGACCTTCTCGCCCTCGGCGATCAGGTTCGGATAGTCCTTGGCGGTCAACGTCGCCGGCAAATAGTCGGTCTGCAGCGGCCGGTCGTAATCGACGTTGACGAGATGGAAGCGGCCGTCGTTCACGAAGGTCGAGACCGACTTGTAGGGCTTGCCGCCGACAACGATGACTGCGTCGAGCTCGCCCCGCTTCAGCTTCTCCATCGCGATGCGCTGCTCGATGTAGAGGAAGTTCGCCCGCAGCCCAAGCCGCTCGAACACGGTCAGCGCGGTGACGAAGGTGCCGCCATTCGGCAGGTCGACGCTGACCCGGCGACCTTCGAGGTCGCGCAGGTTGCGCACCGCGCGCGGCGCAATGACCTGCATTTCCTCATTGTACAGCTTGGTGACGTAGGTGAACTGCTTCTTGATGTCCTTGGCGAAGCCCTTGCGCTCGAGATAGTCGAGCGTGTCGGCGCGGACGACGCCGAGGTCGACGCCCTGCAGGAACAGGATGTCGGCGACGCTCTGCACCGAGCCGCGGCCGACGATCGGCAGCACACGCAGGCTGTTGCCGTCGTCGAGCAAGGAGGCCAGGTCAGCGCCGAACTGCACATAGGTGCCGCCGATGGTGCCGGTGATCAGCGTCACCGTGTTGGCGTTGAGCGCCTGCTTGGTCTGCACCGAGCCGAACTGGAAAATCGCTTTCAAGCTGTCGCTGACCTTGGCCGGGTCGAACTCGCCTTCTTCGGCGTGGGCCGAAAATCCGCACGCTATCATCATTGCGGCCACCGCCGCTCCAATCAGACGTCGCATGTGTCCCCCTTGATTACAGCTGGCACATGATTGTGGGCCAAACGCGTGCAGCGCCAGAGATCGACCAGCGTTGCCCATGAACGACTCGAAATCATGCGTGAAACAAAAAAATGAAACGCGGCGGCATCACTGCCGTCACGCAGGTTCAGTTCTGCAGCTGATCGAGCCGGCGCTGCGCTTCCGACGAGCCGAGCTGGGCCGCGCGGCGGTACCAATTACGCGCCGCGGCGGGATCGGCGTTGATGTTGCGGATGTCCTTCGTTCCCAGCACGTGGGGATCGTAGGTCTGCGCCAGCATCAGCGCTGCGGCCGGCTCCTGAGCTTCGGCCGCACGCTCGAGCAACAGGCGGGCGGATGGAATGTCGCCGGCCACGAGCAGCCCCTTGGCGCGCTTCATGATGCCGGCGAGCTCATCCGGATCCAACCGGCGCGCCTGGGCCGGCGGCGGCGCGGCCGTGACCGAGCCCAGACCGGGCGCGACGATCGCAGCTCCGGCACCCGGGGAGTTGATGGACGATGGCGCCATCGCCGACGGCGCAGCCGGCGCGGTGGCCACGCTGGGCGCAGCGGGAGCAGGCGGCGTAACGACGCGGTTCTGCAGAGCGGTCTGATAGGCGTTGGCGATGTCGTCGCGGGTCGGAGCGACGGCGGCGGTCTGCACCGGCGCCACCGCAGCCGGCGGCTCGGGGGCCAACCGCGCAGGTTCGTTCAGCTGCATGTCCCGCGCGGTCAACTGAGTGCCGCTCGCCTGAGGCGGAGCGGTCGGATCCGGCGCGGAGCCGACCATGGATGCCTTGGCGCTGGCGATCAGATCGCGCGTCGCATCCGAGGTGACCAAGGCGAACAGCACGGCGACACCCGCGGCCGCCACCACGGCGAGCAGAATTCGTGACGAGATGGAGGTGCGGCGGGCGCGCGCTGGCCACTGGTCCTCGAATTCGGTGCTCTCGATCTGGTTGCCGCTCTCATATTCGGAGAGGAACATCGGCATCGATTCGTCGGAGGGATATTGCTCCGGAGCCGACCTGCCGAACCGATAATTCGACGGGCGTTCCTGAGGAGGATCGTCCGGGAAAGGCCTGAAATCAGGACTGGATAGACTTCTGTCGTTGAACCGCCCGCGCGTCGTCCGCTCAGCCATGGCCTTATTCCCCATCTCACTTCACGCAACATACTTTTTGTCCCGAGCCCGTCAGAAGCTCGAGACACGTCACGATTGCTAGAGGCACCCCACTGCCGACAACTAATTGACTAATTGAATCCGACTAAAAGTGGACGAGACCCGGCATGATTCTGGAAATATTTTGATCTGATTGTGGCGACGCACGTGCGAATTCGCGTGGCAGCAAATCCAGAAACATCGAAATAACAATAGCCAAGCTACGAAATTAACCCTGCCACAATCGACCGCGGTTGCGTTAACCAAGAAACGCTCGTTTTTGTTAAATTCGGCTTCAGGTTGCAATTTCCTGGCCTCCCGGTGGCATCGCAGCCCTGCGCGACCGACGCCATCAGGTTGAGCGCAGGATTCGCACCCGCATGACGTGCAGTCGCCGTCGAGGTCAGCCCCGCTTAGTTTCGCGATCGAGGCATTCCGCTGTGGCCCGACGTCCGAGCCCGCTCTCAGGGATGCAGGATCACCTTGCCCATGGCCTGCCGCCCGGCGAGCACCTTCAACGCATCGGCGGTCTGCGCCAGCGGGAAGGTGCGGTCGACATGGGACGACAGCTTGCCTTCGGCCGTCCACTGCACGAGCTTCTCGAGATTGGCGCGGTTCTTGGCCGGGTTGATCCGGGCCCAGGCGCCCCAGAACACGCCGCGGATGTCGCAGCCCTTGAGCAGCGCGAGGTTGAGCGGCATCTTCGGGATGTCACCGGCGGCAAAGCCGATCACCAGGAAGCGGCCTTCCCAGGCGATCGAGCGCAACGCCGCTTCCGCATAGGCTCCGCCGACCGGATCGAAGATGATGTCGGCGCCCTTGCCGTCGGTCAGCCGACGGAGGCCTTCCTTCAGGTCCTCCTTGGCGTAGTTCAAGGTCAAGGTCGCGCCATGTTGCCTGGCGAATTCGAGCTTCTCGTCCGACGACGCGCAGGCAATGACCTTCAGCCCCATCAGCTTGCCGAGCTCGCAAGCGGCCAGCCCCGTGCCGCCGGCGGCACCGAGCACGGCCAGCGTCTCGCCCGGCTTCGGGCTCGCGCGATCCTCGAGCGCATGCAGCGCCGTGCCGTAGATGATGATGATGCCGGCGGCGCGGTCGAAATCGAGATTGTCGGGAATCTTGACGATCGACGACGCCGGCAGCGCGATCTTCTGGCGCGCGCCATTGTGCCCGCAGGAGGCGACCACGCGATCACCGACCTTCAGATCGGTCACGCCGTCGCCGACGCTCTCGATCACACCCGCGACCTCCGCTCCCGGCGAGAACGGGAACGGCGGCTTGATCTGGTACTTGCCCTGGATCATCAGGATGTCGAAGAAGTTCAGCGCCGCGGCCTTGATCGCAATCACGGCTTCTCCGGCGCCGGCCACCGGATCAGGCACGTCAGCGAAGACGAGATCGTCGGGCTGGCAGAATTCCGAGCAGAGAATGGCTTTCATGGGCGCGCTCCTTGGGCTGTTATCCGGATCGAGCCCGGCGTTTGAAGACGTCATGCCGGATTTGCAGCCGCGCGACAATTGCCAACACGCGGCCACGATGCCGGGATTGCCGGCAAATGCCGCAGCTCGGAACAAGGCGGCCCTCAAGCGGGGGTCGCGTGACGCGGCGAATGGACTCCGGTCCAATGTCGTCCGTCGCCAGCGACACCATCGCCACGCCGCGGACCAGACTTTGTCGATCCGCCTTTGCAAGCGACGCGGTAAGCCGCTATCCCTCGCGCGCAGGCGGTCTGCGATTCCGGGCCATTTTCCAGTCACAATATTGGTGGACGAGGTCTTGGGGGAACGTAGCTTAATCATGTTGTTTTTGCGATTGTCGACAGCGCTGGCGACCGGCGCGCTCATGCTCGGAGCTCCGAGCCTGGCGGCAGCTCAAACGGCTGCGCCGAAGGCATCACCCAAGGCCGCGCCGGCGCCACAGCCGAAGGCCGCACCCAAGGCCGACACCAAGCCGGCGGTTCCGAACATCGGCGGCGCGGAACCGACCCTCATCGGCCAGTTCGGTGGATGGGGAGCCTATACGGCGATGCCCGGCGGCAAGAAGGTGTGCTTCGCGCTGGCCAAGCCATCCTCGTCCAAGACGAACCCGGCCAACCGCCCGCGTGATCCCGCTTACGCCTTCGTCTCGACCCGGCCCTCGGAGAAGGTGTTCAACGAGGTCTCGATCATGATCGGCTACGCACTGAAGCCGGGCTCCGACGCGTCCCTGGACGTCGGCGGCGCCTCCTACGCGATGTACACCCAGGGCGACGGTCTCTGGATCAAGAACGCGGCCGAGGAGGAGCGCATGGTCGACGCCATGCGCAAGGCTCCCGAGGCGGTGGTCAAGGGCGTCTCGGCCAAGGGCACCGAGACCACGGACGTGTTCTCGCTGAAGGGCCTGGCCCAGGCGCTCGACCGCATCGCCCAGGATTGCCGGCGCTAGACCGCGGCCATTGATACCGGCGCCCGGCGAGCGGGTCGCAATCCCCGTCCAGATTGCTATATAAGCGCTCGAAAGCCTGCGGCCGCAGCGGCCGGGCAGCATTTTGGGCTCATCGACATGGCATCGACTGCCGGGCTGCGCGACTCGTCCGCGCCCCTCGAAAAGACTCCGCTCGAAACCTACGTGCCGCCGGCAAAGCCGTCGCTGCTCGGGCTGTCGCGCGCCGAACTGGCCGCGACGCTCGGCGAGATCGGCGTGGCGCCCCGACAGCAGAAGATGCGGGTGCAGCAGCTGTGGCACTGGCTCTATTTCCGCGGCGCCAAATCGTTCGACGAGATGACCTCCGTCTCCAAGGACACGCGCACTGCCTTGGCCGAACATTTCACCGTCGACCGCCCCGAGGTGGTGGCCGAGCAGATCTCCAACGACGGCACCCGCAAATGGCTGCTGCGGCTGCCGAGCGGCGACGATCTGCAGAAGGCGCACGAGGTCGAGTGCGTCTACATTCCCGAGACCGACCGCGGTACGCTCTGCGTCTCCTCCCAGGTCGGCTGCACGCTCAACTGCTCGTTCTGCCATACAGGCACGCAGCGGCTGGTGCGCAACCTGACCGCCGGCGAGATCATCGGCCAGGTCATGGTCGCCCGCGACCGTCTCAACGACTGGGCCGACCGGGAGACGCCGCTCGGCAACCGGCTCATCACCAACATCGTCATGATGGGCATGGGCGAGCCGCTGTACAATTTCGACGCGGTGCGTGACGCGCTGCTGATCGTCTCCGACAATGAAGGCATCGGCATCTCCCGCCGCCGCATCACGCTGTCGACCTCGGGCGTGGTGCCGAACATCAAGCGTGCCGGCGAGGAGATCGGCGTGATGCTGGCGATCTCGCTGCATGCGGTGCGCGACGAGCTGCGCAACGAGCTGGTGCCGCTCAACCGCAAATATCCGATCGCCGAGCTGCTGCAGGCCTGCCGCGACTATCCCGGCGCCTCCAACGCACGCCGCATCACGTTCGAATATGTGATGCTGAAGGGCGTCAACGATTCGCTCGACGATGCCCGGCTGCTGGTCAAGCTACTGAAGGGCGTGCCCGCCAAGATCAACCTGATCCCGTTCAATCCGTGGCCGGGCTCGGCCTATGAATGCTCGGACTGGGAGCAGATCGAGAAGTTCTCGGAATACGTCTTCAATGCCGGCTACTCCTCTCCGGTGCGCACGCCGCGCGGCCGCGACATCCTCGCCGCCTGCGGCCAGCTGAAGTCGGAGACGGAAAAGCTGTCGGCCAGGGAGCGCCAGGCGTTGCGCGCGATGGCGATGACGGATTGATCGTCGTGTCAGCGACCAGGGTTCGTCATTGCGAGCGAAGCGAAGCAATCCAGGACCGCGCGCGCGACTCTGGATCGCTTCGTCGCCGATGCTCCTCGCGATGACGGAGATGGTGTAGCACCATGGCGCTGATCGGCCGGTTGATCGCGATCGCATTCGCCTTTCTCGCCGCGTGCTTCCTCGCCGGGCTGATCGTCGTGACCGCGGTCCTGTTTCCGGAGTTCTCCGATCTCGGCAATGGCCCGATCGATCAGGGCGCGTTCGAGGTCATCATCGGCTTCGGCTTCATCTTCGTATCGGGCTTTGCCCTGATTCCGGCGATGCTGATCGCCCTCATCACCGAGGCATTCTCGATCCGCAGCGTGCTCGCCTACGCGATCGGTGGCGGTGTGGTCGGCGCCGCCTGTTATCTCGGCCTCGTGCCGTTCGATCCCGAGACCTTCCGCTTCGAAGGCATCGTGCGCCGCCATCTCGAAATCCTGACCGGCGCCGGCATCGTCGGCGGGCTGGTCTATTGGCTGATCGCGGGCCGCAACGCCGGGCGCTGGCGCGAATCGGCGTCGCGGCTGCCACCGCCCCCGCCGCTGCCCTCGGGTTCGCCGCGGTGAGCCGCCGGCCTTTCCATCGCCATCCGCTTTCGCTAAACCGCGCGCCATGAACCGGACCGGACTTTTCATCGCATTGTCGCTCGCGCTCGTCATCGGCGTGCTGTTCGGCGTCTATCCCGAGCTCGATCTCAAGCTGGCGGCGCTGTTCTACGACCCGCGGACGCACAGCTTCCCGCTGAAGCTCGACGGCACCGCGGCCTTCGCGCGAGATGCGGCGATGTGGGTCGCCTGGGGCCTCGCTCTGCCTTCGATCATTGCGCTGGTGGTCAAGTTCATCCGGCCCGACCGTCCGCTGCTGGTGAAGGGCCGCACCATCGCCTTCCTGCTGCTGACCTTGTCGCTCTCGGCCGGCGTGCTCACCAACTTCACCTTCAAATCCTATTGGGGCCGGCCGCGTCCGGTCGTCGTGACCGAGTTCAGCGGCGACATGCCCTTCGTGCCGTGGTGGGATCCGCGCGGCGGCTGCGGCCGCAACTGCTCGTTCTTCTCCGGCGAGGGCGCGACCGCGTTCTGGACCCTGGCGCCGGCAGCGCTGACGCCGCCCGCCATCAGGCCCGTCGCCTATGCCGCGGCCGCCCTGTTCGGCCTCGCCACATCAGTGCTGCGCATGGCGTTCGGCGGCCATTTCTTCACCGACGTCGCCGCGGCCGGCCTCGTCACCTTCGTCGTGATCTGGCTCGCGCATGGCTACATCTACCGCTGGCCGTCGACGCGGCTGACCGATGCCGGCATCGATGCCGCGCTGACCCGGATCGCCTCGCCGGGCTACCGCCTGAGGCGCCGGCTGTTTGGCCGCCGCGCGGCGGACGCCAGTCCGACGGCCTGAGCGCAGCCGGCGCGCCATTAAACGCGTGCCCAAGCGGCCGAAATCTGTTAATCGCGCCCGAATTTCGCAAACGATACCGCCACCACGAGCCGGTTGGACTTCCCATGACCACGATCCTGAAAAGCCTGCCCAAGGGCGAGAAAGTCGGCATTGCCTTCTCAGGCGGCCTCGACACCAGCGCCGCGCTGCTGTGGATGAAGCAGAAGGGCGCGCGCTGCTTCGCCTACACCGCCAATCTCGGGCAGCCCGACGAATCCGACTATGACGAGATTCCACGCAAAGCGCTGAGCTTCGGGGCTGAGAAGGCCCGTCTGGTCGATTGCCGCTCCCAGCTGGTGCATGAAGGTATCGCCGCGATCCAGTCCGGCGCCTTCCACATCTCGACCGGCGGCATCACCTATTTCAACACCACGCCGCTCGGCCGCGCCGTGACCGGCACGATGCTGGTCGCCGCGATGAAGGAGGACGGCGTCAACATCTGGGGCGACGGCTCGACCTACAAGGGCAACGACATCGAGCGCTTCTATCGCTACGGCCTGCTCACCAATCCCGGCCTCAAGATCTACAAGCCCTGGCTCGACCAGCAGTTCATCGACGAGCTCGGCGGCCGCGCCGAGATGTCGGCGTTCCTCACCGCCAACGGCTACGACTACAAGATGAGCGCCGAGAAGGCGTATTCGACCGACAGCAACCTGCTCGGTGCCACGCACGAGGCCAAGGATCTCGAAAACCTCGACAGCGGCATCCGCATCGTCAACCCGATCATGGGCGTGCCGTTCTGGCGCGAAGACTGCGCGGTCAAGCCGGAGACGGTCGTCGTCCGCTTCCAGGAGGGACAGCCGGTCGCGCTGAACGGCCAGACCTTCAGCGACGCGGTGGCCCTGTTCCTGGAGGCGAATGCGATCGGCGGCCGCCACGGTCTTGGGATGAGCGACCAGATCGAGAACCGCATCATCGAGGCCAAGAGCCGCGGCATCTACGAGGCGCCGGGCATGGCGCTCTTGCACATCGCCTATGAGCGCCTGGTCACCGGCATCCACAACGAGGATACGATCGAGCAGTACCGCATCAGCGGCATGCGCTTGGGACGCCTGCTCTATCAGGGCCGCTGGTTCGACTCGCAGGCCCTGATGCTACGCGAGACCGCGCAGCGCTGGGTCGCCAGCGCCATCACCGGAGAGGTGACGCTGGAGCTGCGCCGCGGCAACGACTACTCGCTGCTCAACACCGAGAGTCCGAACCTGACCTATCAGCCGGAGCGGCTGAGCATGGAAAAGGTCGAGGACGCCGCCTTCACCCCGGCCGACCGCATCGGCCAGCTGACGATGCGCAATCTCGACATCGCCGACACCCGCACCAAGCTGAAGCTCTATTCGGACACGGGACTGCTGTCGGGCTCGGACGGCGCGGAGATCTTCCAGCTCGGTCACGACAAGGGCTGAGCCGGGACGACAGCGGGGTTTTCGGCCGAGACCGCGCCTCACCACCGGTGTCGTCCCTGCGAACGCAGGGACCCATAACCACCGGCTGACATGGTGAGAGCGGGCTGGGGCTCCAGGCTTCGCAAAACTGAACCCTGGGAGTCCCCGCGTTCGCGGGGACGACACCGAGGGTGACGCGACAGCCTCGCTTCAACACGCAACGGATGGTCAGCAACAAAGATGGCCGGGATCGCTCCCGGCCATCTTCATTTCTGTTAGTCGCTACCTCACCGCGGCGGCGCCACGCCCGGGGGCGGAGGCGGCAGCGCCGCCTGGCCGCCGTTCAGCAGCGGCGTGATGCGGCGGACCGTGACGCGGCGGTTGATGCGGCTCGGGCCCTGCGTCTGCTCCTTCAGGTACTGCTCGCCGTAGCCCTGAGAGGTCAGGTTCTCGGCGGGCACGCCGAACTGCTGCGTCATCAAGGTCGCGACCGATTCGGCCCGGCGATCCGACAGCGACAGATTGTCGGTGTCGTTGCCGACCGCGTCGGTATGGCCTTCGATCAGGAAGACCTCGCGCGGGTTGCGCTGGATCGCCTGGTTGAGGCCGTCGGCGATGACCTGCAGCTTCGCCGCCTGATCAGGGCCGATCTCCCACGATCCCGTCTCGAAGGTGATCGTGTTGAGATCGATCGACGGCATCAGCTGGCGCACCGAAGGCGAGTAGCGGACTTCGTCGAGCGAGTAGCGGCGCTGGACGCGCTCCACCGGCGGCGCGATCAGCGTGTCGTAGATGACATCCGGCGGCGCCTCCTCGGCGTCGACGATGTACCGGTTGTAGGGAATGCGGATCTCCGGCGGCGGCAGGTCGACATAGAAGCCGCCGACCGCAGCAGGATCGCGGTAGGTGTTGTCGATGATGATGATCTCGCGGCCGCCGATGTCGCGGCGGATGCGGCGCAGCAGCCGGCCGTCGGGCGCGGTGACCGTGACGATCTGACTGCCGTCCGGACGGACCACGATCGTCCGCGTCTCGCCGCGCTCCTGCTGCACGCGGATGTCGCGTGCACCGTAGCGGAAGCGCTCGAGCTCGTCGTGGCGCACGAACTCCTGACCGCTCGGATCGCGCACGATGACGCGGCCCGGCTCGTAGATCACCGTGCGTCCTCCCTCCTGAACCTCGCGGCGCTGGCCACGAAAATCCTCCAGCCGCTGCGGCCCGGCCATCGGGGCGCCCGGAGCAATCGGCGTCAATTGCTGGGCCGTCGGCGGCGGCGGCGCGGGAATCGGCGTGACAACCTGCGGCGGCGGACGGTTCGACATGGCCGGGGGTCCAGACTGCGGCACTGCGCCCGGTCCGGCACTGGGTCCTGCTCCAGGCGCACCGGGTCCAGGAGCCGCGCCGCCAGGACCAGGTCCCGCAACCGGCGGGGGTGCGCCGGGTGCGCCCGGGGGCGTGCCGGGGCGTCCGCCGGGCGGCGTGCCGGCAACGGGCGGAGCGCCCGGCGCAGGCGTCTGGGCCGCCGGAGGCGTCGCCGGTGCCGGCGGAGTTCCAGGCGCAGGCGCGGTCGTACCGGCCGGGGGCGTCGGCGCGCCGCGGGGTGGCAATCCGCCCGGCTGACCGCCTGGCGGTGGGCCGCCGGCACCCGGCCGACCGGCCGGAGGCTGACCCGCAGCCGGCGGCGGGGTCTGCGCCGGTGCAGGCTGCGGCGAAGGAGCCGCGGCGGGCGGCGGTGAATGCGGTGGCGTCGCCGCAGCCGGAGGCGGCGGCGGCAGTCCAGGCCGTTGGCCCGGCCCTGCGCTCGGTGGGGGAGGAGGCGGCGTGGGGGCGGCGGCCGGCGGCACCGGCGGCGTCGGACGTGCAGGCGCTGCCGCCGGCGGCGGCGCGGGCGGAGTCGCCGGGCGCGCTGGCTCGCGCGGGACCACGGGCGGAGGCGGCGGCGGCGTATGCACCGGAGGAGCGGCCGCCGGAGGCGGAGGCGGTGTGGGACGCGGCGGTGCCGGAGGCTCGGCGCGTGGCGGCGGCGCCGGACGCGGCGGCTCAGCCCGCGGCGGAGGCGGGGGCGGTGGAGGCGGCGGAGCAGGACGTGGGGCCGCGGCCGGCGGCGGAGGTGGGGGCGGCGCCGGGCGCGGCGCAGCAGCCGGCGGAGGCGCCGGCGGAGCCTGATGGGGAGGCGCGGCGCCTGGAGCCGGACGCGGCGGCTGGCCTTGCGGCGGCTGCTTCGGTCGACCGTCTGGGCCGACTTCACCACCTGGCCCGCCAGGGCCCTGGGCTACGACCATCGGCGCGCTCTGCGCGTGTGATCCGGTGCTCGCCAATTGCATCGCCGACAGCGCGGTCGTCGCAAGCAGCAGGACGCGAAGTTTGCTCATTTGTCTTGGTTTCCCGAAACGTTCTTTTTCAAGCACGGTGTGATCAACAAGTATGCGTTAGGCCGGATTGTGGCGCAGTTCAAATTCGCAAAGGGATTTATTTCGACGCGAAGCAGTCATCGCTCCGCCGCCATTCATGTTTCATTCAGCCTTGATTTTCAATGGCTTGGCGGAACATAACATGAGGAGAGCCGGCAGTTTGCCGGCCCTCCTCAATGTCCATCATGACCAAGGTTCAATCGCGGTCAATCCGTGGCCGGACTGGGCGTGGTCGGGCTAAGGGGTCCCCGCCCCGGCACTTCGTCGGGCGTTTGTCCCGGAAGCTTACGCGGCGGCGCCGGCGTATCGGGCTCATGCACCGGCGGCGGCACCTCCGGGCTCGGATTCCCGACAGGATCTTCCGGCGGAGGCTCGACCGGATGCCCTGGCGTCGACGGCGGAATCTCGGGGGGCTCGATCGGCATCACATCGCGACCTTGCGGTTGTCACCGACGTCAGGCCGCGTCCCGGTGACCGCCGCTGCAGCCATCTTGACGTAGCTCACGACCGTGCCCGGCGAGTCCCAGAACTCGGCGTCGTCGGGCGTGATCCTCAGCAGTCGTATGTTCGGGTCCTCGGCGCTGTCCCACCAGGCCTTGGCTGTCGTCGTGAACAGCTCGCGGATCTTGCCGCGATCATTCGAAATGGCCGCGGTGCCGGTGATCGAAACGTATTTCTGGCTACTGGCATCGGCAAAGGACAGGTTGACCTGCGGCGATCGGGCGATCTCCTCGTCCTTGTGATGACGTGCGTCGGTGAGGAAATAGACCATGTTCTCGTCGCGCGCGAGGTAGGCGCTCATCGGCCGCGCGCGCAGTCTGTCGCCGTCGCGGGTGACGAGCATGGCGAATCCGATCTTCTTCATCAGGTCCCAGACGCGATCCTGATCGCGCGTATCGTCGTTGCTCATGGTTCGCTCCCTGGATGTCAGGAGCGCTAACGCCGCGTCGTGCCGTGATGTTCCGAGCCGGACGGAGGAAAGCCAGCGACGCGTCGCCTCAGCCCAGCAACAGCAGCGTGTTGCTGCGTGTGCGGCCGATCTGGCGATAGCCGCGGCTGATCATGTCGGCGAGACAATCGTTCTGCCATTCGTCGCGCGACAGATGTTCGATGACGACGGCGCGCGGCCACAGCGCAGCCGGGGCGTCGCGGAAGAAGCAGGTCAACACACGGTCTTCGAAACCTTCGACATCGATCTTCAGCGCGTCGACATGGGTCGCACCGGCCCGTTCGAGGATCGTCTGCAGACGCAGCGCCGGGACCCTGAACGTCTCCGAGCCGGTGGGGCCGGTCACGACATGACTGGCGCCAAGATTGTCACCGTCGGTCTCGATCAATACGTCGCCATCGATCTCGCCGGCAGCAGCAGCCACGAGCTTGACCTGCACAAGACCGGACGCATTACGGTTGAAGCCGAGCCGCGCATGGGTGACCGGGTGCGGCTCGACCGCAATCACCAAGCCGGTCGGTCCGACGTGACGCCCGAGCGGCAGCGCGAACGTCCCAACATTGGCACCGAGATCGACAGCGACGCCGCCCAGCGGAATGTGGCTGCGCAGAAACTCCAGCTCCTCGCGATTGTAGTCGGGGTTGAACAGCGCACCGCGCTCTGTCGCGCTGGCCTGATGATAGAAGCGGAAATGGGCACCCTGATAGTCCACGTCGAGCGGTCCGGTCCGCAACAGATCAACGGCGCGCGTCAGCATCGGCCGGAATGCGCCGCGCTTCAGACCCGACCCGTGCGCCATCCGGATCACCAGCGCCTGCGGCGCATTGGGAGTGAAAGCACCGAAGGGTGCCGGCGAAGGATCATGGTCGGGCGTCAAGGTTGCCTCCTGAGCTGAGGGCGATCCCCAATAGCCGGCCTTGCCGCGGACTCCGTGTAGCCGGCGTGGCCCCATTGTGATTTCACGGGGGCGATGCTGCGGCACGCGCTCGATCCGTGGCGTTGCTCAAGCCTGCTTGCGCTGGCGCAGGAAGCGGCCGATCAGGCGTCGCTTGCCTTTGCGCGGTATCAGATCGATGTCGCTCACCAGCTTGGCGCCACCCTTGCGCCGCTCCAGCACGATCTTGCGGCTGTGAAACGCTTCGAGCTCGGCGCGGTGCGCGACGCTGACGATGGTGGCCTTCGGCAGTTCGCCGGTCACCATCTGCATCATCCGGTCCTGGCTCTTTTCGTCGAGCGCAGAGGTGGCTTCATCGAGTACGACGATATCCGGACTGTGCAACAGCAGCCGTGCGAAGGCCAAGCGCTGCTTCTCACCGCCCGAGAGCGTCTGATCCCACGGCGCCTCCTCCTCGATCTTGTCCTTGAGGTGATCCAGCCCGACCTTGTGCAGGGCCTCGGCAACCTGCTCGACGCTCCAGTCCTCGGCGGCACCGGGATATGCAACGGCGCGGCGCAGGCTGCCCGACGGCACGTAGGGCCGCTGCGGCAGCATGAACAGCCGGCGGTCGGGATGGAAGTTGATGCTGCCGCCGCCCCACGGCCAAAGGCCTGCGATCGCACGCACCAGCGTACTCTTGCCCGTCCCCGATTCGCCGGCGACCAGCAGCCGCTCTCCCGGATCGACCACGACCTCGGTCTCACCGACCACCGCTGTGCCGTCATCGAGCGTGACCGACAAATCGTTCAGGGTCAGCATCGCCTCGCCGGCGGTTTCGCCGCGCTTGATGCGGCCGATGCCATCGCCCAGCTCGGCGCGCTCCAGCGCATCGAGCGACATCATCAGCGACGCGATGCGGCGGGCGCAGGCGTTCCAGTCGGCGAGGCGAGGATAGTTGTCGACCAGCCAGCCGAACGCCGTCTGCACGATGGTGAAGGCGCTCGCCGCCTGCATCACCTGGCCGAGCGTCATGCTGCCGTCGAGAAATTTCGGCGCGCACAACAACAGCGGTACGACTGGCGCGATCAGGCTCGAGCCCTGCGACACCAGCGTGGTGCGCATGTGCTGACCGGCCAGACGAGCCCATTGCTGCAGCACGTTGCCGAAAGTCTTGTCGATGCCGGCGCGCTCCTCGGTCTCGCCGCCGAGCAGCGCGATGCTCTCGCCGTTCTCGCGCACGCGGGTCAGCGTGTAGCGGAATTCGGCCTCAGCCTGGTTCTTGTCTTCCGATGTCTGCACGAAGCGACGGCCGATCGTCATGATCGAGCCGGAGGCGATCGCGGCATAGACGACGGCGGCAATCACGAGGAAGCCGGGGATCGTCAATTCAGTCGCGCCGAGACGCAGCGTGAGCGCACCGCCGATGGTCCAGAGCACGACGATGAAGGTTACCGCCGACAACAGCGCCGAGGTGACGCCGGCCACGAAGTCGACCGGCGAATCGGTCGCGATGCGCAGGTCCTCGGCGATCCGATATTCCGGATTCTTGTGGTCGCCGCTGACCAGGTTGAGCTGATAGTAGCGCCCGCTCGTCAGCCAGCGCGTGACCACGCTGTTGGTGAGCCAGGCGCGCCAGCGGCGCTGGATCGCCATGCGCGCATAGACCTGACCAACGCCGAGGATGACGCTGCCGATCGCCAGCGGAAAGAAGATCGCGGTGAGATGAAACACGGTCGCGGAATCGCGCTTCTCGATCGCATCGAAGATCGATCGGTTCCACACGTTGATCCCGTATTGGAACGCGACGGTGGCGACGATGAGGAGCAACAGGCCGATCGTGAACGGCCATGCCAGGCGGTCGCCGCTCCTGCCCCAATAGCCGCGCGCACTGATCCAGAACCGCGTCAGCAGATAGCGCTTGCGCAGCTGCTCCGCTTCTTCGGGCGAAAGATCCGGATCCGGCTCGACGAGTTCGGGCGGCGGCGGCTCGACGTGATCGCCACTCTCGGCGGCGATCTCAATGATCGGCGCCTTCTCAGGCTCCGGCGCTGCCGGCCGTACGACGTCCTGAACCTGTCCCATGCCGCGATAACGACAATGATTATAGAAGGTTCCCGCCCCGGTTCCGCTGCTGCAACCTTGGTGTCAGCGCACCGGCGAGTTCGGCGCCATCGGGGGCGCGCGATACAGCGGCACCGGCACGACCCTGTGCAGCACGCGCGACAACTCCTCGATCGAATACGGCTTGCGCAACAGCTCGAAGCCGTGCGTGCCCTGCTGCGCCAGCACGTGGCTGTAGCCGCTCGCCAGCACCACCGGCATGTCGAGCTCGAGGCGCCTGATTTCCTCGGCGAGTTCTAGTCCGGTCATGCCGGGCATCACGACGTCAGTGAACACGACGTCGAACCGGGTGGTGCCGCTGATCAGCTCTTCCAGCGCATCCTTGGCATTATCGACCAGCGTGGTGCGATAGCCGAGCTCGGCCAGGGCCTCCGTGGCGGAGCGGCCGACATCGATGTTGTCCTCGACGACGAGGACCGACATGCCGTCGCCGCCGATCGGTGCGGCCTGCGCCAGACCGGTGTGGTGCGGCCCGTGCGCGCCCGCGACGCGCGGCAGATACAGCGTGAAGGTCGCGCCGCATCCGGGCTCGCTGGCGACGCCGATCTCGCCGCCGGATTGCTTGGCAAAGCCGAACACCTGGGAGAGGCCGAGGCCGGTGCCCTGGCCGATCGTCTTGGTGGTGAAGAACGGCTCGAAGATCCGGTTCACCTGGTCAGGCGGGATGCCGACGCCGGTGTCCTGGACCGCAATGGCGACGTAGCCGAGCGGCGGACGATCATGCAGGGCTGCAGGCGTCGGCAAATCGGCGGCAGGGGCGACCACGATGCCGAGAAGTCCCTGGCCGCCCATCGCGTCGCGGGCATTGACGGCCATGTTGATCAAGGCGGTCTCGAACTGGCCGGCGTCGGCATTGACGTAGCATGGCTCGTCCGGGACCGAGATCACGACCTCGATGCGCGAGCCGACCAGCGTCTTGGTCATGTCGCGCAAGGTGGCGACGCTGCGGCCGATGTCGAACACCTCCGGCTTCAAGGTCTGGCGGCGGGCGAAGGCGAGGAGCTGCGAGGTCAGCTTGGACGCCCGCGCGACCGTGTCCGAGATCGCGTCGATGTAGCGCTGGCGCCGCTCGTCGGGCAGGTTGGGGCGGCGCAGCAGATCGGCCGAGGCGCGGATCACCGTGAGCAAATTGTTGAAGTCGTGGGCGACGCCGCCGGTGAGCTGGCCCAGCGCCTCCATGCGTTGGCCATGCCTGAGGGCGTCCTCGGCTTCCAGGCGGCGGGCGGCCTCGACATAGAGGTGCTCGGTCCGCCGCCGGGCGAGGGTCAGGAACACGACCAGGAGGGCGGTGGCCGGGATGCCGAAGATCAGGTGGCGGCTGATGGTCGAGAGCCAGCGGTTGCGGATGGTCGCCGTCTCCAGCCCGGCGGAGATGTAGACGGGATAATTGGCGAGGCGCTCATAACCGACCCGGCGTTCGATGCCGTCGATCGGCGAGGTCTCCGTGACCAGTTGCTCCGTATCCGCCGCCCCGGCCGGAATGTCGTGCGATGCCGGACCGGCAGTTGGCTCCGCGGCCGGGAAACGGCTGAGGACGACGCCGTCGTACCTGCGGAGCGCGAAGTAGCTGCCTTGCGCGCGGCCGATCCGGGCGTAGAAATGCTCGAAATAATCCGGCAGCACCGAGGCCTGGATGATGCCGGTGAAGCTGCCGTCGTCGGACTGGCGCCGGCGGCTGATGCTGAAGAACGCGGCGCCCTGATAGGGCGGCCGTGGCGTCAGCCGCGCACCGATGAAGGTGCCGATGCTGTCCGTGACGTGGGCGTTGAAGTAGTCGCGGTCCAGGAAGGACATGTCCGGGGCCGGGTAGATAGCGCTGTTGACGAGCGGCCGGCCGTTGGCGTCGAACACCCAGGCGGACTTCATCTGCGGCAGCGAGTCCGACAGCTGGCGAAGCCGCGCATGCAGCGGCTGCTCCCGCGCCTTGATGTCCGCGTCGGACAGATCGCGGACGATCTCGTCGATTTCCCAGAGGCTGCGGTCGATCGTCTCGAACACCTTCAGCGCATGCTCGTGGACGATTTCGAGCGAGCGGCGGATCTCGCGGTCCGCCTCGTCATAGGTCGTGCCGTACGACACGTAGGCCGCGATCAGGAACAGGGCGACGGGCAGCGCCAGCGACGCGACCATCATCCATCGCAGCATCGTCAGCGATTTGCGTTGTGCGGTCTGCACGGTCGCTCCGGCCTCAAAGGGCTGGGAGCTTAACGCAGTCGGCGGGCGCCATAAACAAGCTGCGCCCGGAACTTGTGCAGATTCCGGGCGCGGCTGGGACTAATGACAGCTCGATGCGCTGTCGCCCGGCTAAATCTGCCGCTCGACCAGCTTGAGCTTGAGCTCGGCGATCGCCTCTGCCGGGTTGAGCCCCTTCGGGCAGGCCTTGGCGCAGTTCATGATGGTGTGGCAGCGGTACAGCCGGAACGGATCCTCGAGATTGTCGAGCCGCTCGCCGGTGGCCTCGTCGCGGCTGTCCTTGACCCAGCGCGTCGCCTGCAAGAGCGCAGCGGGGCCGAGATAGCGCTCGCTGTTCCACCAGTAGCTCGGGCACGAGGTCGAGCAGCAGGCGCACAGGATGCACTCGTACAGGCCGTCAAGCTTCTCGCGATCCTCGTGGCTCTGCCGCCATTCCTTCTGCGGCGTCGGCGAGGTCGTCTTCAGCCACGGCTCGATCGAGGCGTACTGCGCGTAGAAATTGGTGAGATCGGGCACCAGGTCCTTCACGACCGGCTGGTGCGGCAGCGGATTGACCTTGACCGCGCCATCCTTCACGTCGTGCATCGACTTGGTGCAGGCCAGCGTGTTCTGGCCGTCGATGTTCATCGCGCAGGAGCCGCACACGCCTTCGCGGCAGGAGCGGCGGAAGGTCAGCGACGGGTCGATGTGGTTCTTGATCCAGATCAGGCCGTCGAGCACCATCGGGCCGCAATCATTGACGTCGACATAGAAGGTGTCGACGCTCGGATTCTTGCCGTCGTCCGGATTCCAGCGATAGACCTTGAACTCGCGAACCTCGGTGGCGCCGGCAGGCTTCGGCCACGACTTGCCGCCAGTGATCTGCGAATTCTTCGGAAGTGCGAACTCAGCCATTTCGGAAGGCCTTCTTGTTTATGACGGACCGGCTCAGGACACGTGCGATCAGTAGACGCGTGCCTTCGGCGGAATGTACTGCACGTCGTTGGTCATGGTGTAGTTGTGCACCGGACGGTAATCGATCGTGGTGTTGCCGTTCTTGTTGTCGAGCCACGCCAGCGTGTGCTTCATCCAGTTCTTGTCGTCGCGATCCGGGAAATCCTCGCGGGCATGGGCGCCGCGGCTCTCGGAACGGTTGTTGGCGGAGTCCATCGTCACCACCGCCTGGGCGATGAGATTGTCGAACTCCAGCGTCTCGATCAGGTCGGAATTCCACACCAGCGAGCGGTCGGACACGGCGATGTCGCCGATGCCGCCATGGACCTTGTGGATCAGGTTATGGCCTTCCTGCAGCACCTCGCCGGTGCGGAACACGGCGCAGTTGGTCTGCATCACGTGCTGCATGCTCTCGCGCAGCTTCGCCGTCGGCGTGCCGCCGGAGGAATAGCGATAGTGATCGAGCCGGCCGAGCGCGAGATCGGCCGAGTCCTTAGGCAGATCAGGCTGCTTGCCGTTCGGCGTCAGCTTCTCGGCCAGCCGCAGCGCGGCGGCGCGGCCGAACACCACGAGGTCGATCAGCGAGTTCGAGCCGAGCCGGTTGGCGCCGTGCACGGAGACGCAGGCCGCCTCGCCCACCGCCATCAGGCCGGGGACGATGGCGTTGTCGTCGCCGTCCTTCTTGGTCAGGACCTCGGCGTGGAAGTTGGTCGGGATGCCGCCCATGTTGTAGTGCACGGTCGGCACGATCGGGATCGGCTCGCGGGTGACGTCGACATTGGCGAAGATCTTGGCCGACTCGGAAATGCCGGGCAGGCGCTCCTGCAGCACCTTCGGATCGAGATGGTCGAGATGCAGGAAGATGTGGTCCTTCTTCTTGCCGACGCCGCGGCCTTCGCGGATCTCGATGGTCATCGCGCGCGAGACGACGTCGCGCGAGGCGAGGTCCTTGGCGGACGGCGCATAGCGCTCCATGAAGCGCTCGCCTTCGGCGTTGACGAGATAGCCGCCCTCGCCGCGTGCACCTTCGGTGACCAGACAGCCCGAACCATAGATACCGGTCGGGTGGAACTGCACGAACTCCATGTCCTGCAACGGCAGGCCGGCGCGCAACGCCATGCCGCCGCCGTCACCGGTGCAGGTATGCGCAGAGGTACACGAGGCATAGGCGCGGCCATAGCCGCCGGTGGCAAGAATCGTGGTCTGGGCGCGGAAGCGATGCAACGTGCCGTCGTCGAGCTTCAGCGCGATCACACCGCGGCAGACGCCCTGGTCGTCCATGATCAGGTCGATGGCGAAGAACTCGATGAAGAACTCCGCGGCGTGGCGCAGCGACTGACCATACATCGTGTGCAGCATCGCGTGGCCGGTGCGGTCGGCCGCGGCGCAGGTGCGCTGCGCCTGGCCCTTGCCGTAGTCCAGGGTCATGCCGCCGAACGGCCGCTGATAGATCTTACCGTCCTCGGTACGCGAGAACGGCACGCCCCAATGCTCGAGCTCGTAGACGGCGTCGGGCGCGTTGCGCACCATGTATTCGATCGCATCCTGGTCGCCGAGCCAGTCCGACCCCTTGACGGTGTCGTACATGTGCCAGCGCCAGTCGTCCTGATGCATGTTGCCGAGCGAGGCCGAGATGCCGCCCTGCGCCGCCACCGTGTGCGAGCGGGTCGGGAACACCTTGGTGATGCAGGCGGTGCGCAGGCCCGCCTCGCTGCAGCCAACAACGGCGCGCAGGCCGGCGCCGCCGGCGCCGACCACGACGACGTCGTAGGTGTGGTCCTCGATCGGATAGGCTTTTCCGTTCGTCGCGGGCGCGCCGTTCGCGCTGCCATTTGCTCCGCCGGCCATCGGCTAAACTCCAGTGGACAGTTTGATGAGGGCGTAGATCGAGGCGATTGCCACGGTCACCGCAAAGAAGTTGTTGGCCATGACCGCGACGAGCTTGAGCGGCTCGCTGTGCACGTAGTCCTCGATCACGACCTGCATGCCGATCTTCATGTGCCAGCAGCTCGCGACCACGAACAGCAGCATGATCAGCGCGATCGGGATCGAGCCGAGGATCTGCGCCGCGCCAGCCTGGTTGCGACCGAGCAGCATGATGACGACGACGACGACCGGCACGATCAGCAGGGTCATCGCGACAGCGGTGATGCGCTGGCGCCAGAAATCACCGGTGCCGGAATGCGCGGCACCGAGGTTTCGGACGCGGCCGAGCGGGGTCCGCATCGATTTCGCGCGTGAATTGCTCATCGGCCGCCTCCCACTGCGTAAGCCACGATCCACACCAGAACGGTCAGGAAGATGCCGCCGATCAGGGCGCCCCAGGTGAGTGCCTCGCGCTCATTGGCCTTGAAGCCGTAGCCGAGGTCCCAGACGAAGTGACGGATGCCCGACAACAGATGATGCAGCAGCGCCCAGGTGTAGCCGAACACGATCAGGCGGCCGAGAAAGCTGCCCATGAAGCCCTGGACGTAGGAGTAGGCGCTGGGACCGGACGCGGCGGCAATCAGCCACCAAGCCAGCAGCAGCGTCCCGAAATATAGTGCAACACCAGTGGCGCGATGGACGATCGACAAGATCATCGTCAGCGTCCAGCGGTAGGTTTGCAGATGCGGCGAAAGCGGTCGTTCGATCCTGGCTGTCATTGGCTGCTTTGATGATTTCTTGTGGGCCGTGGACGGAGGGGGCTTGCGGCCGTGTGGATCGGCAAGGCGGCCTTTATTTACGGAGAAGGAACAGGTGTTGCAACGGCCAAATGGCTCGAAACCGAACCTCGATTCAGTACTACGGAGGCGGTGAAAAAAGGATCAATGGACTTCGTGGTATACCAGAGCTCAGCCTCGCGGAAGGAACCGAATCGTGATTCACTACTACCTCCTTTCTTCGGCCGCGATGAGCGCTTCTAGCCTATTAAATAGCGCGAATCGTAGAGGTTGATTCACCGCTTAACTCCGGCGCCGAACGTGCCGACTTTGCGCATGGGGTGGTCTTCATTCCGCGGATTCTGCAAAGCTGACCGGAAGGATTCGCGCACGACGGACCACACCTGACTCCCCAGCTCGCGGCCGGCCCCTGAGCCTATCTCCAGGGCCGGCCACGCCGTTCCTCGCGAGCCGGGGCAGGGACTGCCGGTCGATTTTGCCGCATGTCCGCAGGCAACGAAGCGGCCTAGTCTCGATCCGTACCCACAGACGACACGGCGCAGAGAGCTCCGATGCCGCTTCCCACGGTCAGGCCGACCACCACCGAGCAGCCGGCGGCACTGCCGGCGCACAAAGCGTCGTCGCACGAGCCTGCCGAGGAGCCGCTGACCTGCATCCTCGGCTTCACCGCGGCCGGCCTGTTCGCCGCCTGCCTGGCCCTCGCGATCCAGCACGAGATCGCCTCGCTTGCCGTGCTCGAATTCGTGCTGATCTGCGCCGCGCCGCCTCTGGCCGCGCTCGCAGGTCTCGCGATCGGGCGACGGCGCTAGGCCATCGTCACTTCGTATAGATGTCCTTGTACTGGTCACGCAGCACGTTCTTCTGCACCTTGCTCATGGCGTTGCGCGGCAGTTCGTCGACCACGAACACGCGCTTGGGCATCTTGAACTTGGCGAGCCGGCCGTCGAGATTCTTCAAAACGCCCGCCTCGGTGACGTCGGCGCCGGGATGGCGCACCACCACCGCGGTGACGCCCTCGCCGAAATCCGCATGCGGCACGCCGATGACCGCGGATTCGACCACGCCCGGCATGGCGTCGATCTCGCTCTCGATCTCCTTCGGATAGACGTTGAAGCCGCCGGAGATCACGAGGTCCTTGCCGCGTCCGACGATGTGGACGTATCCCTTCGCATCGATCTTGCCGAGGTCGCCGGTGATGAAGAACCCATCGTCGCGGAATTCCGACCTGGTCTTCTCCGGCATGCGCCAATAGCCCTTGAACACGTTCGGGCCCTTGACCTCGATCATGCCGATCTCGTCGCGCGCGAGCTCCTTGGCGGTCTCGGGATCGGTGACGCGCACGGACACGCCGGGCAGCGGGAAGCCGACCGCCCCGGGCACGCGCTCGCCCTCGTAAGGGTTCGACGTATTCATGTTGGTCTCGGTCATGCCGTAGCGCTCGAGCACGGCGTGGCCGGTGCGCGCGAACCATTCGCGATGGGTATCGGCGAGCAGCGGGGCCGAGCCCGAGATGAACAGCCGCATGTGGCTGGTCGTCTCTTTGTCGAGCCGCGGATTTTGCAGGAGACGCGTGTAGAAGGTCGGCACGCCCATCAACACGGTCGCGCGCGCCATCAGGGTGATGATCAGGTCTGCATCGAGCTTGGGCAGGAAGATCATCGATGCCCGCGCGAACAGCGTGACGTTGCTGGCCACGAACAGCCCATGGGTGTGATAGATCGGCAGCGCGTGGATCAGCACGTCGTCCTTGGTGAAGCGCCAGTAGTCGATCAGCGTCAGCGAGTTCGAGGCGAGATTGTCGTGGGACAGCATCGCGCCCTTGGAGCGGCCGGTGGTGCCCGAGGTGTAGAGGATCGCAGCCAGGTCGTCGGCACCGCGCGGCACGGTGGTGAACGCCGAGTTGGCCTTGTCGGCAGCGTCGGTCAGCGAGCCCTTACCCGAGGTGTCGAGGGTTTCCACCTTGGCGCCGACCTTGGCCGCCAGCACGCCGATGCCCTCGGCCTTGGCGGGATCGCAGACCACCACGGTCGGCTCGGCATCGCCGATGAAGTAGTCGAGCTCGTTGAGCGTGTAGGCGGTGTTGAGCGGCAGATAGACGCCGCCCGCGCGCACCGTAGCGAGATAGAGCACGAGACCGGACACCGACTTCTCGGTCTGCGCGGCGACACGATCGCCCGGCTTGACGCCCCTGCTCACCAGCACGTTCGCCATCTGCCCCGCGCGCGCGATCAGGTCGCCGTACGAGATGCGCTGACCGTCATGGGTCTCGATCGCGAGCCGGTTGGGATCGTCGAGGCCGTCGAACAGGCGGGCGAACAGGTTGGCGTTGGTGGCGTGGTTCATGCAACATTCCCCTGAGAGCGCGGCGCGGCCGGCTGTGCCAGCCGGCGGAACATCAGGCTCGACGAAGACGAAAAGGGCCCTGACGGCGGATCGCACCGGCGACGTCGCCCGGATGGCCGTCTCTGATCGAGGCTGCAATAGCAAAAACGCCCTTTCGAAGGCAACGGGAGACGCCAAGATATGACCAACGGGAAACGAATCGCGTGGATCACGGGCGGCGGCACTGGGATCGGCGAGGCCGGCGCGCTGGCGCTCGCCGCCGAGGGCTGGACGGTCGTGGTGTCCGGCCGGCGCAAGGCGGCGCTCGACGCCGTGGTGGCCCGGATCAGCGCCAGTGGCGGCTTGGCTGAGGCGATCCCGCTCGATGTCGCCAAGGCTTCTGATGTGCAGGCGGCCGCTGATGCCATCCTGGCGCAGCATGGACGCATCGACCTGCTGGTGAACTCGGCCGGCGTCAACGTGCCGAAGCGGAGCTGGGACGACATGACACTGGAGGGCTGGAACCAGCTGGTCGAGATCAATCTCAACGGCGTGCTGTATTGCATGAAGGCAGTACTGCCGGCGATGCGCGCGCAGCGGGACGGCATCATCATCAACGTCTCGTCCTGGGCCGGCCGCCACGTCTCGAGGATGCCGGGGCCGGCCTACACCTCGACCAAGCATGCCGTGCTGGCGCTGACGCACTCCTTCAACATGGAGGAATGCGTCAACGGATTGCGCGCCTGCTGCCTGATGCCGGGCGAGGTCGCCACGCCGATTCTCGAGCAGCGCCCGGTGGTGCCGAGCGCCGCGGAGCAGGCGCGCATGCTGCAGCCCGACGACCTCGGCCGCACCATCGCCTTCGTCGCCGGCATGCCGCCGCGCGCCTGCGTCAACGAGATCCTGATCAGCCCGACGTGGAATCGGGGTTTCATTCAGACGCCGGGGAATAGGGATTGAGCAGCTCTCGATATCGGACATGGCAGGCACATCAATCGTCACCCTCGCTGTCATCGCCCGGCTTGACCGGGCGATCCAGTACTCCGAGACGCCTGTGATTGAATGGATGAGCCGCGGCGTACTGGATGCCCCGCCTTCGCGGGGCATGACAGTGAGATATGCGGAAGCGGTCTCGCGACACGATGCGCCCGAGCTATTCATGAGACTCACCGCCCTCGGAAAATCATGAGGGCGCAGGGAAGGCCGGGCGCTGGCCGCGCCCGTGGCCCGCCTGCAGAAAAAAATGCAGGCGGCAGGTACCACAGGTCTGGCCGAGAACGCCCGGCCCTCCCCGCGCAACGGTTTTAACGGCTGCTTCGCGTTCTCCCTGGTGCGCCGGGCTTGTTGGCCACCATCCCCCACGCAATGCGCTAGCATTGCGCCAGGTTGATATCAGCGTCGGGATATCAGGACCGCGCGACTTGACCGTTCGCATGCCGCCGTTCGTCCGCGCAGACAATCCACGCTGCGTCGACACACGCCCATCGCATCCCACTGCCAACGATCCGTGACGGTCGCGAAACGCCCCTCATGCGGCAGCAGGGACGCGCGGAAATGTGCAGGTGATTTGCCCGACGGTGCAAGCCCGAAGATTGCGACAAACTAACACGACGGGCAATTTGCGCATGGGAGGCATGCTGACAGCCCGGCGGTCATTGCGAGCGAAGCGAAGCAATCCAGAGCTGCGGACGGGACTCTGGATTGCTTCGTCGCTTCGCTCCTCGCAATGACGGTGGCCAGCGCATGGCCCGATATCGCGACAATCAGGTGCCTCGTGCAGCGGCGCGGCGGCGCAGCGCGCGCCGGAGCAGCCAGACGAGAACCGCCAGGATCGGCAGCCACGGAACGATCGCGGCCAACGTGTAGACCAGCGCCGACAGTGACATCACGATTGTCTGACCGACCGCCTGCAGGGCCTGATACACCGGTGTAAGGTCGAGACCAAAGCGATTCACCACTCCCACATAGCTGATATTGACACCAATCAGATCTGTCCGCCGGTGCAGCTGATCGAGCTGCGCCGTCGCGCTCTCGATCTCGCTTTGTGCCTGCGCCAACTCCTTTTCGATAGCGATCAGATCGGCCGCCGTTTTCACGCTCTGGTCGTTCAGCAGCGCTGTCAGCCGCTCGCGAAGCTTCGTCTTGGCCGCGAGCCGCTTTTCCTGATCCATCATCGGCGCGCCAAGTTCGATCGACTTGACGGAATGGTAGGTCATCCGCGCAGGCGGCGCGGTGAGGATTGCTGCAAAAGCATCATATGACTGAGGTGGGACACGCAACGCGGTGTCCGCCTTGGCGGCGCCCTGATTCGGCCGGCCCAGCGACGATTGCGTCAACTCGCAGCCGAGCCTGGTGCACTCCTCGACATGCTTGCGCTGAATGGCTTCGAGGTCGACCGCGGGCACTTCGAGCGTGAAGAAATGCTTGACCTCGACCCGAGGGTCGGGTGCTCCGCCGGACAGTCCACTGTCTGCAAAATCGTTCGGCCGGCCACAGCCGCCGAGCGCGACCAAAAGAAGAAGCGCCATCGGCCACATTTGTCGCGCACGCGCCAACGAACTCCTTGGTCTCATATTTGTCCCCATGTCCAACACCTACGGAATAGCAGGGGTATCACGGGACACTATGACCGGACCACGATCGCGCTCAAGCTGTGGCGGGGGAAGCCGGGGCACGCGGATTCGCGACGCAACGGTCGCGAGCATGAAGCGGAGTCGCGCCCGCATGACGAGCGCGACCCAGCATCGATCAAACCGCCTCAGAACGACGTGCCGCCGCCGAACCTGAATTCCTGCACGACGTCGTATTTGCCCTTGGACAGCGGCACAGCGTAGTCGAAGCGCAGCGGGCCGAACGGGGAGGCCCAGATCAGGCCGACGCCGACGGAGGAGCGCACCACCTTGCTGTCGTCGTATTGCAGCCCGCATTTGCAGGCCGATGTGTTGACCTCGCCGGTTGCGGCCCACGAGGTCGGGCCCTGATAGCCCCACAGCGAGCCGGCATCGGCATAGACGGCGCCCTTGAGGCCGACTTCCTTCGGCAGGAACCAGAACGGCATCTGCAACTCGGCCGAGGCGCCCCAATATTTGGTACCGCCGAGCGAATCGCCGGTCGCGCCGAGGCTGCGATAGGTGATGTCGCGCGGGCCGATGCCGTTCGACGCGAAGCCGCGCACCAGCGCCGGGCCCATCTGGTAGTGGTCGAGCATGCGCAGGTCCTTGTCGCCGATCTTGTTCAGCACACCGCCCTGCAGATGGATCACGCTGACGATGTCGGACACCAGCGGCGTATAGTATTTCGCATCGACCGCCGACTTGAGATAGCTGACATTGCCGCCGACGCCGGCGAAGTCCTGGCGCCAGTCGACGATCAGACCGTCGGTCGGGTTCTTGTTGTTGTCGAGCGTGTTGTAGGACAGGGTGTAGCCCAGCGCCGAGGTCAGCGCCGCGCCGTCGTTCAGCTCCTTGCGGATCGGCAGGGTCGATTCGCCGTCACCGTAGCAGCCATAGCCGTAGACGCCCGACGTGGTCGCATTGGTCGGATCGACGCCGCCGAGCACGCTGGCGATATAGGCCGGCGTCGGATTGAAGGCGAGCAGGCCGTTGGCGTTGTTGTTGTTGCAGTTGGCGAGGTAGGACGGCAGCGTGATCTCCTGCCGGTAGAGCGAGTAGCGCAGCTGCAGCGAAAGATCCTCACGCAGCTGGAAACCGAGCCGCGGACTGAAGCCGATCGTCCGGGTGCCGTAGCTGGTGTAGCTGTTGGCGAGCTGCTGGCGGTAGGAGACGTCGAGGCCCAGCGCGACGCGGTAGTCCAGCAGATAGGGTTCGACGAAGGAGAGCGTCACGCCGCGCGTGTACTGGCCGTAGGTCACGGCGGCCTTGGCATAGAGGCCGCGGCCGAGGAAGTTGCGCTCGGAGATCGAGACCTCGGCCAGCGCGCCGTCGGTGGTCGAGTAGCCGCCCGAGATCGAGAAATCGCCGGTCGACTTCTCCTCGAGGCTGACCACCAGGACCACGCGGTCGCTCGACGAGCCGGGCTCGGCGGTGATCTTGACGTCCTTGAAGAAGTCCAGGTTCTTCAGCCGCCGCTCGGCACGATCGACCAGCGCGCGGTTGTAGGCATCGCCCTCGGAGATGTCGAATTCGCGCCGGATCACGTAGTCGCGGGTGCGGGTGTTGCCGCGGATGCTGATGCGCTCGATATAGGTCCGCGGACCCTCGTCGACCTGAAACACGATCGAAACCGTATGCGCTTCCATGTTGCGATCGCCGCGCGGACGCACGACAGCGAAGGCGAAGCCGCGGCGCGACGCCTCGATCTGCATCTCCTCGACCGACTTCTCGAGCTGCTCGACGTTGTACAGCGCGCCGGCATTGACGCGCGAATAGCTGCGCAGCGTATTGACGTCGAGGGCGGCGACGGTCGACTGGAACTGCACTGCGCTGACCCGGTATTGCTGGCCTTCGTCGATCTGGAACGTGACCAGAAAACCCTTCTGATCCGGATCATACTCGGTCAAGGCCGCGACCACCTGGACATCAGCATAGCCGTTCTTCAGATAGAAGCGGCGGATCAGGTCGCGATCGGCCTCGACGCGGTCGGGATCGTAGACGTCGTTGTTGCCGAGAAAGCTGAGCCAGTTCGATTGGTGGGTCTTGATCACATCGCGCAGGCGCGCGGCCGAATAGGCGTTGTTGCCGACGAAGCTGATCGACTTCACGCCGGTCTTGACGCCCTCGGTGACCGTAAACACGAGATCGACGCGGTTGTTCGGCTGCTCGATGATCTCTGGCGTGACGCGCACGTCGTAGCGGCCCGAGCGGCGATAGATCTCGGCGATGCGCTGCGCGTCCGACTGCACCATCGGGCGCGACAGCGTGCCGCGCGGCTTCGACTGCACCTCGGCGGTGAGCTGCTCGTCCTTGACCTTCTTGTTGCCCTCGAAGGCGACGCGGCCGATCACCGGGTTCTCGACCACGCGCACGACCAGGCGGCCGCCCTGGCGATCGATCTTCACGTCGCTGAACAGGCCGGTCCCGACCAGCGCCTTGAGGCCGTCGTCGACCTGGCCGGCATCGAGCGTGCCGGACGGGCCAGGCTTGAAGTAGGAGCGGATGGTGTCGGCTTCGACACGCCGGTTGCCTTCGACCGTGATCGAGGTCGCGGCCGCGACAGGCGCTGCCACCGCCATGCGGGGCAACGACGAAACGGGCATGGCCAGCAGCATCAGGGCAAGCACGCCCGGCAGTCTCAGACGCATCATCGAGCTCTTTCGAAAGTCAGAGTCCTCGGCGCGCCTTCGGAGTTCGGCACGCCATGGGAATCGGTGATGCCCGTCAAAGATGGTCGAGATGCGCCGAGTTCGTTGCGCGACATGTCGATTGATGCGTGATGTGGCTGAGTGTTTCTCGTCAGAAAAACTACTGATCAGCTGGGAGCCGGAAGCGGCGTGCTGATACTTAAGTGCAGCGTCCGCACCTGGACCGGAAAGCCACAGCGGGCGCGGACATCTCCGTTAAGCAATTGGTCCGGCCGCGCCGCATTCCGCGCGTTCCGACATCAAATTCTACAAATCTTCGAACACCGGCAATACGCCGGAAAAACGACCGTGCTAATTGTCGCTCATCCGAGCTAAGCCCCCAAGTAGTTCGGCCAAGGCCCGGTGCGCGCAGATTCCCATACTTATTCCAGCGCACCGGGCCGCCCGTTTTTCTCGTCGTTAGATAACGGCGCGCCCGTTCCCAGAGCCGACGACTACGATCGTCGATCTGCCGTGAGTTGGGTCGCAGCTTTCACCGCCGTTGCACCTGCGCTCCCTCTCCCCGTTCTTCACGGGGAGAGGGTTGGTGCGAGGGGCAGACCCGCGGGTGGTGCAAATTGTTAGACCTGTACCCCCTCACCCGGATTGCATCTTCGATGCAATCCGACCTCTCCCCGCAGGCGGGGAGAGGTCGACGGCCGCGGGCACCGTGCTCAAGCTGAATTCTCCAACGAGAGACCAACACCAGCCAAAAAGTTCCTGCGAGCTGCCCGGCTCGCCCGCCCGAATCGCCACAATGTCGGCTGCTGTTGCGAAATTGCCTCTGGATCGGGCCGGGAAAAACGATCAAAACGAACGCCAGCGCCGATGGTTAATCGCGTCTTAACCTCGCCCCACCTATGGTGACCACAAAGGCACCGGTTCATGGGCGATCGGCGGCTTCCACTGGTTTGGCGCGCGTTTTACGTATGGCAATGACCGCTGCATCCCCCGCGCCCGCTGGCGCCAGCCATTCGGAGAGCGAACGCTCGCCGTTTGCGCGGCTGAACGAGCTGCTCGCCCCGCACAAGCCGGGCAAGCCCATGATCACGCTCGCCGTCGGCGAGCCGCAGCATCCGGTTCCGGACTTCGTCGGCCCGGTGCTGGCGCAGCATATCGCCGATTTCGGCCGCTATCCCGCGGCCAAGGGCATCGAGCCGTTCCGCAAGGCGGCCGCAGGCTGGCTGGCGCGCCGATTCGCACTGCCGCGCGCGATCGATCCTGAGCACGAGATCCTGGTGCTCAATGGCAGCCGCGAGGGCCTGTTCTTCGCCGCCCATACCGCGCTCCAGCTCGCGGGCCCGCGCCGTGGCAGGCCTGCGATCCTGATGCCGAATCCATTCTATCCGGTCTATGGCGCCGGCGCCCGCACCGCGGGCTGCGATTCCATCTATCTGCCGACGACGCGCGACAACGGCTTCCTGCCCGATCTCGACGGCATCGACGAGGCGACGCTGTCGCGCACGATCGCGTTCTACATCGCCTCGCCTGCGAACCCGCAAGGCTCCGTGGCGAGCCCGGACTACATGCGCCGGCTGAAGCAGCTCGCCGATCGCTATGGCTTCGTGATCTTCGCCGACGAGTGCTATTCGGAGATCTACACGCTGAAAGCGCCGGGCAGCATGCTGGAGCATGCCGGCCCCGACTACACCAACGTCGTCGCCTTCCAGTCGCTGTCGAAGCGCTCCAACGTGCCGGGCATGCGCATCGGATTCGCGGCCGGCGACCGTCGCTTTCTCACGGCCTTCCACGAGCTGCGCAACGTCGCCGCGCCCCAGGTGCCGGTGCCGCTGCAGCACGTCGCCGTCGCCGCCTATGGCGACGAGGCCCATGTCGAGGAGAACCGCAGACTCTACCGCGCCAAGTTCGATCTCGCCGACCAGATCGTCGGCGACCGCTACGGCTATCGGCGCCCCGAGGGCGGCTTCTGTGTCTGGCTCGACGTCGCCGATCGCGGCGGCGACGAGGACGTCACCGTGAAGCTCTATCGCGACGCCGGCGTGCGCGTGGTGCCCGGCAGCTATCTGGCGCGGCGGCAGGCAGACGGCTTCAACCCCGGCGCCGGCTACATCCGGCTGGCGCTGGTGGCCGATGCCGCATCCACCGGTGAGGCGTTGCACCGGCTGGTCGAGGTCCTCAGGTAATCGCGGGGCTGATGCGGATGCCGGCGATCGAACGAGTCATTCCCCTGGTCAACCACCTGCCGACGTCGCTGCGCGACGCGCTGGTGCGGCGGCTGCGCGAGCTCGCGGGCCTCGGCCTGATCGCGCTGTCCGGCGTCGCCGCCGCGGCGCTGATGACCTGGTCGGTGCAGGACCCGAGCCTCAGCCATGCGACCTCGCGCGCGATCCGCAACATCGTCGGCTATCCCGGCGCGATCAGCGCCGATCTCCTGATGCAGATCCTGGGTCTCGGCTCGATCATGGTGATCCTGCCGATCGCGATCCGCGGCTGGCGCATGATGACGCACCGGCCGTTCGACCGCGAAGCGCTGCGCTTCGGCGCCTGGATCCTCGGCGCCATCATCGCGGCCGGCCTCGCCAGCTGCTGGCCGCGCTCGCATGCCTGGCCGCTGCCCACGGGCTTGGGCGGCGTGGTCGGCGACGCCCTGGTGCGGGCGCCTGCGGTCGTGTTCGGGCCGCCCGGCTTGATCTATCGCCTGGTGCTCGGCAGCCTACTGCTGGTCGCCATGACCGGCTGCCTGCTGGTGGCCGGCGGCATGGGGGCGAAGGAAGCCGACGAGAGCCTGCTGGCGGACGAGGATGACGACACCCCGCTGAGCGATGCGGACGAGGACGACGACAAGAGCGCGGTGCGGCTCGGCTGGGTGTTCCACGCCATCATGAGCGCCAAGGCGCGCGTCGTCTGGTTCCTCAGCACGGCCTATCGCGCGCTGGTTTCCTCCGGCCCGCAACCCCGCGCCAGCGCCGCCGGCCGACACGAGCCGAGCCTCGGCGGCGGCCGCTCCAAGCCGACGCTCGCCCCGGAGATGGACGAGGACGGCGGCGACGGGGAAGAGGCCGGGGAGGACGAGGACGACGAGGAGGAGGAGCCGGCCCCGAAGGCGCGCAAGAAGCCGGCGCCCAAGACTCCGCCGCGCAAGTCCAACGACAAATACGACCTGCCCTCGGTGTCGATGCTGGCGGCGCCGAAATCCTCCGATCGGCAGCCGTTGTCGAAGAGCGAGCTCGAGGCCAATTCGCGCGCGCTGGAAGGCGTGCTGCAGGATTTCGGCGTCCGCGGCGAGATCGTCAAGGCGCATCCCGGCCCGGTCGTCACCCTGTACGAGCTGGAGCCGGCGCCCGGCATCAAGTCGTCGCGCGTGATCGGCCTCTCCGACGACATCGCGCGCTCGATGAGCGCGCTGTCGGCGCGCGTCGCCGTCGTGCCCGGCCGCAACGCCATCGGCATCGAGCTGCCCAACGCGCATCGCGAGAAGGTTTACTTGCGCGAGCTGCTGGTGGCCAAGGAGGCGACCGAGAGCGTCGCCAAGCTGCCGCTCTGCCTCGGCAAGAACATCGGCGGCGAGTCCATCATCATCGATCTCGCCCGCACGCCGCACATGCTGATCGCCGGCACCACCGGCTCGGGCAAGTCGGTCGCGATCAACACCATGATCCTGAGCCTGGTCTATCGGCTCCGGCCGGACCAGTGCCGCCTCATCATGGTCGATCCGAAGATGCTCGAACTCTCGGTCTATGACGGCATTCCGCATCTTCTCACGCCGGTCGTCACCGATCCGAAGAAGGCCGTCGTCGCGCTGAAATGGGCCGTGCGCGAGATGGAAGAGCGCTACAAGAAGATGGCCAAGCTCGGCGTCCGCAACATCGACGGCTACAACGCCCGCCTCGGCGAAGCTCGCAACAAGGGCGAGGAGCTGACGCGCACCGTTCACACCGGATTCGACAAGGAGAGCGGCAAGGCGATCTACGAGGAGGAGAAGCTCGACCTCGACCCCCTGCCCTACATCGTCATCATCGTCGACGAGATGGCCGACCTGATGATGGTCGCCGGCAAGGACATCGAAGGCACGGTGCAGCGCCTCGCCCAGATGGCGCGCGCCGCCGGCCTGCACGTGATCCTGGCGACGCAGCGTCCGTCGGTCGACGTCATCACCGGCACCATCAAGGCGAACTTCCCGACCCGCATCTCCTTCCAGGTCACGTCCAAGATCGACAGCCGCACCATCCTCGGAGAAATGGGCGCCGAGCAGCTGCTCGGCCAGGGCGACATGCTCTACATGGCCGGCGGCGGCCGCATCAGCCGCGTCCACGGTCCGTTCTGCTCCGACGAGGAGGTCGAAAAGGTCGTCCGTCATCTCAAGGCGCAGGGCTCGCCGGAATATCTCGAGGCGGTCACCGCCGAGGAACCGAGCGAGGAGGACGGCGCCGTATTCGACGCCACCGGCATGGGGGGTGGCGGCGGTGGCGACGACCTGTTCTCCCAGGCGGTTGCCGTGGTCAAACGCGACCGCAAGGCGTCCACCAGCTACATTCAACGGCGGCTGCAGATCGGCTATAACAAGGCTGCTTCGCTGATGGAGCGGATGGAACAGGAAGGCATCGTCGGCCAGGCCAACCACGCCGGCAAGCGCGAGATCCTGGTGCCCGAGGAAGAAGGCGGGTTCTGACCGCCCGCTTGGTCCCAGATCTGCCGTTTCCGTGTCGTATCTTCACGCAATTACGATCACGCCGCCCGACCGAACCGAGATAGAAACGCGTAAAACTCAGGACGTCGTTTTGAAAAGCCCCTTGTTGAACAGCCCCATTTCACCTTCCGCGGCCCCGCACGGGCGCCGCATGTCAGCCTGGATGGCGGCATGCGCCGTGACGGCCTGCGCGCTGACGGTTGCCGCCAGCCACGCTGCCGCCCAGACCACGCCGTCTGCCAAATCAGCACCGAAAGGCGGCGCCCAGCTCAGCGCCTCCGAGCAGCGCGGCCAGAGCGCGGCGACGACCCAGACCGTGCCGCCCAATCCGATCATTCCCGATCCCCGGCGCAACGTGCCGGCGAGCATCTTCACCTCGTTCGACGCCAACCAGAAGGCGCAGGCCGCCAAGGTCAGCGCCTATCTGTCGTCACTGCAGACGCTGGTTGGAAACTTCGTCCAGGTTGGTCCCGACGGCAGCAAGACCAAGGGCGATTTCTACATCCAGAAGCCGGGCAAGGTGCGCTTCGAATATGAACCGCCGACGCCGATCGACATCATCGCCGACGGCTCCTCGCTGGTCGTGCGCGACCGCAAGCTCGCCACCCAGGACGTCTATCCGCTGTCGCAGACGCCGCTGCGCTACCTGCTGTCGGACCGCATCGACCTGCTCAAGGACACCAACGTGATCGCGGTCGCGGCCGACGACCTCTACGTCACGATCACGATCGAGGAGAAGCAGGCGCTGATCGGCACCAGCCGGCTGATGCTGATGCTCGGCGCCAAGGACGGCCAGCTCAAGCAGTGGACCGTGACCGACCCGCAGGGCTACGACACCACGATCGCGGTCTACAATCTCGATACGACCAAGAAGCTCGATCCGGCGATGTTCAAGATCGACTTCACGAACTACGGCACGCCGCCGGGCTGACGGCCCTCCCCGCGCTCAGCTCGATTCGAGCCCGCGGACCTTCCATTGCGCTTCCGACAGCGCGAGCTTCTCGAAGCGTTTGCGCGCCTCCTCGACGTCGTCCGCCGGGATCGCGTCGCAGCCGGGACGGCCGCGCAGGATCATGGCGGTCGTCGCCCAGCTCAGCCGGGCCGCCTTGCAGGCCAGCAGCAGATCGCTCAGCCGATCGTCGTCCATCAGCGATTCGATGGTTTCGATGGAGACGACGCAGAGCAGCGCCAGCGCCGCGATCACGGAAGGGAATTCACCGGTGACGCAGAAGCGGTTGACCGCGGAATCGCCGAGCTTGCCGGTGCGATTGAGCGCGGCGACCTCGGTCTTGACCTGCTGATAGTCCCACATCGCGCGCATGGCGGCGCCGGACGACCGCGTCGGCGTCGCCTGCAGGGTGGCGCGGGTCGCCGGCGGCGCCGCCTTGATGAAGCGGGCGCGGGCGCCTTCGCTGGCGGCGGCGACGAAAGCGCGCGAGAGCTTCGCCGGCAGATCGGTGCGCAGCGCGAGCTTTTCGGCGAGATCCTCGTCGCGCTCGGCGATCTTGAACAGGCTGCGGTAGCCGTCCTCGGACAGGCGCGCGGAGAGGTTCTGCACCAGCGCCATGCGCACGGCGGGGAAGCCGCGCGCAATCAGCAGCGTCGTCAGGGTCTCGCCGATTCCCCGGCGGCTGGCGAGCGCAACGAGATGCCCCGGACTGCCGCTCCGGATGAACTCGGCGCAATCGCGCTCGGTCAGCACCAAGGCCTTGGCCAGCATCGGCCCGGCGACACGCAATTCTGGATGGACGGCGAGCAGTCGCGCGGTCCCGTAGGGCGCACGCTCGACACGGGCCAAGGCCGCGCTGAACTCGGCCAGCACCTCGGTCGCGACCTGCGGCATCAGCCGCGCGAACATCTGGTCATAGAGATCGAGCTGCTCGTCGGACGCCGGCCGCGGACCAGCCAGGAACAGGCTCGTGGTCCGGCGCAGCATGTCGGTGGCAAGCTCGGACACCGTCCTCGCCTCGGCGGCGGGCGTCTTGACGGTGGGAGCGGCCGAAGGCGCTGGGGGCATCGCACGTCTCTCGTTGGCGGCGTCCCTTCGGTTCTGACGGGGCGCGTGTCGATCATGATTTCCGGAAGAATGCGAACACCGGCCTAAAGGGGCGTTAAGCTCAGGGGCGGGTCCGACGGCGGACGCGGACCGTCGTTAATGGATTGCGCCTCGCGCCGGCGGCGGCATGTTCCTGTATTGTTCTTGCGGATGGAGCCCGCTTCCGCTAGCTTCGCCAGCGGGAGGGGCACCATGGTCCAGCGCGTTTCTACCGTCGCCTTTGAAGGGATCGAGGCCCGCGCGGTCGACGTCCAGGTCCAGGTCGCGCCCGGCCTGCCGGCGTTCGCGATCGTTGGTCTCCCGGACAAGGCGGTGTCGGAGGCACGCGAGCGGGTGCGCTCGGCGCTGATCGCGTCAGGGCTGGCGCTGCCGGCACGGCGCATCACCGTCAACCTGGCGCCAGCCGACGTCCCGAAGGAAGGCAGCCACTACGACCTGCCGATCGCGCTCGGCCTGATGGCCGCCATCGGCGCCATCCCGCCGGATGCGCTCAGCGGCTTCACCGTGCTCGGCGAGCTCGGGCTCGACGGCTCGATCGCGCCGGTCGCCGGCGTGCTGCCGGCCGCGATCGGCGCCAATTCGCGCGAGGAAGGCCTGATCTGCCCGGCCGCCTGCGGCGCCGAAGCGGCATGGGCCAGCCCCGAGCTGCAGATCATCGCGGCGACCTCGCTGATCCAAATCGCCAATCATTTCAAGGGCACGCAGGTGCTGTCGCGGCCGCAACCGAAAATCCAGGAGGCGCCCGCGAGCCTGCTCGACCTGCGCGACATCAAGGGCCAGGAGAGCGGCAAGCGCGCGCTCGAGATCGCCGCCGCCGGCGGGCATCATCTGCTGATGATCGGCTCGCCCGGCGCCGGCAAGTCGATGCTGGCGGCGCGGCTGCCCTCGATCCTGCCGCCGCTGTCGCCGGCGGAGCTGTTGGAAGTCTCGATGATCGCCTCGGTCGCCGGCGAGATCGAAGGCGGGGCGCTGACGAACAGACGGCCGTTTCGCAGCCCGCATCACTCGGCCAGCATGGCGGCGCTGACCGGCGGCGGCCTGCGCGCCCGGCCCGGCGAGATCTCGCTGGCGCATCAGGGCGTGCTGTTTCTCGACGAGCTGCCGGAGTTCGACCCGCGCGTGCTCGATTCGCTGCGCCAGCCGCTGGAGAATGGCGAGGTCTCGATCTCGCGCGCCAACCACCGCGTCACCTACCCTGCCCGCTTCATGCTGGTCGCGGCGATGAATCCGTGCCGCTGCGGCAAGGCGTTCGAGCCCGGCTATGCCTGCAAGCGCGGCCGCATCGACCGCTGCACGGCGGACTACCAGATGCGGATCTCGGGCCCGCTGATGGACCGCATCGACCTGCGCATCGAGGTGCCCGCCGTCACCGCCGCCGACCTGATCCTGCCGCCGTCCAAGGAAGGCTCCGCCGAGGTTGCTGCCCGCGTCGCCACCGCGCGCGACCTGCAGCGCGCCCGCTACGCCAAAGCCGGCCTGCCGCAGGTCCGGACCAATGCCGAGGCGCCCGCCGCCGTGCTCGACGAGATCGCCAAGCTCGACGCGCCCGGCCAGAAGCTGCTGCGCGAGGCCGCCGAGACCATGCGGCTGTCCGCCCGCGGCTATCACCGCGTGCTGCGCGTCGCCCGCACGCTCGCCGATCTCGACCACACCGAGACCATCGGCCGGCTGCATCTGGCGGAGGCGCTGTCGTACCGCGCGCTGGCGGAGGACAATCGGCATGCGGCGTAAAGGCGCGCCCTCCCCTTCAACACTCTGGTAACGACTTCTCTTTACGCTCCGACAACCATAAGGCCCCGCGTTTTGTCATCAGGCCTTCCGCGTCGGTGCGTGTCATGTTGCGTTTCAAGGTCCTCGTCTCGGCCGTGCCGCTGATCGCGGCCGCGGTCATTGCCAAGATCGAATTGGCGCCCTCTCCCCAGCCCTGCATTGCCGTCGGTGCCGACACCCTCGCGCTCGGCTCGGCGCCGTTTCACGCCGATCTCCATGTCGATTTCACCGATGATCCCGCGCTCGCCACCGTACGCGTGGCGCTGGCCGACGATCCGGGGACGGCCGATTTCGTCGTGGTCGACGATGCGCCCGTCACGGAGGCCAGGGATTGCGGCATGACGGCTGCGACCGATGCCGTCGGGCTCACTGCCGATCCGCTCGCGAGTGCACCGCTGATCTACCTGGCGAGGGACAAAGCGGGCGATGGCACTGCCGACTATCGCATCTACGTGCGCTCCAGCCGCCTCACGGCCCGCAACCACGCGGCATCACCGGCCAATCCGCTGTTGTGAGCCGGGCTAACGCCCGGTTCACCATCTCTGCACGGCGGCAACGCGCGTGCATGACCTTTCAAAGTCTCAGCAATACCGACGCCGCATGGTGCGGGCGGCCATGACACGGGATCGAAGGCATCAGGGGTGATCGAGATGGGACGGCTTCTTCGCATCAGATTACGTCTGCGCCGGTTCATGCGCCGTCATCACCTCGTCTTCACGATCCTGCGCTCGCTGATGATCTTCTCCGCCGGCTTCGGCGGCGCGTACGGCTTCATCAAGGCCAGCATGGCCGAGAAATCCGGCTACAACCCGCACACCTTCGCGATCGGCGCCAGCTTCCTGTTCGCGCTCGCCTGCGTCGGGCTGGCCACGCTCAGCATGCGGCTGCGCTTCCTCGCCAAGAAGCTGCACAAGGTCGCGCTTCACAACGAGGTGCTGGCGGACCGGAACTGGGAGCTGCAGGAAGCCGAGCAGCGCGCGCGCAATCTGTTCGAGCAGCAGGGCGACCTGATCGTGATGCGCGCGAGCAACGGCGCCATCGTCTTCGTCAACGACGCCTATTGCGAGATGGCGGGGCTGGATCGCGAGAACCTGCTCGGCAGTCAATTCGCCTTCGAGCTGATCGAGCAGGGCGACAGCGCGCTCGAGCCGAGCGGCACCCGCGTCCACGACCAGTGCATCGACAGCGCGATCGGGCCGCGCTGGATCGCCTGGCGCGAGGCGCTGGTGCGCGCGGATGCCGGGCAGCCGGCCGTGCTGCAATGTGTCGGCCGCGACGTCACCGGCCGCACCGAGACCGAGCGCGCGCTCGCCGATGCGCGCGACCAGGCCAATGCCGCCAACCGCGCCAAGTCGCGCTTCCTGGCGATGGCAAGCCACGAGATTCGCACGCCGCTGAACGGCATCCTCGGCATGAGCGGCCTGCTGCTCGAGACGCCGCTGACGCCGGAGCAGACCACCTACGCCAAGGCGGTCAGGACCTCGGGCGAAGCCCTGATGTCGCTGATCAACGAGCTGCTCGACTATTCCAAGATCGAGGCCGGCAAGCTGGCGCTGGAAGCACAGCCATTCTCGCTGACCGCCTTGATCGAGGAGATCACCGAGCTGATGGCGCCGCGCGCGCAAGGCAAGCAGCTGGAAATGGCGGCCTATCTGGACGAACGGCTGCCGACCTGGGTGACGGGCGACGCCGCGCGGCTGCGCCAGGTGCTGCTCAATCTCGCCGGCAACGCCATCAAGTTCACGGCATCCGGCGGCGTGGCGCTGATCGCCGAGCCCGGCATCTGGCCGAACGAGATCAGCTTCCAGGTCCGCGACACCGGCATCGGCATCGCCGCCGATGCCCAGGAGCGCATCTTCCGCGAATTCGAGCAGGCCGACGACAGCGTCGCGCGCAGCTTCGGCGGCACCGGCCTCGGCCTTGCGATCTCGGATCGGATCGTCAAGCGGATGGGCGGCCGGATCTCGCTGCAGAGCAGGCTTGGCAGCGGCTCGACCTTCGAGGTCTCCGTGCCGCTGCCGGCCGCCCTGGAGCGTGGCGAGCAGAACAGCTTCCGCGGCCCCGATCTGACGGGACAGTCGATCATGCTGGTCGCACCGGCCGGGCTGCAGGCCGAGCTGATCGAGCGGCGGCTGCAGAACTGGGGTGCTCAGACCTGCCTCGTCGCGGAGACCGAGGTGGCCGAGGTCCTTTTGCCGGAGCGCGCCTGGCACGCCGTGCTGATTGACGACGCGATCGGCAGCGATGCCGCACGAAGCCTGGGCGAGGCGGCGCGTCATCATACGACGCGGCTGATCGTGCTGGTGACACCCGCAAGCCGCCACGAGCAGAACCCGGCGGCGCCGTTCCACTTCTATCTCGTCAAACCGCTGCGGGCGGCATCGCTCGCGACGCGCGTGGGCTTCGAGGTCGACGGCGCGGCCATGGCGCTCGCCGATGAGTCGCTGCCGACGATCGCGCCTCCGATCGCAGCTCAGGCCGGTGCCGGGCTGTCGATCCTGGTCGCCGAGGACAACGACATCAACGCGCTCTTGATGCGCTCGCTGCTCACCAAGCTCGGCCATCACGCCGATATCGCCGTGCACGGCGAGGCGGCGCTCGACTCCTGGCACGCCGCCCGATCCGCCGGCGCGCCCTATGACCTGATCCTGATGGATGTGCAGATGCCGAGACTCGACGGCATCGCCGCCACCAGGCGCATCCGCGCCCACGAGGCCAGCGAGCCCGGCCGCCGCACCCCGATCCTGGCGCTGACGGCCAACGCCCTGGTCGAGGACCGCTACGCCTGCTTCGAAGCCGGCATGGACGGATTCCTGGTCAAGCCGATCGACCGCGACAAGCTGGAGGAGGCGCTGGCGAATCTGGCGGCGGCACGGCAGGTGGCGGCGTAACCTGCTGGTCGGAACGGCTGCGCTAAGAACAGCGAACGCGAGGCACCTTCTCTCCTCTCGTCATTCCGGGGCATTCGCGCGCAAAATGGCGAAGCCATTTTGAAGCAGCGCGAATGAGCCCGGAATCCATAACCACCGGGCGTTATTCTTGACGAAGGCGAGCGCCACAAGGATCTCGATCTACCATAACCGGCCGTGGCTATGGATTCCGGGCTCGCGCTCCGCGCGCCCCGGAATGACGGATGGTGCCGAACAGGCCGCGAAGGCTTACCGGCAGCTCACAACCGCCTGAGCGCCACCGTTTCAATCTCGTGGTCGGCGCCCTTCTTCAGGATCAGCGTCGCCCGGGGCCTGGTCGGGAGGATGTTGTCCTCGAGGTTGGCGAGGTTGGTGCGTTCCCAGATCGCGATGGCGGTAGCGATGGCTTCGTCGTCCGACAGCAGCGCGTAGCGATTGAAGTAGGAGCGGGGATCGTGGAACGCCGTGTCGCGCAGCGACAGGAAGCGCTTCACGTACCACTTGCGCAGCACCGCCTCCTCGGCATCGATGTAGACCGAGAAGTCGAAGAAGTCCGAGACGACGGGCACCGCCTTGCCGTCGCGCGGCAGCGGTCCGGTCTGCAGCACGTTGACGCCCTCGACGATGAGAATGTCGGGCTGGTCGATCTCGACCCATTTGTTGGGAACGATGTCGTAGGTGAGATGCGAGTACACCGGCGCGCGCACCGGATGGCGGCCGGCCTTGATGTCGGAGAGGAAGCTGAGTAGACGCGGCAGGTCGTAGCTTTCGGGAAAGCCCTTCTTCTGCATCAGGCCCTGCCGCTCCAGCACTGCGTTCGGATACAGAAAGCCGTCGGTGGTGATGAGGTCGACGTTCGGCCGCGGTGACCAGCGTGTCAGCAGCGCCTGCAGCACGCGTGCGGTGGTCGACTTGCCGACCGACACCGAGCCGGCGACGCCGATGATATAGGGCATCTTGCGGTCGCGGATGCCGAGGAACTGGCGCTGCGCGTAGTACAGCCGCTGCGCCGCATCGACATACATCGACAGCAGGCGTGACAGCGGCAGGTAGATGTCCTCGACCTCCTGCAGGTCGAGGCGGTCGTGCATCGAGCGCAGCTTGGAGAACTCGCCGGGCTCCAAGGTCATCGGCGTGTCGTTGCGCAGCTCCGCCCATTGCTGGCGGGTGAAGACACGGTACGGATTATATTGTTGTTCGCTGGTGCGCATATCCATGACGCTGCCCTTCGTTTCCCCGCCGACGCGCCCTACTCCGTCCTGCGCGCCGCCTTTTCTTCCAGACCCGACTGACTGGTCCGCTTGCCGAGCGCCGCCTCGACTTCCTCGAGCCGCACGTCGCGTGACTTCAACAGCACCAACAGATGAAACAGCAGATCGGCACTTTCGGAGATCAGATGCTCACGGTCGTTGCCGACAGCGGCGATGACGGTCTCGACCGCCTCCTCGCCCATCTTCTTGGCGCATTGCGGCGGACCCTTGTCGAGCAGCTTGCGCGTATAGGACGCCTCGCCGCCCGCCGCGGCGCGCGCGTCGATGATGGCAGCGAGATCGTGAAGCGTGAAGCGGGACATCAGCCGGTACTCGAAACGCCCGCCCGCCTGGAAGGCCAGTGGGCAGGAACTCATTTAACATTTTTGCGGCGCAATGTCGTCAGGGATCGAGCCGCATCGGCAGGCCCTGCCGCACCATGTGCTCCTTGGCCTGCCGGATGGTAAATTCCCCGAAATGGAAGATCGAGGCGGCCAGCACCGCGGTCGCCCGGCCCTGGCGGATACCGTCGACCAGGTGATCGAGATTGCCGACGCCGCCCGAAGCGATCACCGGCACTGGAACGCTGTCGGCGACCGCCCGGGTCAGCGGCAGGTCAAACCCCTGACGCGTGCCGTCGCGGTCCATCGAGGTCAGCAGGATCTCGCCGGCGCCGAGCGCCACGACCTCCTCGGCGTATTCCAGCGCATCGATGCCGGTCGTCTTGCGGCCGCCATGGGTGAAGATCTCCCAGCGCGAGCCGCCGCCCGGACGCGGGACGGACTTGGCGTCGATCGCAACCACGATGCACTGCTCGCCGAATTTCTCGGCGGCTTCCTTCACGAACTCACGCCGGGCCACCGCGGCCGAATTGATCGAGACCTTGTCCGCGCCCGAACGCAGCAGGGTCTTGATGTCGTCGATGGTGCGCACGCCGCCGCCGACCGTGACCGGCATGAAGCAGGCCTCCGCCGTGCGCCGGACGACGTCGAGCATGATGCCGCGGTTCTCATGGGTCGCGGTGATGTCGAGGAAGCAGAGTTCGTCGGCGCCGGCGGCGTCATAGGCGATCGCCGCTTCCACGGGATCGCCGGCGTCGCGCAGATTGACGAAGTTGACGCCCTTGACGACCCGTCCGTCCTTGACGTCGAGGCAGGGAATGACGCGGACCTTGAACATCCTGTTGTCTCCTACGCGCGCGCCGCGCGGATCAGCGCCAGCGCCTCGGCGGGGTCGAGCCGTCCGTCATACAGCGCGCGGCCGGCGATGGCGCCTTCCAGCTTCCTGGCGCGCGGTGTCAGCATCGCCTTGACGTCCTCGATCGAGGCGAGGCCGCCGGAGGCGATCACGGGAATCGAGATGGCATCGCCGAGCGCGATCGTGGCATCGAGATTAAGGCCCTTGAGCAGACCATCGCGCGCGATGTCGGTGAAGATGATCGCGGCGACGCCGGCATCCTCGAAACGTTTGGCAATATCGAGCGCGGTGACTTCCGACGTTTCCGCCCAGCCTTCGACTGCGACCTTGCCGTCGCGGGCATCGAGGCCGACGGCGACGCGGCCGGGGAATGTCTTCGCGGCGGTCTTCACCAGCTCGGGATCGCGCACGGCGGCCGTGCCGATGATGACGCGGGTGATGCCCTTGCCGAGCCAGGCCTCCACCGTCTTGAGATCGCGGATGCCGCCGCCGAGTTGCACCGGCATCTTCACGACTTTCAGCATGGACTCGACGGCCTGGGCATTCATCGGCTTGCCGGCGAAGGCGCCGTCGAGATCGACGACGTGCAGATATTCAAACCCCTGGTCGGCGAAGCTCTTGGCCTGCGCGGCGGGATCGAGGTTGAACACGGTGGCGCGCGCCATGTCGCCCTGCTCCAGGCGCACGCATTGGCCGTTCTTCAGATCGATGGCGGGAAACAGGATCATCTGAGTTTGTCTTTCAAGAGCGCGCCCTGCCCGCCTCCCCGGCGAACAGGACGAAGCTCACGGCTTCCACTTCAGGAAGTTGGAAATCAAAGCGAGACCGAACCGCTGGCTCTTCTCGGGATGGAATTGCGTGCCGATGGCGGTGTCCTTGCCGACAACAGCGGTGATCGGCCCGCCATAATCGGCGCGCGCCAGCACGTCGTTTTCGTCGACCGCGTTCAAGTGATAGGAGTGCACGAAATAAGCGTGCAACCCTTTCGGCCCCAGCGGCAGCCGCTCCAGCACCGGGTGCTCCTGCACCAGATCGAGCGTGTTCCAGCCCATGTGCGGAATCTTCAGGCTCTCGTCACGCGGCGCGATCTTTTCGACATCGCCCGAGATCCAGTCGAAGCCATCGGTGGTGACGTGCTCCTTGCCGCGCGTCGCCATCAGCTGCATGCCGACGCAGATGCCGAAGAACGGCCGCGCCTTGTGGCGCACGGCCTCGGTCATCGCTTCGAGCATGCCATTCACGGAGTCGAGGCCGCGGCGGCAGTCGGCGAAGGCACCGACACCGGGCAGCACGATGCGGTCGGCGCGATAGACCGTGTCCGGATCGCGCGTCACGACGACCTTCTGCGGATCCTCCATGCCGCGCGCGGCGCGCTCAAACGCCTTGGCGGCGGAATGCAGATTGCCGGAGCCGTAATCGATGATTGCGACACTCATCGTCCACCTCCGGGTTCGGGAAACAAGCCAATGATGCTGGAATGCGGCAGCGGCGGCGGGTGCTGCCCATTGCCGTTGTCACGCGACGGCGGCGGTGCGCCGCGATCGACGGTGTAGTTGTTGTAACCGAGATCGCTGCGCCGTGCGGCCCAGCGCTCGAAGAAGCGGCGTTCGGCGGCATCGAGATCGTCGGCGACGACGACGTCGAGCTGACGCCAATGCCTTCGCGAATAGCTCCAGCGCTTCAGGCTGGAGGCTTCGAGCCCGAGCAGGATGGCAAGCAACAGATCGATGCCGGCGATCGCACCACCGCCGATGCCGACGCGCACCATGATCACGTCGAGCGCAATCATCAGCACGACCCAGCCGAACATCGCGAGCCACAGCCGATGCCAGGCCAGCCAGACGGCGCCGAGCACGGCGGCCCAGAAATGAAAACCATCGCGGATGAAGACGAAGCGATCCGTCGAACGCAGATCGACCCCGGCGGCGAGGGGAGCGTGAACCGTATAGACGGGCATGTCGAAAATCCCTTGGGAGGAGGGAGGTCAGCCGCCGAGCTGACCCTTGGTGGATGGCACTTCGCCTTGGTTGCGCGGATCGACCGCAAGCGCGGTCCGCAGCGCCCGCGCCAGACCCTTGAAGCAGGATTCGGCGATATGATGGGCGTTCTCGCCGTACAGCGTCTCGACATGCAGCGTGATGCCGGCGTTCATGGCAAACGCATTGAACCATTCGCGCACCAGCTCGGTGTCGAACTCGCCGATCTTGTCGCGCGCGAAAGTCGTGCGGAACACCAGCATCGGCCGGCCCGACACGTCGATGACGACGCGGGTCAGGGTCTCGTCCATCGGCATGTGGATCGAGGCATAGCGGGTGATGCCGGCCATGTCGCCGAGCGCCTGCCTGACCGCTTGGCCGAGCGCGATGCCGACATCCTCGGTGGTGTGGTGGAAATCGATATGGAGGTCGCCGACCGCCTTGACCGTCATGTCGATGCGGGAATGCCGGGCGAGCAGATCCAGCATGTGATCGAAGAAGCCGATACCGGTCGCGATGTTGACGACGCCGGTGCCGTCGAGGTTCACGGACACCTCAACGTCGGTCTCTTTGGTTTTGCGCTTGATGGTCGCGCTACGCATGGGGTCAGCTTTCCCTTGAAAACGCGGCCCTTTTATCAGGCGGATGACACCTTAGCTACTGCGGGATGATCCGCCGAGCGCCTGATCTCGGGCCATGGTGAGCGGATTTCAAGGCCTGAAAGGGCAGGGCAGGGGCCCGGTAATTGTATCCTCGCGCCCAGGCGCCTAAATGAGGGCATCAACCAGGGACCCCCCATGCACGCATCCTCGAACGAGCCCACCGTCTGGCACGGCACCACGATCCTGACCGTCCGCAAGGGGGGCAGGGTGGTCGTGGGCGGCGACGGCCAGGTCTCGATCGGCCAGACCGTGATCAAGTCCAATGCCCGCAAGGTGCGCAAGCTCGGCAAGGGCGACGTGATCGGCGGCTTCGCCGGGGCCACCGCCGATGCCTTCACCCTGTTCGAGCGGCTGGAGAGCAAGCTGGAGCAATATCCGGGGCAGCTGACCCGGGCTGCCGTCGAGCTCGCCAAGGACTGGCGCACCGACCGATATCTGCGCCGGCTGGAGGCCATGATGATCGTCGCCGACAAGGAGGTCTCGCTGGTCCTGACCGGGACCGGCGACGTGCTGGAACCGGAGTCCGGGGTGATGGCGATCGGGTCGGGCGGCAATTACGCGCTGGCGGCCGCACGGGCACTGATCGACACCGACAAGGATGCCGAGAGCATCGTCCGCCGCTCGCTCGACATCGCCGCCGACATCTGCGTCTACACCAACCGCAACATCACCATCGAAGCGCTGTCGGCCGAGTAGACGATGACCGCGGACGAGATCGGCGCCCCGACCGGACGATCGTCCGCCCCCTGGTTTGCAGCGGCGCTAGGGCTCCTGGCACTGCAGGCCGCACTGCTGTTCGCCATGGGCCGGCTGCCGATCTGCGCCTGCGGCATCGTCAAGCTGTGGCACGGCGTGGTGCAGAGCTCGGAGAACTCCCAGCATCTCACCGACTGGTACACGTTCTCGCACATCATTCACGGCTTCCTGTTCTACGCGCTGACCGCGCTGGTGGTGCCGGTTCTGCCCTGGCAGGGACGGCTGATCATCGCGATGCTGATCGAAGGCGCCTGGGAGCTGGTCGAGAACTCCAGCCTCATCATCGAGCGTTATCGTGCCGCCACGATCTCGCTGGATTACTACGGCGACAGCATCGTGAACTCCGTCGGCGATAACATGGCGATGATGACCGGCTTTCTGCTGGCGCGGGCGCTGCCGGTGTGGCTGACCGTTGTGATTGCGATCGCCTTCGAGATCGGGGTGGGCTTGCACATCCGCGACAACCTGACGCTCAACATTTTGATGCTGGTCTATCCAACCGAGGCGATCCGGCAGTGGCAGGCCGGCCCGCCACTCCTGTGACGGCGGAAATCCGGCTTGCCCTCGTCCCCGTCCGACCCTAGCTAGAAGCCCATGACCGACTTTTCCCCTCGCGAAATCGTCTCCGAACTCGACCGCTACATCGTCGGCCAGGCCGACGCCAAGCGGGCGGTCTCCATCGCCCTTCGCAACCGCTGGCGGCGGCTGCAGCTCGACACTGGCCTGCGCGAGGAGGTTCTGCCGAAGAACATCCTGATGATCGGCCCGACCGGCGTCGGCAAGACCGAGATCGCGCGGCGGCTGGCAAAGCTCGCGGGCGCGCCGTTCCTCAAGGTCGAGGCGACCAAGTTCACCGAGGTCGGCTATGTCGGCCGCGACGTCGAGCAGATCATCCGCGACCTGATCGAGGTCGCGATCGTCCAGGTGCGCGAGCGCAAGCGCAAGGACGTCGCCGCCCGCGCCCAGCTCGCCGCCGAGGAGCGCGTGCTCGATGCGCTGGTCGGCGCCAATTCCAGTGCTGCCACCCGCGACTCGTTCCGCCGCAAGCTGCGCGCCGGCGAGCTCAACGACAAGGAAATCGAGATCGAGACGCAGTCCTCGGGCAGCGGCTTTCCGATGTTCGAAATCCCGGGCATGCCGGGCGCACAGATGGGCGCGATCTCGATCGGCGACATCTTCGGCAAGCTCGGCGGCCGCACCAAGACGCGGCGCATCACTGTCGAGTCCTCCCACGACATCCTGATTGCCGAGGAATCCGACAAGCTGCTCGACAGCGACCAGCTGGTGCAGGAAGCGATCAGCGTCGTCGAGAACAACGGCATCGTGTTCCTCGACGAGATCGACAAGATCTGCGTGCGCGAGAACCGCGCCGGCGGCGACGTCTCGCGCGAGGGCGTGCAGCGCGATCTGCTGCCGCTGATCGAGGGCACGACGGTGTCCACCAAGCACGGCGCGGTGAAGACCGACCACATCCTGTTCATTGCGTCCGGCGCGTTCCACATCGCCAAGCCTTCGGACCTCTTGCCGGAGTTGCAGGGCCGGCTCCCGATCCGCGTCGAGCTGCAGGCGCTGACCCGCGACGACATGCGGCGCATCCTCACCGAGCCGGAGGCGTCGTTGATCAAGCAATATGTCGCGCTGATGCAGACCGAGGGCGTCACGCTCGACATCACCGACGATGCGATCGACGCGCTTGCTGACATCGCGGTCGCGGTGAACTCGACGGTCGAGAACATAGGCGCCCGCCGGCTGCAGACGGTGATGGAGCGCGTACTCGACGAGATCTCCTTCACCGCCTCCGACCGCAACGGCGAGACCATGCGCGTCGACGCCGCCTATGTGCAGCAGCACATCGGCGACCTCGCCAAGAACACCGATCTGAGCCGTTTCATTTTGTAGTCCATCCCTGCAGCAGGCTATGAGACGGTCATGCGCACATCGCCGCGGGATGTGATGGACGGTGCAGCGCCTGGCACAGTGCGCTCCATCGCCCCGTCCTTACAGGGAGAGGGCTGGGGTGAGGGGCAGCCGCACGAGCAGTGTGAATGGTTGGACCTGTACCCCCTCACCCGGATTGCATCTGACGATGCAATCCGACCTCTCCCCGCAAGCGGGGCGAGGTTGCAGTGAGCGCGCCGAAACGGCTTCGGCTCCCAACGTTGTTTGCTGAAGTGCCGCGAATCCACTGGCGCCTCATGCTCGCCGTCAATGCCGCCATCATGCTCGGCGTGTTCCTGCACAAGATCACGCTGCCGCCCTACATTCCCTACATCCATCTGCTGGTCGACTATCACTTCGGCTTCATCAAGCGCGCGCTGATCGGGGCCATCGTCGGACTGTTTATGGCGAAGGTACCGGTCTGGCTGGTGTTCGCGCTTGCAGGCCTTGTCTGGCTGATCACGTTCGCGCTGTTCGTACAGCTGTTCCGACGCACCTTCGGCCTGGACCGCGCGCGCCTGCCATTATTCGTCTTCACCGCGGGCTCGCCGTTCGCGTTCAAGAACTTCCTGTTCACGCTCGGCCATTTCGACATCTATGGCTGCCTCGGCGCGATCATCCTGCTGCTGGTGCCGGCCGGCTCGCTCGGCTACGTGCTGCTCGCCGCGGTCATCTCGGCGGTGCTTGTGCTGATCCACCACATCCATCTCCTGATGTATGTGCCGACCATCGCCGCCATCGTCGTGCTGCGCTACTACCTGTCGCGCGTTCCCACGCGGCTCGATCTCGCCGTCGGCGTGGGCGCGCTGCTCGGTCTCGGGGTGTTGTTCCTGGCGGCGCAGTTCGCCGGTACCATGCCGATTCCCGAAGCGGACTTCGTACACTACCTGCAGACGCGGATGGTCGATCCGTCGCGCACCAATCTCCTGCAGTTCGCCTATGTCTGGTACCAGCCGCTTGCAAAGGAGGTGCAGGACACCTGGGCGCGGCTGCCCTCGAACCTGCTCGGCGTGCCCGTCTATGCTCTGCTGCTCTGGCTGCACGCGCCGCTGTGGCGCACTTTCAGGGACCGCATCGGCGCGCTGGAAGCGCAGCGCCATCGCCAGATCGTCATTGCCACGCTGACCGTGATCAGCTTCGCCTACCTCGTGATGTTCGCGATGGTGTTCGACTATTCGCGCTGGATCTCGAGCTGGGTGGTCTGCATGATCCTGATGCTGCATGCGGTGAAGACGCTGCCGGCGACAACACCGATCACGCCCATCGATGCCGATGATCGCAAGACCACGATCCTGGGCTGGATCGTCACCGCCGTGCCGCGGGTCGGCATCATCCGGCCCTTCTGACGCTCAACCGCGGGCGCGCCTGATCCGGACATAGAGCGCGCCGGCGCCGCCATGGCCGACATGGGCCTCTTCGAAACCGACGATCAGCGAGCGAAATTCCGGCAGGCCGAGCCAATGCGGCACCTGCCGCCGCAGCACGCCGCGCTCGGGATCGGTGCCGATGGTGCCCTTGCCGGTGATGACCAGCACGAAGGTGAGACCGTCGTGCTGAGCCCGATGCAGGAAATGATGCAGCGCCTGATGCGCGCGGCCCTGGGTCATGCCGTGCAGGTCGAGGCGGGCGTCGATCTCGCTGCGGCCGCGCGACAGCTTTGAGCGCTCCTTGCGGCCGAGCGACACCAACGGCGGAATTGCCGGCCTGACCGGCTTGGGCATGACGACTGGCGGCATCGGACGTGGCGTCGCCGTCGGCTTGTCCGGCTGCGGCTCGGCCGTCACCATCGGCGGATGCGGCCGCACCGGACGCGACTTCTTGCGCAGCGGCTTGACCTGGCGCGCGACCATCTCCCACAGCGTGCGCTCGTCCTCGGAGAGGCCGCGCTTGCGACGGCCGCGCAGCGGCTCGGGATCATCAGACATGGAGACGGCTTGTCATCGGCGGTGGCGGTGACGTCTGCCATAACGCAATCGGCGGATATTGCGATCACTTTCGAGTCGCGGCCTGGCTTCGGGCAGGGGCACCGACTGTGCAGCCGGCGCGTTCTGCGCCACCGTCGTCGCGGCGCTCGCCGTCGCCGGAGCAGGGGCCTTCGCATCCTTGACGGGGGAGGGCACGACCGTCGCCTTCGCTTGGTCCTGCTGCTTTCCTTGATCCTTCGCCTGCTCCTTGACCTGATCCTTAGCCGCGTCCGTGGGCGCCTCCTTGGGCAGCACCTGCGGAAACAGCTTTGCAATCTTCTCCGACGGACGTGCATCCGGCAGCGGCATCTTGCGGCCGCGCGCGACCGGATCGAGGCTCCTCGGCACCAGCATCACGAACTGCATGCTGTGCTTGAGACGGCCGGACACCTTGCCGGCTTCCTGGCCGGCGCCGAAGTACAGATCGGCGCGGGCAGGCCCGACGATCGCCGACCCCGTATCCTGCGCGATCATCAGCCGGTGAAACGCCGTCTTCGACTTCTCGGATTCGATCGGCAACTCGCCGGTGATGAAGAACGGCGTGCCGTAGACGTGCAGCGACTTGTCGACGGCAATCGAACGGCCCGGCGTCAGCGGGATGCCCTGCGCGCCGACGGCCTCGTCCTTTTCGGACAGTTGCACCTCGCGGAAGAAGATGTAGGAGCGGTTCGTCCGGCGCAGCTCGTTGGCGCCTTCCGGATTCTGCTCCATCCAGTCGCGGATGCGCTGCATCGACATCTGCTCGCGCGGGATGATACCGCGCTCGATCAGCACGCGGCCGACTGGTGTGTAGGGGAAGCCGTTATAGGCGTCGTAGTTGATACGCACCGTGGAGCCGTCATCCAGGCTGATGCGCGCCGAGCCCTGGATCTGGGCAAACAACAGATCCGTCTGATTCCTGAGCCAGGCGATCTCGAGGCCGCGGCCCTCGATGGCACCGTCCTCGATCTCCGCACGGTCATAATAAGGGACGAGCTTGCGCCGGCCGATCTTGCGATAGACAGCGCCCTTGTTCGGCAGATTGGGCGCGTCCTGCTTGAAGCCTCGCACGAACAAATTCGACGGACGGCGATAGACCGGAACGTTGTAGACCTCGTTCTGGGTCCGCGAGCCCTCGATGACGGGCTCGTAGTAGCCGGTGACGAAGCCATCGGCATCGCCGAGCTTGGAGATCTTCAAGGGTTCGAAATGCCGCTCGAAGAACGCCTTGGCCGCGGCATTGTCGGCGAGATCGGCCGACCGCGCGTCGCGACATGGATCGCGCAAGGAATCACCGAGCGCCTTGTCCTCGGGGGCGCCGTCGGGCTTGGCCGCGATCGGCTTGCAGCTGGCGCGAAAGGTCCGGTAGGCCGCCAGCTGGTCATCGTCGTTCCAGCCGGGCACGTCGCTCCAGGCCAACGGCAGATACTGGCTGTTGGTGATCTCGAGCGGCCAGTCGAGCTGGGGGTAGGGCAGGTGACGCACCGGTTCGACAGACCGGTGACGCGAGCGCACGGCCTCGGCCGCATAGGGCGCGACCGCCACGGCGGCGACAGTCAGGACAAGCGCCGGCGTCCAGTATTTGAGGCTGTTGACGGTAAAGCCCCGCTTCCAAATTTCGCGAACCATGCCTGCACCATCAAAGTACCACTCAACGCGAAGCTTGGAAGAAACATGACTTCAAAAAACGGGCCTTCAAAATCCGGGATGCGACGTCTGCTCCTCCCTTGGAAGCGGCGGCCCGCCGGAAGCTGGCCACCAACTGATGTGACCCACGGCGACCGTGGTCCATTCCGTGTCAATGACTGCCGGTGCCGACCAGCTTCCAGTTCGGATCGCGCGAACCGGTGTCGCGCGCGAAGGTCCAGATGTCGGTGATGTCGGCGACCTTGTCCGGATTACCGTCGACGATGTTGCCGGCCTTGTCGCGGGTGACCGAGATCATCTGCGACACGAACCGCACCGTGAGCTGCGCCGCGCGATCACGCACATCAGCACTGACCAGTTCGGCCGTGTCGATGGAGACGAAACGCGTCTCCGTCTTCTGCTCGTGCTTCTCGCGATCCTTGATGACCGACTCGAAGCTGTCATAGACCTCCGACGACAGCAGGTCGCGCAGCGCGCGGCGGTCGCCATTGGCAAAGGCAAGCACGATCATCTCATAGGCGCTGCGCGCGCCGGTCAGGAAATGGCGCGGGTCGAACGACGGATCCTGCGCCACTACCGCGTCGAGCCCGCGTGCGAGCGGCGTCCCCGGCTCGGCCAAACCGCGCCAGCGATCGTTCGGCACGCCCAGATCGGCGCCCGTGGCCGGACCGGCCGGATCAATCGGCGCACCGGGAACCGGTATCACCCGGTTGTCGGGAGCCCCCTGCACCGCGTTCCGGGCGGCGTGATCGAACGGAGTCCGCTCGCCGCCGGTGCGCTGTCCGAGCACAGCCCGCAGGCGCACGAAGATGAAGACCGCCAACGCCAGGAAGATGATGGTATAAATGTCCACGTCGTGTTCGCTTTCTGACTTGTCGGGCCGGACGCGAGGTCTGGCCATCAGATGCCCGTTTTACAAGAACCGGGTAAAGACCGATGAATCGGTCCATCGTCCCGGATGTAGTCATCGAAATGGGCCCAGCCAATGGCACATTGTGGCGCGGCGATCCTAACCCGTTTCAAGGCCAAGGGGAAATCGGAGGGGAAATCGGATCCCGCGTTCCCAGGCCAGCCAAACGCCGGCCCGCCCCACCGGTCGCGTCATGCGACAAATGGAGGCAGATCGGACCCGACAACCATACTCGGCTGCTGTCGCCGCTTCCCACGGCTCGTCCTTGTGGAACAAGCCGGCCCTATGGTAGCCACGCGCCGCAACGATCCGCCCTTTTGTGCCTGGAGAACACTTCGATGACCAACGGTAACGGCGCCAATCCCGAGGCGGCCCCCCCTCCTCAACTGAATGTGCTGGCGCAATACATCAAGGATCTCTCGTTCGAGAACCCCAATGCTCCGCAGTCCCTGGCGCCCCAGGGTCAGCCGCCGCAGATCAACATCCAGATCAATGTCGGCGCCAACAGCCTCGCGGACACCGAGTATGAGGTGACGCTGACGATCGAAGGCAAGGCCGAGAGCGGCACCCAGGTGATGTTCAGCTTCGAGCTGGTCTATGGCGGCGTGTTCCGGCTGGTCAACATTCCGCGCGAGAACCTGTCGCCGATGCTGCTGATCGAGTGCCCGCGGCTGCTGTTCCCGTTCGCCCGCGAGATCGTCGCCAACTCGGTGCGCGATGGCGGCTTCCCGCCCTTGATGCTGGATCCGGTCGATTTCGTCGGCCTGTACCGCCAGAACATGGAGCGTCAGGCTGCGGCCGAAGCCGGTCAGAGCCGGCCCAGTTGATCGGTTAAGAATTTAGTTATTGGTTGTTTTGACGGGCGTGGTCCGTAGCCTGACGGCTCGGATCACGTTCCGGCGAGGAACTCCGTCCAGATTGGCTTATCGCCCAGGGTGGCAATGAAGGCGCGATGCGCCTCCCGCTCCGCGTCGGTGACCCGCGGCGCCAAGGGGATGTCGCGCTGGCGGCGCGGCGTATCGCCGGCCATGCCGATGCGGATTTCCTGCGTATCCTGAGTCAGGATCAGCTGCGACTGCCGCGCTCCGACCAGGTCGACATAGACCTCTGCCAGCAGCTCGGCGTCGAGCAGCGCGCCGTGCTTGGTACGCCGCGAATTGTCGATCGCATAGCGCGAGCACAGATCATCGAGCCGGTTCGAGACGCCCGGATGCTTGCGACGGGCGAGCATCAGCGTATCGACCAGACGGTCGCGCGGGATCGCGGCGCGCTTGACCCGGTCGAGTTCGGCATTGATGAAGCCGATGTCGAACGACGCGTTGTGGATCACCAACGGCGCGTCGCCGATGAACTCCAGGAAATCCTCGACGACCTCGTGAAACAGCGGCTTGTCCGCGAGGAACTCGCTGGACAGGCCGTGGACCGCGAAGGCCTCGGCCGGCATGTCGCGCTGGGGATTGATGTAGCGGTGGAAGACCTGACCGGTCGGCATGCGGTTGAGAATCTCGACGCAGCCGATCTCGACCAGGCGATCGCCGCGCAACGCGTCGAGGCCGGTGGTTTCGGTGTCGAGTACGATCTCACGCATGGGGTCAGTCCATCAGCACAACGACGCTTGCGAATCAGGCGCGTCGCTGCGGCATCTTAACGACCTCGGCCAGGATGTCGCGGATGCGCGTCCGCACCGGGTCCAACCCATTGGATGTATCCACGACGAAATCGGCACGGGCGCGCTTTTCGGCATCCGGCATCTGCCGCGCCAGCAACGCGTCGAGCGCTTCCTCCGTCATCGTGCCGCGCGCCAGGATGCGCTGACGCTGGAGCTCCGGCGAGGTCGAAACCACCACCACGGCATCGACCCGCTTGTCGCCGCCGGTCTCGAACAACAGCGGCACATCGACGACAGCGACCGGCACGCCCGACCGCTCGGCGTCATCGAGAAATGACTGATGATAGGATCTGAGCATCGGGTGGACGATGGCTTCGAGGCGGCGGATCGCAGCGGGGTCGCCGACGACCTTGGCCGACAGCTTGGCGCGATCGACCCTGCCGTCGACGGTCGTTCCGGGAAACGCCGCTTCGATCGTCGGTGCAGCCTCGCCTTCATACACCCGATGCACGGTGGCATCGGCGTCGTAGACGGGAACACCGGCTTCGGCGAACAGCTTCGCGGTGGTCGATTTACCCATCCCCATCGAGCCGGTCAGCCCCAGCACTCTCATCCGCGTCCGCTCCCTCGCACGATCCCCACTCGGCTTCAAAACCTGAGCAGTCTTGCTTCGCGGAAATACGCCAGCAGCGGCAGCAGCGGCAGGCCGAGAATGGTGAAGTGATCGCCATCGATACGGTCGAACAGGTGCACGCCGAGGCCCTCGAGCTGATAAGCGCCGACGCTCGACAGCACGGCCGGGCCGGCCGTGTCGAGATACGCCGCAACGTCGCTCTCGGTCAGGGTTCTCATCGTCATCCAGGCAACCGCGACGTGGGAGAACAGCACCTCGCCGTTGCGCACGACGGCGATGGCCGAGTGCAGCGCATGGGTACGCCCGGCCAGAGCGAGCAGCTGCTGCATCGCCTGCTGCCGGCCGGCGGGCTTGTTGAACATCCGCTCGCCGAGTGCGAGCGTCTGGTCCGCACCCACGACATATGAATTCGGCTCGATCGCAGCGACGGCCTGCGCCTTCGCCGTCGCCAGATGGAGCGCGATCTCATAGGGCGCGACGAGGCCCGCGTCCTTTTGGAGTGCACGTTCGTCGATATCGGCCGGCACCGCCTCGCAGGCCAAACCAGCATTCTCGAGCAGCATGCGCCGTGCACGGCTTTGCGAGGCCAGGACGAGCCGCCCGTCACCACACCATAGAGTCATCGTCGTCAGCTCATTCCGGCAGGCGTTGCCGCTGCCGGTCGGTATAGAGTTTCAGAATCGCAGCCGCGGTCTCTTCGATCGAGCGCCGCGTCACATCGAGCATGACCCAGTTGAACTTGCCACTGAGCTTGCGCGCATAGGCGACCTCATCGGTCACCGACTGCTTGTCGACATAATTCTCATTGCCGGATTCCGCACCCATGCTGAGCAACCGATTTTGCCGCACCTGGATCAGCCGCTCCGGGGTCGCATGCAGGCTGACCACCAATGGCTTCTTCAGCGTCTCCAGTTGATGCGGGATCGGAATGCCGGGAACCAGGGGCACGTTGGCCGTGCGCACGCCGCGATTGGCGAGATAGATCGATGTCGGCGTCTTCGACGTCCGGCTGACGCCGACCAGCACGACGTCGGCCTCCTCGAGACCGTCGACCATCTGGCCGTCATCGTGGAGCATCGTGTAGTTCAGCGCATCGATGCGCGCGAAATATTCGGCGTTGAGCACGTGCTGCGCGCCGACGCGACCGGCGGTTGATGCGCCGAGATATGCTTCGAACAATTGCATCACCGGACCGATGATCGACAGGCTCGGGATGTTGATCTGCTGGCACTTGGCCTCGAGCCGGCTGACCAGATCCTTCTCCAGGAGCGTGAACAGCACGATGCCCGGCGCTTCCTCGATCTCGTCGAGCACGCGGTCGAGCTGCTTCTGGCTGCGCACCAGCGGGTACACGTGCTCCACGGGTGTCACGTTTGCATACTGCGCGGCGACGGCTCGCGCGACCGTGATCAGGGTTTCACCCGTCGAATCGGAGACCAGATGCAGGTGAAAGTAGTTTCCGGTGGTGGGCATCAAATCCTTAACAATCTGTGAATCCCTGTGAAGGACGGGACCAAAAAGCAGCCGCCGGCCGGCCCCCTTGGGATAACCCCGAATCTTCTGCACATGGCCCCGGTCCGGGAAAACTTCGGCAGCAAGTCCGATGATATCGGGATGACGCCCGCTTGTCTTTGGATAAGCTGTCCAAGGTTTTCGGCAAGCATTTGAATCACATCGGACTCGGGTGAGAACCGCTGCTCGATCGCGGCCTGTTGAAGGATGTGAACAAGCTGCGAGGAATCTGTTGGCAGCATTTCATGAGTCCAATCCACCGCTACCTAGACTCAAACCTTAAGATTCTAAAATTATTTGGTTTGGAAGCGATCGTGCGAGCGGATATGTCTCGCCTCCCAACGAGCTCACCAGCCGGCAAGAGGATCGCATCTCCCGATGTACGAGTGGATCAAGGCACTGCACGTGATCGCCGTCATCGCCTGGATGGCGGGCATGCTCTATCTGCCGCGGCTGTTCGTTTATCACTGCGAGGCGGAGATCGGCTCGAAGCAGTCCGAGACCTTCAAGGTCATGGAACGCCGGCTGCTGAAGGCGATCATCAATCCAGCGATGGCCGTGACCTGGCTTGCCGGGCTCTACATGGTCTGGGCTGGCGGATGGTATGCCAGCGGCTGGTTTCACGTAAAATTTCTGCTGGTTCTGATCCTCTCCGGCGTGCATGGCCTGTTTACCCGCTGGGTGCGGGAATTCGGCACCGACAAGAATACGCGGAGCCAGAAATTCTATCGGTATATCAATGAGGTGCCTACGGTACTCATGATCGGCATCGTGATTCTCGTCATCGTCAAGCCGTTCTGAGCGATTTCCAGAGAATACCGCCCGGTCGCATACGTCTTGCGAATGACGGCGTGATTTTCTATATTGCTGACATCCCACCCCACGCAGGCGGATGTGGTTGCGTTCCGGCTCGACCGGCCGCCGCATCAGGTCTGGTGCCTCATTGGCGCCAACCTTGCTCAGACCTGCGGACTTCATTTTTGTCCGCCTTCCCACAGCCACCTCGCATCCCTCCCAAGTCGCTTCCACAGGACCACCCCAATGCGGGAAATCAAACTACAGGACCTCAAGTCAAAGACGCCGGCCGAGCTCGTCTCCTTCGCGGAGGAAAACGGGGTCGAGAACGCCAGCACGATGCGCAAGCAGGAGCTGATGTTCGCCATCCTCAAACAGCTCGCGATCCAGGAAATCGACATCATCGGTGAAGGCGTCGTCGAGGTTCTCTCCGACGGCTTCGGCTTCTTGCGGTCGCCGGATGCGAACTACTTGCCCGGTCCCGACGACATCTATGTTTCGCCCTCGCAGATCCGCCGCTTCGGCCTGCGCACCGGTGACACCATCGAGGGCCACATCCGCAGCCCGAAAGAGGGCGAGCGCTATTTCGCGCTGCTCAAGGTCAACACGCTGAACTTCGAGGATCCCGAGAAGTCCAAGCACAAGGTCAATTTCGACAACCTCACGCCGCTGTTTCCGGACGAGCGTTTCCGGCTCGAGCTCGAGGATCCGACCCGCAAGGATCTGTCGCCGCGCGTGATCGACATCGTGGCGCCGATCGGCAAGGGCCAGCGCGCGCTGATCGTCGCGCCGCCGCGCACCGGCAAGACGGTGCTGATGCAGAACATCGCGCACTCGATCACCGCCAATCATCCCGAGTGCTACCTGATCGTGCTGCTGATCGATGAGCGTCCGGAAGAAGTCACGGACATGCAGCGCTCGGTGAAGGGCGAGGTGGTGTCCTCGACTTTCGACGAGCCGGCGGCGCGTCACGTGCAGGTCGCGGAGATGGTGATCGAGAAGGCCAAGCGCCTGGTCGAGCACGGCCGCGACGTCGTCATTCTCCTGGACTCGATCACCCGTCTCGGCCGCGCCTACAACACCGTCGTGCCGTCATCCGGCAAGGTGCTGACCGGCGGTGTCGACGCCAACGCGCTGCAGCGGCCGAAGCGCTTCTTCGGTGCCGCCCGCAACATCGAGGAAGGCGGCTCGCTGACCATCATCGCGACCGCGCTGGTCGATACCGGCAGCCGCATGGACGAAGTCATCTTCGAAGAGTTCAAGGGCACCGGCAACTCCGAGCTCATCCTCGACCGCAAGGTCGCCGACAAGCGGACCTTCCCGGCGATCGACATCGCCCGCTCCGGCACCCGCAAGGAAGAGCTCATCACCGAGCCGCAAAACCTCAAGAAGATGTACGTGCTCCGCCGCATCCTCAATCCGATGGGCACGATGGACGCAATCGACTTCCTGCTCGACAAGCTCCGCAGCACCAAGAGCAACTCCGAGTTCTTCGAGTCGATGAACACCTGATCGAGGCACGATCTCCCAGTCTGCAAAGGGCGCTCTTCGGAGCGCCCTTTTTGTTTGTCGCTACGCCGTCCGCCAAGTCGTCCGTGTTGGTCGGCGCGCCATGTTTCGCCGGCGTAAAGCATGCCGCCGCAAACCGATTGTCTTTCTTTGCAGGCGAGCCCAACTGAGGCTCATGCATCCTCACGACCAGACCATCTTTGCGTTGTCCTCCGGACGCCTGCCGAGCGCGATCGCGATCGTCAGGCTCTCTGGCTCACACGCCGGCTCTGCTCTTCAGATGCTGGTGGGAAGACTGCCGGTGCCGAGGATGGCGACGCGCGCCTTGCTGCGTGATGGCAGCGGCGAGCCGATCGACGATGCGGTCGTGCTGTGGTTTCCCGGACCTGCCAGTGCAACTGGCGAAGATGTCGTCGAGCTGCACGTCCACGGCAGCCGCGCGGTGATCGCGACACTGTTTTCACTCCTGTCGGCGATGCCGCAGATGCGGACCGCCGAGCCGGGCGAGTTCACGCGGCGCGCGTTCGAGAACGGCAAGATCGATCTGACCGAGGCCGAAGGTCTCGACGATCTCATCCACGCCGACACCGATCGCCAGCGACGCCAGGCCCTGCGGCAGCTGAAAGGTCTGCTCGGCGACAGAGCACGAAGTTGGCGCGACCAGATCATCGAAGCGTCGGCCCTGATCGAGGCAGGCATCGACTTCGCCGATGAAGGAGACGTGCCAGCCGAACTGATGGCGCCGGCGCTCGCCCGGATCGGTCAGCTGTTGACCGAGATCGAGTCCGTGCTGTCGGCCCAAGGCCGGGCCGAACGTTTGCGCGATGGGCTTACGGTCGTCATTGCCGGACCGCCCAATGCCGGCAAGTCGACCCTGATGAACCAGCTCGCGCGCCGCGAGGTCGCGATCGTCTCGCCTCATGCCGGCACGACGCGCGATCTGATCGAGGTCCAGCTCGACCTCGATGGCTATCCGGTGACGGTGATCGACACCGCGGGCATTCGCGAGACGAACGATCCGATCGAGCAGGAGGGTGTTCGGCGCGCGAGGGACCGAGCGGCACAGGCGGATCTGGTGCTGTGGCTGGCGGAGGACGATCAGGCCGACATCGAGCGCCAAGGCGAAGCTCCGGTCTGGCTCGTTCGGAACAAGATTGATCTGAGCGGAGACCGGGAAGGGGATTGTCCGTCGTCGAGCGGAGACAATCCGGCCTTTCACATCTCAGCGCGAAGCGGGGCAGGGTTGGCCCAACTGCTCGAAGCTTTGGTCGGCTTTGCCCGCGACTATTTCGGCTCCATTGAGAGCGGTCTGATCACACGCGAGCGGCAGCGGACTCTGCTCGACCAGACAACCGCCGCGCTTCGGCGTAGCATCTCGGCGATCGACCTCGGCGAGGAGCTGGCCGCGGAGGAGCTGCGGATCGCCGCCCTTGCGCTCGGGCGTCTCTTGGGGCGGGTCGATGTTGAAGACCTGCTCGACGTGATCTTTCGCGAGTTCTGTATCGGCAAATAGACCCGGCCTGCCGGGACCGGGCAGATATACTTAATGAAACGTTGCTTGGTTAATCGATCGTCAATTGTTTCACGTGAAACAGGGCGCAAGGAACTCTCCGAGGTGTTTCACGTGAAACATCTGGGAATGGACCGTCGTGTTTCACGTGAAACACCGGAGATCCGACGCCAGCCAATGTTTCACGTGAAACGTCTTTCGAGCGTGACCCTCAGGCGCTAGATATCCCGGCATGAGTGAACATCTCACATCTTACGACGTCATCGTCATCGGCGGCGGCCATGCTGGCTGTGAAGCGGCCGCCGCCTCGGCGCGCATGGGCGCACGGACCGCGCTGGTTACCCATCAGTTCGCGACGGTCGGTGCGATGTCCTGCAATCCGGCGATCGGCGGGTTGGGTAAGGGACATCTGGTCCGCGAGGTCGACGCTCTCGATGGCCTTATGGGACGGGTCGCCGACGCTGGCGGCATCCAGTTCCGTGTGCTCAACCGCCGCAAGGGTCCGGCTGTCAGAGGTCCGCGCGCGCAGGCCGACCGGAAGCTCTATGCCGCCGCCATGCAGGCGGCGATCCGTGAGACCGCGAACCTCGAGGTGATCGAGGGAGAGGCGGATGAACTGATCGCTGCGGATGGCCACGTGACCGGCCTCAGGCTCGCTGATGGCCGCTTGTTCGCTTGCGGCGCCGTGGTGATCACGACCGGCACCTTCCTTCGTGGTCTGATCCATCTCGGCGAGAAGACCTGGCCGGCCGGCCGGGTCGGAGAAGCGCCGGCACTCGGGCTGTCTCGATCGCTCAAGGCCATCGGTCTCCGGCTTGGCCGTCTCAAGACCGGGACGCCGCCGCGCCTCGACGGCTCCACGATCGACTGGGCGGCGGTCGAGATGCAGCCCGGTGACGATCCGCTCGAGCCTTTCTCCGTCCTGACCGGCGAGATCACTACTCCACAGATCCAGTGCGGGATCACCCGGACCACCACGGCGACTCATGATTTGATCCGCGCCAATGTCCATCGCTCGCCGATGTACTCCGGCCAGATCAAGTCGACCGGTCCGCGCTACTGCCCCTCGGTCGAGGACAAGATCGTCCGCTTCGGCGATCGCGACGGCCACCAGATCTTCCTGGAGCCGGAGGGGCTCGACGACACCACAGTCTACCCGAACGGCATCTCGACCTCGCTGCCCGAGGAGGTCCAGCTCGCGCTGCTGCCGACGATCCCCGGCCTCGAACGCGTCCGCATGATCCGGCCGGGCTATGCCATCGAGTACGACCACGTCGATCCCCGTGAGCTGGAGCCGAGCCTGCAGACCAGGCGGATGAAGGGTCTGTTCCTCGCGGGTCAGATCAACGGCACGACGGGTTACGAGGAGGCCGCCGCCCAGGGTCTGGTGGCCGGGCTCAATGCCGCGCTTGCGGCGGGCGGCGGGGAGCCGATCGTGTTCGATCGCGCCGCCGGCTATCTCGGAGTGATGATCGATGACCTCGTGACGCGCGGGATCACCGAGCCGTATCGGATGTTCACCTCGCGCGCCGAGTATCGGCTCACGTTGCGGGCGGACAATGCGGATCAGCGTCTCACCGACAAGGGCATCGCGCTCGGCTGTGTCGGCGGTGATCGCGCGGGTTTCCATCGGACCAAGATGGCTGCGCTGGAGGCTGCTCGCTCGCTGGCGAAGTCGCTGACGATCACGCCCAACGAGGCGGCGAAGCACGGCCTCACCCTCAATCGGGACGGCCAACGCCGGTCGGCGTTCGAGCTGATGGCCTATCCGGAGATCGACTTCTCCGGTGTGCGAGCGGTCTGGCCCGAGCTTGGCGCGATTGACCCAGCCATCGCCGTCCATCTCGAGATCGACGCCAAGTACGACGTCTACGTGCGCCGGCAGAGTGAGGACGTCGATGCCTTCCGGCGGGACGAGGGCCTGGTGCTCGGCGACATCGACTATACGCTCGTGCCGGGTCTTTCGAACGAGGCGCGTGCGAAGCTGACGTCGGTGAGGCCGTGGACGATCGGGCAGGCGGGACGGATCGATGGCATGACACCGGCCGCGCTCGGAATTCTCGCGGCCTATCTCCGCCGTGAGGCGCGGCGCAACAAGGCGATGGGCTGAGGGCGTTTCACGTGAAACGATCATCGACATCCGTGACGCCCGACGCCATGGGAGCGGACAAGAAAGCGGCTCTGGCGCTGACTCCCGTTTCACGTGAAACAGAGCAGCGCCTCGATCGCTACATCGCGCTGCTGCTGGAATGGCAGGCCAAGACCAACCTGGTCGCGCCGTCGACCTTGCCGCATCTCTGGACCCGGCACATTTCGGATTCGCTGCAGCTTCTCGACCTCGCCCCCGACGCCCAGATCTGGGTCGACCTCGGCAGCGGCGGCGGCTTCCCCGGCGTCGTCCTCGCCTGCGCTTTGGCCGAGCGGCCCGGCGCCCAGGTCCATCTGGTCGAGCGTATCGCCAAGAAGGCAGCCTTCCTGCGCGAAGCAATTCGCGTCACCGGCTCACCTGGGATCGTGCATTTGTCAGAGATCGGGGATATCGTGGAGAAGTGGAGCGGGCGAGTCGATTGCGTGACCGCACGCGCGCTGGCTCCGCTACACCAACTCATCGGCTTTGCGGAGCCCTTGGTGAAAAAAGGCGCGAAGGCGCTGTTTCTCAAGGGTCAAGATGTAGAAGCGGAATTGACCGAATCTACTAAGTATTGGAAAATTGAGCCGAAACTTCACTCCAGCCGCACGGGCGGGCAAGGCTGGATCGTCGCAATCGATTGCATCGAACGGCGTAGCTGACCTCCGCTGAAGCAACCCAATCCAATGGCGATCACGCATGAGCGTAATTGATCAAATTTATCAAGAGGATAGAGCCCCGCAGCCGGAGGGCCATCCGCGCATCCTGGCGCTCGCCAACCAAAAGGGCGGGGTCGGCAAGACCACCACGGCCATCAATCTGGGCACGGCGCTCGCTGCCATCGGCGAGCGGGTGCTGATCGTCGATCTCGATCCGCAGGGCAACGCCTCGACCGGCCTCGGCATCGACCGCGGCAGCCGCAACTGCTCGACCTATGACGTGCTGATCGGCGAGGCGTCACTGCGCGACGCGGTGGTGCCGACCGCCGTGCCGCGGCTGCACATCGCGTCCTCGACGATGGACCTGTCGGGCCTCGAGCTGGAGCTTGGCTCCAGCGCCAACCGCGCCTTCCGCCTGCGCGACGCGATCGCCGGTCTCAACAACAACGTCTCGCCGGAGGGCGACTACACCTATGTGCTGGTCGACTGTCCGCCGTCGCTGAACCTGCTGACCGTCAACGCCATGGCGGCGTCGGACGCGATCCTGGTGCCGCTGCAGTGTGAGTTCTTCGCGCTCGAAGGTTTGTCGCAGCTGCTGCAGACGGTGGAGCAGGTGCGCTCGACCTTGAACCCGAACCTGTCGATCCACGGCATCGTGCTAACGATGTTCGACTCGCGCAACAACCTGTCGAACCAGGTCGTCGCAGACGTCCGGCAGTTCATGGGATCGAAGGTCTACAACACGATGATCCCGCGCAACGTGCGCATCTCGGAAGCGCCGTCTTACGGCAAGCCGGTCCTGGTCTATGATCTGAAGTGCGTCGGCAGCGAAGCCTATCTGAAGCTCGCGACCGAGGTCATCCAGCGCGAGCGCGACCTGCGCGCGAACTAAGACGGCAGGCGTCCGGACGACGCGAGCCGTCCGGACCTCATCCTTCATATGACGGCGCGTCTTGATATCGAGGCGCGCTTTGCATCGACCATCGTGGCCAGCGCGTGATGCGACGGCCGGATGGACGATCGTCGGGCGTCAAGGCAGGCGGAGTGTGACGTGAATTCAAGGGAGAAGGCGATGGCGGACGAGTCGCGATCGCGATTGGGCCGGGGCCTTGCAAGTCTGATCGGTGACGTCGGTCGCGAGGCGGGAGCGCCGCCGGAGCGGCCGCGCAATCAGCGCAAGGTGCCGATCGAGTTTCTCAAGCCGAACCCGCGCAATCCGCGCAAGACGTTTTCCGATGCCGAGCTCGCCGAGCTGTCGGCGTCGATCAAGCAGCATGGCGTGATCCAGCCAATCGTGGTGCGCCCGGTGAAGGGCCAGCAGGACCGGTTCGAGATCATCGCCGGCGAGCGGCGCTGGCGTGCCTCGCAGGCGGCCGGCCTGCACGAGGTGCCGATCGTCCCGGTCGATGTCAGCGACAGCGACGCGCTCGAGCTCGCCATCATCGAGAACGTGCAGCGCGAGGACCTCAATCCGATGGAGGAGGCGCAGGGCTATCATGCGCTCGCCAACGAGTTCAAACGCAACCAGGAAGACATCGCCAAGATCGTCGGCAAGAGCCGCAGCCACGTCGCCAACATGATGCGGCTGACCAAGCTGCCGGCCGAGGTGCAGGGCTTCATCGCGACGGGCCAGATCTCCGCCGGCCATGCGCGCGCGCTGATCAATTTGCCGGATCCGATGTCGGCGGCGAAGAAGATCATCGCCGAAGGGCTCAACGTCCGCCAGACCGAAGCGCTGGCGCATGAGGAGGGCGTGCCGGAGCGCAAGCCGCAGAAGCCGCGCAGCGGCGGCAGTGCGGCGCCCGAGAAGAAGGACGCCGACACCCTTGCGCTGGAGAAGCGCGTCGGCGACGCGCTCGGTCTCACCCTCTCGATCAGCCACCGCGACCCCGGTGGCACCGTGCAGATCACCTACCGCAGCCTCGAACAGCTCGACGAGGTGATGCGGCGGCTGGAGCAGGGCTAGTCGCGGGTTTGGTGGCTCTCACGGCGTCGCCGCGGCAACGCCTCGGGCTCTCAAGAGTTTGTTGCTCCGCTCTCTTCTTCGTCATGGCCGGGCTTGACCCGGCCATCCATCTTTTGGACGACTTCGCTCGAAGTGGATGGATGCCCGGGTCAAGCCCGGGCATGACGAGCTACTCATTTGACGTATGGTCTTTGCTACCTAATAGTGGCGGCTCAAGGTCATCGCAGCTCTCTCCTCTGGCATTCCGGGGCGTGCGCAGCACGAGCCCGGAATCCATCTCACGGCAGATGATGCGGCCTGATGGATTCCGGGCTCGCCGCGCTGGCGCGCGTCGCCCCGGAATGACGACGGAGATCGGAGGGACGTCTCGGCCTTCGTCAGAGATTTTGCGGCTCGCGAACGGCAGAAGAAGCCTAAGGACCGATCATCCTTTCCGCCGTGCGTTCACCGCAATCGACAACAACGTCCGCTGTGCGATCGCAGCGGCCAAGCCGGGCTGCTTGCGCATGTCCAGCGCAGCCGTCGCGAGCTGATCAATAATTGGCAGCAGCCGGGCAGGGGAGAAATTGCGCAGCGCGGTTTCGGCGCTCGGCTTGCGCGAGAAATGCAGCCGCGGAAAGCCGCCTTCGAGGATGGCCGACACGGGTGTGCCGGACGCGACGGCCAGCGCCGATTTGTGCAGCCAGGCCGCGTGGCGTTGCGCCGCCGAGATGATCACGCCGGGATAGGTGCCGGCGATCATCGCCTTGCCGAACTCGGTTTCGACCATTTCGGGCTTGCCGCCAAAGGCGCCGTCCACGATCGGATCGAGCTTCATCTCGGAGGCGTCGGCGACCACGGCCATCACGTGGTCGAGCGTCACCTCACCTTCGCCATGGGCAAACAGGGTCAGCTTGCGCAGCTCGTTGCGCGAGGCCTGGCGGTCGCCGCCGAGCAGCGCCATCAGATAGGCGCGGGCCTCCGGCGAGATGCGCAGCGAGGCCAAGCGCAATTCTTCGTCGATCAGCCTGGCGAGGTCGCGCTCGGTGTCCGGGTAGCAGCCGATGGCCACCGCCGTCCTGGCCTTCTCGCAGATCTTGCGCAGCGGCGAATCCGGCCTGACGTCGCCGGCCTCGATCACGATGCGACAATCCCGCACGTCCATCTCGCTCAGCGTCTCGACGCCGCTGGCAAAATTTCGCGAGCCGGCGCGGACCCGGATGGCGCGGCGGCCGCCGAACAGCGGTACGGTCATGGCTTCGTCGACCAGCCGCGACGGCTCGGCGGCGAGCTCGTCGCCGTCCAGCCTGACCACGGAAAACGGATCGTCGGGATTGTCGACGGCCGACGCAATCAGCGCCTCGGCCCGTTCGCGGACAAGGCCGGCATCGGGACCGTACAGCAGGATCAGCGGGTGGCCTGCATCCGGTCTGGCAAGGAAGGCGTCGATGTCTTTTCCGCGCAGCGCGACCACGGCGGTTTCCGCCGTGAGTCAGGTGCCCGCGGTGAAGTAGGCCGCGAGCCGGGTCTTGATCTTCTCGGCGACCTCCTCAGAGGCGCGATCCTCGGCGTCACGGAACGCGCGCTGCCGGGCGAACCGCTGGTACGAACCGGGGATGTCGTAGGACGTGCGCGCGAAGGTCGTGCCGGTCATCACCGACTTGTTGGTGGCCAGCTCGACCAGATTGTACTGCACGTCGAGGCCGACATTCTCCGTGGTTGGCAGGCCGGTCGTCTGCGAGACGATCAGGGAGGACCGGCTGGTCTGGAATTTCAGCACCAGCTTGTGGGTCGGGGCCGTGCCGGTCGCGGTACCGTAGAGCTTGAAGGCGAGCGCGTTGCGAATGTCGACGCCGATGCGGGCCTCGGGGGAGGCATTCGGCTTGTCGACCGGCGGCAGCTCGACACCCATCAGCTTGTCGCGCAGGCCCGGCGTGCCGTCGGCATGCTCGGCATACATCGGCTGGAAGCAGCCGGCCGTCAGCCCGGCCAATGCGGCTACGGCAACCAGGCGTGCAGCGATCCGGAACCTAGCCGACGACATTCACGATCCTCTTGGGAACAATGATCACCTTGCGGACGGGTTTGCCATCCAGCGCCAGTTTTACTGCATCGAGCGCCAAAACGGCAGACTCAATTTCCGGATTCTGCGCGTTGCTGGCGACTGTGACTTCTCCGCGCTTCTTGCCATTGACCTGGACCACCAGGGTCATGCTGTCCTCAACCAGCAAATCTCGTTCGATTTGCGGCCAGGAGGCCTCCGAGATCAGCCCGGTCTGGCCCAGCGCCTGCCAGCATTCCTCGGCCAGATGCGGCATCATCGGCGAGAACAGCTGCACCAGGATCCCTGCGGCCTCGCGGATCGCCCACGCCAGGTCCGGCGCCGGCGCGGTCGGCCGGCCCAGCACCTCGGCCAGCGCATTGGCGAATTCCCGGATGTGCGCCAGGCAGACGTTGAAATGCAGCCGTTCGATGCCGCCGGTCACCTTGTCGAGAGCGCCATGCGCGGCCTTGCGCAGCGCCAGGGCATCGGCACCGAACGCGGCCGGGCGGGAGGAGGGCGCCTCCGCGGCAGCAGCAACCGATTCGTTCACCAGCCGCCACAGCCGCTGGACGAAGCGCGATGCGCCCTGCACCCGCTCGTCGCTCCAGATCACGTCGCGATCCGGCGGAGAGTCCGACAGCATGAACCAGCGCGCGACGTCGGCGCCGTAGCTCTCGATGATGTCGTCGGGGTCGACCGTGTTCTTCTTCGACTTCGACATCTTCTCGATCGGGCCGACATTGATGTCTTCGCCGGTTGCAGTCAGCACCGCGCGGCGGCCGTTGCCGCCGACCTCGATCTTGACCTCCGCCGGGGTGACATAGGTGCCGTCGGCTTTCTGGTAGGTCTCGTGGACCACCATGCCCTGCGTGAACATGCCGGCGAACGGCTCGTCCATCGCGACGTGGCCGGTGGCCTTCATCGCGCGGGTGAAGAACCGGCTGTAGAGCAGATGCAGGATCGCGTGCTCGACGCCGCCGATATACTGGTCGACCGGCATCATCCGGTTGGCGACCGCAGGCGTCGTCGGCGAGGCCTCGTTCCATGGATCGGTGAAGCGCGCAAAGTACCAGGACGAATCCACGAAGGTGTCCATGGTGTCGGTCTCGCGCTGCGCCTTGCCGCCGCATTGGGGGCAGGTGACGTGCTTCCAGCTCGGATGATGGTCGAGCGCATTGCCCGGCTTGTCGAAGCTGACGTCGTCAGGCAGCACGACCGGCAGCTCCGGCGCCGGCACGATATCGCAGCTCGGGCAATGGATCACCGGGATCGGGCAGCCCCAATAGCGCTGGCGCGAGATGCCCCAATCGCGCAGGCGGAAATTGACCTGGCGCTCGCCGACCGGCGCTCCGCCGCGCTGCTCGCTCTCTAGCCGCTTGGCGACCTCTTCCTTGGCCTGGGCGATCGTCATACCGTCCAGGAAGCGGGAATTGATCATGCGGCCGTCGCCGTCATAGGCCGTATCGGTGATGACGAAGCTCGCCGGGTCTTGCCCTTCGGGGCAGACCACCGGCGTGTTGCCGAGGCCGTATTTGTTGACGAAGTCGAGGTCGCGCTGGTCATGCGCCGGGCAGCCGAAGATGGCGCCGGTGCCGTATTCCATCAGCACGAAATTGGCGACATAGACCGGCAGCGTCCAGCTCGGGTCGAACGGATGCACGGCCCGGATGCCGGTGTCGAAGCCCTGCTTCTCCGCAGTATCGATCGCCTCCTGCGCGGTGCCGATCCGCTTGATCTCGGCGACGAACGCGGCGAGTTCCGGGTTCTTGGCTGCCGCCGCCTGGGCCAGCGGATGGTCGGCCGAGATCGCCATGAACTTGGCGCCGAACAGCGTGTCCGGCCGGGTCGTGAAGATCTTCAACTCGGACTCGCCTGAAGGCGTCGTCGCCGGATCGAGCGCGAAGCGGATCAGCAGGCCCTCCGAGCGGCCGATCCAGTTGCGTTGCATCAGCCGCACCTTGTCCGGCCAGCGGTCCAGTCCGTCCAGCGCGTCCAGCAGCTCCTGCGCGTACTTCGTGATCTTGAACACCCACTGGTTCATCTCACGCTGTTCGACCACCGCACCGGAGCGCCAGCCGCGACCGTCGATGACCTGCTCGTTGGCGAGCACGGTTATGTCGACCGGATCCCAATTCACCTTGCGCTTCTCGCGCTCGACCAGCCCCGCCTGCATGAAGTCGAGGAACATCTTCTGCTGGTGCTTGTAGTAGGATGGATCGCAGGTCGCGAACTCGCGGGCCCAGTCGAGCGACAGGCCGATCGAGCGCAGCTGCTTCTTCATCGCGGCGATGTTGTCGTAGGTCCACGCCTTCGGCGCGACCTTGCGCTCGATCGCTGCATTCTCCGCCGGCAGGCCGAACGCATCCCAACCCATCGGGTGCAGGACGTTGAAACCTTTTGCGCGCATGAAGCGGGCCAGTACGTCACCGAGCGTATAATTACGGACGTGGCCGATATGGATGCGTCCCGACGGATAGGGAAACATCTCGAGTACGTAGTATTTCGGACGCGGATCGTCGTTCTTGGTGGCGAAGATCGCCTTCTCGTCCCACTGGCGCTGCCAGCGCGGCTCGGCTTCACGGGCGTTGTAGCGTTCGGATGTCATGGAATCGCTTATAATTTTCGAGGATTCGCGTCGTTTTTCGACGGCGGACTAGGCCACAAAAGCGGCACCTCGGTCAATGGGGCGGCAGATGATGATACCATTTCGAGCACCAGCTAAGCGATGGTAATCGCGAGTTTTTTTGCAGGCCGCGGCCGGCGTGTCGGAGGTCGGGTTGAGGCACGGTTAAGACTTGAATGGGAGACTGAGTGCATACATTCAGGCTTCAAGCCCGCATCTGGGATCACTCCACATCGTGTCCGGCGCTACGTTCGACGAGCTTGACTTCGAGTACGCGACGACTGTCGCGGAAAAGGCCATGAAATCCATGGCTCAACAGCGCGTGCCACCGACGCCTAACAACTTCCATCTGTGGTTCAAATACTCACTGGGCTCGGCGTCCGACCTCAAGCGCGCGGTCGACATCCTCGTCAGCAACAAGCGCAAGTTCGACAAGACCACGAACCAGGCGCTGTTCGACACCTATATCGGCCAGCAGGGCACGGAAGCTGCGGTCGTCCACAAAGTCTCGCAGCAGTTGCATGGCGTGATGGACTCCGCCAAGAACTACTTGACGGCTGCGATCGCCGACAACCGCACGCATATGGAGGCGATCGATGGCGTCGCCGAACGCAGCGAGCAGGGCGTCGATCCGAAGATCCTCATCGAGAATCTCGTCAGCGAGCTCGCCCAGGCGACTGCGCGCGCCGCGAAACTCGAGGCGAGCTTCGCCGAGAAGTCTCGCGAGCTCGACACCATCAGGGATTCGCTCAACAGATCTGAGCAGCGCGCGCGGACCGATACGCTGACGGGGCTTCCGAACCGCCGTGCTCTCGAAGAGTTCTTCCGCCACGTCCAGATCGAATCCATGGAGAGGGACGAGCCGCTCAGCATTCTTCTGATCGACGTCGACCACTTCAAGAAGTTCAACGACAATTACGGCCATGGTGTCGGCGACCAGGTGCTGCGCCTCGTGGCCAAGGCGCTGCGTGAACGCGTGCGCGAAAAGGATCTGCCGGCGCGCTACGGCGGCGAGGAGCTGATCGCGGTGTTGCCGCAGACGGATCTCGAGGGATGCACCGCGATCGCCGATCGCATCCGTCGGACCATCGCCGACTGCCAGTTCACGCGGCGATCGACTGGCGAGGTGCTGCCGCAGATCACGGTGTCGATCGGCGTCGGCCAGTTCCAGTTCGGCGAATCGATGGCCGATCTGATCGACCGCTGTGACCGCGCGCTCTATCTGGCCAAGAAGCTCGGGCGCAACCGCGTCGTCACCGAGCTGGAGCTCGACCGCAAGCTCGCCGTCGGCTGATCGTCTCCCAACTCATCAAGCTGGCTCAGCCGACGCGGGCCACGTTGCTTTCGCTGTCGTCGCTCTCGTCGACATCGACGAAGCCATGCGCGACCACCGCGTTGCGGCCGCGATGCTTGGCGGCATAGAGCGCCGCATCGGCCGCTTCGATCAGATCGGATGGGGCGAGCAAGTCGTTGGGCCGCGCGCTGGCGACGCCGACACTGACGGTGACGCACTGATGGGCGGACGTCGCATGCGGCAGCTCCAGATCCAGCACCGCGGTGCGCACCTGCTCGCCGACCTCCAGCGCTTCGCTCGCATTCATGCCGGGCAGCAGCAAACAGAACTCCTCGCCGCCATAGCGGCCGGCAAAGGCCGTCGTTGCGCCCGCGATCTGCGCCAGCGCCTCCCCGAGCCGTGACAGGCAGGCGTCACCCTCGGGATGGCCGTAGGTGTCGTTGTAGAGCTTGAAATGATCGACATCGATCATCAACAGCGAGACCTCGCTGTCGGTCTGCTGCGCGCGTTCCCATTCGACGTCGATTCGGTTCTGAAAGCCGCGGCGATTGGCAAGGCCCGAGAGCATGTCGATCGACGCCATCACCGTCAGCCGGTCGTTGGCGGCGACCAGCTCGCGCTCGCGCTGGCCGAGCTTGGCGGCCATCGCATTGAACGACTTCGCCAGCGGCACGAACTCCGACGGCAGGTTCTTGGTGGCGACGCGCGCCGACCAGTGGCCGAGGCCGAAGCGCTTGGCCGTTGCAGCGAGCATGTTGACGGGACCGACGATGAGCTTCTCGGCCGCAATCAGCGCGCCCAGCAGCACGATCAGGCACACCAGGCCAGCCTGCAGATAGGCGTTGTGGATCTCGCGGTCGATCGCGGCGGTGACGCGGGTCTCGTCGATGCTGACGATCAGGCGCGACCCGGTGTCGGCAATGCGCGTGAAGGTGATCGCCCGCTTGGAGCCATCGGCCGCCGTGAAGCTCGTCGTCTCCGTCGGCTTGCTCGAGCTCATCGCGCTCTCGGCGACGGCCGACAACAACGGGACACTGTCGAGCGGCCGCCCGATCAGCTCGGTGCGGTCCGCCGGCGCCGCGAGCACGGTTCCTTCGCTGTCGATCAGCACCGCCGTGATGCCGGGCCGGCCGCCAAGATTGCTCATGATCTTGGACATCCATTCCAGATTCACGCTGGCCAGCATGACGGCGTCAGGTTCGCCGGTGATCGCGGCGACCGGATAGGCGGCCATCACGATCGGCATGTGGGTCGGCTTGGACAGCAGATAGTCGCTGAAGACGAAATCGCGCGCTTCCTGGGCGCCGCGGAAATACGGCCGATCACTGAAATCGAGCCCGACATACTGGTTATTCGTCGAGCATTGGATGCGGCCGTCGCGACCGGCGATCATCAGGGTGCGAATCCAGGGCAGCGTCGCCGGCAGGCTGGCGCGCATCATGTCGCAGCTGCGGCTCACGCCGGTGGCCGACGCCCGGACATAGGCGGTCGACTTCAGCACGGTCTCGACCGACATGATGACCTCGCGCTGCATGTCGGCGCTTTGTCGGGCGAGAGCGAAGAATTCCTCGGAAGCGAGCGCAATCTGCCGGGTCCTGGCGCTTTCCAGGGAGCGCGTGCGCTCCAGCATCAGCGGCGCGACCAGGATCAGGGCCAGCAGCGCCAGGCGCGCGCGGATCCCCAAGAGCCGGTTCAGCTTCACTCTATTGCGATTGAAGCGGATGCTTGGCATTTCTTTCCCCTACCCCGGCGTGCAGGGTAAGGAGAAGGGTTCAAGAACCCTTTCTCGAACTCCGTAAAATTGCAGCCAAACCCGTGAATCTACCGACCGACGGACGCTATCGTGCCTGATTTGAACGCCTCACCCTCGTCTTCGCCATCTGCCCTCGCCGCCGTCGAGGAGGAAATCCTGCGTGCCTGCAGCGACGCCAAACGCGATCGCGGCTCCGTCACGCTGATCGCGGTGTCGAAGACCTTCGCCGCCGACGCGATCGCGCCGGTGATCGCGGCCGGACAGCGCGTGTTCGGCGAGAATCGCGTCCAGGAGGCGAAGGGAAAATGGCCGGCGCTGATGTCGGCGCATCCGGGGCTGTCGCTGCACCTGATCGGGCCGCTGCAATCCAACAAGGCGAAAGAGGCAGTGGCGCTGTTCGACGCGATTCATTCGGTCGACCGGCCGAGCCTCTGCGCCGCGCTGGCCAAGGAGATCGCCGCCCAGGGCCGGCATCCGCAGCTGTTCGTCCAGCTCAACACCGGCGAGGAGCCGCAGAAGGCGGGGATCGCGCCGGGTGACGCCGATGCCTTCATTACTGCCTGTCGCAGGGATTACGGGCTCGAGATTTCGGGCCTGATGTGCATTCCGCCGGTCGAGGACCCGCCGGGGCCGCATTTTGCGCTGACGGCCAAGATCGCCGCGCGCAATGGCCTTGCGAATCTGTCGATGGGCATGAGCGCCGATTTCGCCATCGCGATTCAGTTCGGCGCCACCCATGTGCGGGTCGGCTCGGCGATCTTCGGGCATCGCTGAGGGACCCTACCTCCATCCTTGCGAGCACTGCGCTCGCGATGATGGCGAGTCAGCCGAATCGCACCGACACCTGTCCCAGATCGCCGAAGTCGGCCTCCATGACATCACCGCTGCCGATCGGTAGCGGCGGATGACAGGTGCCGGTCGTGATCACCTGCCCTGCCCGCGCGATGATGCCGAGCCCGCGCAGCTCGTTGACCAGCCAGGCCAGCGCTATCAGGGGATCACCGAGCACGTTGCGGCCATGGCCGATGAAGGTTTCGCCGCGCAGCGTGATGCGCGGCCGCTCCTCGATCAGGTCCCGGCTGCGCCAGTCGGCGGTGGCCGGCGCGCCCAGCACGAACAGATGCGCGCAGGCATTGTCGGCGATCAGCTGCGCCTCGCCGGCGCTGACGAAATCGGCAAACCGCGAATCGGGAATCTCGATGGCCGGATGCAGCGTCTCGACGGCGGCGAGCACCTCGCCGACATCATAAGGTGTCGGCCGTGGCAGCAGGTCCTTTCCCAGGCGGAAGGCAAATTCCGGCTCGGCGACCCGCATGGCATTGCCGGCCATCGCTGCGGTGCCACCGACCGGCAGCACCGTCTCGGCCAAAATTCGTCCGGCCATCGGACCGGCGACGTTGATGTGCCGCTGGCCGGCTTCGCTGGTGGCGGCGATCTTCCACCCGAACAGCGGCTGATCCGACCGGGTCTCGATCTCGGCCTGGATCGCATAGCCCTCGATGCGGTCCCGCGGACGCAGATCGGGCGGCAGCGCCGCCAGCTTGCGACCCTCGCGCCAATGCTCGCGCAGGATGCCCGAGGCGCTGGCAGGCTGGTCCGGTCCGCGCATGATGTCCTCCCCGGTCTGCTTCTTCATTCGATGACGATTCTGGTGTGCGGGCCGATCCTTTGCAACAGACGCAGCATCGCCGGCCGGGTCATGGCTACGCAGCCTGCGGTGGGGCCGAGATTCGGCCGCGCCAGATGCAGGAAGACCGCGCTGCCGCGGCCTGCAATCCGGGGCTGCGTGTTGTGGTCGATCTCGATGATGAAGTCGTAGAGGTGGTCGTTGCGCGCCAGCCGGTCCCCCGGCCGGTCGCCCTGCAGCCGGACCGGCTGATTATAATGGCGGTCGGCGGGGTCCTCGCACCAGGCGTCCTCGGCGCCGATCCGGCGCACCGGCAGGAAGGTGCGCGGGCGCGGGTGACGGTCGGCCCGCCACCACAGCCGGCGCGGCCGGAAAATCCCGCGGGGGGTGCCGCCGTCGCCCTCGCGCTTGTTGGCAAGAACGCCGCCGCGGCCCAGGGCGACCGGAATGACGTGGCCCCAAATCCTGAGCCAGCCGCGCTGCCGGCACCCGGCAGCGGTGCGAATCGCGATCAGGCCAGCCTGCATGCCACGCGGCCTCGTCCATAAAGATATGAAACAACGTGCCTTTTCATTGCCATGCATTGCCCGGCAATTGCCTTAATGTCGGCAAATGGTCCGCCGCGAGGGTCGAACAGGACATTCATCTCAATCCCTGCCAATTCTGGAGTAGAGTAACGGGCGCTTGTGAATCGGTAACAGCCCCCTACTTCAAGACGAAACAGGGTTGATGAGCCTGTTTGCCCACCGTTGACGGCGCCACTCACCCGATCCCGCCGGCGCCACCAAGAGGATTGTACCAATGGCCAATGCCCGCAAGATCCTGATCGTGGATGACGACACCGATCTGCGCGACACCCTGATGGAGCAGCTCTCGCTGCATGACGAGTTCGAGGCTCAGGCCGTCGATACCGGCGCCAAAGGCGCCAGCGCTGCAAAGGCCAATTCGCCGGATCTGGTTCTGATGGATGTGGGCCTGCCCGACACCGACGGCCGCGAGGTGGTGCGATCCCTGCGCAAGGGCGGCTTCAAGGCTCCGATCATCATGCTGACCGGGCACGACACCGATTCCGATACGATTCTAGGCCTCGAATCGGGCGCCAACGACTATGTCGCCAAGCCGTTCCGATTCGCCGTGCTGCTGGCGCGCATCCGCGCCCAGTTGCGCCAGCATGAGGCCAGCGAGGACGCGGTGTTCTCGGTCGGGCCGTACAGCTTCCGTCCCGGCTCCAAGATGCTGACGGGCGCGAATGCGCGCAAGGTCAGGCTCACGGAGAAGGAGACGGCGATCCTGCGCTTCCTGTACCGGGCCGGCCAGCAGCCGGTATCGCGCGAGACGCTGCTCCAGGAGGTCTGGGGGTACAATTCCGGCGTCACCACCCATACGCTGGAAACGCATATTTACCGTCTGCGGCAGAAGATCGAGAAAGATGCCGCTAATCCAGAGATTCTCGTCACTGAGGCGGGTGGCTACAAGTTGGTACCGTGATAGGTTCGGGGATGGCGGTTCGCCGCCTATGATATTGTTTCCATTCCGCCTTCCCCGGGCTCTTGATGTCGATCGAAGACGATATTGCGCTGCTGGAGCGGGTCCCGACGCTGCGTCTGCTGGGAAGCGATTCCTTGCGCATGATCGCGATCGGGTCCGAGCAGCGTAACATCCAAAATGGTGAAGCGCTGTTCCGCGAGGGCGACACGGCCGATTGCGGCTATGTCGTCCAGCGCGGCGCGTTGCGCATCAGCGATGAGGCTGGGGCCGAGATCGTCGCGACGCCGAGCATGCTGATCGGCGAGCTGGCGCTGCTGGTCGAGATGCGGCGCCCGGCCACCGCGACGGCCCTGGAATATTCGACCGTGGTGCGGATCTCGCGCAGCCTGTTTCAACGCGTGCTGGAAAGCGATGCAGTCGCGGCGCGGCGCCTGCGCGACGAGTTCGCCCATCGCGCCAGCCGCATCGCCAACGACATCCTGGTGGCAGGCGCCAAGCTGACGTCGTGATTCGCGTGAGGACGCCCGCTCCAGAATGGTGCGGTGAAGCTCAAATGGCGCGGCAACGGTGATCCACCTCTCCCGAAGCGAAGAGGTGACCGAAGATCGCGAGGAGCATTCAATTCAACCAACAGGACGCTTTGCCGGACTACACGTCGAGCGTCACCGTGACCGGGACGTGATCCGATGGCCGCTCCCAGCTGCGCGCGTCGCGCAGGATGCTGAAATCGGACACACCGTCCTTCAGCGCGCGTGAGACCCAGATATGGTCGAGGCGGCGGCCGCGGTTGCCGACGGTCCAGTCGGCGGCGCGGTAGCTCCACCACGTGTAGACCTTTTCAGACATCGCGATGCGCTCGCGCGCGACGTCGACCCACTCGCCCTCGGTCTGCGCCGCCAGCAGCTTCTCGCACTCGATCGGCGTGTGCGAGACCACCTTCAGGAGCTGCTTGTGCGACCAGACGTCGTTCTCGTACGGCGCGACGTTGAGATCGCCGACCAGGATGTGCCGATCGCCGCCGCGCGGATGCAGCGGCTCGCACGCCTTCATCTCGTCGAGGAACTGCAGCTTGTGTTCGAATTTCGGATTGAGCGCGGGATCGGGAATGTCGCCGCCGGCCGGTACGTAGAAATTATGCAGCACCAGCGGCTGCGTGAGCTGCGCCTTCTCGCCGAAGGCCACCGAGATGTGGCGCGAATCGACCTTGTCGCAGAAGGTCCGGACATTGGTGTCCTCGAACGGCCATTTCGAAATCACGGCGACGCCATGATAGCCCTTCTGCCCGTTCAGCGCGATGTGCTCGTAGCCGAGCCGCTTGAAGCGCTTCAACGGGAAGGCATCGTCGATGCACTTCGTTTCCTGCAGGCACAGCACGTCCGGCCTGACCTGCTTGATGAGCTTGGCGACGAGGTCGATGCGCAGGCGCACCGAGTTGATGTTCCAGGTGGTGAGGACGAGACGCATGAGGATTGCGTCATAACACGGATTTTGCGGCTGTCAGCGCTTGCACCTCGTGCCGGGAGCATCGGAATGTCCCGCGCCCGATGCCTCGGTCGGCCTTATCCCCAGCTATATGCGGCGGCGGCGGATGTCTTCGCCCGCGAGGTCAGCGCCGCTTGGCCTCGATCACGTCCCAGACGCGGGCCGCGATATCCGGCCCGCCGAGCCGCGCGATGGCGCGGATGCCGGTCGGCGAGGTCACGTTGATCTCGGTGAGATTGCCGTCGATCACGTCGATGCCGACCAGTAGCAGGCCACGCGCGCGCAATTCCGGACCGAGCGTGTCGCAGATCTCGCGCTCGCGCGCGCTGAGATCGGTGGCCTGCGCAGCGCCGCCGCGCACCATGTTGGAGCGCAGATCATCGGCCGCCGGCACACGGTTGACGGCGCCGGCGAACTCGCCGTCGACCAGGATGATGCGCTTGTCGCCATGCTTCACCTCGGGAAGGAAACGCTGGATCACCCAGGGCTCCTTGAACGTCACCGAGAACATGTCGAACAGCGATCCGAAATTCATGTCCTGCGGCATCACGCGAAACACCGCCGCGCCGCCATGGCCATGCAGCGGCTTCATCACGACGGCGCCATGCTGGGCGCGAAACGCGTTGATCTCGTCGAGATCGCGCGAGATCAGGGTCGGCGGCATCAGCTGCGGAAAGTTCATCACGAACAGCTTTTCCGGCGCATTGCGCACGCTCGCGGGATCGTTGACCACCAGCGTCTTCGGATGGATGCGCTCGAGGAAATGGGTCGAGGTGATGTAGGCGAGGTCGAACGGCGGATCCTGTCGCAGCAGCACGACGTCGAACGAGGCCAGCGCAGTCGGCTTCGGCTCGCCAAGCGTGAAGTGATCGCCGATCTCGTCGCGCACCGTCAGCGCCTGCACCGGGGCGTAGAGCTCCTCGCCGCGCAGCGACAGCTTGTCGGGCGTGTAGTAGCACAGGCCATGCCCGCGCCGCTGCGCTTCGAGCAGCATCGCGAAGGTCGAGTCGCCGCGAATGTTGATGCGCGCGATCGGGTCCATCTGGACGGCGACATTCAGTGTCATGGGCTGGTCCCTGCTCTCTGCAGTGAGTTCATGTCAGGTGCTGGCGTCGAACGCCGCCACCAGATGGCGCGGCAGGCTGCGCGGTGCAACGAGAATCGCGTCGAAGCGCAATTCGAATTCGGCATGGTCGGGATGCGCCATCAGCCAGGCCTGCGCGGCATCGATGATGCGCCGCTGCTGGCGCGGCGTCACCGCATAGGCGGCATCGTCGAGCGAGGCGCGGGCCTTGACCTCGATGAAGGCGACGAGGTTGCGCTTGCGGGCGATGATGTCGATCTCGCCGTGGGGCGTGCGAAAGCGCTTGGCGAGAATGCGATAGCCCTTGGCCATCAACAACGCCGCGCCCCGCGCTTCCGCCGACAGGCCGGTGCGGAAGGCGGCGACGCGCTCCGGCGCCGCGGCCTTTGCGGGCTTCTCCGGCGTGGCGCGCTCAGTCTTCGCCATCGGCCTCTCCCGCCCGGGCGTCCTTCGCAAGCTCGAGCGCGCGCGCATAGACCTCGCGCCGGGGGCGGCGCGACAGCTCGACCGCGTGCATCACCGCGTCCTTCACGCTCGATCGCGGCAGCAGCTCCTTCAGGAGCGCGTCGAGCGCGCCGTCGGTCATGAGTTCGGCGTCGCGCGGCGGCGGCCCGACCACCAGCACGAATTCCCCGCGGGTTTCGAGCTCAGCGGCATGTGCCGCAAGCTCGGTGATGGCCCCGCGCAGGATCTCCTCATGCAGCTTGGTGAGCTCGCGGCAGATCGCGGCCTGACGTCCCGTCATGGCGTCGGCGAGATCGGCCAGCGTCTCCTGCACCCGGCTGCCGGCTTCGAACATCACCAGCGTCGCCTCGATGCGCGCGAGCTCCGACAGCCGCGTGCGCCGCGCCTGTTGCCTGGCCGGCAGGAACCCCTCGAAGAAGAAGCGGTCGGTCGGCAGCGCCGCCACGCTGAGCGCCGCCAACACCGCCGAGGGCCCGGGCAGTGCGGTGACCGCATGGCCGGCGTCACAGGCCTCGCGCACGAGCTTGTAGCCGGGATCGGAGATCAGCGGCGTGCCGGCGTCCGACACGAGCGCAATCGCCGCACCCTCAGCCAAACGTCGCAATATCTTTGGCCTGACGGCTTCGGCATTATGTTCATGATAGGCCGCGAGCTCTGCGGCGAGGCCGTATCGCTCGGTCAGCCGCCGCGTGATTCGCGTGTCCTCACAAAGGATGAGGTCGGCGCCGGCCAGGGTTTCCAACGCGCGCAACGTAATGTCGCCGAGATTGCCGATTGGTGTTGCAACGAGATGCAGGCCCGGCTGCGCCTTGGGCGCCGCCACGCAGTGCCCCGCCACAAGATAGGTCCATGTGGTGGAAGATTTGCCGTCGTGCGGCGACGTGTTCAGGATTGCCTTCGCGCCCATCGAGGTAATTTAAAGGGCCTGACGCGGGAATGCCACAGGGGAACGGCTATGCGCCGTATTGAAGTTCCGATCAGTCCGCGCGAGAGCCGTTCATCGGAGCTTCAGTTGCGAAACCGCAGAGGAATCGGGGGGCCGTGCAAGCGGGGGATATGCCGTGCAAAACGTCGAATTGATCGGCCGTGTGGCGCTGACAGCCTTTTGTTTTGCTTAACTATTCGTCGACAATATGAGTGAATCAGCACGGCCCTGAGGGCGTGCGATTGGGGAACTTCTGGCCGGACTCGGCCGAACGAAGAGATGCCATGGTGGGCCCGCGTCATCCCAAGTCTCACGGTCCGGGAGCCCATGCGGTTGCCCGGCGAACGGCGCTTGGCCTGATCATCGGCGCGCCGCTGCTGTCGGCATGCTCCGGCGTGCAAAATCCGTTCGAGCAGTCGGTCGCCCCAGCGGGGCCGCCGCAGCAGCCGGCGGTCGCCGGCAATGGCCAGGTCAAGGTCGGGCTGATTCTGCCGCTGTCGGCGTCCGGCAATGCCGGCGTGGCCGCGCAGTCGATGAAGAACGCGGCCGAGATGGCGCTCGCCGAGTTTCAGAACCCCAACATCCAGCTCCTGATCAAGGACGATGCGGGCAGCCCGCAAGGGGCGCAGCAAGGCGCACAACAGGCCTGCGATGAAGGCGCGGAGATCCTGCTCGGGCCGCTGTTCGCGGGCTCCGTGCCGGCGACCGCCCAGGTGGCGCGCACGCGCAACATCTCGGTGATCGCGTTCTCGACCGATTCGAGCGTGGCCGGCCGCGGCGTCTATCTCCTCAGCTTCCTGCCGGAGTCCGATGCCAGCCGGATCGTCGACTACTCGGCCGGCGTCGGCAAACGCTCGTTCGCGGCGCTGCTGCCCGACAACGCCTACGGCACCGTCGTCGAGGGCGCGTTCAAGACGGCGGTCAGCCGCCGCGGCGGACGCATCGTGGCGTTCGAGAAATATTCCGGCGATCGCACCATGGCGGCACGCAACGTGGCGCAAGCGCTCGGCGGTGCCGACGCGCTGCTGCTGGCCGATGACGGCGAAGCGGTCGTCGCGACGGCGGATGCACTCACGACCGCCGGCGCGAATTTGCGCAACATCCAATTGCTGGGCACCGGGCTGTGGGACAATCCGCGCGTCTACAACAGCGCCAGCCTGCAGGGCGGCCTCTACGCCGCGCCGGATCCCGCAGGCTTCCGCGCCTTCGCCGGCCGTTACCGCACGCGCTTCGGCGGCGATCCCGTGCGCACGGCGACGCTGGCCTATGACGCCGTGGCGCTGGTCGCGGCGCTGGCGCGCACCCAAGGCAATCAGCGCTTCGCGCCGGACGTCCTGACCAATGCGTCGGGCTTTGCCGGCATCGACGGGCTGTTTCGTTTCCGCAGCGACGGCACCAATGAGCGCGGGCTGGCGGTCATGCGTGTCGGCTCGGGGGGCGGTCAGGCGGTGGCCGGCGCGCCCAAGAGCTTCAGCGCGACCTGAGGTCGATCGCCCGCCTCAGGCGGCGAGATCGGCGACGACGGCGTCGAGCACGGGAAAGCCGTCCTGCGTCACGCGCAGCCGGCCGTTCGGATCGACGATGATGGCGCCTTCTTCGCGCAACAGCGCGATGCGGCGCGGATCGAGCGATCGTCCCGAGATCGCGGCATAGCGCCGGGGATCGATGCCTTCGGCGAGGCGCAGCCCCATCAGCAGGAATTCGTCGGCGCGCTCCTCGCGGTTGAGCTGATCGTCGGTCATGACGCCATGCCCGTTGGACTCGACCCGCATCAGCCAGGCCTCCGGCCGCTTGTCGGTCGCGGTGGCGTGCCGGATGCCGTCGATGTCGAGCCGGCCATGGGCGCCGGGACCGATGCCGGCATATTCCTGGCCGCGCCAGTAGACGAGATTGTGCCGGCACTCCGCGCCGGGGCGGGCGTGATTGGAGATCTCATAGGCCGGCAGGCCATGACGGCCGCAAACGTCCTGCGTGACGTCGTACAGCGTGCGCGCCAGACCTTCGTCCGGCGTCTTCAATTTGCCGGCAGCGTGCAGGCCGAAGAACGGCGTGCCCTCTTCGATGGTGAGCTGATAGAGCGACAGATGCTCGGCCGCCTCGCCGATTGCGCGCGTCAGCTCCTCGGTCCACATCGCGGGGGTCTGGTCGGGGCGTGCATAGATCAGGTCGAAGGAATAGCGATCGAAGGCGCCGCGGGCGATGGCGACGGCGTTCATCGCCTCCTCGGCGGTGTGCAGTCGTCCCAGCATCTTGAGCGACGCATCGTCCATCGCCTGGACGCCGAGCGAGACCCGGTTGACGCCGGCCGCGCGATAGCCGGCAAAGCGCGTTGCCTCGACGCTGGTCGGATTGGCCTCCAGCGACACCTCGACATCGCCAGCGACGCGCCAATGTTTGCCGATCGCATCGAGAATGGCGCCGACGGTCTGCGGCTGCATCAGCGACGGCGTGCCGCCGCCGAGGAAGATCGAGGTGACGGTGCGCGGCCCGGTGCGGGCGGCGGTGGTCGCGATCTCCTGGGCGAAGGCGCGGGCGAAGCGGTCCTGGTCGATGGCGGCGTGCCGGACGTGGCTGTTGAAGTCGCAATAGGGACATTTCGACAGGCAGAACGGCCAGTGCACATAGACGCCGAACGCTTCGCTGTCAGCGCTGGTCAAGGCAGATCTCCGCGAGCTTCACGAAGGCGCGCGCCCGATGCGACAGGCCGAGGCCGAGCGGCGGCAGGCCGTGCTTCTCGATGCTCGTCATCTCGCCGAAAGTGCGATCGTGATTGTCCGGCAGGAACATCGGGTCGTAGCCGAAGCCGGCCGTGCCGCGCGGCGGCCACACCAAGGTGCCGTCGACGCGCGCTTCGACCTGTTCGATATGGCCGTCCGGCCAGGCCACGCACAGCGCCGAGACGAAATGTGCACCGCGCTTGCCGGCATCCGTCGCGCCGCGCTCCTGCAGCAGGCGCTCGATCCGCGTCATTGCCGCGGTGAAATCCTTGTCCGGCCCTGCCCAGCGTGCGGAGTAGATGCCGGGTGCGCCGTCGAGCGCGTCGACGACGATGCCTGAATCGTCGGCGAAGGCCGGCAGCTGCGCCGCCTCCGCCGCGGCCACCGCCTTGATCCGCGCATTGGACTCGAACGTGTCACCGGTCTCGTCGGGCTCGCCCAGCCCGAGCTCGCCGGCCGAAACGGCCTCGATGCCGTAGGGCGCCAGCAGCTCACGCATCTCGGCCAGCTTGCCGGGATTGTGGGTTGCGATGACGATGCGCCCCGAGAGCTTGCGGTGCGGACTGCTCACGCGACCGCCAGCTTCTGCAGATCGACCAGCCGGGCGACGCCTTTGCGCGCGAGCGCCATCAGCGCCAGGAATTCGGCCTCGGTGAACGGCGTCTTTTCTGCCGTGCCCTGGACCTCGATGATGCGGCCGTCGCCGGTCATGACGAAATTGGCGTCGGTCTCAGCCTCGGAATCCTCAGCGTAATCCAGATCGAGCACCGGCGTGCCATTGTAGATGCCGCAGGAGATCGCGGCGACGTTGGCGCGCAGCACCTCGGTCTTGATCATGTTGCGCGACTTCATCCACTTGATGCAGTCGGCCAGCGCCACCCAGGCGCCGGTGATCGATGCCGTCCGGGTGCCGCCATCGGCCTGCAGCACGTCGCAATCGACCGTGATCTGGCGCTCACCGAGCGCTTCCAGGTCGATGGCGGTGCGCAGCGAGCGCCCGATCAGGCGCTGGATTTCGACCGTGCGGCCGGTCTGCTTGCCGGCGGAGGCCTCGCGACGGGTCCGCTCCAGCGTGGCGCGCGGCAGCATGCCGTATTCGGCCGTGATCCAGCCGCGCCCCTGGCCCTTGAGCCAGGGCGGCAGCCGGTCTTCCAGGGTGGCGGTGACCAGCACATGGGTGTCGCCGAACTTCACCAGGCAGGAGCCCTCGGCGTATTTAACGACGCCGCGTTCCAGGCTCACGGCCCGCAGTTCATCCGGTGCACGGCGGCTCGGCCGCATGATTCTCTCCGTGAAAGAGGCAAAAGAGGGTGTTTGGACGGCCTTGTAGGAGCCGGGACCGGCAGCGGCAAGGGTTTATCAGGGGACCGTCGTCGCGCCGGGAGCCCCCTCCTCATGACCCGCTTGCCACCGAGCCGCCGCATGGACACATTATAGGCAAGTGGGGAGGAGAGTCTCTGGTGGCCCACCACGATCCGATCAACCTGATGACACCGCCTGCAGGGCTTGCGCAGCTCAACGAGCGGTCGCGCGAGATCTTTCGGCAGATCGTCGAAAGCTATCTCGCGACCGGCGAGCCGGTCGGCTCGCGCAACATCTCGCGCCTGATCGCGGTTCCATTGTCGCCAGCCTCGGTGCGCAACGTGATGGCCGATCTCGAGCAGCTCGGCCTGATTTTTGCGCCACATACCTCGGCCGGCCGCCTGCCCACCGAGGCGGGCTTGCGCTTCTTCGTCGATGCCCTGATGCAGGTCGGGGACATGACCGAAGCCGAGCGGCAATCGATCCAGAGCCAGCTTGCGTCCGTCGGCCGGGCGCAGTCGGTCGAGGCTGCACTCGACGAGGCGCTGACGCGGCTGTCCGGTCTGACCCGCGCCGCTGCCGTCGTTCTGACCGCAAAATCCAACACAAGGCTGAAGCACATCGAATTCGTCCGGCTGGAACCCGAGCGCGCGCTCGTCGTGCTGGTCGGCGAGGACGGACAGGTCGAAAACCGGGTGCTGGCGCTGCCGCCGGGCGTGCCGTCCTCGGCGCTGACCGAGGCGTCGAATTTCCTCAATGCCAGGATCAGGGGGCGGACGCTGGCGGAAGCGCGGCTCGAGCTCGAGACGGCGCTGACGCATGATCGTGCCGAGCTCGATCAGCTGACGCAGAAGGTGATCGCCGCCGGCGTCGCGAGCTGGTCCGGCGGCGACAGCGACGATCGCCAGCTGATCGTGCGTGGCCACGCCAACCTCCTGGAGGATCTGCACGCGCTCGAAGATCTCGAACGGGTCAGGCGCCTGTTCGATGATCTCGAGACCAAGCGCGGCGTCGTCGATCTCCTGGGACGCGCAGAGAGCGCGGAAGGGGTCCGCATCTTCATCGGCTCCGAGAACAAGCTGTTCTCATTGTCGGGATCGTCGACGATCGTCTCGCCTTACACTGATGCCACCGGGCGCATCGTCGGCGTGCTCGGCGTCATCGGTCCCACCCGATTGAACTATGCAAGGGTGATTCCGACCGTCGACTATGCCGCGCGTCTCGTCAGCCGACTGCTGGGTGGCTGACGAATGAGATGGTTAACCCGCCGACAGCGCCACCGGCGCGTTCGTTAGGTCGCGCTTGATTTTCGCTGCCTAAAGCACGATATCCCGCCCGACATCCCAAGAACCCGTTCAGCCGAATTTGCGAGAAGTCTGTCCATGACCGATCCCGACCTGCACAAGAATGATCCGGAAAACCCGGCGCAGGCCAGCGAACCCGTCGTCTCCAAGCCGTACATCATGCCCGACGATCCCGAGACCGGCTCTGCCGAGGCCTTCGCCAAGGAAGCGGCCGACGCGCGTGACAAGATGCTGCGCACGCTGGCCGAGATGGAGAATCTGCGCAAGCGGACCGCCCGTGAAGTCGCGGATGCGCGCCTGTACGGCATCACCGGCTTTGCGCGCGATGTGCTCGACATTGCCGACAATCTGCAGCGCGCGCTCGACGCAGTGCCGGAGGAAACCCGTGCCAATGCCGATGCCGGCCTCAAGTCGTTGATCGAGGGCGTCGAGCTGACCGAACGCTCCCTGCTCAACACGCTGGAGAAGAACGGCGTCAAGAAGTTCGACCCCACGGGGCAGAAGTTCGACCCCAACTTCCAGCAGGCGATGTACGAGGTCCCGGATCCCTCCGTTCCCTCCGGCACCGTGGTGCAGGTCGTGCAGGCCGGCTTCATGATCGGCGAACGTATTCTGCGCCCCGCGCTGGTCGGCGTGTCCAAGGGGGGCGCGAAGCCTGCGCCCGCCAACGACCAGTCCAACAGCGCCGCCTGACGGACGCTGGCCGATCCCGGAAATCGAAAAAGCCACGGGCGTTGCGCCCGTGGCTTTTTGTTTGGGCCAAGACGTGTCGCGCGAGGCTATACCGCGATGTCTTCGGAGCCGATCCGCTTGACGCCGGCGGCGGCCATGTCGGTCCAGGCTTTCGCGAGCGAGCCCTGGGTGTCGATGCCGCGGCAGGCGTCTTCGATCACATAGGTGTCGAGACCCGCCTTGCGCGCGTCGAGCGCGGTCCAGGCCACGCAGAAATCGGTCGCCAATCCCGCCACGAATACGCGGGCAATGCCGCGCGCCTTCAGATAGGCGGCGAGGCCCGTGCTGGTCTTGCCGTCGGCTTCGGTGAAGGCCGAGTAGCTGTCGACGTCGTTGTGGAAGCCCTTGCGCAGAATGAGCTCGGCCTGCGGGATTGCGAGATCCTTCGACAGCGCCGCGCCGTCGGTGCCCTGCACGCAATGATCCGGCCACAGCACCTGCTTGCCATAAGCGAGATCGATCAGCTCGAACGGCTTCTTGCCAGAATGGCTGGAGGCAAACGAGACATGTCCCGGTGTGTGCCAGTCCTGCGTCAGGACCACGTTGCTGAACGCCTTCGCGATCCTGTTGATGACCGGCACGACCTGCTCGCCGTCCTTCACGGCGAGGCTGCCGCCGGGCAGGAAGCAGTTCTGGACGTCGATCACGAGCAGCGCCGATGCGTCGTCCGGCTTGATCGACGCGGCCGCCGCATCGGCGCGGTTGGCCATTGCTGCTGCAAACGCCGAGCTGCCGAGCGCCCGGAGGATCTGTCGTCGGTTCATCCTCATCCCTGTGGTCCGAGACACGACGCGCCAATCCGTCGGCGGGCACATGACGCACCAGGCCTCGATGAGGCCGGCCATGACCGCCCGACGATAAACCAAAAATTGTCGCGGCAGAAATAAACAATCGATTAAAGGTGCCTCGGTATGGTCCGTAAATCAACGGGGAACAGCAACCGGCACCATGACCATCGATGTCCAGGCGGATGGCGGCTTCGTTCTGCAGCCGGTCAAGACTGCAGAACGATGGTCGGGCCTGACGGGCTGGCTGGTCCTCGTCACTGTCTTCGCCGTCGGTATCTTGATGCGGCAGCTGGTTGCCGCGAACAGCGACGTGAGCTGGCTCCTGATCGCCGGCGAGCGCTGGCTGGAGGGCCAGCGGCTCTATTCGGAGATCCTGGAGACCAACCCGCCGATGGCGGTCCTGGTCTACGTCCCGGGCATCCTGCTCGCGCGGGCGTTGGATCTTCCCGCTGAACGCGTCGTCGATGCGATGGTGATGATTGCCGTGGTGCTGTCGCTCGGGCTCAGCGCCTCGATTTTGCGACGCTCGACCGCGCTGTCCGCTGGCCAGAGGTGGCCGCTCGCGATCACGGCGCTGCTTGTGCTGGTCGTGTTGCCCGTCCAATCCTTTGGGCAGCGCGAGCACATCGCCGTCATCGAGCTGATGCCGGTCTTTGCGGTGCTGGCGCTTCGGATCAACCGCGAGGCGCCTTCGTTGTGGGGCATCGCGGTTGCCGGCGTCGGTCTCGGGCTGGCTCTTTGCTTCAAGCCGCATTTTTCGCTGGCCATGCTGAGCGTGTACGCCCTCCTGGCCGCCCGTCTGAAATCGCCGCGGATCCTCTGCAGTCTCGAAACCGTCATCGCAGCCGCCCTCGTGGTTGGATACGGCGCCTGCACGGTGATGTTCTTTCCGGAGTATTTCAGCGAGATGTGGCCGCTGATCCGGGACGTCTATTCGGTCGGTCTTCCGCTCGGCGAAATGGTGATGAAGCCAGCAATTGCGCTCTGGGCCATCACCTTGATGGCCGCGCTCGCGCTCCAGCAAGACCGCGGAGTGAGGCCAACGATGCTGCTGTTGCTGACGGGGGCGATCGCGTTCGCATTCGTCTACCTGCTGCAGCGCAAAGGCTGGCCGTATCATTCCTACCCGATGATGGCCTTTGCCTGGCTCGGCTTCGGTTACGCCATCGGCTCGTGGGAGACTGGCCCCGACCAGCAGCCCCGCAGGCCCAGCATCGGGACCGCCGCCGTTGCGGCATCGTTGTTCATGGCTGGGATGGTGTGGTTCAACCACGTCATCGACGTGCGCATGCTGCAGCCTGCGATCGCCCGCCTCGGCCTGGCGCATCCGACCATCCTGGCGATCTCGGGCGACGGCGGCATCGGGCATCCCCTGACGCGGGCCGTCGGCGGCATCTGGGCCTCGCGACAACAAAGCCTACTGATCGCGAGTTACGCCAACTATGTGCGCGCGACCGAATCGGGAGACTCGCGGCGGCTCGCCGTGTTTCAGTCCTATCTCGAGCGAGAGCGCAGAGGTTTGATCGACGATTTCCGGCGCACCAGCCCGGCGATCGTGCTGGTCGACAACATGACGGGCCATTGGGGCCAGTGGCTTCGGGCAAGTCCGGAGCTCGAGCGCCTGCTCCGCGACTACCGCCTGTCCGAGACCGTCGGGGACATCGACATCTATGTCAGGCGGTCGAGCTGAGCTGGGACGTCGCTAGCCTCTCGGCTGGATGCCGTCGCGGACGGCGCGAAAGCGCGGGAAGGCCGCCGACCACTGGTCGCGCGGCGCGCTGCCGATGATCCGCAGCGTGTTCGGCCCGCCGAAACGCAGCCATTGCACGACGGTCACCGGCGTATTGTCCTTGCCGCTGGTGGCCTCGATGCGGGTCTCATAGGCCGGCATGCCATCGATGCGGATCGGCTCCGACATCGTGATGCGGGCTTCCCGGACCCCCGGAATGGTGGTGGCCGCCTGCTGCGCGACGCGGCCGCGGTCGCCGGCCTCGGGCGCCACGCCGGCCACGAGCCCGATCACCACGAACGGTGCTGCCTCGAAGCCTTTCTCATCGTCGCCATCGGCGAGAATCAGCGCGCCCGGTCCCAGCGTGCGGATGGTCTTGAAGCCGGAGAGGTCGGTGACCTTGAACGGCATCATCGACAGTTGCTCATCGACCGGGACGTCCTTGCGGATCACGGCGGAGGCGAACATCTGGCGCACGGCGTCGTCGGTATAGATCCGGCTTGCGGCTTCGGGGATCTGCACCGCCACGTAGCCTGAGAAGCCGCTTCCGGGCAGGATCATCGAGTAGCGCCGCACGGGCGCGGCGCCGTCACGGCCGTTCTCCACGGTGTAGTAGGCCGTGCCTGCCGCGGTCTCGATGCTCTCCGGCTTGATGCCGCCGGCACCGCCCGGATTGGCGGCAAACGCGTTCTTCACCTCGCCATAGGCGGCTGCCGGCAGTTCGGTCAACAGCACCTTGACGCTCTGATCCTCGGTTTCGAAGCCGGAGAAATTCTTGGCCTTGGCGAGCCCGACCAGGGGCGCGAGACCGACGCGGACACCGGGCGGAAATATGGCGTCCGCGGCCAATGCGGGGTGCAACAGCGAGATCAGCAGGGTGGCCGCGGTGAAGAGTCGAAAGATCATCATCAAACATTTGCCTCGTTGACCGGGGCCTCGCGCGGAGGCGTCTGGGTCCTCGCCAGCGTGGTCGTCGGCGGCGATGCTTTTAGCGGCTTTGCTCCCTCTGCAACAGGCCGGACGCGCGGTTTTGATCGCCTGCGGCGATGAGGCTGTCCATCGGGGCGAATTCATCAGGCATTTTGGCGGCAAATCGAAGGGGGCCTTGCCGGCAGCAATGCTAGCTGCGCTTCAGGATCTCGACGCCGTCGACGGTCTGCACCAGCACATAGGGCTCCAGCAGGGCCTTGAGCTCAGGGTCGGAACGAACCCAATCGCCCCAGTCACTGTTCTGGTTGTCGATCAGGACGACGTCGGGCGGCTGTTTCCGGAAGTCGGCGATGATCCCGGCGCGCTCGCGTTCCACATAGGATTCGAGCCGCCGCGCGGTCGGCAAATCGATGGTTCCGTCCTTTTGCGACCGGCGAACGATTTCCCGCACCCAGAACGCCTCCTGGCGCGAGATCCAGGTACCCTGCAGCGTCCGCACCATGGGGTGACCGATCACCGCGGCGGCGCTGAGCACCAGCATGCTCGGGCGCGGTCCCAGTCGCGCCACCTCGGCTTCGATCTGCTGGACGTCGACGCTGCCATTGAACCAGAGGCAGGACTGGACGAAGAGGACGGCACTGGCGAGAGCCGTGGCCACGCGCGGCCAGCGCCCGACGTCGCGGCTGGTGTCGACTGCCGAAGCCGCCAGGCCGGCCGCGAGCAGCGCCAGCGCGACCATCGGATAGGCATGGTAGCCCCAGCCCTTTTGCTGCGCGACGAACGAGACCAGGAACCCGAGCGACGCCGCCAGCGTCGTGAATGCGGCCGCGTCGCGCTCGTGGGCCTTGCGCTGGAGGAGGAGGACGATGGCTGCTCCGGCCAGCCACAGGCCCATCGGCAGGGTCACCAGGATGGTCGGCACCGGCGCCTTCAAAAGAAGGTAAACGTCGCGGACCAGCGGATAGATGATGGTGAAATATTCAGGGAAGAACAGGTAGATGCAGGCGGCGTTGATCAGCACCAGAGCCGCGGCGATCCAGTTCTCCAGCGCGAACAGCACGCGCCAGTCGCGCGCCTGGGCGGCCGCGGCGAGAATGCAGAAGCCGACGCTGAACGCGAAATAGGGCTTGAAGCTCATCGTGACGCCGGCGCTGAGCCCGGCGATGAGCACGGCGGCGGGGAGCACCCGCTCACCCCTGGCGCGCAGAATGTACACCGCCAGCGCCGGCAGCACGGTGATCAAAGCGAGATGTTCCCGTTGGCCGAAATCGTACATGGGTGCGATCAGAAGCAGAGCGGCCGTCCAGGCCGCAAGCCGGCCATCCGTCAGGCGATTGCGCAGGGCTGACGTCCGCAGCACCAGCCACACCAGCGTCAAGGACAGGACGGTCAGCGCGAAGATCAGGATCGTCGTCGCCAGCTCCGGCCTGAGATGGATCGCACGCGCCAGCGCGACGGCCAGAAGATAGACCGATCCGGCCATCGGCGGGTTGGTCTCCAGGATGTCGACGTAGAGCCGCTGGCCGTCGAGCATGCGCTCACTGACCAGGAGCCACCAGCTGACATCGACATTGAGAGGAAGCGTGTATCGGAGCCAGGCCGCCGCAACCAAGATGATGCAGATGACCGGTCCCAGGAAGGCGCTTTGGCTGGCTTCGCGCGCGCGCTGCGCAAGGCCCCGCTCGGTCTCGGTCATCATGCCTCTTCCGGTCCCAGGAGTGCGGCAGGCTAGGGCGCGGGGGTTAACAACGCATTTCGGTCACATCGGCAGAACAGCGGTGCCAGATTGAGGCACTTTCCGCGGTTGCTTTCCCGGCTTCGCTCTGGCCGTTCATGCGATGATTGGCGGATCCGAGCATGCTGACGGTGCTGTCTGTGCCATCGTGAGGCTCTTCGGGGACGGCCGTCATTTTCGTTGGTCTGAACCCCTGGACCGGTCCTTGCGGGTCAGTCCCCCCCTCCTATATGACGCTCATCGTCGCAATATCGCGAGCATTTGATCTGAGGGGGTTTTGGATGGGGGCGCCGTCAGGGCCCCTCCCAACCTGCCGCAAAAAGAAGGAATATGGGACCATGGGAAAGGTCATCGGGATCGATCTCGGCACCACGAATTCGTGCGTGGCCGTCATGGACGGCAAATCGTCGAAGGTCATCGAGAACGCTGAGGGCATGCGGACGACGCCGTCGATCGTCGCATTCAGCGACGATGGCGAACGGCTGGTCGGCCAGCCGGCCAAGCGCCAGGCGGTGACCAACCCCGAGCGGACCTTCTTCGCAGTGAAGCGCCTGATCGGCCGCCGCTACGACGACCCGATGGTCGAGAAGGACAAGAAGCTCGTCCCCTACAAGATCGTGAAGGGCGGCAATGGCGACGCCTGGGTCGAGGCCGACGGCAAGTCGTATTCGCCCTCGCAGGTCTCCGCCTTCATCCTGCAGAAGATGAAGGAGACCGCGGAAGCCCATCTCGGCCAGAAGGTCGACCAGGCCGTCATCACCGTCCCCGCTTATTTCAACGATGCCCAGCGCCAGGCCACCAAGGATGCCGGCAAGATCGCGGGCCTCGAGGTTCTGCGCATCATCAACGAGCCGACCGCGGCTGCGCTCGCCTACGGCCTCGACAAGACCAAGGCCGGCACGATCGCCGTGTACGACCTCGGCGGCGGTACCTTCGACGTCTCGATCCTCGAGATCGGCGACGGCGTGTTCGAGGTGAAGTCGACCAACGGCGACACCTTCCTCGGCGGTGAAGACTTCGACATGCGTCTGGTCAGCTACCTCGCCGACGAATTCCAGAAGGAGCAGGGCATCAACCTGCGCAACGACAAGCTGGCTCTGCAGCGCCTCAAGGAGGCGGCCGAGAAAGCCAAGATCGAGCTGTCGTCGACCACCCAGACCGAGATCAACCTGCCCTTCATCACCGCGGACCAGTCCGGTCCGAAGCATCTGACGATGAAGCTGACCCGCGCCAAGTTCGAGGCGCTGGTGGCCGATCTCGTCGAGAAGACCATCGAGCCGTGCCGCAAGGCGCTGAAGGATGCCGGCCTGACCGCCGGCGAGATCGGCGAAGTGGTGCTGGTCGGCGGCATGACCCGCATGCCGAAGATCCAGGAGATGGTGAAGCAGTTCTTCGGCAAGGAGCCGCACAAGGGCGTCAACCCGGACGAGGTGGTGGCGATCGGTGCGGCCATTCAGGCCGGCGTGCTGCAGGGCGACGTCAAGGACGTGCTGCTGCTCGACGTGACCCCGCTGTCGCTGGGCATCGAGACCCTGGGCGGCGTGTTCACCCGCATCATCGACCGCAACACCACGATCCCGACCAAGAAGAGCCAGGTGTTCTCGACCGCCGAGGACAACCAGAACGCGGTCACCATCCGGGTCTTCCAGGGTGAGCGCGAGATGGCGGCCGACAACAAGATGCTCGGTCAGTTCGACCTGATGGGCATTCCGCCGTCGCCGCGCGGCATGCCGCAGATCGAGGTGACGTTCGACATCGACGCCAACGGCATCGTCAACGTCTCCGCCAAGGACAAGGCCACCGGCAAGGAGCAGCAGATCCGCATCCAGGCTTCGGGCGGTCTGTCGGAGGCCGACATCGACAAGATGGTCAAGGACGCCGAGGCCAATGCCGCGGCGGACAAGAAACGCCGCGAGGCAGTCGACGCCAAGAACCACGGCGATGCGCTGGTGCATTCGACCGAGAAGGCGCTGACCGAGCACGGCTCCAAGGTCGCCGAGCCCGAGCGCCGCGCCATCGAGGACGCACTCAGCGACCTCAAGGAAGCGCTGAAGAGCGACGACGCCGAGGCCATCAAGGCCAAGACCAACACCCTGGCGCAGGCGTCGATGAAGCTCGGCGAGGCCATGTACAAGCAGCAGGCCGAGAGCGACGCGGCTCGCGATGCGGCCAAGGACGACGTGGTCGACGCGGAGTTCACCGAGGTCGACGACGACAAGAAGAAATCTGCTTAACTGAGGCAGAGGTAATGACCATGACCCCCATGCCAAGAGCACACGTCGCGGCTCGTTGGATGGGGGTCATTTTCATTTGGCCCCGGAACGCGCGCGACGGTCGCGCGAGCCGTTCCTGTTGGGCGAAGTTCGGGCGGGTTTGATTGATGTCCACCAAGCGCTGCTACTACGAGACCCTGGAAGTCGAACGCGACGCCGACGAGACCAAGCTCAAGGGCGCCTTTCGCAAGCTGGCCATGAAGTGGCATCCGGACAAGAATCCGGGCGATGCCTCCAGCGAGGTGAAGTTCAAGGAAATCAACGAGGCCTATGAGGTGCTGCGCGACGCCGACAAGCGCGCCGCCTATGACCGCTACGGCCACGCCGCGTTCGAGCAGGGCGGCATGGGGGGTGCGCACGGCTTCGGCGCCGGCTTCGCCTCCTCGTTCTCCGACATTTTCGAGGATCTGTTCGGCATGGCCGGGCAGCGCCGCGGCGGAACGGGTCGCGAGCGCGGCGCCGACCTGCGCTACAACATGGAGATCACGCTCGAGGAGGCGTTCCTCGGCAAGACCGCCCAGATCGAGATTCCGGTCTCGGTGACCTGCGAATCCTGCTCCGGCACCGGCGCCAAGGCCGGCACCAAACCGAAGGCCTGCGCGATGTGCGGCGGTGCCGGCCGTGTCCGGCAGGCGCAAGGGTTCTTCACGCTGGAGCGGACCTGCCCCGGCTGTCACGGCCGTGGCCAGATGATCGAGGATCCGTGCCCGTCATGCTCGGGCTCGGGCCGGGTCACACGTGACCGTACACTCTCGGTCAACATTCCCCAGGGCGTCGAGGACGGCACCCGCATTCGTCTCGCCGGCGAGGGCGAGGCGGGCCTGCGCGGCGGACCGCCGGGCGATCTCTACATCTTCCTGTCGCTGAGCACGCACGAGTTCTTCCAGCGCGATGGCGCCGACCTGCACTGCCGGGTGCCAATCTCGATGGTGACGGCGGCGCTTGGCGGCGAGTTCGAGGTGCCGACGATCGACAAGGGCAAGACCAAGGTCAAGATTCCGGCCGGTGCGCAGTCGGGGCGCCGGTTCCGGATCGCGGCCAAGGGCATGCCGGTGCTGCGCTCGCGCCAGACCGGCGACATGTATGTCCAGGTCGTGGTCGAGACGCCGCAGAATCTGACCAAGAAGCAGCAGGAATTGCTGGCCGAGTTCGAGAAGCTGTCGTCCGGGGCGACGCAGCCCGAGGCCGCCGGTTTCTTCACCAAGGTGAAGGATTTCTTCGGCAAGGCGGCAAGCTGAGCCGGGTCATTGCGGCGAGTGGGCGGGGCATGTCGGCGAGCGACCTCAGGTTGTGCATGTCGGGCGGCTTTGCTGCTCTGCACATGCAAAAAATTATCAAATTCAACTGTATGACCCGGGGCCGGCAGCCTTAATCGTACGTTACGGTTCGGCTTGACCGCCTCGCCTGCGACCTATACGTCTTTGTGACTCTTTTCTGACATCGCCGTGAAAACGGTCCCGTCTGGTAGTGAGATGCCCCTTCATACGTCCGTGCGTGCGTCGAAAAAGCCTCTCCGTCTGGACGACGAAGTGCGCTTCCTCCGCTCATGGATCGAAAAGCCGCTGCACATGGGTGCCGTCATGCCGTCGGGTCGGCTGCTGGCCCGCACCATGGCGCAGTATGTCGATCCCCATGGCACCGGCCCGGTGATCGAGCTCGGGCCCGGCACCGGCGCGATCACCAATGCGCTGGTCGAGCATGGCGTCGATCAGAAGCGGCTCGTCCTGGTCGAATATAATCCCGGCTTCTGCGCGCTGCTGCGCGACCGCTATCCGCAGGCCAAGGTCGTTCAGGGCGATGCCTACCGGCTGCGCGATACGCTCTGGAACATCCTGAGCGCCCCAGCCGCGGCCGTCGTCTCCGGCCTGCCGCTCGTCACCAAGCCGATGCTGACCCGCATGAAGCTGGTGCGCGATGCGTTCGCGGCGATGTCGCCCAACGCCCCCTTCGTGCAGTTCACCTATTCGGTCGTGCCGCCGATTCCGAAGTCGCTGCCCGGCGTCACCACGCAGGCCTCCGAGCGGATCTGGATGAACCTTCCGCCGGCGCGCGTCTGGGTGTATCGCAAGCCCTGACCGGCAGCTGCGGCACTTCGTAGCGGGTCGTTGTCCGACCGCGCGATGTCCGCCCTGAAAATCCTCGTCATCCCCGGCTCGACCCGCGCCGGCTCGCACAACGTCAGGCTCGCCGCCGCCGCGACCTATCAGTTCGTGCAGGCCGGCGCCGACGTCACGCGCATCTCACTCGCCGACTTCCCGCTGCCGATCTACGAGGCCGATGTCGAGACCCGATCCGGCGTGCCGCGCGAGGCGCTCGATCTGAAGCGCATGATCGCCGCGCATGATGGCGTGCTGCTGGTGACGCCCGAATACAACGCCTCGGTGCCGCCGCTGCTGAGCAATGCCCTCGCCTGGCTGTCGCGGGTCGACGAGCCGCCGGGCAGCCGCGGCGCGGTGTTTCGCAGCCGGCCGTTTGCGATCGCCGCGGCTTCCGAAAACCGCTTCGGCGGCGTTCGTGCGCTCGCAGCCTTGCGGCTGATGCTGACCGCCTGCAACGCCACCGTGATTCCGAGCCAGCTCGCGCTGGCCTTTGCCGACAAGGCCTACAACGACATGGATCGACTCAGGCAGCCGGCGGACGTCGGCGCGCTCGACGCGCTGGTGCGGCAACTGATCGATCTGGCGCAACATACGATGTGAGGTGACATGCCGACCGAGATTGCCCCGCGCGACCGACTGATCGTGGCGCTCGACCTGCCGAGCGTGGCTGATGCCGAAGCCATGATCGCACGGCTCGGCGATCACGTGACGTTCTACAAGATCGGCATGGAGCTGACCTATGCCGGCGGCCTCGGCCTCGCCGAGCGCCTCGCCGCCTCCGGCAAGCATGTGTTCATGGACCTCAAGCTGCACGACATCCCGACCACGGTCGAACGCGCCACCCGCCAGATCGCCAGGCTCGGCGCCCGCTTCCTCACGGTGCACGGCTTTTCGCAGAGCATGAAGGCCGCGCTCGCCGGCGCGGCCGGCTCCAGCCTCGAGCTGCTCGCCGTCACCGTGATGACCTCCTACGACGACGCCGACCTCGCCGCCGCCGGCTATGCCATGGGTGTGAAGGACCTCGTCGCCAGGCGCGCCGTCCAGGCCAAGGACATCGGCATCCACGGCCTGATCCTGTCGCCCGAGGAGACCCAGCTGGTGCGCCCGCTCGTCGGCCCTGACATGCAGCTGGTCACCCCGGGGATCCGTCCGGCGGGTGCCGACGTTGGCGACCAGAAGCGCATCATGACCCCGGCGCTGGCGATCGCCGGCGGCGCCGACCGCCTCGTGGTCGGCCGTCCCGTCACCGGCGCCGCGGATCCCGCGGCCGCCGCCGAGAGCATCGTCGCCGACATCGCCGCCGCGCTCGCGCTGGTCGGCAAGACCAATCGAAGCTAGACCGATCGAAGCTAAGCAACAGCGCCTCAGGACAAGGAGACCACAGGGATGGCCAAGGCCTATTGGATCGCGCGCATCGACGTCCACAACATGGATGGCTACAAGGAGTACGTCGCGCAGAACGGCGCCGTGTTCCATCAGTACGGCGGCCGGTTCCTGGTCCGCGGCGGCCAGTACGAGACCAAGGAAGGCAGCTCGCGCTCGCGCAACGTCGTGATCGAGTTCAAGGACTACGCGACCGCGCTGGCGTGCTACAATTCTCCGGAATATCAGCGCCTGGTCGCGATGCGCGCGCCGCATTCGGAAGGCGACCTGGTGATCATCGACGGTTACGACGGCCCGCAGCCCTGACCTACGCACCACGCCTTGCCGGCCTCGGTTGCCGGCGCTGCGAGCCCCGGCTATAGCCCTGGAGGGGCGGAGGAAGACATGTCCGAGATGCGCTTGATCGTTGCAGGAGCCGGCGGCCGCATGGGCCGGGCCTTGGTGCGGGCCATCGCCGACACCGACGGCGCCGTGCTGGCGGGCGCGCTCGAGGCGCCGACCTCCGAGCTGATCGGCAAGGATGCCGGCATGCTCGCCGGCCTGCCCGCCAACGGCATCAAGCTGTCGGCCGATCTCTGGGCGATGTCCGCAGAGGCCGACGGCATCCTCGATTTCACGGTGCCGGCGGCGACCATCGCCAATGTCGCCATTGCCGCCGAGCGCGGCCTCGTCCACGTCGTCGGCACCACCGGCCTGTCGTCTTCCGACGACGCCGTCATCAAGAGCGTCACCAAGCGCGCCATCGTGGTGCAGTCCGGCAATATGAGCCTCGGCGTCAATCTGCTCGCGGCGCTGGTGAAGCAGGTGGCGAAGTCGCTGGATGCCGGCTTCGACATCGAGATCCTCGAGATGCACCACAAGCACAAGGTCGACGCGCCCTCCGGCACGGCCCTGATGCTGGGCCGCGCCGCCGCCGACGGCCGCGGCATCACGCTCGATGAGCATTCCGTCCGCGGCCGCGACGGCATCACCGGCGAGCGCCGCGCCGGCGACATCGGCTTCGCCTCGCTGCGTGGCGGCACCGCGGCTGGCGATCACAGCGTCATCTTCGCCGGTCCCTCCGAGCGGCTGGTGCTGTCGCACCAGGCCGAGGACCGCATGATCTTCGCTCATGGCGCGCTCAAGGCGGCGCTGTGGGCCCATGGCAAGCCGCCGGGCTACTACACGATGGACGACGTGCTCGGCCTCAAGGACCTGTTCTAAGTCAACGCAAGTGGATCTATTAGCATGAGCGAACGTCTCCTGGTGCTGGTGCGCCACGGCCAGAGCGAGTGGAATCTGAAGAACCTGTTCACCGGCTGGAAGGATCCGGACCTGACCGAGCAGGGCGTCGCCGAGGCCAAGGACGCCGGCCGCAAGCTGAAGGCGCAGGGGCTCGTCTTCGACGTCGCCTTCACCTCGGTGCTGACGCGCGCCCAGCACACGCTCGACCTGATCCTGACCGAGCTCGGCCAGACCGGCCTGCCGACGCAGAAAAATCTTGCCTTGAACGAGCGCGACTACGGCGATCTCTCCGGCCTCAACAAGGACGACGCCCGCGCCAAATGGGGTGAGGATCAGGTCCACGTCTGGCGCCGCTCCTACGACGTCCCCCCGCCCGGCGGCGAGAGCCTCAAGGACACCCTCGCCCGCGCGCTGCCCTATTACGTCCAGGAGATCCTCCCCGGCGTGCTGCGCGGCCAGCGCACCCTCGTCGCCGCCCACGGCAACTCGCTCCGCGCCCTGATCATGGTGCTGGAAAAGCTCTCCCCCGAAGGCATTTTGAAGCGCGAACTGGCCACCGGCGTGCCGATCATCTACCGGCTGAACGCGGATTCGACCGTGGAGTCGAAGCTGGATTTGGCAGGCTGATCCGACGCGCCAAGCCAAGCGAGTTCATCAGCTCGTCATGCCCGGGTTTGACCCGGGCATCCATCCCCTTCGATGGACTTCTTCCAAGAAGCTGGATGGCCGGGTCAAGCCCGGCCATGACGGCCTGAGTGACCTGACGATGATGGGCACGGAGGGCGCGCAGTTCACGGACACGTGCCTGGACGCGCTCCGCGTCGTACCGCGGTGCCGATCGCCTCTTCCCCGATTCACATCTCAAACAGCTGAAGACACAGCCTCGCGATCTCGCGGCGCGTCTCGCCCGAGTCCTGCATCGACCATGTCCCTCCGAAAGATGAGAGGGCGCAGGGAATGCCGGGTGAAGGCCTCACCCATGGCCCGCCTGCTAAAAAAATGCAGGCGGCAGGTACCACAGGTCAAGCCGATCATCCGGCATTCCCTGCGCGACGGTCTTAACGCTTATACGCAGTCTCCCTGGCGCGCCGGGCTTGTTGGCCACCATCCCCACGCGAAGCGAAGCTTCGTCGTGAGTTGATACCAGCGTCGGGGTATCAGGACCCTGCGACTTCACGTCCGCAGCCCAACCGTTCGTCGGCGCGCCCGAAGACACGCTGCGGCAGACCGCGGCCATCGCTCCCCGCCTCGCGTGTCGTGACGATCGCGCGCAACGCCCCTCTCGTCGAGGCGGGATGGGCGAAGATAATCATGGTTTCGGAAAAATAGCAAGATAATTTCTTTACCAGCGCATTCGATGTCTCGTTCGTTGGCAACTGCGAACCCATACAGCCAACATTCCCTCGCCGTGCCGCATCCCTTGGAACGAACGTACATTCGACCTGCCATCGCCTACGGAATTGCCGTTTGGCGGGTACGAAGCGCCTCGATTTGAGTCCCGGTGGACGTTTTATTATCAGGTGCGCAGGAACGGATTGCAGCGTCAAGCCATCTACGCATTGATTCTAAAGCACTATTTTTTCTTCGTCTATGGAATGTTACACAGTGCTGTTCGTCAACTCGCTATCGTCTTTGGATAACCAAGTTCGCCAGTGCGACGCACGCGAATGTGTCCTACTGTCTTCGCAGTTTCGGCTTGGCTGCTCGTGGAATCGGGCGAACGTCCGCACGCACTTGCCTAGACCTTTGACATCGAATTTCGCTCAAATATCGGACACTTAGCGGGTCACATATGAGGTCTCCCCGGCGCAAGCCAGTAACGGCAATAGAATCTGGCCTCCCGTTGATTCCGCTGAAACTTGCCAAGAGCGCTGCTTTTTCGAATCTAGTGGAAGTTGTAGCTCCGCAGCGAACGCCGGAGCAGCTAGTCCTCTCGCCCCACAACATACGAACGTTCTTGGGCTTGATGGAAGAGTTCCGTGGGGCCGACCTCCTGCGCAGACATGGACTAACAATTCGCTCCAAGCTGCTCTTTTGTGGCCCGCCGGGGTGCGGGAAAACTCTCACTGCAGAGGTGTTTGCTCACGAACTCCGCTTACCTCTTATCGTGGCTCGGCTGGATGCAATCATTTCATCGTTCCTCGGTGAGACTGCGACAAACATACGAAAGGTATTCGAGACCGCCGCTGAACAGCCGTGTGTTTTGTTTTTAGATGAATTTGATGCGCTCGCGAGGGCCCGAGCTGACAGCTCCGAGCACAATGAACTGAGACGAGTGGTCAACAGCCTGTTGATGCTAATCGATCGCTTCAAAGGGAAAGGATTTCTTGTCGCCGCGACCAATCTAGAAGAAAGCTTAGACTCTGCTATCTGGCGACGTTTTGATGAGGTCGTGGTTTTCGACTTGCCGTCTCAGCGCGAAATTCGGCGGCTCTTCGAGATCAAACTAAAGAATTTCCCCGCGCCCTTCTCTCTTGCAGAGAAAGCAACGCGACTAAAAGGCATGTCCTTCGCGGACGTTGAGCGAATTTGCGATAATGCAATTAAACGATCGATTTTGAAAAAATCACGGTCTCTCCTTGAGGCTGAGTTCGACTCGTCAATCCGAGAGGGACTTCGGCGCAAGGACATCAGAGCGCGTCTCCCCCAACGCTGATCTGCCTTTTTCCTTGGGTTCTTTTCACGATGGCAACATATCAACACTTGCCACTACAGCGTGTCGAAGGCGAACTCGATCGCCGAAAGCGACCTGGCTTTGGCCAACCATCAGGTCGAGAGGCCAAAAGCCATGGCGCAAAAATACAGGCCGAAGTTCAAGAAGTTCTCCAGGAACATCAAGCCAAGCCTAAAATTGGCGACATTGACCCGGCGCTCATTTTGAAAGTTGAGACGTCGGGAAACATAAGCGAAGACGAGTGGGCTAAAATTGGTTTGACAGTCCTGGCGAATGGGCCGGGCCAAACATTGATACTCTTTGCAGACGATGTGGAACTAACTGCATTTCAGCAAAAGGTCACCGCATATAATGGCGAAAAACCAGAAAATCAAAAGAGCCAGCCGTATGCTGCGTTAATCGAAGCGATCGAGGCTGTTCGACCAATCGACGCAACCGATCGAATCGGCCCAGTACTAAAGGAGGAAGGCTATGCAACTCCTGAACTCATTCCCGAACCGGCGGAATTCTATGACGTGGAGCTCTGGCCCGTTTCCGGTTTGAACGCGGACTTGTTCGTGCACCGCGTGACCACGGTGCTAGAGCAATTTGAAGGCGTTGTTGTCAGCTCCTATCGAGGTAAGTCCGCACTGCTTATGCGGATGCACGGGACAGGCACCGCCGTTCGTCAGCTATTGGAGTTGCCGGAGATTGCCACCATTGATCGTCCCCCGACACCGGATTGGGCGGAGCTTCCTGCACGCAATATCGAGCTCGGCGACTTGCCTGAGATTCTGCCTCCCGAGAATGGGGCACCGACCATCGGCATAATTGATAGCGGGCTTACCTCCGCACACCCACTAATAGTTGGCTCGTTAGCCGCCGCGTTTGGTGAACCTGCAAGCTTGGGGGACAGCGACGAAAAGGGACACGGCACATCGGTCTCGGGTATTGCCATTTTCGGAGATGTTCGCCAGCGTTTATCCGAAACTCCGTTCCGAGCTAAATTTCGCGTAGCAAGCGCTCGGGTTGTAAATGCGGCGGGGCGTTTCGACGACGAGGAACTCGTCCCTACTCAAATGGAAAATTCTTTCCGTAAGCTGACTGCGGAGTTTGGCTGCCGAGTAATAAACATCTCTTTGGGCGACATCAAAAGGTCCGCGGGCTACAAGCCCAGCGCTTGGGCTGCGACCCTAGATGCTTTGGCCCGAGAGCTAGACATTGTGATCGTCGTCTCGGCAGGTAACGCGTCTTCAGCCTACCTTGCGTCCCTTGGAGACGGTATCGTCACCGCTTATCCGAGGTTCCTCCTTGACGAAGCCAATCGTATTCTTGAGCCTGCAAGCGCAGTCAATGTTCTGACCGTTGGTTCCATCGCGCATTCAAACGGCCTTTCGACTATTGATGCAGAAAACGTCGGCGTGCGATCCATCGCGCAGACATTTCAGCCCTCCCCGTTCACCCGCGCCGGTCCAGGCACTAACAAAGTGCTCAAGCCCGACCTCGTCGACTTTGGCGGAACTGCCGTTTATGATGGGCCGACACAACGACTGCAAAGCGGGTCTGCGCGGGCCAATGCAGGCATTCTTTCTACGCATCACGAATATCTACAGCAGTTGCTTAGTTACTACTCGGGGACGTCATTTGCTGCGCCACTGGTCGCCTACAAGGCCGCATTACTGTTCGAAAGCCTTCCCAACGCGTCAGCAAATCTGGTCAGAGCGCTACTTGCCCTAAGCGCCGAGCATCCGACGGCCATTGATCAAAGTTTCGGAGATGACGACGCGATCTTCAATCTCCTTGGGTACGGCCTGCCTGATGTCGCTAAGGCGCTAGAATCCGAGGACAACCGAGTTGTTCTTATCGCAGAAGACGTTTTGTCGGCAGACAAGTTTGCGGTCTACGAAGTGCCGATCCCCGATGTGTTCCAAACTAAAGGAGCTCGGCAGATTCGGGTGGCGCTCAGTTTCGACCCGCCGGTGAAGCACACGCGGCTCGACTACGCCGGCCTCAAGATGGGATTTCACTTGATACGGGGCGCCAGTGCGAGCGAGGTGTTCGACGCTTTCCGCAAATGGGAGGCTGACGAAGGCCGCGTCTTCCGAATCAAAGAGAGTCTCAAATGTGACTTGAAGCCCGGCGCACAGCGTCGGGAACGGGGCACGCTTCAGTGCGCAACATTCTCGATGACCACCAACTCGCAACGCTATGGAGATAGATATTTCCTCGCGGTCCGTTGTGAAAGTGGCTGGTCTTCAGAGGATCAACGATTCGCCCTTGCCATCGAGTTGCGATCGCGAGCGAACATTCAACTCTATCAAAGAGTTCAAGAACGCGTTCGGATTCGTGTTTAGAGTTCATTCACTGCGGAAAAATGGGCCGCCGTGGTCAATGGGTTCCAGGGACACTCAAGTATTGTGGCAAGTCGCCTTCGAGCCGCATTGGGCATCGATCCCGGTCGATATTTAAAATGGGTCCCCAATCTAAGAGGTGACTTTATCGCAACGGTTTGGAGCTTCTCCGTGCCTTCCAATTAGCTGAAGCCGGATCCAAGACATTGAGCCGATTTTGGCTAAGTCCATTTGACTCATGCGCCCCCTGTTGCCCCGCGAATCCTCCGAAAAATATGGTGACAACGCTCGTTGACAAGGAATTGAAACCTGCAGCGGTGGATCGTAACACGGTCGATGGGCTCTCTAGCCACACTACCCCATCCCCACCTGCCCAGCCTCCCACCCGATCATCGCTTGCTTACGCGTGAGCCCCCAATGGTAACCCGTCAGCGCGCCGCTCTTGCCCAGCGCGCGGTGGCAGGGGACCACGAACGAGATCGGGTTCTTGCCGACGGCGGCGCCGACTGCGCGTGAAGCCTTCGGTGACTCCAGCCGTGTCGCGATGTCGGAGTAGCAGACGGCTCGGCCCATGGGGATCTTGAGCAGGGACTCCCAGACGCGGACCTCGAAATCGGTGCCGATCAGCACGACGCGCAGCGGCTGGTCCGGGCGCCACAAATTCTTGTCGAAGATGCGTTGCGCCAGCGCGGCGGTGCCGGCGACGTCCTCGACATAGGCGGCGCGGGGCCAGCGGCTCTTCATGTCGGCGAGCGCGGAGGCTTCCTCGCCGGGGTCGGCGAAGGCGAGGCCGGCGAGGCCGCGGGGGGTGGCCATGACCAGGGCGATGCCGAACGGGCAGGGGTGGAAGCCGTAGCGCAGGGTGGTGCCGGCGCCGCCGGTCTTCCATTCGCCGGGCGACATCGCTTCATGCGTGACGAACAAATCGTGCAGCCGGCCGGGGCCCGACAGGCCGGAGTCGAGGGCGGCGTCGAGCACGCTGGCCGAGCCCTTCAGCAGGCCCTTGGCGTGGTCGAGCGTCAGCGCCTGCATGAACGCCTTCGGCGTCAGCCCGGCCCAGCGCCGGAACAGATGGTGCAGCTCGTCGGGCGTCAGGCTGGCGGCGTCGGCCATGTCCTCGATGGCCGGCTGCCGGCGCCAGTGCTCGGAAATGAACGCGATCGCGCGGCGCACGGCGTCGTAGTCGCGCAGCGCGGCGGATTGTTGCGGGCCCGGCTTGGCCAGGGCGGAATCGTGAATGGCGAGGGTCATCATGAGTCCGGATGTAGGGCGGCCGGGGCAGGGACTCCACCCGATTTCTGATCGGGAGGCTAGGGGCGGATGTGAGTGGCCTGCACCTCAACCCATGCCCCTACTTGGTTTGCTCCGTCGTTCCGGGGCATTCGCGCGCAAGCGCGAATGCCCCGGAATCTATACCCCCAGGACGATGTGTGAGGCGAGACGCCCATGACCGGCGTGCCCCACACGATGTCCTGTGGGTATGGGTTCCGGGCTCGCGCTGCGCGCGCCCCGGAACGACACCGGAGGTGATGGCGCTGCTTCCGCTTGGGTGGCGGCCCCGCTACAGCGGATTCAGCACCGGCCCGCGTTTCGCGGCCTGCAGGCCTGCCGTCAGCGCCTTCGCAAAACTCGCCTTTTCCTCCGGACCGAGGAAGCTCGCGATCGCCACGCGCTGGCCGCGGGCGACGAGGTAGAGGTTCTCGATGCCGAACTCTTCGTGGCTGACCGTATCGAGCTTCACCCACAGCGGGTTGAAGCGCCATTCCATGACGTGGCCCTTGTGGCTCACCCGGCGAAGCCGCAACTCGGTCAGGGTGACCGAGACCTCCTCATAGGCGCGGGCGCGGCGGAAATTGACCTTGAAGGCCCAGTAGATCGCCAGCGCATCGAGGCCGAAGAAGCCGAGCACCGGCCAGGCGCCCATCAGCAGCGAGGCGAGGCCGCCGACGAAGCTGATGGCGCAGACGACGGCCATCAGCACCATGAAGCCGGTCCGGCTGAGCGAGCGATGCGGCGTCAGCCGGGCTGCGAACAGCTCGGGATCAGCGGCCTCGTTGCCGGTCTCCTGATACGCAAAAGCATTGCCTGGCATCATGGGGCCTCAGTATACCCGGATCATGGCCAAAATCACCCGCCCCCAACGCGCCAAGCCGGTACCGGTTCGCAGCCCCTCCAAAAAGCCTGCCAAAGCCGGGTCGGGAGCAGCTCCCAAGTCCGCTCCCAAGTCGGCGTCCAAGACGCCTCTGAAAAAGGCTCCCAAGACGAGCCCGGCGGCGAAGTCGAAGGCGGCCCCGGCCAAGCCGGTCAAGAAAGCGTTGAAGGCGGCGAAGCCCTGGACACCTGCCGAGATCCGCGAGGCCTTCAGCCGTTTCGCGGCGTCGAACCCGGAGCCCAGGGGCGAGCTCGAGCACCTCAATCCCTACACCTTGCTGGTCGCCGTGGTGCTGTCGGCCCAGGCGACCGACGCCGGTGTCAACAAGGCGACACGGCCACTGTTTAAGGTCGCCGACACGCCGCAGAAGATGATCGCGCTCGGCGAGGAGACCTTGCGCGAGTACATCAAGACCATCGGCCTGTACCGCACCAAGGCCAAGAACGTGATTGCGCTGTCGCAGAAGCTCATCACGGAGTTCGGCGGCGAGGTGCCGCGCACGCGCGGGGAGCTGGAATCGCTGCCCGGCGCCGGACGCAAGACCGCGAATGTCGTGCTCAACATGGCGTTCGGCGAGCACACGATGGCGGTCGACACCCATGTGTTCCGCGTCGGCAACCGCACGGGGCTGGCGCCCGGCAAGACACCGCTCGAGGTCGAGCTCGGGCTGGAAAAGGTGATCCCCGCCGAGTTCATGCTGCATGCCCACCACTGGCTGATCCTGCACGGCCGCTACACCTGTCTGGCGCGCAAGCCGCGCTGCGAGCTGTGCCTGATCAAGGACCTCTGCCGCTGGCCTGAGAAGACCGCCTGATACGTTGTGAACGACGTAAGGTTGCGCGTTGAGAACGCGTTTGACAGTCACTTTAGCGTCACGGTGCGACGCCGTCTCACCATCGCCGGGCCACATCGCCGCCCGCATTGGTCATAAGATGAAACCTGTAATCCGGGCGATGTGAGTGGCGCGTGACAATTCCCGCGTTCTCGGACTTTTCTGCGCCGGGACGTGGGAAGGATCAGCCGCATGGACCATACCGCCGCACTCGTGTCGCTCGCGACGTCGGTGCCCTCGCATCAGTTTCGCCAGAACGAGGTGATGGAAGCGGCGCGCGTGGTGCTGTCGCCGCGCTTTCCGCAGTTCGACACGATGGCGAGCCTGTTCGCCAACACCGGCATCCGCCAGCGCTACGGCGTCAAGCCGATCGAATGGTATATGGAGCGGCGCGGCTGGCCGGAGCGCACGGAAGCGTATCTCGAAGGCGCAGAGGCGCTGTTTGTCGATGCCGCCAACAAGGCGCTGGCGCAGGCCGATCTCACGGCCGCCGACATCGACACCATCGTCAGCGTGAGCTCGACCGGCATTGCGACGCCGACCTTGGAGGCGCGCGTCGCCGGCCGGATGGGCTTTCGCTCGGATGTCTCGCGCGTGCCGGTGTTCGGGCTCGGCTGCGCCGGCGGCGTTTCGGGCCTCTCGATTGCCGCGCGGCTGGCGCAGGCACGGCCCGGCACCAACGTGCTGTTCGTGACTTTCGAACTCTGCACCCTCGCCGTGCGCCATGACGAGCTGAGCAAGGCCAACATCGTCGCGCTCAGCCTGTTCGGCGATGGCGCCGCAGCCGCGATCCTGCGCGCCGGTGACGGCGGCCAGACGCGCGTCGAGGCGACCGGCGAGAAGCTGTGGCCGGATACGCTGGATATCATGGGCTGGAGCGTCGATCCCGAAGGGTTTGGGGTGATCTTCCAGCGCACCATTCCGGACTTCGTCACCGCGAACATGGGCCCGGCGGTCACCGAGATCCTCGGCAACATGAAGCTCTCGCCATCGGAGGTCGATCGCTTCGTCTGCCATCCCGGCGGCGCCAAGGTGATCACGGCGCTGGAGCGCGCGCTGTCGATCGGCCAGGGCACGCTGGATCATGAGCGCGAGATCATCGCCGACTACGGCAACATGTCCGCGCCGACGGTGCTGTTCGTGCTGGAGCGCGCCCGCGCGCGGGGCTTGCCGCCGCGCTCGGTGCTGACAGCGCTCGGACCAGGTTTCACCGCAAGCTGTGTTTCACTGAGGCACGCCGCATGACCTTCGCCGCCTTCGTCCTCGCCCTCGTCACCATGCAGCGGCTCGGCGAGCTCGTGCTCGCCCGCCACAACACCAGGCGCCTGCGCGCCATGGGCGCGGTGGAGGTCGGGGCGGATCACTATCCGCTGATGATCTCGATGCACGCGGCCTGGCTGGTGTCGCTGTGGCTGCTCGGCTCCGATCAGGAGGTCGACCCGTGGCTGCTGTCGGGCTTCGTGCTGCTGCAGGGCCTGCGCTGGTGGGTGCTGGCGACGCTCGGCCCGCGCTGGACGACGCGCATCATCATCCTGCCTGGCGCGCCCTTGGTGACCGATGGTCCGTATCGCTACATCTCGCATCCGAACTATCTGGTCGTCACCGCGGAGATCGCGCTGCTGCCGCTGGCGCTGCACCTGCCGCTGATGGCGCTGATCTTCTCCGGGTTGAATGCGGCGGTGCTGTTCATCCGCATCCGCGCCGAATCCGAGGCGTTGTCGGGCGTCAGTGGCGGCCAGACCGCATGAGCGCACCGGCCGCCGCGCCGCAGGGCACGCCGGGCATCACCACCTGGCTCGGCTTCATCCTGATGTGCGTCGGCATGTTCATGGCCATCCTGGACATCCAGGTGGTGGCGACGTCGCTGCCGACCATCCAGGAGGCGCTCGGCATCTCGCCCGAGGCGATGAGCTGGATCCAGACCGCGTATCTGATCGCCGAGATCATCGCCATTCCGCTGACCGGCCTGCTGACGCGCGTGTTCAGCCTGCGCTGGCTGTTCGTCGGCGCCGTCAGCACCTTCACTTTGGCCTCGCTCGGCTGCGCGCTGAGCGGCAGCTTTCACATGCTGCTGGCGTTTCGCGTGGTGCAGGGCTTCTTCGGCGGCCTCTTGATCCCCGTGGTGTTCTCCGCGGTGTTCCTGCTGTTTCCGGCGCGGCTGCATGCCCTGGCAACCACGATCGGCGGCGTCGTCGCGGTGCTCGCGCCGACCATCGGGCCCGTCGTCGGCGGCTTCATCACCAACACCTGGTCGTGGCCGTGGCTGTTCCTCATCAACATCGCGCCCGGCATCATCGCGGCGACCGCGACGCCGGCTTTGCTGCCGAAGCAGCGCATGAACCTGCTCGAGCTCGACAAGCTCGATCTGCTGGCACTGCTGCTGCTGGCGGTGTCGCTGGCGAGCCTCGAGCTCGGGCTGAAGGAGGCGCCGAAAGGCGGCTGGCTGTCGTCGAACTGCATTGCGCTGCTGGTGCTGAGCGCGTCGTGTCTCACCTTGTTGATCCAGCGCCTGCTGTCGTCAGCGCATCCGATCCTGCGGCTCGGCAGCTTTCAGCGCCGCTCATTCACGCTCGGCTGCCTGTCGAGTTTTTGCCTCGGCATCGGGCTGTTCGGCTCGGTCTACCTGATGCCGGTGTTCCTCGCCTTCGTGCGCGGGCACGATGCGTTCGAGATCGGCAAGATCATGCTGGTGACCGGCGTGGCCCAGCTGATCGCTGCTCCCCTGGTAACGGCGCTGGACGGCAAGGTCGATGCGCGACTACTCACCGCGTTCGGCTTCGTGCTGTTCGGCTTCGGCCTGGCTGCGAGCGCGTTCCAGCCGCCGACGGCGGACTATCAGGAGATGTTCTGGCCGCAGGTGGTGCGCGGCGTCGGCATCATGTTCTGCCTGCTGCCGCCGACGCGGATCGCGCTCGGTGACCTGCCGCAGGCCGAGGTTGCCGATGCCAGCGGCCTGTTCAATCTGATGCGCAATCTCGGCGGCGCGATCGGCATCGCGCTGATCGACACCATCATCTACGGCCGCGTCACCCTGCATGCCCAGGCCTTTCGCGACCGCCTGATGGCCGGCGACACCGCGACCGCCAAGGCGATCGGGCTGGCGCCGGAGCTGCTGCGCAACCGGCCGCGCGGCATATCGGAGGAACAGGCCATCGCCTATGTCCGCCCGCTGGTGGAGAAGGCCTCGCTCGCGTTGTGCGTCAACGAGGCCTGGACGCTGCTCGCCGGCGTCGCGCTGCTCGGCTTCGTGCTCATTCCCTTCGCCCGCAACAAGGCCGCGAGCCTGTCGCCGCGGATGATGGCGCTAGAGGCTGCGCAGCCGGCGCTCCGGCGACGGCTCGATCAGCTCGGGCCGCGGTCCGGATAGGCGCTTGTGCAAATGGACCATGAAGGCCATGCCGAACAGCGGCGTCGCCAGGTTCACGATCGGGATGGTCACGAAGGCCGCGATGATCAGTCCCGCGGTGAACACGGTGACGGCATTGTCGCGCCGCATCGCCTTGGCTTCCGCCGGCGGCCGGAACCGCATCGCCGCCAGCTCGAAATATTCGCGGCCGAGCAGCCAGGCGGTGGCGATGAAGAAGATCACGAAGCCGGCGCCGGCCAGGAACACGAAGGGCAGGGCGATCAGGTAGACCAGGATGGTGAGGCCGGCCGCCTTCAGGCCCTCGGCCATGGCGATGCCGAACGGCAGCGCGACGCCGGGTCGCTCCGCCGGATAGTGCTCGCGCTCGACCAGGTCGGCGACATCGTCGACAAACAGACTCGCGACCACCGAGGTGATCGCCGGCATCAGCATGATGCCGCCGAACACGACGCCGAAGCCGGCGGCGATCGAGATGATCCAGGCCAGCACGTCCAGCGTCGTATGCGAGCCGGGTCCGAGCATGGCTTCAGCCCAGCCTTCGCCGGCCGTCGCCAGCCAGCTCAGCAGCCGCTGCAGCCCGATCGCGAGCACCGTGATCAGCACCAGCGCCAGCCCCACCGAGCGCCACAGGATCGAGCGCATCGGCGGCGACAGAATCTGCGAAATCGCCTTGACGGCGGAGTCGATCATTATCGTGGAACCTCTCTGCCAGACACGCAACAGGAGTTAGACATGCGGGCGGGCTTCGGCAAGCCCGTCCTCCCCACCGCACGTAGACGCGTCTAGACTGCTTCCCCCGTCATTGCGAGCGGAGCGAAGCAATCCAGGGTCGTGGGCGGGACTCTGGATTGCTTCGCTGCGCTCGCAATGACGGAAGATAGAGCGTACGTCCCATCACAGCCTGGTCGCCCGCAGCCGCAGCGCGTTGCCGACGACGCTCACCGACGACAGCGACATCGCCGCCGCGGCGATGATCGGCGACAGCAGGATGCCGAACAGGGGATAGAGGACGCCCGCGGCGATCGGGATGCCGGCGGCGTTGTAGATGAAGGCGAAGAACAGGTTCTGGCGGATGTTGCGCATAGTCGCGGCTGACAGTTTTCGCGCCCGCGCGATGCCGCCGAGATCGCCTTGCAACAGCGTGACGCCGGCGCTCTCCATCGCGACATCGGTGCCGGTGCCCATGGCGATGCCGACATCGGCGGCCGCCAGCGCCGGCGCGTCGTTGACGCCGTCGCCGGCCATCGCGACCACCTTGCCGCTGGCGCGCAGCCGCGCGACGACGGCGCTCTTCTGGTCCGGCAGCACCTCGGCCTCGACCTCGGTGATGCCGATTTTTCGCGCGACCGCCGTGGCCGTGGTGCGGTTGTCGCCGGTCAGCATGATCACCTTGATGCCGTCGGCCGCCAGCGCCTTCAGCGCGTCCGGCGTGGAGGCCTTGACCGGATCGGCGATCGCGAACAGCGCGGCGGGCTTGCCGTCGACGGCCATCGTGATCACGGTCGCACCCTCTTCGCGCAGCCGCTTGCTCTCGACGCCGAGCGCATCGGTGATGATGCCGAGCGAGGCGAGATAGGTCGCGGTGCCGAGCACGACGGCCTTGCCATCGACATCGCCGCGCGCGCCCTTGCCGGTCGGCGCATCGAAGCCGCTCACGACGGCGAGCTTGATGTTGCGCTCCATGGCATGACGCACCACGGCCTCGGCCAGCGGATGCTCGCTGGCCCGCTCGACGCTGGCCGCCAGCCGCAGTGCCTCAGCTTCGTCGAAGCCCTGAGCCGTGACGATGCTGGTCACCTTCGGCTTGCCCTCGGTCAAGGTGCCGGTCTTGTCGACGACCAGCGTATCGACCTTCTCCATCCGCTCCAGCGCCTCGGCGCTCTTGATCAGCACACCGGCCTGCGCGCCGCGGCCGACCCCGACCATGATCGACATCGGGGTCGCGAGTCCCAGCGCGCAGGGGCAGGCGATGATCAGCACGCTCACGGCCGCGACGAGGCCGAAGGCGAAGCGCGGCTCGGGTCCGAACGCGTACCACGCGATGAAAGCCGTGATCGCGGCTGCGATCACGGTCGGCACGAACCAACCGGCGACCTGGTCGGCGAGGCGCTGGATCGGCGCGCGCGAGCGCTGCGCGTCGGCGACCATCTGCACGATCTGCGACAGCAGGGTCTCGCGCCCGACCTTGTCGGCGCGCATCACGAAGCTGCCGGTCTGGTTCAACGTGCCGGCGATGACGCGCTCGCCTTCGTCCTTGGTGACTGGCATCGACTCGCCTGTCACCAGCGACTCGTCGAGCGATGAGCGGCCCTCGAGGATGATGCCGTCGACCGGCACCTTCTCGCCGGGGCGCACGCGCAGCCGGTCGCCGACGGCGAGCTCGGTGATCTCCACCTCATGGTCGTTGCCATCGGCATCGAGTCGCCGCGCCGTCTTCGGCGCGAGCTGCAACAGCGCCTTGATCGCGCCCGACGTCGCCTCGCGCGCACGCAGCTCCAGCACCTGGCCGAGCAGCACGAGGATGGTGATGACGGAGGCCGCCTCGAAATACACCGCCACCGCGCCGCCATGACCGCGGAACGCGGGCGGAAACGCCTGTGGCGCCAGGGTCGCGATCACGCTGTAGACATAGGCGACGCCCGTGCCCATCGCGATCAGGGTGAACATGTTGAGATTGCGGGTCTGGACCGATTGCCAGCCGCGCACGAAGAACGGCCAGCCCGCCCACAGCACGACTGGCGTTGCCAGCGCGAGCTGGATCCAGTTCGACAGCACGGGATCGATCAGGCCGTGACCGCCGACGAGATGTCCGCCCATCTCCAGCACGACGACGGGAGCGGAAAGCACGGCGCCGATCCAGAATCGCCTGCTCATGTCGGCGAGCTCGGGATTGGGTGCGTCGTCGAGGCTGATGACGTCTGGCTCCAGCGCCATGCCGCAGATCGGGCAGGTGCCAGGACCTTCCTGCCGGATCTCGGGATGCATCGGGCAGGTGTAGATCGTGCCCGCCGGCATCGCCGGCGGCGGCTCGCGCTTCTCCAGATATTTGGCGGGATCGGCGGCGAACTTGGTGCGGCAGCCGGCGGAGCAGAAATGGAAGGTCTGTCCCTGAAGCTCGAAGCGGTGCTTCGACGTCGCCGGGTCGACGGACATGCCGCAGACGGGATCCTTCACCTTCACGAGTTCAGGCGGGGCGTGGTCGTGGCCGCCGCAGCATGCGCTCGCTTCGCTCGTCGGCGCCGCTTCGGCACGATCGCTGCAACACGCGTCCGCAGTCGGCTGCTTTTGTCCGGTTTCCACCGTGCCCTCCTGCGATCCGCAGCCGCATCCGCCGGTCGGGGCCGCCGCGCCGCCGTGTCCGTGTTCGGTGTCCGACATTGCCAGCCTCGCCTCTTGAAACCTATACCCTCTAGGGGTATATAGGCCGCATGCGCGACGACATCAAGACATCCTGTCAGAAACGTTTGAGCCGGATCGAAGGGCAGGTCAGGGGCCTGTCGAAAATGGTCGAGGACAACCGCTACTGCATCGACATCGTGACGCAGATCTCCGCTGTCAGGGCGGCGCTGCGGCGGGTCGAGGAGGAGATTTTGCGCGATCACGTCGCGCATTGCGTCGAGCACGCGATTGCCTCCGGCGACAAGGCCGATCAGCGGCAGAAGATCGCGGAGCTGATGGACGTGATCGGGCGGTCTGATCGCTGAGCAGAATAGACGGCGCTCACACCGCGACCTTGCGCCGTCGTGTAGCTGCGCGCGGCGCGACCTTTCGGACTGGCTCGGCGACGAGGAAATACTCGCTGACGACGAGCCGTTCGCTGACCTTCTCGGTCATCACTTCCTGAGCCGGAATCGGGTGCGTCGCTTCTTCGTCAGCCGCTTCAGGAACGAGCGGCGGCGCTGTGACGGCTCCTGGAAACACGGCGAACTCGCCCGCTACCTCCGCGAGCGGCTTTTGCTTGTCGGCCCAGTGCAGTGCCGTGTAGTCGAAACCGTTGACGATGGTCGGCTTGATGATCTCGAAATAGGGCGAGATGTCGAAGTCGCGCGGCATGTAGAGCGATGAATCGCGGATGTGCAGGATCTCGCGCTTGGCACGCCGAGACGGCGCCCGCGTGATCTTCGGCAGGATCGGATAGCGCACCGCGTCGAACGCCTGCGCGATCAGCGCCGAGCAGATCATCTTGGTCGGATCACCCGAGCCCAGCGCGATCATGCGCCGCCGCCAGCGCTGCGGGATCGGCAGCGGAATCAGGAAGCGCATCAGGTCGACGATGTTCTTGGTGTCGTAGCCGAAGCCGATGCGGTTGATGGCGTAGCGGCACACCGTGTGCCGGTCCTCGAAGGTCAGGCCGACGGGGCGGCACACGCGGGTGTGATAGGCAAAGTATTTCGACAGCGGCGCCGAGATCACGCCGTCGCCGACATAGGCTTCCACCAGCACGTGCGGCTCGCCGTCAGGCTCGACGGCGCCGTCGATCGGCCCGACATAGAGCGCAGCGTGCGACCAGGTCGACTGCGTCAGGTATTTGATGATGCCGGAGATGCGGCTGTTGCCTTCGACCAGCAGCACGTCGCCGGGCTGCATATCCTTGCGGAGATACTCCGGATCGCTCGGCGTGAACGGCTCATAGCCCGGGATCTCCTTCTGGAGATAGGCGGCAATCAGCTTGCCGATGTGATCAAGCACGATACCCATTACGCTCCCCGGGCGACCTTGGCCGGCCGCCTGCTTACCTTCTTCCATGATGGTCGATTGCGGTTGCAATTTGGTTCATAGTCGACGCGTTCCCGATGGTATCACGTTTACCATCCCGGTTGCCGCAGCGCGGGAGATGCGGCAAATTCGGCTGGAATTCGTTTCGTTCAAAGCTTTCGGAAACCATGTCATGAGCTTCACGCGCCGCGGCTTCCTCTCCGCTTCCGCGGCGCTGGCCGCGCTGCCCCTCGTCGGCCGCGCCGCGCAAGCGGCTGTCCCACGCGAGGCTGACATTGTCGTGATCGGGGCCGGTGCGGCGGGGATCGCCGCGGCGCGCCGCGTGGCGGCAGCCAATCGCAAGGTCGTCCTGCTCGAAGCATCCGCGCAGATCGGTGGTCGCTGCAGCACGGATACCGCGACCTTCGGCGTGCCGTTCGACCGCGGCGCCCGCTGGCTTCTCAACGCCGACAGCAACCCGATCGGCAAGCTCGCCCGTGGCGTCGGTCTCGACGTCGTCGCGGCGCCCGTCGGGCAGAAGATCCGCGTCGGCCGGCGCAATGCGCGGCCGGGCGAGACCGAGCAGTTCCTCGCCGGCCTCGTGCGTGCCAATCGCGCCATCGACGAGGCCTCGCGCGGCAAGCTCGATACGTCCTGCGCGGCGGCGCTGCCGAAGGACCTTGGCGACTGGACCAGCACGACGGCGTTCGTGCTCGGCGCCAGCGCGACCGGCAAGGATCTCGCCGATCTCTCAGTGATCGACAAGGCGCGCGCCCAGGATCGCGGTGCGCCGCTGGCCTGTCGCCAAGGCCTGGGCACGCTGCTCGGCAAGCTCGGCGAGCCGCTGCCCGTGTTGCTGTCGACGCCTGCGACGCGCATCGTATGGAGCAACCGCGACGTCGCGGTGGAGACGCCGGCGGGGCGGATCGCGACCCGCGCCGTCATTCTCACGGTGTCCACCAACGTGCTGACATCCGGCGCCATCAAGTTCGCGCCCGAGCTGCCGAAGCGCCAGCTCGACGCCGCCGCCAAGCTCAGCCTGGGCAGCACCGATCACATTGCGCTGATGCTGACCGGCAATCCGCTCGGCCTGTCGCGCGACGAGGTGATCATCGAGCAGAGCAATTCGAATCGGACCGGTCTGCTGCTGGCCAATATCGGCGGATCGTCGCTGTGCACCATCGATGTTGCAGGCAGCTTCGGCCGCGAACTGTCAGCGCAGGGCGAGGCGGCGATGGTTGCATTCGCCAAAGAGTGGCTGATCAAGCTGTTCGGCAGCGAGGCGGCGGCTGCCGTGAAGTCGTCCGCAGCCACGCGCTGGAATCAGGTGCCGGGCGTGCTCGGGGCGATGTCGGCCGCGACGCCCGGTAGCCAGGGCGCACGCAAGATATTGGGCGAGCCCTTGGGTCCGCTGTTTCTTGCGGGAGAGGCCACGCACGAAACGCTGTGGGGCACGGTCGACGGCGCCTGGGACTCCGGCGAGCGCGCCGCGGAAGCCGCGCTGCGCCGCATCGGTGCATTGAGGGATCCCGAGCCGGAGCCGAGCAGCGAGCGGCAACGGCCCCGCCGGCGCAAGGTGCGGTCGGCCTCGCCGGAGGATTGAGTCGAGCTTGATCGCGGTGGCTGTAGGGCGGGCAAAGGCGCAGCCGTGCTCCGTCCGCGCTCAAGATCGTCGTAGCGACGTGCCCACCGTCTTGCTGATGAGTTCGCCGATCAACGGTGGGCACGCTGCCGCCGTTGGCGGCTGCTTTGCCCACCCTACGGCGACTATACCGGTAGCTTGAGCTCCATCAGGTCCTTCGCCACCACGATGCGGCCCGAGTAGTTCTTCTTCACGTCGCGGGTCCAGTCGTCGTCGGTCACCTCGGGATCGTCGCCGGGCACGAAATGGCTGAGCACCAGCACCTTCACGCCCGCCGCCGCGGCGATGCGTCCGACGTCTTCCGTGGTGGTATGGCTGTCGAGCAGGTGCTTCTTCAGCGTCGAGCCGTTCTTTGTTTTTGCGACGAGGCGATCGACCGCAGGAACATACAGGCATTCGTGCACGAGCACGTCGGCGCCCCTCGCAAACTCGGCGAGCTTCGGATTGTAGGCGGTGTCGCTCGAGAACACGATCGTGCCGTCCGGCGTCTCGAACTTGTAGGCGAAATTGTCGGTGATCGGCGGATGCGGCGTGCGGAACGCGGTCACCGTGACGTCCGCGGTCTTCAGGACGACGCCGTCATCGTCGATGTCCTTGGCAATCAGCAGCGGCCGCGGATCGGGCCGGCCTTCGTCCTCGATGCGCGTGTCGACATCGAACTTGTTGGTCGCCCAGAAGCCTCGCGTCATCGCTTCCAGGCCCTTCGGTCCGAACGACTGGATCGGCGTCGACAATCCTGCGGCCCAGGCGTTGTAGAACAGATTGCCGTATTCGAGATTGTGATCCGAGTGATGGTGGCTGATCAGGATGTACTTCACCGACGGAATCGGAACGCCTGCACTCACGAGCTGACGGCTGACGCCCATGCCGCAATCGATCACGAACGGCGTGCCGTTGACGACCACCAGATTGGCCGGGTTCGAGGCGCCGATCCCGACCCGCGGGCCGCCCTTGGTGCCGAGGAAGACAATGCGCGTGCCGGTCTTGGCGCCTTGCGCAAACACCGAGGGCGCTGCGACGGCTCCGGCTGTGCCCAGCGCCAGCGACAACATTGTGCGGCGATTGATCATGGGTGTCCTCCCGGTCGGTCTCGTTGCCGGGAGGCTAGCCCCGGCCGAGCACGCCGTCGAGGGCCGGCAGGCCGGCGATGACAGCAATTGCGATCAGCGCATAGCAGATGGCGCGAAACACGCGCTCGCTCGCGCGGCCGAACAGCGACGCGCCGAATGCAACGCCAAGCGCGTAGACCGGCCCGATCAGCAGCGAGAGCTTGAGCGAATCCCACGTGATCAGCCCGCTGGTCGCATAGCTCACCATGGCGAAGAAATCCGAGGCCCCGAAGAACAGCACGATGTTCGCCCGCGCGATCTTCGAGGCGATCGGGCGCCCCAGCCAATAGCCGACGATTGGCGGGCCTCCGGTCTGCGCCAGGCCGCTACAGAATCCGGAGACAGCGCCGACGGCGACCGACAGCGCGGTGTACTCCTTGCCGCGATAGCGCCAGCCGGACAGCAGCAGTGCGAGAAGCGCGACCACGAAGCCGGTGATGATCCAGCGGACGGTGACCGGGTCGAGCCGGGTGAGAAACCAGGTGCCGAGCGGCACGCCGACCAGTGCGCCGGCGACGATCACCGCGGTGGCCTTGCGGTCGGCTTCGCGCCAGGCGGGCGCCACCATCGGGGCCATCGATACGAAGTCGATCACGAGGAGCAGGGGCGCGACGAGACGGGGCGTCGCAAAGCTGCTCGCGAGCGGCATGAAGATCAGCGCCGCGCCGAAGCCGGAGAAGCCGCGCGCGGTTGCGGCGATGAAAGCGACGATCGCCAGCGCTGTTGTCGCGAACAGGCTGAGATCGGCAGGGATGAGCCCGGACAGGCTCATCCGCGCAACGTGCCGCCCGTCTTCTTGGCGACGTCAGCCGTGATCCTGGCCGCGACCGCGTCGATCTCCTCGTCGGTCATGGTCTTGTCGCGCGGCTGCAGGGTCACCGCGATGGCGACCGACTTTTTGCCGTCGTCGATGCCCTTGCCCTCGTAGACGTCGAACACGGTGACGTCGGTGATCAACTTCTTGTCGACGCCCTGCGCGGCGCGCACGATATCGCCGGCCTTGACATTGCGATCGACGATGAAGGCGAAGTCGCGTGACACCGGCTGGAATGCCGAGAGCTCCAGCACCGGCTTGGCGCGAGTCGGCTTCGCCTTGGCCGCCGGAATGCGATCAAGAATGACCTCGAAGGCGACGAGGGGCCCGTCGGCCTTCAGCGCCTCCAGTGTGCGCGGATGCAGCTCGCCGAAATGGCCGAGCACGTTCTGCGGTCCCATCTGGATCGTGCCCGAGCGTCCCGGATGCATCCAGGCTGGTCCCCCGGCGACGATCTGCAGCGACGCCATCGGCGCGCCGGCCGCGGCGAGCACGGCGAACGCATCGGCCTTGGCGTCATACGCGTTCGCCACCTGCGATCCGGTCCAATGCCGGCCGAGACCCTTCGACGACGCTAGGCCGCGGCGAATGCCGCTCGCGGCCACGAACTGATCCGAAGGACCATCGCCCTTGAAGATCTGCCCGACCTCGAAGATCGCGACATCACCGAAGCCGCGATCGGCGTTGGCCTGAACGGTCGCGACCAGGCCTGGCAGCAGGCTTGGGCGCATGTCGGACAGGTCAGCGGCGATCGGATTGGCAAGCGCGAGGTCGGCCTTGCCGCCGCCGAACAATTCGGCGGCCGGCTTGGAGATGAACGACCAGGTCACGGCTTCGACCAGGCCGCGCGCCGCCAGCGCGCGCTTGGCGCGCCGCGTGCGCAGCTGGATCGGCGTCAGCACCGGCTTGCGCGGAGCGTCGCCGCGCTCGAACGGCGTCATCGGCACCTTGTCGACGCCGACGATCCGCACGATCTCCTCGACGATATCGGCCTTGCCATGGATGTCGCTGCGCCACGAGGGCACCGCGACCTTCACGACCGGGCCGCTGCCGGCGACCACGAAGCCGAGATGGGTCAGGATGCGCCGCATCTCCGCCAGCGGCACCTCGATGCCCGCCAGCCGCTTCACTTCGGTCAGCGGGAAATCGATGATGCGGTCATCGCCGAACGGATTGCCGACGACGACATTCTCCGACGGCGTGCCGCCGCACAGGTCGAGCACGAGCTTGGTGGCCATCTCCAGGCCCGGCACCATGAAGGCCGGATCGACGCCGCGCTCGAAGCGATAGCGCGCGTCCGAATTGATGCCGAGCTTGCGGCCGGTCTGGGCGATGTTGATCTCGTTCCACAGCGCAGATTCGATCAGCACGTCGGTGGTATCAGCGTCGCAGCCCGAGGCCTCGCCGCCCATGATGCCGGCGAGCGATTCAACACCGGCATCGTCCGATATGACGCACATCGTCGGGTCGAGCGTGTAGGTGCGGCCGTCGAGCGCGAGCAGGGTCTCGCCGTCGCGGGCGCGGCGGACGACGAGGTTGCCCTTGACCTTCTTGGCGTCGAACACGTGCAGCGGTCGGGCGCGGTCGAACGTCATGTAGTTGGTGATGTCGACCAGCGCATTGATCGGGCGCAGGCCGATCGAGGTCAGGCGTTGCTGCAGCCATTTCGGCGACGGGCCGTTCTTGACGCCGCGCACCAGCCGCAGCGCGAAGCCCGGGCACAGCTTCTCGTCCTCGACCGCAACCTTCACCGGGCAGGGGAATTCGCCCTTGATCGGCTTGATGCCGGGGTCTTTCAGCTTGCCCATGTCGGCGGCGGCGAGGTCGCGCGCGATGCCGTGCACGCCGGTGCAGTCCTGGCGGTTCGGCGTCAGGTTGATCTCGAACAGGGGATCGCCAAGTCCGGCCCATTCGGCGTAGGGCTTGCCGATCGGCGCATCCGCCGGCAGCTCCATGATGCCGTCGTGGTTCTCCGACAGTTCGAGCTCGGCCTCGGAGCACAGCATGCCCCGGCTCTCGACGCCTCTGATCGTGCCGACCGACAGCGTGATGTTCTTGCCAGGAATGTAGGTGCCGGGCGGCGAGAACACCGACACCAGCCCCGCGCGCGCATTCGGCGCACCGCACACCACCTGCACCGGCGCGCCACCGTCACCGGTGTCGACCATGCAGACGCGCAGCCGATCCGCATTCGGATGCTGCTCCGCGGAGACGACGCGCGCAATCTTGTACGGCGCGAGCAGCTTCGCCTTGTCCTCGAGATGCTCGACCTCGAGCCCGATCATCGTGAGCTTCTCGGCGAGCTTCTCGACGGACTCGTCGGTGTCGAGATGGTCCTTCAGCCAGGACAGCGTGAATTTCATGGCGGTGTTCCTGCGAAGTCAGTCCTGTTCCCTCCCCCGCTTGCGGGGAGGGTCAGGGTGGGGGCTCTCGCCGCAACGGCAGCGGCAATGGTTTCAAGAACGCCAGCGCGATTGGCCAGCACGTCGTTGTTGGCAAAGCGCAGGATGTGAAATCCCTTGGCTTCTATTACAGCTGAGCGTGCAGCGTCGCGCTGCTCGCCTTCCGTCGAGAAATGCTGTCCGCCATCGAGCTCGATCACGAGACGTGCGGCGTGGCAGACGAAGTCGGCGATGTAGCGGTCGATCGGGGCTTGACGACGAAAGCCTGCGCCGAGCAGGCGATGGCCGCGCAGTTCCGACCATAAGATCTGTTCGGCATCGGTCGAGTTCTGGCGGAGTGCTCGAGCGTTCGATCGAAGTTTCTGAGAAACTTTCCAGGTCGGCTTGTCGTCGTCCATCGACACCTCCCGTGCGGAGAGACCCCCACCCCAGCCCTCCCCCGCACGCGGGAGAGGGAGTCCGACCGCCCGAGCGGAGACAGCGAGGCTGGCAACGCTCACGCGCTCAATCCTCCCGCCAAGGTCGGCACCTCGAGCGGCTTGAAGCCGTAGTGGGACAGCCAGCGGACATCGCCTTCGAACAGCTGGCGCAAATCGCTCATTCCGTATTTCAGCATCGCGATGCGGTCGATGCCCATGCCCCAGGCAAAGCCCTGGTACTCGTCGGGATCGATGCCGCAGGCGCGCAGCACGTTCGGATGCACCATGCCGCAGCCGAGAATCTCCAGCCAGTCTTCGCCCTCGCCGAAGCGGATCTCGCCCTTGTCGCGGCGGCACTGGATGTCGACCTCGAGCGACGGCTCGGTGAACGGGAAGAACGACGGCCGGAACTTCATGTTGATGTTGTCGACCTCGAAGAACGCCTTGCAGAACTCGTGCAGGATCCATTTGAGGTGGCCGAGATGCGAGCCCTTGTCGATGACGAGGCCCTCGACCTGGTGAAATTGCGGCGTGTGGGTCGCGTCCGAATCGATCCGATAGGTGCGACCCGGGCAGATGACGCGGATCGGCGGCTTCTGGCTCAGCATGGTCCGCACCTGCACGGGCGAGGTGTGGGTCCGCAGCAGCATGCGCGAGCCGTCCGGCTTCGGATTGAAGAAGAACGTGTCGTGCATCTCCCGCGCCGGATGGCCTTCCGGGAAGTTCAGCTTGGTGAAGTTGTAGTCGTCGGTCTCGACGTCGGGACCCTCGGCGATCGAGAAGCCCATGTCGGCGAAGATCGTGGTCAGCTCGTCCATCACCTGGCTGAGCGGATGGATGCGGCCGGTCTCGGCCGGCGAATCCTGCAAGGGCAGGGTGACGTCGATGGTCTCGGCGGCGAGGCGGGCATCGAGCGCGGCAGCCTTGAGCACGTCGCGGCGCGCGGTCAGCGCCTGCGTGACCTTGTCCTTGGCGAGATTGATCGCAGCGCCTTGCGTCTTGCGCTCGTCGGGCGACATCTTGCCGAGCGTCGCCAGCAGCGCCGAGATCGAGCCCTTCTTGCCGAGCGCTGCGACGCGCACCGCCTCCAGCGCGGCTTCGTCGCCGGCGGCGGCGATCTGGTCGAGGATCGAGGTTTCGAGCGAGGCGAGGTCGGACACGGGCAAATTCTCCGCGGGACAAAAGGCGGCTGGGTTGTCGCCGCGCGGGCGACAGCGGTCAAGCGAAAGCAGGCAAGCAAACCGGCATGTCGCCGGATAGCAAAAAGCGGCCGAGAGCATCGGCCGCTTTTGAAATCCTCACGATGCGCAGGGCGATCAGGCGGCGAGCGCCGCCTTGGCCTTCTCAACGATCGCCTGGAACGCGGCGGGCTCGTTGATCGCGAGATCCGACAGCACCTTGCGGTCGACGGTGATGCCGGACTTGGACAGGCCGTCGATAAATCGGCTGTAGGTGAGCTCGAACGGACGCACGGCGGCGTTCAGGCGCTGGATCCAGAGCGCGCGGAAGGTGCGCTTCTTGCGCTTGCGATCGCGGAACGCATACTGGCCGGCCTTTTCGACGGCCTGCTTGGCGGTGCGGATCGTGTTCTTGCGGCGGCCGTAATAGCCCTTGGCGGCCTTGAAGACTTTCTTGTGCTTGGCGTGAGCGGTCACACCGCGTTTGACGCGAGACATGACGGAAATCCTTGGATTCAGAGATGACGATCAGCCGCGGCTTTGAGGCGGCCAGGGTTTCGGAAGCGGGAGCCGGTCAGGCGTTCGGCAAGAAGTACTTCTTGACGTTGTCGCCGTCGGTCTTGAACAGCACGCGGGTGCCGCGCAGCTGCCGGATCTGCTTCTTCGTCCGCTTGATCATGCCGTGACGCTTGCCGCGCTGGGCGTGCATCACTTTGCCGGTGGCAGTCACCTTGAAGCGCTTTTTGGCGCCGGATTTGGTCTTCAGCTTGGGCATTTGGCTCTCCTTCATGCCAACGGCAAGCCGCCCGCAAAAGCGGCGCCATCCGGCGAAAATGCTCGTTAGAGCGTTGGTTGTGCTCAGGTTTTCTGTCCGAACCCGGACCCACCCGCACAGGGTCATCGCCACGGCAGCCCTTGATCAGCCGGGCGACGAAGGCCGCGCTTATGCCAGAGACGACGGCCCTTGGCAACGTCGAACCGCCGAATCGGCTATTCCGACCCATGATCAGCCGACACACCAGCGCAGGATCGACCATGACCCACCTCGCCCGCTCGACCACCTCTGCCGCCCTTGCGATCACGCTGATGGGCGGCCTCGCCGTCTGGACGGCTGGCCCTGCCCGCGCCGCCGGTTTCGACGGCCCGTGGACCGTCCTGATCATCACCGAGGCCGGCAGTTGCGACCAGGGCTACAGCTTCCCGATCCAGATCAGCGGCGGCCGGGTGACATCCAGCAGCACCGCCAACATCACCGGCGCTGTCGGCCGCGGCGGCGCCGTCACGGTGCGGGTATCCCAGGGTGGCGCCTCGGCCAGTGGCACCGGCCGGCTCGGTGCCAGTTCGGGCTTCGGCCGCTGGAGCGGCAAGGGCTCGTCCGGCAGCTGCAGCGGGCGGTGGCAGGCGACGCGCTCTTGATCGAGGCCCGCAAAGAGCGGTCCTGACAGGCGCAGGCGCCCACAAGAGAAAAGCCCGCCAAACGCGTGGCGGGCCCGGTTGCAGGTCTCGGAGGTGCCGGCCTAGCGCGGGGCCAGCACCATGACGACCTGACGGCCCTCGAACCTGGCGTCCTGCTCGACCTTGGCGAACGCCGCCACGTCGGACTTCACCTTGTCGAGCAGCTTGGTGCCGATCTCCTGGTGCGCCATTTCGCGGCCGCGATAGCGCAGCGTGATCTTGACCTTGTCGCCCTCTTCGAAGAAGCGCTGCATCGCCCGCATCTTCACGTCGTAGTCGTGGTCATCGATCATCGGGCGGAGCTTGATCTCCTTGATCTCGACGACCTTCTGCTTCTTGCGGGCCTCGGCGGCCTTCTTCTGCGCCGAATATTTGTACTTCCCGTAGTCCATGATCTTACAGACGGGAGGCGTATTGTTCGGCGAAATCTCGACCAGATCCATGCCTGCTTCGATGGCCATCTTGATCGCGACCACGGTCTCGACGGTGCCGCGGTTGGTCCCTTCTGAATCGATCAGCTGGATCTGCGCATTGCGAATCTCGTCATTGGTGCGCGGCCCGTCTTTGACGGCAGCGGGCGGGGCTCTATTGGGGCGGCGAATGGGTAGTTCTCCAAGGTTGTGGAAGAAGGCGGCTATTTTGAAGGAAGATGCCCTCGCGGGCAAGATCGCGCGCGTCCGGTGCGTCGAATTTCCGCCCGGCCGTCGCGGCTCTTGCGTCGCACGCGCAGGCATTTCGGTGCGACGGTCAGCTCATGCACGTCCCAGAAGGTCCATTTGGCCGAAAACTGCGATCAAATCCGCAAAGCCTGGCCATCATGTTCCGCGTGCCACATAGAGTGCGCCGGGCCGTTTCGCAAGCGGAAGCATCGGTTCGACCCGATTGACGCCCCGGGTCGGTCCGCCCAGACAACTTTCGACATCGAGTAACGATCCATGAACCAAGCTCTCGAAACTGCCGATCTGCCCGCCTTCATCGAGGTCGGTGCGGGCCATTCGTCGCGCCGGATCGCGGTGCGGGCCCGTGAGGGCAGCTCGCCCGGCCTGTTCTGGCTGGGGGGCTTCAATTCCGACATGAAGGGCACCAAGGCGCTGGCGCTCGAGGCCTGGGCGACTGAGCGTGGCCGCGCCTGCGTCCGCTTCGATTATTCCGGGCACGGCGAATCGGGCGGCCGCTTCGTCGACGGCACCATCGGGCGCTGGCTCGAGGAGAGCGTCGCCGTGTTCCGGCAGTTCTGCCGTGGGCCGCAGGTCGTGATCGGCTCCTCGATGGGCGGCTGGATGGCGCTGCTGCTCGCGCGCGAGCTGCTGCGGCAGCCGGCCGAGGCGGCGCTGGCCGGCCTGGTCCTGATCGCCCCGGCGCCCGACTTCACCGAGGAGCTGATGTGGAAGGGCTTTTCGCCCGACATCCGGACCGAGATCGAGACCAAGGGCGTCTGGATGCGCCCTTCCGAGTATGGCGAGCCCTATCCGATCACCAGGGCGCTGATCGAGGATGGCCGCAACCACCTGCTGCTCGGCGGCGCCATCAATGTCGGCTGTCCCGTGCGTATCCTGCAGGGGGCGCAGGACCCCGACGTGCCATGGCAGCATGCGTTCGCACTGACTCACCGCCTGCCGGCCGACGACGTGGTGCTGACCATGATCCAGGACGGCGACCACCGGCTGTCGCGGCCGCAGGACATCGCTCGAATGCTGGCCGCCGTCAGCGAGATGGGCTGAGCCGTCCGCGCTCAGCGCGGCGCCTGCCATTCCGCGCGGACGCTGTCGTCGGCCTCGAATCCCAGCGCGGCGTGTGCCCGCCGTGCGAAACCCTCGGCATCGAGCAGCTGCGCCAGCGCCCAGGCGGCCGCGCCCCGCACCAGCGGATTCGGATCGGATGTCAGCCGCTCGGCGGCTCCGACGAGCGTCGCGTCGCCGGAGTTGCCGATCGCGATCAGCACGTTGCGCAGGAAGCGGTCGCGGCCGACACGCTTGACCGGCGACTTCGTGAACAGCGCGCGAAAGCCTGCGTCGTCGAGCGCCGCAAGTTCAGCGAGCGAAGGCGCGCGCAATGCCTCGCGCGCCGCCAGCTTTGCCTCTCGCCCGGCTTGCGCGAACTTGTTCCAGGGGCAGGCGGCCAGGCAGTCATCGCAGCCATAGATGCGGTTGCCGATGGCTTTGCGGAATTCGCGCGGGATCGGCCCCTTGGTCTCGATCGTGAGATACGAGATGCAGCGCCGCGCATCGAGCTGGTACGGGGCCGGGAACGCCGCTGTCGGGCAGCTGTCGAGACAGGCCCGGCACGAGCCGCAATGATCCTGCTCGGACGTATCCGCCGGCAGATCGAGCGTCGTGTAGATGGCGCCGAGGAACAGCCATGAGCCGAAGCCTCGCGACACCAGGTTGGTGTGCTTGCCCTGCCATCCCAATCCGGCCGCTTCCGCCAGCGGCTTCTCCATGACGGCCGCGGTGTCGACGAACACCTTCACGTCGCAGCCGGCTGTTGCGACCAGCCAGCGCGCCAGCGCCTTGAGGTTCTTCTTGATGATGTCGTGATAGTCGCCGCCGCGGGCATAGACCGAGATCGCGCCGCGGCTGCGTGCGGCGAGAACCGCGCGGGGATCCTCGTCGGGGCCGTAATTGACGCCGAGCATGATCACGCTGCGGACGTCGCTCCACAGCGTCGCTGGGTCGGTGCGGCGGGACGGCTCACGCGCCAGCCAGTCCATGTCGCCGTGATGGCCCTCGGCGAGGAAGCGTTCGAACGCGGCGGCGCGCTCTGCGCTCACGACCGGCGCGGTGACGCCGATCGTATCGAAGCCGAGCCGCAGCGCCTCGGCGGCCAGTGCCGTCTTCAGGTCGTCCGGCGCGGGGGCGTCGCGGCTCAGAAGTCGAGATCCACATAGGTCCGCGACGCCGGCACGCCCGCCAGCCAGTCGCTCAGCAGCGGCCGGAACGACGGCCGCGACTTCACCCGCGCGTACCAGGCCTTTGCTGCGTCGTCCTCGATCCATGGCACGTCGCCCAGATAGTCGATCGCCGACAGATGCGCGGCGGCGGCCAGATCAGCATAGGTCAGGCGGTCGCCAGCCAGGAAATTGCGCCGCTGCGCCAGCCAGCCGATATAGGCCAGATGATAGCGCACATTGGTCTTGGCGGCGCGAATCACGTCGGTCGAGGGCGGCCCGCCGCCGTCCTCCTCGTTCATGAAGCGCTTGTAGATGCGCTCGGTGACCAGGAGATTCGAGGCCTCCTCGAAGAACTTGTCGTTGAACCACGCCATCAGCCGGCGCACCTCGATGCGCTCGGCCGGCGATGATGGCATCAGCCGGCGGTCGCCCATCTCGATGCCGCAGACCTCGTCGAGATATTCGGCGATGACGCCGACACCGGGCACGGCCGGCACGCCCTCGACCGACAGCACCGGCGTCGTTCCCGCAGGATTGAGCACGAGGAACGCCTCGCGGCGCTCCCAGGCGCGTTCCTCCACCAGGCGCAGATCGAGCCCGTATTCGCCGAGCACCAGCCGGACGAAGCGCGAATGCGGGCAGAAGGGATGGTGGTAGAGCGTGTACATGGAGCCTTTCGACTATCGTGCGGCCGCTTTGCGCTTAACGAACGATCAACCATCGGTTCGCGCCGCTGCATCGTCCCGATACCGGCGCAGCGTTGCCGTTGCGAATCGGACCATTAGCGCATGGTCGGGGAAAGTGTAAGCAGTAGGGCGACGGGGCGGCATGCGGGAAACCGCGTTCCCGGGACCGCGAATCAACGCGCCGGTGGCGTTGTCCAACGTCGTGTCGTGCTGATTCGTATGGCCGGTCGCGTTTCGGTTCATTCGTCCGATGTGGCGGCGCTTTCGCTTTTTGCAATTGCGGGAGGGAGCCGAATAGGCGAGAAGGGCGGCGTTTTGCCGGCAATCACGGATCAGATCAATGATGTCAGATACGCTGCGGGCGGTGCTTCTCGGCATCGTCGAGGGCGTCACCGAGTTTCTCCCGGTATCCTCGACCGGCCATCTGCTGCTGGCGGAGCGCTTCTTCGGGCTCGGCGAGGACGGCTTCTGGAAGAGTTTTGCGATCCTGATCCAGCTCGGCGCCATCCTCGCCATCGTCGCGCTGTACTTCTTCAAGCTGTATCGCGTCGCCATCGGCGCGCTCACCAACCCCGATGACCGCCGCTTCATCATCGGCGTGCTGATCGCCTTCCTGCCGGCCGTCGTCATCGGGCTCATCGCCGGCAAATACATCAAGGCGCTGCTGTTCGATCCCTGGATCGTGTGCTTCTCGCTGATCGTCGGCGGCGCCATCCTGCTGTGGGTCGACCAGATCGACCTCAAGCCGCGGGAGCACGACGCCACGCGCTATCCGCTGATGATGTATCTGTGGATCGGCGTCGCGCAGTGCCTGGCGATGATTCCCGGCGTGTCGCGCTCCGGCTCGACCATCGTGGCGGCGATGCTGCTCGGCGGCGACAAGCGTTCGGCCGCGGAGTTCTCCTTCTTCCTGGCGATCCCGACCATGGTCGGTGCCTTCGTCTACGACTTCTACAAGAGCCGCGCCGAGATGACGTCCGACCATCTCGGCCTGATCGCGATCGGCTTCGTCGTCTCCTTCATCACCGCGATGATCGTGGTGAAGGCCTTCCTCGGCTACGTCACCCGCCACGGCTTCGTGCTGTTCGCCTGGTGGCGCGTCATCGTCGGCACCCTCGGCCTGATCGCGCTGGCGCTGGGGAAGTGAGTTGAGCCCCGGCTCTATCCACCGTCTTTGCGAGCGTAAGCGAAGCAATCCAGTGTGGTGTGCGGGACTCTGGATTGCTTCGTCGCTTCGCTCCTCGCAATGACGCGGCGAGGACAGTGCGCCCCTCACGCGTTCTTGCGCTGGAACTGCCCGGAGGGCCGGAAGCGCCAGAGATATTGCGGGGCGACCGCCTCGAGCGAATCCGGCGTGATGCCGAGGCCCTGCAGGGTCAGCCCGGCTGCCTTGGCGGCCTCCGACACTACGTTGTCATGACGCAGCAGCTCGACCTGGTCCGGCGTCAGCTTCAGCGGGCCCGGCGCGAACTGCAGCACCGCGGCCTGCAGCTTGGCAAGCCCGAACGGCAGCGGCAGCAGCGCGCGGTCGCGGTCGGTGATATCCAGGATGATCTTGAGGATCTCGCGGAAGCTCAGCACCTCCGGTCCGCCGAGCTCATAGGTCGCGCCGGCCTGCGCCTTGCCGTCGACCGCATCGGCCACCGCTGACGCGACGTCGCCGACATAAACCGGCTGCATCTTCGTCTCACCGCCTCCGATCAGCGGCAGGAACGGCGACATCCGCGCCAGCCCCGCAAAGCGGTTGGTGAACTGGTCTTCGGGGCCGAACACGACCGAGGGGCGCATGATCACGGCCTCCGGCACCGCTGCCAGCACGGCGGCCTCGCCGGCCGCTTTGGCGCGGGCGTAGCTCGAGGCCGATTCGGCATCGGCGCCGATCGCCGAGACGTGCACCAGGCGGGCATCGGCCGCCGCTGCAGCCTTGGCCACGGTCGCAGCGCCCTCGGCCTGCACGGCATTGAAGGTCTGAGCGCCGCCTTCGGTCAGGATGCCCACCAGGTTGATCGCGACATGGCTGTCGCGCAGCGCCGATGCGACCGAGTCGGGATAGCGCAGATTGGCCTGCACGGTGTGGATCTGGCCGACCCGGCCGAGCGGCTGCAAATGGCCGGCGAGCTCCGGCCGGCGCACGGCGACGCGGATGCGGTAGTCGCGCTTGGCCAGCGCCCGGACCACGTTGCGTCCGACGAAGCCGGAGCCGCCGAATACGGTGACGAGGGTGTCCAGATTCGATGCCGGATTTGCTGCCATGGGATCATTCCTGGGATTGCCGGGCGGTCGGTCCGCCCGGACGAGAGGGCTTTCAGCGGCGATTCGCAACCCCGCGGCCCGCCATCCTGCGCCGCTGTATAGCCCATCGTCCGCACCGCGGAAAAGAGAGCCGTGTTTTTGCGCGGGGGCTAAGAAAAATTGTCATCTTGGGCTTTCAGCGGTTTGACAAGCGGCCGTTCGCTCCGTACACACCGCCTCCATGCCCAGGTGGCGGAATTGGTAGACGCGCTGGCTTCAGGTGCCAGTGGCTTAACGGCCGTGAAGGTTCGAGTCCTTTCCTGGGCACCATTTTTGTGGTGACCTCCCCCGCACAACAGATGTCCGACAGACGAGCGCGCTGACGCGCCTCGGCGGCGGATTGACGCCGCAGCTGATGGCATCGGCTGATGTGCGCGCAGGGGTGCCCCACGCCCGCTCGCCGGTCTTTCCGAAGCCGTTCTGATCATCCCGCTCCCGATAGTTGTTATGGCGCGTGTAGCGAGCCGCGCGCTCCCACCTTCTCCTGGAGGGGAGGGGCGATCGCACGCGAAACGGTCGAGCGGGGTGGGGTGATCTCTCCGGGCAAATCGGTGCTCGTGGAGAGATCACCCCACCCCGCCTCACGTTTCGCTTCGCTCTCCGTGAGGCGACCCTCCCCCTCCAGGGAAGGGTGGACCGAGCGTGCGTCACAGCTTGTCGACATTTCCAGCGTCCTGATCATTCGCGGCTTGCGGGCGAGCATCCTCATCCTCGCGGCGCGTCCCGCGCCCGAGTTGTGCTTCTCGTCCCGCCCTCGACATCATGAGGGCGCAGGGAAGGCCGGGTGCCGACCGCACCCATGGCCCGCCAGCGGAAGAAATGCTGGCGGCAGGAACCACAGGTACGCGCCGGAGCATCCGGCCTTCCCTGCGCGAGTGGTTTTAACGGCTGCTTCGCGTTCTCCCTGGTGCGCCGGCTTGCTGGCCACCATCCCCACGCAAAGCGAAAGCTCCGCCATGAGTTGATATCAGCATCGGGATATCAGGACCGCGCGACTTGACCGTGCGTGCATCGCCGTTCGTCCGCGCGATTAGCTCACGCTGCGTCGACACACGCCCATCGCATCCCACTGCCAACGATCCGTGACGGTCGCGAAACGCCCCTCATGCGGCAGCAGGGACGCGCGGAAATGTGCAGCTGATTTGCCCGACGGCGCAAGGCCCGATGGTGCGACAGACTGGCACGACGGGCAGACGATGCATGAGAGGCATGCTGATAGCTCCGCCGTCATTGCGAGCGCAGCGAAGCAATCCAGGGCTGCGGGTGTCGCCCTGGATCGCTTCGTCGCTTCGCTCCTCGCAATGACTGTGGCAAGCATCAATGCGGGCTGTCACCTTTTGCGCTGAGTGCGCGAGCGGCTCATCGATGACAAAGGATGCCGCTACGCGCTACCATCACAGGCGTAGTTCGCCAATCCAAGGCAGTCAGGAGAGTCCGATGCGCAGGTCACGCCTTGCGTGACGCCGCGATCACGCGGGCCAGCACCGGCCAATACAGATCGCCATACCCCGCCTGGATGGCCTCTCCAAGCCGCCTGTCGGCGAGTTCGGCGCCCGGCAGATCGATCTGCACGGACCTGGCGAGATCGAGGGTGTAGCTGATGTCCTTGCGCGCATATTCGGTCGAGAACGCGCGCTCGGGAAATGTGTCAGGCAGCATCGCCTTCATGCCGTGGTTGCGCAGCGCGAAGCTGTCGGCCGAGCCCTTGGCGAGCGTCTCGAACAGCAGCTTGGGATCGAGGCCCGCGCGCTTGGCGGTCTCCAGTGCCTCGCCGAGCGCGACCACGGTCTGCATCAGTACCATGTTGTTGAGGATCTTCACGACCTGGCCGGCGCCCACGCCGCCGCAATGAGTGATGTCGGTCGCAAACATTGCGATCAGCGGCCGCAGCCTCTCGAACGTCGCCGCGTCGGCCCCGACCATCACGCTCAGCGTGCCGTCTTCGGCCGCCTGCCGGGTGCGGGCGATCGGCGCATCGGCGAACGCGGCGCCCTTGGCCGCGAAACGCGAGGCCAACTCCCGGCTGGCCTGCACCGGCGAGGTGCCGAGGTCCACGATGGTGTGACGCGCCTCGACGTGGCGGAGCAGGCCGTCATCGCCGTCGCACACGGCCTGGACATGCTTGCCGCTCGGCAACGCCATGAAGATCACGTCAGCCTCGCGTGCCAGCTCTGCGAGCGACGCGGCACGCCTGACGCCGACCTGGGCAAGCCGCTGCAGCGGCGCGTCCGCAAGATCGAAGCCGAGCACCCTGGCGCCGGACTTCCGCGCCAGATTGCGGCACATCGGCTCGCCCATGACACCCAAACCGATGAATCCGATCGTCACCATTGCGAGTTCCTCTTCATTCCAAGAATGGACGTCCAAGAATGGACGCCCGCGGGCGCACCGGCGCGGCACGCCCGCCATGGCCCGACAGGCGATGGGTGGAAGCAATCCGGGGTCCCCGTTGGCGCCCTGGATTGCTTCGTCGCTTCACTCCTCGCAATGACGTTGGCGAGCATCGTGACGAGTAGCCGCACGAAGACTGCGACTACCAGCTTTCATCGGCCGGAACGAACGGAATGTGAGTTCGGAGCGAGGCTGTTCGTCCCACTCTCTCCTGTCGTCCCCGCGAACGCGGAGACCCATACCGCGGGATGTCTGAAGTGGGCAGGCGGCACGTTGCGCGCGCCTCGGGACAGCCGGTGGCTATGGGTTCCGATCTGCGCTCGCCGCCGCCGCGTTGCGTCGGCGCGCTTGTCCCGGAAGCAGCGGAGACGACGGGGAGAGTCGTTCGCCTCGTCCCCCCTGTTGATCGTCATCGCCCACGCCGCCTTGACGCTTAGTCTCATTTTGTTTTTCGCACGTGCGATCGGGCAGCATGACTGACGGATCGCTGTGGCGTGTCCAATGTCGCTTCAAAGCCGCAGACAAGCCGTGCAAACGTCCGCAATCGCATCGCTCTCATCATCATCCCGCCTAGCAGCATGGCGCTCGGTGGCCTTTGCTGGCGCAATCCGGCTTGCTGCATTGCCGATATGTTGCGGGACGCATGCCCGTCGTGGCCGGGAGGACTTCCCTTGCCCTGCATTCACAGCGGTACAATTCGACGTTAGGTTGAGCGCGTCCCTCGTCCCGTCGACACACGGCGCATCACACGAGCTCGGCGTAGCGGCAGACGATCTGGCGAAGGCGGCTTGCGACAACGCGGCGGCCACACATCAAGAATGTAGCGGAGGAAGTGCCATGATGAAGCAACGGAAACGTTTGGCTGGCCCGATCGCACTCGCCATCACCACGACGCTTGCGGCGTCTGCGGCCTCGGCGCAAGCGGTGGATACCGCGCGCATCGAAGCCGGCGGCCAGAACGACTGGCTGACCTACCACGGCTCCTACAAGTCCTATCACTACAGCCCGCTGGCCCAGATCAACGCCAGCAATGTCGGCAATCTCGGCGTCGCCTGGATCCACATTCCCGGACGCTCCACCCGCGGCCTGCAGTCGATGCCGCTGGCCGCCGACGGCGTGCTCTATTACACCGGTTCCTACAGCCGCGTGTTTGCGCTGAACGGCGCCACCGGCGAGGTGATCTGGTCGTACTTCCCGGAGCTGGACGAAGCGCTGGTCGCGCGCCAGACCCACTCGCCCTACAATCGCGGCGTTGCGATCGGCGAGGGCAAGGTGTTCGTCGGCACGATGGACGGGCGGCTGATCGCGCTCGACATGAAGACCGGCAAGCTGGCCTGGGAAACCAAGCTGCTCGACTCGCAGAAGCTGACGGTCGGCTTCACCGGCGCGCCGCTCTACGCCAACGGCAACGTCGTGATCGGCGCGCAGGGCGGCGAATGGCCCGGCCGCGGGCCGATCTTCGGCGTCAACGCCGCGTCAGGCGCGAAGAAATGGGAGTTCCTGACGGTGGCGGGCACCGAGGAGGCGCAGAAGACATGGGGCAACGATTCCTGGCGCACCGGCGGTGGCGGCGGCTGGATGCCCGGCACCTATGACAGCGAGACCTCGACGATCTGGTGGGGCACCGCCAACCCGGCGCCGCTCTACGACTGGTCGGGCGGCGACTGGAAGACGCAAGGCGCCCGCCCCGGCGACAATCTCTATACGTCGTCGGTGATCGGCCTCGACGTCGACAGCGGCAAACTGAAATTCTATCATCAGGAGCTGCCGCACGACGCCTGGGATTTCGACAGCGCGGTCGGCGAATTCCTGATGCTCGATCGCGACGGCAAGAAGCTGACGGTGCACCCCAACAAGAGCGGCTACATCTTCGTCTATGACCGCGAAGCCAAGGTGCAGAACGTCTGGCGCATCACCGAGAACAGCAACTTCGTCAAGAATATCGATCCCAAGACCGGCGAGCTGATCGGACGTCGCGACTTCACGGCCGGAAAGGTCAGCGAGCCGCTCTGCCCGCACATCTCCGGCGGCGTCAGCTGGAACGCCGGCGCCTACAATCCGAAGACGGGCCTCTACTACAAGCTCGGCCAGGAATGGTGCATGACGCTCGACATCGTCAAGACCACGCCGGTGGTGGCACCGCAGGCGCAGCTCAACATCGGCGCCAACTTCACGATCGCGAAGCCGCCGAGCGGCGAGATCTACGGCCATCTCGACGCCCGCGACCCCGTCACCGGCGCCAAGAAATGGGAGGTCCGCTTCCCCGAGCCGCCGCTCGCCAGCGTGCTCTCGACCGGAGGCAATCTCGTGTTCGTGCCGGATTCGCGCGGCACCGTTCATGCCTATGACGCCGAGAACGGCACCGAGCTGTGGAACCACTCAGACGGCACCGGCCACCAGGGCGGCATCATCAGCTACGCGGTCAACGGCAAGCAATACATCGCCATCACCGCCGGCTTCGGCGGCATGGCAGCCGACGACTACGCGCCGACCTTCGGCGGCGTCTACAAGAGCATGCCCAGGGATGACGGCGCGCTCATTGTCTACAGCCTGAAATAGGCGGTGCAGATCGCGGGGGCCGGCCACGCCGGTCCCCGTGGCTTTCGCAGGCATGACGAGACGTCACGACAACGGACTTGCTTAATGATCCTCGACTCGATGATGCCCGAGTGGACCAGACTTATCTTGACGATGCTGGCTTGGACGAAGCTGTTCCGGGCGACGCCCAGTCCCGCGAAACCGGTGTGGGCGACGATCGGAGCGGTGCTGCGCGGTGCGACCGCCCGCGCCGTGCGGCCAGGGATCATGTCCGCTATGCTGGCCTGCGCCGTACCGGCGTTCGCGCAGTCCGCCGCGCCCGCACAGCAGGCCGAGCCGTTCGACGTGCAGCAATTGTTCGCGTCGACCTGCGGCTGGTGCCATTCGGATGCCGGCCGAGTTGCCGGCAAGGGGCCGCAGCTGATGGATACGCAACGCAGCGACGAGTTCCTGCGCAACCGGATCAAGGTCGGCAAGCCCGGCGCGATGCCGGCGTTCGGCGAGGCCTTCACGGACGCGCAGATCGACGCGATCATCGCCTATATCAGAGCGTTGAAGCCGGATTAGCGGACGGTGAGAGGTCGTCGTTCGTTGCCCGCGATCCGAGGTGCACGCCGGAATGAGAGTCATCCTGTTGGGAACCACGACATGACACGATCGCTCGCGCTGCTCGCCATCCTGGTCGGGCTGATCGGTCCGGCGGAGGCGCGCTCGCTCGACGCCATCCGCTCGCTCGGCCAGATCGGGCTCTGCGCCCATCCGAATTCGCTGCCCTTCGCCAGCAAGGCCGGCGACCCGCCGGGCTTCCAGGTCGAGATGGGCCAGGCGCTGGCGCGCGAACTCGGCGTCTCGCTGCGGCTGGACTGGATCATCACCATGTTCCAGCTCCGCGCCGCCGGCTGCGACATCGTCATGGACGTCATTGCAGATCGGGAGGCGCTCGAGGAAACGAGGCTGAAGACGACCAAACCCTATTATCGCACGGGCGTGGCGCTGGCGTTGCCCCAGGCGAGCAAGCTCACCTCCGCCGCGGGCCTCGACCCGACGACAAAGGTCGGCGTGCAGGTGGGCTCGGTCGCGGCGATGCTGATCAGCCAGCGTCACGTGCCGACATCGACCTTCGGCTTCGAGATCGACAGCCTGGACGCCCTGGCCAATCACGAAATCGATGCCGCGGCGGTGACGCCGGCCAACGCCGCCTATTACAACCAGACCCATCCGGACAAGACGGTCCGCATCATTGCGCTGGACGACAGCGAGGCGAGCCTCAACTGGAACGTGGCGATCGGCATGGTCCGCCCGGACGACGCCCTGCGCGAGGCGATCGAGGCGGCGCTGGCGCGTTTGCGTGCCGACGGCACCGTCACGCGCATCTACAGCCGCTATGGTGTAACGCTGCAGGAGCCGAAATAGTCGGCGTGGCCCAAGGAGCCGCGACGACGCATGCATGCACCGTCGCCGAAATGACGGCGAGAACGACATCGCACGCTTTGAACTTTTCTCAGAGGCAACGCTGAACACGCCAACCACAGCTGTCGTCCTCGCGGAACGCGAGGACCCATACCGCGTGATGTCTGGAACGGGCAGGCGGCGCGTACCGCGCGCCTCATGACAGCCGGTGGCTATGGGTCCCGGATCTGCGCTCGCCGACGCGTTGCGTCGGCGGGCTTGTCCGGGACGACAGCGGAGGATGTGGCTGTCAGGCGGACCATCTCAGGGGCAGTTCGCCGGCCAGAGCTGGCCATCAACAAGGTCGGCGAACGCGCTTCAGCTATCCCTTGTAGCCCATCAGCAGGCGCGGCAGCCACAGCGAGAAGGCGGGGACGTAGGTCACGAACATCAGGGCTGCGATCAGCGCGGCGTAGAACGGCAGGATGGTGCGCATGACGGCGCCGACCGAGATGCCGCCGATGGCGCAGCCGACGAACTGCGTGGTGCCGACCGGCGGGGTGTTGAGGCCGAGCGCGCAGTTGATCAGCATCAGCATGCCGAACTGCACCGGATCCATCCCGGCCTTCATCGCGATCGGCAGGAAGATGGGGGTGCAGATCAGGATGGTGGCCGCCATGTCCATGAACGTGCCGAGCAGGAACAGGATGACGTTGATCAGCAGGAAGATCATCCAGGGCTGCGAGGAGACCTTGTTCATCAGGTCGCCGGCGAAGTCGGCCACCTCGTAGAGTCCCATCAGGTACTGGAACATGGTGGAGACGCCGATCAGCAGCAGCACCACGCCGGTGGTCTTGACCGCCTTGGCGGCGGCGCGCAGGAAGTTGGCCAAGGTCATCGTGCGGTAGATGAAGAACGTCAGAACGATCGTGTAGGTGACCGCGACGGCTGCCGACTCGGTGGCGGTGAAGACGCCGGACAGGATGCCCGCCAGGATGATGCCGACGATCAGCAGGCCGGGCAGCGCCGCCGCGAACGAGCGGACCACCTCGGCCCAGCCTGGAAACTTTCCGGCGGGATAGCCGCGCTTGACGGCGACCGCGTAGGCGGCCACCAGCATGCAGATCATCAGCACCAGCGCCGGCAGCAGGCCGGCGGCGATCAGCGCGCCGATCGACACCTTGCCGCCGGCGGCGAGCGCATAGATGATCATGTTGTGACTGGTCGGCATCAAGGCTCCGACCAGCGAGGCGTGGGTGGTGACGTTGACGGCGTAGTCGGTGTCGAAGCCTTCCTTCTTCATCATCGGGATCATCACCGCGCCCATCGCCGAGACGTCGGCGACCGGAGAGCCGGAGACGCCGCCGAACAGGGTGCAGGCGACGACATTGGACATGCCGAGCCCGCCGCGGATGTGGCCGACGAGGTTCTTGGCGAGCTGCACGATCTTGTCGGCGACGCCGCCATGCAGCATCAGCTCGCCGCTGAAGACGAAGAACGGGATGGCGAGGAACGAGAAGATGTTCATCCCCGACATCATCTGCTGGAAGATGACGGCGACCGGCAGGCCCTCATAGAGAATGGTGCAGAACGCCGACAGGCCGATCGCAAACGCGACGGGGACGCCGAGGATCAGGAAGCCGAAGAAGGTGGCGCCGAGAATGATCAGTTCCATGAGGGGACGACCTCTTCGCCGCGCAGCAGCGCAATGATGTGCTCGATTGAAAAGGAGACGATCAGGACCCCGGAAGCGACCAGCGGCACGTAGCGGACGACTTCGGGCAGGCCGAGATTGGGGATCTTCACGGTGCCGACGGAGGCGCCGAGAATCCAGCCATTATAGGCCATCGCAAGGCCGAACAGGGCGACCAGCACGTGGATCACGAGCTCGATCTTCTCTCGCACGCGATCCGGCAGCATCACCAGCAGGCTGTCCATGCCGATATGGCCGGCGTCGCGAACGCCGACGGCGGCGCCGATCAGGGTGACATAGAGGATCAGGACCAGCGCCAGGTTCTCGGTCCAGGTCGGGCTGGAGTTCAGTACGTAGCGCCCGAACACCTGATAGAACACGATGGTGACGATGACGAGCAGGCCGGCGACGGACAGATACATGCCCAGGCGCGCGACGACGGCGTTGATCCGCGATAGCAGGCCGGTCGACGGGGGTCCGTCCTCCACCTCGTGGCTCGCGACATGTGGGTCTGTCATTCCTGCCCCTCCCCTTGTGCCGATGTCCGGCGTCGCCGCGTGGCGACACCGGACCCGGCCCCTTTTGCCTTGCCTGGTTCTTACTTGGTGTCCTGGATGCGCTTGACGAGGCTCTGGAGCTTCTCGTCGCCGGCGAACTTCTGGTAGACCGGCTTCATCGCGTCGACGAATTCCTGCTTGTTGGCGATCGTCACGACCTGGACGCCGGCGGCCTCGACGGCCTTGCGGGAGACCTGCTCACGCTCGTCCCAGAGCTTGCGCATCACCGGTACGGAGTCCTTGGCCGCCTTGCGGACCAAGGCCTGGTCCTCTTTGCTCAAATTGTCCCAGACCTTCTTGGACATCACGAGGACCTCAGGCGCCAGCGAGTGCTCGGTGACGTTGTAGAACTTGGCGGCCTCGAAATGGCGCGAGGACTCGTAGGACGGCCAGTTGTTCTCGGCCGCGTCGACGAGGCCGGTCTTCAGCGCGGTGTAGACCTCGCCATAGGGCATCGGGGTCGGGTTGGCGCCGAGGCTCTGGATCATGCCGACCCAGAGGTCGGACTGCTGCACGCGGATCTTCAGGCCCTTGAGGTCGGCGAGCGACTTGACCGGCGCCTTGACGGTGTAGATCGAGCGTGCGCCGCTGTCATAATAAGCGAGGCCGACCAGGCCCGCGGGCTCCATGGCGGCCAGGATCTCGTCGCCGATCGGCCCGTCCAGGACGGTGCGCATATGCTGCGTGTCGCGGAAGACGAAGGGCAGGCACAGCGCGACGGTTTCGGGGACGAAATTGTTGAGCGGCGAGGAGTTGATCCGCATCATGTCGAGCGCGCCGATCTTGAGCTGCTCGATGGTGTCCTTCTCGGAGCCGAGGGCGCCGTTCGGAAACACCTTGACGCCGAGCTTGCCGCCGCTCGCCGCTGCGAGCTCCTTGCCCATGAACTTGACGGCTTCGACGGTCGGATAATCGGCGGGGTGCACGTCGGCGGAGCGGAAATCGCGCGCAATCGCCAAGGGCGACGAGACCGCCAGCACAGCGGCCGCAATGATCCCTGTCAGTGCCTTCATCTAAGCTTCCTCCTTTGTTGATTGTGTCGTTGTTGGGCAGAGCCGCCTTGGGTCGCTCCACTTCGGTTCCGAAGTCAAGCGCCAATGTCGTGCCTAGGGCCGGCGGCATTTTCTGTCCAAGCCAAATGCGGCATCGATCAATGCAGGAGTTGCATCGATCAATGGATGGCCTTCGCCGCGACGCAAGCAAGCGGTGCGGCGAGCCCTCACCGCCCGACCGTGGCGGACCTGCAGGCGGCCAACCGGATCGAACTCCTCCCTGAGGCGAGCGGCCTGTTGGACGCCGCGACGGCGACGAGTCAGGGAATGCCGGCAACAGTCGTGGGCATTCCCGGCGGTCTTTGCAGGTCCAGGCTTTGCGTCCAGCCGAGAACACGATACGCTTGCGAAACGACAGCGGCCCGGATGCCGTCAATCCACGATTTCAGAGATCCAACAACGAGGACACGCGCAGCCGGCCACCCCGAATGCGGGGGCAGTGCGCGTGTCAGCCGACAATGGATCCGGCTGCTGCTTCGACTTGTCGCCGACCTTAGCGACCGCCTGCGGACGCTGCAGGTCGACGGCCTCTTTCGGATCGCCAAAACCCTGGTTTGTTTGCAGGATTGCCATGATTGCCCATCTGACGCGGAGCGAGCGCCAAGGCGCGATCCTGATCAGCATCCTGGTTGCACTGTTCGGGCTGACACTCGGCCTGCTCGGGCGCAATGACCCGCTCGGTATTCATGGCGCGCTTGTTTTCATCTGCGCCGTCGCCTTGGTGTTTCGGATCGGTCACGACTATCACGCGCCGGAACCGTCGGATGACCGGCTGGCTCACTACTATGACGACCCGACCAGGGCGGGCGTCGTGCTGGCGATGATCTGGGCCGTCGTCGGTTTCGCCGTCGGCGACTGGGCCGCATGGCAACTGGTCTATCCTGATCTGACCTTCGGCGAAGGCTGGTCCAGCTTCGGCCGGATCAGGCCGGTCCACACCACCGCGGTGATCTTCGGCTTCGGCGGCAACGGCCTGATTGCGACCTCGTTCTACGTCCTGCAGCGCACCTCGCGGGCGCGCCTGCCGGACCAGCTCAGCCCCTGGTTCGTGCTCCTCGGCTACAACCTGTTCTGCGTGCTCGCCGTCACCGGCTACATGATGGGCATCACCCAGTCCAAGGAATATGCCGAGCCGGAATGGTATGTCGATCTCTGGCTCGTGGTGGTCTGGGTCGTGTACTTCCTGATCTATCTGCGCACGCTGGCGCGGCGCAAGGAGCCGCACATCTACGTCGCCAACTGGTACTACATGGCCTTCATCCTGGTCGTGGCGATGCTCCATATCGTCAACAACCTGGCCGTCCCGATCTCGTTCGGCAGCGCCAAGAGCTATTCGCTGTTTTCCGGCGTCCAGGATGCGATGACCGAGTGGTGGTACGGGCACAACGCGGTGGCCTTTCTGCTGACCGCCGGCTTCCTCGGCATGATGTACTACTTCCTGCCGATGCGCGCCGGGCGGCCGATCTTTTCCTACCGCATGTCGATCATTTCGTTCTGGGGCATCACGTTCTTCTACATGTGGGCGGGCTCTCATCACCTGCACTACACGGCGCTGCCGCAATGGGTGCAGACGCTCGGAATGACCTTCTCGCTGATGCTGCTGATCCCCTCCTGGGCATCGGCCGGCAACGCGCTGATGACGCTGAACGGCGCCTGGCACAAGGTGCGTGATGACGCGACCTTGCGCTTCATGATGGTGGCGGCCGTGTTCTACGGCCTGACGACGTTCGAGGGATCGTTCATGGCGATCCGTTCGGTGAACTCGCTCTCGCATTATACCGACTGGACCATCGGTCACGTCCATGCCGGCGCGCTGGGCTGGGTGGCCATGATCACGTTCGGCTCGATCTATTCGCTGGTGCCCTGGCTGTGGAAGCGCGACGGCATGTATTCGGCGCGGCTCGTCGAGGCCCACTTCTGGTTCGCGCTGGCGGGCACGGTCGTCTATGTCTTTGCGATGTGGAATTCCGGCATCATCCAAGGGCTGATGTGGCGGACCTACAATGAAAGCGGCACGCTCGCTTATTCGTTCCTCGACTCGCTGATCGCGATGCGGCCGTACTACATCGCCCGCGCCGCCGGCGGGCTGTTGTTCCTGATTGGCGGCTGCATCGGAGCCTACAATCTCTGGAAGACCATCGCGGTCGGCAAGCCCGCTGTTGCGGTCGCGGGCGACGCGCCGGCGCCGCGGACCGGCGGGTTGGCCGCCCAACCGGCGGAGTGAGCGATGTCGTTGTTCGGGCTGCACTACCGTCTCGAGCGCAGGGCGATCGGCTTTGTCCTCGCCATCATCGCGGTCGCGAGCATCGGCGGGCTCGTCGAGATCGCGCCGCTGTTCACCATCCACCAGACCGTGGAGGATGCGCCGGACATGCGGCTGTACACGCCGCTCGAGCTTGCCGGCCGCAACATCTACATTCGCGAGGGCTGCTACGCCTGCCATTCGCAGATGATCCGCACGCTGCGCGACGAGGTCGATCGCTACGGACCCTATTCGCTCGCCGTCGAATCCAAATACGACCACCCGATGCTGTGGGGCTCGAAGCGCACCGGCCCGGATCTCGCTCGCATCGGCGAGAAATACTCGGACGAATGGCACGTGAAGCACCTGAACAATCCGCGCGACGTCGTGCCGGTCTCGATCATGCCCGCCTATGGCTGGCTGCTCAAGACTGAGCTGCGCACCGACGACCTTTCGCTGCACTTGCGTGCGCAACGCACCGTCGGCGTCCCCTATACCGACGACATGATCGAGAACGCCGCGCGCGACGCCTACGGACAAGCCAATCCGGATTCGCCGCAGGCCGAGAGCGTCAGCAGACGCTACGGCAAGGAGACCACGTTGCGCGCCTTCGACGGACGTCCCACGGTGCTCACCGAGATGGATGCCCTGGTCGCCTATCTGCAGGTGCTCGGGCGCCTGACCATGGCCGCCCAGAAGCCGCTGGCCGATCTGGGAGGCCGCCGATGAGCGTCGCGCACGATGTCGTGGTCGGCATCTCCAAATCGTTCGGACTGTTCTACCTGATCGCGCTGTCCATCGGCGTGGTGGCCTACACGCTCTGGCCGAGCAACAAGCCGCGTTTCGACCACGCGGCACAATCGATCCTGCGTGACGAGGACAAGCCATGGCGCTAGAGCACGAGCCCGCGCGCGACGGCCTGACCGGCTATCTCACCACCGGCCACGAGTGGAACGGCATCACCGAGTTGAACACGCCGGTGCCGCGCGCCGTGTATGCGTTGCTCGCCTTGGCCTTCCTGTTCTCGCTCGGCTACTGGGTGCTGATGCCGGCCTGGCCGCTGGGCGCGGTCTACACCAAGGGGCTGCTCGGTCTCGACCAGCGCAATCTCGTTGCCGCCTCGCTGAAGGACGCCGCGCTCGACCGCAGGGCCTGGAGCGAGAAGATCGTTGGCGGCAATTACGCCGTCGTCGCTGCGGATCCGTCGCTGATGAAGGTCGTGCGCGAAACCGGGCCTGCGTTGTTCGGCAACAATTGCGCGCCCTGCCACGGCGTCGACGCCAAGGGCGGACCCGGCTTTCCCGATCTGACGGCCTCGTCATTGCTCTGGGGCAGCGAGCCGGACGATGTCTTCACCACGATTCGTGCCGGCATCAATTCGGCGCACCAGGAGACCCGCGTCTCGCAGATGCCGGCGTTCGGTCGCGACCAGATGTTGCCGCGCGGAGACGTGTTCAAGGTGGCAAGCTACGTCTTTTCGCTCTCGCATCCCGCATCCGGGGCTGTCGACCCGAAGCGGGTCGACGAAGGCAAGGCGATCTTCGCCGCCAATTGCGTGGCCTGTCATGGCGATGATGCCAAGGGCAATCCCTCGCTCGGCGCGCCGAACCTCACCGACCGGTCCTGGATCTATGGCGGCGATCTCGCGACCATCGAGACGACGATCTGGGGCGGACGTCAGGGCCACATGCCGGCCTGGGAAAGCCGCCTCTCCGAACTCGACCGCAAGATCCTGACGCTCTACTTGACCGACAAGAGGAGCGCGCGATGAGTTTGCGGGCTTCGCGGAAGCTGTGGCTCCTGGTTGCGCTCGCTGTCGCCCTGGTGGCGGCCGCGAATGTGCATCTGCTCTACGTGGCGATCAGCTCGCAGCCGGCCTGTGTCGCACATACGCGTCTCGGCGCCGGCGCGGGGGCGTCGGGGGCCTTCAGCGCCGCGCAGTCCTCCTGCTCGCCGGTCGACATTGGAGCGCCGCAATGACCACGATCCCGCCGGTCTCATCTCCGATCCCGGTCGGAAATCGCTGGGTGCGCCCGCTGACGTCGTCCGATCCATTCGGCTGGCTCGCACAGGGCTACAAGGACCTGGTCACCGCCCCCGCGATCAGCATCGCGTATGGCCTCGTGATCTTCGTGCTCTCGGTCGCAATGGTCGGCGGCCTCGTGGCGACCGGACGCGACTACATCCTGTTTCCCGCCTTTGCCGGGTTCATGGTGGTCGGCCCGATCCTGGCGATCGGCCTCTATGAAAAGAGCCGCCGGCTCGAGCACGGATCGCCGCTCAACTGGTCCAGCATCGTCATGGTCCGCGCGCGGTCCGGCGGCCAGCTCCTCTTCACCGGCGTGCTGCTGTGCCTGCTGATGATGCTGTGGATGCGCGCAGCCGTCCTGATCTATGCGCTGTTCTTCGGGCTGCTGCCTTTCCCTGGGCTCGACCACATCGCGCCGATGCTGTTCACCACGGCGGTCGGTTGGGCGATGCTGCTGGTCGGCACCGCCGTCGGCGGCTTGTTCGCAGCGTTCTCGTTTGCCATCAGCGCGTTTTCGATCCCCATGCTGCTTGATCAGGACACGGACGCGCTGACTGCGATGGGCTCGAGCATGGCGCTGGTCTGGACCAATCTGCGGGTGCTGTTGGTCTGGGCCGCCATCGTGCTGGTGCTCTTCCTTGCAAGCCTCGTGACCGGGATGCTCGGGCTCGTGGTCATCTATCCCTTGCTCGGCCACGCCACATGGCACGCCTATCGGGCCGTGCAACCAGGGCCGGCGTCATGATCAATTTCTTGTTCCTGGTGCCCCTTGCGGTGGCCATGGGCCTCGTCGCGCTCGCCGCATTCCTGTGGACGTTGCGAAGCGAACAATATGATGACCTCGAAGGCGCTGCGCAGCGGATCCTGTTCCAACACGGCGACGGCCCGATTCGGGATGACGGCGACCCTGCGCGGCGTCGATCACCCCCGTGATCACGGTTCACCGCTCGCGCGGCGAGCGGTCGCGTCGCTGGCCGGCCGGTGCAAACCCGCAATTTGCGACTTGAATACCAAGCTCGTCGTCTCCTTGTCCTTCCCGCTCGCCTCGGGCCGCATTGGGCGCTAGGGTCGCGCCGCCTCGATTCTGACCAAGGTTTCAAGCCCATGACTGTACGCCTGCACCGCGGCGACCTGCCTGATCTTTCCCGCTACACGACCTCCGTCGCGATCGACACCGAAACCATGGGCCTCAATCCGCACCGCGACCGGCTGTGCGTGGTGCAGCTGTCGCCCGGCGACGGTTCGGCCGATGTGGTGCAGATCCCCAAGGGGCACACCGATGCGCCGAACCTGAAGGCGCTGCTCGGCAATCCCGCCATCACCAAGATCTTCCATTTCGCGCGCTTCGACGTCGCGATGCTGTATCACGCATTCGGCGTCATGCCGCAGCCGGTCTACTGCACTAAGATCGCCTCGCGGCTGGCGCGTACCTATACCGATCGCCACGGCCTGAAGGACCTCGTGCGCGAGCTGCTCAACGTCGATCTCTCCAAGCAGCAGCAGTCGAGCGATTGGGGCGCGGATGCCCTGAGCGAGCCGCAGCTCGCCTACGCCGCCTCCGATGTGCTGCATCTGCATGCGCTGCGCGAAAAGCTCGACGTGATGCTGGCGCGGGAAGGGCGGCTGGCGCTGGCCCAGGCCTGTTTCGCGTTCCTGCCGCACCGCGCGACGCTCGATCTGGGCGGATTCGAGGCCGAGGACATTTTCGCGCATTCATGAGCCGGACGAATCGCGCGTCTGTTCACGATCATTAATGTCTCTTAATGATCTGCGGGCGTTCTGGGTCGCGATTTCGCGCCAGTTCCAGGCTGCAATGGCCGGCGCGCCCATGGTAGGGTGGGAGTCGTTGGCGAGCTGTCTCGCGTCTCGGAGCCCTGGTGAACTCGGTCCACAACCCCGTTTACGATCCCAGCCTTCAGGCGCGCTTTGCAGTCGCGGCGCGCCACAGCCGCATCGTGCGCACGTTGCGGATCGCGGTGCCCGCAGCGGTCGGGGTGGCGATGGCCGCCCTTCTCTACATCTCCTTCGAGATCCGCGTTGCGGTCGACACCGGCAATGTCACCGGCAACCTCGTCATCTCCGGCCGCAAGATCACGATGGAGACACCGCATCTGACCGGCTTCACGCCGGACCAGCGGCCGTATGATCTGGTCGCCAACACCGCCGTGCAGGACCTCACCGATCCCGATCATGTCGAGCTCAACATCCTCCGCGCCAAGGTGCTGATGGAGGATCAGTCGACGGTGACCTTGAATGCGAAGACCGGCGTATTCGACACCAAGCAGCAGCAGCTCGAGCTCAAGAAGGACATCCTGCTGACGACCTCGACCGGTTACCAGGCGCGCCTGAGCCGCGCCTCGGTGGACATGGCCAAGGGCACCGTGAGCTCGGACGAGCGCGTCGACGTCAAGCTCACCAACGGCACGCTGTCGGCGGATCGCCTGCGCATCACCGACAATGGCGAGGTCATCCGCTTCGAGGGCAATGTCGTGATGAACCTCGACAACATGAATACGGCGCCGACCACGACGGCGAGCGCCGATCCGGGCCGGCCGGCCCGCAACCCGAAGTGACCTCATGACGACGTTACGTTTCATCCCAGCAACTATTCGTGGCGCCGGCGTCGTCGCGCTGACCACGATGCTGCTGTCCGCCCCGCTGCAGGCCCAGTCCACAATCACCGGCGGGCAGAACGCGATGCAGGGCTTCTCGCAGAATCGCGACCAGCCGATCCAGATCGAGGCGGCTGCGCTCGAGATGCACGACAAGAAGAAGGAGGCGACCTTCTCCGGCAACGTGAAGGTCGTGCAGGGCGATACCACCATGACCTCGAAATCGCTGGTCGTGTTCTATGACGGCGGCGCCGGCTCCCCAGGCGGGGCAAAGCCGGCCAAGGCTGCACCGGCGGCGACGCCGGGGCCGGAAGGCAGCTCGGCGATCCGGCGGATGGAGGCGCGCGGCAATGTCGTGGTGACCCAGAAGGATCAGGTCGTCACCGGTGAGACCGCCGTCTACGACACCAAGACCAACTTGATCACGATGCAGGGCGGCGTCGTGATGACCCAATGCAAGAACGTGATGCGCGGCGACCGCTTGGTGGTCGACATGACCACCGGCGTGTCGCGGGTCGAATCCGACGGCGGTCGTGGGGTGCAGGTGCTGCTGCCGCAGGCCGGGTCGGGATCGGGGACGGGCGGCTGCGGGTCGTCGGCCGCCGCGGCGCCCGGCTCGACGCCGGGGATCAGCCCGCCGCTGTCGCTGGGCGCAAACAAATCGAAGTGACTTCAATTCTTTAGCAAAAGGCCGGCGGCTCCAGTTGAACCGCGCCGCACCTGCCTCTATCTAGCGAAGCGGGCTGGTCTCGTTGCCGGACCGTCGCCGCCGGGCCGCCGCGCCCGTCGTGCTTGCGGACGGGTGATCCCGGACCCCGATTGCGATTTTTTCGATCGATCGCATCTCTCGGATGCGGCCGCGACCTCGCCGTCAGACGACAACTCCGGAGCGCGGGCCTCTCCCGCGCTTTGGCCGCCCTCGCGCTCCCCCGGGGATTCGCGAGGCAGGTGAGATGCGTTCGCTCGCGGTGAGCGGGCGAGCCAGCGCTGCGGTCGGTGACGGGCAGCCTCGAAGGGCGTAAGCGAAGCGGGGATGGTGGATCTACTCGGCATGTTTCGTGGGCGTCCCGCCAAGCGCGGCCAGCGTGGCTCGGCGCGCCGGCGCGACGACATCACAGCCATCAACGACCCCTTCGGCGATTCCTACAATGATGATCCGCTCGCCGCGCTTGCCGATTCCGTGCGCGAGCAGCCGACCACGCGGATCAATCCGCGCTCGCCGCAGAACACCGAGCAGATCCAGCGCAAGCGGCCGGCATCGCAGCCGACACCGGCCAAGCCGCGCAACAATGGCAGCGGCGCTCCGCAGCTGCTGCGCCGGCCGGGCTTCCTCGCCGTGCATTCGATCGAGAAGAGCTTTGGCAGCCGCCAGGTCGTGCGCGGGGTGAGCATCTACGTTCGCCGTGGCGAGGCGGTCGGCCTGCTCGGGCCGAACGGCGCCGGCAAGACCACCGTGTTCTACATGATCACCGGGCTGATCAAGGCCGATCGCGGCGCCATCGAGCTCGACGGCCACGACGTCACGCGGCTGCCGATGTATCAGCGCGCGCGGCTCGGCATCGGCTATCTGCCGCAGGAAGCCTCGATCTTCCGCGGCCTCACCGTCGAGCAGAACATCCGCGCCGTGCTCGAAGTCGTCGAGCCCTCGCGCAAGAAGCGCGAGCGCGAGCTCGATGCGCTGCTGGAGGAATTCACCATCACGCGGCTGCGCAAGTCGCCGTCGATCGCGCTGTCCGGCGGCGAGCGCCGCCGCGTCGAGATCGCGCGCGCGCTCGCCACGCGCCCGAACTACATGCTGCTCGACGAGCCGTTCGCCGGCATCGATCCGATCGCGGTCGGCGACATTCAGCAACTGGTGCGCCATCTCACCAATCGCGGCATCGGCGTGCTGATCACCGACCATAACGTCCGCGAAACGCTGGGGCTCACCGACCGCGCCTACATCGTCTATGCCGGACAGATTCTCACCGAAGGCAGCCCCGAGGAGATCGTCGCCGATCCCGACGTGCGCCGGCTCTATCTCGGCGAGGAATTCCGGCTGTAGGATTGCCGACGCGGTCTTTGTCGGCTTTCGTCGGAAGCGGGACAGGTCACGGAAACGCTGCAAATACCGCTGTTTCCAGCAGGCTTGTCAGCAGCGGTAACCTCGTCTTCCGCCGCGCCATACTCCGTTTTTCTTATTCGTCAAGCCGTGTACATCGCGCGCAGATTAGGATAAGCAAGAATTGGACCAGTAAGGGAATGTTCTTGCTCCCATGGCGTTGACGCAGAGATTAGAATTCCGCCAGTCGCAGTCGCTGGTGATGACGCCGCAGCTGATGCAGGCGATCAAGCTGCTGCAGCTGTCCAACCTCGACCTCTCCACGTTCGTCGAAGAAGAGCTGGAGCGCAATCCGCTGCTGGAGCGCGCGGCCGATGGCCCGGAAACGCCGGTGGCCGGCGAGCAGCAGATGTCCGAGCGCGCCGAATTCTCGGAAGGTAGCGAGAGCGGCGGCGAAGATTTCGGCGAGGGCGGCGGCAGCAGCGGCGGCGAGAGCTTCGAGGGCGCCCAGGACGACTGGATGAGCCGCGACCTCGGCACCCGTACGGAGATCGAACAGACGCTCGATTCCGGGCTCGAAAACGTGTTCTCCGAGGAGCCTGCGGAAGCGGCGGCACGCACTGCGCAGGACGCCGCGCCCACCACCTACACCGAATGGGGCGGCGGCGCCTCGGGTGACGAGGACTACAATCTCGAAGCCTTCGTCGCGGCCGAGACCACGCTGTCGGATCATCTCGCCGAGCAGGCGGCGGTGGCCTTCATCGCGCCGGCCGACCGCATGATCGGCCAGTACCTGATCGATCTCGTCGACGAGGCCGGCTATCTGCCGGCCGATCTCGGCCAGGCCGCCGACCGGCTCGGCGCCGAGCAGGCCGATGTCGACGCGGTGCTCGGCGTGCTGCAGACGTTCGATCCGCCCGGCATCTGCGCGCGCAATCTGAGCGAATGCCTCGCGATCCAGCTGCGCGAGCTCGACCGCTACGATCCGGCAATGCAGGCGCTGGTCGAGCATCTCGATCTCCTCGCCAAGCGCGACTTCGTGAACTTGCGCAAGCTGTGCGGCGTCGACGACGAGGATCTGGTCGACATGATCGGCGAGATCCGAAGGCTCGATCCGAAGCCCGGCCTCAAGTTCGGTACCACGCGCACGCAGACCATGGTGCCCGACGTCTATGTGCGTCCCGGTCCCGATGGCGGCTGGCTGGTCGAGCTCAACAGCGACACGCTGCCGCGCGTCCTGGTGAACCAGGTCTATTACTCCGAACTGTCGAAGACGATCCGCAAGGACGGCGACAAATCCTACTTCACCGACTGCCTGCAGAATGCGACGTGGCTGGTGCGCGCGCTCGATCAGCGCGCGCGTACGATCCTGAAAGTGGCGACCGAGATCGTGCGCCAGCAGGATGGCTTCTTCACGCACGGTGTCGCGCATCTGCGGCCGCTGAATTTGAAGGCCGTTGCGGATGCGATCCAGATGCACGAATCGACGGTGTCGCGCGTCACCGCCAACAAATACATGGCGACCAATCGCGGAACTTTCGAGCTGAAATATTTCTTCACGGCCTCGATCGCGTCGGCCGATGGCGGCGAGGCGCATTCGGCGGAAGCCGTGCGTCATCACATCAAGCAGCTGATCGATGCGGAAGAACCCTCCGCAATTCTCTCCGACGACACCATCGTGGAGAAGCTGCGCGCCGCCGGCATCGACATCGCCCGCCGCACGGTCGCGAAATACCGGGAGGCGATGCGGATCCCGTCCTCGGTGCAGCGCCGCCGGGACAAGCAGAGCATGCTGGCGCATGCCCTGTCGGCGCCCGCCGGCGTCGACCGCACCCGCGATACCGCGTCAGTTTGACCATGCCCCGCGATTGCGCCTTAACCAAATAGGCTTAGTGTCATCATCGGTTCACATGAATCGAGGCGGCACATGACCCTGCGGATTTCCGGAAAAAGCATCAGCGTCAGCGAGGCGCTGCGCGGGCGCGTCAGCGAGCGCACCGACGAAGTCTTGCGAAAGTACTTCGACGGCAACTATTCCGGCCACGTCACGCTTTCCAAGGATGGTTTCGGGTTCAAGACCGATTGCGCACTGCACCTTGATTCGGGCATCACGCTCGAGGCCGAATCGAACGCGCAGGACGCCTATGCCAGCGCCGACCAGGCGCTGCTGATGATCGAAAAGCGGCTGCGCCGCTACAAGAGCCGGCTCAAGGACCGCTCCGGGCGCAAATCCCATGCGGCCAATGCCGCGCTTGCCGGCCTGGACGGGGCGGTGCTGGATGCGCCGAGCTATGTGATCGAGGCGCCGGCCGAAGGCGACGAGGAGATCACCGGATACAGCCCCGTGATCATCGCCGAGAACACCACTGCGCTGAAGCGGCTGTCTGTGTCCGAAGCGGTGCTGGAGCTCGACCTTTCCGGAGCACCCTGCATGGTATTTCAGCATGGCTCCAGCGGGAGAGTGAACATCATCTACCGCCGTGCCGACGGCAACATCGGCTGGGTCGATCCCCCCGCGGTGAAGCCGTAGTCCCACGGAAGCTCTTCGGCCGCTCGCGGAGCGTTCAGAAAACCGGTTCCCGATCAGTTGCTTGGCAGGGCAGTTGCGGCGTCACGCCACGGCATTGAAGAGGTGCGATAAGCCGGCCGGGGCGTTGGCGCCTTCAGGCTGCCATGCTGCGGCGATCTTAAGGATAGGCAGCGGGAACATGCTTGCGGGAGTTGGCACGGCCGTTGCGTTGGGGTAGAAGCCCCTCGCATCGGACACGGGTTAAGCCCGCCTGCCGCCTCAGCTTCTTGACGCCGGTCTGTCCCGACCTATTTCGCACCCTGACGGTTCAATCACCTCGGAACGCCCTATGCCGATTACCGATCTGGTCGCACCCGAGGCGATCCTGCCGGCTTTGAAAGTCATCAGTAAGAAGCAGGCGCTTCAGGAGTTGGCGGCCCGGGCTGCCGGCCTGACCGGCCAGAACGAGCGCACGATCTTCGAGGTCCTGCTGCAGCGTGAGAAGCTCGGAACCACGGCTGTCGGTTACGGCGTGGCGATCCCGCATGGCAAGCTGCCGAAGCTGGAGAAGCTGTTCGGCCTGTTCGCCCGGCTGGAACGGCCGATCGATTTCGAGGCCATGGATGGCCAGCCGGTCGATCTGGTGTTCCTGCTGCTGGCGCCGGAAGGCGCCGGTGCGGACCATCTGAAGGCGCTGGCGCGCATCGCCCGGCTGCTGCGCGACCAGGACGTCGCCAAGAAGCTCCGGGCCTCCCGTGACGCCCAGGCGATCTATTCCGTGCTGGCGCTGCCGCCGGCCTCCGCGGCCTGAACCGTCGCTCTTGCTCTATCGCAAAGATCTCACGAGGTAGCGCACGGTCTTGGCGCCGCCATGAATGCTGGCGGTCGCCACCGCCTCGAAGCCGAGCGCCGCGTGGAACGCATCGGACTGCGGATTGGGCGGGTCCAGATTGACTTCGCACACGAGGCGCGCGTGTCCCGCCGCAGCTGCTGCTCGAATCAGCTGCTCATACAGCCGGCGCGCCAGGCCCAGGCCCCGCGCGGCTGGCGCCACCACGATGCGGTCGACATAGACGAAGCGATCGTAGCGGCCAAGAAACCAGCGATGATTGGGATTGTCGTAGGCGGCCTCATGATCCAGCGCGATCATCAGTGCATCGGCGGCGCCGATCTGCCACGCGCGCCACGCCTGATCGAGCAGATGCGCGAACGCGTCGGGCGTGAGCCAGGACAACTCGGACGCATGCGCATTGTTGAGCGCCAGCAGTGCCGCCGCGCGCTCCGGCTCGGCGCGCAGATCAGCGGACGTGACGGGCGTGATCGTCACCGGGGGCATGTGCTGACGCTCTCGGCCACACTCAAGAAAAAGGGCCGTCCCCTTTTCAGGAGACTGCCCTCGTCAGAAGACGGCACGAACCGCATGATCTCACGGGAGGCTGTCGCTACGAGCCTGTTGGCCGAGCCCTCATGGTCGGGACCTGAGCTCGGCCAAGATTCGCAATCTTCGCGTCAGTGCACGCTCACGGCCTGGAGCTCATGGCTCCACGCGTTCGCAATCGCGGCCTCGCGGCTGTCGGTGAGCATGATCGGCGTGCCGTCGGCGGCGTGCAGCGCGAACAGCTTCAATCCCGGCGCGATGCGCGGCGCCTGCGGAAACAGGTCCGGCACGTCCTCGGAACGGATCTGCTTCACATACGCGATGTGACCTTCACCGAGGGTGGCCAGCGCCTCCGGAGAGACGCGAGAATCAGACGCAACGTTAACTTCAGTCATGGTCTCGACTCCTTCTGAGACTCAAGCGGTCGAGTCCGCTACTCGTTCCATCAACCATTATTCGTGTTCATTGATCGCTATTGTCTTAACGATCCGCTCAGGCTCGGGCCTGGCCAGATCGACCGACAACAACCCGTTCCTCAGATCCGCACCGAGCACGTGCATTCCCTCCGCCAGCACGAAGGTGCGCTGGAAGTGGCGCGCGGCAATGCCGCGATGAATGTATTGCCTGGTCTTGTCGTCCTGCTGGCGTCCGCGGATGACGAGCTGGTTTTCCTCAATGGTGACATCGAGTTGGTCGCGGGTGAAACCCGCTACCGCCAGCGTGATCCTGAGACGCTCGGGCTGGCCATTGGTGCGTTCGAACCGCTCGATATTGTAGGGCGGATAACCGTCGGCACCTTTGACGACGCGGTCGAGCACACGCTCGATCTCGTCGAAGCCCAAAAGGAACGGACTGGAGAGCGAAGGAACACGAGACATGGTTTACAAAGTCCTCTCGAAGCGACTTTGATGTATCAGGGCCCTGTCGGCACCCCTTGAGCAGCAATATGGTCACGCCGCGGGGTGGGTTCAAGCACCCAAGCCCCCGCGGAACTGCCCTGCCTGTGGAACGGCTTAAACCGAAAGCCGTTGCCGGCCATCGGCCGAGAACAGATGCAGCTTGGTCCGCGGCGCCACGGCGCGAATTCGGGTTCCGATCGCCGGAGCCGCGGTCCCCGGCAACCTGACGATGACGTCGTTGGAGGTCGCGGCGAGGCTGTCATTGTTGCCGGCGTCCTGGCGCGCGCCGTAGACATAGGTCTCGGCCCCGACATGCTCGATGGCGTCGACCCTGAGGTCGAGGCCGACCCCGCCCGGCGGCACGGTGTCGCCGAGCTCGAAATCCTCGGGACGAATCCCGAGCTGGCCGGCGTCGGCCGGGACCGCGTCGGCGCCGAGAAGCTGGGCGCGAACGGCATCGATCGGCATCAGGTTCATCGGCGGCGCGCCGATGAACGACGCGACGAAGGTCGTCGCCGGCCTCTGGTAGATCTCGAGCGGATTGCCGATCTGCTCGACCTTGCCGCCGTTCATCACGACGAGAATGTCGGCGAGCGTCATCGCCTCGAGCTGGTCGTGGGTCACGTAGATCGCCGTGGTGGCGAGACGCCGCTGCAGCTTGCGGATCTCGACCCGCATCGCGATGCGCAGCTTGGCGTCGAGGTTGGACAGCGGCTCGTCGAACAGGAACACTTTCGGCTGGCGCACGATGGCGCGGCCCATTGCCACGCGCTGGCGCTGGCCGCCGGAGAGCTGGCGCGGCTTCCGCTGCAGCATGGTGCCGAGCTCGAGGATGCGTGCGGCGTCCTCGACGCGCGTCTTGATCTCGCTCTCCGGCACGCGGCGATTGCGCAGGCCGTAGGCCATGTTGTTGTACACGCTCATATGCGGGTAGAGCGCGTAGTTCTGGAACACCATCGCGATGTCGCGCTCGGCCGGCTCGATCGCATTGACGATGCGGCCGCCGATATCGATCTCGCCCGACGAGATCGTCTCCAGCCCGGCGACCATCCGCAGCAGCGTTGATTTGCCGCAGCCCGAGGGGCCGACGAGCACGCAGAACTGGCCGTCGCCGACCTCGATGTCGATGCCTTTGATGGCCTCGAAGCCGCCGGGATAGATCTTGCGGACGTTGCGGAGGGTGACGTTGGCCATGGGTTACCTAGCGAATGGGGAGTAGCGAATAGGGAGTGGCGAATAGGGAAGGGCGAATGGGGCCTCATGCTCGGCTCCTCCTATTCGCTACTCGCCATTCGCCCACCTCACTTTTCGGTCTCCACGAGACCTTTCACGAACAGACGCTGCATGAAGACGACGACGGCGACCGGCGGCAGCATCGCCAGCACGGCGGTCGCCATCGCCAGCTGCCATTCCGCGAGCTCGTCGGTCGTGCTCAGCATCTTCTTGATGCCGATCACGATCGTCTGCATCGAATCCTTGGTGGTGATCAGCAGCGGCCAGAGATACTGATTCCAGCCGTAGATGAACTGGATGACGAACAGCGCCGCCACGGTCGTCATCGACAGCGGCAGCAGCGTGTCCCAGAAGAAGCGCAGCGGACCCGCGCCGTCGATGCGCGACGCTTCCAGCAACTCGTCGGGGACGGTCATGAAGAACTGGCGGAACAGCAGCGTGCCGGTGGCCGAGGCGATCAGCGGCAGGATCAGCCCGGCATAGGTGTCCAGCATGTGCAGGTCGGCGACGATCTTGTAGGTCGGATAGATGCGGACCTCGACCGGCAGCATCAGGGTGACGAAGATGATCCAGAATGCGGTCTTGCGGAACGGAAAGCGGAAATAGACGATCGCGAACGCCGACAGGATCGAGATGAAGATCTTGCCGACGGCGATGCCGATCGCGGAGATGAAGGAGTTGAGGAGAAGCACCCCGACCGGCTGATTCATGAAGCGCGAGCCGCCGACGAACACGGCGCGATAATAGTTCTCGAGCAGGTTACGGCCCGGCGTCAGGGGAAGGTTGCCGCTGACGACGGTCGCCGCGTCGTAGGTCGAGGCGATGAACGCGACATAGACCGGGAAGGCGAAGATGACGATGCCGAACGAGAGCACGGCATAGGCGATGAAGTCGCGCAGCGGGCGGTGCTCGACCATCAGTACTGCACCTTGCGTTCGACATAGCGGAACTGGATCGCCGTCAGTGCGATCACGATCACCATCAGGACGACGGATTGCGCCGCCGAGCCGCCGAGATCACCGCCGAGCCGGCCATCGGCGAACACCTTGTAGACCATCGTCGTGGTCGAGCCGGCGGGGCCGCCCGAGGTGACGGCGTCGATGATGCCGAACGTCTCGAAGAACACGTAGACGATGTTGACCACCAGAAGGAAGAACGTGGTCGGCGACAGCAGCGGGAAGATGATGGTCCAGAACCGCCGCAGCGGCCCGGCGCCGTCGATCGCGCCGGCCTCGATCACGCTTCTCGGGATCGCCTGCAGGCCGGCGAGGAAGAACAGGAAATTATAGGCGACCTGCTTCCACACCGCGGCCATCACCACGAGGATCATCGCGTGGGTGCCGTTCAGCATCGGATTCCAGTCGAAGCCCATCAGGCGCAGCGGCCGTGCGAGCGTCCCCAGCGTCGGATGGAAGATGAAGAACCACAGCACGCCGGCAACGGCGGGCGCCACCGCATAGGGCCACACCATCAGCGTCTTGTAGATCGAGCCGCCCTTGAGGTTCTTGTCCGCCTGGGTCGCGAACAGCAGTGCGACGCCGAGCGAGAGCACCGTGACGAGCGACGAGAACACCACCGTGGTGCCGATCGCGGTGTAATATTCCGGCTGCGCGAACAGCGCCTGGTAGTTTTCGAGGCCGACGAATTCGGAATTGAGGCCGAACGCGTCCTCCTGCAGGAACGATTGCCGGATTGCCTGGCTGGCCGGCCAGTAGAAGAAGATCAGCGTGATCGCGAGCTGCGGCGCCAGCAGCAGATAGGGCAGCAGCTTGCCGTTGAAGACGACTGATTTTTCCATCGAGGATGCCGCGGGAGGGACGGATGACAAAACTCCCCCTCCGGCGGGAGGGGGAGCTTCGTCCGTGAGGTCTTACTTGGCCGTTTTCTCGAAGGTGCGCAACATGGCGTTGCCGCGGGCCACCGCGGCGTCGAGCGCCTCCTTGGCAGACTTCTTGCCGGCGAGCGCCGCCTCGATCTCCTCGGCCCAGACGTCGCGCATCTGCACCATGTTGCCGAAGCGCAGGCCGCGCGAATTCTCGGTCGGCTCCTTGTTGGTGAGTTCCTTCAGCGGCGTCTGCAAGGTCGGATTCTTCTCGTAGAAGCCGTCGGCCTTGGTCTTCTCATAGGCCGCCTTGGTGATCGGCAGATAGCCGGATTCCTGATGCAGCTTGGCCTGGCGGTTGGTGTCGGACAGGAAGGTGAAGAACTTGGCGACGCCCTTGTATTCGTCGGCCGTCTTGCCGCCCATCACCCACAGCGACGCACCGCCGATGATCGAGTTCTGCGGCGCGCCCTGCACGTCGGGGTAATACGGCATCGGCGCCGAGGTGAAGTCGAACTTGGCCGTGCTCTTGGCGCTCGCGTAGTAACCTGACGACGTCAGGAAGATCGCGCACTCGCCGGTGCCGAACCGGCTTTCGCTCTGATTGCCGCGGCCGGAATAGTCGTAGGTCTTGTCCTTCTGCAGGTCGATCAGGTTCTGCAGGTGCTTGACGGCGAGCGGCGTGTTGAACTCCAGCACCGTGTCGAAGCCGTCGAGGCCGTTGGCCTTGGTTCCGATCGGCACGTTGTGCCAGGCCGAGAACTGCTCGATATGCGCCCAGGTCGCCCAGGCGTTGGAGAAGCCGCAGGTCTCGTGACCGGCCGCCTTCAGCTTCTTGGCAGCGTCGAATACCTCGGGCCAGGTCTTCGGAATCTCGGCGATTCCGGCCTTCTTCAGTTCGTCCTTGTTGATCCACATCACCATCGACGACGAGTTGAAGGGGAACGACAGCATGTCGCCCTTCGACGTCGAGTAGTAGCCGGTGATCGCCGGCAGATAGGCCTTCGGGTCGAACGGCTCGCCGGCGTCCTTCATCAGTTGATAGACCGGCTTGATGGCGCCCTTGGCGCTCATCATGGTCGCGGTGCCGACCTCGAACACCTGCAGGATGTGCGGCGAAGTGCCGGCCCGGAACGCCGCAATACCGGCATTCATCGTGTCGGGATAGGATCCCTTGAACGTCGCCACCACTTTGTAGTCGCTCTGCGAGGCGTTGAAGTCCTCCGCGAGCTTGTTGACGATGTCGTTGTTGCCGCCGGTCATGGCGTGCCACCACTGAATTTCAGTCACAGCGTGTGCGGGCGAAACGGCAAAACCAAAAGTAGCTGCAAGCGCGGCGGCAGCAGCAAATTGTCGAACTGACATCAAAAAGATCCTCCCAGGAACGTCATCGTCGTTGCGGCCGTTAACAGCGCCAGATGACAGTTATGTGAATGTATAGACGGCTGATCCCGCATGGGAAAGCCGTGATGGGTGGGGCGGAGAACTGCGGTAAATCAAGCGCTCCGTCGCTGCGCTGCGAAGGTGCGGCGCGGCGACAGAGCGGCTTGCGGGATGATCAGCGCTTGCGTTCGGCGCAAACGGTCCCCTGGGCAAACAAGTCGTCGATCTCGCTCTCCGAGTAGCCGAACTCGCCGAGAACGTCGCGGGCGTGCTGGCTGAACTTCGGCGGCGTCGCGCGCAGGGTCGGCTTGGTGCGTTCGAGCCGGATCGGCGACGCCACGCCCTTGTACCAGTCCTTCTCTATGACATCGCCGCGGTGGATCGTGTGCGGATTGGTCAGCGCCTGATCGATCTTCTGCACCGGTCCGGCGGGCAGGCCGGCGGCGAGCAGGCGATTGCACAAGGGCTCGGCTTCGAACTGACTGAACACGGCTGCGAGTTCCGCGCGCAGCGCTTCGCGGTTGGCGATGCGGTCCCGGTTGCGGGCGAAGCGCGGATCGGTCCCGAGCTCCGGGCGGCCGATTTCCTTGGCGAGCTTGCGGAACGTGCCGTCATTGCCGACGCCGATGAAGATGTCGTCGGTCCTGGTCGGGAAGATCGCGTAAGGCACGAGGTTTGGATGCTCGTTGCCGGTCAGCGACGGCGGCTTGCCATGCATGAAGTAGTTCGCGGTGTGCGGATGCATGATCGCAAGGCCGGTTTCGTACAAGGTGACTTCGAGGAACTGGCCGATCCCCGAACGCTGACGCTCCGACAGCGCCATCAGGATGCCGATCGCGGCATAGAGTCCGGTGGTGATGTCGACCAGGGGAACGCCGATCCGCATCGGGCCGCTTTCGGGCGAGCCGGTTGCGGCGATCATGCCGGTCATCGCCTGGATGATCGCGTCATAGCCGGGATTGCCGCCGCGCGGCCCATCGGCGCCGAAGCCGCAGATCCGGCAGTGCACGAGCTGCGGGTATTTCTCGCGAAGAACATCGCTGCCGATGCCCCATTTCTCCAGGGTGCCGGGCTTGAAGTTCTCGATCAGCACGTCGGCGGTCTCGAGCATCTTCAACAGCACCACGCGGCCGCCTTCCGAGGCGAGGTCGAGGCCGATCGAGCGCTTGTTGCGGTTGATCCCGACGAAATAGGCGGCGTCCTCATCGTGGAACGGAGGACCCCAGTCGCGGACCTCGTCCCCGGCGGGCGGCTCGACCTTGATCACGTCGGCGCCGTGATCGGCCAGGATCTGCGTGCAATAGGGGCCGCCGAGCACGCGCGTCAGGTCGATCACGCGCAGTCCGGTCATGGCGCCGGGAGCAAATGGAGGTGTCATCGGATGTCGCGAGGTTGGTTGAACTCGCGGTCATTAAGCATTGCACAGGCGCCGGCGCAAAGGTCACGCGGCAAAAGAAGTCCTTGCGGCCGGACGAGAGCTGCCATGCGGCAGGCGCGAACAGCGCCCCTGCCGCATGGCGGAATTCAGCCTCAGACGACGGTCAGCTTGACGTCGACATTGCCGCGCGTGGCGTTGGAATAGGGGCACACTTCATGAGCCTTGGCGACCAGCGCCTCGGCGTCGGCCTTGGCGAGGCCGGGGAGCGACACGGCGAGTTCGACGGTGATGCCGAAGCCGCCTTCAGAGCGCGGCCCGATGCCGACGGTCGAGGTCACCGACGTATCGGCCGGGACCTTCGGTCCACCCTGCGAGCCGACGAACTTCATCGCGCCGATGAAGCAGGCGGCATAGCCGGCAGCGAACAGCTGCTCGGGATTGTTGCCGGGGCCGCCGCCGCCGCCGAGCTCCTTCGGGGTGGAGAGCTTGACGCTGAGCGACCCGTCGAGGGTCGCGGCCTCGCCGTCGCGGCCTCCGGTGGCCTTGGCGCTGGTCTTGTAGAGCACGTTTACGGACATCTGGGGTGTCTCCTGGGGTTGGTGGACGAATTCAGCGAGGCCATGTTGCACAAAATTAGATTGTGCACAATATAATTGTTCGGTAGAAAATTCGTGATCGGTACGCCCCACGCATTGTGGACCGGGGAAGCGCAGGCTCAAGATGCCGATCGGATCGTTTCGGTGGTGACCTCAATGCGAAAGAAGATTGCGGCCGATGCGCCGCTCCAACTCGGCAATCAGCTCTGCTTCGCAGTCTATTCGACCGCGCACGCCTTCAACCGCGTCTACAAGCCGCTGCTGGACCGCCTCGGCCTGACCTATCCGCAATATCTGGTCATGCTGGTGCTGTGGGAGCGGGATGGGTTGTCGGTGAAGGAGATCGGTGCGCGCCTATTTCTGGATTCGGGCACGCTGACGCCGTTGCTGAAGCGGATGGAAGCGGCCCATCTGGTCAAGCGCACCCGCTCCGCTGACGACGAGCGGCAGGTGCTGGTCGCGCTGACCGCGCAGGGCGCCGGGCTGCGCGAGAAAGCGAAGGCGATCGTTCCCCCGGCGATCCTCGATGCGACGGGCTGCTCGCTCGCGGAGCTGGCGGATCTGCATGGCAGGCTGGTCCGGCTGCGCGAGCAGCTGGATGCGGCGGCGGGTGAGTGAGGGGGGCTCGTCACGCAGGGCCAAGCAGGCGCTTCTTCGAGAATGCCCGCCCGGAATGCGATTTCAGATAGGCTTCGAAGGCCAGTGCGCGAAGCTTGTCCGGGAAGGCGCAATACCAGACCAGTGTCCACGGCATGAATTTGGACGTGTGGGCTGAGCGGCCAGCGTTGTGATCTTTGAGGCGCTGTCCGATATCTGCGGTCGCGCCGACATATTCCTGGTCGGGAAAAGCGACGCTACGGATGATGTAGACGTACCACATGCGACGGTGCTCGCCGCGAAGAATCGCGGGCGCGCATTCTGCAATCGGCACGGGGATTTGTCAGCCCGGCTGCGCCAGGCACCACGCTTCGCCCTTCGGGCTCCGTCGTGGCCGCGCCACGCGTAGCCCAAAGCAATGGGGCTCGTCGGAAAGAACCCCGCGCGATACTTGCTGTACAGTCAGACTGGGGGTTTGTCAGCCCGGCTTCGCCAAAGGCTTCGCCGGGCACCACGCTTCGCCCGTCGGGCTCCGTCGTGGCTGTGCCACGCGTAGCCCGAAGCAATAGGGCTCGTCGGAAAGAACCCCGCGCGATACTTGCTGTGCAGTCAGACTGGGGGTTTGTCAGCCCGGCTTCGCCAAGGGGCTACGCCGGGCACCACGCTTCGCCCTTCGGGCTCCGTCGTGGCTGCGCCACGCGTAGCCCGAAGGGCGAAGCGTGGTGGAGCCAGGCGGGATCGAACCGCCGACCTCTTGCATGCCATGCAAGCGCTCTCCCAGCTGAGCTATGGCCCCTGAACCGAACCGGCGGTCTGGGCGACCGCCGGGGAGCACCGTGAACCACAGTTCGCGGCTGATCTCAAGTCTCTTCGAAGATTATTCTTCGTCGCCGCCGACGTCGCCGATGATGTCGGTGACGTCCTCGTCGCCTTCTTCCTCGTCGGCGATGAAGGTCGAGTCGTCATCCTCGTCGTCGTCGAGCGTCTCGTCGATCTCGATGTCGTCCTCCGACTCAGGAACGACGGCCTTGACCTTGCCGCTGTTCTCCTCGGCATCGGCCTCCTCGAGCGACACCTCCTCGACCTCGGCCGGCTCCTGCGCGACATCGGCGGTTGCTGCGGCACGCGCCGCCTCGCCGCGCATCGCCCGGGTCGGCGCGATGGGCGCAATCGGCACCACCTCGCCGGTGTAGGGCGAAATCACCGGGTTCTTGTTGAGGTCATAGAACTTTTTGCCCGTGGTCGGGCAAATACGTTTGGTTCCGAGCTCGGATTTGGCCACGTGGAGGCGTCCTGGCAATGTCTGAAAAGCGGTGTCTCACTTGGCTAGTTGCCGCGCCGCTGTCAATAGCGCTTTCACCGGGAAAATCACCGCTCGTGACGGCGGGCAGGGGCTGTGATACCTGCCGGCTCCGAACCATGAGGACCATGCCGTGAGCACGTCAGCCGCCCCGACTCCGCTCGAATCCCGCGCCAGCGGCCCCTTGTCGGGCACGATTCGCGTCCCCGGCGACAAGTCGATCTCCCACCGGGCCCTGATCCTCGGCGCGCTCTCAGTCGGCGAAACCCGGATTTTCGGCCTGCTCGAGGGCGAGGACGTCCTCAACACCGCGAAATCGATGCGAACGCTCGGCGCCAAGGTCGACCGGTCAGGCGAATTCGCCTGGACCGTGCACGGCGTCGGTGTCGGCGGTTTTGCCCAGCCGGCGGCCACGCTGGATTTCGGCAACTCCGGCACCGGCTGCCGGCTGGTGATGGGCGCGGTCGCAGGCTGCCCGATCACGGCCGTGTTCGACGGCGATGCCTCGCTGCGCAGCCGGCCGATGCGCCGCATTCTCGATCCGCTGGCGCTGATGGGCGCCAAGGTGGTCGGCAGCGTCGACGGCAAGCTGCCGCTGACCCTGCAGGGCGCCAGCAACCCGGTTCCGATCGAATACCGCACGCCGGTGGCTTCCGCCCAGATCAAGTCGGCGGTGCTGCTGGCCGGCCTCGCCGCGCCCGGGATCACCACGGTGATCGAGCAGGAGGCAAGCCGCGACCATACCGAGCTGATGCTCAAGCATTTTGGCGCCGACATCGTCACCACGCCGGAGGGCAGCCATGGCCGCCGCATCGCGCTGACGGGGCAGCCCGAACTGCGCGGCGCGCCGGTGATCGTGCCCGCCGATCCGTCCTCGGCCGCGTTCCCGCTGGTTGCCGCCCTGATCGTCGACGGCTCGGACCTCGTGCTGTCCGACGTCATGACCAATCCGCTGCGCACTGGCCTGTTCACGACCTTGCGCGAGATGGGCGGCTCGATCGAGGAAACGGATGCCCGCGGCGATGCCGGTGAACCGATGGCCCGGTTGCGCGTGCGTGCCTCGAAGCTGCGCGGCGTCGTGGTGCCACCGGAGCGGGCGCCGTCGATGATCGACGAATACCTCGTCCTCGCCGTCGCCGCGGCCTATGCCGAGGGCACCACGGTGATGCGCGGCCTGCATGAGCTGCGCGTCAAGGAATCCGACCGCCTGGAAGCCACCGCGGCGATGCTGCGCGTCAACGGCGTCAAGGTCGAGATTTCGGGCGACGACCTGATCGTCGAGGGCCGCGGCCACGTCCCGGGCGGCGGCATCGTCGCGACCCACATGGATCACCGCATCGCGATGTCCGCTTTGGTGATGGGCCTCGCCTCCGACAAGCCGGTCACCGTCGACGACACCGCCTTCATCGCCACCAGTTTCCCCGACTTCATCCCGCTGATGCGCCAAGCGGGCGCGGATTTCGCATGATCATCGCCATCGACGGTCCGGCCGCCTCGGGAAAGGGCACGCTCGCCAAGCGCCTTGCGGCGCATTACGGCTTCAGGCACCTGGATACAGGCGTGATCTACCGGGCGGTCGCTCATGCGCTGCTGACCACGGGCGTCGACCTGAAGGACGAGGCACGGGCAGCGCAGGTGGCGCTGACGCTCGATTCCGCCACCTTCGACAACCCGGCGCTGAAGTCGCAGACCGTCGGTTCAGCCGCCTCCGTCGTGTCGGCGCTGCCGAAAGTCCGCGAGGCGCTGGTGGCCTTCCAGCGCCAGTTCGCCAGCCAGCCGCCGGGTGCCGTGCTCGACGGCCGCGACATCGGAACCGTGATCTGCCCCGATGCGGCCGTGAAGATCTACGTCGTCGCCGACCCCCGCATCCGGGCGCAGCGGCGTACCCTGGAGGCGCTTTCGCGCGGGGAACCGGCCGACGAGGCGGCCGTCCTGGCCGACATCCTGGCGCGCGACGAGCGCGACCAGAACCGGCCCATCGCCCCTTTGAAACAAGCGCCGGATGCTATCTTGCTTGACAACTCCCATTTGGATATAGAGAGCGGCGTCCGGGCCGCCATCGATATCGTCGAGGCCGTCCGAGCGGGCCGCCAGCGGGTTTGATTTCCGCCGGCGTCATTGGAGGAAATGCCCGCTCCCGCCCTTGACCGTCGATAGCTCGATTGCAGTCCAATCGGGTCCGATCATCCGGACGCACTTCCTACGTATCGCATGTGCAGGCACTGCCGGCCCGCGTCGTTTGCGCTTTGGCGCATCGCGCGGACGTCTGGGGATTTGTGGACCTCCAGGCAATGCACATCCGATGCGCCGATCAACCGAACGCCGGCATGACTGTCCGCATCTGGAGAACCAATGGCTTCGAGTATCTCTGCTAACTCCTACAATCCCAGCCGCGATGATTTCGCCGCGATGCTGGACGACTCCTTCACGAAGGGCAACCTGCAGGAAAGCTCTGTCGTCAAGGGCAAGGTCGTCGCGATCGAGAAGGACATGGCCGTCATCGACGTCGGCCTGAAGACCGAAGGCCGCGTGGCGCTGCGTGAATTCGCCGGCCCGGGCCGTGACAGTGAATTGAAGGTCGGGGACGAGGTCGAGGTGTTCCTCGACCGGATCGAGAACGCGCTCGGCGAAGCCGTGCTGTCGCGCGACAAGGCGCGCCGCGAAGAGAGCTGGGGCAAGCTCGAGAAGGCGTTCCAGAACAACGAAAAGGTCAACGGCGTCATCTTCAACCAGGTCAAGGGCGGCTTCACCGTCGACCTGGATGGTGCCGTGGCCTTCCTGCCGCGCTCGCAGGTCGACATCCGTCCGATCCGCGACGTCGCGCCGCTGATGAACAACTCGCAGCCGTTCCAGATCCTCAAGATGGACCGTCGCCGCGGCAACATCGTCGTGTCGCGCCGCACCGTGCTGGAAGAGACCCGGGCCGAGCAGCGCCAGGAGCTGGTGCAGAACCTCGAAGAGGGTCAGGTCATCGACGGCGTCGTCAAGAACATCACCGACTACGGTGCGTTCGTCGACCTCGGCGGCATCGACGGCCTGCTGCACGTCACCGACATTGCCTGGCGCCGTGTCAACCATCCGACCGAGGTGCTCAGCATCGGTCAGACGGTCAAGGTCAAGATCATCAAGATCAACCACGAGACGCACCGCATCTCGCTGGGCATGAAGCAGCTGCTCGACGATCCGTGGCAGGGCATCGAGGCGAAGTACCCGCTGCAGGCTCGCTTCCATGGCCGCGTCACCAACATCACCGACTACGGTGCGTTCGTTGAGCTCGAGCCGGGCATCGAAGGCCTGATCCACGTCTCCGAGATGTCGTGGACCAAGAAGAACATGCACCCCGGCAAGATCGTTTCGACTTCGCAGGAAGTCGAAGTGCAGGTGCTGGAAGTCGACAGCGTCAAGCGCCGCATCTCGCTCGGTCTCAAGCAGACCATGCGCAATCCGTGGGAGGTCTTCGTCGAGAAGCATCCGACGGGTTCGACCGTCGAGGGCGAGGTCAAGAACAAGACCGAGTTCGGTCTGTTCCTGGGTCTCGAAGGCGACGTCGACGGCATGGTCCACCTGTCGGATCTCGACTGGAAGCAGCCCGGCGAGCAGGTCATCGACAACTACAAGAAGGGCGACATGGTCAAGGCCGTGGTGCTCGACGTCGACGTGGAGAAGGAGCGCATCTCGCTCGGCATCAAGCAGCTCGAAGGCGATCCCTTCGCCGAGCCGGGCGATGTCAAGAAGGGCGCGGTCGTCACTTGCGAAGTGCTCGACGTCAAGGATGGCGGCATCGACGTCAAGATCGTCGGCACCGACTTCTCGACCTTCATCAAGCGCTCCGAGCTGGCGCGTGATCGCAACGACCAGCGCACCGAGCGGTTCGCCGTTGGCGAGAAGGTCGATGCCCGTGTGATCCAGTTCGACAAGAAGGCCCGCAAGGTCCAGGTGTCGATCAAGGCCCTGGAAGTCGCGGAAGAGAAGGAAGCGATCGCCCAGTACGGCTCGTCCGATTCGGGCGCGACGCTGGGCGACATCCTGGGCACCGCGCTCAAGAACCGCGACTCGAAGTAAGCCTTCGGTTCGTGTGAACAGATCAAAGCCCCGGCTCCGGCCGGGGCTTTTTTATGCGGCGAGGCCGCTATTTCGACCCGCCCCGCTGTCACCCGCCCCTGGAGGGGGAGGGTCGGCTCATAGGCGCGAAGCGCGTGTGAGCCGGGGTGGGGTGATCTCTCCACTCGCACCGGCGTCCGCCGAGAGGTCACCCCACCCCGCTCGCCCGCTTCGCGCGCGATCGACCCTCCCCCTCCAGGCAGGGCAATCGCATGTGGCTCTCCAACGCGACCAAAACGCAATATCGGAATCGCGAAGGCCGCGGGGAGGAAATTTTCGAATCCAAACTGCTCTTTGGAAGCACGAAAAGAATCGAAAATTTCCACATGCGATTGCCCTGCCCCTCCAGGGGAGGGTGAGACCAAGCTTTCGGCGCCGAACCTCGTCTCATCGCCAGTGAGAACGTCTTGCGTTTCGACGACGCATCTCACTCCGGTTACTCCGACCCGTTACGGCCATGACGATGTGGAGAGAGACGAGACTAAGATGACGGTCGCTAAATGCGCCGGCGCCGCGACCTGCTTCGGGTCCATTCACCCTTGGCGGCTTCGTGGCGAGCCTTGCTTTCTTCATATTGCGTCGTGATTGATGTCATCGGATAACGAGATATTCAGGCTGCGGATGCAAAACGCGCCGAGGTTTCCAGGAGCTTCCCATGTCGCTTGATTCGGATGTGATCGTCGATCGCCGCAGGATGCGCCGCAAGCTGACATTCTGGCGGGTGGTGGCGGTGCTGATCGCGATCGCGGCGCTTTCCGCCGTTGGTCTGGCGATGTCGCCGCAGGGGCGCACCGCGCTCTCGACCTCCGGGTCGATCGCCCGCGTCAACATCGAGGGCCTGATCCGCAGCGATCACGAGCGCGTCGAGGCGCTGGAGCGGCTGGAGAATTCATCGGCCGAGGCTGTCATCGTTCACATCAATTCGCCGGGGGGCACCACCGCCGGCTCCGAGCAGCTCTACGATTCGCTGGTGCGACTGAAGGCGAAGAAGCCGCTGGTCGTGGTGGTGGAAGGCCTCGCCGCCTCCGGCGGCTATATCGGCGCGATCGCAGCCGACCACATCGTCGCGCAGCAGAGCTCGCTGGTCGGCTCGATCGGCGTGCTGTTCCAGTATCCCAATGTCAGCGAGCTGTTGAAGACGGTTGGCGTCAAGATCGAGGAGGTCAAATCCTCGCCGCTCAAGGCCGCGCCGAACGGCTACGAACCGACCAGTCCGGAAGCGCGCGCGGCGCTCGATGCCCTGGTAAAGGATTCTTACGCCTGGTTCCGCGGCCTCGTGAAGGATCGCCGCGGCATGGACGACGCGCTGCTGGAGAAGGTCGCCGATGGCCGGGTCTTCACCGGACGGCAGGCGATCGAGCTGAAGCTGATCGATGAGCTCGGCGACGAGAAGACGGCGGTCGCCTGGCTCGTGGCGAACAAGAACGTCAAGAAGGACCTGCCGGTGCGCGACTACAAGCTCGTGCCGCGGTTCGGCGATCTCACCTTCCTGCGAACGGCGACCTCGATGGCGCTCGATGCCGTTGGCCTCTCCGGGATCGCCCGCCAGATCGAGCGCACCGGCGTCGTCCAGGCGGTCGATCGGATCGGCCTCGACGGCATGCTCGCGCTCTGGACGCCCGCGTCGGGCAATTGAAACTCGCCAAGACCATCCTCAGGACGATCTTCCCGTTCCGCGTGTGCTTTGACGGGGTCCGGCGTCGGGGCTCGAAACCCGATTCACGGCCGCGATGAATGATTTAGCGTCTTGACAGTCCAGCATATTTTCACGGAAATGGGATCCGTCTCCCCGGGTACATTTTCTCGATGATTAAATCCGAGCTTGTTCAGCGTATCGCCGAGCACAACCCGCATCTCTACCAGCGGGATGTCGAGAACATCGTCAATGCGATCCTCGATGAAATCGTGGCCGCGCTCGCGCGCGGCGACCGCGTCGAACTACGCGGTTTTGGTGCCTTCTCGGTGAAGCATCGGCCCGCCCGTGCCGGGCGCAACCCGCGGACTGGCGCCCATGTCCCGGTCGACCAGAAAAGCGTCCCGTTCTTCAAGACGGGCAAGGAAATGCGCGAGCGGCTGAACCGGGACCATCCCGACGGCGCTGGTTCTGACGCTGACGATACGGACGAGTGACGCGTCTCGCGCCGGACGTGCCAGCCATTTGACGGCTGATTTCGAGGCGAATCCGCCCTGACCGATACGAGCGAGCGCATGCGCAGATTCCTCACCGTCGTGATCATCCTTCCGCTGCTGGTGCTGTTCGTCGTGTTCGCGGTCGCCAACCGGCATTTCGTTACCGTATCGTTTGATCCCTTCAATGCGACGGATCCGGCGCTCGCCGTCTCGATCCCGCTGTTCGCATTGATCATCGCAGTCGCGATCCTGGGCGTGATCGCCGGCGGCTGCGCCACCTGGATCGGCCAGCGCCGATGGCGCCGGGCCGCGCGCCACCACCTCGCAGAAGCCGAAGCGGCCCGGGCGCAGGTGGCTCAGCTGACCGCCGCAGCGCGTGCGAACCAGGGCTCGGCACAATCCCTGGTTCCGGCCGCGCCGGCCCGGCTTTTCGCCCCTTATGGGCGAGACAAGCAGGGCGCCGCGTTGTAGAAGGCGCGCAAAGCCCGAACGGCCCTCGGAAGCCGTCGGACTCTGGTGATCCTTTCCGCCCGGACGTGCGTTGTTCATCGATGTCCCTGCTCGTCAAAATCTGCGGCCTGACCACGCCCGACACGCTGTCAGCGGCGCTCGACGCGGGCGCCGACATGGTGGGCTTCGTGTTCTTTCCGCCGTCCCCGCGCCACCTCGACCTCACAGGCGCCCGTGAGCTTGGCCGTGCCGCCAAGGGCCGCGCGCTCAAGGTCGCGCTGACGGTCGATGCCGACGACGCGACAGTCGAGAACATCGTCGAGACCTTGCGGCCTGATCTGCTGCAGCTGCATGGCCGCGAAAGCATCGCGCGCATCCGCGACCTCAAGCAGCGCTTCGGCCTGCCGGTCATGAAGGCCATTCCGGTCGAGACATCAGCGGATCTCGCGCCGCTGGCGGGGTACGCCGACGTCTGCGACCGCATCCTGTTCGATGCGCGGGCGCCGAAGGACGCGACGCGGCCTGGCGGGCTCGGTGCCACTTTCGATTGGCATCTGCTCCAAGGGCTGAAGCTCGACCGCCCGTTCATGGTGTCGGGTGGATTGAGCGCGGACAACATCGCCGAGGCCGTGCGGATCACGCGCGCCGGCGGCGTCGACGTGTCATCCGGCGTCGAGCGGGCGCCGGGTGTGAAGGATTGCGACCTGATCAGGAATTTCATTCGCGCGGCGCGGGCCGCTGAAGAGTTGAGCGTTCAATGACGACAGCCATTCCCAATTCCTACCGTAGCGGTCCGGATGACCGCGGTCATTTCGGCATCTTCGGCGGCCGCTTCGTCGCCGAAACCCTGATGCCGCTGATCCTCGACCTGGAAAAGGCGTACGCCGAGGCCAAGGTCGATCCGGCGTTCCACGCCGAGATGACGGGCTATCTCAAGCACTATGTCGGCCGTCCCTCGCCGCTGTACTACGCGGAGCGGCTGACCGAGCATCTCGGCGGCGCCAAGATCTACTTCAAGCGCGAGGAGCTCAATCACACCGGCTCGCACAAGGTCAACAACGTGCTCGGCCAGATCATGGTCGCGCGCCGCATGGGCAAGAAGCGCATCATCGCCGAGACCGGCGCCGGTCAGCATGGCGTCGCCACCGCGACGCTGTGCGCGCGCTTCGGGCTCGACTGCGTGGTCTACATGGGCGCCGTCGACGTCGAGCGGCAGCAGCCGAATGTGATCCGCATGGAGATGCTCGGCGCCAAGGTGGTGCCGGTGCAGTCCGGCGCCAAGACGCTCAAGGACGCCATGAACGAGGCGCTGCGTGACTGGGTCACCAACGTCCACGACACGTTCTACTGCATCGGCACCGTCGCCGGCCCGCACCCCTATCCGATGATGGTGCGCGACTTCCAGTCGGTGATCGGCAGCGAGACGCGCACGCAGATGCAGGAGGCCGAAGGCCGCCTGCCGGATTCGCTGATCGCCTGCATCGGCGGCGGCTCCAATGCGATGGGCCTGTTCCACCCGTTCCTGGACGATCCCACGGTCGAGATCTACGGTGTCGAAGCCGCGGGCCACGGCCTGACGCAGCTACATGCGGCCTCGATCGCCGGCGGTCGTCCCGGTGTGCTGCACGGCAACCGTACCTATTTGCTGATGGACGAAGACGGGCAGATCGAAGAGGCGCATTCGATCTCGGCCGGCCTCGACTACCCCGGCATCGGGCCGGAGCATTCCTGGCTGCATGACGTCGGCCGCGTGAACTACCTCTCCGCAACCGATGAGGAGGCGCTGGCGGCGTTCCAGTTGCTGTCGCGCCTCGAAGGTATCATCCCGGCGCTGGAGCCGGCGCATGCGATCGCCAAGGTGATGGAACTGGCGCCGAAGAAGCCGAGGGATCATCTCATGGTGGTCAACATGTCCGGCCGCGGCGACAAGGACGTGCCGCAAGTCGGCGATATCCTGCGAGGAAGGGCCAGAGCACAGTGACCAGCCGGATGGAAGCGCGGTTCGCGCAGTTGAAGCAGGAAGGCCGCTCGGCGTTCGTCACCTTCGTGATGGCTGGCGACCCCGATCCGGAGACGTCGCTCGCGATCGTCAAGGCGCTGCCGCAGGCCGGCGCCGACATCATCGAGATCGGCATGCCGTTCACCGATCCGATGGCCGACGGTCCGTCGATTCAGGCGGCCGGCCTGCGTGCGCTCAAGGCCGGCATGACCTTGAAGAAGACCTTGCAGCTGGTGCGCAGCTTCCGCGACAGCGACGCGGCCACGCCGATCGTGCTGATGGGCTACTACAATCCGATCTACATCTATGGCGTCGACAGGTTTCTCGAAGATGCCAAGAGCGCCGGGGTGGACGGCCTGATCATCGTCGACCTGCCGCCGGAAGAGGACACCGAGCTCTGCATCCCCGCCCTGAAGGCGGGACTCAACTTCATCCGGCTGGCGACGCCGACGACCGATGACAAGCGGCTGCCGGCGGTGCTCGCGAACACCTCCGGCTTCGTCTACTACGTGTCGATCACCGGCATTACCGGCGCCGCGGCGGCGGATTCGTCCGCCGTGGGCGCCGCCGTGGCGCGGATCAAGCGCCACACGGCGCTGCCCGTCTGCGTCGGTTTCGGCATCCGGACACCGGAGACTGCCCGCGCCATCGCCGCCAATTCCGACGGGGCCGTGGTCGGCACTGCCTTGGTCGACGCCTTGCGCGCCAGTCTCGATCCTGAGGGACGAGCGACGCCCAAGACAGTCAGCGCCGTCGCCGATCTGGCCGCGGCCCTGGCCCAGGGTGTGCGCGGCGCCCAGCAGGCCGCGGAATAGGCCGTCAACCACCATTCGACCGGGTGTCGCGGCCGGCTTGCCGTGACGCTGCCGTCCCGCCATATATCCGGGCGACCGCAAAACGGAGCTTATCATGAACTGGCTTACCAACGTGGTCCGGCCGAAGATCCGCAACATTCTCCGCCGCGAGACGCCGGAGAATCTCTGGATCAAGTGCCCGGATTCCGGACAGCTCGTGTTCTACAAGGACGTCGAGGCCAACCAGTTCGTCATCCCCGGCTCCAACTACCACATGCGCATGGGCGCGTCGGCGCGGCTCAAGTCGATGTTCGACAACGAGACCTGGTTCGACGTTGCGCTTCCCGAGGTCACGCCCGACCCGCTGAAATTCCGTGACGAGCGCCGCTATGCCGACCGCATCAAGGACGCGCGGGCACGCACCGGCATGAACGATGCCGTCAAGGTCGGCTACGGCAAGCTCGAAGGCATGGGCGCCGTCATTGCCGTGCAGGATTTCGATTTCATGGGCGGTTCGCTCGGCATGGCCGCCGGCGAGGCGATCGTGCGCGGGCTGGAGCTTGCGCTCGAGAAGAAGTCGCCTTTCATTGTCTTTGCAGCCTCCGGCGGCGCCCGCATGCAGGAAGGCATCCTGTCGCTGATGCAGATGCCGCGCACCACGGTCGCCGTGCAGATGCTGCGCGAAGCGAAGCTGCCCTACATCGTGGTGCAGACCAATCCGACCACCGGCGGTGTCACGGCCTCCTACGCGATGCTGGGCGACGTCCACATTGCCGAGCCCGGTGCGCTGATCGGCTTCGCCGGCGCGCGCGTGATCGAGCAGACCATCCGCGAGAAGCTGCCGGAAGGCTTCCAGCGCGCCGAGTATCTGCTCGACCACGGCATGGTCGACATGGTCGTGCATCGTCATGATCTGCGTCCGACCCTGGCGCGGCTCTGCCGCCTGCTGACCAAGGCGCCGGCCGTCGAACAGGCCAAGCCCGCGCCGCAGCTGCCGCCGCCGGCCAAGGCTGTCGAAGCGGCCGATGCGCCGGCGGTCGCGCCCACAGCGTGAGCCAACCGGACGCCCCGCAGCAACCTTCGCTCGACGAGCTGATCGCCCGTCTCTCCGCGCTGCATCCAAGCCGGATCTCGCTCGGGCTCGAGCGGATGCACCGGCTGCTCGGCCAGCTCGATCATCCCGAGCGCAAGCTGCCGCCGGTGATTCATGTCGCCGGCACCAACGGCAAGGGCTCCACGGTCGCCTATCTCAGGGCGATGCTCGAAGCCGCAGGCCTGCGCGTCCACGTCTTCACCTCGCCCTGGCTGGTGCGCATCAATGAGAGCTATCGCCTCGGCAAGGTCGGCGGCGGCGTTCTGGTCGAGGACGAGGAGCTGATCTCCGCGCTCCTGGAATGCGAGCGGGTCAACGCCGGTGCGCCGATCACCTTCTTCGAAGTCAAGACCGTGGCGGCGTTCGTGCTGTTCGCCAGGCATCCTGCCGACGTCGTGCTGCTCGAGGTCGGGCTCGGTGGCCGGCTGGATTCCACCAATGTGGTCGAGCAGGTCGCGGCGTCGGTGCTGACGCCGATCAGCATGGACCACATGGAATTTCTCGGCGACACCAGGGCGCTGATCGCGGCCGAGAAGGCTGCGATCATCAAGCGCGGTTGCCCGGTCATATCCGCGGCGCAGGAGCCTGACGCGATGGCGGTGATCGAGGCCGGGGCCAGGCGCCAGCGTGCGCCGCTGTTTGCCGCCGGCGAGAGCTGGCACGTCAGCGTCGAGCGCAATCGTCTCGTGTATCAGGACGATCGCGGGCTTCTCGATCTACCAGCACCAAAGTTGTTTGGCCGGCATCAGTTCGATAATGCAGGTCTTGCGATCGCGACCTTGCGCGCCATCGATCAGTTCAAGCTCACCACGAAGGCATTCGAGGACGGCATCGTCGGCGCCGAATGGCCGGCGCGCATGCAGCGCCTGTCGAGCGGCGCGCTCACCACGCTCGCGCCGCAGGGCGCGGAGATATGGCTCGACGGGGGCCACAATGCCGAAGGCGGCCGCGTCGTCGCGGCGGCGCTCGGTGACCTCGAAGAGCGCGTCTCGCGGCAACTGGTCATGATCGTCGGGATGATGGGCAACAAGGATGCGGCGGCCTTCCTCGCCAATTTCTCCGGACTGACGCGCCACATCATCGTCGTGCCCATTCCCAACGAGAGCAAGGCGATGGCGCCGACGGATCTCGCGGCGGCCGCGCGCACACTCGGCATGCGCGTCGAGATCGCCGACGGCGTGGCGTCCGCGCTCGCCGGCATCGCGCGTCTTGCCTATGAGGTGCCGCCGCGTATCCTGATCACGGGGTCGCTCTATCTCGCGGGTCACGTGCTCGACCTCAACGGCACGCCGCCGACCTGAGGGGAATAGCGCATGCGCTTTGCCGCGATCGCAGACGTCCACGGCAACCATCTCGCGCTCGAAGCCGTGCTGGCTGACATCCGCGCGCAAGGTGTTGATGAGATCGTCAATCTCGGCGACATGGCGAGCGGACCGCTCGATGCGCGGCGCACGATGGACCTGCTGATGCCGCTCGATGCGGTCCATGTGCGCGGCAATCACGATCGCTGGCTGATCGACCGCCCGCCCGAGAAGATGGGCGCATGGGAGCGTCCGGCCTATGCCCAGCTTGAAGCTGCTCATCTCGACTGGCTGCGAACGATCCCGGCGACCGCTGTGTATCGCGACAAGGTCTTCCTCTGTCACGCTACGCCCGCGGACGACAACGTCTACTGGCTCGAGAACGTGGCGCCGGATGGCGCCGTCACCTGCGCGCCGCTCGATGCGATTGAGACAATTGCCGCAGGCATTGCGCAGTCGCTGATCCTGTGCGGCCATACCCACACCGCGCGTGCGGTGCGGCTTCGCGATGGGCGGCTGATCGTCAACCCCGGCAGCGTCGGCAGCCCGGGCTATTCCTATAACGTGCCGCATCCGCACGTGATGGAAGCCGGCACACCGGATGCCCGCTACGCGATCCTGGAGCAGCAATCGGCTGGTTGGAGCGTGAGCTTCCGCCACGTCCCCTATGATCATGAAACCATGGCCGCGCTGGCGCGTGCCAATGGCGATGCCGAGTTCGCATCGGCGCTCGCGACCGGCTGGATCCGCTGAGATTACGCGAGCAGCTTCAAGGGATCGGCGACTTTCTGCTCGAGCTGCTCGAAGGTGCATTGCTTCGCCGGCTTGTCGGGACGCCAGCGCAGGATCGAGGTGCCGTGGCGAAAACGCTCGCCGGAGAAATGGTCGTAGCTGACCTCGATCACCAGCTTCGGTTTGAGCGGACACCATTCCGCCGAGCGCTCGGTCGACCAGCGGCTCGGCCCGCCCGGCGCATTGCCGGTGAAGCCGGGCGGAGCAATCAGCGGCTCCAGCCTGTCGGTCAGCGCGGGCTTCTCGTCCCTCTTGATTGCCGAGGTGAAGCCCACGTGATGCAGCAGGCCGTCATCGTCGTAGAGGCCGAGCAGCAGCGAGCCGACCAGCTTCTTTCCGCTCGCGCCTTTGTTAGTGGCGTAGCGGAAGCCGCCGATGACGCAATCGGCGGAGCGGTAGCGCTTGATCTTCTGCATGCCGTCGCGGTTTCCCGCCTGGTAGGGCAGGTCGATGCGCTTGGCGATGACGCCATCCGAGCCGCCGCCGGACTGCGCCAGCCAGTCTTGAGCCGTCGCGAAGCGCGTCGTCGCAGGCGACAGCCGGAACGTCGCATGTCCCGCGAAGTTCGCCTTCGCGAATGCCTCCAGCACCGGCCGCCGTTCCTGCAGCGGCTGCACCATCAGCTCCGTCTTTCCGCTCGCCAGCAGGTCGAAGGCGAGGAACAGCGCCGGCGTCTCAGCGGACAGTTTCTTCACCCGGCTGGCAGCGGGATGGATCCGCTGCAACAGCGCGTCGAAGGAGAACGACTTTGCCTGCGGCACCACCAGCTCGCCGTCGAGCGTGAAGCTGGTCGCCTTCAGCTCGCGCGCGGCGGCGACGACCTCCGGGAAGTAGCGCGCGAGATCCTCACCGGCCTTGGACTGCATCGTCACACCAGCCCCTTCGCGTGACAGCAGGCAGCGGAAGCCATCCCATTTCGGCTCGTACTGCCACTCCTCGCCCCGCGGGATGTCGTCCACCGAGCGCGCCTCCATGGCGAGAAGGCTGGATCTGCGGGAGGGGGAGCGGCGGGGGCGGGCGGGCATGGCGAAATCCGAAAACGCTGCAAACACCCCTCTCAACGCAAACGGCCGGCGATTCCGCCGGCCGTTCGAGAAAAATGTCCTGTGCCTGTAGCCTGCACGAGCAGAGCGATATGCGGGGACGGTGATCCCCTACAGGATCATACCGCCGACGAGATCCACTGCTGAAGCTTGGCCTTGGGCGCGGCGCCGACCTGGCGGGAGGCCATCTCGCCGCCCTTGAACACCATCAGGGTCGGGATCGACATCACGCCGTATTTCGAGGCGGTCTTCGGGCTCTCGTCGACGTTCAGCTTGACGATCTTGACCTTGTCGCCCATCGCGCTCGAGATCTCGTCGAGGGCGGGCGCGATCATGCGGCAAGGGCCGCACCACTCGGCCCAGAAGTCGACCACGACCGGGCCGTCCGCCTTCAACACTTCGCTTTCGAAATCGGCGTCGGAAACCTTGCCAACGGCCATGGGATTACCTCGTTCGGTTGGAGGGAGCGGCGTGGATGTCGCGCCGCCTCTGCGTGGGTGTCAAAGTATGAATGGCGTGATGCCGGGTCAAGCGGGCTCACTCAGACGTGCTGGGATGGCAGCATGGCGTCCAGCGCGGAGACGGGAAGCTCCATGAATTCAGCGGTTTCGGTCCAGAGCAGGGCGGCGCGGACGGTCCTGCCGGGGTACAATTGGCCGAGCACGGCGCGGTACAGCGCGAGCTGGCGGACATAGGCTGGTGGCACCTCGGCGAGAGTCGAAGCCGGCTGCTGATTGGTCTTGAAGTCGACGATCAGCACCGCGGCCTCGGTCACGACCAGGCGGTCGATCTGACCCGACACCAGCGCCGGCGGTTGCCCCGCCAGCGCGAGCCGGCCGACGATCGACACCTCCGCGCGGCTGCCGGCCGCGAACACCGCGGCAAAGCGCGTGTCTTCGATCACGCCGAGGACGCGCGCCGCGAGCCGCTCCCGCTCGTCCTCCGGCCAATCGGGGGCATTGCGCAACAGATACCGCAACGCCGCGTCGCGGCGCCGCTCCGGCAGCACATCCGGCAGCGACTGCAGCAGGCGGTGCACCAATGTACCGCGCTGCATCGCAAGACTGCGCGCCGCCAGTGATTCGCCCGTGCGCACCGGACGCTCCTCGCCGGAGGGATCGGACGGCCTCAGCACAGCGACATCAGCGGGGCTCTCCGCTGCCGCCGTCCGCAGCCAGGCCGGCAGCGCGACTGCCGTCTCCACCATGCGCCGCGCCTCGTCTTTCGCGGTCTCGGCGATATCCTCGGCCCGCGCATAGCGCTTCACGGGACCGTCCTCGGTTTCGATCACCTCGACCTCGAGGCCCGCGGCTTCTAGCCCGCGTGCCATCAGGTCGTACCAGCTGCCGCCGCGGACATTGTTCATGTTGCCCGGCATGCAGCCGCCGATCACGAGCCGGTCGGCGGCGCGGGTCATCGCGACGTACAGCAGCCGGCGATACTCGTCCTCGGTGTCCTTGAGCATTGCCGCGCGCGCCGCGACCACGGCTTGCGGATCGTCGGCCTTGCGTCCGGCCCAGACCACGATCTCCTGCTCGCCATGCGGCACGTGGATCAGCCGCAGCCGCTGCGAATCCGAAGGCGAGGAGGTCGTGTCGACCAGGAACACGACCGAGGCCTCGAGGCCCTTGGCGCCGTGCACGGTCATCACTCGGATCTCGTCGCGCGAAATCTCCATGTCGCGCTTCACCTCGGTATCGGCCGCGCGCAGCCACGCGACGAAGCCCTGCAGCGAGGCCGGCGCCTTGCGCTCATAGGACAGCGCCAACTCGAGAAATTCGTCGAGCGCGTCGTTGGCCTCGTGGCCGAGCCGCGCCAGGATGCGGCGCCGTCCGCCGTCGCCGCCGAGCAGCCAGGCATAGAACGCGAACGGCGTATCCTCGGCGGCGCGACGCTCGCATTGCTGCAGTCGGCGCACCACCGCCTGCAGCCGCTCGTCACCAGCGGCCTGCGCGGCGAGCGCCTCGCGCAGAGACCCGCGGCGCTGCCAAGCCAGCTTGAACAGGTCGTCATCGTCGAGCCCGAACAGCGGGCTCTTCAGCGCGGTGGCCAACGCCAGATCGTCCTGCGGCAGCAGCAGCGCGTCGGCAAGGTTCATGAGGTCGATGATGGCGATGTGCTCGGTCAGCTTCAGCCGGTCGGCGCCGGCCACGGGGATGCCGGCATGCTTCAGCGCCTGGATCACCGCGTCGAACGCATTGCCGCGCCGGCGCACCAGGATCAGCATGTCGCCATAGCTCAGCCGCCGCCGCGCACGATCATGACCGGTCATCGTGCCCGTCTGGATCAGCCGCTTGATCTCGGCCTGGATGCGGCGCGACAGCTTCACCTCGGGACTCGTCACCGAGACGCCGTCGAACGGCGCGCGCCAGCCCTCGATCTCCTTGCGGTCGTCGCGCTCGCTGAGACTCCACAGCTCGACCAGGCTCGGCCCGGCATCGGTCAACGCGTTGTGGATGGGGTAGCCGATATCGGGCGAATGGATGCTGCTGTAGACCTCGCGCTCGCGGAATACGTGATCGACCGCGTGCAGCACCGTCGGGCCGGAGCGGAACGAATAGGTGAAGGACACCGGATCGAACAGCAGCCCGGCATCGGTGAAGCGCTGCTGCAGCTGGCGACGGCGCGCATCGAACTCGTGCGGATCGGCGCCCTGGAACGAGAAGATCGACTGCTTCTCGTCGCCGACCGCGAAGATCGTGCGCGTCAGCCCGTCGCGCGCGCCGGCGCCGGCGGTGAACTCCTCGATGATGTGGGCGACGATGTCCCATTGCCGCGGGCTGGTGTCCTGCGCCTCGTCGATCAGCACGTGATCGACGCCGCGGTCGAGCTTGTAGTGCACCCAGCCGGCCGAGACGCGGTTGAGCATCGCCAGCGTCTTGTCGATCAGGTCGTCATAGTCGAGCAGCCCGCGCTCCTGCTTCTCGCGGCGATAGTTCGCGGCCGCGGCGGTCGCGATCTGCAACAGCGCCTCGGTGCGGTCGCGCACGACGGCGGCGCGGCGCTTCTCGATCAGACGATCGAGCCGGCGTGCCTCCGAGTCGAACAGCCCGGCGAGGCCTGGATTGCTCTCGGCGAACTTCTTGGTCAGCACCGATTTGCGCGGCTCCTTGTCATCGGTGAGGAACACGCGAAGATATTCGTCGACCTGATCGCTGCCCGAGAACGCGAGCGCCGCGCGCAACTGATCGGCCTGCTTCTGGTCGGTCTTGGCGCCGCCGTCGAGCCGCGCGGCAATCTCGGTCCAATCCGCGCGGGGCAGATTGGGACCATCGAGGATGTCGCGCTCGATCGCCTCCAGCGTCTCATCGGCGCCGATGCCGAGCACCTCGCCGAGATGCTGCGCGGCGACTTCGACACGGCCGGCGCCGTCTGTCCAGGCCATGAAGTGATCACGGCTGAGACAGGCCTCGCGCACGACCTCCTTGAAGGTCGAATCGGCCGCATTGGCCATCGCCACCTGCAGCGCGCGGCCGACCGCGCTGTCCGGCGCGCGCGCCGCGTCGAGCATCACCTTGAGATTGGCGCGCTCCATCATCTCGGTCTGGTCGCGGTCGTCGAGCACCGAGAACCGTGCCGGTACGTTGGCCTCGAACGGAAACTGCTGCAGCAACCGTGTGCACAGCGCGTGGATGGTCTGCACCTTCAGCCCGCCCGGCGTCTCCAGCGCGCTGGCAAACAGCTTGCGCGCCGCCGCGCGCAGCTTCTTGTCGGACTGTAGAATGCCCGTCGATCTGATGGCGCCGTCGAGTGCGTCGTCGTCGAGCGTCACCCAATGGCCGAGCGTCGAGAACACGCGCTCGGCCATGTTGGCGGCGGCGGCCTTGGTGAAGGTGATGCAGAGGATCTTCTCCGGCGGCACGCCGTCGAGCAGCAGCCGGATCACGCGCTGCACCAGCACATGCGTCTTGCCCGAGCCGGCATTGGCGGACACGAACGCTGACGCCGCCGGGTTCGACGCGCGCGTCTGCGCCTCGCTCACGGCTGCGGGAATGGGGCGGGGCGCCTTCACCATTCCTCGACTCCCAGGCCGCCTGCCGCCGACCACTCCTTGATGCGGGCGAGATCGTCATAGCTGCCGTAGCGGTTTGCCCACATCGACAGGTTCAGCGAGGTGTAGCCTTGATTGACGTCCTCGAAGCTGCGGATCAGCGCTTCGAGCTTGGCGCGCGCTTCCTGCGCGGCCTGGTCCGGGTGCTGCGGCGTATCGCTCTTGTTGATCTTCAATTCGAGAATGCGCTCTTCGCCCGGCGGATTGTTGCCAGACAGCCTGACATAGACCAGCTGGCTGATCAGGCTGCCGGCCGGGATGCCCTCGAAGCCGCCCTCGCGCAGGATCGCGGCCTCCAATGTCAGCTGTGGCGACAGCCCCATGCGCACCTGCTTGCCCGTCGGCGGCTGGCCGGTCTTGTAGTCGAGGATGGCGTAGGTGCCCTCGGCGCGCTGCTCGATACGGTCGGCGCGCGCCGACAGCGTGAAGGTGCGGCCCTGGTCGAGAGGAATGCCGATCTCGCCGCGGATCTCCGCAGTGATCGCACCGATCTGCTCGCGGCGCGCGCTCTCCCAGGCGGCGAACCAGCCGGCGATGCGCTGGAAGCGCGGCCACCACAGCGCGCGCGCCTCTGGGCGCTCCATCAACGGCGCAAAGTGCTTCTCGCCGATCACGCGCAGCGCATGCGCCGGGTGCAGCGGCAGCGCCTCGGCATAGGTTTGCGTGAACTCGCCGATCGCCTCGTGAATGGCCGAGCCGCGATCGGCCGCCGACAGCGGCATATCGACGGGATCGAGCGCTTCGAGGCGCAGGATGTAGCGGGCGAAGATGGTGTAGGGATCGCGCAGCCAGTCCTCGATGGCTGTGACCGACATCCGCAGCGGTCGTGCCGAGAGCGGCGGCTTCGGCGCCGGCTGCTCGATCGGCTTCACCGCGGGAGGCTGGTCGAGCACCTCGGCATAGCGGACGTAGGTATCGCCACGGGCCGTGGCGGCTTTCCAGCGCTCGGTGCCGGCCACCGCCTGGAGCCGGTGCAGGAAGCGCGAGGCCACGGCCGGCGCGCCGCCGGATTTCGCAGCGTGAGTCAGGATCACCTCGGGCGCGCCGAGCAGCTGCGCGAAGTCATGCGCCGACAGGCCGATGCGGCGCTCGGGAAGATCGAGGCCGAGCTGGTGCCGCATCGGGCGGCTGAGCCAGGGATCGATCCGCGGTGCCGGCGGCCATGTGCCCTCGATCAGGCCGCCGACGATGATGCGGTCGGCTTGCATCAAGCGCGCTTCGAGCGGGCCATAGATCTGCAGTTGCGCGCCATGCCGCTCGGGGCGGCGCACGGCGCGGTCAGAGAAGGCGGTGTGGAACAGGTCCGGATAGTCCGACAGCGGCGCCATCAGGCCGCAGCGCTCGCCGGGAGCGAGGAGATCATCGAAGCAGCGCGCCAGCGCCGCGCCGTCGCGATCGGCGAACGCGGTGCTGAGGCCGACATCGTCTGAAGACAGCGCGATCAGCACCTCGCGGTGGCGTGCCGCCAGCTCGGCGAAATCCTGCGGGCGCGGCGAGGCGAGATTTTCCAGCGGCGCCAGCGCTGTCTGCAGCTGTGCGATCAGCGCGCCGGCCTGGTCGAGCTGCTCGGGCCTGAGCCGCGCGCGCGGTTCGGCACGGTGCAGCGACGACGCCTCGCCCTGGTGCAGCTTGCCGTGCTCGTCGCGGAAGCGCGCGAAGTCGCGCGCGAGCCCGTTCGTTCCGGCTTGCGGTCGGGTGCCGCGAAGCAAAGCGAGCTCCAGCGTTTCGATCGCATTCTTCCAGCCATGGGCGGCGCGGCCAAGGCGGCACAGCGGATGCTTGAGCAGCGCCAACAATGTCGGCGGCTCCAGGCCGCGGGCCGCGGCTTCCGCGGCGAGGCGCGCGAAGATGCCGGCCGGTGTCTCCAGCAGCGCGTCACCGCCGGAATCGTCGAAGGTGAGGTGCCAGCGCGTCAGCGCCGCCATCACCCGCCGCGCCAGGGCGCGGTCGGGCGTCACCAGCGCAGCCGACTTGCCGAGATGACGCGCCTCGCGCATCGCGATCGCAATTGCCAGCGCCTCCATCTCCGGATTGGGCGCGGCGACCACGGCGAGATTGTCCATCGCTTCGGCGATGTTGGCGGCGATGTCGAACTGGCGCAGCCGCTCGTGCCAAATGGCGGTCGCCTCGGACGGCCGCATCGCCTCTGATATCAGCACCTCGCGGCCGCCGCGCCCCGTGGGCGCGAGCCGCACCACGTCGCGCCGCTCCAGGCCGAAGCGCTTGAGCAGGAGGTGCATCGCATATTGCGGATGGTTGACCGCTGGTGGCGCCAGCACGCGCCCGCCGCGATCCCTCGCGCCGCCGATCGAGGACCAGGCGGGTTCGTCGAGATCGGTGTCGAGTCCCGGCAGCACCACGGCGCCATGCGGCAGCTTGGCGACCGCGAGCAGGAATTTTGCGGTCGCCGGCATCGAGCCGGTCGAGCCCGCCGCAATCACGGGACCATCGGGATGCGCCGACAGCCGCGCGGCTTCGGCGGCTATGAGCAGATCGCGCCGCGCTGCCGGCTCGATGCGTTCGATCTCCGCAAGATAGGCCGGCCACGCCGTGCGCGCGATGCGCAGGAATTCGAGCGAATGCTGCCAATAGCGGTCGAGCTGATCCGGCACGAGATCATCGAGCGCATCCCACGAGACGCCGCGCGTCACCATGTCGTCGATCAGCCGCGCCAGGTCGCCGGCCAATGCAAGCGTCGAGGCGGGGCCGCCGACGACCAGCGGCGCCGACACCGGCGTCTTGGCCCAGGCCGCCACCAGCCGCGCCAGCGTGAGCCGGCGCTGCAGGTCGTCGAGCCGCTCGGGGATCTCCAGCGGCGCGGGTCCGAGGAAGGCGTCGCGATCCTCCGCGAAGGCGAGCTCGTCCTCGTCGATGTCGCCGAGCGCGACCAGCCGCGGCAGCACCGCAGCGTCGGTCTTGAGCTCGTCGAGGAACATTTCACGCGCGACACGGAGCGAGCGCCGCGTCGGCAGATACAGCGTCGCGGTCGCGAGCCTGGCCGGATCGCTGCGCGCCTCGAAGCCGTCGACCAGCCGGCCATCGACCAGCGCCGCGATCACGCTGCGCAGGAACGGGGCCGAGATGGGAACGGTGAAGACGCGCATGGCCTGCGATTCGCGGGTGAACTCTGGGCGTCTATATAGGGAGCGGCGGGCCGAAGGTCATATCTGGGGTGTGGATGGGTGTTGATAGATGCGGGGGGCGTGCTCGATGTCAGTTGCCCCGGCGCGCATGGAGCCCCAGCTGCAGCCACCTCCTCCGCTGTCATCGCCCGGTTCAACCGGGCGATCCAGTACTCCGAGACGGTTCGGCTTGAACCGAGAAGCCGCGGCGTACTGGATCGCCCGCTTTCGCGGGCGATGACAACGGAGTTTGTGGAACGAGCTACCCACCCCATCATCATTGTGAGCGAAGCGTTCAGCCCCGGGGACATGGCTGCGAAGCAATCCAGAGCCACGCCCGAAGCCGTGGATTGCTTCGCAGCGCGCAACGCTCGCAATGACGGAGAAAAAGCCGCTGCGTTCCGGTTGACGCTCAGATCAAATCTCGCTGTCGTCCCGGGCAAGCCATCGGCAGCGCGCCAGCGCTGTCGGAGGCGCCGACCCGGGACCCATAGCCACAGGCGGTTATTTGTTGTGGGATGGCCATGACCTGTCTTTGCCACACGCCCGCCGGTGGCTATGGATCCCGGCTCTGCGCCCCGGCCTCGCTGCGCGATGCCTGGGCTTGGCCAGGACGAGACCGAATTGCAGGAGGCAGGTCGGCCAAAGTCTTACGCCGCACTCTCCATCAGCGCCTCTTCGGCTTCGGTCACTGCGTCCGGCGTGCCGACATGCATCCACACGCCTTCGAGACGCAGCCCGAACAGGCGGTCCTGCTCGTTCGCCTTGTCGAACATCTTCGTCAGCGAAAACTCGCCTGACGGCGCGCCGTCGAAGATCGCGGGCGAGATGATGGCGGCGCCGGCATAGACGAACGGCACCACCTGGTGCTCCCGGCGTTTGCGCAAAGTCCCGTCGGCGAGCATGGCGTAGTCGCCGAGGCCGGAATAGCCGATCGAGGTCGCGGTGGGCGCCATCAGCAGCATGATGTCCATGCGTTCCGGATCGAACGCGTCGGCGAGGCGGGCGAGGTTCTGGCGCACGCCCTCGATCCACATCGTATCGGAGTTGAGGTGGAAGAACGGCTCGTGCCCGAGCAGCGGCAGCGCCTTGACGACGCCGCCGCCGGTGCCGAGCACCTGGTCGCGCTCGTCGGAGATGATCACGCGAGGTGTCCTGCGCGTCGCGGTGTGCGCGATGATCTGGTCGGCCAGATAGTGCACGTTGACCACTGCCTCGGCGACGCCGGCATCGGCCAGGCGGTCGAGCACGTGGTCGAGCAGCGGGCGTCCGGCGACGCGCACCAGCGGTTTGGGCATCGTCTCAGTCAGCGGGCGCATGCGTAGTCCGAGGCCGGCGGCGAGGACCATGGCTTTGTGCGGCTTGACGGGCATCTTCGAAGCATCTCGATCAAAGGTGGTATGGGCGAATCATACCACGCAAAAACATCTATCGTCTCGGTCGGTTGCGATAGCCGGACCCGATGACGAATATGCGACGGCGGCGCCGCCGTCGTGATGCAAGATGCCGCAGAGGCGCCCCGCTAGGCCTCGGCGGGCGCGCGCTTGTTGGTCTTCTTCTTGCCCTGCTTCAGGAAGGTGACGCCGATCTGGTCGCCATTGACCCAGGCCAGCTCGCAGCGGCGATAGGCGAGGCCGGTCGACGACAGCAGCAGGAAGAATTCCTTCAGATGCAGGCCCTCGACCGAGCCCTCCACCGTCAGCTTGGCGCCGGTCTCGGAGACGTCCTCGATGGTGCAGTTGCGCCGCCAGGTGCCGTCGATGCCCATCATGAAAGCCGGGATGCCGCGCTCGAAGACGACGCGCTCGCCCTTCATCCGCTCTGCCATCTCGACCTCCATTCCCGCGCGACGCAGCGTAGCGTGGCGGGCGCAAGGTAAAGGGGGATGGCTAAGAAGCGGTAAAGCTACGGGGGAAGAGCAATTGTGTAGACTCTCTCCACGGCGGCGGTCGGCTCCCCTCCCCCTCTTGCGGGGAGGGGTTGGGGGTGGGGGTCCGCGGACGCAGAATGTCGTTGGGTTACTTGGTCTGCCAGCGCTGAGATATCAGCGATCACGATCTACCGACGATGCGCAGCGGAGTCCGTTCTCATCCCTGAAAGTATCGCCCGGGGACCCCCGCCCCCGACCCCTCCCAGCAAGGGGGAGGGGAGCGCACCGTCGGCGCGGAGAGGGTGCGTCAAGCTACGCCGATTGGCGGCGGCACGTTGGCGGCGTACCAGTCGCGGATCGGGTCGAGCGCCGCGTGCGCCAGCGACCGGTGCAAATAGTCCCAGATGCGGGGCTGGTGCTTGAGGTAGTGCGGCTTGCCGTCGCGGCGGTTGAGGCGGGCGAAGGTGCCGAGCAGGCGGGTGTTGCGCTGGGCCGACATGATGGCGTAGTGCGCGCTGAATTCATCCGCGTCGAACTCCGTCGACGCAGCCTGCCGTGCGGCGATGTAGCGCTCTCGCAGCGCCTGCTCGATCTCCGCTGCGACGTCGATGCGGGCGTCCTGCGCCAGTGAGACGACGTCGTAGGCCGGTGGTCCCATCACCGCATCCTGGAAATCGATCACGCCCACGCGCGCGATGCCGGCGCGCGCCGGCAGCCACAGCAGATTCGGCGAATGATAGTCGCGGATCACCCAGGTCGGTTTGGCGGCCAGCGGCGCCTCCAGCAGCTCGCGCCACAGCTCCAGGAATTCGCCGCGCAGCACCTGTGACGGCTGCACGCCGCGATCGGGCAGGTACCATTCGAGCATCAGGCCGATCTCGATCAGCATCGCGTCGACGTCGAAGGTCGGGACCTCGTAGGTGACCTGTGGCGCCAACGGCAGCACGGATGGTACGTCCTGCGCATGCAGCGCCGCCAGGAGGTCCGTCGCGGCCTCGTAGCGCTCCACGATCGGCTGCGGCGGCTCGCCTTCGATCACGCCCTCGCGGCCGAGATCCTCGGTGACGAGAAAGCCGTGGTCAAGATCGGCATCGTTGATCTTCGGCGCCGAGATGCCGCGCGCGCGCAAGGCAGCGGCGATCGCGACGAAGGGACGGACGTCCTCCGCCAGATGGACGGCGCCGCTATAAGGCTTGCCGTTGTAGATCGCCGGGCCGTCGGGCCGCTTCGGCGAGTTCATCAGGATGAAGACGCGCTCGCCCTTGTAGAGGCGCGCATAGGAGCGGGTCGAGGCGTCGCCGGCCATGCGCTCGCGGCGCGATTTCGTGTGGCCGGCTTCAGCGAGGAATTCGCGCAAGGCCTTCAGCCGGGCGACGACCGCGCGGGCCTTGCCGATGCCGGTGATCTCCGCGCTGCGCGCCGTGTCGCCGTCGGATGCATCGTGGCGCAGCGCGATGTCGATGCGGTCGTGCGGCAGGGCGTTGCCGGCGCGCTCCGGCCATTCGATCAGCACGACGGTCGCCTCGGGCAATGGCGACAGCCCGATCTCCTCCAGCTCGGAGGCATCGCTGATGCGGTAGAGATCGGCATGCACCAGCGGGAAGCTCGGCAGATCGTAGCTCTGCGCCAGGGTGAAGGTCGGGCTCGGCACCTCCAGCTCGGCGTCGTCGGCGAGGTAGCGGATCATGGCCCGCGCCGCCGCGGTCTTGCCGGCGCCGAGATCGCCCGTGAGCGTGATCAGCGCGCCCGGGCCGATCAGGAGCGCGAGGTCGGCCATCAAAGCGGCGGTTGCGGTCTCGTCCGCGAGCGTCGTGGTGAATGTCAGCTGGTCCGTCATTCCGCGGCGGTGCGTTGCGCGACGTGGTCGGTCGGGAAATCACAGGTGACGGTGGTGCCCTTGCCGACCACCGAATCCATCCGCACCTTGCCGCCATGCAGCTCGACGAAGGAGCGTACCAATGACAGGCCAAGCCCGGCGCCGCGATGGCGCGAGCCTTGCGAGCGGCTGACGAACCAGTCGAACATCTGGTCCTTCAGGTCGGGCGGAATGCCGGGGCCGGAATCGGTGACCGAGAAGGCGACGCTGTGATCGGTGCGGCGGGCGCTGACCACGACCGTCGAATCCTGCGGCGAGAAGCCGACGGCATTGGCGAGCAGATTGTAGAGCACCTGCACGACGCGACGCTCGTCGCCGACGAAGGTGCCGACATTGGCATCGACCGCCACCTTCAGCCGGATGCGGTCGGTGGCGAGGCGGTCCTGCACCCCTTCGGCCGCGGCCTCGATCGCCTTGGCGGCATCGACCGGGCCGAGCTCGAGCTTCATCGCGCCGGCATCGATGGTGGCGAGGTCGAGAATGTTGTTGGTCAGCGCCAGCAGTGCGTTGGTCGATTTGGTGACGTAGTCAAGATATTCGGCCTGTTTCGGCGTCAGCGGGCCCGTCGACGGATCGGACAGGAAATGCGCGAAGCCGATGATCGTCGTCAGTGGGGCGCGCAGCTCGTAGGACACGTGATGGACGAAGTCGATCTTCATCTGTCCGGCGGCTTCGAGCGCGTCGTTGCTTTCGCGCAGCGCACGCTCGACATTCTCGGTGTCGGTGATGTCCTGGAAGGTGAGCATGGTGGCACCGTCGGGCAAGGGACGGCTGAGGCAGTCCAGCACGCTGCCGTCCTTGCGCTCCAGCTTCAGCGCAATGTCGAGCCGGTTCTCGATCGAGGTGATGGCCTCGCGGATGGTGCGCCAGGCGACCGCGTCGTCGTAAATGGCACGGCACCAGGATTCGACGGCGTCGATGTGCGGATGCTCGCGCAAGGACTCCGGCGACAACCGCCACATCCGCGCGAAGGCCGGATTGAACAGCTCGACGCGGCCGTTCGAGCCGAACACCGCGACGCCCTCGGCGAGGCTGTCGAGCGTCTCGCGCTGGACCCGGATCAGGCCGTCATAGCGGCGGGCGAGCGCGAAGCTCTCGGTGACGTCGTCGAACAGATAGGTGACGCCGCCTTCGGGATTGGGCGTCGTGACCACCGACAGGGCGCGGCCGTCGGGCAGGAACCAGGTGTCCTTGGCGGCCTCGACGGCGCGATAGGCCTCGTGCAGCTTGACCTTCCAGGCGCGGAAATCGGCCTGCTCCGGCAGCTTGCGCGAGGCGCGGAGACGATCGAGCACCGAAGAGTCGTCGGGCTGGCCGTCGAGAAACGCCGGGTCGAGATCCCAGAGGCGGCGATAGGAGTCGTTGTAGAAGGCGAGCCGCCGCTGGCCGTCGAACACGGCGACGCCCGAGGACAGCTGGTCGAGCGTGCGCCGGTGTGCTTCCCGCATCCGCACCACGGCCGCGTCGAGCGCCGCCGCCTCGCTGGCATCGATGGCGACCCCGGCGCTGCCATTGCCGAGCGCGAAGGCGCGGACGTCGTGCATGCGGCGCTCGCCGCCGGTCACGATCGGCAGCCGGCCCTCGAAGCGGCCGCCGGCACCGAGCGCGCGCTGAAGATCGGTGCGGTCGGCGGAGTCGAGCAGCTCGAGATTGCGGCTGATCGCATCCGGCACGTCGCGCGCATCGGCGGCGCGGGCGTAGGCGGGGTTGACGTAGGTGAGCGCACCATTGGCCTGGCGGGCCCAGATCGGCCATGGCAGCGCGGAGGCGAGCGCGCGCAGCGACTCCGTCTCCTCGCCGAGCGCCTTGAACCGCAGCTGCGTCTCGGCGAGCTCGCGGCGCAGCCCGGACAGCTCACGGATGCGCACGATGGCCTGGCCGCCGATGGCGCGGCCCATCGCCTCGATCGCATGGCCATGCGAGGTGGTGAGGTGCATGCTGAAGCCTTCGCCGGCTTCGCGCAGGCCGTCCACGGCACGGTCGAGCTGTAGCGCCGGCTCTGGCGGCAGCCAGGTTCCAAAGGCGAGGATGCGGTGCGGCTGGTCCTGTGGCACCAGCAGTGCGGTGTCGCCGGAGATCTGCGGGCGGTGACCGCCGGCCGGCCAGGCGATCAGGATCTGCGGCTCGGCAAACAACAACGCGCGATAGCGATCGGCCTGCAATTGCAGCTCGGCGACATCGGCGCGCAGCCGCGCTTGCCTGCGGCCGGCCGCGAGCCGTGTGCGCACCAATGCAATGGCGGCGACCACGGAGAAGCCGAGCAACGCCAGCATCGCCGTGACCTCGGCGATGTCCTGACGGCTCAGCTCGAACAGCGTCGTGATCGCATCCGCCGGCACGCCGTCGCCTGCGAAGCCCGGTGTTGCCGGCGCAAGCGCGGTCGCAGCGAGACCTAACAGGCCCTTGCGCGCGAGTGACGTGCACGACAGCAGCGTCTGACGCATCACCACGATCACGCCCGACATATTTGCCCCAAACCGCACGAAGTTCCGCGCCGCGCCGATCGCATCGACCGCGCCGTTTCACGAATCAATCAACCATAACCGCTTCGGGACTCCAGCGGTAAGAGTCCAGACCGTGAACGATGGTTGCCCTCCAGTAAAATGCGTCTGCCGATCGACTCTTTCGAGTCGGAACAATGGCAGGCCCCGTAGTTCAACGGCCCGTGGAGCCGAAGCCGCCGCTGCCGCGCACAGTGGTCGACAGCGTCGTTGCAGCACGCAGCTCGGCGCGCACGACGGAGGCGATCACCAACTGCGCGATGCGCTCACCGCGGTTGATGGTGAACGGTGCCATGCCGTGATTGATCAGCAGCACGCAGATCTCGCCGCGATAGTCCGCATCGACCGTGCCCGGCGCATTCAACACGGTGACGCCATGGCGCGCGGCGAGCCCGGAGCGCGGCCGCACCTGGGCCTCGTAGCCGTCGGGCAGTGCGATCGACAGTCCCGTCGGCACCATCGCGTGGCGGCCTGACGCAAGGACGAGCGGTGCCTCGGCGGGAACCGCGGCGAGCAGATCCATTCCGGCAGCATGGGCGGTCTGATAGGCCGGCAGCGGCAGGCCTTCGCCATGCGGAAGGATCTGAACGTCGATGCTGATCGTCTGTGTCACGCGGGCGGTCCCATTGGCTTGGTGAGTTCCTTGTTGAGTTTCTTGGCGATCTCGGCGACCAGAGCGGTCGCGACCTCGTCCTTGGTCATGATCGGCCAGGACGCGACATGGACGCCGTCGGCGCCCTTGGTCAAGAGATGCACGGTGTTGCGGTCGCCGCCCATCACGCCGGTCGCGGGCGAGACGTCGTTGGCGACGATCCAGTCGCAGCCCTTGCGCGCGAATTTGGCCTTGGCGTTGTCGATCAGATGTTCGGTCTCGGCGGCGAAGCCGATCACGAGTCCTGGCCGTTTCTCCCCGAGCTTGGAGATGGTGGCGAGGATGTCGGGATTCTCGGTCAGCTGCAGCGGCGGGATCGCCTTGCCCGTCTTCTTCAGCTTCTGGCCACCTTCATGGGCGACGCGCCAGTCGGCGACCGCCGCGGCGAAGATCGCGACGTCGGCGGGCAGCTCGGCCTCGACGGCCTCCAGCATCTGCCGCGCCGACTCGACATGGGTGACGCTGACGCCCTTGGGGTCGGCAAGCTCGACCGGTCCAGCGATCAGTCGCACGTCGGCGCCGACGGCTTGCGCTGCGGCTGCGATCGCAAAGCCCTGCTTGCCGGAGGAGCGGTTGGCGATGTAGCGCACCGGGTCGATCGGCTCATGCGTCGGCCCTGCGGTGATCAGCACGCGGCGGCCGGCGAGCGGGCGCGGCACAGGCGGCTTCAGCATCGCGACCACGGCGTCCGCGATCTCGATGGCCTCGGCCATGCGGCCGATTCCGGCCTCGCCCCTCTCGGCCATCTCGCCGGCATTGGGGCCGATCATGTGGACGCCATCGCGCTGCAACGTCGCAGCGTTGCGGCGGGTCGCCGGGTTGCTCCACATCATAGGGTTCATCGCCGGCGCCAGCAGGATCGGTCGGCTCGCGGCGAGCAGGATGGCGCTGGCGAGGTCGTCGGCGGCGCCATGGGCCATCTTCGACATCAGGTCGGCGGTCGCCGGCGCGACGACGATGAGGTCGCAGTCGCGCGCGAGGCGGATGTGGCCGACGTCGAACTCGCTGCGCGCGTCGAACAGGTCGGTGAAGACGCGGTCGCCCGACAACGCTGACGCGGCGAGTTCGGTCACGAACTGCGTCGCCGCCTTGGTCAGCACGCAGCGGACGTGGATATGGCGCTCCTTGAGCCGCCGGATCAGGTCGAGCGACTTGTAGGCCGCAATGCCGCCGCCGATGATCAGGGTGACACGGGCTTCGCGGGCGGCGCCGGGCTGAGGGAAGCCGGGCTCAGGCAGAGCGGCCGGAGGTGGGGCTGTTGCTGGCGGCTCGGACGGATCGACTGGCTCAATGAGCGCCCGCAGGATGACCCGGACTTCCTCCTCGACGGAACGCTTGTTCTGCGCCGAGCGCAGCCGGAGATAGGTCTTCAGCGAGTCGTCCAGCTTGCGGATGGTCAGGCTCGCCATGACCGCCTCCCCGGCATTGTCGTTGTGAAGGCAATGCTAGCACAAAATGAATGCAGTGCAATCACTCTACCGCCCGCAGACCAGACGCCGCCTGCCCGCCGATGTTGCTGCAACTACCGCCGTCATGCCCGCGAAGGCGGGCATCCAGTCCGCCGAGGCCCATCGATTCGTCCACAACGGCCGCGGCGTACTGGATCGCCCGGTCAAGCCGGGCGATGACAGCCGGGGCTGTGGCGGCGCTGCTTGTTGATGGCTGCTACGTCACAGCCTGAGCACCGCAAACAGGATCCCGATGAACGTCAGCGCGATCACCCAGAGGGCGATGGCGCGCCAGCGGCTCTTTTTGCCTTCGGTGCGGCCCATGGCGGCAATGGTTTCGGGTGACAGACGGAGGCCGTCGCGGGTCATGGTCTCCATGTGCTCGAGCACGGCGGCCGCGCGGGCGGCGAGCAGCGGCAGGGTCGCGGTCAGCCGGGCCAGCTCGCCGATGCCGGTGACGGCACCCTCGATCCGGCCGATCGGCCCGAGATTGCGCTCGATCCATTCGCGCACCACGGGGTCGGCGACCTTCCAGATGTCGAGCTTGGGGTCGAAGCCGCGCGCGACGCCTTCGACCACCACCATGGTCTTCTGCAGCAGGATCAGCTCGGGCCGGGTGCGCATGTCGAACAGGCCGGTGACCTCGAGCAGCAGGGTCAGCAGCTTGGCCATGGAGATTTCTTCGGCCGTGCGGTTGTGGATCGGCTCGCCTATGGCGCGGATGGCTTGCGCGAAATTCTCCACCGAATGATGCGGCGGCACGTAGCCGGCCTCGAAATGCACTTCGGCGACGCGGCGATAATCGCGGGTGATGAAGCCGAGCAGGATCTCGGCCAGGAAGCGCCGCTCCTTCATGCCGAGCCGGCCCATGATGCCGAAATCGACCGCAACCAGCCGTCCCTGCTTGTCCAGGAACAGATTGCCCGGATGCATGTCGGCGTGGAAGAAGCCGTCGCGCAAAGCGTGGCGCAGGAAGCTCTGGATCACCTTGCGGCCGACCTCGGGCAGATCGACATTGGCCTCGGCGAGCCGGGCGTGGTCGTTCAGCGCGATGCCGTCGATCCACTCCATCGTCAGCACGGTGTTGGCGGTGCGATCCCAGTCCACCGTGGGGACGCGGAAGTCCGGGTCGTCCTTGATGTTCTCCGCCATCTCGGAGAGCGCCGCGGCCTCCAGCCGGAGGTCCATCTCCATCGCGACCGAGCGCGACATCGTGTTGATGACCTCGACCAGGCGCAAGCGACGCGCCTCCGACGAATGCGCCTCGGCATTCTCGGCGACGAAGAAGAAATCGGAGAGGTCACGACGGAAGCGCGCGGCGACGTTCGGCCGGAGCACCTTGACTGCGACGGCCGTACGGATGCCGTCGCGCTCGACCTCGCCGCGATGCACCTGTGCGATCGAGGCGGCGGCGACCGGCGGTCCGAGGTGCGTGAACAGCTGGCTGATCGGACGTTCGAGCGCGGTCGCGATGACCGCTTCGGCCTCGGCCTGCGGGAACGGCGGCAGCCGGTCCTGCAGGGATTCGAGATCGCGCGCCATGATGACGCCGACGACGTCCGGCCGGGTCGCCAGGAACTGGCCGAGCTTGAGATAGGCCGGTCCCATCCGTTCCAGTGCGCGCGATAATCTGGGTCCGGACTTGGCGCCGGGACGTTCGACCAGTCGCGCCAACTTTAGCGCGAGTTGGCCCGGCGGTGGCGCCAGGCTCGGATCGACGGCGCCGAACACGCCCTCGCGCGCGAACACGAAGGCGGCCCGGGCGAGCCGCGTAATATGAGTGAGTGCAGAGATCACAAACGCCAGCCGGAATGAAGCGCGACGATGCCGCCGGAGAGGGTCTGCCAGGACACGCGGGAGAAGCCGGCGGCCGAAATCATCTCGGCGTAGGCGCTGGGCCGCGGAAACTGGCGGATCGATTCGACGAGATAGCGGTAGGACTCGGCGTCGCCGGTGACGGCGCGGCCGAGCTGCGGGATCACGTTGAAGGAGAACAGGTCGTAGAGCTTGTCGAGCCCGGGCATCTCGACGGTGGAGAACTCCAGGCACAGAAACCGGCCGCCATGCTTGAGCACGCGGTGCGCCTCGGCGAGCGCGAGCTCGATCTGCGGCACGTTGCGGATGCCGAACGCGATGGTGTAGGCGTCGAACGAGCGGTCGGGGAAGGCGAGCTTTTCGGCATTGCCCTCGACGAACGAGACCTTGTCATCGAGATATTGCTTCAGCGCGCGCTGGCGGCCGACCTCGAGCATGTCGCCATTGATGTCGCAGACGGTCGCGTGAAAGCCTGAGCCGGCCCTCTTCGCGGCGCGGAAGGAGATGTCGCCGGTGCCGCCCGCGACGTCGAGCAGCGCGAACGGCGCATCGCTCTTCGGCGGGTTCAGCGTGTTGATCATGATGTCCTTCCAGACGCGGTGCAGTCCGCCGGACATCAGGTCGTTCATCAGGTCGTAGCGCGAGGCCACGCTGTGAAACACGTCGTTCACCAGCGTCTGCTTTTCGCCCAGAGGCACATCTCTGAAGCCGAAATGAGTGGTTTGGTCCGGCTGATCCATCACCCTTACTCCGATACGGCACCATAGCGCCGGTGCGGCCAAGGCGCTATCACGTCAGCCGGACAAGGTGAATGGTCGCAGGACGCAAAAGGTGAAATGAACAGGCATGCCTGAGCTGCCCGAAGTCGAGACCGTCCGGCGCGGGTTGCAGCCGGTCATGGAGGGGGCCAAGATCGTCATCGCCGAGACTCGGCGCGGCGATTTGAGGTTTCCGTTCCAGCCCGATTTTGCGAAGCGCCTGCAGGGCCAGACCGTCACCGGGCTCGGTCGGCGCGCGAAATATCTGCTGGCCGATCTCGGCTCCGGCGACGTGCTGCTGATGCATCTGGGCATGTCAGGCTCGTTCCGGGTGATCAAGCCTGAGCACGAGGAGACGCCAGGCGAGTTTCACTACCCGCGCGGCAAGGACAGCGTGCACGACCATGTCGTGTTTCACATGTCGTCCGGCGCCGACATCGTGTTCAACGATCCGCGCCGCTTCGGCTTCATGAAGATCATCGCGCGCGGCGACATCGAGGCCGAGCCGCATCTCAGGGGCCTCGGACCCGAGCCGCTCGGCAATGAATTCGATGCAGGGATGCTGGCGCGCGCCTGCGCCAACAAGAAGACCAGCCTGAAGGCGGCGCTGCTCGACCAGCGCGTCGTCGCCGGCCTCGGCAACATCTATGTCTGCGAGGCGCTGTTCCGCGCGCATCTGTCGCCGCGACGTCTGGCCGCGACGCTGGCGACCAAAAAGGGTGAGCCCACGGATCATGCCAGGCGGCTGGTGGAGGCGATCCACACCGTGCTCAACGAGGCCATCCGCGCCGGCGGCTCGTCGTTGCGCGATCACCGCCAGACATCAGGCGAACTCGGCTATTTTCAGCATTCGTTTCAGGTCTATGACCGCGAGGGCGAGCCGTGCCGGACGGATGGCTGCGAGGGCGTGGTGAAGCGCTTCGTGCAGAACGGGCGGTCGACCTTCTGGTGTCCGAAGTGCCAGAAGTGATGGAGTGGCCGACGAGCCGGTCCGGCCGGCCGCCCGGTCTGCTTGTGACGGACGGGGGTGGGCGTATACTGCCGCCATGGCTGTCAGCTCGCCCGATCTGAAAGCATTCCTGCTCGCCACGCCGTTCTTCGGCGGCTTGTCGGACGCGAGCCTCGATCTGCTGATCTCGATGCTGGTCGAGCGCCACTTCGACAGCGGCGCCATTGTCGTCGCGGAAGGCGAGTCGGGCCGCTCGATGTTCGTCGTGCACAGCGGCACGCTGGAGGTCAGCGAGCGCCTGGAGACCGGGGCCGCGATCCATATGTCTGGTCTCGAGTCCGGAGATTTCTTCGGCGAGATGACCTTGCTCGACATGCAGAACCGATCGGCCACGGTGGTCGCGCAGACGCCGACCCTGCTGTACGAGCTGACCGCGCAGAAGCTGTATGCCTTCTACAAGGCGGACATCCACGCCTATGTGATCGTGCTGCAGAACATCAATCGCGAGCTATGCCGGCGCCTGCGCCGCGCCGACGCGCGCATCAAGCGGCTGGAGGTGCGGGAGGCCGGGCCGCGGTAGGCTTGCAGGTCATGAGTGGCCTCGCGCGGCCGCGCGATCCGGCAAACAGAATCGGTGCTCGATTTTTGCGCCCGCGGTGACGCCGATCGCGCTACAGGCAGGCGTCCCAGGAGAGACTCATCTCGTTCAGCGGCGGCGCGCCGGCGTTGGTCATCTGGGAATGCGCCTCGGCTCCTGCCGTGCGCAGTGCATGGCATGTGTCGCCTTGGGCCAGCCGCTGTTCGATCCATTGCCAAAGCAGCCGGATCTCCTCGGCCGATTTGCCGTCATCATTGAATTCCGTGACGCCCAATCCCGCGGCGAGGGCATCCTGATGATCGTTGCGCAGGGTGATCAGCGGCTTGGCGATGATGTCGGCGAGATCGCGATCGCCCTGGCTCAGCGCATTCGCCGCCTCGCTCGCGCGCTGCCCCCGATGCGGCGCCTGGTTGAGCACGAAGGCGAAGCGGCGGCCGCTGCTGCGGATGATCTTCACCGTGGGCGCAGCAGCAACGATGTCCGCAACGCACGGACGCGCCGGCACGAGGCACAGATCGGCCTGATCGATCGCGGCGCGCATCAGCGCGTTGATGCCGCTCGATGTGTCGATGACGGCAAGCGTGACGCCGCCGCGGGCGAGAGCATCCAGGCGGCGGCCGAGATCCGAGGGCTGATGGATCGGTTCGACGAGGGGCTCGGCCAGTCCGCGCCGGCTCTGCCAATAGGACAGCGTGCCCTGCGGATCGGTCTCGATCACGCGCACCGTCTCGCCGGCCTGCTGCGCGGCAACCGCGAGGCTCATCGCCAGCGTACTCTTGCCGCTGCCGCCCTTCTGCGTGGCCAATACGATCGTGCGTATCATGCGACCCCTTGCTCGTCCGCAAAAGCCGACTGCAGACCACCGCAACGGGAGCACCGTTCGAACGGTCGGCGGAATTGCTGCCGATCGGCCGCCTGTGAGCGGATCGAATCGAGCGCCGTCGCTCGAATCGCAAGCTTTTACGTCCACGAGCGACTATGACATTCGTGCGACGATTGTAAATGTCGGATAGCGGGCGTAGCGCAGCAAAGCTGATAGTTGTGCCGAATTGGTCATATCGACGCATGGCGTTCGCCGACGCACACGCCTAACGCAAACGGCCACTCGCTTGGCGAGCAGCCGTTCGGCAGCGAATGATTTGCGTGAGCTCCGAGCGCGCCGGCGGCCGAGCAGGCAGCGGCTACAACCCCGCCTTCCAGTTGATGCCGTTGTCGGCCCAGGTCGGATAGGCTCGGGTCGTCGGCAGCTTGGCGTCTTCGGCTGATGGCGTCAGCATGATCGGGAATTCGACCTCGGCGTGCTCGCCGGCTTCCTTGAGTTCGCCGGCCTCGTGCATGACGTGGTCACCGGCGAGCTTGCCGGCGGTCCAGCGCCACAGGCTGCGGATCTCCTGCGCGGACTTGCCGTCGGTATCGAACTCGCAGACGCCGAGGCCGGCGGCGAGCGCGTCCTGGTGGTCGTTGCGCATCATGATGAAGGGCTGCGCCAGCACCTCAGCGATGTCGCGCGGCGCATCGCTGTCGAGCGCGGTGGTCGCATCGGTGATGCGGTGGCCGCCACGGATCGGCGCCTGATTGAGCACGAATGCGAATGGCTTGCGCCAGGCTTTGATGACGCTCAGCGTCGGCGCCGTGGCCTCGATGTCGGCAACGCTCGGACGCGCCGGGATCAGGCAAAGGTCGCAATAACGGATCGCGGCGGTGGTGGATGCCGTGATGCCGCTCCCGGTGTCGATCACGCAGACGGTCACGCCATCGATGGCCAGCGCTTCGAGTCGCGGCTCGATCATCTTCGCGTCATAGATGGCTTCGACGATCGGCTCGCCGGTCGTGCGGCGCGCCTGCCATTTTGACAGCGTACCCTGACGGTCGGTCTCGATCACGCGCACCTTGTGGCCGGCCTGCTGGGCCGCCACGGCCAGACCAATAGCCAGCGTGCTCTTGCCGCTGCCGCCCTTCTGCGTGGCCAAAACGATCGTGTACATCGGGAGACAGTCCTTCGGATGTTGACGGAACTTATGAGAACGCCAAAGCTGAGTGCATCGCGATTACGCGGTGCAGAGCTATTCTCGCTCAGGACAGTCCCGGCCCGATCCAACTAACGAAGAGGGATCGCGGTGGTCCGAATCAGCACGCCGACAGAAACTGTTCGAACTATCCCACGCTCGGCCTGTGCTTGCACAGACCGGTTGACTACGGCGGGAGCCGTTCCGAGTTGATAGCAAGGTGCTAGGAAGTTGAGCGGCAGCGAGCCGCGGGCGAGCGCTCGGCATCGTCGAGCATCATCCCATGCAGTCGCGATGCTGCACGTCAGATCCTCGCCGGCCGTCGTCGGGCCCTTAATTTTTTGTAAAATGACATGCTTAATTTTGCGTAAACGGTCGCCGCGCCGCAACGTGCGCAACGTTCCGGCATTTGGCAGAGATCGTCGGCGTCGCGCGCTACTTGCGCACGCAGATCACGCGAACGGCCGCGGTCTTGGCGTCGAGCGAGCTGCCGTCGGGCTTGACGCCGTTCGCCGCGAGGAAGGCGCGGGTGTTTTCGGCGCTGACCATCACCACCTGTGACGACGGGACGAAGGCCGAGCCGGCGAGAACTCCCGGCTTGAGCAGAGTGACGCCGACGAACCTGCCCTCGCCGTCGAGCGCCGCAGCGCCGGAGAAGCCGAGTCCGGGAGCCGGCGCCAGCGAGGCGTCGCCCTGGCCTCCGGCGGCGAGCTGCGCCTTGACGGTGCTGATCGCAGCACCGCCGCCCTGGCTCTGCGGATCGGCGATGCCGATGATGTCGACCGACGATTTCGCACTGCCGCCCGAGAGCGCCAGCGGCTTCAGGCCGCGTGCGCCATAGATGCGCAGCAGCGCCAGCCCGTGTTCCTTGTCCTCGGCCACGCGCTCGGCATGACCGAAGCCGGGAACGGTGATCGCCACGCAGCCATCGGTGACCTCGCGATCCCCGATGATGGCGCCGTCCTGGCTCACGATGATTCCGGTGCCGTAGTCGACGCTGCGCCGTGGCGCCGGCTGCGCGGCCAATGCCGCGGGAAAGGCCGTGAAGGCGCTCGACATCGCGATCACAACCGGCTCGACCGTGTTCTCGGTGGCCTGATCGTAGAGGATGGTCAGGATGCGCACCTCGTCGCCCCGAAAGGTGCCGCGGATGTAGAATTTCTTCAGGTTCTGCAGCCCGGACAGCACGAAGAAGTCGGGCTTCACCACGCTGTAGTCGACGGTGCGGCCGGGCTCCTTCTTCTCGCGGTCGGCCAGCGCCGCGGTGGTCGGATTAACCTCCTTGCGGCGTGACAGCACGACCTGCACCGTGCCCGTCGGCGATGTCCATTTCGAGCCGTTGCCGTCGCTTGTCTGTTGCGGCACCAGCTTGGTGGGGATGCCGAGCCGTGCGCCGCTGACCGGTTCGGTCACGAGCTTCCAGCCGACGCCCTCCTGCTTGCGGCGCGCGGTGTCGGCGAGCGTGGCGCGCTCCTGCGGATTCAGCACGCCGGTCGGCTTGCCGCCTATGAGCTTCTGGTATTCCTTGATCGCATTGACCATGCGCTCGCTGACGTCACCGGTGATCGCGCCGTTGTACTGGCCGACCCATGCGAGATCGGATTGCAGCGTCAGCCGCTCGACCTGTCCCATCGCGTTGGCGGTATCGGCCGGGGCCTGCACGCCCGGGCGCACGGTCTGGGTCGCGACGGGCTTGGGCTTGGCGCCGGGCAAGACGCCCTGTGTCGCTTGTGACGTCTGTGCCTGCGCCGACGCGCACGCGGCGATCGCGCAGATGAAGGTTGCCGTGCCCAGCCGTCTCATGACAAATCCCGATGCTCTTGCCGCTGACATAAATAAGCACATCTGCTTGGTCGGTCACAATCCGGCGAGGGTTCAGTGTGGAGAGACGCGGTCTCCATGAGGGGCCGACAGCGATGCGGCAGAAGGACGTCTGTAACGATGCTGAGCGACGAGGAACTGGAGCGCTATGCCCGCCACATCGTGCTGCGCGATGTCGGCGGCCCCGGTCAGGCGGCACTGAAGCGCGCGTCGGTGCTGGTGATCGGCGCAGGCGGGCTCGGGGCGCCGGTGTTGATGTATCTCGCCGCCGCCGGTGTCGGCACGATCGGCGTGGTCGACGATGACGTGGTGTCGCTGTCGAATCTGCAGCGCCAGATCATCCACGCGACGCCTGATATCGGCAGGCCCAAGGTCGACAGCGCGGCCGAGCGCATCAACGCGCTCAATCCGCACGTTTCGGTCGTTACGCATCGGACATGGCTCAATGCCGACAACGCGCTCGATCTGATCGGCGGCTATGATCTCGTGCTCGATGGCTCCGACAATTTCGACACCCGCTATCTCGTCTCCGATGCCTGCTTCCTGGCCGCGAGGCCGCTGATATCAGGCGCGCTCGGCACCTTCGATGCGTCGCTGACGACGATCCGCGCGCATGAGACCAACGAGAAGGGCGAATTCAATCCGACCTATCGCTGCCTGTTCCCCGAGCCGCCGCCGCCCGGCACGGTGCCGGCTTGTGCAGAGGCCGGCGTGATGGGCGCGCTCGCCGGCATGCTCGGCTCGATGATGGCGCTGGAGGCCATCCGCGAGATCGTCGGCTTCGGCGAGAGTCTGGTCGGCCGGCTGCTGATGCTGGACGCGCGCACGATGCGCTTCGAGACGCTGCGCTATGGCCGGGATCCGGCCAATCCGCTCAATGGCGACGGGCCGGTGATTGCGGATCTGGGCGCACACAAAAAGCAGTGATGTGGCGAGTACCGCGCCAGATCCTCCGCTGTCGTCCCTGCGAACGCATGCGTTCGCAGGGACGACACTGTGGGTGAGGCTCGCTACATACTCTACCGCGTACTGCGCCCCGCTTCAGGCCGCTCTCAAGCCCGCGACCTTCGCTCGCTGTCCATGTGCGCGAGCTGCGCGTCCGCATAGCGCTCACCTGCGGCGACGCCGGGCGGAAACGCCTTGTCGAGCGCGGCGAGCTGCACCTCGGTGAGCTTCACATGGAGCGCGCCCAGCGCCTCGTCGAGGCGATCGCGGCGGCGGGCGCCGACCAGGGGTACGATGTCGTTGCCTTGCGCGGCCACCCAGGCGATCGCGACCTGTGCCGGCGTGGCGCCGACATTCTCGGCAATGCTGCGTAGCGCATCCACGAGAGTGAGATTGCGGTCGAGATTGTCGCCCTGAAAACGTGGCGCGTGGCCGCGAAAGTCTGCCGCATTGGCGCGGTCTTTCGACCAGTGCCCGCTGATCAGCCCGCGCGACAGCACGCCATAGGCGGTGATGCCGATGCCGAGCTCGCGGCAGGTCTTCAGGATGTCGCTCTCGATGCCGCGCGAGATCAGCGAATATTCGATCTGCAGATCCGCGATCGGGTGCACCTTGTGCGCCCGGCGGATCGTTTCCGAACCCACTTCGGACAGGCCGATATGCCTGATGTAGCCGGCCTGCTTCAGCTCGGCCATGGCGCCGATGGTCTCCTCGATCGGCACGCTCGGATCGAGCCGGGCGGGACGGTAGATGTCGATGGCGTCGACGCCGAGCCGCTGCAGCGAGTAGGACAGGAAGGTTCTGACGGCAGCCGGCCGGCTGTCATAGCCCAGCCAGCTTTTGTCCGGCCCGCGCAACGCGCCGAATTTCACCGAGATCTGGACGTTGCGCGGACCGGCCGAGGCGAGCGCCTCGCGGATCAGCATCTCGTTGTGGCCCATGCCGTAGAAATCGCCGGTGTCGAGCAGCGTGATGCCGGCGTCGAGCGCGGCATGGATGGTGGCGATGCTCTCGGACCGGTCGGTCGGGCCATAGAAGTCCGACATCCCCATGCAGCCCAATCCGAGGACCGAGACGCCGGGGCCGGTCGAGCCGAGTTGACGGGTTTCCATGATCGATCTCCTTTGCTGGCACGGCGGCCTCCAGACCGCCCGAACAACGCGGATATCGGTTCGTTTCCGCAATTCGATAAGCTGGACAATTCCGAATGGACTGTTCAACATATCGAACAATGAACGAGCCAGACCTCCGCGATTTCCAGGCCTTCGCCGCCGTGGCCCGCAGCGGCAATTTCCGCCGTGCTGCGCGCGAGCAGGGGCTCGCGGTGTCCAGCCTCAGTCAGCGGCTGAAGGAGCTGGAGCAGCGGCTCGGTGTACGGCTGCTCAACCGGACCACCAGGAGCGTCGGCCTGACACAAGCGGGCGAGGTGCTGCTGGCGCGGCTCGAGCCTGCGCTGGCCGAAATCGCAGCGGCGATCGATCAGGTGCGCGGCCTGCAGCAGGTCGCGGCGGGGCGCCTGCGCATCAACGCGCCGCCGCCTGCGGTCGACCTGGTGCTGGCCCCGATGGTGGCGCCGTTCCTCAGCGCCCATCCGCGGATCGAGCTCGAGATCGTCGCCGACAGCGGCTTCGTCGACATCGTGCAGGGCGGCTTCGATGCCGGGGTGCGCTATGGCGAGCATCTGGCGCAGGACATGATCGCGGTGCCCTTGGGCGAGGCCCAGCGCTACGCCATCGTCGCCTCGCCGCAATATGTTGCGCAGCATGGCCGCCCGATTCATCCGCGCGACTTGCTGCGCCACGCCTGCATCCGCACCCGCTTCTCCTCTGGGGCGATGCTGGATTGGGAATTCGAGAAAGACGGGCAGGTGGTCATGATCGCGCCGCCGGCCCGCCTGATCGCGGTCCAACTCGGACTGGCACTCCGCGCCGCCTGTGACGGGCTCGGCTACTGGGCGACCTTCGAAGGGCATGTGCGCGAGGACGTGGCTGCAGGCCGTCTCGTCAGCGTGTTGGAAGACTGGTGCCCACCATTCCCGGGGCCCTATCTGTATTACCCGAGCCGTCGCCACCCGCCGCCAGCGCTGGCGGCGTTCGTGGCGTTCGTCGGCGAGTGGCGGAGGCGGGCGGGTACAGCGGTCACGCTTTGATGGGTGCGGGCCCGCCACAAACTCGGCTGTCATCCCGGATTTCAATGAGGTGCACGGAACGAGCCGTCTGCCCATTCCGGACATCACGCGGTATCGGTCCCTGCGTTCGCACTAGGGTTTCTACACGGTTTGGAGGGCTCTGCCGGCGACGAGGATTTGGAAGCGACTCATTCCGTTGTGGAAGGTGATGGGCCCGGGAGGCCGATGGGAGGCGTAGCCGGTCCATCCGCCGAGTTTGGCGATGATCCATGCCGCCCACGCGAGTGTTTGGGCAGGATGAGGGTTTTCCTGAAGCTTGGTCCTGCCCTTCATCGTCTTGTTGATGGCCGCCAGGGCCTTCATTTCTTCCGGAGTGAAGGCGCATTCGATCGGCAGTTGTTGACCGCCGTTGCGAGCCTGAACGAGCTGAATGACGATGCAGGCTGCTTTGGTGGCGATGGCCACGAGCTTGATCAGGGCCTGGGCGCTTTCGAGCTGGCTGTCCTCGATCTGCAACCCTTGGGTCTTCAGCGAGCGGAAGAGCTGTTCGATGATCCAGCGCTGCTTGTACCAGGAGACGATCTGCCAAGCGTCGGACGCCTTGGCGATCGAATGAGTGGTCAAGAGCAGCCAATGAACGGCCTCAGCCCCTTTCGGAGGATGCAATTCGACGACTTCCACGAAGCTGACTTCGACGCGCTCCGGCAGGCCCTTCACGCCGGGGCGCGCCGGCCGCTTGAGCTCGGCCGTTCCGAACCGCAGCGAGAGCTGAGCTTGGCGGGCGCGGCGATCCATGCGCTGCGGCAGGTCGATCATCGCCTTGTCGCAGAAGCGCGCTCGCTCCACCGCCTGGTAGAGTGTGCTGCCATCGGCCAGCGCATGATCGTGCATGGCTCGCGTCAGCAGGTGGACGTTGTCTCCCGGCGTCAAAGCCCAATGCGCAAAGAACTCCCCTTCGCGATCATTGACGACGGTGATCATGCGTGCGGCAGCGAGAACGTCACAGGCCTGTTCGGCGGTCGTCACCCAGCGCGCCGATTCCTTGTCGGCCAACTCCCGCTGGTCGTGAGGCACCTTCACCTTGCCCCGGCGCGTCCACACCTTGCCGCCGGTGAGACCGAGGCAGGCGCCGCTGTCGGCATCGACCGCCAACATCGCATGCAACAGCACGCCACGGGCATTGCCTTTGCCGACCTCGCCCAGTCCGCGCCGCCGCCCCTTCCGCGTCTGGAACTTGACCTCGCTGGTGTCCTGGATCGCCAGCACATGCCGCCCCGCGACCACAGTCGCCGTCTGCCGGCTCCAGCCTTCAATCAGCCGATCGATCGTGACTTGCGGATTGTTCACAAACCGCCAGTACGCCATGTACGCGGCCCAGTCACCCTGCGCCATCCGGCGCAGGCAGACGCTGCGCGTGCAAAGCATAGCCTGGACGAACGCTGCCCCCTTTTATCGAGGCGAACGTCGCCAAACTCCCCCAGTGACAGATCCGGCTCTCGCTCCATCTCCGATGCTCCCTTGAATCAAGCATCGGAGATGGAATCATACAACCCGCAAAGACGGCACAACATCATGACTTCCCGAGTCAATCTGTCGCGCCAGACGTGTAGAAACCTTAGTGCGTTCGCAGGGACGATACCTTTTGCAAAGCTAAGGGCTCGGCCTACAGCATACTCGGCAGCACGCGGTCCGGCGGACGGTGGTTGTCGAGGAAGGTCTTGATGTTGATGATGACCTTCTCGCCCATCTCGACGCGCCCCTCGATCGTGGCCGAGCCCATGTGCGGCAGCAAGGTCACCTTGCCGGCTTTCGCAAGCCGCACCAGGCGCGGATTGACCGCCGGCTCATGCTCGAACACGTCGAGGCCGGCGCCGGCGACGTCGCCGGCTTCGATCAGCCGCGTCAACGTCTCCTCGTCGATCACCTCGCCGCGCGCGGTGTTGACGATGTAGGCATCCTTCCGGATCAGCTTGAGGCGGCGCGCCGACAAGAGATGGAACGTCGCCGGCGTGTGCGGACAGTTCACCGAGATGATGTCCATCCGCGCCAGCATCTGGTCGAGGCTTTCCCAGTAGGTGGCGCCGAGCTCATCGGCGATGACCGGGGCGACGGGGCGGCGGTTGTGATAGTGGATCTGCAGGCCGAAGGCGCGGGCGCGCCGCGCCACCGCCTGGCCGATGCGGCCCATGCCGATGATGCCGAGGCGCTTGCCGCCGATGCGGTGGCCGAGCATCCATGTCGGCGACCAGCCCGCCCAGTTCTTACCCTCGGTGAGAACAGAGGCGCCCTCGATCAGCCGCCGCGGCACGGCGAGGATCAGCGCCATCGTCATGTCGGCGGTGTCCTCGGTCAGGACCTTCGGCGTGTTGGTGACGGTGATGCCGCGCGCCACCGCCGCCGCGACGTCGATATTGTCGACGCCGTTGCCGAAGTTGGCGATCATGCGCAGCTTGCAGTCGGGCTGATTGAGGATGTCGGCGGTGATGTGGTCGGTGACCGTCGGAACCAGCACCTCCGCGGTGCGGACCGCATCCGCGAGTTGCTCCTGACTCAACGGCTCGTCGTCGAGATTGAGCCTGGCGTCGAACAGCTCGCGCATCCGGGTCTCGACCGAGTCCGGCAGCTTGCGTGTCACCACGACGAGGGGCTTTTTCCTACCTGACATGTGCTGCTCTCATGAGATCCTTCAGACCTCATTAACCGGGTTCGCCGAAACTACCGTCGTCGCCTGAGCCGGGCGCTTCCCTGGACTGGTCGTGTCGGATCTCGCGGTGGGGCCGATCCGTCCCTGACAGGGTTACGCGAGCGATTCTCAGGCGCTTCCTGGCCGCTTGTGTTGGGTCCTGTCTAGCAGAAGGCCGGGCCAAGACAAGAAGCCAGCGGCGGGTGTGGACTGGCGCTTTCGGCAAGCTCTCTCTGTGCACGAAGGGGGGCAGCCGGGCGGTTCGATGGGGATCGGGCGAAGGATCGCAACGCAATCCGCAAAGCAGACCGGGGGCGCGTCGATCCTTTCGAGGGAGAGTGAGTTGAGTACATTGGCGTTGGGGCGTTTCGGTGCAATCGTGGTGCTGCTGGTCTGTCTGTTCGACGTTGCCGTCGGCAGGGGCGTTGCGGCGAAGGATTCGGTTCTCACCACCAGCGGCCTGCCGGTGCCGCGCTATGTCAGCCTGAAATCCGACCATGTGAACGTCCGCGCCGGTCCGACCAAGGACAATGACGTGGCCTGGGTCTATACGCGCTCGGGCCTGCCTGTCGAAATCACGGCCGAATATGAGAACTGGCGCCGGGTGCGCGATTCCGAAGGGTCCGAGGGCTGGGTCTATCACTCGCTGCTGTCCGGACGCCGCACCGCGGTCGTGACGATGAAGAACAAGGACGATCTCGCCGCGGTCTATGAGGGCGCCAGTCCGTCCAGCGCCGTCACGGCGCGGCTGCAGGCCGGGGTGATTGCCCAGGTCAAGAAGTGCAGCGGCGGCTGGTGCCGCGTGCTCGGCAATGGCTTCGAGGGCTGGATCGAGCAGCAGCGGCTGTGGGGCGTCTATTCCGACGAGCAGGTCAACTGACGCCGTAGGTCCGTGAAGGCGGCGTGAGCCGCGATGCTGACGTGCTGCCGACATGAAAATGCCCGCGGGAGACGCGGGCACCATCCGGCGCAAATTTTTTTCGGCTCAGCGCTTCTTGCGCAGCCGGACCACCATGTCGATCCGGGCGATCTCGTAACCTTCCGGCGCCTCCGGCAGCTTCGACAGCGCCAGATGCTGATCCGGAATGTCGACCAGCTCGTGGTTGTTCTCGAGATAGAAGTGGTGATGGGCGGTGACGTTGGTATCGAAGTACGTCTTGGTGCCGTCGACGCTGACCTGGCGCAGCAGACCTGCGTCGGTGAGCTGATTCAGCGTATTGTAGACGGTGGCCAGCGACACCGGAACCTTGGCCAGCGTCGCTTCCTCGTAGAGCATTTCGGCCGTCAGATGCCGTGCGCCCTTGCCGAACAGCAGCCAGCCCAGCGCCATGCGCTGACGGGTCGGGCGCAAGCCCGCCGTCTGCAGCATTTCGTTGACGTCGTGCCAAGGGCAGCCGTTCAGCGCAGGCTGCCGCCCGGTCCCCAGCCCTTCCGGACTGGCCCGGTCATGACCACTCATCGAAGCGTTGTTGCTGACATCCACTTCAAGCACCGCAGAATTCATAACACCGACTTTGATATAGGAAGAAACCCGTTCAGATGCAAGCTTATCGCAACTAACGTATCTAGAACGCCCCTAAAATGCAATTGCTGCCCGGCCCGGTTGCGCGTCCCTCTGCCGCGTGGATTTACCAGGACACGCGCATTGACGCCGCAATCCCCTATGTTAGAGAGCGCGCGGACGTGATTTGACCTGTCTTGGCGGGCGCGGCTGGCCGTCATGGTCGTCTCCGCCGTCCAGACGTCTTGGCCCGGGGCCGCTCGGCCGCGGTCATCATCGTTGGGCGTGAGCGTCGAAGACGCGCGCTGGCGGGATGGCCGAAAGGCGAGCTGCGCGTGAACGGGTCGATGCGCGAAGGAATCGGGTCGCGCGGCACATTTTCCATCGGGAATCGTTGAGAAAGGCTCATCAGTCATGCTGGATCGGCGCAGCAGTTATGAATACGAAGATCTGCTAGCCTGCGGCCGCGGAGAGCTGTTCGGCCCGGGCAATGCGCAGCTGCCGCTGCCGCCGATGCTGATGTTCGATCGCATCGTCGAGATCGCCGACACCGGCGGCGAGTATGGCAAGGGCCTGGTGCGCGCCGAACTCGACGTGAAGCCGGATCTCTGGTTCTTCGGCTGCCATTTCAAGAACGACCCGGTGATGCCGGGCTGCCTCGGTCTCGACGCGATGTGGCAGATGGTCGGCTTCTTCCTCGGCTGGACCGGTGGCGAAGGCCGCGGCCGCGCGCTCGGTCTCGGCGACCTGAAATTCTCCGGCCAGGTTCTGCCGACCGCCCGCAAGGTTGTGTACAACATCGACATCAAACGCGTGATGCGCTCAAAGCTGGTGCTCGGTATTGCCGACGGGTGGCTTTCGATGGATGGCGAGATTATCTATCGCGCCAAGGACCTGAAGGTCGGCCTGTTCAAGCAGGGTGCAGCGCCGGCTTGAACCGGCGGGCTGCGACCACAGACAGTGCAGCAGACGTGACTGCGACAGAACACACGAGCAAGGCGAGGCGGACATCATGAGGCGGGTCGTCATCACGGGCATGGGCATCGTCTCATCGATCGGCAACAACACCCAGGAGGTGTTGGCCAGCCTGTACGAGGCGAAATCCGGCATCTCCCGTGCTGAGAAATATGCCGAGCTTGGTTTCCGTTCGCAGGTGCAAGGTGCGCCGACGCTGAATCCGGCCGAGGTCGTCGACCGCCGCGCGATGCGCTTCCTCGGCGAGGGTGCGGCGTGGAATCATGTCGCGATGGAGCAGGCGATCCTCGATTCAGGGCTCGAGCCGACCGACGTCTCCAACGTCAGAACCGGCATCATCATGGGCTCCGGCGGGCCGTCGACGCGGACGCTGGTCGAAGCTGCCGACATCACCCGCACCAAGGGACCGAAGCGCGTCGGGCCTTTCGCAGTGCCCAAGGCGATGTCGTCCACGGCATCTGCGACGCTGGCGACCTGGTTCAAGATCAAGGGCGTCAACTACTCGATCTCCTCGGCCTGCGCGACCTCCAATCATTGCATCGGCAATTCCTACGAGATGATCCAGTACGGCAAGCAGGACGTGATGTTCGCCGGCGGCTGCGAGGAGCTGGACTGGACACTCTCGGTGCTGTTCGACGCCATGGGTGCGATGTCGTCCAAGCACAATGAGACGCCCGCCACCGCTTCGCGGCCCTACGACATCACGCGCGACGGCTTCGTCATCGCCGGCGGCGCCGGCGTCCTCGTGCTGGAAGAACTCGAGCATGCCAAGGCGCGCGGCGCCAAGATCTACGGCGAAATCGTCGGCTATGGCGCGACCTCGGACGGCTACGACATGGTGGCGCCGTCGGGCGAAGGCGCCGAGCGCTGCATGCAGATGGCGCTGTCGACGGTGAAGACGAAGATCGACTACATCAATCCGCATGCGACCTCGACGCCGGCCGGTGATCCGCCGGAGATGGAAGCCATCCGCAAGGTCTTTGGTCGCGGCGAGAAGTGCCCGCCAATCGCCGCCACCAAGGCGCTGACCGGCCACTCGCTCGGCGCCACCGGCGTCCAGGAGGCGATCTACTCGCTCCTGATGATGAAGAACGGCTTCATCTGCGAGAGCGCGAATATCACCGAGCTCGATCCCGTGTTTGCCGACATGCCGATCGTGCGCAAGCGTATCGACAACGCCAAGCTCGGCACCGTGCTGTCGAACTCGTTCGGCTTCGGCGGCACCAACGCGACGCTGGTGTTCAAGCAGCTCGACGCCTAGGATTTTCAACAGGACTGGTCTCGTCGGCATCATGGCCGGGCAGCGCGCGAAGCCAAGCTCTTCGCACAGATGTCCGGCCATTGGCGTCTTGAAGGCGGGACGATCATCTTGGCTGGGTCGGTCCCGGCATGACGAAGGAGAGTGAGCATGCAGGGTCTGATGGCAGGCAAGCGCGGTCTGGTGATGGGCATCGCCAACGACCATTCGATCGCCTGGGGCATCGCCAGGACGCTCGCCGCGCATGGCGCCGAGATGGCCTTCACCTATCAGGGCGATGCGCTCGGCAAGCGCGTGCGTCCGCTCGCCGACGAACTCGGCGTCAAGCATGTGCTGCCCTGCGACGTCGAGGACATCGCCAGCGTCGACAGCGTGTTCTCAGCGTTGCGCGACGCCTGGGGCGGCCTCGACTTCATCGTTCATGCCGTTGCCTTCTCCGACAAGAACGAGCTCAAGGGCCGTTATGCCGACACCTCGCGCGAGAACTTCTCGCGCACCATGCTGATCTCGTGCTTCTCTTTTACCGAGATCGCCAAGCGCGCCGCCGAGCTGATGCCGGAGAGCGGCGGCAGCATGATCACGCTGACCTTCGACGGCTCGAATCGCGTGATGCCGAACTACAACGTGATGGGCGTCGCCAAGGCCGCGCTCGAAGCCTCGGTGCGCTACCTCGCCGCCGATTACGGCCGCCGCGCCATCCGCGTCAACGCGATCTCCGCAGGCCCGGTGCGCACGCTGGCGGGCTCCGGCATCGGCGATGCCCGCTTCATGTTCGCGTTCCAGCAGAAGCACTCGCCGCTCGGCCGCGGAGTCACCCTGGAGGAACTCGGTGGCTCCGCGCTCTATCTGCTGTCGGACCTCTCCGGCGGCGTCACCGGCGAACTCCATTACGTGGATTCCGGCTACAACGTGATCTCGATGCCGCGGCCCGAGGATCTCAAGGCGGAGTAGTCCGGCCCGCGCAAAGCAAGGTCGCCACGGACTGGACCGACCGCTTCGCGTCACCATGATCGTTGCGATCCACCTAATTTGTCCCAGTTGAGCCCAGGCGCCCCTTCTCGGTAATCAGGGGGACTTGCGCAACTCAGGTGGCTGAGTTCTGCTGCGGCTACGGCACAGGGCGATCAAGCCCGGGCTACGGCCAATTCAGCCAGCCCGCCGCGTCGGCAGCAAGACAGCCGTGGGGGCGATCTGCAATGCTGCGTTCAAAGGTCCGGGCTGTCGTCCTGTGGGCGATGACCAGCGCTGCGTGCGGCATAGGCTGCTGCGGGCCCGCGTGGGCGCAGTCGAGCGTCTGGGATTCCACGATCTCCAACACGAATTGGTACGTGCCGGTGGCGCAGCTGCTGGCCTACATGTCGCCGAAGACGGGATTCTCGAATCCGATCCCGATCGGTGATCAGACGCTTTGGACCTTGGGCACCGCAACGAACGGCTTCTTCACCGGGACCAGCATCGCGCAGCTCAGGATCGGCCCGGCGCTGCTGACCGACACCTCGACCATCCAGGGCTTCGTCACGGCCAGCGGTCAGATCACCATGCTGTTCACGCCGACCGGCGGCGGCACGGTCACGGTCGGGCTCGGCGCCATGCGTACGCTCAACGGCGTCACCAGCATGGAAATGCAGATGATCACCGGCGACAGCCTGCTGGTGACGCATTGGGCCTACATGCTGCCCTACGATCCCGCGACGTTCACGCCGCCGCCGCCGGCGCCGGTGCCCGCCAATTCGGTGCCGCAGTGGGCATGGACCGCCGGCACGCCGTGGCGGATCGTCAGCCCGGCCCTGTTCGGCACCCAGGCGCCGGGGCGCTTCGTCATCACCAACTATCAGAACGGCTATTTCTGGGGTGCCGGCATCGCGCCGGCCGGCAGCGCCGCAGGCGGCTTCACCTTGCTTGGCTCGGTGACGCCGGAGGGCAGGGTGCTGTTCAACACGCTGTCGCGCGGCAGCCTGACGAGCCTGTACGGCACGGCGAGCGGCAACGCCTCGAGCGCGCAGATGGTCACGTCGACCTATGATCTCACGGGGGCCCTGACCGGCGATCTCGCGGCCATGTCCCTGGTCCAGCCTTATCGCGATACGCTGCGGTCCGCGGGCGGTCGCGTCGGTCTGGAAGCTGCCGACGTGCTGTACCGGCTGTCGATGACGCCGGCGGGCTGGAGCGGATCGATGGTCTCGGGGTTCGCTGCGCTCGACAATCTGACCGGCGCTTCGCTCGGCAATGCGATGAAGCAGACGCTGCCCGTGCTGACCGGCGCGGCCTCGCAGGCGACCTACGTCACCCAGCGCGCCTTCCGGCAGACGATGACGAGCAGGCTCGACGATGTCAGCAGCATCGGTGCGGCCGCGGGCCGCAATGTCTGGATGCAGCCCCTCGGCGGGGTCGCGCAGCAGGCGGGGCGCGATGGTGTTCCGGGCTATGGCGCGTCCGGGGGCGGTCTGGCGTTCGGCGCGGACACGGCAGTCTCGTCACGCGCCATCATCGGCGGCGTATTCGCCTATTCCCATCAGACGATCACTGGCGGCGACGACGCCGTGCCGAACCGTCTCGGTCTCGCGTCCTATCAGTTGGGACTCTACGGTGCCTACGCCATCAGCCGCGATGTCATGCTCGACTATCAGCTGGATGGCGGATTGAGCGATAACGGCGAGAGCCGGTCGTTGAGCTTCATGAGTGCATCCGCGGGCGGAAGCTATCGTTCCTATTCCGGACATGCCGGCGTGGGCCTCAAGGCGCGCATTCCGCTTCAGGATGGTTTCGCGCTCGTCCCGTCGCTGCGCCTCGACTACGGCACGGTGCGGAGCAATTCCTACCGCGAGAACGGCGCCGGCGGCTTCAGCCTCGATGTCGATCCGCAGACCTATCAGGAATTGACGACGACGGCCGGGCTGAAAGCCGTCTACGCCCTCACCAGGCAGATCCGTCTCACCGGCGATATCGGCGCCGGCTACAACGGGTTGAACCAGAAGCTGCAGATCGGCGCGGCCTTCTCGGGCGGTGGGGACAGCTTCGTCACCCATGGCCTCGGCCTGTCGCCCTGGACCTACTCGGCCGGCCTCGGGCTCGCGGCCGCCGGCAACGACCGGCTCGACCTCAGTCTTCGCTATGGCATCGACGTGGTGCCGTCAGGTCTCGTTCAGCAGTCGGGCCGTGCCGTGCTGAAGATCAGATTGTGATCGGCGGACTCATCCTCGCGGCGCCATCTGACGTGCTCGTCTATTCGCGACCGAAATAGGCCGGCAATCGCTGGTCGAGCCTGAATTTGAGCATCGAGCGCGCCATGTCACGCAGCACATTGTTGTTGGCGGCATCTGCCGGCGAGGCGGGAAATGCCGAGTTGTCGACGTCACCGGCGTGGGACGCCGGCCCGACGCCGGACGTCAGACGGGAGAGCAGTGCCTTGGAGCTCGTGGCGGGCTCCCGCTTCTCGAAGGTTGTCCCGTCATAGAGCTGGATGTCCATCATGATGAACACGTGTGAGTATCGGCCAAATCCGATGCCGCGGTTGATCACGCCGATTCCGGTGACCTCGTCCAGTACCGACGGCTCGCTGTCGGTCCGGCGGGTGACGACGAGATAACTCGCGCATCCCGATGCGCCGGCCACCTTCCTGACGATGGGCGTGAGTTTTCCGTTCTCGGCTTTGATCGGCGGGGACTGATAGAAGGGATCGAATGCTCCCTTGGGGACAGCGATACGGCGAACGCCGGTATCACCCGTGGCCGCTTTCACGCGCGCGTAGACGAGATCGTCGAAGCCCCAGGACACAGGCACTTCGGCGTATTCGTCTCCCAGCCGGGTCATGCCGTTCTTCTGCACGGTGAAGATATCGCCGAGCGCGGTGATGACGCCGACGGCGCAAGGTCCGCTTTCGCGGACGGCCGTTGCAGTCTTGGCTACCTTGGCTTTCGTCCCCGTGGTCTTCGGCGCTGCCTTGGCTGTAGGTGTTGCCGGCGGCAGCGATTGCGCCGAGGCTCCGGTCCACGGGAACGCAACGGCGAGCATCAGCAGGACGAGCCGGCGCGTGATGGTGGCGGTGGAAGTTCGTCGTCGTGAAGGACGCATCGAAACACTCATGTTGGGCATCGCTGCCGCCGTCATTGCTCTTCCGCCTTGAAATAGGCAGGCATATCGCGATCGAGCTGACCGGTGACGAGACGCCGAACGGCGTCGCGCAGGCTGGCATTGTTGGCGGCATCCGCCGCGACGGCGGGATATAGCGACTGATCGACGTCGAACATGCCGGGGATCTTGATCAAGCCCTCACCGAGGTTTTCGACGACACGCTGGACGGTGAAGTTGGGGTTGCGCAGCGTCTCGAACGTCTGGCCATCGAGCAACCGAATGTCGAGATAGGCGAAGATGAAGGTCCGTGTGATCAGGGGGCCGAACTGGAGGATGCCAAATCCCGTGGCGTTCTGATTGGTGTTGCCGATGCGGGTGGTCTGGCGCTGGACCACGAGATAGCGACGGCATGCCGCTTTCGCCACGATCTGCTTGACGACGCCGGTCAGCGTCTCGCCCTCCTCGCGCAGGAAGAACAGCTTCGGCTTCTCCAGATTGTCGAACAGCTGCTTGTCGTAGGTGATGCGACGGACGCCCGCCCCACCCGCGGCCTTGACGCGCGCATAGATCAGATCGTCCAGCCCCCAGCTCACGGGCATCTCGGCGAACTCGTTGTTGAAGACGGTGAGGCCGATCTTCTGGACGGTGAATAGATCGTGCGTGGCAGTAATGACGCCCATGTCGCAGGGGCCGCTGTCCACGGCCGCGGCCGACTTTGCGGCCGGCTTCTTTCCGGATGGCTTCTTGGCGGCAGCCGGCGGCTTTGCAGCGGGAGCAGGGGTCGAGGGCGCCTGGGCCCAAGACGGGTGCAACAGCACGAGAGCCGTGGCGGCGAGAGCAACGGCGGATCAGCATGGGAAATACGGACATCGGTGCGGTTCGAGAACAGTTAGGCCGTCGGGAACCCAAAATTAGTTCCCCTCGAATGGCGCACGCAATGCCTTTCAGGCAACACGCGAGACATGTCGCTGGTGCACGCGATCAGCGGGTGTCGTGGCTTTCGCGCTTCCAGCGATAATATTTCATGATCCGGCCATGCAGCGGATCGGCCTCTTTCTTCTCCAGGACGAAGCCTTCGCGCTCGTACCAGCGCCACGCCTTCTCGTTGCCTTCGGCGCAGCGCAGCCAGACCTCGTCGGGCAGAAGCTCGTGGGTGAAGGCGAGCAGGCGGCGGCCGAGCGAGCGGCCCTGATAGGCGGGCGCGATCATCAACTGGTCGAGGTAGAGCCTGGGGAGGTTGATCGCGAGCATCGCGGCGAGCCGGCCGTCGTCATCCGCGACGTAGAGGCTCCAGCCGCCGGCAACCTCACGGGGCACGCGCTCCTGCAGGAGTTCGAGCAGCTTGTCGCTCGGTGTCTCCAACCCGGTCGAACACCAGCTCTCCATCCAGAGCCTGGCGATGGCGTCGTATTCGTTGGGGCGGGCGGGGCGGATGACGGACTCAGGCATGGCGGTGACCTCCGGCGCGCGTCGTGAAGTCGTGCGGCTGCCGCTGCTACGCTATCACCCGCCTTTGGCGAGAGCGACGCGACATCGCGATCCAAATCCGCGCAAGGCAAGACGATGCGGATTGCGATCTCATCGTCGGGCCGCGCATCCGTGGGGCCTCCGGGCTCGCCATGGTTCTCACGGTGCAGATACGGTCGGTCAACAAAAAAGGGCGGCCCGAAAGCCGCCCTTGATATCTCATTCGACGTTCAACGCAGCCTACTCACCGGCAGCTTCGCGGGGGGCGTCGCCGCCCTCTGTCTTCTGCTTGGCCTCGAGGTCCTCGCCGGTGGTCTGGTCGACCGCCTTCATCGACAGCCGCGTCTTGCCGCGGTCGTCGAAGCCGAGCAGCTTGACCTTGACCTTGTCGCCTTCCTTGACGACGTCCGTGGTCTTCTGCACGCGCTTGTCGGCGAGCTGCGAGATGTGGACGAGGCCGTCGCGGGTGCCGAAGAAGTTCACGAAGGCACCGAACTCCATCACCTTGACGACGGTGCCGTCATAGATCTGGCCGATCTCCGGATCGGAAGCGATCGACTTGATCCACTTGATGGCGGCTTTCATCGCCTCGCCGTCGCTGGAGGCGACCTTCACGGTGCCGTCGTCCTCGATGTTGACCTTGGCGCCGGTCTTCTCGACGATCTCGCGGATCACCTTGCCGCCGGTGCCGATCACTTCGCGGATCTTGTCGGTCGGGATCTTGAAGGTCTCGATGCGCGGCGCGTATTCGCCGAGCTCGGCGCGGGCGGCGGTCAGGGCCTTGGACATCTCACCCAGGATATGGATCCGGCCGTCGCGCGCCTGGCCGAGGGCCACGCGCATGATCTCCTCGGTGATGCCCTCGATCTTGATGTCCATCTGCAGCGAGGTGATGCCGCTCTCGGTGCCGGCGACCTTGAAGTCCATGTCGCCGAGATGGTCCTCGTCGCCGAGAATGTCCGACAGCACGGCGAACCGGCTGCCTTCCAGGATCAGGCCCATCGCGATGCCCGCGGTCGGCCGCTTCAGCGGCACGCCGGCATCCATCAGCGCCAGCGAGGAGCCGCACACGGTCGCCATCGACGACGAGCCGTTGGACTCGGTCACCTCCGACACGACGCGCGTCGTGTAGGGGAACTCGTGGTGTGGCGGCAGCACCGGGTGGATGGCGCGCCAGGCGAGCTTGCCGTGGCCGATCTCGCGGCGCTTGGTGCCGCCGAGGCGGCCGGTCTCACCGACCGAGTAGGGAGGGAAGTTGTAGTGCAGCAGGAACGTCTCCTTGTACGTTCCCGACAGCGCGTCGATGTACTGCTCGTCCTCGCCGGTGCCGAGCGTGGTCACGACCAGCGCCTGGGTTTCGCCGCGGGTGAACAGCGCCGAGCCGTGGGCGCGCGGCAGCACGCCGACCTCGCAGACGATGTTGCGTACCGTCTTGGCGTCACGGCCGTCGATACGCTTGCCGGTGTCCAGGATGTTCCAGCGAACGATCTTGGCCTCGAGCTCCTTGAACACGGCGCTGACGCGCAGCTTGTCGTATTTCGGCTCCTGCCCTTCGGGGAAGAAGTAGGCCATCACCTTTTCCTTGACGGCGCCGACGGCAGCATAGCGCTGCTGCTTGATCGGAATCGCGTAGGCGGTGCGGAGGTCCTGCTCGGCGATGCCGAGCATCTCCTTCTCGATCGCGGCGTTGTCGATGATCGCGACGTCGCGCGGCTCCTTGGCGGCCTTCTCGGCGAGCTCGATGATCGCGTTGATGACCGGCTGGAAGTGGCGGTGACCGAACATCACCGCGCCGAGCATGATGTCCTCGTTGAGCTCCTTGGCCTCCGATTCCACCATCAGCACCGCGTCCGAGGTGCCGGCGACGACGAGGTCGAGCTGGGTGTCGGCCATCTCGTCGAGGGTCGGGTTGAGGATGTATTCGTCATTGGCGAAGCCGACGCGGGCAGCGCCGATCGGGCCCTTGAACGGGACGCCCGACAAGGTCAGCGCAGCCGACGCGCCGACCAGCGCCACGATATCAGGATCGTTCTCCATGTCGTGCGACAGCACGGTCACGATGACCTGGGTCTCGTTGCGCCAGGCGTCGACGAACAGCGGCCGGATCGGGCGGTCGATCAGGCGGGAGACCAGCGTCTCCTTCTCGGTCGGACGGCCCTCGCGCTTGAAATAGCCGCCGGGGATGCGACCCGCAGCGTAGGTCTTTTCCTGATAGTCGACGGTCAGCGGCAGGAAGTCGACGCCTTCGCGCGGCGACTTGGCGGCGACCACGGTCGCGAGCACGACGGTCTCGCCATAGGTGGCGACGACGGCGCCGTCGGCCTGGCGGGCGATCTTGCCGGTTTCAAGCTTGAGCGGACGCCCACCCCAGTCGATCTCGACGGAATGCTTGGTAAACATGGGTATCTTCTTTCATGAGATGATCGAAGGCAGACTCCCCAGAAACAAAAAAACCATGCGCAAGATTGCAGGGCGCTGGAATGCGATCAGCGGCCTGCGATCCTGCCATGGTTTTCTTATTTCGGATGGCGTCCATCCTTCTCGTAAATAACGGGCACCTTGCCCGTCACGCCCAGCGGCCGGATTGCTGCTGAAGCGTACTGCATGGTCCTGATAGGATCAGTCGAAGAGCGTATCCGCTTCTTTCCAGATCCGGCCAGACCGCATGATCCCGGATGAGCGAACGCCGCGCGTGCGGCGTCCTCGGGATCATGTCGTCAACGCGCGCAAGACCGCGCGCGCTCATTCCATAGCGAAGCTCAACGACGAATGTTGTGCTTCTCGAGCAGCGCCTTGTAGCGCGCCTCGTCGTTCTTCTTCAGATAGTCCAGCAGCGAACGGCGGGTGGAGACCAGCTTCAGGAGGCCGCGGCGGGAGTGGTTGTCCTTGCCGTGGGTCTTGAAATGGCCGGTCAGGTTGTTGATGCGTTCCGACAGGATCGCAACCTGCACCTCGGGAGAACCGGTATCACCGGCCTTGGTGGCGTTCGCCTTGATGATTTCCGCCTTGCGCTCTGCGGTCACCGACATCGTCAGTCTCTTTCGTTGCGACCGGAGCTGGCAGTCAGTCCGGTCAGGTTGAACACGCGCTTGGGGATGAGTTCGCCATTGCCAATTTCGGCAAGCGCCAGAAGGCGGCCTGCGACCGTGACATAGACTGTGCCGCTACTATTGGGCGCATCCCGTCCGCGCAACAAAACGGCCTGGCCCCTATGGAGCCTTGCCGCATCAGCCCGAGTGACGGCCAGTGCCGGGATGTCGTCCAGCGCGGTCTCAACGGGCAGGAGTGCGTCGGCGAGGCTTCCCTCACCGGACGCGGCTCTATTGCACAAAGCCTCCAACTGTTCCAGCGGAATCATGTCGTTCTCGGTAAACGGACCCACCAGGGTCCGCCGGAGCGCGCTGATATGGCCGTAACAGCCGAGGATTCGGCCCATGTCGCGGGCCAGCGCCCGGACATAGGTTCCCTTGCCGCATTCGGCCTCGAACACCGAATGGTCCGGATCGGGCTGGTCGACGAGGGTCAGTTCGTGGATCTCGACCGGGCGCGGCTGGAGCTCGACGACCTCGCCGTCACGGGCGAGGTCATAGGCGCGCTCGCCCTGGATCTTGATGGCGGAATAGCGCGGCGGCGTCTGCTCGATGCGGCCGGTAAATTGCGGCAGCAGGGCGCTGATCGCCGCGACGTCCGGCCTGTTCTCGCTGGTGTGAACGACGCGGCCTTCGGTGTCGTCGGTATCCCGCTCCTCACCCCAGCACACCGTGAAACGGTAGCGCTTGCGGCCGTCCATCACGAACGGCACGGTCTTGGTGGCTTCGCCGAGCGCGATCGGCAGGCCGCCGGAGGCGAGCGGATCGAGCGTACCGGCGTGGCCGGCTCGCTTGGCCTGGAACAGGCGCTTGGCGACGGCGACGGCCTGGGTCGAGGTCATGCCGATCGGCTTGTCGAGCACCACCCAGCCATGGATGTCGCGGCGGTCGCGGCGCGGCTGGTTGCCCTGATTGTTTCCCTGGCGCTGCTTGTTGCGCGGATCATTGTTGTCGCGCGGGCGTCCGTCGGCGGCGTGATTTTTTTTCGCGTTGGCGGCGATCGTATCGGCGTGGGGCGATTCGACAGTGCCGGTTTCGGGGGGGATGGTCATCAGCTCTCTTCCGAATCCGAATTGAGGTCTCTCTGCACCGCGGGTGTTCGCAGTAATTTCTCGATCCGTTCCGCTTCGTCGAATCGTTCGTCGACGCGGAAGCGGATGTCGGGTGCAAATTTCAGGTTAACGCGGTGCGCGAGTTCGCCGCGCAGAAACTTCTTGTTGCGCTCCAGCGCAGCGAGCACGACGTCCGTGTCCTGTCCGCCGAGCGGCATGATGTAGATCGTTGCGAGCTTCAGGTCGGGCGACATGCGGACTTCGGGCACCGTGATGATGTGTCCCTCGAGGTCCGGATCGTGCACGTGACCCTGGCCGAGAATGTCGGCGACAGCGTGACGCACGGTCTCGGCCACGCGCAGCTGGCGCTGCGAGCCGCCGGAAGCCGAGCTTCCCCTCTGGTGATGGCGAGGCATTGTTTCAAAATCCCAAAATCCAATGAATCATCGCCCGGCGTGGCGCGGGTGATGGAGGTCATTCTGGTTGAGTTCGACGACGCTTCGATTCGTTCAAATGAGACTTGCGAGACCCGTCGATGGACGGGCTCGCAGCTCAATCAAAAGACAGCGCTCTGTAGGATTCGGACTTACAGCGAGCGCTGGATGGTCTCCACGCGATAACATTCGATGACGTCGCCGACACGCATGTCGCCGTAGTTCTCGAAGGCCATGCCGCATTCCTGGCCGGCCTGGACTTCCTTCACTTCGTCCTTGAAGCGCTTCAACGTCGACAGCTTGCCCTCGTGAACCACGACGTTGTCGCGGATCAGGCGGACATTGGCGCCGCGCTCGACGGTGCCGTCGGTGACGCGGCAGCCGGCGACCTTGCCGACCTTGGAGATGTTGAACACCTCCAGGATCTGCGCATTGCCGAGCATGGTCTCGCGCAGCGTCGGGGCCAACAGGCCGCTCATCGCCTTCTTCACGTCATCCACGAGGTCGTAGATGATGTTGTAGTAGCGGATCTCGATGCCGTTGCGCTTGGCGAGCGCAGCCGCTTCCTTGTTGGCTCGCACCGAGAAGCCGATGATCGCCGCGTTGAAGCCTTCGGCGAGCGTGACGTCGGACTCGCTGATGCCGCCGACGCCGGCATGCAGGATGCGGGCGGCGACCTCGTCGGTGCCGAGCTTCTCCAGCGAGCCGAGGATGGCTTCCAGCGAGCCCTGCACGTCGGCCTTGATGACCAGCGGGAATTCCTTGCGGCCCGCGGTCTTCAGCTGCGACATCATCTGCTCGAGCGAACCGCGCATGCCGGAGACGCTGGCGGCGGCATTCTCGCGCTTCTGGTGGGCGCGATAGCTCGTGACCTGGCGGGCGCGGGCTTCGCTCTCGACCACGGCGAGGCGGTCGCCGGCTTCCGGCGGGCCGTTGAAGCCGAGCACCTCGACCGGCACCGAAGGGCCGGCCTCGGTCAGGGTCTCGCCCTGGTCGGAAATCAGCGCGCGGACGCGGCCCATTTCGGCGCCGGCCACGATGATGTCGCCGACCTTGAGGGTGCCGCGCTGAACCAGCACGGTCGCCACCGGACCGCGGCCGCGATCGAGCTTGGCTTCGATCACGGTGCCTTCGGCGGGACGATGCGAGTTGGTCTTGAGGTCGAGGATGTCGGCCTGCAGCGCGATCATTTCCAGCAGGCGGTCGAGATTGGTCTTGTTCTTGGCGGAGACCTCGACGTCGACGACCTCACCGCCCAGGGATTCGACCTGGACCTCGTGCTGCAGCAGCTCGGTGCGTACGCGCTCGGGGCGCGCATCGGGCTTGTCGATCTTGTTGATCGCGACGATCATCGGCACCTTCGCCGCCTTGGCGTGGTTGATGGCCTCGATCGTCTGCGGCATGACGCCGTCATCGGCCGCGACCACCAGGACAACAATGTCGGTGACCTTGGCGCCGCGGGCGCGCATCGCGGTGAACGCGGCGTGGCCGGGCGTGTCGATGAAGGTGATCTTCTTGCCGGAGTCCGGCGCGGTCACCTGATAGGCGCCGATGTGCTGGGTGATGCCGCCGGCTTCGCCGGACACCACGTTGGCGTGGCGCAGCGCGTCGAGCAGCGAGGTCTTGCCGTGATCGACGTGGCCCATCACGGTGACAACCGGAGAACGCGGCTCGGTATCGCCGGAATCGTCGACAACATCGAACAGGCCTTCCTCGACGTCGGAGGCGGCGACGCGCTTGACGGTGTGGCCGAGCTCCTCGGCGATCAGCTGCGCGGTGTCGGCATCGATCACGTCGGTGATCTTGTGCATCGCGCCCTGGCGCATGAGCAGGCGGATGACGTCGACCGCACGCTCCGACATGCGGTTCGCCAGTTCCTGGATGGTGATCGCTTCCGGAATCGTCACCTCGCGGATCAGCTTCTCCTTCTGCTCGTTGGCCGCGTGACCCTTCAGGCGCTGGGTGCGGCGGCGGAACGAGGCGATCGAGCGCTCGCGGACGTCGTCGGCGGTGAGCGCGGTGACGACGGTCAGGCGGCCGCGCTGCTTCTGCGGGCCGGGCTTGTGCGTGGTCTTCGGCGGCGGCGCGGGGCGCGCGGCGCCACCGGGGCCGCGGCGGATCTGGCGCGGACCTTCATCCTCGTCCGGACCGGCTGCGACACCAGGCGCACGGCCGAGCGGACCACCGCCGGCCGGGCGCGCACCGGCGGGCTGGGCGCCGGCGGGACGCGAGCTCGTTCCGATCTGCTGCGGGCGGCTGCCGGGGGCGCCTTGCGGGCGGCCAGGCGCTTGCGCCGGCCGCGCCGGCGCGGTCACCGTCGGCTGCGGCGCGGCGGTCGCCTGACGGGGCGCCTCGCCTTCGCCGAACCGCTTCTTGGCCTCGAGCTCAGCCTTGCGCTTGGCTTCCTCTTCGTGGCGGTGACGCTCTTCCTCAGCCTTGCGGCGCGCCTCGGCAGCCTCGCGCTCGGCGCGTTCGGCGGCTTCGCGCTCGGCGCGGCGGCGGGCTTCTTCCTCGGCTTGGCGGCGTTCCTCGACGTCGCGGACACGGGCGTCTGCGAGCGCGCTGGCGCGCGCCGAGCGCTCGTCCTCGGTCAACGTGCGCAGCACGACACCGGAGCCGCCGCGCTGTGACGAGCCGGACGGGCGCGATCCGGACGGGCGGGAGGGTGCCGGCGGCGGCGATGGCGCCTTGGCCACGACCGGCTCCGGCGCGTGCGGCGCATCAGATCCGCCCTCGCCGACGCGGCGCTTGGTGCCACGCTTCTCGACCACCACCTGCTTGCTCCGGCCATGGGGGAAGCTCTGGCGCACCGTGCCGGTCTCGACGCGCGGCTTCAGCGTCAAGGTCTTGCTCGGGACACTCAGTTTCTTGTCGCCCGGAGTATTGTTGTCGGCCATTCAGTCGTCCTAATCTCGTTACCAGCGTGCGGGTCTGCCGCACCGTCCCATTCGTGCAATCGTCGCGTAATCGTAGCTATGTCGTCGAAGTCGAAGCAGATTTCGTGGCCGCGGTTCCGGCAGTCTTGTCCGCGTCGGCCGACCGGTATCGGACCAGTGTCTGGCTGCGCGACAGGAATGTCCTGCTCGCCGGGCCTGCGAGCACGGCAGCATGTATCACATTTGAGCGCCCAAGTGCCAAATCCAATTCTGCCGAAGTGAGGCAGCTGATGATCGGAAATGGCAGAGCTTGTCCCTGAGCGCCTTGTCCTTGAATGCCTTGTCCCTGATCCCCGTCGGTCGGCCGCACCAGCGCGTCGAGCTTGCGAATCCCGTCGGCTGCGCCGTCCGCCGCATGGATGAGGGCGGCCAGAGTGGTCCGGGATTGCCGCTGCGACAGCGCGGCTTCCACCTTGGTGAAGCCGGAAACGACCTGGCCGGCCTTGGCGGCGATCCCCAGCGCTTCGAGCGCGCTGCGGGCCAGCAAGGCTTCCAGGTCTTCGGCAAGTGTCGGATGGACGCGGACGTTCGCCTTGAAGCCTCGGCTGAAATGGTTACGCCGCACCGCTTCTGCAACCGCCTGGCGTGAGGCCGTGATCCACAAACCCCGGCCGGGCAGCTTGCGCTTGAGGTCGGGCACGACCTCGCCCGTCGGGCCGACGACGAAGCGGATCAGCTCGCCGATCGGCCGCACCTCGCGGCTGACCGCGCACATGCGCATGGTCGCGGACTTCTCAGTCCGCGGTCCATTGTCGAGCTCGGGGTCGGCCAAAGCGAGCATGCGGTCGTGCGGCTCCTCATCTCAAGCGATCATGGTCGTGGCGGGCATCATCACGGCGTCCATGGCTCAGGCGGTCTGTTCTTCGGATTCGTCCTCGGCCTCGGCCTCTGTCTTGGCGAGGTCGGCCTCGCTGATCCAGCCGGCCTTGACGCGCGCCTGCATCACCATGGCTTCGGCGTCATCCCGCGAGACCTCGAGGCCGTCGAGAATGCCTGGGAATTTGGTGGACTCGCCACCCTCCTTGCGCTCGGTCCAGCCGACCAGGTCGTCGGTAGCGCAGCCGGCGAGATCGTCGACCGTCTTGATGTCGTTCTCGCCGAACTTGACCAGCATCTTGGTGGTGACGCCCGGCACCGTCTTCACGGCGTCCTCGACGCCGAGCTCCTTGCGCTTGGCCTCGAGCTCGGCCTCCTGCTGCTCCAGGAATTCGCGGGCACGGGTCTGCAGCTCGGTCGCGGTCTCCTCGTCGAAGCCTTCGATGCCGGCGAGATCCTTGAGATCGACCAATGCCAGTTCCTCGACCGAGGTGAAGCCTTCCGAGGCCAGCAGCTGGCCGACGACCTCGTCGACGTTCAGCGATTCCATGAACACGCGCGTGGAGTTCTCGAAATCGGCCTGGCGGCGCTCCGATTCCTCCTGCTCGGTCAGGATGTCGATGTCCCAGCCGGTGAGCTGCGAGGCGAGACGGACGTTCTGGCCGCGGCGGCCGATGGCGAGCGACAGCTGGTTGTTGGTGTCGGGGACCACGACCTCGATGCGCTCGCGGTCCTCGTCGATGACGACCTTGGCGACTTCGGCCGGGGCCAGCGCGTTGACCACGAAGGTCGCGATGTCGGGCGACCACGGGATGATGTCGATCTTCTCGCCCTGCAGCTCGTTCACCACGGCCTGGACGCGCGAGCCGCGCATGCCGACGCAGGCGCCGACCGGGTCGACCGAGGAGTCGCGCGACACGACGCCGATCTTGGCACGCGAGCCCGGATCGCGGGCCACCGCCTTGATCTCGACGATGCCGTCATAGATTTCCGGCACCTCCTGCGCGAACAGCTTGGCCATGAATTGCGGATGGGTGCGCGACAGGAAGATCTGCGGGCCGCGGGTCTCGCGGCGGACGTCGAACACATAGGCGCGGACGCGGTCGCCATTGCGGAACACCTCGCGCGGCAGCATCTCGTCGCGGCGGATGATCGCCTCGCCGCGGCCGAGGTCGAGGATCACGCTGCCGTATTCCACGCGCTTGACAACCCCGTTGACGATGTCGCCGATGCGGTCCTTGAACTCCTGGTACTGACGGTCGCGCTCGGCCTCGCGCACCTTCTGCACGATCACCTGCTTGGCCGACTGCGCAGCGATGCGGCCATATTCCAGCGGCGGCAGCGTGTCGGCGATGGTGTCGCCGATCTGCGCGCCCGGATTGGCACGGCGCGCGTCATCGAGCGAGATCTGGTTGGAGGGGTTCTCGACCTTCTCGACCACCAGCATGTGGCGCGACAGCCGGAGCTCGCCCTTGCGCGGATCGATCTCGGCGTGCACGTCGGTCTCGCTGCCGTAGCGGGCGCGCGCGGCCTTGGCGATCGCGTCTTCCATGGCGGCGATCACGATGCCGCGGTCGATCGACTTCTCGCGCGCGACGGCGTCGGCGATCTGCAGCAGTTCCAACCGGTTGGCGCTGACGGCCATGGTTCAGTCTCCTCTAATCAGGATCGGTCTCGCCTCTGCGCGCGCGATCGGCGGCGAGGCGATGTTTTTTCGTATTGGTCGGCAACGGCTTCTTGGCCGGCTGCTTGTCCTTCAACTTCGGTTTCGGCTTGGCCTGGGCCGCCGGCTTGGCGTGCGGCGCCAGCGGTGGCGCCAATCCGAGGTCGCGCTTCTTCTCGCGCTCGGCGGCCTTGCCGCGGCGCATGGACTCGGCGATCAACTCGTCGGTCAGCACCAGCTTGGCATCGCCGATATCGGCCATGGGTAGCACGACGTCAACTTCCTGGTCCTTCGCCACGTCGTCGCGGGCGATGCGCACGCCGTCGCCCTCGACCCCGGCGATGATGCCGCGGAAGCGTTTGCGATTCTGGTAGGCCACGGCCATCTCGATCTTGACCAGATGACCGATATGGCGATCGAAATCGGAACGGCGGACCAGCGGCCGGTCGATGCCGGGCGAGGAGATCTCGAGCCGGTAGGCACGTTCGATTGGATCGGCGATGTCGAGCACGGGCGAGAGCGCTCGCGACACCGCCTCGCAATCCTCGATCTGCATCGTGCCGTCGGGACGCTCGGCCATCACCTGGACCGTGCAGCCGGATTCGCCGGAGATGCGGATCCGCACCAGGCGGTATCCCATTCCCTGCAGCACCGGATCGGCCACCGCCGCCACGCGCGCCGCGACGCCCGGCTCGACGACGAGACGAGGCTCGGTCAGAAGGTCGGTGTCAGCGGGTGCGAACGTCGGTTCCGTCATCGAGGCGTCGATTGTGTGTCTGCTTGGCTTGGGCCGTTCGGCCTGTCCGACCGCGCTTACCGGACCGATCGCGCCGCCGGCGGAGCGATCCAGGTAACAAAAAAGAGCGGGTCCGGAAGGGCCCACTCTCACTACGCGATCGTATATGAGATGATGTCTGATGGCGCCGATATAGCCGCTTTGCCGCCTCACGGCAAGAGCCGTCTCGGCCCAAACAGAGCCCGGAACTTCAAAATCGCGGCTCTTCCGCCGGTCTTTTGGTCGCGGTGCCCGCGTGATGGCCGACCGGATCTTGCGGGCACATAACCGTTCATTCACCAAGATCGCGTAAAAATGAAGCGAGTTTGCGTGCGCTGCTCCGAAGCCTTGCCGTCCCGGGGCGGACGGGCACGGAAATGTGTCGCGTTGCGTACCGAGTAGACCTCATGACCCCCGCTACCGCGCTGATCCCCGGACTCGACGGGATCGTCAGGCAGGGCGACGCCGAGCGCTGCGTCGAGGCGACGCGCCGTATCGCCGACCTGTTCTTCGAAGGTGTGACGAAGCTCCGCCCGGAGCACATCAATCTGTTCGACGGCCTGCTGATCGATCTGGTGCCGCTGGCGGATCGATCGACACGGATCGATTTGGCGGAGCGCCTGTCGCGCCTCGACAAAGCGCCCCGCGCGGTCGTCGGCCAGCTCGCGCGTGACGACGAGCTTGCGGTCGCCGGACCGCTGCTGCGTCGGTCTGCCGTGCTCGACGACGGCGCTCTCATCGCGATCGCGCAAGGCAAGAGCCAAGGTCATCTGTTGGCGATGGCGGAGCGGTCGCGGCTCTCGGCCGACATGACCGACGTGCTGGTACGCCGCGGCGATCGCGACGTGGTGCGACAGACGGCCGCGAACGATGGTGCTGCATTTTCCCCGCGGGGCTACTCCGAGCTGATCAACCGCGCCGGATTCGACGGTGTACTGACGTTGACCGTCGGCAAGCGCGACGATCTCTCGGACGATCAGCTGAAGCGGTTGCTGGCCGGCGCGCTCGACGTCGTCAAGCGGCGGCTGTTCGACGTGGTCGGACCGGAGAAACAGGTCAAGATCCGACAGGCCATGACCGAGCTCACCGATGCGGCGAGCGCGGCTGGCAGCAGGCGCAATTTCGTGCCGGCGCAGCGGACCATTCTATCGCTCTATGAAGCGGGAGCGCTGAACGAGGCTGTGCTGCTCGGCTTCGCGCGCGAGCACAAATACGAGGAAGTCATCGCGGCCCTGGCCCCGATGACGGGATTGAAGATCGCGACGCTCGACCGGCTGGTGTCGGGCGATCGCCACGATCCGCTTCTGATTCTCGGGCGCACGATCGGGCTCGACTGGAACACCGTGCATGCGCTGATCGTGCTGCGCCTCGGGCCGAAGCGCGTGCCGGCGCAGCGTGACATCGACGCCATTCGTGTCAGCTACGCGCGCCTGCTGTCGTCGACGGCCGAGCGCGTCGTTGCGTTCTGGAAGACACGGCACTGACCGTTCGGCATCGACGCCGCGTCAGCGTCGCCGGAAGATCAGGTAGTTGGCAACGCGGCCTTCGCGCGTGGCTTTCCGGCCATAGCGTGTCATCGTGTAGCCTGGCCACGGCAGGCGCCAGTCGTCGGCGCGTTCGGCCGTCCACACGAAGTCGGGCGAGCGCAGCAGATGCCACAGGGTCCAGGCGCAATAGTCGGCGATATCGCTGACGAAGCGGAATTCGCCGCCGGGTTTGATCGCGCGCGCCATCGCGACGATCGTGGCGTCCTGTACGAAGCGGCGTTTCCAGTGGCGCCGTTTCGGCCAGGGATCGGGATGGATCAGGTCGACCCGCTGCAGCGACTGCGGCGGCAGCCAGGCGAGCAGCTCGGCAGCATCGCCCGCAAGCAGTCTCACATTGCTGATGTTGTCGGCCTCGATCGCGGCGAGGATCTTGGCCATGCCGTTGACATAGGGCTCGCAGCCGATGAAGCCGGTCGTCGGAAACGCCTTGGCTTCGGCCGCGAGGTGTTCGCCGCCGCCGAATCCGATCTCGAGCCGCAGCGCCTCCGCCGGCGGATCGTAAAGCGAAGGCAGCACGGCATCAGCCGGAGAGGTGAGATCGAGCGCCAGGTGCGGCAGCAGGTTCTCGACCAGGTCGGCCTGATGCGCGCGCAGCTTGTGGCCCTTGCGCCGGCCGAAGAACGAGCCCTGACGATGCGCGGCCTCAGGATCGGTGGGATCGTCATCGACGGGCATGGTGATCGCGGCGCTCATCGCAGGGTCTGATAGAGACGGTGGAGCAGCCGCGTCCGCGGCTCGATGGACGAGATGTACATCTGCTCGTAATGCGTATGCGCGCCCTTGCCGTCGACGCCGAGTCCATCGAGCGTCGCCGTGAACGGTGCGGTGAAATTGCCGTCGGAGCCCCCGCCCGTATAGGTGTCGGCGAGCTCGAAGCCGATCTCCTCGGCGAGCGACCTCGCATGCTCGAACAGCGCAGCGCCGGCATTGCCCTTCACGTAAGGCGGCCTGTTGACTTCGCCTGTGACGGCGACGGTGACACCCTCGCTGCGCGACGTGAGGCCGAGAATCTTGGGCACGATTTCGTCGGCGTCCGCAGGCGTCGGCAGCCGTGCATCGACCTCTGCATGGGCTTCTTCAGCAATCACGTTGGGGCGCGTGCCGCCGCGGACCACGCCGACATTCACCGTGATGCCGCGCGCGGGATCGTTGAGCGCCTCCAGCGTGTGAATGACGTTGGCGAGTTCGCGGATCGCACTGCGGCCGTCCTGCGGGCGGGCGCCGGCATGAGCGGGCACGCCGCGGATCGCAACATCGAAGCGCGCCACGCCCTTGCGCCCGGTGACGATCTTGCCGCCGTCGCGCGCCGGCTCCGTCACCAGAACATATTTGGCCTTGCGGCCTTCCTCCTCGATCAGCGCGCGCGAAGTCGGGCTTCCGATCTCTTCGTCCGAGACGAACAAATGAGTAATGCCGAGCGGTGATCGCTCGCCCGCGGCGCAGAGCTGGCGGAAGGCGTGATAGGCGAGATACGCGCCGCCCTTCATGTCGTAGATCCCGGGGCCGAATGCGACGTCGCCGTCGATCGAGAACGGCAGGCGCTGGATGAAGCCGAGCGGATGCACTGTGTCGAGATGGCTGAGGACCAGGATGCCCGGCTCATCCTGTCCCCACGACGAGCGCACGAGCAGATGGTCCCCGCAACCGTCGCGACCGGCGATCCGCTCGATCACGGCATCGAGCCCGCGATAGCCGTCTGCGACCAGAGAGGCCAGCCGGTTGACCTGATCGGGCGCCTCGGTGGGCGTCTCGATCTCCACCCATTGGCGGATGCCTTCGAGGATTGTGCGACTATCGAACGGATTGTTGCTGACGATCATGCGTTTTGCGAGCAGTTCTTGATGGTTACTGAATGGTAGCGGTGGAGGGTGGCGCTGGCCGCGCGTTTTCGCGAGCCCCGTCGCCGGCGCGCTGCCTGGTTCCAGGGGCCACATGCGCACAAAATGATTTAGAGCGCGACAGCGTTTCCCAGAGGGGAGCCATCGCGCTCTATCGGTCGTGATCGAGCCTGTCTATCGCTCATTGGCCTCGCGGAACGCGACCGGTGGTGCGTCCGCAAAGCTCGCCCAGCTCATGGCCCCCCGAGGCGCTGACATTCATATGAGAGACATTCATATGAGAGATCCGCGATAGGAATGTCAGCGCCAGCGCATCAGCTGGCTCTGTTAGCCCTCTTCCGGCGCCTCGCGATCAGCAATCTGCTCGACCAGGTCGACGATGCTGCGACGGAGCTTGGAATCGTGGATCCGCGTGAACGCGCGGGTCAACGCCAGTCCTTCGGAGGTTGCCAGAAAATCAGACACATAGGCCGGAGAGGCGCCTTCGCCGAAAGCTTCACCGTTGGTCCCGCCACTCGGGACCCCTTCGAACAGGAAGGAGACAGGGATCTGCAGAACTTCGGAGATCTGCTGGATCCGGCTGGCGCCGACTCGATTGGTGCCTTTTTCGTACTTCTGTATCTGCTGGAACGTGAGTCCGAGAGCCTCACCGAGTTTTTCCTGGCTCATGCCCAACATGATACGGCGCATCCGCACCCGGCTGCCGACGTGCTTGTCAACAGGGTTGGGCGCTTTCGTCGACATCTCTCAACTCCTTAGAATGGGCCTCGGAACGAGGCGGTCGCAGTATGCCTCAGGCGCTCACACCGTCAATTTCTGCTCGCATGTGTACTAACGAAAGATGGTCGAGCAACCAACTGGACGGCTCATGCTGCCGCGCGAGAATGCGAATTGCAGCAGCTATCTGTCAACACTTGGAGTTTTGCTTGTCAAAAAAAATCTTACGGACCCGGAAAGAATCGAGATCTTGCTGTCGTCAGGGAAGCTTTTGAGCAACACGTCTGCGAACTACGGTGCTCAGGGCGAGCACTAACAGGATCGCGGCCGGAATGTCGCCGAGCCTCGCGTAAACAGTGGGCTGCAGCGCAACAGGCAGCGTGGAATCGAGCACGCCTTCTGCACCAAGGGTTAATTGCGCGACAATACGGCCGACAGGATCGATCACTGCGGAGATTCCAGTGTTCGCAGATCGAACTAATGGCAGGCCTTGTTCGATGGCGCGCCACTGCGCCTGCTGTAGATGCTGATGAGGACCGGTCGAAATGCCGAACCAGCCATCGTTTGTTAGGTTGACGATCCAGCCGGGTCGTTCGTCCGCAGGAACGCTGTCGCTCGGAAAGATCGCTTCGTAGCAGATCAAAGGAAGAACACGCGGTGCGTGTGGCACGTCCAGGTTGCGTCGCGCGGTACCGGGTATGAAACCGCCCTGAACCCGGGTCAGCTGCTCCAGCCCGATCCGCTCCATCAGATTCTGGAACGGCAGGAACTCGCCGAACGGGACCAGATGGAGCTTGTCGTAGACCGACAGCACGGTGCCGTCATGATCGATGACATAGATCGAGTTGTAGGCCCGAGTGATTGGCACGTTGCGCGGGCCGTCGGGGGCGCGGACCGAACCTGTGATCAGCACGGTGCCCGGCGACAGCAGGTCGGCAATCTGGCCCATCGCGTCCGCCTCGCGGGTCAGGAAGAACGGGAACGCGGATTCCGGCCAGATCAGGATGTTGGTGTCGCGAACGCCGGTGGCTTTCGGGCCTGCGGCGCGGTCGGACAGCGCCAGATAGCGGCGCATCACCTCGGCCTTGGCGCCGTAATTGAATTTCACGTCCTGCTGCAGGTTGGGCTGCATGATCCGCAGCTTCAGATCGGCGACGAAGGCCGTCGGATGCAGGCCGAGCCGGACGGCGCCGAACACGCCCATAAGAACCAGCAGCGCGGCGGCTGCAGCTGGCGCCCGCCAGGCGGCGCGCCACGTCTTGCCGTCGATCAGCACCGCGGGGCTGGCGAAGATCGCGATCGTCAGGAACGTCATCCCCCACAACCCGATCAGCGAGGCGGATTGCGCCAATGCGAGCGGCTGGGAGAGGGCGTAGCCGAAGCTGTTCCAGGGGAAGCCGGTCAGGGCATGGCCGCGCAGCCATTCGCTGGCGGTCAGGCACGCCGCCAGCGCCAGGATGCGGGTTGCATCGCGCGTCCAGATTAACCGGGCCAAGGCGAAGCCAAGCGCAGGGAACAGCGCGAGATAGGCCGGCAGCCCGAGCACCGCGAACGGCATCAGCCAGGCGAACGTATCGGCATCGACCAGGAATGCGTTGCCGATCCAGTACAGGCCGGGCACGAAATAGCCGAGGCCGAAGCAGAAGCCGGCGAAGGCTGCGGCGGGGATGCCGCGTCGTCGTCCAGCCGCCGCGCCATCGATCAGCCAGACCAGCACCGGGAAGCTGATCGCGAGCACCGGCCACGCATTGAACGGGGCCATCGCCAGCGATGACAAGGCGCCTGCGGCGAGCGCGATCGCAGCGCGCTTCCAGCCCCAGGCCAGAACGACGCCGAGGGCGAGGCCGCGGATCATCATGGGGCGGATCACTGCGAGCTCGCTCCGTCGCCTTGTGGCGGGTTGTTGTCCTCGCCGTTTGCGGCCGGGTCGACCCCCACAGACCGCGGCGCCTCGGTTTGCCCGCCGATCTCCGGCGCGGTCTCGCGGCGCCGGCTCTCGCGCGGCGGGCGCGGGATCGGCCGCTCCTTGCGCGGTGCAATGCGCAGGCGCTTGACCCGGCGCGGGTCGGCGTCGAGCACCTCGACCTCGAAATTGCCTGGGCCGGAGATCAGCTCGCCGCGCACCGGCAGCCGGCCGACATGGTTGACGAGATAGCCGCCCAGGGTCTCGACGCCCTCGCCGGCCTCTCCGGTCACGAAATCTTCGCCGATCACCCGGCGGACGTCGTCGAGGCTGGCGCGGGCATCCGCGATGAAGGCGTTGTCGGCCTGCCGCATGATCGCCGGCGGCTCGTCGCTGTCGTGCTCGTCGTCGATCTCGCCGACGATCTGCTCGACGATGTCCTCCATCGAAACCAGCCCGTCGGTGCCGCCATATTCGTCGACCACCAGAGCCAGATGGATGCGCGAGGCCTGCATCTGCGCCAACAGGTCGATCGCGCGCATCGATGGCGGCACGTAGAGCAGCTTGCGGATGATGTTGGCCTCGAACAGCGGCATCGACAGATCGACCGCCTTGAGGTCGAGACCGGCCGGCAGCGGCTTCTTGCGCCGCGCCTTCACCTCATCGGACACGCGCGCCTGTGCGGTCGTGTAGGCGAGCAGGTCGCGGATGTGCACCATGCCTTCGGGGTCGTCGAGCGTATCGTTGTAGACGACGAGCCGCGAATGCGAGGCACTCTCGAACAGGCTCATCAGTTCGCCGAGCGTGATGTCGCGCCTGACAGCGACGATGTCAGCGCGATGCACCATCACATCGGCGATCCGCCGCTCGTGCAGGTCGAGGATGTTGCGCAACAGCGTGCGCTCGACCGCGGAGAAGCCGATGTCGTCCGGCGTGGAGGCGTCGAGCACGACCTGCAGATCGTCGCGCACCGATCCGCCGCCCTTCCAGCCGAACAGATTGCGCAGCGCGCGCAATAGCCAGCTCTCGCTCGGCGAGCGGCCGAGTTCGGAGGGCGGCACCACGGCCGGCAGGTTGCGCGTGTTGCGCGGATTGTCGTGGATGGGCTCGGAATCGGCCATGATCAATTCATCCGCTCCCGGTCGGCATAGGGATCGGCGATGCCGAGATGGGCCAGGATCTCGCGCTCGAGCGCTTCCATCTCCTCGGCCTCGTCGTCGGTCTCATGGTCGTAGCCGATCAGGTGCAGGAAGCCGTGCACCGTGAGATGGCTGAGATGGTGATCGAACGGCTTCTGCTCTTCGTCGGCCTCGCGCCGCATCGTCTCATAGGCGATGGCGATATCGCCGAGCATGCGCGGCGCGTCGTCGTCGCCGCGCGGGCCGGTCGGCTGCAGCGCCGGAAACGACAGCACGTTGGTCGCCTTGTCGATGCCGCGCCAATTGCTGTTCAAGGTGCGGATGCCCTGGTCGTCCGTCAGCATGACCGCGATCTCGGCGTCGCCGACATCGGCGTCGACCATCTCGGCGGCGGCGGCGATGGCGCGATGTATGACGTCCTCGGCGTCGGGCTGGTCCTGCCAGCAGTCGGCGGCGACGATCACCTCGGTGGTTGGAATGGGACTTTGTGGCATCCTGATCGAGTTCTGTGCGGATGGCGCTGAAATCACGCGCCGATCGGCGAGCTTGCTTTGAGGTCAGCGGGCCTTAGGGCCCTCATAGGCCGCAACGATGCGCGCCACCAATTCGTGGCGAATGACATCCTCGCCGGTGAATCGGACCTGTGCGATACCATCGATGCCGTCGAGCAGGCGCGCAGCCTCGGCGAGGCCCGACGTCTGGCCGTTGGGCAGGTCGACCTGCGACGGATCGCCGGTGATGATCATGCGGCTGTTCTCGCCGAGACGGGTCAGGAACATCTTCATCTGCATCGATGTCGTGTTCTGCGCCTCATCGAGAATGATCGCGGCGTTGGTGAGCGTCCGCCCGCGCATGAAGGCGAGCGGCGCGATCTCGATCTCGCCGGCCTGCAGCGCGCGCTCGACGACGCGCGCATCCATCAGATCGTACAGCGCGTCGTAGATCGGGCGCAGATAGGGATCGACCTTCTCCCTGAGATCGCCTGGCAGGAAGCCGAGCCGCTCGCCGGCCTCCACCGCCGGGCGCGACAGGATGATGCGATCGACTTCCTTGCGCTCGAACAGTTGCGCGGCTTGCGCAACCGCGAGCCAGGTCTTGCCGGTGCCGGCCGGGCCGATGCCGAACACCAGCTCATGGCGCTTCAGCGCGCGGATGTAGGAATCCTGCGCGGCGGTGCGGGCGCGCACCGGGCGCTTGCGCAGGTTGATGCTCTCGAATGCGTTCTTGGCATTCTTGGCGTCGAATTCGAACAACGAGCCTTGCGCGACCACGGCGCGGATCGCGCCTTCGACGTCGCCCTGGGCCAGATCCTGGCCTTTCACTGCCTGGGCATAAAGCGATTCCAGCACCCGCCGCGCCGCGTCGCAGCCGTCGCGGGAGCCGCTGATGGTGATGTGGTTGCCGCGGGAATCGACGACGATGCCGAGCCTGCGCTCGACCAGCGCCAGGTTCTGGCCGTAGGGGCCGACCAGGGCGGAAGCGGCACGGTTGTCGTCGAAATCGATGACGACCTGGGTCTCGGGGGGCATGGCCATGTCGCGGTCGAACTTGCGGCTGGGAGCGAGGGAAGAGGAATCCGAAGCGCTCTTGGGCAAGTGCTCAGCCTCCGATGGACAGGAAGGGCGCGGGGGAGATGGGCGCGCGAGAGTTGGCTGCCGGCGCCGTGACGAGCTCGCCGAGCAGGCTGTAGCGTTCGAGACTGTCGATCCGCACCGGGAGCACCTGTCCGACGATATCGTGCGACGCCATGACATGCGCCGGCTGCAGATAGGCGGTTCGTCCGACCAGCTGGCCCGGCTTGCGGGCTGCGCGCTCGAACAGCACGTCGACGACGGTGCCGATCGCGGCCTTGTTGAAGGCGGATTGCTGACTGTCGATCAAGGCCTGGAGCCGCTCCAATCGCTCGTCCATCTCGGGGGCCGACACCATCTCCTGCAGGTCCGCCGCCGGCGTGCCGGGGCGCGGCGAATACTTGAACGAATACGCCGCAGCGTAGCCGATTTGATCGATCAGCGCGAGGGTGGCACGAAAATCTTCCTCGGTCTCGCCCGGGAACCCGACGATGAAGTCCGAAGAGAATGCAATATCCGGGCGCACTGCACGGAAACGGTCGACGACTTTCAGATAATCGGACGCGCCGTGTTTACGGTTCATCAGGCCGAGGATGCGGTCGGAACCGGACTGCACCGGCAGATGGACGAACGGCATCACCGCTCGGAGATCGCGATGCGCCGCAATCAGGCTGTCGTCGACGTCGTTGGGGTGGCTGGTCGAATAGCGGATCCGCGCCACGCCCGGGATTTCGGCGATCCGATAGAGCAGCCGTCCCAGCGTCCAGGGGCGGCCGTCAGGGCCGTCGCCATGATAGGCGTTGACGTTCTGGCCGATCAGCGTGATCTCGCGGACGCCGTTGTCGGTCAGCTGCCTGACATCGTCGACAATGCGTTCCACTGGCCGCGACATCTCGCTGCCGCGCGTATACGGCACCACGCAGAAGGTGCAGAACTTGTCGCAACCCTCCTGCACGGTGACGAAGGCCGACACGCCGCGGGCGCGAATGGCGTCGCGGCTCGGCTTGGCCAGCAAGCTGAACTTGTCCTCGGCCGGGAATTCGGTCTCGATCGCCGGCTCGCCGCGTCCGGCGCGGGCCAGCAGCTCCGGGAGATGGTGGTAGCTCTGCGGCCCGACCACGACGTCGACGGTGGGGGCGCGGGCGATGATCTCGGCGCCCTCCGCCTGGGCCACGCAGCCGGCCACGGCGATCTGTATCGCGCGGCCCGCCCTCGCGGCGTCCTCCTTCGCCACCCGCAGCCGCCCGAGCTCCGAATAGACCTTTTCAGAGGCCTTCTCGCGGATGTGGCAGGTGTTGAGGATCACGAGATCGGCGTCGCCGGCCTCAGTGGTCTCGACGAAGCCCTCAGCCCCCAGCGTGTCCACCATGCGCTGGGCATCGTAGACATTCATCTGGCAGCCATAGGACTTGATGTGCAGCTTGCGCGGCGGCGTCATGAACCCTTGCATACGGTCGGGGGCGCGCCCATTCGGCGCGGGGCTCAGATATAGGCTAGGCGGCTGAAAATCCAGCGAGCGAGCCCGTTTTCTGGCCCAGCCGGCTCAGAATGGCCGGCAATTGCCGCATATCGTCGAAAACCAGCGTGGCGCCGGCTGCCCGCAGGTTGTCCGCATGGCCCGTTCGGCAATGACTGCCACCGTGGAACCCGAGCACGGTCATACCGGCGGCGACTCCGCCCCGGATACCGGCAAGGCTGTCCTCGACCACGACGCAGGCCGCAGGACGCGCCTTCATCTGTGCCGCCGCGAACAGGAACAGATCCGGAGCAGGCTTGCCGTTCTCCACCTGGGAGGATGAGAAGATGTGCGGGGAGAGCCGGTCGTAGAGGCGGGTGGCGCCGAGGCTGACGCGCATGCGCTGGTGCGAGCCGGAGGAAGCGACGCAGACCGGCACGTCGATCGCGTCGAGCGTATCGGTGATGCCGGCGACCGGGTGCAGGTCCTGCTCGAACGCGCGGAACAGGCGCTCTTGCAGCCTGGCGTTGAAATCGGCGGGCAGGCTGCAGCCAAGCTCGGCCTCGACCTCCAGCGTCGCCTGTTTCGAGGAGCGGCCGAGGAAGCGCTCGAACACCTGATCCGCCGTGATCGGATAGCCGCACAGGCTGAGCACGTCGGCATGAGCCTGACAGGAGATCACCTCACTGTCGACCAGCACGCCGTCGCAATCGAAAATGACGAGATCGAGGTTCGAAGCCGCTGCGTCAGCCATTCGACTCTTCGTCGAGAGGCACGCAATACAGCTCGAGCCGGTGGTCGACCAGCTTGTAGCCGAGCTTGCGGGCGATCTCCGCCTGCAGCTTCTCGATTTCCTCGGAGGTGAACTCGATCACCTTGCCGTCGCGCAGGTTGATCAGGTGATCATGGTGGCTGTCGCGCATCTGCTCGTAGCGGGCGCGGCCTTCACGGAAATCGTGGCGCTCGATGATGCCGGCATCCTCGAACAGCTTCACCGTCCGATAGACGGTGGAGATCGAGATCTTGTCGTCGACCGCGACGCAGCGCCGATACAGTTCTTCGACGTCGGGATGGTCGCAGGCTTCCGCGAGCACGCGGGCGATCACCCGGCGTTGCTCGGTCATGCGCATGCCGGTGGCGGCGCAACGCGCTTCAATCCCGGAGGAGTTGAGCGCAGGCGTGGTTTTCAAGGAGGTCATTGTGTCTCGCCTCAAGGATGCGCTTTCTGCCACCAAGCGCATGTTACGACAAGTCCCGGCGCATCAGAAGCGCATTCAACTGTTCCCCACCCGGCTGAAGGTAATAGCGTTCCCGACGGCCGACGGTCGCAAATCCGGCACGTTCATAGAGTCGCCGGGCCGGCTGGTTGTTTTCCTCGACCTCGAGAAACACCGTCCGGACCCCGCGGCCTGCCAGATGCCCGAGATGCTGCAGCAACAGATCACGAGAAAATCCGCGTCCGCGCTGATTTGGGTCAAGCGCAACCGACAAAATTTCGGCCTCGTCCGCCCCGATTCGCGAGACGATGAAGCCGACCAGCTTCCGCCCGAGCCGCAGGCGATGGATCATCGTGTTGCGCTCGGTCAACATCGCTTCGAATTCGCCCTCGCCCCAGCCGCGGTGAAACGAGGCGGCGTGGATCTGGGCGAGCCGTCCGGCGTCACGCGGCGAGGCGGCCTCGATCGAGGGCTTGTGGCGGCCGAACCACCGGAAGAACATGTTCATCAGCGGGCGGCCGTCTGCGCCGGCTCGCGCGCCGGGTTGGCCGGCGGCTTCACGTCGGGCGCGCGCAGATAGAAGGGGCGCGCCGGCGCATGGGCCGGGTCGGCGGCAGCTCCGAGCCAAGCGACCCAGGCGATGTCGGGACCGGCCTGCGTGTCGACGGCCACCGGAGCGGCCGCATCCGCGGGCCATCGCGCGGCGAGGATGGACGCGGCATTGCCGACCAGATGCGGAGCGCCGAAGCGCGCGACGGTCAGCATGTCGTCGACGAGGGCGACCCGCGGCGCGACCAGCTCGTCGCCGCTGCCGCTCACGACCTGATAGTAGACCTGATCATGCCGCGCATCGATCGCCGAGATGACCGGACTTGCGCCGTCCTCGCTGACGACCGGAGCCGCATAGGCGGAGAGCGTGGTGACGCCGACGACCGGCTTGTGCGCCGCCAGCGCGATCCCGCGCGCGGCAGAAAGCCCGACCCTCAATCCGGTAAAACTTCCAGGACCGGTCGTCACCGCGATCCGGTCGAGATCGGGGAAGCCGGCGCCGGATTGCTGCATGACCCGCGCCAGGAGCGGCATCAAAGCTTCTGCATGACCGCGCTTCATCGGCAGCGTTTCGTGCGCACGCATCGTGGCCGAATCAGTGTCCAGAACGGCGGCGGCGCAATGGTCGAGGGCAGTATCGATGGCGAGTATCAGCATCCGGTCAGGTTCGCATTGAAGAGAGCGCCAAATACCTATTGTGGTACCTTGATAAAGTCAGTGACCACCTTCTTACATCCTCATCGGGAAAAACGCATCAAGGCGCAACTACTGACACGCTAAGCTACTGAATTAGCGGCTATTTAAGCAGATCTTTCCGCGCCTGTGGGAATTATCCGCTCGCTATTTTCAGGGATGTGCGCGCCGTCCGTCGGCGGATCGCCACCCCCGTCTCATCAGGCCACCGATCGCATCGGCAGCGAGATCGGCAATCTCAATGGCATCTCATCCGACGTCGTCGGCGCCCTCGATGCCATCAAGACCGCCATCGAGAGCGTCAATGACTACGTGTCATCGACGGCGCAGGCCGTCGGCGAGCAGAGCGCCGTGACCAGCGAGATCTCGGGGAGCATGCGCCAAGCGGCAGCGGAGGCGGCTTCTATTGGGAAGGCGGCGTAGAGGGCGAACGGAAAACAAGGAGTTGCGAGAAGCGAATGCACTTATTCGCTACTCGCCGCTCTCCACTTCTTACATCGGCCGGACTTCGACCACTTCGGGCACGAAGTGCTTCAGCAGGTTCTGGATGCCGTGCTGCAGGGTCGCGGTCGACGACGGGCAGCCGGAGCAGGCGCCCTTCATGTTCAGATAGACGATGCCTTCCTTGAAGCCGCGGAAGGTGATGTCGCCGCCGTCATTGGCCACCGCCGGGCGGACGCGCGTCTCGATCAGGTCCTTGATCATGCCGACCGTCTCGGTGTCGGCCTCGTCGTAGAACTCGTCGTCCTCGTCGGCGGACTCGTCATTGGCGGCGCTGCCATCGGCGAGCAGCGGCGCGCCCGACATGTAGTGCTCCATGATCGCGCCGAGGATCGCCGGCTTGAGGTGCTGCCATTCACCGTCGCTCTTGGTCACGGTGATGAAATCGGCCCCGTAGAACACGCCCGTGACGCCGTCGACGGCGAACAGGCGCTCGGCGAGCGGGGAGCGCGCGGCGGCGTCGCGGCTGCCGAACTCCATCGTGCCGGTGGGCAGTACGACGCGTCCGGGAATGAATTTCAGGGTGGCGGGATTGGGGGTGGCTTCGGTCTGGATGAACATGGTTTTCTCCGGCAGAGCCGGTTCAAGGCCGGCCTGTGAGCTTCTCTTAGCAGATGGCAAGGGCGCGCGCACGATCAAGAGGGAAGGGCCGGCGTTTCCCGCCTAAACCTATGAAAGAGCGTCGATATCGGCATCCCTGAGGTCGCCCGGGACGATTACCAGCGGGATCGGGAAGGCGCCGATCGTCTTGGTGACATGGGTCACCAGCGGCCCTGGGCCCTCGGGGCCGGAATGGGCTGCGAGCACCAGGAGCGCGATATCGCTGTCGTGCTCGATGGTCGCCAGGATCTGCGCCGTCGGCTCGCCCTCGCGGATGACCCGTTCCGGGGCGGTGACGCCGATCGCGGCCAGCAGCACCGCGGCCTGGTCGAGCTCGGCATTCGCCTGCTCCTGCGCCTCCGCGCGCATCAGATCCGCGACCCCCAGCCATTGCTGGTTCTGATCCTCGGTCTCGATGACGTGCAGCATCACGATGCGGCCGCTGGCGCGGAGCGCCCAGCGCCCGGCATAGCGGATCGCGCGGTCCCATTCCTCGCTGTCGTCGACCACGACCAGGCATTTTGGCGCATGGCCGGACTGGTAGCTCTGCCGCTGCACCGCCATCGCGTGTCCCGCCTGTTGCTGCAAGTCGAACAAAACGATGCTGCCACAGCCCATCTCCGTTGGGGAGAGGGCCGCCGGTTCCAATTGCCTTAGGCGACGCGCCGCGCGAGCCGCGCCGTCCCGTCAGGGCTTGCGGATGAAGCCGACAATGTCCTTGGCGGTCTTCATCGTCTCCGCGGCGATGGCCTGGGCGCGGTCGGCGCCGTCGACCAGGACGGATTCGACATAGCCGGGATCGGCTGTCAGGCGCTTCATCTCGGCTGCGATCGGCCCGAGCTTGGTGACGCACAGCTCGACCAGCGCGTTCTTGAAGCTGGAGAACTGGCCGCCGCCGAAATCCCGGAGCACGTCGGCCTTGCTGCGATCCGACAGCGCGGCATAGATGCCGACGAGGTTGTCGGCCTCGGGACGTGCGTCCAGCCCCTTCTCCTCGGTCGGCAGTGGCTCCGGATCGGTCTTGGCCTTGCGGACCTTCTGCGCGATCGTATCGGCATCGTCCGTCAGGTTGATGCGCGAGTAGTCCGAGGCATCGGACTTCGACATCTTCTTGGTGCCGTCGCGCAGCGACATCACGCGCGTCGCCGGACCGGTGATGAAGGGTTCCGGCAGCGGGAAGAACAGGCCGTCGCCGAAGCCGTGGCTGCGGATCGAGTCGCCGTAATCATTGTTGAACTTCTGGGCGATGTCGCGCGAAAGCTCGAGATGCTGCTTCTGATCCTCGCCGACCGGAACATGGGTGGCGCGGTAGAGCAGGATGTCGGCGGCCATCAGCACCGGGTAGTCGTAGAGACCGACCGATGCATTCTCGCGGTCCTTGCCGGCCTTCTCCTTGAACTGGGTCATCCGGTTCAGCCAGCCGATGCGCGCGACGCAGTTGAAGATCCACGCCAGCTCGGCATGGCCGGAGACCTGGCTCTGGTTGAACACGATGTGCTTCTTCGGATCGATGCCGGCCGCAATGAACGCAGCCGTGACCTCGCGGGTGTTGCGCGCGAGTTCGGCGGGGCCGCCCCAGACGTCGATCGGCATGGTGATCGCGTGCATGTCGACGACGCAATAGATGCAGTTGTGCGTCTCCTGCATCTTCACGAAGTTGACGATCGCGCCGAGATAATTGCCGAGATGCAGGTTGCCGGTCGGCTGGACGCCCGAGAAAACTCGTTCCACGAAGGCCATGGTCGCTTGTTCCAGATGATGGATTTGCTGCGTCGTTTGGCACGAGCGCCTCAAAGGTGCAAGTCGCGGGCAGGCCTTTGCCGGAGCGCACGGACCGTCTCACCCCAGCTGATGGCGCCGAGGGCGAGAAGAAGCACGGTATAAAGGATGACGGCGACCGCGATCAGCGCCAGCAGCATGGCCGCGCCAAGGCCGTGACCGTCGAAGGTACCAGGGATCCGCGTTGAAGCGCTCCAGAGCAAGGCGGCCATCACGGCTGCAGCGAGCGCGATGCGCGGCAGCCGGCGTCGCGACGCCGGCTGAAGGTTGAAGCCGAAGCGCGCGGCGCCGCGCCGGAGCAGGACCGCGGCATTGGCCCAGGCCCCGAGCGCAAGTCCAGCGGCAATCCCGCCGGCGCCGAAGGCGTGGCCGAGCAGGAACGACAGCGCGACCGCCGCGCTGAATCCGATCAGGGTCGCGCGCAACGGCGTCTGCGTGTCCTCGCGGGCGAAGAATGCGGGTTGCAGCGCCTTGGTCAGCACCTGCGCCGGCAGTGCGGCGGCAAGCCAGGTCAGCACCCGCGCCGTCGCGGCTGTGTCCTCCGCGTTGAACGCGCCGTGTTCGAACAGCAAACGAACGATCGGCTCGTTCAGAATCATCAGTCCGAGCGTCGCCGGCAGGGCGAGGCCCATCGTCAGCTCGAGACCGCGCGATTGAACCTCCGACAGCGCATCCTCATTGCCGGCATGCAGGGCGCGCGCCAGCTCCGGCACCAGCACCGTGCCCATCGCGACGCCGACGAGGCCGAGAGGTAGTTCGATCAGACGATTGGCGAAATAGAGCCATGACACCGCCGAGGGCGTGGTCGAGGCGATGATGGCGCCGCCGACCGCGAGCAGTTGCGGGCCCGCGCTCGCGATCATGCCCGGCAGCGCCTTGGCGAAGAAGCCGCGCATCTCGGCATCGACGACGACGCGCACGGGCGAGGCCGGATTGCGGCCCCGCCGGCGCTGCGCGAGCATCGCGAGCTGCAGCAGCCCCGCAAGGCCGATCGTCGCCGCAAGCAGCATGGCAGCCTCCGACGGATCCTGATGTCGCGTCAGCAACACCACGGTCGTGGCGATCATCGCGACGTTGAAGAGCAGCGGTGCGAAGGCCGCCAGGGCGAAGCGGCCTTGTGCACTGGAGAGTGCAAGCAGCACGGTCGAGGGACCGGCGAAGGCGAGATAGGGCAGCATCAGCCGAGCGTCGGTGACTGCCAAGGTGAGCGTCTCTTCACCGGCGAAGCCGGGTGCGAGCACCGTCATCGCGAACGGCATCAGCAGGGCCAGCGCGAAAGTGGCTGCAAACACGCCGGTGCTGACGGTGCCGAGCACGCGGCCGGCAAAAGCTGCCGCCTTTGTTGCGCCGGCCTGCTGGTATATCCGCAACCAGGCCGGCACCAGCGCTGCATTGAGCGCGCCTTCCGTCAGCAGGCGCCGGACCACGTTGACGAGCTGAAACGCGGCGAGAAACGCGTCCGCAACCGGCCCGGCGCCGAGCAGCGCGGCGATCAGCGCGTCTCTGCCGAAGCCGAGCAGGCGCGAGGCTAGTGTTCCTGACAACACGGTCACGAATGATCGGATCATGAGGCTTCTATAGCAGCGCTGCTTGTGATAGGCCGCAGCGTTTGCAAACGCCGTAAACGGGGCCAGTGGATGACTGACGCGAAATACGATGTTCTCGGCATCGGCAACGCGATTTTCGACGTGTTGGTGCAGGCCGATGAAGCCTTTCTCGCCAGGCACGGCATGACCAAGGGTAGCATGGCGCTGATCGAGGAGGCGCGCGCCGCCGCGATTTACCGCGACATGGGCCCGGCCACCGAGATGTCGGGCGGTTCTGGGGCCAATACTATCGTCGGCCTCGCGAGCCTCGGCGCGCGTGCTGCCTATGTGGGCAAGGTCAGGGATGACCAGATCGGCCGGATGTACACGCATGACATCCGCGCGGCGGGCGTCGCCTTCGACACCGCGGCTGCCGCCGATGGTCCGGCCACAGGCTGCTGCTACATTCTGGTGACGCCCGACGGCGAGCGCACCATGAACACCTATCTCGGCGCGGCGCAGAACCTCACCTCAGCCGACATCGATCCCGCGCAGATTGCAGCCGCGCGCATCGTCTATCTCGAAGGTTATCTGTGGGACCCGAAGGACGCCAAGGACGCGTTTGTGAAGGCGGCGACGATCGCCCATGATGCGGGCCGCGAGGTCGCGCTGACCTTGTCGGATTCGTTCTGCGTCGACCGCTATCGCGAGGAATTTCTCGACCTGTTGCGCGGCGGCACCGCCGACGTCGTGTTCGCCAACGAGGCCGAGCTGCATTCGCTGTATCAGACCTCCGATTTCGACGGCGCGCTGAAGCAGCTGCGCGAGGACGCCACGCTCGGCATCGTCACCCGCAGCGACAAGGGCTGCATGGTGGTGTCGAACGACGGCGTGATCGCGGTGCCGGCGCATCCGATCGAGACGCTGGTCGACACGACGGGCGCGGGCGACCTGTTCGCTGCCGGCTTCCTGTTCGGCCTGGTGCGCAAGACCGGCTACGAGATCGCCGGCCGCCTCGGCGGCCTCGCCGCCGCCGAGGTGATCCAGCACATCGGCGCCAGGCCGCAGGTGTCGCTGAAGGACCTGGCAGCGCAGAACGGGTTGAAGGTGTAAGCCCGCATCTCGCGGCTTGCTCGGTGTCTCTTACCTCTCCCCGCTTGCGGGGGAGAGGTCGGATCGCATCGTTAGATGCGATCCGATGAGGGGGTACAGGACTCACTATCAGCACCACCCGTGCGTCTGCCTCTCAGCGCGAACGAAGCTCGTCGCGGCCTCGTAAGAACGGGGCGAGGGGGCGCGCCGTTCGTGCGGCAACGGCTCGTCTCTTTCTGCCAAATATTCCTATCTGCCAAATACTCGAGCTGATTGTTGGCGCCTTCATTCAGGGCAGAAAACTTATTAGTTGGGACAAAAGCGCTGCGCGGAGGCAGCGGTCTCACCGATCATCCGCCTCCGCGCCGTCTCACTTCACTACGCCGCCTTCTGCCCGCCGGCTGCATCCAGCCCGGCATAGACGCCGCGCTCGAATCCGGCAAATGTCTCCAGGCACAGCGGGTCGGCGAACGGCAGCAGCTGCATCAGGATCACGCCGGTGACGTCGCGCGCGGGGTCGATCCAATAATAGGTGTTGGCGAGGCCGGCCCAGGCGAGGCTGCCGGCGCTGCGGCCTTCGGCCGTCTGCGCCGTCGTGATCATGAAGCTGAGGCCCCATTTCTTGACGATGTCGGGATAGAGATCGACGTCGTTGGTCACGCCGGGCACCGCCGCGGCCATCTTCGTCATCTCGAGTTCTCCGATGTGGTTGTCGCGCATCGAAGCGACCGTCTCGGGCTTAAGCACCTGGTTGCCGTTGCCGCGGCCATTGTTGAGGATCATCCGGGTGAAGCGGATGTAGTCGCCGGCCGTGCCATAGAGCCCGCCGCCGCCCATGTGGAATTCAGGCTCCTGCTCGAGTTCGAACGGGATCGGCGCCAGGGTGCCATCCTCGCCGCGGGCATGCATGCCGACCAGACGTTCGCGCTGCGACGGGCCGAGCTTGAAGCCGGTGTCGTCCATGCCGAGCGGCGCGAACAGATGGTCGCGCAGATAGGCGTCCAGCTTCATCCCGCTGGCGGCCTCGACCGCCTTGCCGACGAAATCGATGTTGATGCCATATTCCCAGCGCGTGCCGGGATCGGAGGCGAGCGGCAGCGTGAGCGCGTCGTTCTTGCAGGTGATGATGCCGGGCGTGCCGGCCTTCTGCACGTAGCTCGCCATGTCGCCGTTCCACATGTCGTAGCAGAAGCCGGCGGTGTGGGTCATCAGATGGCGCAAGGTGATCGCGGTCTTCGCCGGCCGCAGGATCGGCTCGCCGTTCGCATCGAAGCCGTCGAGCACCTTGGGCGCGGCGAGGTCGGGCAACACGGTTCCGATCGGGGCATCCAGCGACAACCGGCCCTGCTCGACCAGCTGCATGCCGGCGGCGCAGGTGATCGCCTTGGTCATCGAGGCGATCCAGAACACGCTGTCTGATGTCATCGGGTCGGCACGGCCGAGGTCGCGCTTGCCGAACGCGCCTTCGTAGATGACGCCGTTGCTGTCCGCCGCGACCGCGACGACGCCGGGAATGTCGCCGGCCTCTGCCTTCTGCCGCAGCCCGTGATCAATGTCCGACTTGTTCTGCATGGTCTCCTCCGTTCCGTTCTTGTTGACGGTACAGGATTGTTCTCCGAGCCTGCGCGACCGGCAAGGACCGCAGGCTGCCGCACCGGTCGCGATGTCGTGATGATGCGATGCGAACGACGCAGTGGGGGAGAACGGCGCACGCGAAGTCACAGCCCTTCAAAATCCTCAGAGAATCATGATTAGTTCCATGGAGCCGCAGGTCCCGCACATGGCCGCCATGTTCCCGCCACGGGCTTGCGACTGTTGTGAGTTGCAACCATTTCTGCCTTAAAGGGTTCAACAACCGGCTTTTTCCGGCCGAAGACGTGTTTTTGGCGGCACTGTCCGCCGTTGGGGGCGATATGATTTCGACGTGGAGCGAGTGGAAACGGTATCCGCGGCCGGGCCGCGGTGACAATATCGAGGCACCGATCACTCCGGGGATCTACGAGGTCCGCATCGCTGCGACCGGCGCGCTGTATTCGTTCGGAGCTGTCGATAACGTGGCGCAGGCGCTGGCGCTTCTGCCCGTCGGCCACAAATCGTGGTTCGGGCGCCGCGATCCCGCCAGCTTGCCGGATCTCGAATACCGCACCTGCGCAACCTCGACCAAGGCCGACGCCAAGGCGGCGGCGGAGCGCATGATCGGCCGTCGCGAGACCTATATGAGCGGCGCGGCCTGACGCCACGCCCGGCGCGGCGCCGTCGCTCTCCGCACGGCATTTGGTGCTGTAAAGGTACGCATCACCCGGTCGAATCTACCGTTCGTGAGCCGCACGAGCCGTGCGCCGCTGCCGTGTCGTGGCTATATTCGAAGCGAAATACCGCTCGCTCTCGAGGAGTTGCCGATGACACCGACCGCCGCTGCCCGCTCCACGCCATCCGCGACCACCGCCTTGCGCGAACGCCTGAAGGACGCCGCGCTGCTGCGCGAGCAGTGCTACATCGAGGGCGCCTGGGTCGGTACGCCGGTGCTGCCGGTCAACAATCCCGCAACCGGCGCCGAACTCGCCAAGATCGCGCAACTCGGCGCCGCGGAGACCACGCAAGCCGTCGAGGCCGCCGCGCGCGCCTTTCCGGCCTGGGCCAAGCTGACCGCCAAGCAGCGCTCCAACATTCTGCGCAAATGGTTCGAGCTGATCACGGCCAACCGCGAGGACCTCGCGCTGATCCTGACCTCGGAACAGGGCAAGCCGCTCAGCGAGGCGCTCGGCGAGGTCGACATCGGCGCCGCCTATATCGAGTTCTTCGCCGAGGAGGCGCGTCGCGTCTATGGCGAGACCATCCCGACACAGAAGCCCGATGCGCGCCTGCTGGCGCTGAAACAGCCGATCGGCGTCTGCGGTGCGATCACGCCGTGGAATTTCCCGAACTCGATGATCACCCGCAAGGTGTCGCCGGCGCTGGCCGCCGGCTGCACTGTGGTGCTGAAGCCGGCCAACGAGACGCCGCTGTCGGCACTGGCGCTCGCCGTGCTCGCCGAGCGCGCCGGCATCCCGAAGGGCGTGCTCAACATCATCACTGGCGATGCGCCTGCGATCGGCAAGGTGCTGTGCGAGCATCCGTCGGTGCGCTTCGTCGGCTTCACCGGTTCGACCGAGGTCGGCAAGATCCTCTATCGCCAGTCGGCCGGCACGGTGAAGAAGCTCGGGCTCGAGCTCGGCGGCAACGCGCCGTTCGTGGTGTTCGACGATGCCGATATCGATGCGGCCGTCGAGGGCGCGATGGTGTCGAAATATCGCAACATGGGCCAGACCTGCGTCTGCGCCAACCGCCTCTATGCGCAGGACGGCATCTACGATCAGTTCGTGCACAAGCTCGCCGCCAAGGTCGCGGCGATGAAGATCGGCGACGGTACCGAGGCCGGCGTCACGCAGGGGCCGCTGATCAACGAGGAAGCGGTCGAGAAGGTCGAGCGGCACATTGCCGATGCCATCAAGGGCGGCGCCAGGATCGTCACCGGCGGCAAGCGCCATGCGCTCGGCCGCACCTTCTTCGAGCCGACCGTGCTGTCCGACGTGAAGGCCGACGCGCTGGTCGCGCATGAGGAGACGTTCGGCCCGCTCGCGCCGGTGATCCGTTTCCAGGATGAGGCCGAAATCATCGCGATGTGCAACGCCTCGCCGTTCGGTCTTGCATCCTACTTCTACGCCCGCGATCTCGGCCGCGTTTGGCGCGTCGCCGAGGCGCTGGAATCGGGGATGGTGGGCGTCAACACCGGCCTGATCACGACGGAGGTCGCGCCGTTCGGCGGCGTCAAGGAGAGCGGCCTCGGACGCGAGGGCTCGCATCATGGCATCGAGGAATATCTCGAGATCAAATATGTGATGATGGCGGGGGTGTAGGGGCAGGCCGTCTTCAGGCCGTCTTGGGCAGCTTGTCCACCGGCACCATGTAGGACTTGTTGCCGACCTGGTAGATGACTTTCCCGCTCTTGCCGTCGTCGGTCGAGATCTGCGTCTGCTCGAACATGATGACGTTCTTGTAGACGATCCCGGTGCCCTGGCGCGTGATGCCGTTGGCCATCACGCTGACCTGCGCTTCCTTGCCGTTGACGGACAGCACGCGAAAGCTCGCGCTCATGCCGTTCTCGCCGGAATAGCCGGCCCAGCTACCGACCAGGTTGCTCTCACTGGCCGGAGGGGCCTGCTTCTCGAGCATCGCCGTGGCCTTGCCGCCGCCAGCCGAGAACAGCAGCACGGCGCTCTTGCCGTTCTTGGTGCCGAGTGTGACCGCCCCGAAGTCGATGGTCGAGCCGTTGACCTGGCCGATGCCGCGCTCGGTCCGGCCGTTATGCGTGTATTCGACCGTGGCCGCCGCGCCGCGGATGTTCACGACCTTGAAGCTCACGGCCTGATTGTTTGCCGTCCACGAGCCCTTCCATTCACCGAGCAGATTGCTCTGGTGATAGACCCGCTCCATCGCGGGAGAGATCTGGTTGGTGCTTTGCACGACCGCCATGTGCACTCCAAAAGAGCTCGAACGCTCTTGTCGTGATGTTTCAGATCGTTACAGACTGTTTCAGCAAAGACGTAAGCGGGCAGAGTTAACGATCGATTAATCGTTGGCCTGGTCGCACCGCGGCGCGCCGCGACCGATCGCCTCAGCATCGCAAATGGTCCGGTTGCCGAGGCTCGATCGCTCGGCGCCGCTGGTCGCTCCCGGCCACGATCCCTGACCGCAAGGGCAAGAGGCTCCGGCAATATTGATGCGAGCGAGCCGCTTGCAGAGCGGCGCTCGATCGTCGACCATGTCATGACGTAAGACTCACCCTCGAATCTACGAGCCCAACCATGACTGCGGCACCAACGCGCACCCGCGTCGGCCGGTTGCCCGAAGCAGATGCGCGGCGACTCGATGAGGACGGCTATCTGCTGCTGCGAGGCGCGATCCCGGCGGCGTGGATCGGGCCGCTGCGTGCGGCGTTCGAGGCCGGCACGGTGCCGTCGGAGCAATGGCCCGTTCCGCGTGGCCGCGACTGGCGTCACGCGATGGTCGATCTCGATCCGACGGTGCAGCAGGTCAGCCGCCTGCCGATGTTGCTCGCCGCCGTCCATCATATCCTGCAAGCGCCGTTCTTCCTCGGCCAGGTCGAAGGGCGCGAGCCGCGCGCGGATGGCGGCGCGCAGCCGCTGCATCGCGACAGCGTCGAGCTCTGGCGCACCGACGCGGTGTCGGCGCTGGCCTTTCTCGATCGCTTCGGCCCGGACAACGGCGCCACGCAGGTGGCGCCGGGCACGCATCGTCGCGCCGCGGATGGTGTGCAGGCGTCGTCATCGGCGTTCGTCACGGCGGGCGAGGCTGGCGACGTCCTGCTGTTCGACGTCAATCTGCTGCATGGCGCCACGCGCAATCGCAGCGGCGCACGCCGCCGCTCGCTGCTGATCACCTACGCCATCTCGGCGCAGCAGGAGGACTGGCGCAAGACGCGCGAATTGCGCGCAGTGCGCATGGATCAGGACGAGATTTTCGGGGCTGACTGACCCCCGCAGCGTCACAACCACCGTCATTCCGCGGCAAGGCCGCAGGCCTGGAACGTCGAATGACGTTGGTCGTGACGCAGCAGAACTAACCGCGCCTACTCGTTCCGACGTCACGCGCCTTTGCCTCGTCAGACAGAGAGAACGCTCATGAAGTTGTACGATGCCGCAACCGCTCCAAGCCCGCGTCGCGTGCGGATCTTCCTTGCCGAGAAAGGCCTCGCCATTCCAACCGTGCAGCTCGATCTGCGCGCCGGCGAGCAGTTCAAGCCGGAGTTTCGCGCGCTGAATCCGCAGTGCACCGTTCCGGTGCTGGTGCTCGACAGTGGCGCCGCCATCACCGACGTCATCGCGATCTGCCGCTATCTCGAGGAACTGCATCCCATCCCGCATCTGATGGGCCGGGACGCGGAAGAGCGGGCGCTCATCGAATGCTGGCTGCGGCGGATCGAATGGGATGGCATCTACGCCATCCAGGAAGCCTTTCGCAACAGCCTCCCAGGACTGGAGCGTCGGGCATTGCCGGGTCCGCTGCCGCTCGACCAGATCCCGGCGCTGGCGGAGCGCGGCCGTCTGCGTGTCGCGCATTACTTCGCATGGCTGGATGCGCGGCTGGCCGATCAAGCCTTCGTCTGCGGCACCGATTTCAGCATCGCCGACATCAGCGCCATGGTGGCAGTCGATTTTGCGGCCCGCGCCAAGCTCGATCCGCCGGATCATCTCCATCATCTCAGGCGATGGTACAACGCCGTTTCAAGCCGTCCGAGCGCGAAGGCCTAGCCAGATGCGCGGCGGGTTGCGCGACAAGTCTCCTTAGCGTGATCCGAAGCGCTGCTTGGCGGCGTCGCTGACCGGCGTATACAGACTCACGATCGTCCCTTCGGGGTCTCGGAACTGAGCGGCGCGATTGCCCCAGGGCATCGTCTTCGGTGGGTGCACCACCTCGACCTCGTCCTTCAGCCGCGCGAAATCGCCATCCACGTCATTGACCTCGAACTCCAGAATGGCGCTGCGGTTGGCGCCGGGCTCCGCGCTGCCCTCCTTGAACAGCGCCACGGTGTCGGCGCTGCCGATCGCAAGCGTTGCGCGCGACGTGACGATCTCCGCGAATGCCGGCGCCAGCCAATCCGCCTTCTGCTCGGTGACCTTTTCGTAGAAGCTGACCAGGGCCTTGATGTCGGCGGCCACGAGGCGGGTCGATGCGAACTTCATGAGCATTGTTTCCTTGCGGTTGGTGCGATCGGTCACCTCACCCGTACGGCAGGGCTGCTGACAAGGGTGTGTCAGCAGCGATCACCGGCTTGGCAACGCCGCCGTCATGCCGTGAGCCCTGCCAGCCCCTCCCAATCGAAATTGATGCCGTGGCCGGGCCGCGTTGCGGCCAGCGCCAGGCCGTCCTCCAGCACGAGCGGGTGCTCGATATAATTGTCGAGCCCGAAGCCATGCGCTTCGAGAAACGAGCGGTTGGGGCAGGCGGCGAGCATGTGCACGGTGATGTCATGCGCGCCGTGGCTGGTGACGGGCAGGTTGAATGCCTCCGCCAGCCGCGCGATCTTCATGAACGAGGTGACGCCGCCGCAATTGGTGACATCCGGCTCGGGATAGGACACCGCGCCCGCGGCGATGTAGGCCTTGAAATCCCACAGCGAGCGCAGATTCTCGCCGGCCGCGATCGGCACGCCGCCGGCGCTGAGAATGCGGGCATGTCCCGCAACGTCGTCGGGAATGGTCGGCTCCTCGAGCCAGGTGAGATCGAACGGCTGCAACGCGCGGGCGGCGCGGATGGCCTCCTCGACCGTCCACTTCATGTTGGCGTCCGCCATCAGCGGAAAGCCGTCGCCGAGATGCTTGCGCATCGCCCGGACACGCGCGACGTCGGCGCCGAGATCGGGGCGGCCGACCTTCATCTTGATGGCGCGAAAACCCTTGGCAAGATTGTCGTCGGTCTGCTGCAACAGCGCGTCGACAGAAAGATCGAGGTCGATGCCGCCAGCGTAGCAGGGCACGCGGGCATCGAAGCCGCCGAGCAGGCGGAACAGCGGCAGCTCGGCGCGCTGCGCCTTCAGGTCCCACAGCGCAATGTCGAGCGCCGACAATGCGAGCACGACGGGCCCGCCGCGTCCGCCATAATGCAGGCCCCACCAGACCCGATGCCAGATCGCCTCGGTGTCGTCGGCCTCGCGGCCCGCGACCAGGTCCGGGATCTCACGCTTGAGAACGTCCGCGACCGCGCCGCCGTTGCGGCCGACCGTGTAGGTGTAGCCGATGCCCTCGGCGCCATCTGCATCGCGGACGCGGCAGGTGATCAGCTCGAACGCCGTCATCTCGCCATGCGTGCTGTCAGACAGCGTGATGCCGAGCGGAATGCGATAGAGACCGGTTTCGATCGTCGCGATCAGCGCCATCGGCGTGGTTCCTTCCCCGGATTTTTGTACAGGTTAGGCTGATGGCGAGCACCGGGCAATTGCTCATGACGTCGGCCTGATGCCGTCTGAGCGACGGAACTGATGCGCATGTGGGCGCAGGACATAGCGGGCGTTTACGCCCCTTGTGCTCATCGCTATGGTCGGACATGGCTCCAACTCATTCAGTCCTGCTCGACCTCGACGGCACCCTGATCGATTCGCAGCCCGGCATCGCCGCGAGCACGTTGGCGACCTTGCGTGCGCTCGGGCACGCGCCGGACGACGCGCTCGACATCCGCAGCGTGATCGGGCCGCCGCTGCAGGACATGTTGCGGGTGCTGTTGCGGGCCTATGGCGACGACCGCGTTGACGAAGCCGTCGCCGCTTATCGCCAGCACTATGGTGACAGCGGCCTGTTCGGCAGCGAGCTCTATCCGGGCATCAGCGACGCGCTGCGGGAGATGCACGGTGCCGGGTTACGAATCTATCTGGCGACATCGAAGCGCGAGGTGTTCGCGCGGCGCATTCTGGAGCATCTGCAGCTGGCGCCGTATTTCGACGCGATCCACGGCTCGGTGCCGTCTGGTGAGCTGGACCACAAGCCGGAGCTGCTCGCGCATATTCTCACCGAGCGGAATATCGCTGCGCCCGACGCGATCATGGTCGGCGACCGTCGCCACGACATTGTCGGCGCCCAGGCCGTCAGGATGCGCAGCCTCGGCGTGCTCTGGGGCTATGGCAGTCGGGACGAGCTCGAAACGACCGGCGCAGATCAGTTGGTGGCACGGCCTGCGGACCTCGCGCGCACGGTTCTGTCGATGCTGAAGCGATAGCTCGGCGCCTGTCGGGCCCACGGGACTTGCAGCGCCTCGCCGTTTGCGTCGTCAATCTTGCACCGGAACCGGAAAGCCGCGAATATCCCGGCTAACTGAGCCATCATCCCGGGAATACCACACACATGAAGTTCGACGACGTCATCCTCGGCCGCCGCAGCATCCGCGGCTACAAGCCCGATCCGGTGCCGCGGGCGCTGATCGAGGAAATCCTCGCTCTGGCGATGCGCGCGCCGTCGTCGATGAACACCCAGCCTTGGAATTTCTACGTCATCACCGGCGAGCCGCTCAATCGCATCCGTGCCGGCAACACCGAGAGGATGCTCGCGGGCGTGCCGCAGTCGCGCGAGTTTCGCATCGGCCAGCCGTTCGATGGCGCGCATCGCGAGCGCCAGATCGGCGTCGCCAAGCAATTGTTCTCCGCGATGGGCATCGCGCGCGACGACAAGGACAAGCGCCAGGACTGGGTGCTGCGCGGCTTTCGCCAGTTCGATGCGCCGGTCTGCATCATCGTGACCTATGATCGCGCGCTCGACGGCAGCGACGACACGCCGTTCGATTGCGGCGCCGTCACCACCGCGCTCGTCAACGCCGCCTGGTCGCGCGGGCTGGGCGCCGTGATCAACAGCCAGGGCATCATGCAGTCGCCCGTGGTCCGAGAGCACGCCGGCATCGCCGACGATCAGGTCATCATGAAGAGCATCGCGCTCGGCTGGCCCGATCACGATTTCCCGGCCAACGCCGTGGTGTCGGAGCGCAAGCCGGTGAAGGAAGCGACGGTGTTCGTGGGGTTCGAGGACTAGGCGCCTTCCAGGCGTTTGCAGAAATCGCCGATCACGGCCGCCGCGGCGTCGGCATGGGTTGCGAGCAGCATGTGCGGAGCATTCATCCGGTGCAGCTCGCAGTCCGGTCTGGCGGCAAGGATTGCGGCAATCTGCTTCTGCAGGATCAGCCAATCCGAGGTCCCATGCAAGCAAAGCATCGGGCATGTAGTCGCGCGCAGGCGGTCGCGCTTGTCGACCCGAAGCGCATTTCCTGCCCGCGCTCGAAGGACGGCATGCGGCAGGCAATCCAAGACGTCTCGCAATTGTCGCCGGAGCGACGGAGTTGCTGCAGAGCCCATGAGGACCGCAATGATGAGCTTCGTCGGTACCCATCTCGGGTCGAGCAGCCACGTGAACCGGGACAGCCATTTCGGCAGCCGATGGCGCGCGAAGCTGGAGGCAAGGATGAGTCCTGCGACCTGCCTGCTCGACGCTGCGATCTCGATCGCGATCGGTCCGGAAAATGATTCGCCCAGAATGACGAACCGATCTGCCGGCAGTCGTTCTCGAACGAACGCCGTGAGCTGGTTATAGTCGAGGTCGCGATCGGCCGGGTAGGCAATGATGCGAACGGGACCATACGCCGATAACCGTTCGGCCAAAGGTCGCAGCAGCTCTCCCGTTCCGTCCATGCCGGGCAAGAGGACAATAGAGGTCTTCGCGGATTGGCTCATGCGGTTAGCTTAGCACGCCGCGTGAGACCGAGCGCTTACCGTCCCCTTTGGACGACATATGCGGAAGTTTGACCGCCTATGTTGGAGGATCGAGCAGCACCCAAAGCCGCGCGATGCGGCCATCGACGATCTCGGCAACGTCGGCGCCGGTCACCGCGACAGGGCCACCTCTCGGGCCCGCCTGCCAGGCGAGACGTGCCAGGCCATGGTGCCCGACCGCCGTCGCGATCGGCACGAAAGCGAAATCAGCTCCGAACTTCTGAAGAAGCTGTCCTGCGACCTGCGAAATCGCGTCCCGTCCCTGAACGATGTCGGTTGGCTCGAACATCACGGGTGTTTCGACGAACAGCTCGGCGATTGCCGCCTCCCGCTTGGCCGGATCGCGTTCGTTGAAGACACGGTTGAGGTTCGATCGAAGAAGATGGTCGTAGTCTGTGACTGCATCCGACATGTCCCGGTCCTTTGATTTTTTGTGCCTGCCGCACGGGCCGTTTGGTCGTCGTGGTGCGTTATTGGCCCGCCGCACCCTGAAGACTGTCCAACAGGCCGAGCTGGCCCATCATGATGGTGGCGGCGGTATAGCAGTGAAACGATTTCACCTTGCCATTCTCGAGATGGAAGACGTCACAGCACGGCGCGTGAATCTCACGCCCTGTGGCAGGGATGGTGCCGAGGGGCAGCGCCAGCGCCCCCTTGTGCGTGCCGTTGAGCGAAAGTTCGACCACCACCACGTCACCCGCGACGTAGATCAGATCGAGCGCGCGGTGCATGTCCGGAAATGCTTCCGCGTAGATATCGACGGTCTTGCCGATGTCGGCGCCTGAATAGCGCTTGCCGGCCGACACATCCCAGAAATAGCCGTCCTCAGCGAACATTGCGGTGAAGGCGCGCGAGTCCTGGATCTCGGCGACCTCGTAGAGCTTGCGGATGATGCGTTCGTTCTCGGTCATTTCTGTCTCGCATGAGTTGGACGGAGGAGCTCTCGAGAGCGAGAGCTCGCGAGGATTGCGACGTGCAGGGCGTGGAGAGCAATCGAAAGGTCGGGCCGGGGGCCCGCGCCACGGCGGTTTCAGATCTGGGCCTGCCCGCCATCCACGAACAGCTCGGTGCCGTTGACGAAGCTTGCGTCGTCCGAGGCGAGAAACACGGCGGCCTTTGCGATCTCGTCGGGATCGCCGACTCGGCCGAGAGGAATGCGCGAGGCGAGATAGTCGAGCAGCCCCTGTTGCTGAGCGGCGTCGGGTCCGGCGAGTTCGACCAGGCCCGGCGTCTTGGTGGCGCCGGGACTAAGCGTGTTCACGCGAATGCGCCGGTCCTTGAGGTCGAGAATCCAGTTGCGTGCAAACGCGCGGACCGCGGCCTTCGAGGCGCCGTAGACGCTGAACGCGGGCGTGCCCTCGGTTCCGGCGGTCGAACCGGTCAGGATCACCGAGGCGCCGTCCCGGAGCAGCGGCAGCGCCTTCTGTACGGTGAACAGGACGCCCTTCACGTTGCGGTCGAACGTCTCGTCATACTGCTGCTCGGTGATCTGGCCGAGCGGCAGCATCGACCCGCCGCCAGCGTTGACGAACAGCACGTCGATGCGGCCGGCCTCCTGCTTGACCTGCTGATAGAGCAGATCGAGGTCGGCGAGCTTCGCGGCATCGCTCTGAACACCTCTCGCGCCTTTCCCGATCGCGGTGACGGCGGCCTCGAGTTCCGGCTTGCGGCGGCCGGTGACGTAGACCTGGGCGCCCTCGGCGGCGAAGCGCTTGGCCGTTGCCAGTCCGATTCCACTGGTGCCGCCGGTGACGACGGCGATCTTTCCGTTGAGCTTCTGGGACATGGTGATCTCTCCTGTTGCGTTGATGAACAGAAGATGGCGCACGCTGCGATATTTCAGTATAGCAATGATCGAAATTCATCATTGCGGAATTGTCGATGTCGTCCTCCAGATTGCCCGACTTCGAAGGGCTCGCGCTGCTGGCCAGGGTTGCCGAGGAGCGCTCCTTCGCCGGCGCCGCGCGCGCGCTGAACCTGTCTGTGGCGACAGTCTCGCGGGGCATCAGCCGTCTCGAGGACCGGCTTGGTGCGAGGGTGTTCAACAGGACATCGCGCAAGGTGGCGCTGACCGACTTCGGCCGCCGGCTGGCGGAGCGCGGCGCGCGCATGCTGCTGGAAGCCGAGGAGGCCGAAAGCGCCGCGCGCGAATTGTCGAGCCGGCCGCGCGGCACGATCAATCTCGCGGTGCCGATGTCGTTCGGCTTGCGCGAGGTCAGTCCGCTGCTTCCCGCCTTCGTGCGTGAATATCCCGAGATCACGCTCAACCTGCATCTCAGTGACGCCACCGTCGACCTGATCGGCGACGGCTTCGACGCCGCGCTGCGGATCGCGGCGCTGCCGGATTCTTCGCTGGTCGCAAGACAGCTGCGCCCGCTCAGCCGCTTCCTCGTCGCCTCGCCGGCCTACATCGCCCGCTACGGACGACCGCAGTCCCCGGCAGAGCTGAACGTCCACCATTGTCTCGGCTACGCCTATCGTGCGCGGACCAGCACCTGGCATCTCACGCACAAGGACGGCAGCGAAGCCGCGGTGACGCCGACCGGCCCGCTGTCAGTGACCAACATCGATGCGCTGCTCCCGGCCCTGCTGGACGGCATAGGCATCGCCGAGCTGCCGTGCTTCGTCGCGGAGCCCCACCTTGCCGAGCGCCGGCTCGAAATTCTGCTGCCTGATTGGCGGCTCCCCGGTGGCGGATTGTATTTCATGACGCCGACGGTCCGCGCGCGGCCTGCGCGGGTTGAGGTCCTGGGTGAGTTCCTGGCGAAGCACCTGTCTCGCCCGCGCGATCATCGCGCGTAGCTGTGGCAGCACGGCTGCGCCGGTACCGCGCAGTTTCCTGCTTCCGCCGGCGGGATCAGGGAGCGTGCGTCAACGGCAACGCGGCCGCGGCCTTCCGTGTCTGGATCGCGATGTTGCTCTTGACCTCGCGGACGATCGGCAGGTTCAGCAGCCGTTCGACCAGGAACTGGCGGTAGTGCTCCAAATCGGCAGTCACCACTTCGAGCAGGTAGTCCGAATCGCCTGAGACCAGATGGCAGGCGAGGACCTCCGGCATGGCGCACACGGTGTCCTCGAAGGCCACGGCGTGCTCGTTCGCATGCCCTTCGATCTTGATCGCGAGGAACGCCGAAAAGCCGAGGCCGACGCCGTCGCGATTCAGGACGGCGCGATAACCCTGGATGATGCCCTCCTGCTCCAGCCGCTTCACACGACGAAGACAGGGTGAAGGTGACAGGCCGACCCGGTCGGCCAACTCGACATTGCTGAGCCGCGCATCGGCCTGCAGCTCTCCGATGATCCGTTGGTCGATCGCATCCAGCTTGGCTTTTGGCATATCTCTGACAATCGCAACCGAGAACAGCGGGTTTAGTGCGTAGCGGGCCGGAACGATAGCACGGTTCGCAAGGACATGCGTGCCGGTCCGGGGCGAAGATGCGGTGATATCAACACCCGACCCGGAGATCCTGGATATGACCGACATGGCCGCGCACCAGACATTGCTTGCTGCCGTCGAGCGATATTTCGACTTGATGTTCGATTCCGATATCGACCGGTTCGACCGCGTGTTCGCGCCGACCGCTCAACTGCACGGCCTGCGCGATCAAGGCCTGCGGATGCTGACCGCGGCCGAGTATCGCCATCTGCTCGCGACCAATCCGTCTCCGCAGTCGAAAGCGGCGCCGCGCCAACAGGAAATTCTGTTGATCGACTTTGCCTCACCGTCTCAAGCGCTCGCCAAGGTACGCGTCAGGATCGATCTGATCCTCTATCTCGATTATCTCTGTTTTCACCTGATTGACGGTGAGTGGCTGGTGACGGCCAAGTCGTTCCATGTCGAGCGGCGCTTTGCCGACGGTGGCTGATCGCTCTCCCGGCCTCGCCGCATATCAGCCTGTCTGCAAACTGCCCGTCGGGCTATTCAGCTGTGAAGTTTCTGCTTGCTAATTTTCCGAAATCATGGTTTTATCCCTGCATCCCGTCCTCATGCAGAGGGGCGTACGCGTCGTCACGATACGTTGAGGCGGGGAGCGGTAGCCGCGAGCCTGTCAGGTGCTTTTGCGCTGGACGATTGGCAGCTCGCGGACGGTCAAGCCGTGTGGTCCTGGCGCCCCGATGCTGGCGCCAAGTTGGCGTGACATGACGTGTCGCGCTGGCGACGGGGGCAAACAAGCCCGGTCCCCGGGGAGAGCGCGGAGCAGCCGTTAAGACTATCGCGCAGGGAGGGCCGGGTCATCCGGCTGACCTGTGGTACCTGCCGCCTGCATTTTGTTCGCAGGCGGGCCACGGGCCTCAGTCGAGGTCCGGCCTTCCCTGCGCCCTCGGCATTTGCAAGGGCGAGATCGATCAGCAAAGCTCGGGCCATCAGGCCGCGAGAACGGTGTTGTGCGTCTGATCGCCGATGAGTTCTAATGAGCCCGCATGAAATGTGCAATTTCGACCAAGGTGAGCAGGCACCTCGCAGCTTGCTCGGTGCTTACCTCGCCCCGCTTGCGGGGAGAGGTCGGATTGCATCGTTAGATGCAATCCGGGTGAGGGGGGTACAGGTCTCTCCACGAACACTTCCCGTGCGTCTGCCCCTCACCCCAGCCCTCTCAGCGCGAGCGAAGCTCGTCGCGGCCCCGTAAGAACGGGGCGAGGGAGCGACTGCCGGCGCAGCGAAAGTTCGTATCACAACCCACGAGGTCTGCAGCTGTCCTCAGTCTCGGCGATAGTGAGTGAGTTTAGCTACTCAGATCTTCAGCTCACGCCCCGTCACACGCCGGAACGCCTCGAGATAGCGCTGGCTCGTCGCATCCACCACGCTCTGCGGCAGGGGCGGCGGCGGGGCCTCGCCGTTCCAGCGGCCGGCCTTGCGCTCTGTGTCGAGATAGTCGCGCAGCGGCTGCTTGTCGAAGCTCGGCTGCGGCCGGCCCGGCTGATAGGCATCGACCGCCCAGAAGCGCGAGCTGTCCGGCGTCATCACCTCGTCGATCAGGATGATGTTTCCGTCCTTGTCGCGGCCGAACTCGAACTTGGTGTCGGCGATGATGATGCCCTGCTCGCGCGCGAGCGTCTCGCCGAGCGTATAGATCGCGCGCGTCATGCTCTCCAGCGTGTACGCGGTGTCGTCGCCGACCACCTCGCGCATCCGGGCGATGGTGATGTTCTCGTCATGGCCGGACTCGGCCTTGGTCGCCGGGCTGAAGATCGCGGGATCGAGCTTCTCGCTCTCGACCAGGCCTGCCGGCAGCGTCTCGCCGGCGAGTGTCCCGCTCGCGGCATATTCCTTCCAGGCCGAGCCGGAGAGGTAGCCGCGGATCACGCATTCGATCGGAAACACGGTGGTGCGCTTGCACAGCATGGCACGTCCCAAAATCTCGTCGCGATGCGGCTGCAACTCCGGCACCGCGGCGATGATCTCGTCGGTGTCGGCCGAGATCATGTGGTGATGCACGACGCCTTCGAGCGCGTTGAACCAGTACGCCGAGATCTGCGTCAGCACCGCGCCCTTCATCGGGATGGTCTCGTTCATCACGACGTCGAAGGCGGAGATGCGGTCGGTGGTCAGCAGCAGCACGCGGTCGTCGCCGACGGCATAGATGTCGCGGACCTTGCCGCGGCCGATTTTCGGGAGCGGCAGATTGCTGGCGAGAAGCGTGGTCATCGTATCGGGCCTTCGAAACTGGGGCGTTGCGCCCCCAATAGCCTATTCCGGCAGCGGAATGAACTCGTGCTCCTGCGGAACGGCGGCGAAACGGCCGGTTTTCCAGTCCTGCTTGGCCTGCTCGATGCGCTCCTTGCTGGACGAGACGAAATTCCACCAGACGTGGCGCGGGCCTTCCAGCGCGTCGCCGCCAAGGAACATCATCCGCGTCGGCTTCACCGCGCGCACGCTGATGGCGTCGCCGGGACGGAAGATCAGGAGCCGCGGCCCCTCGTGGCGCTCGCGCGCGATCTCGACCTCGCCGTCGACGATGTAGATGGCGCGCTCCTCGTGATCGGGATCGAGCGGCACCACCGTGCCGGCCTGCGCCGTCACCTCGACATAGAACCAGGGCGACACCATCGTCACCGGCGAGGCCGCGCCGAACGCCTTGCCGGCGATGATGCGCGCGGAGAAGCCGGTGTCGCTGACGGTCGGCAGCGCGTCGGCGGCATAATGCTGGAAGCTCGGCGCGATCTCCTCGGATTCGACAGGCAGCGCGATCCAGCTCTGCAGGCCCAGCATCTTCTGGCCGTTCTGTCGCTGCAGGTCGGGCGTGCGCTCGGAATGCGCGATGCCCCGGCCCGCGGTCATCAGGTTCATCGCGCCGGGCTGGATCTCCCGCACATTGCCCTCGCTGTCGCGATGCATGATGGCGCCGTCGAACAGGTAGGTGACGGTGGCAAGCCCGATATGCGGATGCGGCCGTACGTCCATGCCCTTGCCGGAGACGAACTGCACCGGCCCGAAATGATCGAAGAAGATGAACGGGCCGACCATCTGCCGCTGGCCATGCGGCAGCGCGCGTCGCACGGAAAAGCCGTCGCCGAGATCGCGGGTGCGCGGCACGATCACGTGCTCCAGCGCATCGCAGGACGCGGGATCGCCGAACTCGGGATCGATCGATGGCTGCCAGCTCATGGGACGCTCCTGAAATGTGGTCGCCCAAGTCTAGCAGCTTTGATCAGGCGATGGCAGGGCACGAGGTCGCGGCGTTGGCCGGGCGATTTGAACGGAGCCGCGCTCCGGCCTAGAGTTCCGCCGCTGACAATGGACCTGTGACGATGCCGCTCGAAAGCCTCGATCTCGCGCTCCGCGCCGCCGCCATCGCACTGCTTGCGGTGCTCGCCGTATCGCTGTGGCGCGACCTTGGCAGGCAACGGGTCGGCCGGCTCGCGATCGCGCTGGCGCTCGGCTCGGCGGCGCATGCGGCGACCTTCAACATCGGTGGCACGGCCGCGCCGTCGCTCGCGTTGGCGCCGCTGATTGCGCTGGGGACCGCAGATATCGTTGTGCTCTGGCTGTTCTGCCGCGCACTGTTCGACGACGGCTTTGTGCTCCGCCTGCCGCATGGCCTGATCTGGCTTGCGGTGTTCGGCTTCAGCCTGATCAGCTGTCTCGTGCTGGCGCCTGCGGGCCATGCGCGGCTCGTGATCGTTGCGAACAATCTGCTGGCGCTCGGCTTCCTCGGCCTCACTCTGGCGCAGACGATCCGCTCCTGGTCGGCGGACCTGGTCGAAGGGCGGCGGCACGTCCGCGCCTTCGTTGTAATCGCGGCGATGGCCTATGGCGGCGTCAATGCGCTGCTGCAGATCGCCTCCAGCGGCAGCGGCGCATCGGGGCTCGCCAATGTGATCAACGCGGCGATGTTCCTGGCCGTCGTCGGCACCGTCGCGCTGATGCTGCTTCGGGTCGGGGCGGTTGACGTATTCGCGCCCGAGCCACCGCAAGCCGTCGTGCCCGAAGTCGCCATACCCCCGGCTGCGGATCGCAAGCTGGTCGAGGCGCTGATGCGGCTGATGGCGGACGAGCGGGTCTACCGCCAGGAGAACGTCACCATCGGCATGCTGGCGAGCCGCCTCTCCATTCCGGAATACCGGCTGCGGCGGCTGATCAATGGCGAACTCGGCTACCGCAACTTCAATACCTTCCTGAACAACCACCGCATCGAGGAGGCCAAGGCCGCGCTCGCCGATCCCGCCCAGGCCGAGGTGCCGGTCATCACCATCGCGATGGACGCCGGCTTCCAGTCGCTCGGCCCGTTCAACCGCGCCTTCAAGGCCGAGACGGGGGTGACGCCGACCGAGTACCGGCGGCTGAGGTTGTCCGCCGCGTGACGTTCTGAAGATTGAAATCACGGGGGAATTTCGAAATCGGCGAGGGCGCTGCGACTTCGGGCTGGTGCGCGTTTCGAAATCGGCGAGCGGCGAGCCTGTCCGCGCGGTGTGGTCCGGCAGGTCCCCCTGCCGGAGCTTCCCATGACCCGCCGCCGCCTGCTGCTCGTTTCCATCACCACCACCGCGCTGACCGTCCTGGCCTTTGGCGTCGCCCGCGCCCGCGACGTGCCGAAGGTAGCCACCGGCTTCATTGCCAGCGTGCTGTGCTCGGAGACCTTCGTCTCCGGGCTCGACCCGGACCGCGTGCTGACGGAGACCCAGGCTGCGATGCCCGGCGCGGGCCTGCTGAGCTGGGCGATGGATGTCCGGGTGGATCGCGCGGCCAAGGACGTCACCGTCACCCTGCTCGGGCTCGGCCGCAGCCGTGCCGTGTATCGCGACAAGCTCGGCTGCCACATGGAGCATGGCGAGGGCGAGGATTGGCCGGCGGTCCGGCCGTCTCAGGCGCAGCCGGCCCTGCTGCCCGACATCGCCCCGCCGCGCGTCGTTGCGCCGGCCACGCCAGCGCTCGCCGCGGCGCTCGATCGCGCCTTTGCCGAGCCGGAGGCGCCGCCGTTCCGGCGCACCCATGCAATCCTGGTGATGAAGGATGGCAAGGTCATCGCCGAGCGCTATGCCGAAGGGATTTCCATCGACACGCCATTGCTCGGCTTCTCCGCGACCAAGTCGACGACCGCGACACTGATCGGCATTCTCGTCCGCCAGGGCAGGCTGTCACTGCACACGCCTGCGCCGGTCGCTGCGTGGCAGAGCGACAGCGATCCGCGCTACGCCATCACCATCGATCAGCTGCTGCGCCACACCGCGGGGCTCGCGCTCGGCAGCTCGCTGCAGGCCTCGTTGTTGTCGGCGCTCGAGCCGGTCAACAGGATGAAATTCATCGAACGCGATCGCGCGGCTTTCGCCGAATCCATGCCGCTCGAAACCACGCCTGGGACAGTCTCGAACTATCACGACGGGAACACCATCATCCTCTCTCATCTCGTCCGCGACGCCGCCGGCGGCAGTGCGGCGAATGTCCTTCGCTTTGCGCATCGCGAGCTGTTCGATCCGCTCGGCATGCGTAACGTCACCCTCGAGTTCGACGCCGCCGGAACGCCCGAGGGATCCAGCCAGATGCTGGCGCCGGCACGCGACTGGGCCCGGCTCGGCCAGCTCTATCTCGACGACGGCGTCATTGCCGGCCGGCGCATCCTGCCTGCCGGCTGGGTGGACTACGTCGCCACGCCGACACCAAACGCCTTCGTCGGCCTCGGCGCCGGCTTCTGGACCAATCGCGGCGACAGCTTTGGTGCCAATTACCGCATCTCCCACGGTTGGCCACGCGACGCCTTCTTCGCCAAGGGCACGCTCGGCCAGTATGTCATCGTCATTCCCTCCGAGCGCCTCGTCATCGCGCGCTTCGGCCGCACCGTGAACTGGCCGCCGGAGGCCGATGGCGTGGCGCAGCTCGTCAGCGACGTCGTGGGGGCGACGCATGGAAAGATCGAGGCCCTCAGCTCCGAGTGATGCATCCGCTATGCTCTCCCCAAGGCCGTCGCCTGTTCAACACGCTCGAACCGCTCCAGCGACAGGATCGCGTCGGCAAAGTCTTGCGCGCGGCTGCTCAGCACCGGCCGCGCCAGGGTGATGAACTTGTCGCTCATGGCCTGCGCCGAGGGGAACGAGGTCGGCTCGCCCGAGGGATCGTCGTGCAGCCGCTCATGCACGCCGTCTTCGGTGGTGATGGTGACGCGCGCGCCGAACGGATGGCTGCGGCCCACCTCCAGCTTGTCGTCCTGGACGACATCGAACTTGTCGGCGAGCGCATTGATCGCCTTGTCGCCGAGCCTGACGTAGTCGTCCCAGCCGAAGCGGCCCTGGTCGAGCGCCAGCGCGCCGGTGAAGAACATCGAGAACTGGCCGCCGACGATCGAGGTCGGATGGCGCTTGGTGGCGGCGTCGCCGGTCAAGGTGATGCCGTTGCGATGCAGGCCGATCTCGACGCGCTTGACCTGGTCCGGCGTCAGATTGTGCTCCCGGCGCAGCGCCACGATGGCGTCGATCGCCGCATGCGTGTAGCGACAGCTCGGATACGGCTTCACGCCGATCTTCATCGTCTCATAGGTGGTGCCGAGTCCCGCCACCGCCTTGTCCCGATGCGGCGTGTCGGTGTAGCCGACCAGCAGGCCGTGCTTGCCCTCGACGGATTCGATCGCGCCGACGAAATCGTTCTTCGCGAGCGTCGCCGCGATCACGCCGTTCATGGCGGACGCCCCGACCTGATAGCGTTTGTTCCAGGCGCCGTTGACCAGGAATTGCAGCGAGCCCGCGGCCTGGCTGCCGGAGACGCCGAAGGCGTAGATCAGCTGCTGCTCCGACAGGCCGAACAGTTTTCCGGCGGCGGCCGCCGCGCCATAGGTGCCGGCGGTCGCGGTCGGGTGGAAACCGCGGGCATAATGCGAGGTCGGGTCGAGCGCATTGCCGAGCCGGCAGCACACCTCGTAGCCGGCGACAACAGCGGTCAGCACGTCGCGGCCGGAGGCGCCGACCATTTCGCCGATGGCGAAAGCGGCCGGCACCACCGGCGCACTCGGATGCAGCGAGGAATCGGCGTGGGTATCGTCGAAGTCGAGCGAATGCCCCATGGTGCCGTTGAGCAGCGCCGCTACCGCCGGCGTCCACGTGCGGGAATCGCCGAACACGGTCGCCTCGCCCGCCGAATCCAGCTTCAGCGCCGCCAGCATCTTCACCACCGACGGCGTCGATTCCGCTTCGCGCCGGGCGCGGATCGCGCTGCCGAGAAAGTCGAGGGTCAGCACCTTGGCGCGGTCGAGCACCTCGGGCGGGATATCGTCATATTTCAGCCCGGCGACATAGGCGGCGAGCGTTGCGGTTTCCTGGGCCATCGTGTTTCCTCGCATTGTTGACAACAGCGTAGGCAGACTGATTCCGCCTTTCAAGCCGGCCTGGCCCGGTGGGAGGCTGCCATGCTGGCCGCGATGGTGCTTTCGAGGTGAGAGATCGATGGAGTCGCTCAAGAAGCTGTTCGGCCGGATGCGCGGCCGCAAGGCGCAGATGTCGCTGGCGGTCCGCGGCACGGTGGCTGCAACGCTCGCCTTCGCCATCGCGACGGCCCTCCAGCTGAAGCTGCCGTTGTGGGCGGTGCTGACCTCGCTGATCGTGACCCAAGGCAGCGTCGGGCGCTCCCTGAAGGCGACGCGCGACTACATGTTCGGCACCATCGGCGGCGCGATCTATGGCGGCGCCATCACGGTGTTCATTCCGCATTCGGGCGAGCTGCAGCTGCTCGGCATGCTGATCCTGGCGGTGACGCCGCTCGCCTTCGTCGCCGCCCTCAATCCCAGCTTGAACGCGGCCACGGTGACGGCGGTCATCGTGCTGCTGGTGCCGACCATGGGTCATCTCGATCCGCTGGGCTCGGCGATCGACCGCGTGTTCGAGGTCGCAGTTGGCGCGCTCACCGGGCTTGCCGTGTCGTTCATCGTGCTGCCGTCGCGCGCGCATGTGCAGATGCGCAGCGCGGCGGGGCGCCTGCTCGAACTGATCGCCGCGGCGATGACCGAGCTCCTGGCGGGCCTGTCGCGCGGCCGCGACAACGACGCGCTGCATCGGATCCAGGACGGCATCGGCACCGCACTGACCGAGCTGAACGCGACCGGTGCGGAGGCCGAGCGCGAGCGCTCGGCGCGGCTGTCGTCCGGCGCCGACACTGGACCGCTGCTGCGGACGATCCTGCGCCTGCGCCACGACGTCGTGATGATCGGCCGTGCCTCCGTGGTGCCGCTGCCTTCCGAGCTGCAGGCGCGTCTGTCGGGACCGGTGACGCGAGTCAGCGACGCGATCGCGAGCTACCTGCGCGGCTGCGCCGCGGCCATTCGCAACGGCTCCGGCCCGCCGCCGATCTGGCCGATCCATGTTGCGGTCAAAGCCTATGCCGAGGAGGTCGCCACTGTCCGCAGCGACGGCCTCACGCGGGGCCTGCCGGGCGACGCCGCCGAACGCTTCTTCGCGCTCGGCTTCTCGCTCGAGCAGATGCGGCAGAACCTGATCGATCTCGAGCGCGTCGTCGCCGAATGGGCCGGTGCGTCGCCCGGCAAGGCGCATCGGCCGGGGCCGGGAGAGTCGTCCGATACGGCCGGTGCCTGAGCTCTTCATCGGGTCAGCCGCAGAAAGCGCACCACCAGAAGCGCGGCGTAGATGGTGGTGCCGATCGACAGGCCGATCCAGATCCCGACCGCGCCGAGCGCGGTGTGCAGGCCGAGCACATAAGAGGCGGGAAAGCCGATCAGCCAGTAGCCGAGCACGGCGAGCAGCAGCGGCACCCGTGTGTCCTTGATGCCGCGCAGTGCGCCAACCGCGATGGTCTGCAGCGCGTCGGTGATGAAGAAAGTGGTGCCGACGAGCAGCAGCGTGGCGGCGAGTGCCGCCGTCGCTTCGGCGTCGGAAATGCCGGCGCCGAGAAACAGCTGTACGATGTCGTGGCGCGCAATGACGATGCCGAGCGTGAACAGCACCGCGAGGATGAGCCCGAGCAGCATCGCCATCAGGCCGGCGCGGCGAATGCCGGTCGCGTCACTGCGTCCGGCGGCGTGGCCGACGCGCACGGTCGCGGCCATGCTGATTCCGAACGGCACCATGAACAGGATCGCCGTGATCTGCAGTGCGATCTGATGCGCGGCGAGCGCGGGCGTGCTGATCAGTCCCATCAGGATTGCGGCTGCCGAGAACAGACCGTATTCGAGCAGGAACGACAGCGAGATCGGCGCGCCGAGGATGAGGAGCTGCCGCATCAATCGCCAGTCGACGTGTCCCAGCTGCGCCAGCACCCGATAGTCGCGAAATGGTGGACGGAACGTCGCGATCCCGAACCCGGCGAGGAACGTGCCGGCATTGACCAGCGAGGTCGCGAGGCCGACGCCGGTCAGGCCCAGCCGCGGAAACCCCCAATGGCCGTACAGCAGCGGATAGACCAGCAGCGCGTTGAGCGGGATCGCGATCAGTGTGATCCAGAGCACCGGCTCGGGGCGGTTGACCGCGCCCATGAAGCTGCGCAGCGCCAGGAACCACAGCATCGGCGCGATGCCCCAGGCGAGGCCGGACAGATAGTGTTGCGCGAGATGCGCCACGCCCGGGGCCTGTCCCAGCGCGAGCAGGATGGTCTCGCCGTTCAGTGCGATCAGCATGATCGGCAGCGCGATGAGGAGACCGGCCCACAATCCAACGCGGAGCGCGCGCCGCACCAGTGCAGCATCCGCGGCGCCGAACGCCTGCGCGGCCAGCGGCGCCACCGCGGACATCAGGCCCATGCCGAAGGTCGAGCCGACGAAGTAGACTGTGCCGGCCAACGCGGCCGCCGCCACGGCATCGCCGCCGAGCCGGCCGATGAAGGCGAGGTCGGTCGACATCATCGCGATCTGCGACAGCTGCGTCAGCGCCATCGGCGCGGCGAGCCGGATCGTGTCCCAGAGCTCGAGCGCGAGGGGAGGCGTCGGCGTCACCGGCCGCGGCGCGTGGTTGGTTCCGGCTGTGGAGGTCATGAGCGAGGCTATAGCAGTCCTCGTTGCGTCGTGCACATCACGCCCCCTCATCGAGGCAGTCGCGCTGCGCGCACCACGATCGGCGCAGCGCAGCGGTGTCGCCGATGCGTCCGATCGCGATGACGACGATCGTCATCAGCTCTCAGCCATGTTGAACGATTGCCGGCATCGGCTCGCATTCTCGCGGCGCAGGCGCGCCCGAGGGATGCATCGTCGTGGCCCTCATGGAATAGAGAGGGCGCGGGGAATGCCGGGCGCTGGCCGCACCCATGGCCCGCCAGCTGAAAAAAATGCTGGCGGCAGGAACCACAGGTTCAGCCGAGACATCCCGGCATTCCCCGCGCGATGGTTGGAACGACTTATACGTACTCTCCCCGGGGACCGGGCTTTCTTGCCCCCGTCGCCTGCGGATCATCATCCCCGCCGGCTTGACCTCAGCGTCGGGAGGTCAGGACCATACGCTTTCGCCGTACGCGGCAGCTCATTCGTCCACGCGCCAGCCTCGGTGAACCGAGTGCACGCTGTGAGCGCCGCGCCCACCGCATCCCCGCCCTCAACGTCCGTGACGACCGCGAAGCGCCCCTCTCATGAGGACGGGATGGCGGCAGTATTTCTGACTTTCGGAATAAAAGCAAGCGAAAAGTTCGGAAAAACATCAGCCCGAAAAGATGGCCGGGCCCAGATAGATCCGCGGTTCAACGCGAGCGCAGCGAAGCACGCGCCATCGTCTCCGCGGCGGAGCGCCGGATTGCTTCGCTGCGCGTGCAGTGACCGCGTGAGGGGAGAGCGAAAGGCTTGGGCGTGATCAGGCGGCCGCCGCGATCTGCCGGAGCATCGCCTTGACGACGAGGCGATGAAACGGCGTGATGACGGTGAGATAGACGCGGCCGAGCGCATTGTGGGTCTGCACCAGGGTTGTTGCTGTGACCTGCGATGTTCTGCCATGGGACGAGGCGTCGACGAGGACCCGGAAGTCGAGATGCTTGTCGTCAAAGCCGAGCACGATCCGTGGCGGCGTTTCGTCGATGATCGGAAAGACTCCGATCAGGGGACGCGGGTCTCGTGCGTCCGCGCCCGATGTCTTCAGCCCGAAAGGCCTGACCAGCAGATTCCGGAGCGTCAGCAGCGCGGTCATCCACCAGGGCGCGTGACCAAGCATGCGCTCGGCCGCCGTGCGGGCATCGACGGCCGGGCCGTCGATCGTGATGCGGAAGGCATCGGCAAAGTCCGCGCCAGCGAGCCATTTGTTGCGGTCGACGTCGGGAGTGATCTCGCTGATGATCATGAGCAGTGAGCCTCACATGTCATGGATGTCCCCATCCTGCGAAGCATCATCGCACGCGCGCGTCCGCGAAGCCAGCGCGTGTCCGCCGTTGGCCGTCGCGCGCAGCGCGATGGGCGCGACGCGAGAACCATCGTGCATCAGTCGGGACGGTGCCGGCGTGCCTTTGCCGATCCTGAGGTTTTCTCGGCCATCGTTGCGAGGTGTCACCCATCCATGCGGGCGACGAGGGCTTCTGCGCCACGAAGCTCCACGACCAAGATGTGATTAGGATCGGTCCGCGAGTCGAAAGACATCTCCCACCCGGCTGCGCCGTCCCTCGGAAGCGGAATCGAAAAGCTGCTCAGGATGAACTCCGCCTCGAAGGGGCCTTCGGTCGGCTTTCGGAACCACCGTTCACGGATGGGGCGCGCGACCTGATCGACATTCCTGATGATGTCGGCGTAGTCGCGCTCGACCCACGCGAAGAATTCGCGCTGTCGTTGATTGGGAGGCTGCCGTTCGCCGGGCGCATCGATGAAGAGCTCGATTTCGGTTCGTGTGGGCGAAAACGGCCGCCTCGCTTCCCAGTAAGATCCCATCGAGACGAGGCGCCCGAAGAAGACGTCGTCCAGCTCCAATGGCCTGCGCACGAGGCCGGAGAGCCATCTGCGTATCAACCCCATTTGCTTTGCGCCGCTGGCGTTGACTGCGTAGGGTGGGCAAAGGCGCGCCATCCCATCTCAATTCGTACGCTATGCCGCTCGCGCCGTGCCACCGTACGATTTATCAGTTCGTCATTGCGAGCGCAGCGAAGCAATCCAGAGTCCCATCGACGCTCCCGGATTGCTTCGCTGTGCTCGCAATGACGCCGGGGGGAATAGCCGGACCGACCATGTCTACCGTCCGCGCTCCGGCACGCGGGTGATCTTGGCGCCCAACGCATTCAGCCGTTCGTCGATGCGTTCGTAGCCGCGTTCGATCTGGTCGGCGTTGTCGATCTTTGATGTGCCCTCGGCGCAGAGCGCGGCGAGCAGCATGGCCATGCCGGCGCGGATGTCGGGAGACACCACGCGGGCGCCGCGCAGCCGGCTGGGGCCGGCGACGATGGCGCGGTGCGGGTCGCACAGCACGATGCGCGCGCCCATCGAGATCAGCTTGTCGACGAAGAACATCCGCGACTCGAACATCTTCTCGAACATCAGGACCACGCCCTCGCATTGCGTGGCGGTGACGATCGCGATCGACATCAGGTCGGCGGGGAAGGCCGGCCACGGCTGGTCCTCCAGCTTCGGCACGTGGCCGCCGAAATCATCCTTGATCCTCAGTGTCTGCTCGGACGGAACGATCAAGTCGTCGCCGGCGACCTCGCAGACGATGCCGAGCCGCTCGAAGCCCATGCGGATCGAGCGCAGATGCTCGGTGCCGGCACGCACGATGCGCAGGGGCGAGCGTGTCACGGCGGCGAGCCCGATCAGCGAGCCGACCTCGATGTGATCGGGCTGGATCGAATAGCTCGCCTGGCCCAACGTGCTGGCGCCGTGGATCACCATGGTGTTGGTGCCGATGCCCTCGATGTTGGCGCCGAGCGCGACCAGGAAATGCGCGAGGTCCTGCACGTGCGGCTCCGAGGCCGCGTTGCGCAGGTAAGTCGTGCCGTGGGCTGCGACCGCCGCGACCAGCGCGTTCTCGGTTGCGGTGACGCTGGGCTCGTCGAGGAAGACGTCTGCGCCCTTCAGGCCGGAGGCGCGCAGCTCGATCTTGTCGGTCGCCGTCACGGTGGCGCCGAGCTGCTCGAAGGCCAGGAAATGCGTGTCGAGGCGGCGGCGGCCAATCACGTCGCCGCCCGGCGGCGGCAGCGCCACTTCGCCGCAGCGGGCGAGCAGGGGCCCGGCCAGCAGGATCGAGGCGCGGATGCGAATGCACAGATCCGGATCGAGATCGGCGGCGCGGATCTCCTTGGCGTGAATCGCGAGCCGGTTGCGGCCGCGCCATTCGGCCGAGGCGCCGACCGAGCGGATCAGCTCGACCAGGGTCTCGGTGTCGCGGATGCGCGGTACGTTGTCGAGCGTCACCGGATGCTCGGTCAGCAGCGCGGCGGCGATGATCGGCAGCGCCGCGTTCTTGTTGCCGGACGGCTCGATCGCGCCCTTGAGCCGGTGACCACCCTCGACGATGTATTGAATGGGCGCCATGCGCGAAAGGTCCGTTTTGAGGGGTGATACGCTGGGGCCAGCGAACGCGGCACATCAGTCCGCCCAGGAATTATCACGGAAGGCGCGGGCAGGCCACTGCGGCACTGCTCAGGACGCGACGGTCCAGGGATCGACGACCGCAAGACCCGCAGCCGTGAATGCGCTCCTATCGCGGGATGCAACGGTGAATCTATGGCTGGCGGCAATCGCTGCGATATAACCACCGGGCGTCGGAAACCCCTTGCCGGCGGCGCGGGCCTTGACGGCGAGCTCAGCATAGTGACGGGCAGAGCTGGTATCGAAAGACAGGATTCTGGTTCCGAACAGCTCCAAGACTCCATTGAGCGCGGAAGTCAGCCGGTCCTTGCGCCGTCCGCTCGGAAGCGCGCCAATGCCGAACATCAACTCGGCAATTGTCACGCTCGACAGATAGAGCGTTTCCGCGATCTGCTGGTCGAGCCATGCCTTCACTTGGGGTGAAGGCTCCGGCTTCATGGATTCCGACACGACATTGGTGTCGAGCAGGATCATTTGAAGCGCAACGGTTCCGCGGGCTTGCTCGTGCGATGCTGTTCGAGGGCTTCGACATCGGCATTGGTGAGTCCGATGTTCCGGCTCATGTCAGCCAATGCGGTGCCGAGACGCACACGTCCCTCGGGTTGGACAGCGGCTTCGAGGATGGCGCGAATTTCCGCCTCTGTGCTGCGATTGTGCTGAGCCGCCCGCGCTTTCAAGGCTCGATGCGTCTCGTCGGACAGGTTGCGAATGGTCACCGCCGGCATGACCGCAAGTTCCCAACAGAAGGAGTGATATCACTATCATAAAATGATATCATTGTCTAGGTGCAGCATTTCTCCCGGCTCAGAGAAGACTACACGTCCACGTTGGCCGACAGCGAGTTGTCCTGGATGAATTCGCGGCGCGGCTCGACGACGTCGCCCATCAGCTTGGTGAAGATGTCGTCGGCCTCGTCGACCTCCTTGATCCTCACCTGGAGAAGCGTACGCGCGTCGGTGTCGAGCGTGGTCTCCCAGAGCTGCTGCGGGTTCATCTCGCCGAGACCTTTGTAGCGCTGCATCGCGATGCCCTTGCGGCCGGCATCGGTCACCGCCTCGAACAGGTCGATCGGGCCGTGAATGACAGTCGGGACCTCGCCCCGGCGCAGGACGCCGGGCTTGGCATAGGCCTCCTGCAGGCGCGCCGCATAGTCGTCGAGCTTGCGGGCGTCGGCCGAGGCGAGCAGCGCGTCGTCGAGCACGGCCACGTCCTTCACGCCGCGCACGGTGCGCTCGAAGGTGAAGCCCTGGCCCTCGACGAAATGACCGACCCAGCCGCGCTCGACCTCGTCCGCCAGCACGTCGAGCCGCTTGGCAATATATTCGGCCGCGGCGTCCGCGGTCGCGATGTCACGGGTGATCTCCGGCCGCAGCACGCCCGCAATCGCGGCCTGCTCGATCACCTTGCGGTCGTAGCGGCTGTGCAGATTGCGCAGCACGTTGCGGACGATGCGGGCCTCCTCGACCAGTCCGAGCAGGTCGCGGCCCTTGCGCTCCTCGCCCTCGGCGCTCTTGAACACGCAGTCGTCGAGCCCGGTGCCGATCAGATAGTCCTCCAGCGCGCGCTCGTCCTTCAGGTACTGCTCGGACTTGCCACGCGTGACTTTGTAGAGCGGCGGCTGCGCGATGTAGAGATGGCCGCGGTCGATGATCTCGCGCATCTGGCGGTAGAAGAACGTCAGCAGCAGGGTGCGGATGTGGGCGCCGTCGACGTCGGCGTCGGTCATCACGATGATCTTGTGATAGCGCAGCTTGTCGATCGCGAATTCGTCGCTGATGCCGGTGCCGAGCGCGGTGATCAGGGTGCCGATCTGCTCGCTCGACAGCATCTTGTCCGGGCGCACGCGCTCGACATTGAGGATCTTGCCGCGCAGCGGCAGCACCGCCTGGAACTCGCGGTTGCGGCCCTGCTTGGCGCTGCCGCCTGCGGAGTCACCCTCGACGATGAACAATTCGGACTTGGCCGGATCCTTTTCCTGGCAGTCGGCGAGCTTGCCCGGCAGCGACGAGACGCTGAGCGGGCTCTTGCGGGTCAGCTCACGCGCCTTGCGCGCGGCCTCGCGCGCGGCCGCGGCCTGGATCACCTTGCCGACGATGGTCTTGGCCTCGCCCGGGTGCTCCTCGAACCAGGCGGCGAGCGCCTCGTTCAGCACGTTCTCGACCACGGGGCGCACTTCCGAGGACACCAGCTTGTCCTTGGTCTGGGACGAGAACTTCGGATCCGGCACCTTCACGGAAAGAACCGCGGTGAGACCCTCGCGGCAGTCGTCGCCGGTCAGTGCGATCTTTTCCTTCTTGGCGTGCGACTCGGCATAGCCGTTGACCTGGCGCGTCAGCGCGCCGCGGAAGCCGGCGAGATGGGTGCCGCCGTCACGCTGCGGAATGTTGTTGGTGAAGCACAGCACGTTCTCATGATAGCTGTCGTTCCACCACAGCGCCGCCTCGACGGTGATGCCGTTGGCCTCCGCGCGCACCATGATCGGCGCGGGCACGATCGCCTTCTTGTTGCGGTCGAGATATTTGACGAACTCCTCGACGCCGCCGTCGTAACGCATCTCCTCGCGTTTCTCGACCGCGTGACGCATGTCCGACAGCACGATGTTGACGCCGGAATTGAGGAAGGCGAGCTCGCGCAGCCGATGCTCGAGCGTGGCATAGTCATATTCGATGTTCTTGAAGGTGTCCGGGGAGGCGAGGAACGTCACCTCGGTGCCGCGCTTGCCCTGGGCCTCGCCGACGACCTTCAGCGGTGCCACCGCGTCGCCATGGGCGAACTCGATGAGATGCTCCTTGTCGTCGCGCCAGACGCGCAGCTGCAGCTTGCTCGACAGCGCGTTGACGACGGAGACGCCGACGCCGTGCAGGCCGCCCGAAACCTTGTAGGAGTTCTGGTCGAACTTTCCGCCGGCGTGCAGCTGGGTCATGATGACCTCGGCTGCGGACACGCCTTCGCCCTTGTGGATGTCGACCGGGATGCCGCGGCCGTCGTCGCGCACGGTGACAGAGTTGTCCGGATTGAGCATCACCTCGACCGCCGTGGCGTGACCGGCGAGCGCCTCGTCGATCGCGTTGTCGACGACTTCGTAGACCATGTGGTGCAGGCCGGAGCCGTCGTCGGTGTCGCCGATATACATGCCCGGGCGCTTGCGCACGGCATCTAGGCCCTTCAACACCCGGATCGATTCTGCGCCGTATTCGTTCGCGGGGGCAGGCTCGTTGTCGGCGATGGTTTGCCGGGCGGGTTCGGTCATGTGAGGCCTTTGAAAGGATCCCGAAGGGCGGTGCCGCGCAGGGGATGCTGAGAGAACCATTTGTGCCATGAAAGACGTCACGCGCCTAGCGCAAAGTGGCACATCCTAAGATATTGAAGAGATAGGTTTTTTTAACGGTTTTTCAAGCCGTTCGAGGGCCTCTTTCGGAGGCCGCGAAAGTGCGATTCGGAGGCGCTTCGGCGGTCGCTCGAAAGGGGCCTGCAAAGCTCCATTCGGAGAGCGCTGAACGCCATCGGCCGCCCGTCGCGGGCGGCCTCGGATGTGCGTTTGCTCTCGAGAACGCCGGCGCTACGGCGCTTCCAGAGGTCAGTACAGCGGCAGCGGCAGCGCCTGGCCGGTCGGGCCCACCATCAGGCCCCAGACGTCGCCGGCGCCGAGCACGATGGTATCGATCGTCGGCCGGCGGCCCGCGATCTTCACCTCGTAGCGGTACTTGCCGGGCGGCAGATCGAGCAGCGGGCCCTTGGGCGTCGTCGGGCTGCCGGTGCCGGCTGCGATCCTGACCGTCTGCTTGTTGATCGTCAGCACGACGTCGGCCTCGCCGACATTGCCGAGCATGAGCTTGGCCTGGCCGGGCTTCGGCAGGATCTCGGCCTTGGCCGCGGCGTCCGCGTTCTTCTGCACCAGATTGACCGAGGTCTCGCCTTTGGCGCGGCCGAGCGTCAGCACCGCAGGCCCTTGTGGAGACGCGAAGGCGAGCCGGGCCCGCTCGGGTCCTTGCTGCGCGCCGTCGGATGTCTCCCGCCAGCCGAGCTTGATCAGCTCGGTGCGGTAGAACGCCATGACGGCGCTCAGCTCGGCCGGCACGCTGGCCTCCAGCTCGAGCCGCAGCGGCGTGTCCATGCCGGGCGCCTTGGATTTCGACATCGAGGTCGCGCTGCGCTGCTTCGGAACGGGCAGCGCCGAGTCCGGATCGGCTTCGAGCGGCGCCGCGTCCGCCGCCGGCTCGGCCACGGCCTTTGCGCCGGCCGCAGGCCTGGTGGCGGCGAGCAGGCCGGTGCCGTCCGCCGTCACGTTCACCTTGGGCCCCATCTGCATGATCGTGAACGCGACCGACTTGCCTTTGGCGGAGAACTCCAGCCGCGCCATGGTCGGATTGTCGATCACGGTCGGCGCCTCCCTCCAGCCGGCCGGCTTCAAGGTCGCGCGGTAGAAGCTGGTGAGCGCCTTCACGGTCGAGGTGGACTTGAACTCCAGCCGGCCCTCGCTGCCGTCGAACTGCACCGCCTCGGCGGTCTCCGGCAGCGGGATCGGCGCCGGATTGTCGGCCAGCGTCTTCACCGGCGTATCCGACGGCGTGGCGGCCTGGGTGGCGCGGCGCGCCTCGTCGGCTGCGATCACCTGCTTGGCCATCGCGGCGGCATCGGCCATGAATCTGTCGTCGGCGGTCTTCTTCGCCTTGGCGCGGGCGGCCAGCGCAGCTTCGGTGGCGCGCATCGACAGCTCGACCATGGTGAGGTCGTACTTGCGGGACAGCTTCAGGGTCCCGGTCTCCTCGGGCGCGACGACCTTGAGCGCGACCTCGTCCGGCGTTCCCGGACCCGCCGCCTCGATCCGCCAGCCGCGCGCCGGGATCTCGCGCGTGTAGAAGGCAAGCACGGCCGGTAGTTCGGCGATCACGGCGCCCTTGGCCTGGCGGCTCGGGAAACTCGCCCCGCCGAGACTCTGCGACCACTTCGTCGGCTTCGGCATCGGCAGGCTGGCGCGATCGTCATCGGCGTCCAGCTCGGCGGGAAGCGCGAACGGCGCGACGCGGATCTCGACATGGGTCCGGCCGTCGTCGCGCCGGGTCAGGGTCAGCATGACGGGGGTCTGGCGGCGGCCGCCGGCGCTGTCGTCTCGGCCGTAGAAGGCGCGCACGCCGCCCGGCGTGGCCTCGCTCACATCGGCATTGGGCCAGCGCGTGGCGGCTTCCGCCGTCAGCTTCTGCCAGCCCGTTACGGCCATTTCTTTGGCGAAGAATGCCTGCGTCGCCTCGAGCGCCATCGGCGCGATGCACGACAGATAGGGCCGCGTCTCGTCGAACACGATGTCGGCGGCACCGTCGGGAAATGCGAGGTCGGCGTAGATCCGTTGCGGCGAGTAGGTGACTTCCGACCAGCCGGGGCGGCCGGCGCTTCCGGTGAAGAACACCGTCAGTCCCTGCCTGCCCTTCTTGTAGGTGAGCAGGGTGCTGGTCTCATCGAGTGGCCTGACATAGCGCACCCAGCCGTCGGCACTGAGCAACTGCTGGGTGGCTGCGTTGGTCGCGGCGACCGGCGTCGGAATGCGATACACGACGCGATACTGATCAGGACGCGATGTGTCCTCCACCGCGCCCTCCATCCGCGGCAGCGCGTGAACGTCGACGATGGCGTCGTCGGCGCGCGCAGGCCCGGCGCAACTGGCGAGCAGCAACATTCCGCATGCAAACAGCCGCGGTCGCGGCGCGGCGATGGCCTGCTGCCATAGCTCTGACATCTCGAATCTCCGGTATTTTCGGGCACGCGCGCGCCCTGGCATCTGCCTGTCAACGGGCGGCGGGCGGCACCAGCATGCGATCCAACGACAAACTAGTCGGGGCGGGGAACCGGAAGGTTCAAGAGGGGACTGAGTTACCGACGCGCGCTGATACGTCCCGCCTCGACGTCGAAGATCTCGCCGAGCTCGCGCAGCTCGGCAAACGCCGCGGGATCGGCACCGGTCAGCCATACCTGGGCACCGAGCGTGCCCAGCTCGGCAAACAACGCAGTGCGGCGGCCGGGGTCGAGATGGGCGACGATCTCATCGAGCAGCAGCATCGGCACGATGCCGGTGGTCTCGGCGACCAGCGTCGCATGCGCGAGGATGAGGCCGATCAGCAGCGCCTTCTGCTCGCCGGTCGAGGCGTCGCGCGCCGGCATGTTCTTCGGCGCGTAGATGACGTGGAGATCGGTGAGATGCGGACCATCGAGCGTGCGCCCCGCCGCGGCATCGCGTGCGCGATTGTCGCGCAGCATCGCGCGGTAGCGATCCTCGACGGCGAGCGCAGGCTCCGTCAGCAGCGCATTCTCCATCCAGCCGTCGAGCGCGATCTCGGCGGAAGGAAAGGCGGAGGCGGCGCCGCGCTGGCGCAGCATCGCAGCGAGCTTGAGCGCGGTCTGGCCGCGGCTTGCAGCCACGGCGACTGCGAGCTCGGCGGTCTCCCGCTCGATCGCATCACACCAATGGTCGTCGAAATTGCGCACCTCGAGCAGCCGGTTGCGCGAGCGCAAGGACCGCTCCAGCGCCGAGACGCGGCTCGAATGCTCGCTGTCGATCGCCAGCACCAGGCGGTCGAAGAAGCGCCGCCGCTCGGAGGCCGCGCCCATGAACAGGCCGTCCATCGCCGGTGTCAGCCACACCATGCGGATGTGGTCGCCGAACGCGGCCGCCGAGCCGACCGGCTCGCGATCGATGCGGCAGCGTCTGATGGTGCTGGCATCGCTGCGCGGCGGCTCGATGCCGGTGCCGAAGGTCGTCAGCCCCAACGCGCCCTCGACCTCCGCGGAGACCGCCCAGGAGCCGTCGCCCTGATTGTCGGCGACGTCCTCCAATGTGGCGCGGCGCAGGCCGCGGCCGGGCGCGAAGAACGAGATGGCCTCCAGGCAATTGGTCTTGCCGGCGCCGTTGGCCCCCACCAGCGCCACCATGTCCGCCTGCACGCTGACGCTCGCAGCGCGATAGCTGCGAAAATGCGTCAGCGCGAGGCGATTGATGCGGGATGGGGTCATCGAGGCTGTAGCTGTTGGGCTCCGTCATTGCGAGCGAAGCGAAGCAATCCAGAGCTGCTTCGATACCGGCGGCCCGCCGGGCCTGGATTGCTTCGTCGCTCCGCTCCTCGCAATGACGGAGAGAGCCCGTAGGGTAGGCAAAGGCGCGCAGCGCCGTGCCCACCGCCTGTTAGTTGGAGATGGTGGGCACGCTTTGCTTTGCCCACCCTACGTATGGTCGCTGCAGCTCACACTCGCATCGGCATCAGCACGTACAGGGCGTTCCTGTTGTCGCGGTCCTGGATCAGGGTCGGCGAGCCCGGATCGGCCAGGCGCAGCACCGCGACCTCGCCCTCGATCTGGGCGGCGATGTCGAGCAGATAGCGCGAGTTGAAGCCGATATCGAGCGCGTCGGCGGCGTATTCGACCTCGAGCTCTTCGGTCGCGCTGCCGGAGTCCGGATTGGTCACCGACAGCACCAGCTTGCCGGGGGCGAGCGCCAGCTTCACGGCGCGGCCGCGCTCCGAGGAGATGGTGGAGACGCGATCGACGGCGGCGGCGAAGTCGGCCTTGTCGACGACCAGCTCCTTGTCGTTGTTCTGCGGGATGACGCGGCCATAATCCGGGAAGGTGCCGTCGATCAGCTTCGAGGTCAGCACCACCTGTCCGAGCGTGAAGCGGATCTTGCCCTGCGACAGCTCGATCCTGATCTCGCTGTCATTGTCCTCGATCAGCCGCTGCACCTCGCCGACGGTCTTGCGCGGCACGATGACGCCGGGCATCTCGGCGGCGCCGGCCGGCTGCGGCAGGTCGACCTGGGCGAGGCGGTGGCCGTCGGTGGCGACGGCGCGCAAGGTCGGCTGCTTGGCGTTGCCGCCGGCATGCAGATAGATGCCGTTGAGGTAATAACGCGTCTCCTCGGTGGAGATCGCGAACTGGGTGCGGTCGATCAGGCTCTTGATGTCCTTGGCGGGAACCCCGAACGCATGCGTCATTTCGCCCGCGGCCAGATCCGGGAAGTCGCTCTCCGGCAAGGTCTGCAGGGTGAATTTGGAACGGCCGGCGCGGATCGCGAGCACCGCGCGCTCGCCGTCACTCTCCAGCACGATCTGCGAGCCGTCCGGCAGCTTGCGCACGATGTCGTAGAACATGTGCGCGGGAACCGTGGTGGAGCCCGCGGTGGCGGTCTCGGCGGCGAGGGTTTCCGTCACTTCGAGATCGAGATCGGTCGCCCGCAGCGACAGCCGGGCATTCTCGGCGCGGACCAGCACATTGCCCAGGATCGGGATGGTGTTGCGCCGCTCGACCACGCGATGGACGTGGCCCAGCGACTTCAAGAGCTGCGCGCGTTCGACGGTCACCTTCATTGCACTACCCGCCCGTTCCCAACTGAGCTCGTCCTGGAATGCCGGCGGGCTGAGCAGCGCCGCGGCCGATGGCACCTCGCGCCCGAACGGCGCTTTGCCAGCGTCCAGGAGCGTGAGGGGGAGGCGTAAAGTGGCGCGGATGGGGCCCGAGTGCAAGGGATGCGGGGGCGATTTCCCATGTTTCCGCAGGCGTTTCCGCGATCCGGCGGCGCGCTCCGAGGGCAGCGTCCGAGGGGCGGAACAAGCGCGGCTGGGGGCGGACCTTCTGTCCGCTCCCCGGGGCCGTGCTACAAGTTCAATCCTGCAACTGGCGCTTGAGCGACTCGACCTCGTCGTTCAGCGCAATGTCCTTGCCGACCAGCGCCTCGATCTTGCGCACGGCGTGCAGCACGGTGGTGTGGTCGCGTCCGCCGAAGCGGCGGCCGATTTCGGGCAGGGAGCGCAGGGTCAGGGTCTTGGCGAGGTACATCGCGACCTGGCGCGGGCGGACGACATTGGCGGTGCGGCGCGACGACAACAGGTCGGAGCGGCTGACATTGTATTGCCGCGCGACGACGCGCTGGATGTCCTCGATCTTGATCCGCTTCGGCTCCTGCGGCCGGACGAGGTCGCGCACCTCGCGCTCGGCCATGTCGAGCGTGACCGGCTGGTTGTTGAGCTTGGAGTGCGCCAGCAGGCGGTTGATGGCGCCTTCGAGGTCGCGGCCATTATGGGTGATGGAGCGGGCGAGATAGTCCAGCACCGGCTCCGGCACGTCGAAGCTCGCATGATGCGCGCGGGCCGCCGCGACGCGCGACTTGAGAATGCCGAGGCGCAGATCCTCGCCGAGCGCAGCCATCTCGACGACGAGACCACCGGCGAGCCGCGAGCGGACGCGGTCGTCGAGGCTTTCGAGGTCGGACGGCGGCCGGTCGGCTGCGATGACCACCTGGCGTCCCGCATCGATCAGCGCATTCAGCGTGTGGCAGAACTCCGCCTGGGTGGATTTGCCCTGCAGGAACTGCAGGTCGTCGATCACCAGCACGTCGATGCCGCGCAACGCTTCCTTGAACGCCAGTGCGGTCTGCGATTTCAACGCTGCGACGAAGCCGTACATGAATTTCTCGGCCGTCAAATACAGCACCTTGCGCTCGCCGCCGGCATTGCCGGCCCAGGTCACGGCCTGCAGCAGGTGCGTCTTGCCGAGGCCGACACCGGCATGGATGTAGAGCGGGTTGAACATCACGGGGTCGCCGCGGCGGCCGTCGGCGACCTGGCGCGCAGCCGCATGGGCCAGCGTGTTGGCGCGGCCGACGACGAAGCTCGCGAAGGTCAGGCGCGGGTCGAGCGGCGAGCCGCCGAGCGCGTCATGGCTGGTTGCCAGCGACGCCGTGCCCGGAGCGCGGCTCTCGTTGTTCATCGGCCTGACGTCGCTGCGCTCAGTGCGGCGCGCCTCGACGGCGACCGGCGCTTCCTTGGCAGGCGCGGCGCATCGCATCGCCGAGCGCACCGACAGATCGATCCGATGCACCTCGGGCATCTCGGCCTGCCAGCACGACAACACGCGCTCGGCATAATGGGCCTGGATCCAGCTCTTCAGGAACCGCGTTGGCACCGACAGATGGACGCTCTCGTCCTGAACGGCTTCGAGGTCCATGCGGGCAAACCAGCTCGTATAGACGTCCTCGCCGACGGTCGAGCGCAGCCGACCCTTCACGCGAGACCAGCGATCCTGTTCCGAATTTGTCATGGCAGTCGCAACTTTTCGAATTGAGTGATGGTGTCGTGTGATCGCCAGGCAGACGCTCCGTGGAGGGACGCGTATGCCGCAGCGAGACCTCGAGCGGAGGCTCAACTCCAGACATGGCTCACCGTTCGGCGCGGACGCCGTCGGGCCATCAATGCTGGTGGAAGAAGCTTCTCCGCGAGGTCAGCGCATACTCAGATGCGCGATGGACGCGGGAGGGCCGATTGCCGTGCTGGCGATGGCCGGGCTGGAGATGTCGATCACTTCAGTGTTGACCGCCAGGTTGACCGACAAGTCGACTGTCAGGTCGACCGCCAAGGGTGCGTGATCCGGAACTAGCCTATCGTGTGTGCCCGCAATGTGTCCGTAAAACATGCAACCTCCCCGCCCTGCCGCGATTGCTCACGGCAAGTTGTCATCCCAATGCAGCCGCGCCTGAACCCCAAGATTCAGCCGCTACGCCGTACATCCCGTCCAACTTGTCCGCTCGCTGAGCGAAGCCGACGCAAGCTCGAGCCGGGTCGACCGATGTCGTATTTCTCTTGTTCAAAGCGGCGCAACGATGATGTCACGCCCGAGAAATTTCGACAAAGTTCAGTCGTTCCCCATATTGCTATGGGTACCAATCCGGCTATCGCTATTGAAAGCGTCGCCAACGCGCACACCGCCGCCGATTTGCACGTCCGCCCCGTTTCTAAAACCGCGCTGGTCTCAAGATCGTGGGCGCCGCGAGTGGATTTAAGAAATACACGATGCGCCGGGACTCGCAATCCATTTGATCGGAGCACGCGCGACGAGTCTTCGCGCCGCTTGCCACGAGGTGTTGCGCGTTAAGAAAGCAACGTTTTGAATCATCGCGAGGAATCTCGGATGTGACAAACAACATCGTCTGCCCAAAATTTCTTCATAATTTTTTTACGTTCGGGCCGAGCGCGGCGACTTTTCCAATCACTTGAGCGCACTATGCGCTTAAGTCATTTTCGAGCCGATGTTTTTCG